>NZ_QREG01000013.1:42500-180581 GCF_003386095.1 Marinoscillum furvescens DSM 4134 | reverse complement strand
AAAGCCACTAACATCTTCTGAAAATGCTATCGTTACGTTGTAAGCCGAAGTGCTATTGACAAAAGCAGGCTCATTCTGGATGTCTACCGTAGGTGCGGTAACGTCGTACTCGGTTACTGCCTGTGTAGCAGCCGTGTTGTCATTACCTGCTGCATCCTGTGCTACACCTGCTGCTACATCGATGGTGATGTCGCCAGTGCCATTTGGGGTAATATCTGCAGTGTAGGTGCTGTCATTGACCGTTACAAAATTGCCTGCAGCTCCATTGACTACTGCAATATCCGCTAGCGTGAAGCCGGTTACGTCTTCATTGAAGCTGAACGTGACCGTGTAAGGGCTTGTGCTATTGACAATGGCAGGCTCATCCTGGATATCTACTGTAGGTGCCGATGCATCGTAGATGGTCGTTACCTGCGTGGCGGCATTGTTGGAGTTGCCTGCTGCGTCAGTGGCTACTCCTGCATTGATGTCATAGGTAAGGTCGCCACTGCCATCTGGAGTGATCGTGATGGTATACGTGCCATCGGTATTGTCTACCAGATTGCTGCCTGTACCATTGCTTACTAACAAGTCGCTAAGAACAAATCCGCTAACTTCTTCGCCAAAATCTACCGTAATGTCATAAGGAGTATTGGACGTCACATAAGCTGGTGCCCCTGTGATTACTGGCGTTGGAGCCTGGTCATCGTACTGGGTCACGGCCTGAGTGGCTGCGGTATTGTCGTTGCCTGCGGCATCCTGGGCTACGCCTGCTGCTACATCGATCGTGATGTCGCCGGTGCCATCTGGGGTAATATCTACGGTGTAGGTGCTACCATCTACTGTCACAAAGTTGCTAGCTGTGCCATTGCCCACATTCAGATCGGTGATTGTAAAACCACTAACATCTTCTGAAAACGCTATCGTTACGTTGTAAGCCGAAGTGCTATTGACAAAAGCAGGCTCATTCTGGATGTCTACCGTAGGTGCTGTAACGTCGTACTCGGTTACTGCCTGTGTAGCGGCCGTGTTGTCATTACCTGCGGCATCCTGTGCTACGCCTGCAGCTACATCGATGGTGATGTCGCCAGTGCCATTTGGGGTAATATCTGCAGTGTAGGTGCTGTCATTGACCGTTACAAAATTGCTCGCTGTGCCATTGCCTACGGTAATGTCGGTCAAAGTAAAGTTGGTTACCGCCTCACTAAATGAAAACGTGACATTATAAGGGTCTGTAGTATTCACTCTAATTGGCTCATTCTTGATATCTACTGTAGGGAGTGTGCTGTCAATAGTCAGTTCGTTGGTAGACGTATCTGAGGTACTACAACCCGCAGCATTTGAGGCGATGGCCACTACTTCATTCACACCATTTACATTAGGGTTGAAAGCACCCGCATCAGGCGTGGCTGTTTCAGTATCTACTGACCAGTTTCCACTTCCATTTGCAGTGATATTGTAGGTAGCTCCTCCCACCTGGACTTCTACATCATTGTTAGCATCAGCTGTTCCTGATATCACAGGAGTCTGATCATTGGTAATTTGAGCATTGATTTGAGGTACTGCTGGATAAGCTGAAACATTTACAGTAATAGCCGTACCAGCGCTTCCGCAGTTAGTTGAACTATTGTAGACTGAAAGCAAAGCATTGTAACTACCTGCGGCTGCCCCTACGGGAACAGTCAAGGTGATGGGGCTTACAGGAAGATTTGTTGTATCCACATCTACAAATCCTTGAGCCTCAGCAGCTGCATCAAAATCTATATAATACCGATTGGGTGACTCGGTAGTTGCAGAATAGGACAACCCAACACTGGTAGTTCCCTGGCATACTGTCACATCCGTATCTACTAGTGTAATGGATGGTGCATCAGGATCATTCAGTACCACACTTGCTATCACATTCGATTGACAATTGTCTTTCGTCACACTGAAGTTGGTGTAAGAACCAGCTGCCAAATTGGTAAATGACAGTTTGCCATTGCCGTCTGAAGCTTGTTGTAGGCTGACAGGGTTACCGTTAAAAGTGCCATTCACTGTATAGGTCGTAGAAGGTGCAAGACCATTGACCAGTACACTTCCATCACTGCCTCCGCATGTAGTTGGGTGGTTGATAGCTTCAACAGCAACAGTCACAGGTGAAGGCCCGGTGAGAGTAGTCGACAGGTTATTAGTGGTACACCCGCCAATGGAAAGGTTTAATTCGGCATAACTACCTTCCGTCAAACCAGAAATTGTGTAATTCCCACTAGCATCTGTGGTGATATTGGTTTGAGTGGCAGCCACTCCATCTACCTTATAATTCAGGGCATAGGTGGTATTGCTAGCCATGCCCGTCAATGTAATGCTTCCTTCAGTGCCAGCACAAGTTGTTGGATTACTGGAGGCACTAATGCTTATATCTGGTGGGTTGAGTACTATTTGATCAATGGTGTTTGACTGGCAAGTAGATCCATCAGGCGTGACGCTTATGTTCCTGTAAGTACCTGCTTCAAGGTTACTGATCTCTATCACTCCAGTCAGGCTAGCCGTGACAGGCGAAGCAGAATTTACCACGGTACCACTTTTGGTATACTGATAATTGTAAGCTTGAAATGCTAAAAGACCCCTTAAACGAATGTAACCATCAGTAGCTGAACAGGATGATGGATCTTGCTCGTCGTTATTATACGAGATGTTTGGAGCAAATGGATCATCCAAATTGTAAGGACCTGTAAGCACATTTGATTGACACCCCTGAAGTGTTACACTGATATCTGTATAACTACCAGCTGATAAATTATTGATGGTAAGCTGACCGCCCGATGCAGAAATAGTTCGCTGCACTGCAACTCCATCTACCTTGTAATCCACCGTATAGGAAGTACTGCCCGACAAGCCATCAATAACAATTGATCCGTCAGATCCGCCACAATTTGAAGGGTTATTGGAGTTATTAAAAGTGATGGCTGGAGTTGGAGGGTCTGAAAGCGTTATGGGTCCAGCTATGATGTTTGAAGGACAAGCTGTCTGCACCTGTATGTTGGTATAAGTACCAGCATTGAGCCCATTCAACACCAACTCTCCAGATGCATTGGAGGTAAAATTGGATAACACTCCCGCCCCATCGTCATCATAACTTACCGAATAAGTAGTATTTCCTGACAGGCCTGTAAGCTGTATACTCCCTGTATTGGTATTACACTGGTTTGGATCTGTAACTGTGCCTAAAGCAATAAGGACATCAGGTTTACAATCGATAACTACTCCAGGTGAAGGATCGCTTTCGCAATATGCGGCATCTGCATATGTCATGGTCACAGTAGCAACTCCCCCTTCATAAAGTTTGTCTGTGGGGGTATTTAAACCAGTTATTTGCCAACTGACTGTTGCTGGTGATCCTGCTTGAGGTACTGTGGTAGTGGCACCGCTTATAGCTACTCCGTCTACATAGAGTTGTATCACCAGATCATTTACTGTACTCGAAACCACAGAGCCATCTAAGGTAGCATCACCTTCGGCAGGGTCTGACGTAATCTGCAGAGTGCTACCAGGGTCAGGCGTTTTGGTAATGACCTGCACACCTGTAGAAAAGTCACTTTCCGGCTCTAGTTCATCTACATTTTCGGCGGTAGCAAAAATCCACTTACCAGGAGCTATCGATAAGCCCGATGCTGTCCAGGTAGTACCCGAAAAACTAACACCTGATGGGGTTACTTGAGTTTTTGTACCTGTTTCGGTATCCGCGGTATAAATTCTTATGGTCAAACCGGTAGTAGCCTCTGTGGTGGTACCGGTGACACTGGTCACGTTTTCACTTGAAGCATTGCAAAACTCTGAGGTGATTACAGGGATTTCCGACGGGCCATTGATTACTTCCAGATTGACTGCTCCAGAAGTAGTATCGGTACACGCATTGGATGTGCTCGTAAGGATCAACCTGTAGTCATATCCATTGTAGGCAAAAGGCACTCCCGTAAGTGTAAGAGAAGCTGAAGTAGCTCCTGAGTAGGCGGGTGTCGTCCCACCATTCGTCACATTCGCCCATCCAGAGCCCTGATTTTCTTGCCATTGGTACACGAGGTTGTCCCCTGTGGCTGTAACTGAAAAGGTGACATTTTGATCTTCATTTATACTTTGGGCGGTAGGCCCTGCAGTTAGTGCCCCCTGCTGATTGAAGGTAGTCACAAAGCTATTGGTACCTGAATATCCACCCTCTCCGGTTACCCTTCCGTTTGCATCGGAGGTAACAGGGGAAGTACCCAACACCCCGTCATTGTCCGGGTCATTGAAACCAGCTTCTATTACATCATTACAGCCATCATTGTCACTGTCAGGATCCAGGTGGTTTGGAATTTCATCGCCATCAGAATCGTATACATCAGGAAAACCATTGTTGTCTGCATCGGTGTAGTCTGTGGTGCTTCCGTCGCCCAGAGAACCATTGTTATCCAGTACATCTCTCCAGTTTTCCAATCCATCACCATCTTCATCACCATTTGGCTCATTGCCAAATGACTCTACTGTATCGTCTATTCCATCATTGTCATCATCGAGATCCGCCGAATCATCCAAACCATCGTTATCGTTATTGGACTTAAAACCAACCACCTGGTTGATGATCACGCCGGAATCAAAAGAGCCATCCCCTACATCTGCCAAGGCAATTTTGAAAGTGTATGTAGTATTGGGCGACAGTCCCTCAATCTTACCGTTCAAAAGCGTAGTAAGTCCATTGAACTCAACATATATAGGCCCCGGAGTACCTTCGTTGTTGTCTATAAAGTAGTTTGACTTGGTCAAATCTGCTGCCGTACCATCTGCTGCACTACCACATACTCCTCCGTTCACAGAGTTTACGGCTACTACATTGTTGGATTCTGGTACGCGAGCTATGTTTTGAGTACCCGTGATACCCGGTCCGGTAACAAAGAAGCCAAAGGCATCATTGAAACGTGAGCAGACATAGTCCGGATACTCTTCAGAGCCAAACTGATAGGAGATAATGATGGCATCCACGTCATCTCCTGTGGTGATATCAAACTGAAAAATGGCCGCATCATAGATTGCCGTTGAGTTGATCGCTGTTAGGTCCGGATCATTATAGGTATTGTTGGTTGTTTCGCTGGAGTTTGCCCTATCATTCACCGATAAGGCAGTGGCCACCGATCCTGTAGCCAGGATGATACCTTCGTCCACACTTAGGCTGGCGCCGGATATACCATTGGAAAACGTACCATATTGAGCTGTAGCATCTCCCGGGTTGGGAAAGCTACCATTCGACAAGGTAACTCCGTTTCCTTGAATTCGTGCCATGAGAGCCGCAGCATTGGCATTGCCATTGTCGAGGGTGGCTTGTGCCATCACCTCGTAGCTGGACACATACTGAAAAAATAGCATCAAAAGGAATACCACTGCATTTCTCATAGCGGTACTACCATTGATAGCAAGTACTGGAAAGCATGAACGTAGATAGGCTTTCATATCCATATTTTTGGGTTTAATTGATGACCTTAGCATGGGGTCTCCAAGCTCCAATTATAGCCAAGGTATTTTCGGTGAAGGTTGAGAATTCGCCAGGTATATTTTCAAACACGGTGAAGTGCACGATTCACCCGTTGCATTTTTGCCCGGATTTCGATTTTGCCCATCTGGGCCATTTATCGCATTCTCTATATAACAAAATTCAGAATGACTTGCACTTAGGCAATATAATCATTCTAAAATGGTGATCTCAGTTCTTCGGTTTTGTTGGTGCTCCGTCTTAGAACAACTAACGCCATCCGCACATCTATTTACCAACTTGGTTTCTCCATATCCTTTTGGCACGATCCGATCCGTTGCTATCCCATGTTGAAGCAGGTAGTTGGTAGCCGACTCTGCTCTACGTTGTGACAACTGAAGGTTATAAGCCGCCGACCCTCTTGAATCTGTATGAGAACTCAACTCTATCCTAATTTTAGGGTTGTCTTCCATAAACTGCACAAGCTTATCGAGTTCTTTTTCAGACTCTTTTCTTAGATCAGCACTGTTCAGGTCATAGTAGATGTTTTCAAGTCGTATACTTTCACCAACCACTACTTTCTTTAGACTTACGGTAAACAGTGTACTTTCGGATGCAGGATCCGCAATTTTCACAGTGTCTCTATGAGACAGGTATCCATCTTTGGCAGTAAATATCTCATACTCCTGTCCAGGATCCACCTCATACTCTGTTCTCCCTTCTGCATACTGTACATCGCTACTTTCTAGCGATAAAATATACTGTACGTTAGGCTTTAGTGTATCTCCCTCGCCAGCATCTATTGTAGTAACCAACAACTTGTAAATAGGTTTGGCGGGCTCTGGCTCCTCTGGTCTGTCGGTTAGATAAATGACTACCTCATTTGCTACTGTATCATCGATGGGGTCAAACACATCACTGTTCAAAGCACGGAACCCGAATTTACTGGCCGTAATGTGCCACCTGGGACCAGATGCAGGAATCTCAAATGCTCCATCCATATTACTCCGACGGTAAATTTCAGTATTGGTAAGTGTATCTAGTAAAAAAACATCTGCACCTGGCAGCGGCTCATCATTAGCCTCGTTGAGGACATAGCCATATACTTTGGGTTCACCGTAGTAAAACTTAAATACATCATCTTTTGTCTCATCATACCGCGCTGAAGTAAAATACCCCATTTTAAAGTCGTCGGTTACCACAAATCCAAAATCGTCTCGGCCACTATTTACCGGATAGCCTAAATTCCTGGGCCGCTCCACCACTTGATAGTTTTCGTCCAGATCTACTGCGTAAATATCAAGTCCACCTAATCCTCCCAGCCCATCTGAAGCAAAATATAACCTTCTGTTTTTGAGTGTTGGAAACATCTCTCGACCTAAAGTATTGATCCGATCTCCCAGAGGGATGGGCTCTGACCAGGAATTGTTGCGCTTATAACTGATATAGAGATCGGTCTCCCCTTTGCCTCCTGGCATATCAGAGGTGAAGATCAGTACATCTCCCGATTCGCTGATGGCTGGATGCCCCATGGAATAACTATCACTGTTGTGCTCAAAAGGATTGATATTTTCCCACGATTCCTCTGTTTCATTGTAGGAAGCAAAATAGAGTTTGAGCCGGGCTACCCCCTGCTTATCTCTTTTTACCTTATTGCCTTCGAGGTTGTTTCGTGTAAAAACGACCTGGCGGTCATTGTCATAAAAATCCAATGGGCCTTCATGAAACTGAGACTTTAGGGCACCTCCGAGGTACTCTACCTGATCTTGGTCCACATCATTCGGTGCATAAAACAAATCCAAAAAACTACTTTCATCCCAATTAAAGTCATTCTTTAACCATTGGCTTCCTAAAGGTCTGGATGATACAAATACGATTCCACCTCGATAAAACATGGGACTAAAATCCAAACCAGGGCTATTGATAGGCAACCGACTCACTTCGTAGCGTACCGAATCTGCATAAAAATCTTCAAGGTTTTCCAGTGCTTCCAACTTGACTGCTGGTCTGTTGTCTTCTTTGAGAAGCGAATCATACCTTGCATACCACAGTCTTGCGCTATCGTATTTTTGGTTGCTCACAAGTGCTTCCGCCAGGTAATAGTAATATTGCGGCGCCAGGGTGTCTGCACTAATCTTATGAGCTATCTGCAGGTATTTTTCTACACTATCGGGTTGATTGAGGTAACGATGACTATCCGCTACACGCATCATGACAGAAAGTGAATCCGAGGGTCCTTCTACCAGTGCTACTTTATATAATCTCGCTGCTTTTGCATAAGCATATTGTTCGAATGCCCGATCAGCCGCTCGTTCTGTTCGGATAAGGACCTGAGCATGAGAAGTTTGAAAAATAATTGCAGTTAGCAAAAGCAGTAGTAATCTCATAGTTATTCTGGTTGTTGATCTGGTTGTGATTTTCGATCTGCTGCGAGTGCCGCCTGCTCTCGCCTTTTCTTCATGTATCTGGTCATTCTAATTTCTATAGGTAACAGACACAAGGCCAACAATAGGTTTACAGCTACCTGAAAAATGGGGGTTTCTCCCGAGAATTCTTCCAAATACGGCTCTAACTCCGTATGAATATAATCAAAGGCAATGAATATACAGATGTAGACCATAAGTCTAACGGCAAATTCACTTCGCAATCGTGCTGATAGGAAATAGGTGATGTATACCAGCAACAAAATAATACTGATCTGTAGCAGGTAAAACCACCACATCTCCCAATATGGAGGTCTAATTTCAACCTTTAATGAGGTATAATCATCCGTCCAATAGCCTTCATGCTCAGACTGTCTTACCATGAAGGTGTATTCACCAGGGCTTAAGTTGGTATAAGTCGCCTGCGTATTGTTAGTCACAGGCGACCAGTGCTTATCAAATCCCTTTAGCTTGAACTGATAACGTACCGCCTGGGGATTGCGCAATTTGATCGCTATATAATCAAACGTAAGATGGTTTTGGTCATGAGGAAAGGTCAACTGACTGGGTATTACCTCTGTTAACTCCTCATTGGCTGCAAACTGATATATATCGGTTTCTTCAAAAAAAAGTCTAATGGATTTAACCTGTGTTTGGAGTTCTTCTATCTTGAAATTGAAGTATGGCAAATTGACCTTGGTGATGCCATAGGGGTTACCAAAATATACATTCCCTTTTGCGTCCTTGCACACGGAATTTAGCTCTGACTCGGTCTCTCCCAACTCGTTGGGGTGATTGAACGTGCGAATGATATCATACTCCGGCTGAATGAGAGTAATCCCCAGGCGGTGCCCAATCCAAATTTGACCAATATCGTCAATCATCACGCTGTTACAGTAGTTAGACAGAAGACCTTTTTTTCGTGTATACTGGCGAAACACTTCACCATCAAACTCATACAATCCAGCTCCCTGCGTAGCGATCCACACATTACCATCCAGATGTTGTGTAATCGTGTTGATATCAAATGACGGAAATATTTCGTCTCGGGATAACAACTTCAATTCACCTGCTTTTGTTAGAAGAGCCAATCCTGTGGCATGGCTTCCAAACCAAACATTCCCATAGCGGTCAGGACAAATAGTGACTATATCGTTGTGGTAGAATCCCGTTTTTGTATTGAAATGTCGCAATACTTCCCCTGACTCGTTCAGCTCAAACACCCCATTGGCAGCTGCTGCCACCCAAATATTACCGTTGCGGTCTTGCTGAATATCGCGGATCAGTTGATTTTCCACCGGATTATCTTTCAGCAGACGCACTGGCTTCATTTTTCTTGATGCTAAATCGATGGTGTAGAGTCCGTTTTTTTCGGTTCCTGCCCAGATTTTATCTTCTGTGACTAGCAAAGCATGAAAAGAAAAACCCTCACTGAAAGCTAATCTTTCGAATATCAAACTGTCTTTGAGCGGCTCGGAAAACACACGAACCAGCCCCTGATCTGTACCCAATAGCAGCTCTTCAGCCCTAAGTCGGCTCATGCTATGTACCCCTGAGAGCTGTATTGTATTGTAAAGTTCATAATGATGAAAATACGCGCGATTGAGCTGTACCAGTCCGTGACCGAATGTACCCACCCATACTTCGTTCTCACGGTCTACATAAAGCTCGTTGATCTGATTACTTTCAAATCCCGTACTCCTATTGAATCGGGTAATCGAATTGATCTGCAACGCTCGGGTACGTGGCTCCAACTCTATCTGGACGAGACCTTTGTTTTTACTTCCTACCCAAAGGGTATTGAGCTGGTCTTTGGCCAGGGCGCTGACTTGAATCTGGTCAGTGAGAACAGCAACAGACTGCCAGCCTACACCCCTTTCCAGGTAAAAAAGCCCTTCATCAGTCCCTACCCACAATACGTCCTTTAGCCGGTCGTCCTGCAGCAAAGTGTTTACATCATGGTTGATAGTGCCAGGCACCACCCCTTCAAACTGCAATCTCTCGTCTCCTTGAATGCCATAGCGAAACAACCCCTCGTTAGTACCGACAAAAAGCTCGTCTCTAACTACCCAAAAATCTCGACAAATAACACCTTCCAGCTCTTTGAGGGGAATTTTAATCTTCCTGCCATTTTGTAATATTACCAGGCCTTTGTTTTGGGTAAGTGCCCAAATATCGCTTCCTATGAGTCTGATTTGATTAACCCTACTGGGCAGCTCGCTCGCCTCCAGCACAGGTTCTATTTTACCCGACCTGACCCTATGGATACCTCCGGCAAAGAAACCCAAATACAAACCATCAGGGCCTGCAACTGCAGCAGTTACTAAATTATCGACTGTACTATCATTGGCATTGAGGTTGAGCATCTGCTCTCCATCAAACCGATAGAGCCCGTCATCACTTCCCACCCACAAAAAGCCATCAGAATCCTGAGTGACGGTATAAATGAATATGCCATCAAAGTCTCTATCAGAGTTGTATACCAGCGTAGTAAAATCTCTGGGTCCTGCGCAAAGCAAAAAGGGTAAAACCCAGCCAAATACAATTAATGCATATCGATTACTTGCCGTCATTTTTGTAGCGCACGTTTACCTTGTACTTAAACCTGGGCGGCCCGCCAACCGGAACCGAAAAAAATGCCATAGCTTCATCGTACTGATTGGTAATGTAACATACCATATCGTTGCGCGAGTTGGACTTCTTGGTAATCTGAATGTCTACCGTAGTGTTTTTCTCCTCATCTACGATTTCATGTTTGCTACTCTGCCAGTCGCTATCTCCACTGCTTTTCCCTTTGTGGTGATTTTTAGCAACCGAATAAATGAGGATAGACCCTTCATTGTCAAAATCAAAGTTGTGCTGAGTAATGGAAACCACACTTTTGTCGATAAACGGATACAAGTGCGCCACAGAATTAGCCTTTTCAGGCAACCTAAAGGAGTACTCATAAGTAAACGCATTGGCACCCTCCACACTTTTGTTAGCTGTAGGCTGTGTACTCAGGAAATACTTGTAGAGATTCCCATCGTCACCTGAGATACCATCCGCTACTATTTTGAACACACGACCTTTCAACTCTTCACTTGACTCCCCTTCCAGTGGGTTGAATGGCCCAAATGTGTACCATTCATTGTCGTAACTACCAGAAAGAAAAACTTTTGAGTCTAGCAAAAGGCCGCTTTTGTAATTTCCCACAGGATCAATGGATTTGGCATCTGGATGACTGTGTGCACCATTCCCACCATACACGGCAAATTTCATTGAGGTATTCCAGGCACCGTTGGGCTCATCATGCTCACCTCCGATATCAGGATCGAACACTCGAATGTATATAGGTTTGGTAAACGACTCAGGCACTACGAAGAAAAATACCTGGCTATAATCGTCATCACCCCACGACTTGCTGCATTCAGGGCCGAAAGTTACCAGATGGGTTATTTGTTCAGATTCACTCGGCACCATCTGCCCCAGTGCAATGTTGAGGGATAGCGCCATCAATAGTACTAATGTTGCTTTCATCGTTGGTGTGTTTAATCCAAAAAGCCGCTTCGTGACCTGAGTAAAACGAAGCGGCTCTTAAATAGTTTATGCTTAAAGGCTTATTCGCCTATGGTTACAGTCTTTGCGAGCTGAGTAGGTTTTCCATCATAGGTAAACTTGGCAAGTAACCGTACAGAAGTACCTGCTTCCACCAGCTCCTCTGGTGCGTCTCCCACATGATAGGATCCATCTATGTCCCAGTAATATTTAATTTCGGTATTGGCATCTGAAAACTCTAGATTTCCCGCCAATTGGTAAGTACCATCTTCCTGTGGAACCTGTTTTACATTGAGCTCGGCTTCTGAACGTATGGCAATCTCTACAGGTGCTTCATCTACCTGAGCACCCGTGGCGTCCTCTGTCACTGTGAGTGTTGCACGATAGGTTCCTAATTCGTCAAAACATTTTTCTACTGACAACCCCTCTGCCTCACTGCCATCTTCAAAAAGCCATGTGTAAGAAAGTTGCTGACCTTCGTACTGCACATTGGCGGTAGCATCGAGCACTACGCATTTTGCCTCACCTATGGCTGATGGATAGTCTCCTACCGCGCTGGTGGTTCCTTCATTAGAGTTAAACACTAAGAGAACTGATGTTAAAATGCTTGCTACTGTCATGGTCTTTCTGGGTTTCGTGAAATCATTTATTTGATTCGAAAGTAGATTGATTCATCAAAGGAATCCGTGCCTACTCGCTGAGCTATCGCATGAATTCGGTGAATTGTGCCTTCTACCAGTTATGTTTTTTGGGGCTAAAACGAAAAAAGGCCGCCTTCAGAGAAAGCAGCCCAACTTGCGGATTCCAAATCTTAGGGTTTCACTCACATGGTAACCGCTGGTGTTTCTTCATACTCAAGTGATTTTAGAAATGCCTTCAGTTCATGGTTGTTGGCCATGTCTAGTTTGTTGCGTACACGTGCAAAAGCTACATTGATGCAATTGGCCGTTTTGCGCGTAATGCGAGCAATCTCAGTAGATGAATTATTTGCCTTCAAATAAGCACACAGTCGCATTTCGTACTTTGTAAGTTCGCTATTGTGCTCTTGCAGTATTTCATAAAAGGCATGATTTGATTCGTCTAGTTTTCGTTCCAGGTTAAGCTCTTCTTCCTCATTGAGCTCCCACTTCATCTGTCTTGTTATCTGCTTTAGCTTTGCTTTTCCGTGCACATTGAGGTAAGGTCGGAGGTCATTTACCTTATCCATGATGGTCTCATTCACTTCTTTAGAATGCATCAGCAGTTCCAAATGAGTGAGTGCTTCACGCTGACGAGTAGCAACAGCATCTTGCAACTGCTCAAACTTGCTGGCAAGTTCGTGATGCCTTTTACGAATAGTCTCTTCTCGAGAGCGAACATCATTGAGTGCTTTTACCTGTAGCAAGGTGGACTTTACGCGCAAGCGCAACTCTACTGGCTCCATGGTCTGACTGATGCAGTCTACCACACCTGCAGCCAATAGCTCATCCACAGCGTCCAACTGGAGGCGATCAGCACTAAAGACAATCAGAGGAATGGATGCTGTCACCGAATGGCTTTTCAGCTTATGGATCATGGATAGCGCATCACTATCAGTTTTATTGATAGCTAAAGTGATCAAGTGAGGGTTTAGCGCATTTATTGTTTCAAATGCAGGCTCCTCGTCCATCATACTGAGTACTTCATATCGTTTGGTATCGGATAAGCTGCGGCGCATCAGCTCTGCAATATCATCGTTACAGTTGATGAGCAGTACCTTACGCTTTCCGGCTGATGCACTCATTGGCTTCAGGTAAGAAGCTATTGCCTCCTGGTTTTCAGCGATCAAATTATGGTTGATTAGGTGGTTGGCATCCTGTGTTCCTATTTTGTTCTGATACATATTTGCTGGTTTTTCAATTAGTTACTGCCGTAAAAGTAACAGGTCTAAAATCCCCCTGTAAGAGACAAAAAAATGAAAAAGAAGTGGTAACACTGACCACTTACGAAAACAAGACGTGACAGGAATGTAAGAAATGACAAGGCCTTTAATCGATGGACCTAATCAAAATGTATGATCTACGGGACAACAGGAAGGTATTACCTAAATTTTGTCATCAAAATAATGACAAGTCATATACAATCTCAACTACAGAGGTATTAGTAATTTACCTATTCGATGAGGTTGTTTCTGAGCACGTAGTTCGTCAATTCCACGTTGCTCCTCATATGCATTTTTTCTAAAATTCTACTGCGGTAGGTGGCCACGGTAGCAGGACTCAGAAAAAGCTCATCGGCTATTTCTTTTACTTTTTTACCTGAGGTAATCATTCGTAATATTTGAAACTCTCGATCGCTGAGTTTATCATGAAGGGGTTTACTAGTATCCTGCTCAAAGGAGTCGGCGAGTATTTCAGCCACTACCGGCGTGATAAATTTACCTCCAGAGGAAACCTTCCTAATGGCATTTACAAGTTCTTCGGTGGCGGATTCCTTATTGATATAGCCAGAGGCTCCACCTTTGATAGCCCGTACCGAAAAACGGTCTTCCGGGTGCATGCTAAGGATCAGCACTTTAACCTCGGGATAATCCGCACGGAGCTCTTTGAGCACATCCAGCCCATTCTTTCCAGGCATAGTGATATCCAGCAGCACTACATCGGGGAGATCATTTTGCAAGGCCTCCATTAGCTGTAGATAGCCGTCAGCCTCACAGACCACTTCCATGTCTGGTTCTTCTTTGAGGATTTTGGCCAGGCCTGACCTCATGATGGAGTGATCGTCTACTATGATTATTTTGATCATGGTGCTGGTTGTTGGGATTTACCAAGCGGAATTGTTGCCAATAATGTTTTACCGTAAGGTCTGCTATTCTGAATTGCTAAAGTACCATCGATAAAGCCTAACCGCTCTCTAATTTCAATAATTTTTAGGTTAAATGCTGCTTTATCGCATGTTTTTCCGTTTGCTTTCACTTTAAGTGCAAGCTTATCACCCTTCTCTTTTATTATCAACTCTATGGTGTTTGCATTGGTGTGGTGGATGAGATTTTCCAGTGCTCCTTGCACGATCCGGTACAAAGTAATAGGGAATACACTATCTCCGCGAACTTCTTCAGGCAAGTCCAATTCAAAATGAATGCCATGTTTTTTCTTCAACTGGCGTACCAACCAGCGGATCGCTTCAATCACTCCCAGTTCGTCGAGCATTTCTGGTCTCAACCCGGAAGTCATCCGCTTCACTGTGGCGGTAATACGCTCAATATTGCTGATGATACTTTGAAATTCTTCGTGTAGCAGTTCAGCATCGGAAGGCAGTCGTTCGAATACCTTACGGCCAAACATGTTGATATCTATTTTTAAAGCACTCAATACCTGACCTAATTCTTCGTGAAGGTCTCTGGCCAGCTGCAGCCGCTCTTCTTCATTGGCAGCATTTTGCCTGGCCAACTTGACTCTGAGGTCTTCATGAGCCCGTTGGAGTTCAAAATTTCGAATGGCTCCTTCACGTTCATTGCGTTTTTTTTCAAGTGCTCTGTTGATGGCTCCGGGCAAGTGCTCTACATTTTCAAAATGCACAAAATCATCTACCCCCTCGCGAAGGCAATCACGAACCAGTTTCTCACTCAGCTCATCCGCGATAAGTATAAACGGTACGTGCTGATGGCGCTCACGCAAGCCTTTCAATAAATTTTCACCGTTGATCAATGGGTAGAAATAATTAGCCAATATTACATCCGGGTCAAAGCCATTGACCGCAGGAATGAAGTCTTCTTTGCTGCTAACCATTTTCACCTTGTGCTCCATCGATGATTTTTTAAGAAAAGAACTCATCACATCCACATATATGGAGTTTACTTCAAGTACAAGTATTCTGTAGTGTCCCTTCACTCTGACCGAAAATTTAGCTTCCAAAAAAATTTTCAGTTCGGCTATCATGGGATCGGGCTGGTAGTTTGCTGCTGATAGGAAGGTTACCCTTGCATCGATAAAAATAAGACCAACCGTGGTTTTACACCACGGTCGGTCTATTGTCATCACCAACCTCTCCCTTGCCGCCTAACCTTAAAAAACAAGGGAGATGACTCAAAACTAGACCAATGGATCAGCTTCGCAAGGACATAACACCTTACATAAAGCTTACATAGTATTATTCCACGATTACCATTTGACTTAAAGCGTTTATAACTTCTTTTAACACGGGTTTTTTACCGGAAAAATCAGAACCACCACCAGCTACCGCCTCAAAAGATCAAAGACATAGCAATCTGATTACTAATAAATTACATTTCCCCCCAACTCATTTGATGCGCCAGTTTATTTTCTACTTTCACGACCAAAGACAGATCGGCCAGCTAGAGCTGATTGTATTTTAACAAGAATAGAGAATCAAAACGCATGGTGCTATTTGAAGCTATACTATTGATATATTTTGGGTTTGTAGCCAGCTATACCTTCTTCTTTGCCATAGCGGCTATTATGGGAGACGCTCACCGCACTCCTGTACTCAAGCCGAATGTGTACACTCCGAAGTTTTGTGTGCTGATCCCGGCTTATAAGGAAGACACGGTAATCGTAAACACAGCACAGCGAGCACTAGACCAGTCCTACCCTACAGCTCAGTATGATGTAGTGGTTATAGCAGACAGTCTAAAAAGCGAAACGCTGCAGCAACTGCACCAACTCCCCATTACCACAGTAGAAGTACACTTTGAAAACAGCACCAAGGTAAAAGCGCTGAATGCTGCCATGGCTGAGCTGCCCAGCACTTATGACTATGGGGTTATCCTGGATGCTGACAATGTGATGGAAGCAGACTTTTTGCAAAAGCTATCAGTGCTCTTTCATAGCACAGGTGCCAAAGTGATTCAAGGGCAACGCAAACCCAAAAACCAGCAAACCACTATGGCATTCCTCGATGGCCTGAGCGAAGCTATCAACACCACCATCTTTCGAAAAGGCACTTCTGCTGTTGGTTGGTCTTCTGCAATCAGTGGTTCTGGCTTTGCCACGGCTTATCCCTTGCTCAAAAAAACCATGCAGGCAATGGACTCGGTAGGTGGGTTTGATAAAGAACTGGAAATCCTGCTGCTGCGACAAGGTCATCGTGTATGCTACGTACATCAGCTGGCAGTATATGACGAAAAAGTGGGCAATTCTAAAAGTTTTCAAAATCAGCGAAAGCGGTGGATTTCCAGTCAGTACCTGTACCTGACCAAATACCTGGGTGAAGGTCTGGAAGCACTGGCCAGAGGCCGCTGGGCTTTTGTAAACAGTTCTATTCTGAGAAATGTACCACTGCCGCGGCTGATCAACATCGGCTTGCTGACGCTATGCACTGGGGCTGCAATCATGATCCATGAGCACCACCAGATGGCTTACTGGGTATGGGTAGCGATTTTCGCACTCAATACCATCGCCACATTTCTGGCCATACCCAAAGCATACTATTCCTTCCGAATGATCAAAAGCATCTTGTATTTACCATCCGTATTCATACGTCTGATACTAGCTTTTGTACAGTCAAAATCTGCTAACAAAAAATTTATACACACACCTCATGAAGTCTAATACTCAAGCTAATGATTACCCGTTGATATCCATCATCGCCCTCAACTACAACCAGCTGGAGGTGACCATGGAGTTTCTGGATTCGTGTAAAAACCTCACCTACCCAAATTATGAGATCATACTGGTAGATAACAATTCACGCGAAGACCCCACTCCTATAATATCGCAAAAGTATCCAGAGGTCAAACTGATCGTGACGAAAAAAAACCTGGGCTTTACTGGAGGCAACAATGTAGGCATAGCTGCCGCCAGGGGGGCGTACTATTTCATTGTAAACAATGACACAGAAGTCACCCCAAACTTACTAGAGCAGTTACTGGCTCCGTTTGAGCAGGACCCTAAAATTGGTATGGTAAGCCCGAAGATTCGCTACTTCAGTGAACCCGATCTGATCCAGTATGCTGGATTTAAAGAAATCAACCCGATAACGGGACGAAACAGCACCATAGGACAGAAAGAACGCGACCTGGGACAGTATGATACGCCCGGATATACCTTCTATGCTCATGGTGCCGCTATGCTTGTAAGCCGAGAAGTTGTAGATAAAGTAGGGCCACTCCCAGACATCTTTTTCATTTACTATGAGGAGCTGGACTGGTCATCGCACGTGCGGCGTGCGGGGTACAAAATCTACTATCAGGCTCAGGCGCTCATATTTCACAAGGAATCCATCACTACAGGTAAAGACAGCCCTTTTAAGGCTTATTACCATAACCGAAACCGTATTCTATTTATGAGAAGAAACGTGAGCAGTGTTCAGTTTCTGTATTTCACCGTTTTTCTCACCTTTTTCGTGATTCCCAAAAGTCTACTTCAATATGGGCTGAGAGGCAAATTCGTCCACCTAAGAAATTTTGTAAAAGCAATTATTTGGAATCTTAATCACCCTAAATACTCTAAAGTTTATTAATATCATGAAACAAATGAAATCACTTATAACAGGAGGAGCAGGATTTATTGGATCGCACGTAGCCAGACACTGCCTGGAAGCCGGTCATGAAGTACTCGTACTCGATGACCTCAGTGGAGGTTTCGAAGATCACATTCCGGAAGGAGCCACCTTTATCAAAGGCTCCATCACAGATCACAAACTCCTGGCAGACCTTTTCAATCAATACAAGTTCGACTATGTCTATCATCTGGCAGCTTATGCTGCAGAGGGGTTATCGCATTTTATCCGTAGGTTCAACTACACCAACAACCTGATAGGCAGTGTAAATCTCATCAATGAAGCTGTGAAGCATAAGGTAAAATGCTTTGCATTTACTTCATCTATAGCCGTATACGGTCCCGGACAGGTACCCATGCGTGAAGACATGACTCCCCTTCCCGAAGATCCATACGGTGTGGCCAAATATGCCGTAGAGCTCGATCTGAAAGCGGCTCATGAAATGTTTGGGCTCAATTATGTGGTCTTCCGCCCACACAATGTATATGGCGAAAACCAAAATATCGGTGATAAATACCGCAACGTGATTGGCATCTTCATGAACCAAATCATGCAAGACAAGCCACTTACGATTTTTGGAGATGGGACACAAACGCGCGCCTTCAGCTATATCGATGACGTGGCCATACCTATCGCCCGGAGTGTAAGCATGCCTGAAGCTTACAATCAAGTGTTTAACATAGGCGCCGACACTCCTTATACAGTGAAAGAATTGGCCGAAGTAGTGGGCAAGCACTTTGGGGCAAGCCCAAAAATCAATTACCTGGCTGCTCGTAAGGAAGTGCAGCATGCATACTCTGACCACAGCAAAGCCCACGAAGTATTTGGAACTGAAGACAGTGTATCACTAGACGCTGGCATCCAAAAAATGGCTTCTTGGGCCGAAAAAGTGGGTGCTCGAAAAAGCCAGGAGTTCGAGCAGGTAGAAGTGCGTGAAAACATGCCTGAAGGCTGGTAATCCCGTACTTAGGAATGATCACCAAAGGTTGGAAAATTTTCTGGATAGCTTCACTTTGCGGTGTAGCCACACTCTTTTTGGTGCATTGGCTAATGGCCCGCGATCAGGAAACGG
Source organism: Marinoscillum furvescens DSM 4134 (assembly GCF_003386095.1). Lineage (GTDB taxonomy): Bacteria > Bacteroidota > Bacteroidia > Cytophagales > Cyclobacteriaceae > Marinoscillum > Marinoscillum furvescens. The sequence goes on along the minus strand of NZ_QREG01000013.1, from coordinate 161,611 downwards.
CCGTGCTCACTCCCAAAACGCTACAAGGAGCTCCAGGCAAATTTGCTACACTGACCTTTGGTGATACTCATTACCAGCTAGCAGGCCCTGAAAATGCCCCACTGATATTGCTCATTCATGGTGGAGGCATCGCTGGCTTGGAGGTGTGGTCACAGACCACACCCTACTTACTCAGACAGGGCTATCGGGTGCTCAGCTATGACCTGTACGGACGTGGATATTCTGCCCGCCCTGAGGTGCCACAGAGCACTTCCATGCTACACCAGCAACTGGTGGAGCTCTTACAATACCTCAAAATAGATGAGCCCTTTCACACCGTAGCGCTTTCTATGGGCAGCATGGTGGCAATGGACCTCCACCGGTCCCATGGGGAGCTTATGGACAAGATCGTACTAGTAGATCCAATTCTTACGGGGAGTTTTAATCCCAACTTTCTACTAAAAGTGCCGGGGCTTTCCGACCTGCTACTTACTGCCTACTGGTACCCCAGATCTATCCGCAACCAGCGCAAAGAGTTTGTGAGCGATTCGGTATTTCAAAACTATGCACGCAGGCTTTCCTTCTTTCGTGAATTTGACGGATACAAAAAAACCAACCACAGTACCTGGCTCAATGTACTACCTCAGCGAAAGCTCAATGAACTGGGAGGCATCAATAGAAAAAACGTATTGCTCATCTATGGTGAGCAGGACCCCTATTTTCAGGAAGGACAAAGAGCCATTTACCGATCCATTTTCCCGAGAATACTCCACCGCCCCATACCAAACGCCGGCCACATGCCTCAGTACGAACAACCCCAGTTGGTCAACCCACTCATCACAGACTTCTTCGCCAACAAAGCTCCAATTTAAAAAGCTGTAAGCCATATGTATGAATGGCTGTAAGCTGAATGTAACCAGCAACATCCCCTCCCGCCATAGGCCATCACCTACATTTGGTCTAAACACAAAACAATGACCGCTAAATGGACACTTCCACTGCAGCATACCCACTTGTCAGCATATCTATTGTCAATTACAATACCACTGACTACACTCGTAAACTATTGCATTCGCTGCGCAACATTACCTATAGCCACATAGAAATCTTCGTGGTAGACAATGCCTCTGCGGACAGCAGCTGCGACGACCTAAAGGTAGAATTCCCGGAAATTCACTTACTAAAATCACCAGTAAATCTAGGCTATGCCGGAGCTAACAACCTGGCCATTCGACAGAGCAAAGGAGAGCTTGTGCTGATTATGAACAACGACATAGAAGTGCAACCTGGATTTATGGAGCCTCTGGTAAGTACGTTTTTGGCATACCCAAAGGCAGGAATGGCCTCCCCGCGTATACAATACGCCGGAGCTGACAAACGCATTCAGTATGCTGGGTCTCCCGGCATCCATGCATGGACAGGACGAGGTAAGAAAACAGGCCACATGCAAAAAGATCGGGGGCAGTATAGCTACTTCGCTCCCACCAAACTGGTACATGGCGCATGCATGATGGTATCCAGAGCACTCATCAAGGAAGCCGGACTCTACCCAGAGCAATACTTCCTTTATTACGAAGAACATGACTGGGCCATGAAGGCTCGCTCGAAAGGGTTTGAGCTATACTATGTAGGCACTTCTTGCATTACGCACTATGCGTCTGCCACAGCAGGTGCCAACAGCCCTATGAAAACTTACTACATGATCAGAAACAGGCTACTATTTCTCAGAAGAAACCATCGGGGATTATCACGGCTGGCAGCCTTACTGGTGTTTATCTTTTTGGCCTTCCCCAAAAAACTGTTTCAGTATCTCTGGAAACGAGACTATGCCAATCTCAAGGCCACAATGGCAGGCGTAAAATGGCACCTAAGTCCTGTTGCTACTGACAAATCCAGGGCATTCTCTACCCAATATTAAAACCCCATTGCCCTATATGCTCTCAGAAGCCAAACATCTACTTAAAAAGAAATTTTCCCAATTCCGAGTGCAGCACCCGGACCACAAGACCGTGCACCTGCACCTGTGCTTTGGTATGAAAATACTGGATACCGTCCACCGCATACTTGCAGCCAAGTGGTACTTGCGCAACTGCCGTAAGGGCAACTATGTCACGGTAAATGGCAAGCCTATGATTCGTACCGGAGGCAGCATAATGCTAGGAAACCGGGTAGCCATCTGGTCAGTATTTGAGCGGACCAAATTGCTCGTTCACCCGGGAGGTGCACTTGTAGTAGGCCATCACTCACGCCTCAACGGCGTACATATCTCCGTGAAGCAGTCTGTGATCTTAGGAAAAAATGTCCGAATAGGCCCCTATACACTTATCATGGATAGTGATTTTCATGATGTAAACTACCGGGAGATCACCGGCAAAAGCAAGTCTATAGAAATAGGCGATGACGTGTGGATAGCTTCAAAAGTAACCATACTAAAAGGTGTAAAAATAGGTGATGGTGCCACAGTGGCAGCAGGTGCTGTGGTCACTAAAAATGTACCTCCAAATACCATGGTAGCGGGAGTGCCCGCCCGACCGGTAAAAAACCTTCATGGGATCAACGGATCACGCCTATCGCCGCGTATGCAGAAGGTAACCAACATGTAATATGATTGTAACCTACCATCAACCAACTCACTGATATGCGACCTGTTAAACCACTAGCAAACAGGTGTTTAAATGGACCATTTAAATAATTCCCAACATGAGAAATATGAATAAACTTTATCTGATCTGGTGCCTGTGCGTAGGCACCGTTTTGACCGCTACGGCACAATCCTACCATTTCAAAAAAGGCGTTTCTATTCGTGACAAAGAACAGCGTGATTATTACAAAATGGTGGATTGGGATGATTCTCAATATGAGCAATTCGGGCATTGGGAAGAAAGCTTGTCCGGATCTGTTCATGACTTTATGAACTGGAGAGCTATTTTTCCTGCAGGTTTTGATGTAAATGACACTGTCAAATACCCCATGATCGTGCTCTTACATGGTGCTGGAGAATCCGGGCGAAAGTGTACCTTCCCCTATGACTTTCACTATGACCCTTCAGATCCCGAATATGATAACAACGGCCACCATTTGTACTGGGGCGGTGAGGAACACCGCGATGCAGTAAACCGACCCGCTACTCATTCCAGGTCATTTCCTGGTATCGTGATTTTCCCTCAGGTAAGCTATAATGGAGCATGGAAAGGAGACAACATTACTAAAACTGCCCGCATTGTAGAACACATGATAGCTACCTACGATGTAGACCCCTATCGGGTCTACCTGCAAGGCCTCTCGAGTGGAGGTGAAGGCACCTGGGACGTAGCCACCCATCGACCAGACCTTTTCGCGGCAGTGCTCCCTATGGCTGGCGTAGGCAAAAGCAAAGACGCATCCACTGACTCGCTAGTGACTACTCCGCTTTGGATGTTTCAGGGAGGTAAAGACACCAACCCTAGTCCTGAATGGGCTAGCGAGTGGATAGATGCCCTGAAAGACAAAGGCGGAAAACCACGCTATACAGTATACCCTAACAATGGACACAATGTATGGGTAAGAGCATACGGCGAGTCGGACTTTTTCTCCTGGATGCTGGAGCAAAACAAAAAGGAGGTGTTTTACTTTGGCGATCTCACCGAATGTGTAACTACCAACAACACACAAAAACTGGGCTTCTCAGCAGGTTTTTTGGGATACCAGTGGTTGCACAACGGCGACACCCTCTCAGGTGCCACCGACAGATATTATACAGCTACAGAAGGTGGAAAGTATGAAGTGCTCTTCTTGCAACCTATCGATAGCCAGTGGGTAAAATCTGAACCTATAGAACTACCCGGCGCCAACAGTAACCCTCCTGTGTTGGCTGCCAACAGCTCAGTAACTCTGCCCGTGAGCAACAACACCTCCGAGTGGAATGAAACGTTGAAGCTTACAGCCACACCAGGCTTTCCGTCTTACGACTGGTACCTTGATGGCTCTTTCATTACCAACACCTCTGAGCCTGAGCTCATGCTCAATGATAGCTCTGGCCTGGAGTTTACCTCATCAGATGCTGGAGTGTACGAAGTGCGTATCCCACAGTACGGAGCATGTGGCGGAAGCAGTAGCGAAAGCACCATTACGGTCACCTATACCAACCCTCAACCTACCAGCAACCCTCCATCAGGCCTTACGGCCACAGCTCTGTCTTCCAGTGAAATAAGGCTCGACTGGACAGACACCGGATATGAAATCTACTACGAAATATGGCAACAGCGAGCGCATACGCTGGATATTATCAATGGCACCGGATATTTAGGTGAAGATTTCTACTATCGTGGAAAAGTAGACGCCAACATTACCACATTTACGGCTGATGACTTGAGGCCGGATGCTGATTACACGTTTGTAGTCCGTGCCATTCGTCCCAATGAAGCAGGAGCTACTGCCTCTGATGCCGTAGATGCCAGCACAGGCAATGACACACAGGCACCTTCAAAGCCTTCCAGTTTTACCACAAAAATGGTCAAAGAAGATGCGATCGAAATTAGTTGGGAACCTGCTGATGACAATGACGTGGTGGTGAAATACGAGCTCTATGATGCCGAAATCAAAATAGCAGATATCCTGAGTGACACGCTGGATGGCAACCCCGCTGATGGATCTCCGGCTCCTCCTACCAGCTATGTAGTTACCAACTTGTCTCCAGCGACCTCCCATACTCTAAAAATCCGCGCTGTAGACTATCAGGGCAATCGGTCCCCTTTTTCTGAGATTATCAGTATCAGTACCCCTGGAGGCAATGGTGTATTGTATACGTACTACGAACAAGGGTTTTGGCCAGAGCCTATGGCTACTTTTTTCGAGACAGACCCTGCCCCAGTCACCAGTGCGCAGACCTCCAACTTCGATGTGGATGTGGCAGAGCGCAAAAACAGATACGTAGTAGCGTATGATGCTCTACTGGAGATCAAAGCAGCAGGAAACTACACCTTTTATACCAAATCCAATGATGGCAGCATGCTGTATATCAATGATCAGGAGGTAGTAGACAATGACGGCACGCACAAGTCCAGAATACGACGTGGGGTGCATCGGTTTACCAAGCCAGGGCTTTATCCCATTCGAGTGGTCTTTAATAAATACCACACCATGTATACGGGTGATGCGGAGCTAGTAGTCAAATACCAGCAAGGTGTGCCTAATGATCAAGACCAAAACAAGCACGATGATGGCTATGACTCAGCCTACGTCATCCCTGACAGCAGACTATATCTTTCGGATAAAATGGCGGACCCACTCAGTGCAAAGCCTGTATCAGCAAATACCCTGAACAGACTCATTCTGTTTCCGAACCCTACGAAAGCCACCATCAGGCTCCAGGCCGACAATAGCAACTTTCAGCAAGCAATGACCTATGAGATCTACCACCTTTCGCAAGGTCAGGAGGTAATGTCTGGCGAAGTGCAATTTGTCAATGGCCAAAGCGAGATCAACCTTATGCAGCTCCGACGGGGCACTTACCTGATCCACATAGGAGATAAGAAAATGAGGTTTGTGAAAAACTGACCCTTCGTTTGATCAACCAGTAATACGATCTTCGTACCACCTTTCTACCAATGTGAGAAAGGCCGGTACGAAGATTATGATTTGAGGCACCAGGAAGAGACGAGTTTCTACCACGGTGCTTTTCAAAAAATGAATAACCACCCAAATAGGCACTATCAACCAAAACCAGCCTCTTAGCACAGAGTGAACCTGCCCAAGTCGCCACACTACTATCAAAGGCACCACACTTAATGTACCCAGCAGCAACGGCACCAGGCGAGCAAAGCTCAGGTTAAACCACAGATACTCAGAAGCAGAGGTCATGCCATGGATACCCACAGCTGGTTGCAACCCAAAATACCATCGAACCGCAACAAAGGCCACTCCATACACTAGCATGGCTGCTCCTACGGCTATCAGGCGACTTCTAGCAAACATTCTGGGATGTGATGTCCCCAGCGGTACCAATATCATCAATGGAATCAATCCGCTCGTTTCACGGTTGAGCGCTGCAAGCAGCATGAGTGGCACTACCCACACGTAGCGTTCTTTTAAGATCAGCAGTGCAGCACACAAGTATGCAATCACATCAAAATACGTATCGAAAGACAGGTCCGACTTATAAGCACTGCTCGCCATGCTGTAGCTAATGAGTATCAGTCCCACTATTTGCAGCATTGGATTGGAAACACCCAGCTGTCGGAAATACGCCACACTTAGCAAACAGATAGCCAAAATCTGTAGGAAATGAATCCCATAAAACACCACACGAGGCGATAGGACGGGCACCGTGGCTTTGGTAAGGTCCAGAGCGCCCTGAACCACTGCAGTGGAAAGCACCCGGTATTGCCAGGGGTTGTAAAAGGGAGATTCGCCCGCCACCTTTCGTTGGTGCCTGTTTAGCTGCAGCTCCCATGGCACCGCATCACCGTCAGTTACATGCTCATATACTACATATCCCGACAGCAACACAGCGATGCCCAAAAGCATGGCTACCGATATTCTTTGATGGATCATAAGTCTATTTTAAATGGTCAAAAAAGTGTCCGCAGCCTTGCGGCGAAAAGGCCTGTAATAGCAGAAGTTGGCCAGCTCCAACATGGGGAGATCTCCTTCAGTATCACCATAGGCATAGATGGGACGATGATCGGAAAGACAGAGCTGCTGCCGAATCCGTGTTACTTTTTCCAGTCCCTGACAGTTTTGCCCTTCTATCCTGCCCGTGATCTGTCCCTTGTTTACCTCTAGCTCCGTAGCAATTACCTCTAGCCCCATGGCATGCCCCCAAAGCGCCACCCATCTACTGGGAGATGCAGAGACCACCACTACACGATGGCCAGCAGCCTGATGTTTACTCAAACAGGACAAAGCTTTAGGCCGAAGTATAGCGGGGAGCTCGTCCGTCACAAATCGCGAACAATACCCTTCAAATTCGGATACGCTCATCCCTCCAAAAAAATACTTCAAAACCTCCTCTTTTCCCTTTTGCCGGCTCCACAGACCTGTAAGCGTCATGCCAATAGCAGGGGCCAGATACATTAAGCCACTTCGGTATTTATGCTTGCCATGCACATAGCAGATCAGCGCAGCCAGTGAATCCTGAGTTGTTATGGTACCATCAAAATCAAATAATGCGAGGGGTTTTTTCATAACTTCAGACGTTTGAATAACTGTTCGGGAATGAGTGCAATGCAGGTCATTATCAGTTTCCAGACAGGTAGGACATACACCACATTGTTGCGCTTATAATAAGCTCGGCAAATAGCTTTTGCCACTTGCCCAGGAGCGGCCGTGAGGCTGGCAGGCAGGTCCAGAGATTCGGTCATTCTTGTAGCTACAAACCCCGGCTTAATAGTGGCTACATGTACACCATAGTGGTAGCATCTACTTCGCAACCCTGACAGGTAAGTAGTGAGTGCAGCTTTGGCACTTCCATAGAGGAAATTGCTCCCCCGTCCTCGATCGCCAGCCACAGAGCTTACCCCAATGATCGTACCCAGGCCTCGGGCATTAAACTCATTTGCCACCAGATTGAGAATAGATACCGCTCCTGTATAATTTACCTGGATGATCTGCTCTGCCTCGCGCCATTGTTTCATTCCTTTTTCTTGTTCGCCCAAATATCCAAACAGGCAAACACACAGCTCGGGCACGATTTCCAGAGACTGAAAGAAGGTCTTGTGGGTGCCAGTGTCCGTAGCATCAAAATACCTCGACTGCACGCTAGATCCTGAGCGAATTTGGAGGTCATTGGCTATCCTGTGCAGGTAATCTTCATTTCGCCCCGTGAGTATCAGTGACCACCCCTCAAAAGCCAGGCACTCGGCTACAGCCATGCCTATATCTGATGTACCTCCCAGTATCAATGCCGACTTATTTGCTGGTATTTTGCTCATGCGCTCTTTATTAAAGTTCAAGCCTGCGCGAAAGCAGGGATTCGAATTTTTTAAATGCTCCGGTCAACTTGCGTATGCTCCTAAACTTATCGATACGCGGGTACCCCTGCTGCAGCACATGACGCTTGCTCCGAGCGTCCTTGGCCAGGTAAATTCTACCTCCATGGGCCACTACAAGCTCATCTAGCTCATCTAGCAAAGCAAAAAGCCTCGAGCTCATGGGTATGTCCAGCGCAAGTGTATAGCCAGGCATAGGGAAAGAAACCGGGGAGCTTTCTGGGCCCATTAGCTTGAGTACTGCCAAAAAGGAAGCGGCGCCATGCTTGCAAATTCGCTCCAAAACAGCATCCAACGCCTGCTCTCCCCCATCAAAAGGCAACACAAACTGGTATTGCAAAAAGCCTTTCCGCCCATACATTCTGTTCCAGTCTTTTATTCCATCCAGAGGATAAAAAAACGTATCGTAGTGTACCTGAAAATCCTTTTTACTCCATCGGTATTTGGCATAAAAATATGCGTTGAATAGCTGCACTGCAGGCCGACTGAGGGCAAAATGTGGAAAATGAAAAGGAATCTTCCATCCAGCTGCCTGATGAACCGTCAAAGGCTCTTTTTGATGCTTTTCGGCCAAATCCCTTCTGGTGCTATGCTCCCCGAGCATCACTACACCTCTACCCCGGTGCTTACCTCGCGCCAGACAGTCTATCCAGGCCACGGAGTAGGTAGCGTCACCATTGGCCCTGAGCAGCTCCAGTAGTCTCTTCAGGTTAGGAGCTACTATATTGCGTTGGTTGATATAAGAAGTCTCTATTTTCTTGAGCTGCAGAGTGACATCCAATATCACGCCTGTGAGCCCCATACCTCCGCAAGTATGCATAAAAACATCTCTGCTTTCTGTAGCGCTACAGTGCATCAAGACGCCATCGCCTGTCATGAGCCTGATCCGACGAATAAAGTTGGCTATACTCCCTTCTGCATGGTGGTTTTTGCCATGCACATCAGCAGCCACAGCGCCCCCAAGGGTCACATTTTTGGTACCAGGGGTTACAGGCAAAAACCAACCCTTCGGCACAATCACCTCCAAAATATCACGTAGTGTAACTCCACTTTCGGCACGCAAGACACCTGTGTAGGGGTCAAAAGAAAGGATTTTATTGAAATAATGTGTGCTGAGCACATGTTCACCCAGCGAAGCATCACCATACGACAAGCCAGCACCGCGTGCTATGACTTTTGGCGACTCCCGCAGGAGCTTTTGCAACTCCCCTGAGGTACGGAAAGAGTAAACGGTGCTTTCCACTTCAGGAAAATTGTTCCAGTTTTTTACCGACTGTACTTTGGCCATAGGCTTATAGATAAAGGGTGATGAAAAATGCCAGCACCCAGCCTGCCACCGTAAACTGAATGATTTTATCCGTCAGAAAGATGCGTGTAGGCGATCCACTTTTGCCGGTAACGAGTGTGATCTGCAGATACCTTAGTATCCCACCAAAAACGAATACCGAAGTGATGTAGAGGTAATTTTCACCTATCCTGTCTCTGACGTTTTCACTAAACGTATACATCAGATATGAAACCATGATCACTCCAGCGATTAGCGAAAGGCAGGTATTGATAAAATCCAGCGTATAATACCTGCACGACTTACGGCGTTTTTTGCCTATCTCTTTTTCGAGTATCAGGTCATGCCTTCGTTTGGAAAAGGTAAGTAGCAAGGCCAGCAGAAAGACCATAATAATCAGCCATTGGGAAATAAAGATATCACCCAACACTCCTCCTGCCACTACTCGGATGAGAAATCCTGATGACACCAAAAACACATCCACTAGCGACACGTGCTTTAGACCAAAGGAATAGCCAATATTGACCAACAGGTAAAGCAACACAGTGAAGCAAAAACCGGGTTTGAGCATATATGCCCAAAACAATCCTCCAGCACCGAACACTAACATTACTCCTATGGCCGTGGCTACCGGTACTTTGCCAGAAGCTATGGGGCGATTTTTCTTCTGAGGGTGTTTGCGATCTTCGCGAAGGTCTTTGAGGTCATTGAGTATGTAAACAGCAGATGCCACCAAACAGAAGCTGAAAAAACCTTTGATCATCAGCCATACCAACGCTTCATCCAGAATATTTCCTGAAAAGAAAAGTGGTACAAACAAAAACAGGTTTTTCACCCAGTGGTGCATCCTTATAAGGAAAATGTAACGCATGCGAATGGTTTAAATCCATACATTTGAATCATTACAAAAATTGAGATTTTTCTGCATGAAGGACCGATTTAACTACTTACAATCCAATTACATAGCACTCATCGACCTGATGATTTGCTTACCTTTTCTGATCGTACCGCTAATGCTGGATGTACCCTACAGGGTGAACATCTTCCTGTCATGGGAAGGCGCCTACCGACTCCTCTTGGGACAGTTTCCTTTTGTGGATTTCGGATTGCCTTTGGGCTTTGGCTACTGGCTGATTCCGGCTTTGTTTTTTAAGCTCTTCGGACCGGAGCTGATTACGCTCATCAAAGCGCAGGTTTTTATCAATGCCCTGAGCCTGCTGGCAGTACGCGGTATCCTGTACCAACTGCGCATTAAACCTCTGCTCGTATCTCTGGCGCTCATTGTCTTTTGTCTCACCTATGTGATTTTCAATTTTTGGCCCTGGTACAATCATTCAGTTATTGTATTTGAGCTTATCGCCCTATACTTCATCGTGCGGAGTGCTACTTCGGGTAGCTACCACCTCGCAGCCCTGATTGCTGCTTCGCTATTTGCCTTTTTGGCCTTTTTCACCAAACAGGATGCCGGAGCCATTGCTTTTGTGATCGGAGCAATCGTACTGTTATACCAGGGAATTTCCCATGGTGGCGCGGTACCACTTCTCACCTACATCATTTCTTTTATGGTGATAGCCACCATCACGATTGTTCCACTTATTCCGCATGATTTTCTGTACTGGTTTAACTATGGCCAACCTCCGCACAACCCAAGAATCGGCCTAATTCCTATTTTAGACGTGGTTTTTAGTGCTCGCGCCATTTGGGAAAAAACCTACCTGCTACTCATAGGCGCCTGTTTGCTCGCATTACCAGCGACTCAGCGCAATCAAATGCTCAAAGACCGTCATGTAGTCATTCAACTCATCATCACAGTGGCACTCATCGGGCAGGCCATGATCACACGTGTGAGCAGTCCACTGCCCACCAATCACATGACTTACTTTCATGCTTTTGGAGTAGTGATGCTCTGCAGGTTAGCACCTGCAATATATCTCCGCACTCAGCGATGGACAGGATTTATCCCTGCGGCTCTGATGGTCACGCTCTTGTTTTCTGGAGGTTACTGGAAATACATGAAAGGCATTCTAGGCCTCACCGCCTCTAAACATGACAGCAACATCCCACGCCGTGCAGAGCCATGGAAAACCACCGATGTAACGGGCTTCAAAAACGTGAAAATGCCGTCAGAAACTGTGCAAGGCATCCAACAACTGCTAGCCTCACCATTGGCGGGCAAAGAAGACCTCAAAGTGCTTAACATGACAGAGCTTACTCCTTTGGCGCTAGAGCTCAACTACACCCCTCCCACTAATCAGCCGTTGTGGTATCACCTCAACGTGGGCATATTTCAGAAAGAGATAGATGAACTCTCCCGGCGTGTGCGTGAAGGACACTATGACCTGGTACTCTTTCAAGACATTCCTGGCCTTATTCACTTCTTCCCATATGATGTACAAGCTACTCTCAAAGAACATTATGAGCTAAAGCAGCGATTTCTGGCACCGAGAAAGCTAGAAAACAGCTACATAGAAGTCTATAGTCAGGAGCCATAAAAAAGCCACTGTACGCACAATGCGCAAGTGGCCTGGTAAAACAACGAGGGAAATTATTGACTATTGAATGCTTTCCAGCTCAGTGCCAAGCAGCTCTTCCAGGCTGGCTTTGGCACTACGCAGCGTCGCTTCTGCCTGATAGTAGGTGATCTTACGCGCATTGTATGCCTCACGTGCCACCGAGTAGTCTTGAAAAGATATCTCACCTGCTGTAAACTGATCTTCCTTGGCCTTGAAAGTGTTTTCCATATCCATCAGCACTTCCTCCTGCAGTCGAAAGATCTTTACTTCTTTCACATAGGAATGGTACCTGCGTAGCACTTCTGCTTCTAGTGTCTTGCGCTGATCCTGAACCACGGCCTGTGCCACCTCCACTTGTTCCTTTCGCTTTTTTGTGGTCACAGGTATGGTAAAAAACATTCCCAGGGTAATACTGCCACGTACATTGTATCTGGGCAAGAACTGTGACCTGTTGTAGACATCCTGCTCCGGGTCAATATTAAACTCATTGAGGTTACCCGAAACCTGCACAGTATTGAGCCACTCGAGATTAGACAGTTTCACATCATACTCAGCTATTTCCAGCTGACTCTGAGCCATGTCGTATTTCGGGTTGTTTTGCAGTGCTACACGTACCAGCCGTTGTGCAAAGGCTTCGTCATACTCCTGAAACCCCTTAGCTACCTGCCCGAGAGCTACGGTATAGCTGATCAACATCAGCGTGCTTATCAGTATTCTCATGCTTCTAATTCACTTTTTGATTGTACAATTGATTGGGATGAGCTGGATGTAGTGCCATTACGACGGTCCAACTCTCGCGCCTGCGCCAAAATGGCCAGTGCTGCCATTACCAGCAAATCCACTGGTTTGGCAAACAGAGCGTTTTGTGCATAGTGTGCCACAGTAGCAGCAAAAAAGGGCACCAGCACAGTTAGTACTATTGTTTTTACTTCTGGGTCTTTTACCTGGAAAAACCGATCTACCCCTACGGCTGTAACCACAAACACAAACCCCATGAGCAGCACCAAACCGATCCACCCAGACTCCATGGCGGTCTCCAGGTAGCCACTGTCCGGATCAAAACCGGCAAAAGGATGCCCCGGAGCATAGCTAAGTCCAAAAAACGCTGTGGTATAAACACCCCCACCAAAAGGATGCGATCGTACAAACGGTTGATAACGAATCCGCTTGTCATCGCGCACACCCATAGAGGCATCTTCAGAGGGCATAAATGCTGACCGTATGCGGTTGACCTGCCAGCCATGAAAGGGTCCAAAGAAAATCACTGCAGCCACCACTCCTATGCTTACAAGCATCATCATCGATCGGGCCGATCGCATCGTAAGCACGATATAAAACAGCATACCTACAGCGATCATGGCATAGCCGGTGCGTGTCCCAGAAAAGCTCAACCCTACCAATATCACCAGTGCCATGAGTCCATACCAAAAGCGTGTTTTGCCGGAAGACCGGATAGCTAAGACCATGCATGCCAGAGCACTAAAAGCAGTAAATATCCCGTATGCGGAGGGATCTGAGAGGAATGAAAAGTTGCGCAGCTCCCCCCATACCAAATAAATACTTACCCGGTCAGGGTCAGCATAGATCCAGCGTAGCTCTGCCTCCGAGAGACCAAAAACTTCCTGATGTATGCCGTATAATGCCACAATTACCGCCATGGACAACCAGATTTTCATGAAATAGCGCAGATGCTTTTTGTGCAGTGATACCTGTAGAAATAGCAGGTAAAGGATAAACAGAACATTGCGCCGCAGCGAAACCAACCAGGCAAGTTTCGTCCCCATAGGATTAAAGACCTGTATCAGGTGGTATCCAATCATCAACAAAAACATGATCGTGATAGGGTTAAAGAAATTGGACCAGTCGAGTTTTTCTTTATTGGTAAGCAGCATGGCGCCAAACATGACCATCACTAAGAAGTCATACACCACCCCAAACGGAAAGTCCGTTTGAAAGGTCCGCTGAATGTAAAACATGAAAATGCTAATGAAAAACAGCACCGCTAGCCCCCACTGGTAGCGATATACGATGAGTATCACCGCTGTAGCTCCTATCAATGCGGCCGGCAAAAGCATGCCTTTGGCCACAGGTATAAATACCGAAAAATAGGCAATGGCTACAGCCCCGGCTACCAACAGCACCAAAAGTGCCAGCTGCGCAGGTTTGTGTAGGTGTCTAATGGCTTGCATATCAACGGAGAAATACGATTTTCAAGAAAATGAGCAGATACACTCCCATGAGCAGCATTTTGATCAGCAATCGGACAAGTTGCGCGTCGGATTGCTTGCGTCTGTCTGTATAGGATTCGGTGTATTTTGCCATGAGCGTTGTTTTGTTAGTACTTTTAAAAATTTACTTGCCCGGTCTTCCCAGCTATTCGAAGCGGCAAATTCCATCCGCATTTCCTGCTTGTAGTCATCATCCATGATGATGGACTGGCGGACTTCACGGATAAATGCTTCGTGAGAATCTGCCACGCTTACCACGCCACCAAACCCCTTGATTTCCTCCGAGAAAGGGGTGGTCACCACTGGCTTGCCAGCAGACAGGTATTCGTTTACTTTGAGCGGATAAATACTTCTGGTGAGCGTATTGCATAAGAATGGAATGATGGCACAGTGAGAATGCTGCAAATAAGCAGGCAGTTGCTCCAACTTTTTCTTTCCGGTAAAAACGACATTGGCATGCTTATGCAACCGGTGCTGCCTGTAGGCGTCACTACTGATGGGACCCACCATTAGTAAAATGTGATTGGTCAGTCGCTCGGCGATTTTTACGAGCAGTTGATAGTCCAGGCGGTGGCAGATATTGCCACAGTAGACCACTACTTTCTTATCTTTTGGAAGCTTCGAAAGCTCAGGGGGCACCGAAAGGGTTTCGTTCATAGCACGCTGAAAGAGCCTAACATCTGCAGCATTTGGAATGACTTCTACCTGATCATTTTGATCGGACTTGAGCCTGGCCAACTCTCCAGAGGTAGTTACTACCAGATCGGCCTTTTGGGCAGCTACTTTCTCTTCTCGCGTGCCATGTTTAGCCACATAGGGCGACTTGCTGATGTCGTCTACACAGTGATAAATGCTCGGACGTGGCCAAAAATCATCAGGAAAATGATTTCCATACAGAGGGTTGAAACTGTTGATATAAGCGAAATCTCGCAGCTGAAACTTATTGATAGTTTTACTAATGACGTGGAATACAATCTTGTCATTGATGCGAGCCAACGCATGAAAGAGCTTGCCTTTTGGGAGCCAATTGATGGACCAGGTCATGCGTGGAGTGACTACCACAAAGTTGGGAATACCGGGTATGGGGCGTGAAAAAGAATTCCAGCCAAATAGCAGAGCAGGTAGTCTCCTCCAAATTTGGCGAGTGCCTAGCCCTAGCAACACATCCTTTATAGTAAAAGGATTGTCCAGATAAAACACCCTGTGTTCCCGGGCAAAAACCTTGGCTAGGGAGAGAATGGTAGAAGAGTATTTACCGTCCCAACGGGACAGAGCAAGTATCATTATATCCATGACTTAAAGCTAGCCATTGCCTGGAGGGGCACAGGGTATCTGTGGCTTACAAAACCCTTACAGATTTCAGCAAAATCCTTACCTCCCCATCCTTCTACACAAGCTGGTTATCAAGGCATTACAATCACTTACAATCCCCTTACGAAATCACCAAAAATGCAAGTTACCTGTACCTAAGCCTTACCTTTCTGCATTGAGTTTAGGTATGACACAAACAAAACGCAATCGATCCATGAATGCACCGAAAGTAGGAATCATGACTTTTTGGGAGACCAATGAAAACTATGGACAGCTGGCACAAGCGTGCGCCCTTCAGATTTTTCTGGAAGAGCACGGATTTGATCCATTTCTCATCAAGTATGACAAGTCCAGAGCTGTAAAAGCTCAGAAGCCCGGGTGGCTGGAACAGACTTTTCGAAAAGACTGGACCAAGCTACTGGATCCTGAAAAGGTATTAGACAAAGTGAAGTCCTTCACCGAGGAAGCAGCACCCGCCCCTGATCGTCACTTCGATGACTTCAAAGCTGACTTTATAAAATTTCACCACAAGCTATACAGCTCTCCTGAAGAACTCAGGAACGACCCGCCCGAAGCAGACATTTACATAACGGGAAGTGACCAGGTATGGAACCACCTCTATACTGGTGATCCTGCGCCCTTCTTACTTCAGTTTGGAGCTGATGACACGCTTCGTGTAGCGTTTTCGGCAAGCTTTGGCCATAAGTCACTCCCTACGCACACACAACGGGTGTATCAAAACTACCTGAGATCATTTGATGCGGTGAGTGTGAGAGAAAAAAGCGGTGTAGACCTTTGCCAGGCACTCGGATATGAGGGTGCTGTACTTTTGCCAGACCCCACGTTGCTGATCGCACGAGACCGATGGGAACAATACAAGAAACCCGTAGACGCACTCAATGATAACACCAAAAAACGGGTGCTGATCTACACCATTGGCAATAGGTCTGAAGAGATCAAAGCTCAAATACTAAACTACATGGAAGCATATCCTGATGCGGAAATTACGCACGTATCTATTAATAAAGATCGAACAGGAAACTGCCACCCCACCGTACCTCAATGGCTGGAGCTATATCACAAAGCCGATCTGGTGATCACGAATAGCTACCACGGCATGCTGTTTAGCATTATATTCAATAATAAATTTATCGTGCTCCCCAGCGGTGGTGATAAAAAAGGCATGAACGAAAGGCTATATACCACTCTGGAAAAAGTAGAACTTGAAGATAGATTGCTTACTCGTTTTGTACCCGAACGAGTGGAACAACTCATTCAGCAGCCAGTAGATTGGCAGGGAGTAAACGAACAAGTAAAAGATTGGAGCCGTCAGGCAGATGTTTTCATCGAGCGCTTACCTGTACCAGCACATTAGTGCTGGTACCGCTAAGTGCGGGCTACAAACAGGTAGAGCGGCATAGTAGCAATGCTAGCAAAGCCAATCCCCACCAGGTCGCCAGACAGACCGTTTAACTCGACCAGCCCTAACCAAAGCAAAAACACCGAAAAAAGTAATCTTAGTATACGATCTATTTTGTCAACGTGATGTCTCATTAAAAACGAAAATGGCAGTGAAAGTGATATCAACAAATGAATCAATTAACAATAATAACTATTCATTGAAAATTATCCAATAATTAAGCCCGTTCACTGAGTTCAAGCCATCTCATCTCTTTTTCTTCGAGTGTTGCTTTTACCGTATCCAGGTCTTTAGCAAGCTGCTGTAACTCCTCAAAATCCGTTTTTTGATTCATCTCCTGCTCTATAGCAGTTTTACGCTCTTCCAGTTTGGCAATCTCGCCTTCCAGCCCATCAAACTCCCGCTGCTCATTGTAGCTTAATTTCTTTTTTGATTCTTTTGGAGCCTCGGTGCTTTGGGCTGACTGTTCTTTCTCCTTAGGTTTGGTCTCAGGTTTTTGCTGCATGGCTGAGGGCATCAGGCCAGAAGCTCGCAAGTCGGTATAGTTGCCGGGAAAATCCCGCACTTTACCACTTCCCTCAAATACAAAAAGATGGTCTGTAAGGCGGTCCATAAAATACCTGTCGTGCGAAACAATCATGAGGCAGCCTTCAAAATTTTCGAGGTACTCCTCCAAAACATTGAGTGTCATCAGGTCCAGGTCATTGGTAGGCTCATCCAGTATCAGAAAGTTGGGGTTTTCCATCAGCACACGCAGTAGCTGCAATCTGCGTCGTTCTCCACCACTGAGCTTCCCCACCACATTGAACTGCATCTTTGGCGGAAACAAAAACTGATTGAGCAGCTGCGAGGCAGTTATCACAGAGCCATCGGACAGCTTGATCACTTCGGCTACTTCCTGCACCACATCCAGCACCCGCATATTAGGATCAAACTGCTGCTCCTCCTGTGTATAAAAGCCAAACTTAGTGGTCTGCCCCACTTCACGTTTGCCGGTATCTGGGGAGATTTCTCCAGTAAGAATATGAAGGAAAGTAGATTTCCCAACGCCATTAGGACCTACGATGCCTACGCGCTCTTTACGCTGAAAAGTATGGTTGAAGTGCTCCAGAATCTTCAGGTCATCAAACCGTTTGGAGACTTGCTCCATGATGAGGATCTTCTTACCCTGGCGTTCGCCTGTTAGGTTCACCTCCATCTCCTGACGGTTTACATTTTTGGAGGCCGTTTCTTTGGTTTCATAAAATGCATCCACCCGGTACTTGGCCTTGGTGCCCCGAGCTTTGGGCTGTCGGCGCATCCAGTCGAGCTCTTTGCGAAGTAAGTTTCGGGCTTTGTCCACCGTGGCAGCATCCTGTGCCTCGCGTTCGGCTTTCTTCTCCAAAAAGTTTTGGTAGTTGCCTTTATATCTAAAAAGCTCCCCTTGATCAATTTCCAATATTTCATTGGTGACTCGGTCCAGAAAATACCTGTCGTGCGTCACCATGAGGAGTGTCATATTGGCTGTAGCCAAATAGTTTTCCAACCATTCGATCACTTCCAGGTCCAGGTGGTTCGTGGGCTCATCCAGTATGAGAAAGTCTGGATTGACTATCAGAGCTCGAGCCAGGGCCACACGTTTCCGCTGCCCGCCAGAGAGCTCCCCCATCTTCTGATCGAGCCGGTGGATGCCCAGCTCACCGAGGAGCTGCTTTACCTGACTTTCATAGTCCCAGGCACTGAGCTGATCCATCTTGTCGATAAGAGACGTAAGGTCCGGAGCATTTTCCGGGTCTACAGTAGCCTGATGAAGCGCGAGCTCATAGTCACGGATCACATTGAGCTCGTCTATATCTTCAGCAAAAACGGCCTGCACCACATTGTCAGCGTCATCAAAATCCGGATTTTGAGGCAGTATAGACACACGGATTCCTTTTCTAAAAGAAACTTCACCACGGTCCGGTGTTTCTAGTCCAGCAATGATCTTGAGCAATGTGGACTTACCACAGCCATTCACGCCTACCAGCGCTGCTTTTTGTCCCTGGTCCAACCCAAAGGTGAGCCCTTCAAAAAGCTGGCGCTCATCAAAACTCTTGGCTACATTCTCTACCGACAGATAATTCATAGCCGCAAAGGTAGAAGTACTGGCGAATAGTTGCCGGGAAAGTTTTACTTCCTCGGCACTTTATCCTCGCCTACCCATTTTACAATCCTTCATGAAGCCTCGCGCCGGCTGGTTTGGCAAATGCCTCCTCGCGATCTACTGACGGCTTAAACTGCACATCTTTCACATCGATGGTGGTGATATGCTCCCCTACACCGTCTTTCCACCAGTGGGTATCGTACCCGGTAGCCAGCCATATGCCATCCACCTCCTGTAGTCCTTTGAGGATCATGATTTTCTCTGGTGAGTGTCCCCCATTCGGGAAAAAACCTGGATAGGTCACGATGTATCTGAGTGCGCCCATCTTACTGGTCTGTTGATCTATGTAGATGATGTAAAAATCATCTGGCGCATCACCCGTACCCGAAGTATAGGTCACCTTCACCAGGTCGTAATTGCGGCCATTGAGCTGCTGCGGTTCCAGCTGTTCATATTGAGTACCTTCATCAGCCAGTACAAAAGGCAGCCCCACAAAGTAAAATGGTGTCATGGACCAAAAACGAGGGTTTACGGGCAGTTCTGCCGTGTCTGGAAACACCCAGGCGTCACGCCCATCCCAGCCATAGCGAACCTCTCGATTAGTGGCTAGCTCGTGTACCGAACGCGCTGACCACTGATCTACGAGCTGATAGCTGTTTCGCCGCGTTTTGTCATCCAAAGGCTGATAGTCAAAATGAAACCAAAGGGCACCGTTGGCAAACCATTTTTCCATTCCGCCATGGGCATTGATAGCGTCTAGCAGCCGACTGCCCGCTGCAGACTGCTGCATGCGCGTTTCACTATCGGCTACACGCTCTGCAATCCAGGACTGTGGGATCCAGCCAGTTTCATCTGGCTGTTGGCAAGAAAAAGACAAGATTATAAGTAAAACGATTAAGGTATTTTTCATTAGTTGCTGTGCTATATTTTCGGTGCAAAGTGAACACACAAAACGGAGATAAATCGCCATTAAGATACGTTTTCGCTACCAAAGTCTCTTCATTGACGTTTTTCATTGATTATCTTCGAGCCAGCAATCAAAACCCAAATTATGCGCATCCTTTATTTCATTTTTTCGTTGGTAGTTTGTTTTGGAGTTTCTGCTCAGGAGCCGATTCACTATGAACTGGACCTTACCAATATACAGCACCACGAGCTGGGCATAACGATTACCTTCCAACAGCTGGACCAGGACAACCTCACCCTCCAAATGCCCAATGCATCTCCTGGGAGGTATGCCTTGCACAACTTTGCCAAGAACGTATACGAAGAAGCAGCTTATGACCAAAATGGTAAAGAAATAAAGCTCAGGCGCCTGACGCCCTACAGCTGGGAGGTACCTGTACAGGACGGTTACGTAAGGTTTCGATATACGATCTTTGGCAACCACGCCGATGGTACCTACATGGGGGTAGACGCTCGCAAACTACACCTAAACATGCCCGCAACCTTTGTGTATGGAAAGGAGCTAAAAAACCGTGAGATCCAACTAAGCATACCTGGCATGCCTGACGGCTGGAGTGTGGCTACTCAGCTACAAATGCTTACAGACAGTTCCTTTAGCGCACCAGACTACTACTACTTCTATGATAGCCCAGTAATGGTCGGAGAAATTGACTGGCGCCGATGGGAAGTAGCTGGCCAGACCATAGAGATAGCCATGATGCATGAAGGCACCCCTGAGGAATTAGACAATTACACCGAGTGGGTAAAGAAGATCGTGGCAGAACAAAAACGAATTTATGGCTCTCTCCCGGATTTCGATTTTGGGCGCTATACCTTTTTGATTGCTTACAATCCATGGGCAGTAGGTGATGGAATGGAGCACCGCAACTCTACGATATGTACCAGTAGCGGAAGCCTGAAGGAAAACGAACACGACCTGATAGGCACAGTAGCTCATGAGTTTTTCCACGCATGGAACATAGAGCGTATCCGCCCCCAATCGCTAGAACCCTTTGATTTTGCGAATGCTAACATGTCTGAGGCGCTATGGTTTGGAGAAGGGTTTACCTCTTATTTTGATGACCTCACGCTGGTTCGTACCGGCATCATCACGCCTGAGGGCTACGTGAATGGACTTATCGGTGGACTCAACTATGTGCTCAACAGTCCAGCCAGAGCCTTCCGCTCACCAATGGAAATGAGCCACCAGGCCACCTTTGTAGATGCCGGCACCGCCAATGACGCCACCAACTACTCCAACAACTTTGTAAGCTACTATAGCTATGGCGCTGTAATAGGACTCGGCCTGGACCTGACGCTCCGCAGAGACTTTAACAAAACACTAGATGACTACATGCAGCGCATGTGGGAGCGCTTTGGCAAACCAGAGCAGCCCTACACTATGCAAGACTTACAGCAAGAACTGGCCGACTATACCAATAGTGAGTTTGCGGAAGAATTTTTCACCTCACAGATATACGGAAGTGAGCTGCCAGATTTTGAACAGCTCTTCGCTGACTTTGGCATCAAGCTTTCGCTAAAAAACCCCAATTCGGCATACTTTGCCAACCCGAAACTATCACGAGAGGGCGTGGTACAGTCTACTGTGCTGCGTGGCACGGCCTTTTATGATGCGGGTATCGAAAAAGGAGACCAAATAATAAGCGTGGATGGACGTGAGGTAACTAACACGGCGGACCTCAACCGAACGATTAACACATTACAAGTAGGTCAGACCTATACTATAGAGTATATACAGCTAGGGGAAATCAAAACCGGAAACTTTACCGCCAGACAAGACCCCCGGATCACCTTGTCATTTTTACCTGAAGAACAGCTAAAAAAACGTGTAATTAAGCGTCGTGCGGAGTGGTTGCGAATCAACAACTAAATCACGTTATAACCTTTTAGGTATAAAAAGAGTACATTGTAATATTGCTATCTTACAACCATGGGTATCACCAAGTCAAATTTATTTACTGAAGAGCAAAATGAGTTTGCTCGGGTGGCCAAAGCACTGGCTCACCCAGCGCGTGTCGCGATCATCGACCA
Organism: Marinoscillum furvescens DSM 4134; assembly: GCF_003386095.1. Classification (GTDB taxonomy): domain Bacteria; phylum Bacteroidota; class Bacteroidia; order Cytophagales; family Cyclobacteriaceae; genus Marinoscillum; species Marinoscillum furvescens. The sequence goes on along the minus strand of NZ_QREG01000013.1, from coordinate 139,789 downwards.
CCTCATCAAACAAAACGCCTGTATCAATGGTGACCTGGTACAGGAACTGGGACTGGCACAGGCCACAATCAGCCAGCACCTGCGCGAACTCAAAGAAGTAGGTATTATTATGGGTACTATAGAAGGCACCAAAGTAAGCTACTGCATCAACCCTGAACGATGGAAAGCTATACAGCAGCTGTTTGAAGCTACCTTTAGTAGGTTTCAGGATGATGATGGTGTTTGTTGCTAGGTCGGATGCTGCTGCACCTAAAAAAGAAAAGCGCGACCTCCGAGTGGAAGCCACGCTAATCTATCACCGCCTAACCTAACCTATTATTCTTTTTTGTCTTTGGTGTGTCCAAATTGTTAATGTCATAACTAACTTTATGAGCATTTGGTTCACCAGACTATTATCTTTTTTTCTTATTATTGGTTCAGCAATTAATCAATTGATTATCAAGTTGCTGTACATCCCCTTAAACTCTTCTTCCGCCAAAAATGTTGTACTAGAAAGCAAAAATTTTTATGCGAATTTTCACTCTCTTTTTTCTATCCTTAATTTGTATCTCCTGTCAATCCAAAAGTGCAAGCACTCATGACCAGTCTACAGTGTCTCAATCACTGGATACAGCCACTTTTGCTGGGGGCTGCTTCTGGTGTGTAGAAGCGTCTTTCGAACAGCTGAGAGGCGTACAAGAAGCAGTATCTGGCTACGCTGGCGGAGACAAAGCTACTGCTGATTACAAACTGGTTAGCTCTGGCCGTACCCAACATGCCGAGACAGTTCAGATATATTTTGACCCGAAAGTGATCTCCTATGAGACGCTCCTGGAGGTTTTTTTTACGGCCCACGATCCTACCCAGCTCAACCGTCAGGGCCCCGATGTAGGCCCTCAGTACCGATCAGCCATCTTTTATCACAACAATCAACAGCAAAAAACTGCCGAGCAGGTAATGAAACGCATCGCTCCGGATTTTCCTAAGCCCATCGTCACGGAGCTTAATCCCTATCAGACTTTTTACAAAGCTGAGGACTACCATCAGGACTATGAGGCCAACCACCCTTTTGACCGCTATATCGTGAATGTATCTCGGCCTAAAATCGATAAGGTTCGGAAGAAATTTCCAGAATTGCTGAAAGACTAATGCTCACGTAAGGCATCGATCAGCTCCTGCTTGGTCATTTTGGACCTACCATCGATGCCTACTTTTTTTGCCTGCTCGTAGAGGTCTTCTACGCTTCGCTCTTCGTAGGTATCGGCCTTACCTCCTTTATGACCACTGTCTGGCGTATTGGCTATACGTGCAGCTTTTTCCTTACTCATTCCTCTGTCTCTCAAACCTTCGTATTGCTCGTCGTTTTTGATTTGCTTTCCGTGATCTTCTGCCATTGTTCCTTCATTTACATTTAAATGAACTACTTACAGGCAGGGCACATTGTTTGGTATTTGGTAAGCCGTAAGCATTTGGTAATGATTAGCTGATTGTGTGAAAGTCGAATGGAGGCTGCTCAATGCGAAACAAGGATTACTCAATGCTTAGCAAGGACTGCTAAATGTACAACAAAGACCGTTCAATGCTCAACAAGGACCACTCAATGCACAGCAAGGACCACTCAATGCTTAGCAAGGACCACTCAATGCACAACAAGGACTGCTCAATGTACAGCAAGGACCGCTAAATGCTCAACAAGGACCACTCAATGCTTAGCAAGGACTGCTCAATGTACAGCATGAACATTCTCGATGGTTGGCCATTGCTCTCAGTATCGAATGTTATTTCACTCCTGTTGCATCTGGCATAGCTCCTGACGATTACTTAACTTCCCTCTCCAATTTAAACGTCGATTTAAAGCATGATGCAAAAACGTAATTTTCTTAAACGATCACTGGCAGCTGTGGGCGCAGCAAGCTTGCTTCCCTGGAACGTGTCTGCAGCACCTAAAAAAGGTAAATCCATCATTGATGGACAGTTTGTTCATATGGTCTTTTTTTGGCTGAAGCCCGAAACGAATGTAAATGACTTTATAGCGTCCACCGAGGGCTTTCTCAAAAAAGTAAAAGAGGTAAGAAAGTACCATCTGGGCACCCCGGCAGGTACGCCCAGAGAAGTGGTAGACAACAGCTATACGGTAAGTCTGGTGGTAACCTTCGAGAGCAAAGCTGACCAGGACAGGTATCAGGAACATGAAGCTCATGTAGCCTATGTAGAGGCCAATAAAGACAAATGGGATACTGTGAAAATATTTGACAGCTGGGGGGCGCTTTAATCCCCCAGTTTTTCCTGAATAGCTGCAAATAAGAGACGAACGCCATGTTCCTCCAAATTAAAGGACACAGTAGGTTCTTCGTGTGTATGTGTATTGAGTTCGTCTACAAGCTTAGGCATGTCCATGTCTTTTAATCCATCAGCCTCTATGATCAGTGCAGCGTTGAGCCCAGAACGCTCGGCAGATATTTTAAGTTTGGAAGTAAGGCCTTCGTTTAATAGCCTGGCTGCTAGCTGAGACAGCACCATCGCTATCAACGAAGAGGCAAATGCTCTGGGTGTGGATATAAAAGGGTCATACTCAAACTCACCAAGGGACACTCCCCCACTCTGTCGGGTAATATGACGGGATAGCTCACGACCGGACTCTGCTACATGCAGGAGTGTGGAGGATTCTGCAGGCTTTAGTACGTCGGTGAGTGCATCCATGCTGTCCACCATATCTTCAAGGCTCGCCTCTATATTATACAATCCGTTTTGGCACCGCTCCAGTGCGAGTCGTGCTTTTTCCAGGTGATCTCTTACTTCCTCTTTGCTAGTGACTTTACCATAGAGCGCTGACTCTGCCATTCTGAGCAGCATACCGATTTCTGTGGTAGACATATAGCCTACAGAAAGACCTTCACGAATCGGAGGAACCCCATCATGAAGCTCATCCAATGCCGGACCAACAGCCGACTGAAGCATCCTGGCTCTAGAAGTCTTTTGTGTCTCATTGAGCTTTTTCAGACGATTGTCTACGAGTTCGGCCAGGTGTTCCAATGATTTTCGGTGTTGCTGTTCGAAAGCACGCGGCTTGGTATCCAACACACACAAAGATCCCACCACCTGATCGTTGGACTTGATGGGCATACCCATGTAGGATTTTATGCCATATTTTTGAATAAACTCCTGCGGAATCTCGTTGTTGCTATCTGTATCGCCTACCTCGAATGGTGCCTGGTGAGAGACTACAAACTGACATAAGGAGGCATCTTTAGAGGATCCCTTCACATTGATGAGGTCATCGGGCAAGCCATAATGAGCTTTGAAGAACTGCACATCCTCCATCACCAAAGAAACGAGCGCAATAGGCACACCAATCTTGCTTGCAGCCTCCTCTACAATTGCTTTGAGTTCTTCATCTTCAGCTTCGGCAAGTAGCTCACGGGTAAATCCCTGATGTTTAGCATGCCTAAACGATTCTTTTTTCATCTGATTACCAAAAAGATACAATGTTGTTGGGGTTGTGTTGGGAATAAGTACGTTATCCTAAGATAAGGCCTAAATCCCAATAATACAATCCCTCCAAAAGAACTTCAACTTTAGCTATGTTAGATAATGCTTACATTCTGCATGCAAAGCCTACACTAAAACGCGCAGGCTGCTGCACTCAATTACCTGAACGCTCAAGGTGTTTACATGATTCATTTGGACACCACACACCTAAAGCCGGTATGGTTAAACCCTGAGTCTTTGCTGGAACTCATCCTTCGAGACACACGATAACCGCTACAGTAGCTGTCATTGCATAGAAAAGACCCTCCTCTGATCACGTGCTTGGGTGTGTAGGGTTCACGCGGGTCATAATATTGAGCCGAACCTTTAGGGTTTACTACCGTGCCTTCAGCGGCATCTTCTGTGTAGGCTCTCACATCGTACTTGTCTAAGCACCACTCCCATACATTGCCGGCCATGTCATAGAGCCCGTATCCATTGGGAGGAAAAGATTTTACAGGTGCTGTGGTCTCATAGCCATCGAGCACATAGTTTTGATAGGGAAATTTACCCTGCCAAAAATTCGCCTTGTCGCTGGCATTTTCAACAGACTCATTGCCCCATGGGTATTTGCTATCGGTCTTACCCCCCATAGAGGCCCACTCCCATTCTGCTTCAGTAGGCAATCTTTTCCCGGCCCATTTGGCATAAGCTATGGCATCTTCCCAGGCTATATGCACCACAGGGTGGTCCATGCGGTCTGCTATGGTACTCTCAGGGCCTTCGGGGTGGCGCCAATCCGCCCCTATGGTCCATTCCCACCACTGGCTGTAGTCCTGAAGGTTTACCGGGCCATCCGTACCTTGAAACACCAATGACCCTGCCTGCAAGACAGAATCTGCCGGCTTGGGCGTACCCTCTGGCAGCTGGTTCTTGAGTTCTTCCCAATCAATGTCTTTTTCTGCTACTGTAACATAACCTGTAGCCTCTACAAACGCTGCAAACTGGGCGTTGGTCACTTCGGTTTCATCCATATAAAACGCACTGATTTTCACCTCATGCCGCGGAAACTCGTCTTCGTAAGCCTGATCCGACTTACCACCCATGGTGTAAGTGCCTGCAGGGATGAGTACCATTCCTTCAGTAGACACTTCAGGCTGTGAAGTAGGTACTTGTTCAGCTGTTGGTTGGGTTTCGGTAGGTTTTTCACTGGAAGCTGATTGCTTTTTTGGTTGGCATGCATTGAGCAAAAGCACAGCAAGCAAAAAGAAAAGGGTTGATTTTAGCATACGAAAAGTGATCGTGTTATGATTATCGTGCAATGGTAAGAATTTTTCAGGCAGTTACCCATCCTCTGTGAGGGAATGGATATGATTTTCTCACTACTGGATAATTTTGATATGTTTATGGCGTAATTTATCGCAAAACTCTCTCACTAAAGAATAAGTTCATGATCAAAGGTGTGCACACCATGTTTTACAGCTCACGTCCTGAGGAGCTGCGAGCATTTTTTCGAGACAAACTAGGCTTTCCGGCACGTGATGTAGGCGAAGGCTGGCTGATTTTCGACCTACCGGAAGGAGACATGGGCGTCCACCCTACCGACACTGCCGATGGTGCCAAATCCGGCACGCGAGACATTTCTTTTTACTGTGATGACATTGCGTCTACGGTAAAGGACCTAAAAGAAAAAGGTGTGGAATTTGAAGGTGACATAGAAGATCACGGTTATGGACTGGTGACTTTCATCAAAGCCCCGGGGGACTTTCTGATCCAGCTCTATGAGCCAAAATACTAAATGCAGATAGTGGTGATGAGTGATAAAGCTGTTATCTTCTGAAAACGTTTTATCACTAACCCCCTGCGAAGATGAGTAATCCCGTTCACCTACAAGTGTCTAAGACCATATCGGCACCACTTAATAAAGTTTGGCATACCGTAGCCCTTGGCTTTGGCAATGTAGCCGACTACAACCCAGCCATAGCTAGCAGCCATCTGGAATCCGACACAACATCCGGCGTAGGCATGATTCGCCACTGCAATTTCCCAAAATCAGGCTATATCAAGGAGGAAATAATAGATTGGCAAGAGCTAAAAGCCTTTAAACTACGCTTTATAGAATCTTCAGTACCCATGGCCACCCTCGAAAGCAAATTCACTTTCGAAGAGGAAGAGGGCGCCACGCGTGTGGTACAGGACTTTTGGTTTCGCATGAAAGCTCCAATTGGATGGCTAAGTCCCCTGATGAAAGGAAAAATGAAGCAAACGCTCATCACCGGTCTGGAAGGACTACAGAAACACCTATCTAACTGATTATCAACAACAAAAACACACACTAGCTCATTTTATCAATTTATATGTAACTACATTTAATGTATAGTCGTTTATTAGCGAACCAACAAAGCAAAAACAATGGACACGCTAATATCAAAAGAAGCAAAAACAGAAGCGACACTGATACATGCAATAAAAGACCGGTGGAGTCCTCGGGCATTTGCTGCAAAACCTATAGGTGATGAGGAATTGCAAAACATGCTAGAGGCTGCACGGTGGGCACCCTCTAGTATGAATGAGCAGCCATGGAGGTTTATCTACGCCCATAAGGGAGAGCCTGCGCATCAGCAGATCGTAGATACCTTGATGTCGGGAAACCAAACCTGGGCTCAGCATGCACCATTACTAATAGTCACGATAATCAAAACGACATTTGACCGCAATGGGGCTCCAAACCGCAGCGCCCAACACGACCTGGGTCTGGCCATAGGCAATCTGACTATACAGGGCACGGCAGATGGCCTGAGTTTTCACCACATGGGTGGGGTTCACTTTGACCAATTAGCTGAGGCGTTTGCCATAACTGATGGATATGAACCTGTAACCGTAATAGCGGCAGGGTATCAGGGAGACCCAGACACATTGACCGATGAGCTCAAATCACGCGAATTGGCTCCTCGTAAGCGATTAACAGTAGATGAGTTTGCAGGACATGGCAAGTTTATCCGCTAATTCTAAATACTAAAAATACAGATCATGACCGTAATAAAACACAAGTCAGACAGCCGCGGACAGGCAGATTTTGGCTGGTTGCACAGTAGACATACGTTTAGTTTTGGACGCTACTTTGATCCATCCCGGATCAACTTCGGCGCACTGCGTGTACTCAATGATGACATAGTGCAGCCCGGGATGGGGTTTGGCACACACCCTCACGACAATATGGAAATCGTCTCGATACCGCTAAGCGGAGACCTGGAGCATCAGGACAGCACAGGCAATACCGAAGTGATCCGTACGGGTGATGTACAGATAATGAGCGCTGGCTCGGGAATTACCCACTCAGAGTATAATCACTCCAAGTCCGATCCGGTAAACTTTCTCCAAATCTGGGTATTGCCAAAAGAGCGTGACATTACGCCCAGGTACCAGCAGATAACTTTTGATCCTGCTCAGCGAAAAAACAAACTGCAAACCGTAGTAGCGCCTGATGATGACCGGGCACTTTGGATCAACCAGGATGCGTGGTTTAGCCTTGCAGATCTATCTCAAGACAAATCCCTTACCTACCAAACACGTCAGAAAGGGAATGGCATTTACACTTTTGTGATAGCAGGCGAGGTGAAGGTAAATGAAGCAAAGCTAGAATCTCGTGATGCACTAGGAGTTACTAGTCTGGATGAAATAGGCATCACAGCAACTACAGATGCACAACTATTGATTATAGAAGTACCTATGATAGAAAGCCCATATTAAAACGGATCACCGAAAATAGGTCCACCATTAAAACCGCCCTCTAAAGTCCAAAGCTGATCGACTGTGACTTTTAGGGCGGTTTTTTATTACCCCAATCTAAACCAGTAGAAAAGCCTGAGCCTCTATTATCTATTAAAATTAAGCAACAACGAACGGCATATAGACCGCCAGTACCCCAATCGAGGTAGGGCCACATTTACTGCTTTCGCAGCATAAAAAGGAGCTTGTATCAGCGGACCTTTACATCATCAATCATCTATTAAATAACCGCTAAACACTTTTCAATTATGCTAGTAAAAAGTAAAATGATTAACAAGCTGGTCCTGCTCACTGCAGTGATCATGAGTGCAGTATTTTCAAGCTGCGAACAAGATGAAGTACCTACACCTTCAGGTGAAACAGGCTACATGGCTGTCTCACTGAATGTATTCAACGTGGAAAGCATTCCCGGTAACAGCTCGGGAAGAGTGAGTCACGCTCCCAACCTGGGCCTCAATGATTTTGGGCTTACCATCTATCAGCAAGGCACCAACAACATCGTTTTGCAATACGCCGTAGGACAAATCCCATCTGACACCATTGAAATCATGGAAGGAGCCTATACAGCCGTACTGGACAATGAAAAGGATGCTGACATCACCATCGGCCACTACTCTGGCAGTCTGGATTTTAGCATCCAACCGCAGCAAGCCACGGACGTCAATGTCACCGTAGACTTGCAAGAAGTGTATTTCCAGTTTACACTCCCGGCATATTTCTACATCACCCACCACATCACTGTAGACAATGCAAGCGGACCTGTGGTAGTAGCAGATCAGGCCAATCCTTATACTGAGCTTTACCTGCCTACATTAGCAACTGCTCAGTCTTACGATTTTGCAGTAGTGAACAACCAGTCTGGATCCGTGATCGGTACCAGCTCGATAGTATCTGACACCAAAGGCAAAGGATACAACCTGACTATCACCCAACTGCAAGGTGAAGGATTATTCTCTGTGACCGTCGCTCCGATCGTGGTAGAAGATGAGCCGTTCACGCCGGTACCTACTCAGATTGAAGGATTTACAGGATACTTTGATGGTGCCAACTGGACTTCAACCAACAATGGATCTGCCACTGGCTACCAGTTCTCCCCTACAGCGTTGAGCTTTGATTGTCCTTCTGGTGGAGGTGGTTTTACATCCACTATCACGGTACCAGACAGTGGAGCTATTTCTTTCGATTATGAGTTGATCATCAGAACATCGGGTCAGTATGGAGACCGCATCGCCTACTCTGTAAATGGCGTAGAAACTCGCCTAAGTGTGGCAGGAAACGCCAATGGCACCGTATCCGTGCCCGTAGCAGCTGGGGACAGCTTTCAGCTGAGCACCTGGGGTACTACCCAGTCATCCAGCTACTATGGTTCCTTCAGCAACTTTGTATTCACATATTAACGATCATAATTTGGTCTAATGAGGGAAAGGGGGAGCCGAATAGGCTTCCCTTTTTTTAGTGCCAGGCGGCTACTAAAACAAGAAAGGTACCGGACACCTGAGCTCCCGCACTTCACGCGATGGCTTACGCGGATCAGCCAAGCTAAAGGCATAAATGATAGACACTTCATGAGCGCCACCACTGCCAATACCCAAGTCAGAAATGGTATAATCGAAGCTGTAACCGATAGTAAGATCGCCAGTATTGAAGCCAATCATAGAAATGATCGATTCGCTGTTTTTAGTACCTGTAAACCCATCGATAGGGATGCCCCGATACCAGGCGCCCAGCAAAACAGGCTCTAGTGTAAAATAGATTCCTGCATCGAGCTGCTTAAAGGAGCCCTGCTGCTTATAGTTGATAGAAGGCGTAAAGCTGCGTTCACGTCCTTTTTCTGGTCTTCTTGCTTTGGGATTGATATCAGAAAACAAGATCTTATAACCCCCATGGAGGGAAAACTTTCGAGGTAAAGGAGACTCACCCCCTGCCAGCGATTGATTGGGCTCCAATACATGGTGCATGGCTGCTCCAGCCCACATTTTGCCATTGTAAAGCACACCTCCAAAGGCCAGGTCCACAAACTGGGCATTCATGCCGGTATTGAAGGCCTCAGAACTTACGGGGCGCACCTGCCCTGTATTGTCAAACTGGTCACCAAATGTCAGCTCACTGAAATTGATATCGCGCCAATAATACGACACCTCCACCCCTGGCCTAAAAGTCCAGTCGTAGGTCAGATTTACCTGATAGGCGTATTGCAACCCTATATTGGTAGACTGTAAGCCCGCGATCCCCTCTTCGTCTCTGTTTACAATAAGTCCTAGCGCACTGTATTCCTCTTCAAAGAAATAATCGATGTAAAATGAATAGGTCCGGTAGTTGGCATCTATCTGCGGCCACTGATTGCGGTAGTTGATACCTGCACGTCCCTTTTGATTAATCCCTACCAGGCCGGGATTGAGGTACATCGGTGCAGCATAGTACTGGGAAAACTGAGGATCTTGTGCATGAGCTGTGTTCGGAGACCAACAACCAAAAACCATTGAAAAAACAATGATTTTCACAAGAATTGCGAGGCGATATGGATTTGTGGAGATCAAATTACGCGTATAAAGGTATTTTGATTAAAGTTGCTAAACTAGGTAATGTAACGTAAAGTTTAGCGTTAGTATTTTATGCTAAATTTACATTGTGTTGTGTCAGCGTGACAATTCCTGCATATATAACCCTTATTTCATTTGATGTCAAAGATTTTACGTTCAGGAGTATTTTTAGGATGGATGGCTTTAGGGCTCTTTTTCGGAGCTTCTGCCCAAAATATTACAGAAACTCAGTGGTATTTTGGTAATTCACCGGATCATTTGGTGTTTGACAAAAATGGCCGTGCACCTGTAGAAGAAGCGAATCAGGCCGTACCTTTTGGGATAAACGGGTCTGCGGTGATCGTGGACCAGGATAAAGGCAACCTGCTTTTTTACAGTGATGGAGAAAACATCTACGATGCCAGCCATACGTTGCTTCCGGGTTTGGGTGCCAATCGCCTCAATGCAGACCTGTCCAGGATTCATCCGGTGGTCACCAGCCCGCTAGGCGATGTATCATCGCAATTTTACTTTTTTACGCATACAGGTACTTCCATCGACTATTCCATAGTGGATGCTTCTCTCGTGGGCAACTCCGGCGTGTCGCAATACCCACTCGGAGACATTACCACTATCAATCAGCGCACCGGACTCACCGATGTGGGTGAACTACTTCGTATAGTCCCAAATGCTGATGGCGTACGCTACTGGCTCATCACTCAGGACATCAACACACTGGAGTTTCAAGTAACCGACATAAATATCGGAGGCATAGGTGCCACCAATACTTACAGCCTGATGGATAGCATCGCTCCTTTCGAAGCAGCGAACCTGGCTATAAAAGAAGACAGCACAGGTACTACTATCGCTTTTGTACCCCGGCAGGCCAATCGAAACACGCTACTGGCAAACTTTGACCCTATTACAGGAGAACTCACCTTTCAGCAGCAGCTGACCAACACTGGCTTTAATGACCAAAATGACCCGGTGATCTTTGATGCTGAATGGTCTGAAGACGGCAGCATCCTCTACCTCTCCCGCACTGGCGATAGCACCTCATTTGGTCAGGTACTACAAATAGACCTGCTAGACACCGCAGCAGCCACCCCGCGGGTTCGCACTGCGGTGGATTCGCTACACCGAAGCTTTGGCTTGCGAAAAGGCATAGACGGACGTATTTATCACCTGTATCAGGAAATGGTAGATGGCCCTTACAACCTGGGAGCAATCTTGAGCCCAGACAGCACCATAGACGAAACATTCATCTACAACCCGCTCGTGTTCGACGTGGATTACAATGGCAGGCAGTTTCCAGAGTTTGCCCCCGCATATATGCCTGGCAATTATTTCGATATGTCCATTACCTATCTAGACTCTTGCGAGCATAGCCCCACCAGGTTCATTGCACAAGTTGACCCATTACCCAACAACTACTTCTGGGCGTTTGGTGATGGAGGCTTTGGTGCTGGCCCTGCCCCTATCCATGAGTATGATCAGCCTGGTGGCTATTTTGTAACACTCACTGTAGAACTAAATGGATACATTCAGTCGCAAATACTTCCCTACGAATATAATCCAAGTGACTCTGTGGACCTTGGAAATGACACAACGATATGCGTAGAAGATTCACTTATTCTTGATGCAGGCGCAGGCATGCTACAGTACACGTGGAGTACCGGTGAAACCACGCAAACAATAGAAGTCGATACCACTGGCACCTATTGGGTGGAAGTAGTAACCAGCTCTGGATGTACGGCTTATGACGACATAGTGGTGACGGAGTACGGCGTCCAGCGAAACCTGGCCAATCAATGGTACTTTGGCGAGCAGGCAGGCCTTGATTTTAATTTTACCCCACCACAGGTGCTGGAAGACGCCAACCTCATGGACTCGCCCGAAGGGTGTGCCACCATCTCCGATCAGGATGGGCAACTACTCTTCTATACCAATGGCTCCACAGTCTGGAACAAAGAACATCAAATAATGATAAATGGCTCCGGCATTGGTGGAGACAGTACTTCTGCCCAATCTGCCATGATCATCCCTTTTGCCAATGACAACACCATGTTTTACATCTTCACCACGGAGGAAGTCTATGGAGACCACACCTTCAACTTGAAAATGTCCATTGTAGACATGAAAAAGGACACTGCCAGAGGACAGGTAATGATTAAAAATGTGCCCATCATCGAATGCAGTTCCGAACGGGTGACAGCCTCTGGATTTACAGGCACCCCCTGGCTCATGGCTCATGAGTATGGCAACAATCATTTTAGAGGCTATCAGATCAACAACAATGGAGTAATAGGTGCCATACACTCCGTGGCAGGCACCCATCATATATTTCAGGAAGAGCCACGTGCTACAGGCTACATGAAATTCGCACCAGGTGCAGGTATGCTGGCCGTAGTGGTGCCCGGCAGTCCCAATTACATTGACATTCTTGATTTTGATGTGGCTACAGGGCAGGTGAGCAATTCACGACTAATCAACATAGACGAACCCGGTAGCCAGGCATACGGCTTAGAATTTTCTACAGACGCCCTCAAGCTCTATGTGACCACCACAGGAGCCACTTCGCGTGTAATTCAGTACGATCTGGACAGTCTCAACACAGACAATGAAGTAGCCGACATAGAAGCTACAAAATTTGTATACCCAGACGCTCCACCTACCTCATACGGAGCCATGCAGATGGCCCCTGATGGACAGATCTATATTGCCATAGAAAACACCAACCAGCTAGCCACCCTCTCCTCCCCAGCAGGTGATGATGCCGGAGCGAACTTACAATTATCTAGCGTAGATTTGCTTTCACGTACGTCACGAATGGGACTACCTAATTTTACCCAGCAGGTGAGCTCACCATCTATGCAACCATCCATCACTACAGAAGTAGCCTGCCAGGGTGTAGAAACACGCTTCTCAGGCACTGGAAGGGATTCTAGCATTGAGTATTTCACCTGGGACTTTGGCGATGGCACGGTGATAGGCCCAGAACTCAACCTCACCGATACCTCTCATGTATATACGGTAGACAGCACTTACATCGTCACACTGACATTAACCAACAGATGTGATACGGCATTTACTCTTACAGATACCATAGAAGTCTTTACCATACCTGAAGCTCCAACAGTACCAACAGACACGTCACTGTGTGGAGGAGACATTGAGCTGGCGGCGTGGGACTCGGTACGTACAGATCTCAATTATTACTGGTCTACCGGTCAAACCACCCGTACGGTTACTTTTAGCAGTCCTCAGATTGTGGATGTAGCCATCATCAGTGATGAGGGCTGTTCATCAGATACGGTCACAGTCTTTATAGGTCAGGATGAAACGGTGATAGACATAGGTCCAGATGTGCAGATCTGCCAGTTTGATGATTTGTTACTTGATTCCAATGACCCGGGACCGGACTATCAATGGTACCGCGACGGTGTACCTGTAGGTAATCAGCGTACCCACCAGGTGAATACCAATACTCCGGGCACCTACATGTATCTGGTAGAAGTCACCAATGACATCACCGGATGTATATACACAGACAGTGCCGAAGTAGTGATTACGGCTGCCCCGGTCCATGAGCAGGTAGACGTGGTACCCGCAGAATGTGGTGAAGCGAACGGATCTTTTGCGCTCAGCGTAGACCAGACTGGAAACTTCAGCTACCAGGTAACAGGACCTACCAATGCCGGACCGTTTAATTTTGATGGACCAGGCACCACCCCACCGGTGACCGGTCTTCTAGCCGGCACATATGAGGTGACTATGGAAAATACCGTGACAGGCTGTAGTTATCTGGCCGTTTACCTGCTGGAAGACAATGCTCCATATGAAATGGAAGCAGTTGCGGAAAGTGAGTGTGCTAACACGGGAGATATTGCGATTACTTTTGGTGAACGTATACCAGCACAAGTGGAAATCAATGTGTATGATGATGCAGGTGCCAATGTATTTACACAAAGTCAGGAGCTGACAGAGCGCATTGTACGTGTCAACGACCTGGATAGTGGCAGCTACTTTGTAGAAGTCAGAGACCTCAACCCGCCGCACTGTGTACAGACAGACACCGTGCAGCTTGTGGTAACAGATGCGTGCTTCAGGCAAATATTTGTACCTAATGCATTTAGCCCAAATGGCAATGGACAAAATGAAGAATGGTTTGCGTTTCCTAATGAATATATTGAGAACTTCCAGGTTTACGTATACAATCGCTGGGGAGATCTGGTCTTTCACTCCAGCAATAAGAACTTCCGCTGGGATGGCACATTTGCCGGGCAATATGTACAGCAAGGCACCTATGCGTACAGAATGGTATTTACCAGTTCACTGGAGCCTGAGCAAGGCACCATCGAACAGTATGGCTCAGTGACAGTTGTAAAGTAAAACCACATGACCTTTTTTGATCAAATATATGAGCGACTTTTCCCTTCCAAACAAGCCGAAGGTGTAGTGATGCAGGAGCTGATCAAGCGAAAAGACTCCTACTTAGAGGACTATAACCGCTGGAAAAACAGCTATAAAAAAACGGATATGGTGCAGGCAGTGGCTGACAGCTACCGCTTAAAGCTAGACCGCATGGTAGGTGAACCAGATGTACACATCCTAAACACATCACTGTCCAATGGTTTTGCGATCTCCTACCACGAGCACTTAGGGGTGACCGAGTTTAAGTTTTTGTTCGACTGGCTGGCAGAAAAAGTACAGCAGCTCAACTATAAAAAAGCCAACGCAGACATAACCATTACTGAGAAAAAGGACTTTGTAGAGACCAAAGAGAAATACTACTTCAAACCCCGGCAGCTGAAAAATGAAACCGAAGAACTGCGGCAGTATTTTGGAAACATTTTGATTGAGCATATCGTGATAGACAAAAGGCCAAGCTATATCAAGCTGACAGCCAACACCTACAGCGATCGTCAGTATCAAAAACCTGACAGTTTTGAGCTTTTGGCTAAGTATTTGTTTGAAAATACCTAGAACGCACTAACAATGAGAATTATGAAATACATACTTTTTATCCTGTCGGCCATCTTAATGGTCGGATTGTTTTCGTTTAAACCTGCAAACACACAGCTACTTCCTACCAAACTAAAGATCACTGTACTGGACGGTCTGGGCAATCCCACCGAAGGAGTACAGGTAAAGATCTTTAAGTCTGAAGAGGAATACCGCAAAGACGAAAACCCAGTGGCAATTGGCCTAACAGATGAAAAAGGAAGAGTGACCTTTAAAGATGTGGAGCCTATTTCGTACTTCATTGATGCACGCAAAGGTGACATGAACAACGATGGAGAAGGTGTACAAACAGCCATATTACAAGAAGGTCGCACCAATAAACTAAACACAGTCATCGAATAGTGAAGAACGCACTCACGCTCACTGTATTTACGATTTTATGTTTTTCGATCCGGTTGCCCCAGTCGCAACCGGATTATTTTTTATCTTTTGTTTCTGCTCCTTCTGCCATAGGCAGCAAAGAAAACCCCACTGCACGATTCGAATATGAGCGGTCCATTTTGGCTGACCCATCTACAGGCGAACTTCCTTCGAATATTCGGAGCAAAGAACTTCAGTTTAGTGCTTCCATACCATCACGAGAGGCATTTGCCCGGCAAAACAACCTGCGCTACACCGAAACCACCTATACTGCTGTCGGACCCTTTAACGTAGGTGGCCGAACACGAGCTGCTGCTTTTGATGTTCGAGATGAAAACACCCTGATAGCCGGTGGTGTATCAGGAGGCATATGGAAAACCACCGACGGAGGCGTGGCCTGGCGACGCACCTCCGACCCTACCCTTAGAAATACTATCACCGCACTTGCTCAGGATACCCGTGAAGGAAAAGAGGATACCTGGTATTTTGGCACTGGAGAGCTGGTAGGCAACTCTGCCAAATCTCTGGCAGCGCCCTATAGAGGGGCAGGCATTTACAAATCCACTGACAATGGAGACTCCTGGCATGTATTGCCTTCCACTGTATCCGGATACACCCCAGATATATTCAACAGCCAGTTTCAATACACCTGGAGCATCTGCACCAACCCGGACAACCAGGAAGAAGACGAATTACTCGTGGCCACTTTTGGGGGCATTTTGCGCTCCAATGATGGCGGAAACACCTGGACCGCAGAGTTAGGTCAACGCCTTTTTGACTTACCCGACACTGAAGATCTCAACAATTCCACAGCACCCTTTTACACCAATGTACAACGCGCAGGTAATGGTGTATTCTACGCTACCTTATCTACCAAAACCAGCTCCAATCAACGTGCATCTGTCGCTGGCATCTTTGCCTCAGTAGATGGAAAAAACTGGACCAACATCACTCCAGGGGGCTTTCCTGAATACCACGAGCGCACAGTAATGGGCGCCTCCAGCGATGGGAAACACATCTATTTCTATACGCAAGGCACACAAGTTTACCTGTGGAAATTCACCTGGCAAGCTTCTACCCCTTATGTTCGTGGCCAGTGGCGTGACCTCACTGGCAACCTCCCTGCCTTTGGTGGCTCTTATGGCGACCTAAACACCCAGGGCGGTTACAACATGGCCATCGCTGTGCACCCCGACGACCCTACCACGGTATTCATTGGAGGCACTAACCTTTACCGGTCTACCAATGGATTTGCAACCTCCTCTTCTACTCAGTGGATAGGAGGCTACAGCACAAAAAATGACGCATCTGTGTATGAAGGGCACTATCCGGATCAGCACTTAATGTTATTTTATCCATCAGATGGGCGAAAAATGATTTCTGCCAATGACGGAGGGTTACGCAAAACCAACAACAATGAGGCAGACTCTGTAGCGTGGTTTAGCTTAAACAACGGCTATGTCACCTCGCAGTATTATACCATAGCGCAGCGCCATGATGCTGCCACCAATGAAATCATAGGAGGTATGCAAGACAATGGTACGTACATATCAAACCGGGGAGGAGAAAGCCCCACCTGGGACCGTGTATTGGGCGGGGATGGCGGGTTTTGTGCTATCACTCCAAATAGAGATTTTGTCTATGTATCCTTTCAAAACAGTCAGATCTACCGGCTCATTTTGAATGAAGATCAAAAGTTGCAGTCCTTTGCGCGTGTAGATCCTATAGGTGGAGGCAGCCGCGAAGGCCAGGGTTATCTGTTTATCAACCCGTACATTCTGGACCCAACCAATGCCAACCGGATGTTTCTTGCAGGAGGAGACGTGCTGTGGCGCAATGACAACCTTTCGCAAATTCCTGCTGGTTCGCAAAAACAAACGCTTGTGGGGTGGTCTGAAATAGAAGACACGCAATTAGCAGCCGGTACCTATACCGCCATAGAAAAATCCCCGGTACAGGACCTACTCCTGGCTGGCGTCACTGAAGAAACCCCTCGCATTCAAAAAATAATGAATGCCTCTGACCCTACTCAATCCGATGTGGAGACGATCATTTGGCCCGAATTCCCCAAAAATGGACACATCATCTGCATTGCGACTCACCCGGAAAGTCCTTCCGAGTTTGTAGTGGTATTTTCAAATTACAACGTTCCTTCAGTTTTTCACACCACTGACGGAGGCGTGACTTTTACAGATATCAGCGGTAATCTGGAGCAATACCCAGACGGCACCGGGAGTGGACCTAGTGTAAGGTGGGCCGAAATAGTCCCCACCACATCGGGCACAGCTTACTATGTAGGCACCAGCATAGGTCTCTATAGCAGTGAAGCCCTCAACGCGAGCAATACGCTATGGCTAAAAGAAAGTGATGACAAAATAGGCAATGCTGTAATAGCCATGATGGACTATAGAACGGTAGACGGTAAACTTATCATCGCCACTCATGGCAACGGAACCTTCCGCTCTTTTATACCCAATGCCAAGCTTTACCAACCTGGCAGCAGTGACTACACGACGCTACGTATCCACCAAAACTACCCGAATCCATTCCATAGAGAGACCGAGATCGTGTATGAACTGCCCGAAGATGGACTGACACGAATAGACATCTATGATAGCCAGGGAGCGCTCGTGAGAAACCTCTTGTGGGCACCTCAATATAAAGGAGTCAACCGGATCTCCTGGGATGGCACCAATAGTGCAGGAGTGCAATTAAAACCGGGAATCTACAGCTATGTAGTTCGGCAGGGAGACCAGCAGCAGGGAAAAAGGATGATCTATCGCCCCAACTAACGATAGGTAATCAGCGCCAGCGCATATGCCGCCACCATAAACCAAAACTTGTAATTGAGCAGGTTAGGTATGATGGACAGTTCCATTAGAACCAGTGCCAATACTATAATTACAGAGATTAATCGAAGCGTATTTCGGGTACTTTTATTCATAGCCGTAGGTTTATTTCGTAAATATATACCGCCTTATACAGTTGTCAATATTTTTGAAGATAATTGTGGTTGAATTGCGAAAATGGCAGAAATAGGTACCAATATAGCTGATGCAGTCACCCTCCTACGCGAAGGCAAACTTGTGGCCATGCCCACCGAAACCGTCTATGGTTTGGCGGGCAATGCACTGAATGAGGCTGCTATTTTGGACATCTTCAAGGTCAAAAACCGACCAAAGTTTGACCCACTGATTGCACATACAAACTCGCTGGAAAAGGTGAAAGCTATTGTCTCCCACCTCCCCTACAAAGCACAACAGCTAGCCGAGGCATTTTGGCCCGGCCCATTGACGATGCTTCTTGAGAAAAAGTCCCATATACCCGATCTGCTTACTTCCGGACTGCCTACGGTGGCTGTACGAATCCCAAAACACCCTGTCGCTCTCGAACTCCTCGGCGAACTTGATTTTCCACTAGCTGCACCCAGCGCAAATCCTTTTGGCTATGTGTCCCCTACTACGGCACATCACGTAGACAAGCAGCTAGGCAGCAAAATTCCGTACATTCTGGATGGTGGCGAATGTTCGATAGGCATCGAATCAACCATCGTAGGGTTTGACGAAAATGAAGAGGCCATAGTCTACCGGCTTGGAGGCAAACAAATAGAAGACATTGAAGCAGTAGTGGGTTCGGTGCATATACAGGTCAACCATAGCTCTGATCCTATGGCTCCGGGCATGCTAAAGTCACACTATGCCCCTGGCAAGACCCTGCGCATTGGAGATTTGGAAAACCTAATGGCTGAACATTCCAATGAGACCTATGGAGTCATCAGCTATCAGCGGCAGTTTGAACATTTAGATGCTGACCGCCAAATAACACTCTCGCCATCAGGGAATCTGGATGAAGCAGCCAGAAACCTGTTTGGGGCACTTCGCTCCATGGATGAGCGAGGCGTAAGCATTATACTCACAGAAAAATTTCCCGATATAGGGCTCGGCAGGGCGATTAACGACCGTCTCAAGCGGGCCTCAGTAAGATAAAGCTGCGGAAGCTTTGCTTTTTTAAACAGATCAAACAATTTAGCGCTAAAATAAGTGGATATGAGAACCATAGATGATTTTAACTTTAGAAACCGAAAAGCACTAATACGTGTAGACTTTAATGTTCCACTCGATGAGAACTATAAAGTAACGGATGACACACGTCTGAGAGCTGCTGTTCCTACGATCAAAAAAATAATAGATGAAGGCGGATCTGCGATCTTGATGAGCCACCTGGGCCGACCAAAATCGGGTCCTGAAGAGAAGTTTTCACTCAAGCACATCATTCCAGACCTCAGCGAAAAACTGGGAGTGAGTGTACACTTTGCAAGTGACTGCATCGGCGAAGAAGCTGCCGAAAAAAGCAAATCGCTTGGAAATGGTGAAGTGCTGCTTTTGGAAAACGTACGTTTCTATAAAGAAGAAACGAAAGGAGATGAAGCATTCGCAAAAAAACTAGCCAGCCTGGGTGACATCTATGTAAATGATGCCTTTGGTACTGCACACCGTGCACATGCCTCTACTACTATTGTGGCAGGCTCTTTTAAAGATAAGTGCTGTGGATATGTGATGAAGCAAGAGCTCGAAAACGCAGAGAAAGTTCTGGGTGAGCCTAAGCGTCCATTTACCGCAATCATGGGAGGTGCCAAAGTTTCAGATAAAATATTGATCATTGAGCGCCTGCTGGATGTAGCCGACAATCTGATCATAGGTGGTGGTATGTCTTACACCTTTTCTAAAGCAGAAGGTGGTAAAATAGGCAAGTCGCTACTCGAAGCTGACCGCATGCCACTCACCAAAGAGCTAAAGGCTAAGGCAAAAGAAAAAGGTGTAAACCTCATACTGCCTGTAGATACAGTGATAGCTGATGATTTTGCCAAAGACGCCAACAAGCAAACCGTAAAAGCAGGAGAAATCCCTGACGAATGGGAAGGTCTTGACATTGGCCCGGAATCTGTGAAGTTATTTGCCGATGTGGTAGAAAAGTCACAAACTATACTCTGGAATGGCCCAATGGGTGTATTTGAATTCCCGGCCTTTGCAGTAGGCACAGAAGAAATTGCCAAGTCTGTAGTAAAAGCAACCGAGAAGGGAGCGTTTTCTCTCATAGGTGGAGGAGACTCAGCATCTGCAGTCAATAACCTGGGGTATGGAGACAAAGTATCTTACGTAAGTACAGGAGGTGGTGCACTTCTTGAATACATGGAGGGTAAGGTACTCCCTGGTGTAGCTGCGTTAGAAGAGAAAAAAGACTGATTTTAAAGGATTTTTATTGAGGATGTCTAAAAAAGAGTGTGCTTTTTGGTACACTCTTTTTTTTATCCTGCTGATTATCAAAAAAATAGGTATTTTTGACCTAAAGAATCCTCCATTGTGATGGAAGAATGGAAAGTCTGGGAAAACGAGCAAATCCGCAACAAGTTTTTGGTCAGTAATTACGGTGAAGTAAAATCTCTTTATTTCGACCCGCCTAAATTGCTTAAACACTACAAAAACATGGGGTACCGTGCTATACCTACACGTAAGAAAGATGGGAAGAATACCCTAATCTACGTGCACAAGGTAGTGGCAGAACTCTATGTGCCCAATCCTGAAGGTCATACCCATATCATCTTCAAAGATGAAAACAAGGGAAATCCTGAAGCTGCTAATCTAAAATGGGTAAGCAAAGAGGAGTTTAAGGAGCACATGAGCAAGTACCATAAGTCTGCGTATACCTATGATAAGGAGTTTACCCCTAACAACAAGCTAACACGTACGCAAGTGGCAGTAATCAAAAAGATGATGGCTGACCCTAATCGAAAAACACGTGTGAAGATCATAGCAAAACAGTTTGGGGTATCTGTGGGGACCATTTTTAGTATAAAACGCGGAGACTCCTGGAAACATGTAAAACCAGCCGGCTCCAAAAAAGGAGAGTAACTCTCCTACTCATCCCCTTTAGTCATCGATGCCTCCACGGACTTATTGGCTACAAATCGCTCATCGGTAGTAATCAGCACTTCTTTTCGGTCCAATAGTAACCTTAAAGCCATCACCAGCTCCTCCATATGGATCTGGTCAAAATGGTTGATGATCTCATCTTCTGATTTGGGCTCACCTTTCAAAAACTCCAATACTGGCTGAAATGGCATGGCTTGTTGCTTCTTGTGACGCGACAGGCACACATCACATACTCCACAGTCCAGATAACTCACCTCATCAAAATACATCTGAATCACCCTACTGCGGCACTTGGTGTTTTGTGTTACGTATTCTTTTACGGCATTCATTTTATCCAATGCTACCTTGCGCCTCCAGGCAATCTGATCCTGATCCAAGGGCAAGTTTGCAGCGTCGTACCTGGGTGTCAAAAACGTAATACGTGGCTGATCACTGCTCTTTTGATATACAATGACCTCAGCCTGATGTAAAAATTCCAACTGCTTAATGGCCCGATCTACGGATTCCTGCAGCAGTTTGGCGATATCCTGCTCTTTGATGGTCGTAAAAGCAGTGAATGACTCTCCACCATACAACCTTAGCAAGGTCTTAATTACCGGATCAAGGTTTCTGTTTGCCACCTGAAACTTATAGAGCTCTTTTTGGTCTAGCTGAAAAATAAACCTGGATTGTTCTTTGAAGGATTCATTGAGCTCAATCAATCCTGCATCACTAAGTTTATTTAATGCGTGGTATGTCTCCACAGATGGCAGCTCAAAGTTTTGTGTAAATGCAGGAAAATCGAATTCAAAACTCGAATAGGCGTTGCTGCCTACGGCCAGTTTGTAATAATTGGCTAGTGCCTGATACACTTTACGAATAAACGCCACGGAAACCGCGGATTGCTCCGTTCTACGCTGCAAATTCTCCAGGTCCACAGCTGCAAAGAGCTGTATTGCAAACGCCTTTTGTTCATCTCTCCCAGCCCTACCGGCCTCCTGATAATAAGCTTCCAAAGTGTCTGGCAGGTCGTAATGGATGACCGTCCGCACATCTGGCTTATCGATCCCCATACCAAAAGCATTGGTGGACACCATGACTCGAGTATCTCCCGACACCCAGTGATCTTGCTTGGCGGCACGTACAGAGCCGGCTAAACCAGCATGGTAAAAATCGGCCTGAATTCCCTGTGACCGTAAAAAGGCGGCAATTTCCTTGGTTTGCTTCCTACTCCTGACATACACCACACTGCTACCTGGCACTCGTTGGAGTATTTCAAGCATTTTGGCCTCTTTATGCTCCAGCTCAAATACCGAATAGCTAAGGTTTGCGCGTGCAAAACTCTTTTCGAATACCCTCGCCTCTGGCATTCCTAGCTTATCAAGTATATCTTTTTTGACTTCCCGAGTAGCTGAAGCTGTGAGAGCAATGACTCGCTCTACACCCATATTTTCAATGAAATCTGCGATTTCCAGATAGGGTGGCCTAAAGTCATATCCCCACTGAGAAATACAGTGTGCCTCATCCACTGCCAACATGGAGATAGTCATCTGTCGGGCACGCTCCAAAAACAGCTCTGTTTTCATGCGCTCAGGAGAGACATAGATAAATTTCAAATCACCATAGATACAATTGTCAAGGGTGATATCAATCTCTTTTCTACTCATTCCTGAATAGATCGCTGCAGCCTTAATCCCTCGTTTTTTCAGCTGTTCTACCTGATCTTTCATCAGCGCAATTAGCGGCGACACCACTATACAGATTCCTTCCAGGCACAACGCAGGTACTTGAAAACAAATGGACTTACCACCTCCGGTAGGCAGCAGCGCCAATACCGTCTGGCGATCCAAAACGGCTCCTATAATCTCGCTTTGCAGTGGGCGAAAGTCTTCATACCCCCAGAATTTCTTTAGTACATCTATCGGCTTACTCACGAAGTATCAAGTTAAAAAAACGAAAGAAATTTCCTACTCTCATTAAGCTCTTCAGGGCCAAAAATCAGCTCATAACTACCATCGTACGTCAGGCTATGAACATTTGTTTTATGAGCTTTAGCTTTCCTCACCTGATAGTATCTATGTCCAGCCCCGAGCAACTGCAGACCTGTCGTTTCTAAGCTATCCAGCCAAACAGTGTGATCAGGAAAAAACACCACATCGGCATGCACAGGGTGTTTCTGAGCAAAGTCTGAAAGGTCCTGTTTGATGAGGGCTACACGTTTTCCGTGCCATTCTATCAGATCAAAAAAGGCGTGTCGCTCTACAAACTCACTATCTTCGATGAGCTGTACATTTTCCTGCATTTTGGGCAATCCTAGCGCCAGTCTGTTTGGGTTAATTTGTGGGGGAAGTTCACTAAAATGCGCCATAGCTTCCCGATCCAATAACAACAGTGCTTCCGTCCCCGATATGAGATCGATAGCAATACCTTCTTCCAATTCATAAAACACAAGCTTGCGCTGGTTGACACGATCGATTTCCCTGAAAATCACATGGGTATTCCAAACCATAAAGCCCATAGCTGCTAAAACGAGGTATTTGTACCTGTAACTTCGAAAACCGATAATCAGACATATCAGTGAAAAATACACTACCCAAACCTCCCATGATTCCATATAGAGCCAGTCGAAAAGCGGAAACGGTAAATACCCAATACTCATCACGACCTCATTGATGACCCAAACAAAGTACTCGTACAATCCTCCCAGAAATGCACCCAATGGCAAATAAATAGCTGCACTAACAACCACCACCAACCCGCCAACCATCATCACAGTGGCAGCGGGAATAACGACCAGATTGGAGATCAGAAAATAAGTTGGGAATTGATGAAAGTATAGCAACGTGAGCGGAAAAGTAGCCAACTGTGCTGCCACAGACACACAGGTAATGGACCACACATAGTCCAGTACTTTACCTTGAATGTCCAACAACCGGTACAAGGGTCCGTGCAGCAGGACAATGCCCAGCACAGCAGCAAATGACAGCTGAAACCCCACAGCATATATGATTTTGGGATTGATTAGAATCAACAAAACAGCGGCCACACCCAGGGAATTGAAGATATTGGACCGTCGCTGTAAGCCATCACTTAGTATCACTACGCTAAACATGGTAGCCGCTCTCATCACAGATGGAGAAAATCCTGTAACCAGTGCATACAACCAAATAATCGTCAGAGATAGCAATACAAAAGCCACTGCTCCTACGAGCGTGTTTTTGAAGCGTTTAAAAGCCAGCGAAAGCAGCAGGTAAACAATACCCACATGGAGTCCTGAAACAGCGAGCACATGCATAGCCCCTGCTGAGGAATAGGCCTCTTTTAGTTCACTGTCCAGGTAATCTTTTACCCCCAGCAGTAACGCCACCACAATCGCCTGCTCGCGAGTTGACCTTATACACTCAAACAGCAATTCGCGAGCTTTTACACGAATGTGAAGTGCCATGGCCAACAGGCTGTTGGGCGGTGCATGACCAAGAACTTTCACATCTTCAGAGCTCACAAACGCATGTGCGTATATGTTTTGCAAAGAAAGGTACTGCCGATAGTCAAATTCATAGGGGTTCTTTGGCGTAGCGACCTCAAAAAAGCCTTTTCTTACTACGAGCACATCTCCATAGGTATAGGTAGGTGCATTCGATTTTTTCACATAGAGATACACCTCACCAGTAGTCTCATACACACCTGAGTCTACACGAAGATGGCTTACTTCTACTTCATACCTATAGTAGTCTTTTCGCTCTACCAGGTCTGATGTAACACGTCCGGTAAATGCTTCTACTCGATCAAAATGTGTGTAATGGTTATGTCCATGCCGATGGTCACTCCAATAGTTTAGTTGGGTCCCGAGAACTACCAACAGCAGCATACACCAGGAGCCTCGCCAGTTTGCTGGTAAAATGTAGTATACCAAAGCCCCTAGCGTCACGAATGCGAGATGGTAATGCCATGAAACACTACTCCAGTCTGTAGGCACAAAATAATCCGCAAGTAAAACACCTGCTATCAGGCACATAGCAATCCTGACAAACGGAAAGGCGGTCCATTTATACATAACTAGTTCTTCGGTATGAATATCCGAAGAACCGGCTTAACATGCAACGGGAAAATTGTTTTTTTAAGTCTAACTGTGCTTAAACATATGGTAGTGCATGATGTTGCATTCTTCAAACTGCTCTCCTTGAGTTTGAAAATCAAACTTCTCATATAGAGCCACAGCCGGTAGCTGTGCATGCAAATAAAGGTAATGGCCACTGCCTTTTTGATCTTTGATATCATCTAGCACCGATTGTACCAAAAGACCTCCAATTCCTTTGCCGCGCTCTGTGCGCTTTACGGCAAAGCGCTCCAATTTGATTCCTTTATCAGTCACTCGCCAGCGTGCAGCGCCTATTGGCCGACCCGCATCATCTAGTGCTACAAAGTGCCGTGAAACCTCCTCAAATTCATCAAATTCTTCATCACGATCCACCCGCTGCTCTATCACAAACACTTCCTGGCGGATTTCGAAGGCCTTTTGCTGCAAGTCCTCCGTATTGGCGAGCACTACCTTCATGACTTCTCCTGACTTTTGTTATAAGCTCTCACTATGTCTTTTACCAACTTGTGACGTACTACATCTTTTTCATCCAGCTCCACAAACCCTATTCCATTGATGCCTTTGAGTACATTCAGGGCATCCATCAAGCCTGACTTTTGATTGCGTGGCAAATCCACCTGAGAACGATCACCCGTAATGATCACCTTAGAGTCAGGCCCCATCCGAGTCAAAAACATTTTGATTTGCATGGGTGTGGTATTTTGAGCTTCATCTAGCAGCACATAAGCGTTGTTGAGCGTACGCCCCCTCATATAAGCCAAAGGAGCAATCTCTATCACACCATTTTCCCGATAGTATCGAAGTTTTTCGGAGGGAATCATGTCATTAAGTGCATCGTATATCGGACGCAGGTAGGGATCTATTTTTTCTTTTAAATCACCAGGTAAAAACCCAAGATTTTCTCCCGCCTCTACTGCAGGCCTGGTAATGATGATTTTCTTTACTTCCTTATTTTTGAGTGCACGCACTGCCAGCGCTACCGATATGTACGTCTTACCCGTACCCGCCGGACCTATCGCAAATACGAGATCGTTGGCATCTACGGCTTTCACCAGTGCCTTTTGATTGGTGGTTTTGGGAGTGATTTTAAATCCCCTGGTACCAAACACCAACACATCATTAGCACCTACATGTGCCTGAGCATGCTGCTCCTCATTGATATAGGATACCACGTTTTCATGTGTCACCTTCCCAAAACGGTTGTAGTGACTCAACAGCGAATTGAGGATGTCGTTGATTTTTAGGATTTGTGGGGCAGTCCCCTGAATGCGTATCTCGTTTCCTCTTGAGATAATTTTGCTCTCCGGAAATGCAGAAGCAATTTCTTTTATATTCTGATTTTGGATTCCTAAAAAATCCACCAGGGAGATATTTTCGAGCGTTATGACCTTTTCTAGCAAATGAACGGGTGATTTATACTGGTTTAATTTTTGTTGCTTTTAGAATTTATATTTTTGCTTCAAATTAAAAAAATATTTCCGTTGCTTGTATGGCTCTAGTCACATTTATGTCGGATTTCGGTACGGAGGATCACTACGTAGCAGCGGTAAAGGCGGCCATTCTCCGCTCCAACCCAAGTATTACGGTAGTAGATATCAGTCACCACATTTCCCAATCTGATATAGGGCATGCTTCTTACGTACTCAAAAGTG
This sequence comes from Marinoscillum furvescens DSM 4134, assembly GCF_003386095.1. GTDB lineage: Bacteria > Bacteroidota > Bacteroidia > Cytophagales > Cyclobacteriaceae > Marinoscillum > Marinoscillum furvescens. The sequence continues at coordinate 112,989 of NZ_QREG01000013.1, read as the reverse complement.
TATACCGGGACTTTCCTGCCGGCACTGTACACCTCATTGGTGTGGATCTTGCGAGCAAAGAGCCCTCACGCTATCTCGCCGTAAAACTGGAAGAACATTACTTTGTAGGTGCCGACAGTGGCATGTTTAGTCTGCTCAGTACCCAACGCCCTACAGCCATTGTAGATATAAACAGCCTCAACCCTGTAGAGAGTTCCTTTGCGGCTAAGGACATTCTAGGACCAGCTGCTGCTGCCCTGGCTAGTGGTAAAAACATTCATGAAATGGGACCAGCAGTGGATGGAGTGCAGGTGCTTTATGCCCGACAGCTCAAAGCCTCCAAACGAGAAATTGCAGGCAATGTGGTACGGGTGGATCACTATGGCAACCTCATCACCAACATTGATCAGGGTGAATTTGAAACGATCAATAAGATCAACGGGAATAAGCCATTTGAAATTTGTTTTGGGCGAGAGCGTGTGCGAAAGCTCAATAAGCTTTACCATGAAGTAGAATCTGGTGAAGTATTTGTGCTTTACAACAGCAATCGTGTACTTCAGATAGGCATACACAATGGCAACGCCTCTGAACTATTGGGATTAAACCTGGACGCTCCGGTTTCCATCAATTTTGAATTATGATAACACGTATCGTAAGAATGTCCTTTGCTCCCGAGCACACCGCCACCTTTGAAGCAGTATTCTCTGAGAGTAAATCCAGGATCCGAGCTTCAGCCGGGTGTGAGTATCTTTCGCTCCACCGCGACCACCACCACAGCAACGTCTACTACACCGTGAGTAAGTGGAAATCTCAGGCAGATCTGGACCGCTACCGCAACTCACAGCTATTTGCAAATACCTGGGCCAAAACCAAACCACTGTTTAACGACAAGCCACAGGCACATTCGCTAGAAATGATCACGGAAGTTTCTACCCCAGCCAACGACTAAAAACGTTTATTGAACGAGTAAAAAGACCTCATCACGTGTAGCAACATAGTTTTACGCTCGAATGATGACCAATGGTCTAATTCATAGCTGGTTGTGGTCCCTCGTCGCGTACGAGGGACTCTTTTTCACCGTCATTATACAACCACACACCCTCGTTTGATCACGAGCAAAAAAGGCCCGGGTATCCCCAGGCCTTCTTCTTTTCCCACGATTCTTTGTAAAATCCGCTACTTCAGCAGCTTCTGTGTAAAGCTTCCTTGGGGTGTTTCTATCTTCACGATATAGAGTCCCTTTGGTAAGTTGGACACGTCGATTACTTCTTCACGAACATCTGTGAGCTGATAACTCCCAGTGCTTTTACCCTGAAGATCTATGATGGACACATGAGCGGATATTCCATGCGCTTCTGGAAGTGTGATGCGCATAAAAGATGCGGCGGGATTGGGATAGATGGAGGCATCCACAGTGCTAGCCGTTAATACCGGATCTGGCTCCTCCACTACTGGTTCAGGATCTACTCCTATCCTTGCCAAAAAGGTATTACTACTTGTGGAATGAGCTGTTGCATCAGTAGTAGCAATAGAGCCATTAAAAATTCCACTTACGTACAGGTTATCAGGGGAAATCACTCCAATTCCATTAGTCATACTCGCTTGACCAACCACTGATTTAACCCAATCCAAATCACCGCTGGCGGTATACTTAGCAAAGTAGAGATCGTATGACCGGTCACTGTAGAGTTTCACCCCACCACCAAAATCAATGGAATCCCGATAGGAAGCTGCTACATAAACACCTCCTGCTGTATCTAATGCTATTTCACCGTAATTAAACCCAAACAACCCCTGCTCCTGAATGCCTTTGATCCAAACAAGCTCACCTGAGTCATCGAATTTACCAACCGCTTTACTGTAGCTGGCGTTTTCTGATTCCACATCGAGTACAACATCTCCAAATTTCGCTTCCTTCCCATGCCAAATGGACAAGTGACTATTTCCGTCTAGGTCCACAGCAATACTCATAGGCCAGGTAGACTGACGTGCCGGACCTCCTCCATACACTTTTACCCAGTCTAGTGCTCCAGTTGGTAAAAATTTTGCAAGCAAAACATCACCATCTTCTTCACTCAGATTTAAAGTAGAGTCCGAACCGATCACGATATTTCGTGATTGAAATTCCCCAGCGAAGTAAATATCATTGGAGCCAGCAGGGTGACTATGAAAAGCCAAATATTCCGTGCCATTTCCTTCAAAAAATTTCAACCACTTTTGTTCACCCGTATCACTTAGCTTTATGATCAGTGCATCTGAATTGAAAGGAGTATAAGTCACTCCATTTATTACTGTTTCTCTATTTAACGTACCTGAAACCACCATGTCTCCAGAGGTATCTAACGTCACAGCAGCTATATCAAAATTATCATAGGCTTTGAGCCTTTTTATCTGACCATTAATGCCACATACACCTACCAATGAACCATCTGCTGATCGTTCAGTGATCTCGCCATAACTGAAGCCTTTATCATAACCTACAACAAAAGCTACTTCCCCACTTTCGTGAAGGTAGAGCTGAGAGGCACCTACAGAACTAGAGCTCGCATCTGGGATAAAATGAGACCATACGATATCCTGGTTTTCATCCAACTTGGCAATAAACCCACCTCTACCATTGAAGTCCTCGTCGTAAAATGCGCCTACACCCGAATTGAATCCCAAAACATATACATGCCCATCAGCATCTACTTCCACGCCTCGTATTTGCATTGTCCCAGCAGAGGAGCTAGTTTCAATCATCCAGCTTTCATTTAGTTCTTTATCCAGTTTTCGGATTTGAGAATTCATAAAAGCACTCGCTACTAAATAATTTGACCCTGAACTTACAAACAGATCGTAAGCATGCCCCATACCAGTGTTAGATATAGATGCTCCCTGAGCATCTAGTCGCTGTAAATAAGTTTCTCCATAGCCTTCGTATGCTATGATCGATTCGTCACCTTCGGTACTGGCATAAAGAATTGACGACCTGTCAAAAGGAGAAGTAAAAATCAGATTTTCTCCACCATTGGCATCAAACCTCACCACTCCATATCTATACGCCCATGATGAGGAAGAGACCAAGTTGCCCCAGGTGATGTTGTCGTAGAAATTAAATGCCAAAAACAAGTCTCCACTTTCGTCGATCCACAAATCCTCTGTAAAGCTGGTGCCTTCCTCTACAGAATGCTCTGCGGACACTACCCATTTGTGATGGCCATCCACTTCCAATCCTTGTATAAAGGCTACAGGTTCATAAATTTTACCATTTACCGTAGTATCACCTATTTGCATCTGCTCTCCTGTAAAGCTACCTGATACAAAAACAGAGGTATCTGTGGCCACAACTGACTCTACGCTATATGCCAATTCCTGGCTCCAGATTTTTTCACCCGCTAGATTCGTTTTGATCAATAAGTCATTCGCGGCAATATAGAGGTGATCACCAACCAAACAGGCATCATTAAAAACAGAAGCCAGGTATTCATAGCCCAAAGCCTTTAAGGACTCAAAATTACCATCCTGGCTAACTTTGGCTAAGAACATGTCACGATTTCCTTGCTTGGTGGCCGAAAGACTTCCAAAGCTAATGGTACCAGTATTGAGCTCTCCTACCAAATAAACATTCCCTGCTGCATCCAGTAGCATTTCATGTTTGGCATAATAATCTTTATCACCATTCGCATATAGCGCATCCTTGAGCCATACAATGGACCCGGTGCTACTCAGCTTAACCAGGTAAGTGCCATAACCGGAAGTAGTGATGGTCTGATCACCAAAGGTGATTTCACCGAAGTAGCTACCAAAGGCATAGACATTTCCGTCTTTGTCTCTGGCAATACTACTGACATCATTGCCTGCAGTGCCTCCAAAAACATCGAATGAGGTCCAATCTGGAGCATCTCCGAGGTTCTGTGGTTCTGGTTCCGCTATGCGACCCCTAGGGTTGACATGATGTTGAATTTCAAAGTTAGGAAATGGTTTCGGTTGATTTGTTTGCTGGCCAAAGGTGTGGTTTAGCACCAATATACACACCAGCAGTGTTGACGTAAACATTTTAGTCATAGTGAACTAGTAGTAGGTTAAAATGAAAATAAATATTAGAATTATTCAATATTAAATAACACCGATTAGTTACCCAAAAGGTATATGCAAAAAATAAGAAAAGAGTGAATTAGTGCCCGGTACAAACAGCTACTCCATCGAAGAGGTAATCTTCGTTTTGGCCTACATTGCCAAAGGCGAGCACCATGTGCTTGAAGTAGCCGTCATTCATGTGGATTTTGATGCTACCGTCCATATCCAGAAAGGAATCATAGGTAAGTAGGCTACCGTCCGGAAGCGATTGTTGGTCCAGTACTGTAAGGCTTTCCCCGGTAGCTCCATCCACGGGCTCAAGTCTAAATGCAAGCTCTCCTACTTCACTGATGTCTCCAAAGTGTAAATGTGCCGGATGTACGTACCCCTCAGATGTATTTTCCAACTGGATGTGAAACTGTAATTTTCCTGGAGCCAGCTCCGTGACAACTATCTCACCTTTTACCGGGTTGTAATTGGCTCTGTGAAGCAAATAGGATGAGCTTCGAGTATTGTCTTCTTCTGGGGCGCAGCTGACTACCATACTGCACACAAATACTACAAGGAGTAATCGTTTCATTTTTCGGGTTGCGCTTTTTATGGTTGCACTAAGATAACAACGTAAAAACGGAAATCATTTATATTCATAGATAAAACTATTGCAGGGATTCTGCGTATTTTGACTGCCTCGTAAGGCTAACTTAACTATGTACGACATTTTTTCCGACTTAAAACCCGACATCAAACAACTGATATCAGGCCCTTTATATCAGGCATTCGAGCGAGAAATCCACCGTGAACGTGAATTGCTCGCCTCTCTTGCTTCATCGCTTCGGGCTAACCTGGAAGCTACCAGTGATAACACCCAGGCGCTTTCTCATCAAAAAGCCACGAGCCTGGAATTACTCAATGATGCGGAAGAAATTACCACCTCAAGCGAGTTTGCAGATTTCGCACCAGAATTTACTGATGCACTCGGCAATCGTATCTACAACCTACCCGTCAGCCTAAAAGTAGAGCAAGCTGCCGATCGATTTAAAGGTCTTTCGGACGATCCGCCCTCCACACGCTTGCTCAAACTCACGAAGAGGATTTCGTTCAAAATCACCGATACTCCAAGGCGGGCAGCCAATGTATTCCGTAGACAAAAGCATCCAAGGCGATACTGGTCACACTGCGTCCCCCTACGAAGGATCTCCAAACTGTACTTTGAGCGCGAACTCACCCTCAATCTGATAGGGATCAGAACCACCTATCTGCCAACTCTTTCACAAGCTTACCAACTTTTGATGGAATGTTCGATCACTTCCAGTCCGGTTCCGGACGGCTTTCTCGGAACACTCGATGACCGGCTCCATCAAAACCAAAAAGAACTAAAAGAGGCTCTGGAGGCTTTGTTTGAGGACTTGTGGCGTGCTTTTCTGGAAGCCTGCGAAAAGGCCGATACCTGGGAACAAAAAGGAAGCCCCTACGAAGAGGGAATCATCGAAAAAAGACTCCAAAGCACCCTCCAACAATGGGAAACACAAGACCGACACTGGAGCAATACTTTTGATGTGTTGTTTGAGGAGTGGCGCTCTGATATGGAAGTGGAAACGCTTGTGGCATTTGCAGAGCGTGACCTGGAAACTTTTGACAGCAGTCTAAAAAAACAGCTGGATGATAGTGTATTTGTTCAACTACATGCAGTATCGGACTTTATCAACAGCACCCGAAAAGAGGTAAAACCAGAAGATGAAGAGCTACTCTCAAAGCTCAAGAAAATCAACTATCAGGCACAAAAGCAATTGGATGAGCAGCTGATGCCCAAACTAATGGAGTTGCTTACTGGCAAAAGCATGCTCAATTCACTCGCAAGGTTGCAAAATGACCTTACCAAGGCACTTGATCGGATGATCACGGAAAGAAAAATTGCAAAAAATGCGATTGACTACCTGTCACCACTCCCCGATTCGGAGATAGCTACTATTTCCTTGCATGAGCTGATTGCTTTCGAAATATTACCCACGCTCAACACCAAACTGGAGCATGTCCGGTCCTTTACGCTGGACAAGCTCAACAGCTACATCACGCTCACTGGCGACCTCAATCACATCATTAGCTTTGGCATTTCATCTGCCATCAAGCACGCCGAGGAAGACCCCAAGGACCTCAGCGGGACCTATGAAATAGTAACTGAAAGTTTGGACAGATGCCAGCAGCGCATCGAGGAAGTACAAAGTGGGCTCAACGAGCTCCGCAATGAAGTGAGCACACAAATAGGTGAAGCCGTAAAAACCTATGCTGAGGCCATTCAAAACCTAACCAACAATGAGAATGTACGCACCATGCGGATGCGCATTCTAAAAGCCAAAGCTGTACAGCAAACCAAAGCCTATCGCCAGCAACTTGTGGAAGGTGCAAGGCAGCGAATGGTACAAGCTAAAAGTGTGCTCACACGTTCTTATCAAAACACCATCGACTGGCTGGGGCATACCCGTGAGCGTTTTTTGATTACTGCAAAGAAAGAGACCCCATCGAGGGAAATATCAGACTTCTTATCAGAATCACAAGAAATCATCAATGCACTTCCGGTAATCTATCGAAACCTCTACCGGATAGAGCCTGTGGCAGACATGGAACTATTTGTGGGTAGGCAGCAAGAGTATGCCCAGCTCACCAAAGCATACGACGCCTGGAACGTAGGCCGCATGAGCTCAGCAGCCCTTACTGGTGAAAAATGGAGTGGACTGACGTCAATGGTAAATTTCACCAGTGCCAACTCGCCTTTTAACTACCCTGTGGCCCGGCTAAAATGCATGACCAGTATCAATGCCACTCAACAGTTGATCGAGTTTTTTCACACACTGATAGATGTGGATACAGATGATCTGGGTGAGATCGCTCAAGCCCTAAATGAAGGTACTCGACGTGTCATTATTATGGAAGACCTACAAAACCTCTATTTGCGTAGAATTGGAGGCTTCAACACACTGTCTGAATTACTGGCCTTAATTAGTAAAACCAGCAAAAACGTGTTTTGGGTGACTACCTGCACGATATACGCCTGGGAATACTTTACCAAAACCATTCACATTCAGGATGTATTTAGTTATCACATCCCATTGCAAAAACCGTCCGAAGAAGAGCTCAGTGCCATTGTAGAAAAACGCAACCGGATCAGTGGGTACAAAATTCACTTTGAAGCAGACAGCACTACGGCTTCCGCTAAAAAATTCACCAAACTCTCTGTAGTGGATCAGCAGGCATTTTTGAAAAAACGGTTTTTTGCCAGCCTGATTGACTTCTCAGAAAGCAACATCAGTATGGCACTGACTTTCTGGCTGTTGTCTACGAAGAAGATCGATAAAAATGAAATCATCATCAGTGAGTTCAAAAAACCTAACCTCAACTTTTTGCAACTGCTCTCACTGGATAAAATCATGGCACTTCACTTGCTGATCTTGCATGATGGCCTCACGCTAGAACAATTCGAGCTGGTGCACCGCAGCGGCAAGCAGCATGCGTTCTTTAAATTATCCATGATGCTTGAAGACGGCATTTTAATTCAAAAGAACGAACACTTCCTGGTCAATCCATTGGTGTATCGCAGCATCATCAGCTTATTAAAATCTAAAAACCTCATTCACTAATGTCTCGCATATTACGCCTTTCGTTTATTCTTTGGGGCTTTATCGGAGCCATCACTTCCTATGGGCAATCACCTGAAAATGAAGACCTGTCTGAACAAGGGCCAGACCTGTCTGAAATCTTTTCAGCACCAAAAGTGCTCTGGGCGCTGGCATTTCTTGCTGGTGGATACCTGAGTATTCGGATTGTCTCCAAAGCCATCCAACTACTGGCTGAGCGCACAACCCAATACCGGATTGCGCTAAAAGGCCTGGTGCCTGTCATCCGTATTCTGGGGTGGGTCACGATTATTTTCATCATTATAGCAGGGATTTTCCAACCGCCCATCTCTACTGTACTGGCGCTATCGGCCTCTGTAGGCGTAGCTGTTGGTTTTGCATCGCAAGACATCCTCAAAAACATCTTTGGGGGCATCATGATACTCTTTGACCGACCATTTCAGGTAGGGGACAAAATAGAAGTAGGAAGCCACTATGGAGAAGTCACCGAAATAGGTCTAAGATCGACGCGCATTATAACGCCTGATGACTCTTTGGTGTCTATCCCAAACAGTGTGATCATGAATGGATCTGTATCCAACTCCAATACCGGTGAAGCCAACTGCCAGGTGGTGGCAGAGATTTACCTCCCCATTACCATTGATACGGTGCGTGTACGTGAGCTGGCCACAGAAGCAGCCCTTGTTTCCAAACACATTTATCTCAACAAGCCCATTTCAGTCTTGTTTTTCAACCAGGTAATGGCAGGACGTTCGTTTTATAAAATGAGACTCAAAGCCTATGTGATGGACATTCGCAGTGAGTTTGCTTTTAAAAGTGAAATGACAGAACTGGTCATCTCAGCCCTACAGCAGGAAGGCATCCTCAAGGTAGATGAAGGCATCATGTCAGTAGACGAATGACCATTCTCATCCTGTCATGTCGCCACTCATACGATTTCCGTTTTGAATGGCAATCATCCCTTGTAATTTTCTCCACTTAGAACCCATTAAACCTATTCTTATGCAACACATCACCCCAAAAGCAGCCTACTTCCTATTGGCAGCAGTATGGCTTGCCGGCTGCAACCCTTCGTCTGAAAAAGAAACAACCAGCAGCACTACCGACAATTTATTACTACAGGAGTGGACAGGACCCTACGGCGGACTACCCGCTTTTGATCAAATGCAACTTTCTGACCTCAAAGAAGCCTTAGAAACTGGTATGACCAATCACCTGGCTGAAATAGAGAATATCGCCAGCAACAGCGAAGCACCTACCTTCGAAAATACCATTGTAGAAATGGAAAAAGCAGGTAAGAAGCTGGACAGGGTGTTTACCTACTACGGCATCTGGAGCAGCAACAAATCCACACCCGAGTTTCGGGAAATCCAAAGCGAAATGGCGCCAAAAATCTCGGATTACTCTTCCAAAATCACGCAAAATGAAGAGCTGTTTGAGCGGATAAAAGCAGTATATGAAGCATCTATGGAAACTCCCCTACCAGATGACCAGCAGCGCGTAGTAGATTTGATCTACACCCAGTTTACTATGAGCGGTGCCAATCTGGATGCCGCAGCAAAAGAGCGCTATGCTGCTATCAACAAAGAACTGTCCGTACTCTACACCAGCTTTTCTAATAATGTGCTGGCCGACGAGGAAAACTACGTGGTATACCTCACAGAAGACCAGTTAAGCGGCCTACCCGAATCGTATGTGAAAGCTGCTGCCAAAGCCGCAGAAGATCGTGACAAACCGGGCATGTATGCTGTGACCAACACCCGCTCTTCTATGGATCCTTTCCTCACCTACTCCGATGAGCGTTCGCTGCGTGAGCAAGTATGGAAAAACTACTACTCCAGAGGTGACAATGGGGATGAATACGACAACAATCAGAACATAGTAGAGATATTGAAGCTGCGGGACGAACGTGTGGAGCTACTCGGATATGACAATTATGCCCAATGGAGGCTACAAAACCGTATGGCCAAAACCCCAGAAAATGCCATGAACATGATGGAAGCCGTGTGGCCAGCAGCCATAGCGCGCGTGAAAGAGGAAGTAGCAGACATGCAAGCCATAGCTGATGCTAACGGTGATAACATCACGATAGAGCCATGGGACTACCGCTACTATGCCGAAAAAGTACGCAAAGCCAAGTACGACCTTGACTCTGATGAAGTGAAACAATACCTACAGCTGGACAAGCTACGAGAAGCCATGTTTTTCGTGGCTGGCGAGCTATTCAACTTCGCTTTTGCCCCTGTGGAAGAAGGTAAAGTTCCGGTATTTCACGAAGATGTAAACGTATGGGAAGTGACCGACAAAACCTCTGGCGACCTGATTGGACTGTGGTACCTGGACCCTTTTGCGCGGCAGGGTAAGCGCTCCGGAGCCTGGGCTACTACCTACAGAAGCTATACATCTTTTGAAGGGGAGCAAGTAGTGCTCGCCTCCAACAACTCCAACTTCATCAAACCTGCTCCCGGGGAGCCTGTACTGGTTTCATGGGACGATGCAGAGACGTTTTTTCATGAGTTTGGTCATGCACTGCACTTTTTGGCTTCCGATGTAAAATACCCTACGCTCAACAGTGGCGTGCGTGACTATACTGAGTTTCAGTCGCAGCTGCTAGAGCGCTGGCTGGCTACAGACCCCGTGATAGAGAACTACCTGGTGCACTACGAAACCGGCGAACCTATGCCGGCAGAGCTCATAGCCAAAATCAAAAAGGCTAGCACCTTTAATCAGGGATTTGCTACTACTGAATACCTGGCATCTGCACTGATGGATATGTACTACCACACCACAGATCCTGAGCAAATAGAGCCTGATAGCTTTGAGCGCGAAACGCTAAAAGAGCTGGGTATGCCTGACGAACTGGTGATGCGTCACCGATCTACCCACTTCGGGCATGTGTTTAGTGGTGAGGGCTATGCTACGGCCTACTATGGTTACATGTGGGCGGATGTACTTACTTCAGATGCTGCTGAGGCCTTTCAGGAAGCTCCTGGCGGGTATTATGACAAAGAGTTGGCTGACAAGCTGGTAAAGTACCTCTTTGCGCCAAGAAATGCTATAGATCCGGCAGAAGCTTACCGTCTGTTTAGAGGAAGAGATGCTAGAATTGAGGCATTGATGCGCGACCGTGGATTCCCTGTAACCAGCCCAAAAGAATAAGTAGAAAAAGCTATAGGATGCCTATAAATAAAATGCCCCCGGAAACCGGGGGCATTTTTGCTTACCTCTTGTTTTTTTCACCTAACCTAACCAATCTAAGAGATAAGCGAACTTCACTATGAAAAAACCTGATACAAAGATGCTATGCGGCACGTTCATGTGTAGCCTCATCTCGACGATTGGGGTGCATTTCACGACCAACGACCTCTTTTGCACATTTAGTGAAAGATTATCCTTGCTAAATAGCTGATTGTCTGACTCCTAAGCAGGATATCTAGTCCTCCTCCAGCACCTCCTGTACGCGACCTACCTCCCCTGTCTCCAGGCGCACTTTTATGCCATGCGGATGTGTAGCTGACCGGGTCAGCAGGCGCTCCACATATCCTTCGGTGCGCTCTCCTGTGCGTTGGTTGTGTTTTTCCACAATGGACACGAACGTGCCCGGTCTAATCTCGCTGCGCTTTGGTACTGCCATTTTTTATCACAAAGGTAAAATAGGTGGTAGACATTTGATCGGAAGCTAATGAAGGAAAACTAGCGTATACTAAAAGCTGCAAGGAGGTCTTCTGTGGTTGCAAGGGGTTCTGAAAGGATTGCAAAGACTGCACCAAAGGCTGCAAAAACCGCTCTGGACACTGCAAAAACCGCTGGAGTCATTGCAAAGACCTCTACAGCGCCTGCAAAGAACACCTGTAGGCTTGCAAAGTCTATTTAGGTGGCTCCAATACCTTCATAGGGTGCTGCAATGTCCTCTGAAATAATTGCATGGACCCGTCCTAAAATTACTTGACAGGTTTTTGCTTAATGCTAATAATAGTTTACAATGATAAGTGATAATCCTAATTGTACTTTACCTGGATGACTGTAATCCCAGATGAAGTATACAGGCTAGGATTAAGTCCTGCTTTAGTTTTACTGTAGATTGATTAATCCTTCATTGGCTTTACGGTTTAAATGGTTGTACTAAATCTGCTCTACATGCTATTGGATGTGATTTCAATAAGCGGAATTAGGTGTTAGACATTTTTTAGTTAATAATATTTTGAAATAACGGCATGTAAACTTATTTTCATTTCCATAAATCAATTTTAAACCTAACCCTATGACTGACACACAAATAGATGAGGTGGAAATGTTTAGAACAACTCAGGCTTATCTGGATCAAAACGCCGCTATTTGGAGCTCTATTCCCGTGATTGTTACCTACAAAACAGCCCTATCTGAATTACTTTCGGATATCAGCTCAGCACACACAGATCAACTGAGATCACAGGTGTACTTGGGAGCTACCGTTCAGAAAATAAAGCGAAATGTAGCTATCAAAATGGATATTCTGGATGATGTTTTGGAAGCATATGCCGAAGACACTGGTAAGGAAGAGCTGAAAGAACAAGCCGACCAGTCGAAATCCGATTATTTCAGGCTACCCAATGAAGATTTTGAGTTAAAAACGAAAAGCATGCTGTCGCTGATAGCGCATCATCTGCCAGACATGACTGACTATGGCATGAGCAGCGAACTGTTAGATGAAGTAAAAAGCTCAATGGACAAGTTTTTGGAATTGCGAGGCAAGCCGCGTGAGTTTCGCATAGCCTCCACCCGAGCCACGAAGAGTCTGGAAGACTTATTTGCTGAAGGCAAACAACTGGTACGTCGTATGGACAAGGTGATGAAGCTATTCAAACATTCCAATCCGAGCTTTTATCGCGGTTATCAAGCTGCAAGAACGTTGATTTGACGGTTATGTATCCCAAAAAAAGCCCCGGGAAATTCCCGGGGCTTTTTTGCTTGCCTCTGTATTTTTTCACCTAACCAAACCAATCTACGAGGCAAGCGAACTTCACTATGAAAAACCTGATGTAAAGATGCATGATCTTACATGCTCTCGATCAGTTACTCGACACACGCCCTTTCATGCTCGTTGAGAGGTGTATCCAGGCAGGTAAACCATAACCATACATTTGCGGAGTACTGAGATGATGCCAACGTATGGAAAACGTTTCCGTTAAATAAAAACGATACCGAGAACGTTTCCGCAATTTTTTAGCTAAAACCCTTCAAGTCAAAGGGATACAACACACTAGATTGAGTCATTAGTCCTGCTACCAAAGGCATTTTGTCCGAACAGTATGTTGCTGGTGACATCTACCTAATACTGACTACTCAGGCAGATCCCTTTTGGCGATAGCGGCTTAAAGTACGAGCATACATTTATCTAAACTATAAACTAAAACCAATGATGAAAAACCAACAACCTTACTTAGCAAAACTCGCCTGTCTGATACTACTACTGGCGGCAGGCCCCCTAGTACTGGCTCAGCAGGCGCCGCCCAGTGCTGTAGCAGGCTTGTACAATGCTTCGGTGGACTGGAGTGTGTCTGACGATTTTAACTCATTGAACTGGAGTAAATGGACCTACCGAAAAGACGATGGTACGAATGGCATAGGAGAAGGCAGCAACTACGTATATATAGTCAATAACAGCTATGTAAGTCTAAAGGGCTCAGGAGCTACCGACAAAGGTGGAGGGCTATCCTCTCTCAACCCGACGCATTATGGGTTTTACATTACAAAATTTAGACTATTGGGCGGTTTTCCTGAAGACCACTCCACTGCATGGCACCCGTCCATCTGGGCGAGTCCGTGGAACATGGGGAGCGATGCGCGTCAGCTAAACCCTTTGCCTTCAGACTGGGTGGAGATTGATTTTATGGAATACATCGAACAGTGGCCTTCATTTTGGCATACTCAACTCATACCACGCCTCAACAATGTAACGGAGCCAGTCTCAGGAAGACCTCTACTTTACACGCGAGACACAAATTTTGGAAGCTGGACCACTTTGGGACTGGAATATCACCCGGACTATTTTCAGCTATGGGAGCTTACCAATGGTACCTGGACCAAAAAAGGGACCAAAATCTACACGTCAGGCTATGAAAACACTACTTCGAAAATCCACTACAAATGCCGCTCGCAGGTATACTGGATACTCAGCAATAAATACCACTATGCTGGAGGGTGGTATCAGGGTGACAGCTGGATGCACGTAGACTATTTCTACTACTACCCGTACAATGGCAGCTCACGAAATGACCTGAGCCACTTTGAGGCTGATAATCCTCAGTCCAACATGGGGCTGGAGCAGGTCAGCCTCTCCCCCAACCCAACCCATGGGTTGGTATCATTGGCTAACCTGGCAAATGGCACCTATGAAGTAACGGTGGTAGACTTGCTGGGTAAAACTGCTCTTGAACAAACTATCAATGTATCTGCTGGCTCCTACAGCATGGACGTGGCCACCCTGCCTAAGGGTACGTATGTACTAAAAATTAAAAGCCGCGAGGGATCTAGAAACATGCGTTTTATCAAGTATTAGATCAACCAAAATGAGGGAGAAGTTTTATACAAAGAAAGCCCCGGGAAATTCCCGGGGCTTTAGTGCTTACCTCTGTATTTTTTCACCTAACCAAACCAATCTACGAGGCAAGCAAACTTCACTATGAAAAACCTGATGTAAAGATGCAGTGAAATACTCCCTATTTGGTCTCCAACTCGATGGTCTGCTGGAGTAACACGATCAGTCAACCGTTTGAGGCAATGAGTGCCTAATGCTTGTAAATCACCAACTCCTGGCCGGGCATGACTTTACCGGGCAGGTGATTTACCTCGATGAGCAGCTCCTCGATCACTCCGAATCTTCTGGCGATAGACGCTATGGTATCGCCTGGGCGCACGCGGTATGAAATGAGCTCTTTGCCTACCGCATCTTCAGGGATCATGTAATTGTAGTTTGGCGAAAGGTGCTGAGGGTCAAACACGCGCAGTACGTGTCCTTCTTTGAGCATGGTGACTCCTGCTTCCAGGTTGTTCCACTCACGCAGATTTTCTGCGGGGATTTGCAGCAAGTCTGAGGCTTTGTCTATAGACAAATCCTGACGAACTATGAACACCTCTGGGTGGGCAAAAACCACCGGCTCACGGGTATAGATGACAATTTCAGCGCGGCGGTTAAATAGCCGGCTGTACCAGGAATCATGACTGGATAGCAAGTCTTTTTCCCCGTTGGGGTAGATACGCAGCTGCTCATAACTGAGTCCTCTGTTGTGCAGGTAATCAATGATAGCCAGTCCCCGGTTTTCACTCAGCTCGTAGTTGTAGGCATTGTTGCCAAAATGGTCTGTATGGGTATAAACGTCTACCATCACCACGTTTTCTGGATCAAAGTAGCGCACCAGATCGTTGAGGGTTTCCATAGACTCATTGCGAAGGACTTTGGAATCAAAATCAAAGTAGATGCGCTCAAAATCGTACTTTATGCCATCAAAACCCATGGGTGAGACACGTGCCATTACAGGTTGGCCTGCTGCGGTGAGTGTGGGAGTGCGAAGTGTATCTGGCAGGAGTCTAAGCTCAAACCTGCCCTCATCTGAAGCCTTAGTGATCACCTCTGAGGTATCTGACAGGGTAAGCCTAATGACGGACTGTGCAGGTGCCGATCCAGTTACCATTTTGAATCCGAAGCTCGTTGATGAATCTCTAACTGTCTGCGAGCCTTTCACACCTTCTATGGGATGCAGCAGATGGTAGTCTTCGTACTCTTCCAGTCGGAATGAAAACAGGTCTACAGAGGCCGGCCGCTTGAGCACCAGGTCTACCAGTGCCCGCTCCTCCATGAATGACTTGAGTAGCCGCATCTCGCTACCGTAATCAAATCGGTAGATATCAAACTGGTTTTGGGATCGGTTGGTAGTGACAAACCCCTGGTTTGCTCGGATGTAAAAGTAATTGTCATCAAAAGAGCTATTGAAAGGTGGACCCACGTTGTATACATCAGCCGCAAAGAATGTAGTCCCTTTGGCCAGGTAAATGTCAAAACCACCATAGCCCACGTGTCCATTGGAGGCAAATAGCAACCCCCCGAAAGTGGAAGAATAGTATGGGCTCATTTCATCAGCCATTGTATTTACCGTAGCCCCCATGTTGATGGCTGGAGACCACTCACCTTTTCTAATCTGAAAGCTCATCCAAATGTCTTGTCCGCCTTCACCTCCGGGTCTATTGGATACAAAAAAAAGTGTATCTCCTGTATATGAGATTGCTGGCTGCTTGTTGTCATAGCCGGGCTTGTTGACCTGGGCACCCAGCTTGATAGGCTCTCCCCACTCACCTGCGGCTGATCGCTCTATCTGGAGTATTTCGCAGGGCTGATTGTCCAAACACGATGAGTAGTAAAAAAACTGGCCATCTGCTGAAAAGCTACCAGTGCCTTCAGCCCACTCGGTATTGAGGTGATCAAAAGATTGCTTATCTGAGCTAAGCATCTGGTCGCTGGTCTTAAAGGCATATATATCTGGCAACACACCACCGTATGTAGGGTCGTAGAACTGTTTTTTGCGTGTTTTCCGGGAGCTGGCGAGTGCATAGAGAGCATCCCCATCGTAGGCCAGGCCAAAGTCATGACTGGAGGAGTTGACCGCATCAAACGGAGTAAGCGTATATTCACTTCTATTTTGTGAAAAGCGGATACCCAACTGACATCCCTCTTGCTGAAACAACCCAAGTTTTCGCAGGTCTTCGTTCAGGCCTTTTTGAGAGAGCATCAGGCCAAATACTGAGTCGGCTTCATGATAAGCTCCAGCTACTTTGAGCAACCACCCATAGTGATAAAGCGCCTCCTCATTTAGGTAACCTGCATTGAGCAACTTGAGTAGCTCTTTTTCTGAGCGCTCATACTGTAGGCTATGGTGCAGACTGAGGGCCAGTTTTAGCTGAATGGCCCGATCATCGGGTTTTGCCTCGTGCAAAAACTCGTAATACTCTACAGCCTCTTTGTATTTCTCTGAGGAATAATATTGAGCTGCCAGGTCTTGTATTTGCGTAAGGCTTTGTGCCGCTACAGGCAAATACGCACTGGCAAGGAGCCATATGGTCGTTAGCGTTTTTCTCAAAACAAGGGATTTGACACGTCTACCATCACATTTTTGAACTGAAAGCTATAACTAAAAGACACCTCGTATGTTGTGCGGCTGTCTTCGGGTATGATCTCGCTATTCGTTAATGTATTGGCATTGAGGTCTATGCTGATGCCAGCTTTCCATTGCTTATGCTTTACACCTGAGAGGAAAATAAATGAGTCGTTGAATCTGTACCAGGTCCCGAGCTGAATGATGGTGGTCAGGTTTCTCCCCACATATCTGGAGAGGTATAGGCCGGAGTTGATCTGCACACTGCCCTGGAGGTACTGAACATACCCTGATGGGTGCAGAAAAAACAGCTGAGACACCTTTTTACGAGCCGACACGATGCCTTTGAATTGCATGGGGCGATTGGTGTTGCTATTGAAGCCATCCGCGGGGCGATTGATGCTATGTACACTTAGCCCTAGTAGCAGAGAGTTTTGGCTCAAAAGTGGGTTTTTATGGTCGGTAGTCTGTAATACTGCTCCTACATTGAAAGTAGGTGCAAATTTAGACCCTTCAGCGATCAGCTCAGCCGGTAATGAGTCGTCGTATCCATAGTAGGGATTGAACTGCGAGCCGTATTTCAGCTCAGATAGGTCCAGTTTGTTTTGAATGACTCCACCCTGTACTCCAAAAGACAGGAATTTAGTACCCTGATAGTCGAGGTTGAGTACGTAGGAAGAAGATAGCAACACATTAGTGGTTTGGTAAATGCCCTCATAGCCGCTTTTTTCCTGTACAAATGTTAGCCCCACTCCTGCTGATCGTGACGCAAAGGAAGTGACTTTCTGAATAGGATGTATGAAAGAGGCATGCGTAAGCTCCTGCAAAGCATGGCCATTTCCATTCACTCCAGATTTGTAGTTGAGGTCCATCCGCGTACTTGACTGTAGGCCTACAAATGCAGGGTTTAGATAAGCCGAGGTGGCGAAGAATTGTGAAAACTGAGTATTCTGCCCCTGAGCTGCGAAGCTCCAAATGATCGATATCGCAAGTAGTAGCTTTTTCATCGCATCAACATTACGGTACCAGACTGTTCGAATACTCCCTGATCTTTAGTTTCCAGCTTCACGCTGTAGTAATATACTCCCTGGGCAGCTTCACCGCCTTGCACCAGACCGTCCCACCCTGTTTCTTCCAATGGAGTGTCCATTACCTCCTCTGAAAAGACCTTATTGTTACGCTGATCCCAAACCATGAGGGCTACCCGCTCTACTTCCACTGCTGAGGCAAATGCTCTAAATCGTTTGTTTTCATCATACTGCCCAGAGGGAACAAATACAGTGGGCACATAAAACTCTGCTCCACTGATGACTGGCACTACTCCTACCCCAAGAATTGCGGTAGCGTTATCTAATCGAAGGGCATTACCAGACACTACACTCTGACGTGCATTGCCACCTGGCATTACCTCATGCATTTCTGATTGCCCACTAAGCGGCACAAACACACTATCGGCCAGCACAGAAACAATGGCGCTGTAAGCTTTGGATCGGATGGGGTTGGTCTGAGGTACGCTGGCAGGATCCATATCCGGATAGCCCAGCGTCACCATGCTATTCAATGCAACATTTCCGCTGTGCTGTACTTCCCAAATGGCCACATCTGAAATAGCTACCATCTCTTCGTTTGGCTGTAATAGAACCTGCTCTGGGGTTTTAGCTTCGACCTGAAGCCTTGAATCACTTGTATTTTCGAGGCTTAGTGGCAAGTAAACTCCATCATGCCCTACAGGATAATGAAGGAATTCAGCTTGCTTGTTGGTAATGGCCAGTTTTCCCTGTACAAATGAACTTTCGCTTCCACCTATGATAGTGCCCAGAACCTCCAATCCATCCCACCCGGCTTGAAGTATACCATGTGTAAGTCTGAGCTCATCGGTTACTGTAACCTGGGATGCGGTCAAACTACTTGTAGTGGGGCGGTCTATTTCTAAAGTTGAAACATTCAAATTGGAGCCCGTGATGGATTGAGCCGAAGCTCCTACCAGCTTGAGTGCTCCTAAAGTAGTATTTGGGCCAAAATCTGCATGTTGCTCTAGCTCTATGAGGCCTTCATTGTGTAGGGATCCAGAGATAATTGCGTCTGCGGAAAAATGAATGGTGGCACCCTTACTAACCTCAAGGTGTGACTGCTCTGGCACAAATACATATTGCGCCAGAGAAACCTGAGCGAGAATTAGTGTACATACGTTCCAGAATATTTTCATTTATTTGATCTCTGCTGACTGTGAGGCAAGCACTTCTAAGAGTGCTTCTACCTTTTGCAATCTAGCTTCGTACCCATTAGCAAGCTGACGGGATTCGTTCAGCTCAGCTCTAAGGTCGTCGATCTGTTGTGCCTGCTCTTTAAGTGCTTCTACCAAAACAGGGATTACACCTGTATAATTTACAGATTTGGTGCCTTCTGCATTGGTCATCACCAGGTCTGGAAAGGCTGTTTCCAACTGCTGAGCCATAAATCCATATTGAATTCCGGGTAGCGACTCATCCTTCCAGTAGTAGGTATACCCCTTCACCTGTCTGAGTCGGCTGAGGGCATTTCCGATACGTACAGTATCCTTTTTGAGGCGCTGATCTGAAGTACCTGTAGAAGTAATTTGCCCTTTACTGTTGTAAGTAATGGAGCCGCCCAGCACAATATTATAAGTATTGGCGGTAACGACATCTGCCATCTTACCTGGGGTAATGGCCAGGTTATCTACATCAGCCGTAGCTACGGTATTTTTTGCTGCCAAACTACCCAATGTTGGAGCACCCGTCAGGCTGCTATAGGCACCATCAAAATCGTCTGCAGCATTGGTATCCCAACCCGTAAAGTCCGGAGCACCCACCAAACTGCTATAATTGCCATCAAAGTCATCGGATGCGTTCTGGTCCCAAGCGCTAAAATCTACGATCGTATTGTCGGGATCGTTGGTCAGGCTCAGCTGGCTTGCGCTGTATTGTAAATCTTGAATCTCGTTGGTAGCACTAGCATCTGCGTCGTTGACGCTTGTGATAAAGCCAGCGTCATTGGTTAGATCACTCGTTTTAGTAGGGATCGTTGGAGCACCCACCAAGCTGCTGTAGTTGCCGTCAAAATCATCGGATGCGTTTTGATCCCAAGAGCTGAAATCTACGATCGTGTTATCGGGATCGTTGGTCAGGCTCAGCTGGCTTGCACTGTATTGTAAATCTTGAATCTCGTTTGTTGCACTGGCATCTGCGTCGTTGGCGCTGGTGATAAAACCTGTGTCGTTAGTTAGATCACTTGTTTTTGTAGGAATCGACGGTGTGCCTACCAAGCTGCTGTAGTTGCCGTCAAAATCATCGGATGCGTTTTGATCCCAAGAGCTGAAATCTACGATTGTGTTATCGGGATCGTTGGTCAGGCTCAGCTGGCTTGCGCTGTATTGCAAGTCTTGAATTTCGTTTGTTGCACTGGCATCTGCGTCGTTGGCGCTGGTGATAAAACCTGCGTCGTTCGCCAGATCACTTGTTTTAGTAGGAATCGACGGTGTGCCTACCAAGCTGCTGTAGTTGCCGTCAAAATCATCGGATGCGTTTTGATCCCAAGCGCTGAAATCCACGATCGTGTTATCGGGATCGTTGGTCAGGCTCAGCTGGCTTGCACTGTATTGTAAGTCCTGAATCTCGTTTGTTGTGCTGGCATCTGCGTCGTTAGCGCTGGTGATAAAACCTGCGTCATTGGTTAGATCACTTGTTTTAGTAGGGATCGTTGGAGCACCCGTCAGGCTGCTATAGGCTCCATCAAAATCGTCTGCAGCATTGGTATCCCAACCCGTAAAGTCGGGAGCACCCACCAAACTGCTATAATTGCCATCAAAATCATCGGATGCGTTCTGGTCCCAAGCGCTAAAATCTACGATCGTATTGTCGGGATCGTTGGTCAGGCTCAGCTGGCTTGCGCTGTATTGCAAGTCTTGAATTTCGTTGGTAGCGCTAGCATCTGCGTCGTTGGCGCTAGTAATAAAGCCTGCGTCGTTGGTCAGATCACTCGTTTTAGTAGGGATGGTTGGAGCACCTGTGAGACTGCTATAGGCACCATCAAAATCGTCTGCAGCATTGGTATCCCAACCCGTAAAGTCCGGAGCACCCACCAAACTGCCATAATTGCCATCAAAATCGTCGGATGCGTTTTGATCCCAAGAGCTAAAGTCAACGATCGTGTTATCGGGATCGTTGGTCAGGCTCAGCTGGCTTGCACTGTATTGCAAGTCCTGAATCTCGTTCGTTGCACTGGCATCTGCGTCGTTAGCGCTGGTGATAAAACCAGCGTCATTGGTTAGATCACTGGTTTTAGTAGGGATCGACGGTGTACCTACCAAACTGCTGTAGTTGCCATCAAAGTCATCGGATGCGTTTTGATCCCATGCGCTAAAATCCACGATCGTGTTATCTGGATCGTTAGTCAGGCTCAGCTGGTTTGCGCTGTATTGTAAATCTTGAATCTCGTTCGTAGCGCTAGCATCTGCGTCGTTGGCGCTAGTGATAAAGCCTGCGTCGTTAGTCAGGTCACTTGTTTTTGTAGGAATCGTTGGAGCACCCGTCAGGCTACTGTAGGCACCATCAAAATCGTCTGCAGCATTCGTATCCCACCCGGTAAAGTCAGGAGCACCCAGCAAACTACCATAATTGCCATCAAAATCATCGGATGCGTTTTGATCCCAAGAACTGAAATCTACGATCGTGTTATCAGGATCGTTGGTCAGGCTCAACTGGCTTGCACTGTATTGCAAGTCCTGAATCTCGTTTGTTGTGCTGGCATCTGCGTCGTTAGCGCTGGTGATAAAACCTGCGTCATTGGTAAGATCACTTGTTTTAGTAGGGATCGTTGGAGCACCCGTCAGGCTACTGTAGTTGCCATCAAAGTCATCGGATGCGTTTTGATCCCAAGCGCTGAAATCCACGATCGTGTTATCGGGATCGTTGGTCAGGCTCAGTTGGCTTGCACTGTATTGTAAGTCCTGAATCTCGTTTGTTGCACTGGCATCTGCGTCGTTGGCGCTAGTGATAAAACCTGAATCGTTGGCCAGATCACTTGTTTTAGTAGGAATCGACGGTGTGCCTACCAAACTGCTATAATTACCGTCAAAATCGTCAGATGCGTTTTGATCCCAGGCACTGAAATCCACGATTGTGTTATCGGGATCGTTAGTCAGGCTCAGCTGGCTTGCGTTGTATTGCAAGTCTTGAATTTCGTTCGTTGGATTGGCATCTGCGTCGTTGGCGCTAGTGATAAAGCCTGTGTCGTTGGTCAGATCACTCGTTTTAGTAGGGATGGTCGGAGCACCTGTCAGGCTGCTATAGGCACCATCAAAGTCATCGGATGCGTTTTGATCCCAAGCGCTAAAATCCACGATCGTGTTATCTGGATCGTTGGTCAGGCTTAGTTGGCTTGCGCTGTATTGCAAGTCTTGAATTTCGTTCGTTGAATTGGCATCTGCGTCGTTGGCGCTAGTAATAAAGCCAGCGTCATTGGTTAGATCACTCGTTTTAGTAGGGATCGATGGAGCACCTGTGAGGCTGCTATAGGCACCATCAAAATCGTCTGCAGCATTCGTATCCCAACCCGTAAAGTCCGGAGCACCCACCAAACTGCTATAATTGCCATCAAAATCATCGGATGCGTTCTGATCCCAAGAGGTAAAATCTACGATCGTGTTATCGGGATCGTTGGTCAAGCTCAGCTGGCTTGCGCTGTATTGCAAGTCTTGAATTTCGTTCGTTGAATTGGCATCTGCGTCGTTGGCGCTTGTGATAAAGCCTGAATCGTTGGCCAGATCACTGGTTTTTGTAGGGATCGTCGGAGCACCCGTCAAGCTGCTATAGGCACCATCAAAATCATCTGCAGCATTGGTATCCCAACCCGTAAAGTCCGGAGCACCCACCAAACTACCATAATTGCCGTCAAAATCATCGGATGCGTTTTGATCCCATGTGCTAAAGTCAACGATCGTGTTATCAGGATCGTTGGTCAGGCTTAGCTGGTTTGCGCTGTACTGTAAGTCTTGAATCTCGTTTGTTGCACTGGCATCTGCGTCGTTGGCGTTGGTGATAAAGCCTGCGTCGTTGGTCAGATCACTTGTTTTAGTAGGGATCGATGGAGTGCCAACCAAACTGCTGTAGTTGCCATCAAAATCGTCGGATGCGTTCAAATCCCAGTTCGACACATCTATACTGTTTCCATCGGAAATGGTGAGACTACCTCCTTCCAGAGAAAGAGTTTGTAATTCATTTTCTGGATCATTGTCTACAACTGCCTGATTGAGCGAGGCCCAGGTATTGTTGTGCCAATAGTAAAAGGCGCCTTCCTCTCTATCATACACCATCAATCCTTCATCGGCTGTGGATAACGACATTGCCAATCGTTGAGAGGAGGTTAATGCCGGAATTTGAAACCCCTGATTATTATTTGGCGAAACAAGATGGAGAACAGCATTCGGATTTGGAGTACTTGTATTGATGCCCACAGATTGCTGACTCCAACCTACTAAAGGCAAGAGCATCATTGTGATTAAAATACCTGTCAGCCTTAAGTTGTTTCCTGATCTGTTCATAATCTTCTAGTTAATTCAAGTGATTCGTCCCCGCTCCTACCCGTCTACTCTATCTTCATCTACACTCAACTTCTCAAAATTCATCTCCTCATCTTATCCCTTACCGTGGGAGAATCACTTAAATGTATACGGTAAATATCGGCTGATTAGATGTCTAAAAAAAATCAGCACCTCGTCAAAAATGGCCCAAAACAGCATTTAAAGACCACTTTTTACATCAAAACCGACCAACCAACTGGCTGACTTATTCGTCCAACTAGCAAAACCAATCACTCACCGAAAACCGGTTTTTTTTCAGCTTCTCAGAAAGATTTCTTTCAATTTTTTATTGATTTAATACAATTGCACCCGTATCGCTCTTGATTTTCTTAGTGCAGTCTCCTCTCTCTTACCTTACTTCTTAAAAAGGAGCACTATATTTGGCGTTCAAGTTCTTTTCTTGATTTCTTAATCAATATCGATTGGGGTTCGCCTACTTTACGAGTAGGTGATTAAAAGGGAATCATGTGCTCTACATGTGTAGAAAATCATGAGCTGACGCGCAACTGTAATTCTGATTTCGAAAGAAATAGTTCGCTTTGGGCATTGAACAGCCATTGTACTAGTAAAGTATGAGAAGGCTGCCTAAAGTCAGATAAGCCAGGAGACCTGCCAAAATCGAGAGACATTCGTCTCGTTTGACAATGCTTTCGCGGTAAAAAAAAGCACGGTTAGAACCATACAATACTCCTATGTAGGGTTTCCTCCGATCTTTTTTCAAGGCATTGTGAAGTTGGGCTAAAGAGCTTTTAACTAATTATCAATTAATTAAAAGCTAACATGCAAACACAAAACCTCGGGTTTCCCAGAATTGGGGCCCACAGAGAACTCAAACGTGCCTGTGAAAACTACTGGGCCGGGAAAATCACTCACGATGAACTGATGAATGCAGCTCAAAACCTGCGACATCAACACTGGAAAATGCAGGCAAAAGCTCAGATTGACCTGATCCCCTCAAATGATTTTTCACTTTACGATCAGGTGCTGGATGCCACACTCACTTACGGAGCAATTCCCAAAAGGTATGAAACTTTAAAAGGAGCCACACCAGAAGAAGTCACGCAATTGTACTTTGCCATGGCTCGTGGCTTACAAGCTGGTGATGTGGATGTGACCGCCATGGAGATGACCAAATGGTTTGACACCAACTACCACTACATCGTGCCGGAATTTGAACCGGATCAGCTTTTTGATCCCGCATGCAACAAACCACTGGAAGAGTTTTTGGAGGCTAAAACTTTGGGCATTCATACCAAACCGGTTTTACTTGGCCCTCTTTCTTATCTCCTTTTGGGGAAGGCAAAAAAAGTAAATTTTGATCCGCTCACGCTGATTGATCGGCTGCTACCTGTTTTTCAAAACCTGGTAAACCAGCTTACTGAAAATGATGCCACATGGATACAAGTAGACGAACCGTGTCTGGTTTATGAACTTTCACCTGAAGTCACTGCCCTTTATCAACGTGTTTACACCCACATTACTCAAAAATGTCCGGGTGCCAAACTATTACTGACCACTTATTTTGATGGCATCAATGCCCCTGAGGTTTTGAATAAACTACCGGTAGCGGGCATCCACCTGGACCTGGTGCGGGCTCCCGAGCAATTAGCAGCGGTAGCTCCACATTTGAGCAAATTCGAATTGATCTCTTTGGGTGTGTTAGACGGGCGAAACATCTGGAGAAATAATTACACGGATAGTTTGACACTCATCGATCAGGCGACTGCTTTGTTTAGACACCAGCAGCTGGTGATAGCACCCAGCTGCTCCCTGCTCCATGTACCATATGACCAAAACCTGGAAACCAACGATTCGCTTCCGGAGGCTGTTCGGGGCTGGTTGGCATTTGCCGTGCAGAAACTCACCGAGCTTAGTGAACTCAAGTCACTGGCCTTGTCTGCAAACCGTGCCAGCGAACCCTTACTCGTAGCCAATCAGGCATATGTGGCACAAAGATCGAATTCCTCCCTCATTGAGAATTTAGCTGTACAGGATCGAGTTCAAAACTTGTCTGCCACAGACCTGGATAGAAACCAGGCATTCCCAGTGCGCAAACAACTCCAACAGGACAACTTACAGCTTCCGTTGCTCCCTACGACCACCATAGGGTCGTTTCCACAAACGAAAGCGATACGACAGCTACGTGCAGATTATCGCCATCATCGAATTAGCCAACAAGAATATCAGCAACAGCTCGAAAATGCTACGCTGGAGGCTATTCGCATGCAAGAATCAATTGGGTTAGATGTGCTCGTTCATGGGGAGTTTGAGCGCAATGACATGGTAGAGTACTTTGGTCAACAGCTGAGCGGCTTTGCTTTTACCATCAATGGATGGGTACAAAGCTATGGATCCAGGTGTGTAAAGCCCCCCATTATCTATGGAGACGTTAGCCGGCCCCGGCCCATGACTGTCGGTTGGTCTGGCTTTGCTCAGTCGCTCACCAACAAACCGGTGAAGGGCATGCTTACCGGGCCAGTGACGATCCTTCAGTGGTCTTTCGTAAGAGATGATCAGCCACGAGCAGCCACCTGCCAACAGCTAGCGCTAGCTATACGCGATGAGGTACTAGACCTGGAAACAGCCAACCTGCAAATTATACAAGTGGATGAACCTGCCCTGCGTGAAGGCTTGCCACTGAAACAGACAGAATGGGATAGCTACCTAAAGTGGGCTGTGGATGCGTTTCGATTGGCTACGGCCGGAGTGTCAGACGCCACACAGATCCATACGCACATGTGCTATTCAGAATTCAACGATATCATAGAGCACATTGCTGCACTGGATGCTGATGTGATCACCATCGAATGTTCCAGGTCCCAAATGGAGCTACTGGATGCTTTTGTGGAGTTTAAATATCCCAACGACATAGGCCCCGGCGTATACGACATCCATGCTCCAAGGGTGCCAGATGAGGAAGAAATCTCTATGTTGCTGGAAAAGGCGCGGAAAGTGATTCCTGTAGAAAACCTTTGGGTAAACCCTGACTGTGGACTAAAAACCCGTGGCTGGGCTGAAACCAAAGGTGCACTGAGCCATATGGTAAATGCAGCCAAATCCAAACGTAAGGAGCTAGAGGAAACGATTGCTTAGCTATGAAAAGGCAGCCTGCGTGCAGGCTGCCTTTAACACCAAAAGATTAACCCAATGAAACACGAACTTAAAACATGTCCGTGCTGCAAAGCGTTATTCGAATGCAAGGTAGGGTCTATTCATCTTTGCCAGTGTTGGACAGTACCCCTTACCGAAGAAGAGCGAATGCACCTCAAAGAAAGCTTTGACGAATGTCTGTGTGCCAGATGCCTCTTAGAACAAAAGCAATTGCGCTCTCAACGTCTGTTTGATCAAAAGCTGAAGAAATTAGGACTGAAAACCAATTAGCCATGCTAGACTATAACAGAAGATTAAGAACTGCGCTCACCTTACCTTTATTGAGTTGGGACGTAGTGTCTATGCAGCGGGGACACCATTTCCTTACCACCACTGTGGAGAAAGATTTAAAAAAACTAACGTCACTTCAAGCCCATCATTCATGGGATCAAAGTGCCAAAGCGCTGGCCGACCTGCTATCCAGTCATGTATATGAAGCGCTGGTGCTCACCAACCAGGAAGAGCTCATAGAATGGGTGAGCGACGGGTTCGCCAGTATGACGGGGTATGGCCCAGAAGAAGTGTTACATCGCAAGCCAGATATGCTGCAAAACCCAAATACAGATCCTGGAGATACGCAAATCATTCGCCAACACCTCACAGCGCGCAAAACTTTCACTGCCACTGTACTCAACGAGCGAAAGAATGGTGAAGAATATCGGTGTGAACTTCATGTGGTACCGCTAACAAGTGCTGGAGAAACGACGCATTTCCTGGCGCTGGAGCGCGAAGTTTAAGAGACTCGACCAACAACTTTCCAAAAATTCGAGTTTAACACCTGATATGGGGCATCATCATACGCATCAGCACAGTACCTCCAAAATCAGAGTGGCATTTTTCATCAATTTGCTATTCTCAATTGTAGAACTTGTAGGAGGACTGTATACCAATAGTGTAGCCATTTTATCTGATGCATTACACGATTTTGGAGATAGTCTAAGTCTAGGTGTTTCGTGGTACTTTCAAAAAGTGTCTCAAAAAGGCCGTGACATCAATTTTAGCTACGGCTACCGCCGGTTTTCCATTCTTGGGGCTGTAGTCAATTCAGTTGTTCTCATCGTGGGTTCTATATTTATCGCTATTGAGGCCGTACCAAGGCTTTTTAACCCCACCCAACCGGACGCTGAAGGAATGATCTGGCTGGCAATAGGAGGAATCATTGCGAATGGGCTAGCCGCGTGGCGCCTACACGGTGGGCAATCACTCAATGAACAAGCGGTATATCTTCACTTGCTTGAAGACGTACTTGGTTGGACAGCCACACTTATTGCAGCCATTGTCATGCATTTTCAGAACGTTCCTATTCTGGACCCCTTGTTGGCAGTTGGTATTGCCATTTATATCCTGTTCAATGTAGCTAAAAACTTAAAGAAAGCAGCCAAAATAATCCTCCAGGGCACCCCAGAAGAAATTAGCCCGCTACGAATTACATCTATGCTCAAAAGCCTGCCTGAAGTAATCGACACTCACGACTGTCACATTTGGTCACTGGACGGGCAATACCACATCCTCTCCATTCACCTCGTCGTAAAAAACACTTCCCTGGATAAATTGGCAGCACTGAAACTCAAAGTAAAGAAGCTCCTGAGCAAAGAGCACATCGATCATGCCACTATAGAATTTGAAACCGACGAAGAAGAATGTGAAAAATTATAAGTCTATTTGAGCATTCCAAAATATATTCGCGCCGTGCGAATAGTGCTGCAAACGATACTAGCCATTGCCACCCTGTTATGCTCATTTTCTTTGAGCATACAGCAGATATATCGTGATGTATTTTGTACGGATACTGAGCAGTACCTGACCATCGCCGGCAGAAGTATTACCGTATGTGGCCAAACCTGCGATTTCGAATTTCAGCATGAAGCATCCAATGATGATGTGACTTTCCAATTCAACGAAGATGCTCCTCCACTTTTTTTTGAGCTTCGCGAAGTGAATCTACAATTCCCTTCAGGCACTCCTTCACAAGAACTCCCCTGGAGCAATTCCTATACGTTTATGATTGAGGTTGATTGGTTTCAGCCTCCCAGGTTTGTCTAACACCAAAACCTACCTAATGAAAGATATCAGCCTGGATCTACACGGAAATTACAGGTCTGTGCTGACATTCAACTCACTTTATCACATTTTGACAAACCTGGTGTCTTGTAGGTAATCACCACAAGCACTCTACGATTTAATTCTAAATGAAATTACTTATTGCAATTGCTGCGATGGGCATGAGCCTTTCTCTAGCAGCACAGGAATTATGGTCTGCAGGCAGGCCTGATGGACATGGACCAATCTCTGTAATGGGTGATCACACCCACAATCAGGGCGAATGGATGGTTTCTTATCGATATATGTACATGTATATGGACGGTATGCGGTCGGGCACCGAGGATCGCACCACCGAAGAAGTGCATGCCGACTATATGGTAAGCCCCTTAGATATGCACATGCACATGCATATGCTAGGCATGATGTATGCCGCCACAGATGAGCTAACGCTGATGGTCATGAGTGGTGTACAACAGCGCAGCATGAACCATGTAACGCGAATGGATATGGAGTTTGAAACTGCTTCAGGTGGCATAAGTGACCTGAAAATTGGAGGACTCTATAAAGTGCTGGACAAAAAGGCTCAACGAGTGCACCTCAACCTTTCTGTAAGCATTCCTACGGGTTCTATAGAAGAAACAGATGTGACACCTGCCTCTGACCCAGATGAGGCGCAGCTACCCTACCCTATGCAAATAGGTAGTGGTACCTGGGATATCCTTCCTGGAGTCACTTACCTCTATCAAACGCCTAAAACATCAATGGGTGTACAGGCTTCTGGAATACTAAGAACTGGAAAAAACGATCGAGGGTATGCCTTTGGGAACAGAGTGAGTACCACGCTATGGACTGCATACAAACTGAGCGAATGCTTCAGTGCCTCCCTCAAACTTAAAGGCATACAGGCAGGTGAAATATCAGGTGGCGATGATGCCTACATGAACCCCATGATGGTACCGACGGTACAAAGTGAAAACTTTGGGGGTACACTGGCCACGCTCGGTGGCGGTGTGAATATGTACTTACCAAATGGTATGCTCAAAAATGTGCGCATCGGAATAGAGGCAGCAATACCCATTTACCAAAACCTAAATGGCTTACAAATGAAAGCTCAGGAAAGCCTCACTATAGGTCTTCAGTATAGTCTATAAAGCACTTAAAAGTAAGGCTGCTTCCTTGACATGAACTAAAGATTCCAGGGAAGCAGCCTCTTTTTATTCTGTCAAAACCTAGTCATCTCTTCTGACCTCAAACTCCACCCTTCGGTTGAGCTTACGGGTGGCCTCATCGGCATTGCTAGCTATCGGCTGAGCTCCGCCGTATCCTTTACCATCTATGCGGTCTTTACTGATTCCATTTCGAATCAAATACTCCTGCACAGCATAGACGCGTTCCTGCGAGAGATGCACGTTCAGTGTGGCATTGCCCACATTATCTGTGTGACCTTTCAGGAAAATGGTTACATCAGGGTTATCGGTAAGCATCTCCACCACGAGATCCAGTTGCTCTTCTGAGCCTTCTACAAAATTGGCAGTACCTCTGTAAAACAATACGTGATCCAGCGTAATAGTGGCACCCGTTTCTAAAGGCTCCAGCTGTACCTCAACAGGAGCTGTCATATCCCACATTTCACTATTTACGTGAATGGTTTTGGAAAAATACCCTGGAGACTTAAACTCTACCACCAGAGGCCCTTCTCCTGCCTGAACTTCTACCAGGCCATTTGCATCTGCATCAAATAACTGATGCTGAGCACCAACGATCACTGCCTGGCCCTGGAGACTCTGCGCCGTCTTTTTATCAGTAATCTTAAAAACAAGTGCTGCCTCTTCCTCGGAGGTTATCGCCAGTTGCACCTGCTCCTGACTAGCTACTTTTTCCAGTTCCGCTTTGATTCTTATGCGTTTGATATCACCATAGCCATTGCTGTTTTGAGTAGATACAAAATAGGCCCACTCATCATCTGGACCGAATACCAGACTGGTTTCAGCTCCCTCGGAATTCACAGTGGTTCCGAGGTTTACAGGCTCAGACCACTGCTGCCACGTATCGTCCAGTCGTGTAGACTGAAACAAATCAAAGCTACCTTCCCCTCCATGACCATTGCTGGCAAAAATCAACGTTTTGTTATCCGCCGCCAAGAACGGACTGATCTCCTGAAATGCGGTATTGATTACACGACCCAGGTTTTTGGGCCCCGACCAGGTCCCATCACTTTGCAGCTCACACACAAACAAATCATCCACTCCATAGCCTTGTTGGTTTTCCATGCTGAGCATGAGGAATCGACCATCTGCTGATAGGTTTCCCGTCTGTAGTGGTGATCTGTTTACCAAATAAGGAATTTCCAGCTCAAAGCTTTCACCTTTTAAATCATTTGGCACGGCACGAACACTCCCATAATACAGCCCTTTATCATAACGTACTTGATGGTAGAGAAACAAATCCTGCCCGGGCATAAGCCCAGCTGGTGCGCTGAAATCCCGGGTATTGAAAGCAAGTGGCTCTTCCTCCGACCACTCTGTAGTAAAACTACTTAACCATACATCACCTTCATCCTGTGCAGCAGCTACATTTTCAGCATGCTTTACTCTGGTGAAGAACAGCCGTTGATTTTGCCAATCTAAACTCAGGTAATTTTCACTGCTTGGAGAATTCAATGAATCCTGTGGCTCAGGAGAACCATAAAAAGTAAGCTGACCATATCCAGACCACACCACTACTGTCATTAACCATACTGAAAGGATTCGCTTCATTATATAATTATTCAAGGATATATTGTAAGTATTTTTATTTTAAAAATTAATCAGGTATTTTTGATGCAAGCAAGCTTATTACTACAAACAGGTTTATGAATTTTAGTTGGGCCACTGATTGTTACCTTCAGTGGCCCTTTTTTTATGCTCAATTTTCAGTTCCATCATTCTTGTTCTTTTTTGGGCTTCACACTTACGTATGGGTGATCTGCTATCAGAAACCTCCAGGGCAAGAGAGCATCGGCTCCAGCATAGTCTACTCCCACACGCGTAGTGGCTACTACTGAGAAGCGCTCTGGCTCAGCTGCTCTGGCCACCCACAGCGAATCCCCATCAAGAGCCGTGCCGGATAAACCTGTATGTATAGCCAATGCCTGACTAAGTGTACCAGGACCGGCTGTGAGTTTTTTCGCCGACACTTTCGGTCCACGACGCTTAAACATCTCATCCACTCCTACCACAGGCTCCAATGCTCTGATCAGCACAGCGTCAGCCAGGCCCTCATCATTCGTGACAATATTGAACAGGTGATGAATACCGTAACACAAGTACACGTACGCTATTCCTCCCGCCTGATACATTACCTCTGTACGCGGAGTTCGTTTCTCAAACGCATGACACGCCCGATCATTGCGTCCACAATAAGCTTCTGTTTCCACGATCTTGCCCCCTGTCAGAAATCCATTTATGTTTGTGAAAACATACTTACCCAAAAGCTCACGAGCGATTGCGACCACATCTTCACGTTGGTAAAACGATTTCGGAAGTTTTTCGTAAGTAGAGAGGTCAATCATTTAATATTCTAACAAAACATCTCATTATGAACAAAATCGCAAAACTAACCTTATTATGCATTCTTTGTGCCTTTGGCACGGCCTATGCGCAAATCGACATGCCGCAGCCCAGCCCTGCAGGATCGGTGACTAGCAAAGTAGGCCTTACAGACGTGACTGTAGACTATTTCCGACCTAAAATGAAAGGACGTGCTATTTTCGGAGAAGGCAGTGATTTTTTGGTGCCATTTGGCCAGGTATGGAGAACAGGGGCAAACTCAGGGTCTAAACTTACACTCAGTACTGATGCTACGATAGCTGGCACCAAAGTGGAGGCTGGTACTTACCTCATCTTTACTAAGCCAGGCAAAGATTCATGGGATTTTATGCTGTACAGCGACCTTAGCCTCGGTGGAAATGTAAATGGCTATGACAAGTCTAAAGAAGTGCTGAGCACCTCTGTAAAGCCTGAAAAAGTGAGCCCTGCAGTGGAAACACTGACATTTAACATCAGCGACATCAGTGAGGATAACACTAGCGCCAACATACAACTCACCTGGAGTGATGTATCAGTAAAGGTGCCGATTGAAGTATCCTTTGTAGATGAAGTAATGGCCCAAATCGAAAAGGCAACACAGGTAAACCCTACTGTATACGTGCAGGCTGCCAACTTTTACCTAAGTCAAAACAAAGACCTGGAGCAGGCCCTGGAATGGATGAACCTGTATCTGGCTCAAGGCAATAACAGCAAGCAGTTTTGGCATGTACATACCAAAGCCAAAATACTTGCCGCTTTGGATCAGAAGAAAGAGGCCATTGCTACCGCTAAAAACTCTTTAGAGCTAGCTGAAAACAACCCTCAGGGTGACTTTGGCTATGTGAAGCGCAATAAAGACCTGATCAAATCCTTGAAGTAAACAATCTCGTTTAAAGAATTAAAGCCATCTCTCCAGACCCTTAGCCGAGTCGGGAGAGATGGCTTTTTTATTTTATCAGGAATCATCTAAAAGCAACTGAAGCATCGCTTCATTGCTTTTCAGATCAATGCAAAATCAATTCCCATTGCTGGTTTGAACCACCGGTCCATGTCCATTGGATCACATCTGCTCCGTTTGAGGTAGAGCCTCCATTCACATCAAGTGATTTGCCACTATTGCGATTGCGTATACGGCTGTAGCCTCCTCCAAGGTCTATGACCTCCCATTGTTGGTTATTGCCTCCATTCCAGGGCCACTGGATCACTGTAGCACCATTAGTCGAAGACCCCATATTCACATCCAGATCCAGCCCACTGTTTTTGTTGATGATGCGCGAGTAGCCGGTACCCAGATCTACGATTTCCCAAAGCTGATTGTCTCCACCATTCCATGGCCATTGCAGTACGTTGGCACCGTTTGCTGTAGAAGCGCCATTTACGTCCAAAACCTGTCCGCTGTTGCGGTTGACTATGCGGTAGTAGGGTGTATTGGTACCCGCTACATTTTCGCCCCAGCCATATCTTATACGCTGAGCCCCAGAAGCATTGGTGGTAGAGAGGGTAATACTAGTCCCACTTCCACTTCGGGTTTGAATGCTATAGCTATCCCCATCTCTAAGGCCTGGCCAGTAGATACTGGAGATACCGCTATTCCGAAAAAGATTGGTAGATCCCTGGATATAGGCGATCTCGTTATCACCACCTACTGACCCCAGATAGTCCTTCCCTGTGGTCATACCAGCGCCATATTCAGTCACTACTGTCCTGCTTGCATAGCTACCTATCCGGTTGTTCCAGTCCTGCTCCCATGCCGCCGTAGAGCTGTGAGTGGTCCAGAAAGCATAGTTATGAAGTGCTAAGTAGCATCCGCTAAACCTGCTATCGGCACCAATACCTGTTACATTTTCAGAATATCCCGTACCTCCAAGAATTATCCGATTGTGAGATACGGCACTGTAGGTTGTGAGCCAATCGTCATAAATGGTACTGAGCTCAGAAAGGGTATATCCGTGCGGTTCATTGAATGGCTCGAAGTAAACATTACTACTGTTTTGATAGTCGGCGACTATGGCATCCCACATGTCCCAAAACTCCGTGACATTATCCATTCGACCGTCTCGAGAAGATGCACCCTCCCAATAAGACAACACCACTTTCATATTTTTGGCCAGAGCCTTATCTATTGCCCCTTTGTAGGCCGACCACCAACTGGACAACACACTAGAAGGATTTACAGGTAATCTTACAGTATTTACGCCTGGCAGATTGGTCTGAAATCCAGTAAGTATAGCATCGGCCTTGGCAGAAACTGTAGTGTAATTATCTGTGGCGAGCAACCCAGATGGTATGACCCAGCCATCTACGAAGTTGTCTCGTTGGTCGGCCCAGTTGACACCTGCTATACCAGGGCCACCGGGGCCCGAGGGCACCGCCGACATGGCTACCTGAGGCTCATTGGGTGTCACGCTCGGGTCTTCTACACACCCAAAGCACATGACTACAGCCAGTACGGCCGTTAAAAAAGGTTTCATCACATTCATAGTTAAATGGTTTATTGATTAAAAAAATTACCGTATTGCGTCGTTTGCCTATGCCTCACACATTCCCCCGTTGCATAGGATTAACGACATTGAATTCCGATTCCTTAAATCAGCGTTTCACAAACCTGCTGCGGTACTGAATTCCGTTGGCAGACAGGTCGAGCACATATAGTCCGTTGGGTAGCTGACGTACATCCAATTGGCCTTGAGTGAGCGCGGAATGGCACGCACGAATGCGTCCGCTTTGATCGATAATTCTCACTTCGAAACTTCGAACACCATCAGGTACCGATACCATTAGGAAGTCAGAGGTGGGGTTCGGGTAGCAACTGATGTCGCTAGCCTCATCACTAGAGAGCACTTTACGTACTGAGGAGTCATTGACCAGTTGCCAGTCCTGGTTGTAGCCTCCATTGTCGGTCCACTGGATACTGGGGGCTCCATCGTTTTGCGACCCGCCAGAGATGTCTAAAAACATTCCGCTGTTGACATTGACCAGGTGCACATAGCCACTACCCTGATCCTGCAACAACCAGCGCTGGTTGGCATTATTTCCAGTCTTTTGATTCCAAAGAATATTAGCCGCACCAGGTTGTATAGAGCCCCCATCTATATCTGCAAAGAGACCACTACTGATGTGCTGTAGGGTAAACTCCCCCGTAGCTACTTCCTGCACACGCCAAAGTTCATTGGCCGTATTCTGCACAGTATATTGCGCTAGTGCCGAACCAGGTGTGGCCGTACCTCCAGGTCGGAGGGCTTTGTTGCTGTTGCGATTGACGATGCGATAGGTACCGGAAAGCCCAGATCCCTGATCGATGGTGATGTTGTATGTAACAGCCGATGAACTGCCGCAGGAGTTTGTAAAAGTTGCCGTAGCAGTACAGGAAGCAGAAGGCTGGATACTTTGCTCCCGCAAGCTTCCACCAGTACCGCATCCACTCCAGGACCAGGTACCACCCGACGATGGCTGTGGTCCAAAATTGATCGTCTGACCTGCAAAAGCCGTAAGTGAGCTACCTTCATCCCAGTCTTGAGCACCTACCTGAAAGTAGGGACGTACATATGGCTGACCACAGACACCTGTACTATTGATCTGCACCACAGCGGTACTAGCACACTGCTGAGGATCCAGGTAGGTAAGTGTATAGCGCCCGGCATCACTGGCATCAAACTGATCGAAGTACAGCCCTCGTGCCTGCCCGTCAAACTCATCGGTGATGTCCAGGTATCCATTGGGGCCTCTCCAAATGGTGCTACCATAAGCAAAATCAGCAGCCACTTCTATAGCCACTGTCTCTCCCAGGTTGACCGAGAGCGTCTGACTTCCCGATTGTGGAGTAGATGCCACACCATTGATCGTGCTCACCAGCTCCACAGTGTTGCTACATCCCCCGTTTGTGTACAGATCAAATTCTGCCACGGTCACATACGGGCTGTCATCAAAAGCCGAGTGGGTCACTAACCGCGCATAGGCCGCCTGTGTGCTGGCAAAACCAATATCTGCCTGCTGAGAAATCCAGCCACCTGCCACAGGGTCTCCCCAGTTCTGACCGTCTGTACTGAGGTACAATTCGAATGTTTCCATCAGGCCACTTACATTTCCATCCTGGCGTGGCACGTAGCTGTAGCCATTTACGGTATGTGTCCCTCCCAGATCAAGGATCAGCTCGTGTGGGTGATTCGATCCCTGGCTCCAGTTGGCATGCCAAAATGTAGAGAGGTTTCCATCCAGTACGTTGGTAGCCTGCCCGGGCTCATTGGTGGTCTCTTCACTACTTACTGACACCACGCTCCAACCAGACTTGGAAAGCACCTGTCGCGTGTCTGCTGACTGCCATACCCCGGTAGTGAGATTTACAGACCATTCGTGCTCATTATTGAGCTGAACAGTACCATTGTTTACCGTCAATGGAAAGAAGATATTTTTGGATACCACCAGATTGGGGTCTTGCCACCTGTCACCTACATAGATCCAGGTAGTAGTCTGTGAGCCATACACTGGTATGATATGGGCAGGCTGTGTATCAAAACTGATGCTATTGCCCATATTGGAAACTGCCGACCATGGACCTGTCACACTGCTAGCCGTAGCATACATACCCTGATTGGGCGCCCATCCGGTAAGTCCCGAAGACAGCATATAGTAGGTACTTCCGTCTTTGAAAATGACAGGCGCCTCGCGATTTTGGTTCTCAAAAAACTTCCAAAACGTACCTGTCACGTTCAAATAATCCGACGTGAGTTCATGAAGATAAAGTGTGGCATTTTCGTCACCTGCTGCTATAAAGTAGGCTGTTCCGTCATCATCTACAAACAGGTTGCAGTCTCGGGCCATTTTGCCATTAGGCCGCATGTTGCGCACAAAGGTGTAGTCTCCCGTTATGGTGGATGACTTAAACACCGCAGCTTCTGCTGCCCCATAGTTACCGCTTTCCCAGTGTACCCACACCACATACTCCTGAGTGGAGGCATTGTAGATGATCTTCGGACGCTCGATAAACCGCGTTTTTGCGGCCAGATCAGGGTGGGTCTGATCCGATATGATCGTATTTTCAAACGTCCAGTTTACCAAATCCTGAGAGGAATACATATTTACTCCCTTAAAGGTGTAGATGTTGCGCCGATCCTCACCGATCATGTAGTAGGTGGCGCCCACTTTGATGACGCCCACGCCATGTGCATGTATCAGGTCTCCATTGGTGTCGCTCAGGCTTGGACCATTTCTAAAGGTGCTATTTTGCGCAGAGGCCAAAATGGCCATCAGCAAGCAACCAAACAGGGCACTAATTCGCCCCAGCTTACAGAGTGTTCTCATAGTTAGATGATTTAAGTTGTGATTCATTAATGACACAAGTAACCATCTCATATTCAAAATCATGAGGTAATTATCAGGGTGTATGGAGGGGTGTATCGGGCCAAAATCACCTTTCTGAGCCCAGGCTGCCTGCACCCTTTCAAAAAAAGGAGTTAAGGGTTTTCTATTGACTCTCGATGAGCATTTTTATATTCCGATGGGGTCATCTCATACTGCTCTTTGAAGCATTTTCTGAAATATTTGAGATCTGAAAAGTCCAGCGCAAAAGCAATCTCACTCACAGTACTATCTTCGGTGAGCAACAGTTGTGCGGCGCGTTTAATACGAATCTTTCGTATAAAAAGCTGAATGGACATGCCGGTGATTGACTTGATCTTGCGATAAAGTGACGTTTGACTCATGCCCAGTTCTGCACAGAGATCCGGCACATTAAAGGCAGACTCACTCAGGCGCTCCAATATAACTGACTCTACCTTCAGGACAAATTCGGCCTCCCGCGCCTGTCCTGTGGAGGAAGTACCGATCAGCTCTTGTGCGCTATACCTGAGCTCCAATAGCTTACGGTTTTTCAGTATGTTGTTTACCCGAGCGACCAGCAGGTCTGCATTAAAGGGTTTGGTAATGTAGTCCTCTGCTCCCACCTCAAACCCTTCCAGTTTTGCCTGGCTACTGCTTTTTGCTGTAAGCATGATTACTGGAATGTGACTGGTGGCTATGTTGTCTTTGAGTGACCGACAAAACTCCAGCCCATCCATGCCGGGCATCATCATATCCGAAATGATGATATCCGGGATGTTTTGCACAGCAAGTTCTAAAGCCTCCGTGCCATTGTCAGCTGAAAGCACTTTAAAGTTTTGATCAAAAAGCGACCCTACATAGCGCGATATATCCCGGTTGTCATCCAGTATCAGTATGACCTGGTCCGTGTCAGTCACTTCAGTATGTGCTTGCTGATCTGCGATCGAAACCAAACTAGATTCAGCCTTTTCGCCTTCTACCTCCACAAACCGCACATGGGCCATCTGCTCTAGATGGGCCTTGCCGAGTGGCAGATACACCAAAAACTGCGTGCCCAGGCTGGGGTTGCTGGTGACTTGTATACGTCCGCCATGGAGCTCCACAAAACTCTTGCACAGCGCCAGGCCAATACCGGAGCCCCCGCTCCCGGCCGAGTTGCTTGCCTGATAAAATGGCGTGAAGATTTCTGAAAGTTCCTTTTCTGCGATACCACGCCCCTCATCTTTAACTTCTATTACGAGTTCGTTTTCCTCGGTAAACACTCCAAGCTTTATGCTCTTGCCCTCACCGGTAAACTTAAAGGCGTTGCTCAATAGGTTATTTAGGACGATCTGAATTTTTTCGATATCAACCCACACCTCCAATTCACTTTCACAATAGAACCCAAACCTTACACCTCGCTCACTGGCCAAATAAGCAAAACTTTCGGCTTCTTCCTGAGCAAGTATTTTGAGGTCGTGCAGTCCAACATTGAGGTTGGTTTTATTAAGCTCTATTTTCCGGAATTCGAGAATTCGATTTATGAATCGCTCCAGAACTACCGTATTCTTTCTAATCATAGAAAGATAGTTTCGCTGCTTTGGGTCTGAGGTATTTTTTAGTAGTTCGCCCACTGGTCCTGTGATTAGGGTAAGCGGGGTTTTGAGCTCATGAGAGAAGTTGGTATAGAAGCGGAGCTTTTCCTGCATAGCAAGCTGTTCTTTTTCACGTTGTTCTTTTTCAAAGCGCAGTTTCTGCATAAGCAGTACCCGTCCTTTGCTAAAGCTCACTATTTTCCAGAGTATGGTCAGAGCCACCAGCACAAACAGTGTGTAAGCAGTCCAGGTTCGCCACCAGGGAGGATTTACCACCACACGTAATTCGCGTAATACCTGTCCTTCGTAGGCGTCCTTTACCTGTAAGGTATACTTGCCTGGCGAGAGATTTTTATACGTGATTTTCCCTGTGGCATCCAGGTTTTGCCAGCGACTTTCATAGCCATCCAGTCGGTAGAGTAACTGATACTGTTCGCCCACCTGAAAACCTGGTTGTGCCACGGACAATGTGAAAATATTGTCAGTATGTGATAGCTCCAGCCGATCCGTAAGAAAAATGCTCCTATCCTTCTCAAACACCTGCGAGTTCACTGGCGTAAGCGTGGCATTCAGCACACTGAGTTCATTGAAAACAACGTGTGGTTGCCGCTGCCTGCTTAGTAGCTCCTCCGGGTAGAAAAGGTTGAGTCCATTGATGCCACCAAAAGCAATATAGCCACGAGAAGAGGTATAGGCCGATCCGTAGTTGAAATGTCCTGTTTGAAATCCTTTTTGGATTAAACGTACATGTTTGGAGTCAGGATCAAACGCCACCACTCCCTGGTTGCTAGCCAGCCATAAGCGTCGCTGACTATCAGCAGTGAGGCCAGATATGCTGAGATCCGCCATTCCTTCCAAATGGTAATACTCTTCAAAGTTCTCTGACATCATATGATAGGAAAGCAGCCCGTGATGCTGAGTAGCCAGCCAAAGGCGGGTTCCGTCATTATAGATATCAAAAACCACGTTGCGGATATTGTCCTGATTGTGAGTCCACGAATGTTCTTTAACTCGCCCTGTGGTGGGTTCGAAAGAGACGAGTCCGTGGTTAAATGTCCCCAGCCATAAACGCCCGTCCGGCGAAGAAGTGATGGCCCGCACATCCATATAACTCGTGGTGGTCAGGTGCCGTACACGGCCTTTATCGTAGGTATATAAGCCTCCATTGTTGGCTCCAAGATAAATCTCTCCCTGATCAGTCTCATGAAAGCAGCGTATATCATTGACCATCAAATCATTATTCCCCATGCCCTTGCGGAAATGGTGCAGGCGCCCCGCAGGTAGCTCATAGCAGTAAACTCCACTGGCATAGGTGCCGATCCACAAGCGCGAGCGACTATCCTCCATTACTGCCAAAATCGCCTTATCATCAAGTGCCTCTGATAGCTCATGCTGACGAATCTGACCGGTTGTTTGATCCAGCAGGTTGAGGCCTTTGCCGTCCGTGCCCACCCAAATATACCCGGAAGAAGCATCGTCTATGCCCCACACATTTTGGTAGCTTATGGAGCTGGGGTTGTTATACTGGTTGGTCACAATACGTACTTTTTCACCTGCGGGGTTAAAGACGTTAATACCACCATTGTGTGTACCCAGCCACAAGTAGCCTTCCACATCCTGGTATATCTTGCTGATCGTCCGGTGGCTGATACCACTGTGATCTATGGTAGGTGCAAAGTTCTGAAGCGTCTGCTCGGGATCATTTGCATTCGGATCAAAAGCATACATACCGTGCTGTCGGGTACCTAGCCATAGGGTACCATCAGTATCTTGCTGGATACTCATAAGGTCGTCAGCAGGCAGGGCACCAAGTACCGAACGCAGCTCGGTCTTCCCATCGTCCGTGCGATACTCCCGGTATAGCCCACGATCTGTCGTCACCCACA
This sequence comes from Marinoscillum furvescens DSM 4134, assembly GCF_003386095.1. Lineage (GTDB taxonomy): Bacteria > Bacteroidota > Bacteroidia > Cytophagales > Cyclobacteriaceae > Marinoscillum > Marinoscillum furvescens. Next base: position 72,064 of record NZ_QREG01000013.1, on the reverse strand, counting down.
AAAGCTCATCCCTGTCCAGGTAGAGACTATAGATATGAATCTGATCTGCCTCGGTAAAGTATGAGGTATGGTAGTACCGTACATCACCACTGGCAAGATCTTTACGTGCCAGACCATGATCTCCAACTTCCATCCAGATGGCCCCTGCTGTATAAAGTACTTCCAGAATGCCCCCCATCTTGCTGAGGTCTCTTCCATCTTCAGGATCCACGAGCGTAAAAGCCGAAAGCTTGCCCTCAGGCGATACCTTCCATACGCCTCCATAAAAACGGTTGAAGTATCGGTTTCCGTCTGCATCCAGCGTCATAGAGGTGATGGGGCCAGTGATTTTTTCGGGCAAAAAACGCTCGATTACATCGGTTTCATAGCTGTATATGCCTATACCATTTTCTGTAAGGGCCCAGACCCGGTTTTGGTCGTCTACCTCTACTTTGTACACCATATTATTGGGCAGAGAGCGTACGTCATTTCGAATACGGCCAAACTTCCGAAATTGCTCCCCTTCAAATCGGAAAAGTCCGTCTTCGGTACCTACCCAGATCATTCCAAGCGTATCCTGAACGATATCGGTGACTACATTATTGGTGAGGCCATCTGCCTCATTGAGCCTGTGAAACTTGTACTGGGTAAACAGTTTCGGATCAGGCTGGGCAGATACCTGATAGGCACAGATTACGATTAGGCAAAGGGAGCGCTTGATCCATAATTCCAGCAAATCACACATAGGCACTATACAAGTTAAGTCAAAAAATGCTACCGAATCACGCAGGTAACAAGGGCTCTACCGGGCACAGTGAGGGTATCTCCTGTTGAAAATGTGCCCAAAAAAGTCAGGTTATCGGTTGCCGCTGCACTCGTCTGATAGATATCTAGCTCCCCATCACCGATACCGCGCAGGACCACCTCGCGTTTGCCCTTTACAGGATTGGTGAGCACCACTACTGTCTGCTCCGCCTCTGGCGACTGGTATGCTGAGACCATGAGTCCGGTCACAGTATCTTTAGAAGTACCATCTACGGCCGTGGCTATGCGGCGATATCCGGGCCTAATAAATCGTGAGTAGTGTCCTAGCGTCCAGAGCATTTTGGATTCGTAGTATGCCCCATCGGATTTATTGTGATCGATATATACCAGACCATCTTTGTAGTCGTATGGGCTAATGGCGAGCCACCACTGCCAAACAGAGGAGTTGGCGATGGCCATATCGGCATGAATGACCTTTGCCAAATACATGGCGGCATCCATACCCAGGTCTCTACCACTACCCTTCATTTCTTCATTATCCTCCAGCAGGCAGTACTCGGTCATCCAATACTCCAACCCTGCATCCACCACACCTATGCGCTCCCACAAGGTGCGACGAGACGAAATCAGCCACTCGGCATCCCAGGTGCTGAAGTAGCTATGTCCGGCTACTTTCCCAGCCACTGAAGATAAGTCACCCACGTACCACGCTGATGAAGGGTCAAAAAATACACGGATCTGATCGCCGCGATGTGGCTTGTCAGACGGTGCAAACAGATAATCGATCTTTCCTGCCTCAGTGAGCTCTATTTGTGGATTTAGTCCTTGAGCGTTCAGCACAGAATCTATCACCACCGTAGCTTTGTAGATTTCGGAGTTATTCCAGGGCGACCCCTCCTGACCACAGCACTTCCAATCCCACTGCGGTTCGTTAAACGGACTGAGGTAGTCCAGGTCCACGCCTGCCTGATCTCTGATGCCTTTGCTCACCTCAGCCAGAAATACAGCAAAATCCTCATAGTTTTCCGCGGCTATATTGGCTTTGGTGCCATCATCAGACCAGGCTTTGCCATTGCGAGTGAATGAAACAGGCGGGCTGTTCACAAATCCAATAAAGGTCGCTACGCCTCTTTCTGCTGCATCCTTAAGGAAATTGAGCTGACCCTGCTGAGCTGACCAGTCGTAGGTACCATCGGCCTGCAAAAAGCCTGGAGCTCTACGCCACTCATCGTCTATCTGACTATCGTCGCCCTGCTCAGTACTTCCTGCCCCGATATTGAATCGCCAAGCTGAGAGTCCAATTCCAATGGGCGAACCATCGGATTTATTTTCTGTAGAAAAAAGCAAGTCTGCTATGGCCTTGCGCTTATCCACTGGCCACTGATCACCGATGAACTGAACCGACCAAGCGTCTGACGCCCCAAAGTTGTGTACGACCTGATGGCGCACCTCCGGCTTCAATAAAATTTCGGTCGGTGCAGGTCTGGGCGTATCATCATTGGCATCATCGCCACCACCTTCAGGGGAGCAACTGGCTACCAGTATGCCGGTTAGCATCAGTAGGTTAAAAAGCTTCGTCATTTTTATTTCTTGTCTGATCATAAATTCTAAAAAGTTGAGCAGGCCCATCATTTTGTACATATAACAGGCTCAGCCCCTGTGGTCTTCTGACGAGCGCACCATGACGCACATTGCCTGCACTCAGCAGTCCGGTAAGGTCAGCAGGCTGCGCCATGAAAGCGCCCCGGGAATCACTCAGGAGTACCATTCCATAGTTAGCATCATTTCGAGGAGTTTCTACTTCAGATTCGTACCTATTGCCATGTACGATCAGGTCTTGGCGTCCGTCTCCATTGAGGTCATAAGGCAGGATGCTTCGAATGCTGCTGATCTGTGCCATATCTGGCAATGGTCTTGCCAAATACTCGCCGCCAGTATTTTCAAAATACATTGAGGCAAAAGTGGTAACCTTCCTATGTAGACTATTGGCTAGTCGTTCTTCTTCAAATACATCTATTAGCGTAGCACGGGCAAATGCGTCGTAATTCTGAAAACGCGACTTAACTACGGGTATCTGATTGGAGGTACACTCACGTCCTCTCACAGGATAAACCTTACCTTCCTCGTGAAAGCCCAGCACAATATCACCTGCTCCATTCCTGTCAAAGTCATTGAAATACACCTCAAAAGGTGCCTCTGCGGAAGCTTTATATTTATAGTTAAGTCCATTATTACCCAGCACAAAATCCTGATCTCCGTCCTGATCAAAGTCTCCCACTGCAACAGCCGTCCACCAGCCTGTGTAGGCATCCAAATCAGAAGCTGTAAACTGGGTTAGTGTACCAGAGCGGTTGTAGAAGATGACCGGTGACATCCACTCCCCTGCCACTAATAAGTCAGAAGCTCCATCACCATCAAAATCCGCCCAACTGGCAGCTGTTACCATTCCCAATTCTCCCAGACTGACCACTTCAAACTCAAGGACACCTCCCTGGCTATTGTTTTTGAGGAGATAAGAAACCGGGGAAACCGGATATGCGCCCGGCACTTGATAATTGCCAATGAATAAATCGACATCACCATCGGCATCATAATCACAAGGACTCACTACCCCACCGCTCTCACTTTCGAATAAGTGCCCTTCCCACAATGTCCAATTGCCATTTAGTTGGAGGTAAATTTTATCTGCCAACGCATCTGATCCACGCCCAAACTCGTTGCCTCCACTTACCACGTATAGATCAAGGTCGGCATCACCATCCAGGTCGGCAAAAACAGCGCTCACATCTTCGGAATCTTTTGTTTGTTCCAGTACATTTTCTGCAAGTGACTCAAACCCGCCGTTCTCATTTTGAAGAAGAAGGCGCCCCGAATGACCATGAGCCCCACCTATAAAAATGTCATCCAGACCATCTGCATTCAAATCGGCCACAGCCAATGCCGGACCATTTTGGGAGAGCCGATGGGGCAGCAAGCTCTCTCGCTCATAGTCATCAAACTCATTTTCGTGATGCTCAAATCGATCATCAAGTAGTTTACTTTCATTGACAAGCCAACTCACTGGGCTTTCAGCTTCTACCTCCGCTATTTCATGCTTTTCAATCACCAACTCCTGATTTGCCTCAGTTTTCAGCCAGGGACTATAGGTACCATCAGTCCACCTGACCCGAACTTCCACGGCTTTGGCGGTATCTAGTCCAAAATGAAGGCGTGCGCTCACACTCGATTGAAATCCGCGAGCTCGGTATAGCTCGGTCATTTGATGGAGTCCACTTTCAGTCCTCACCGTAACCCTGCTGCCAATTGCCTCTGGGTTGAGGGAGTCTCCGTGAAGTTTTACAGTGATGAAATTACCAGCTTGCCCATTGTTCTGGTAAATACCAGCCATCGAATTCATATCATTTGTGATCAAATCCAAGTCTCCATCGTTATCCAAGTCGGCGTAAGTGGCTCCATTAGATATTGTAAGTTCGGCAGGCAACCATTCTGAATCTTTGAACCGAATGCCTCCTAAATTTTGATAGATGCGATTTGGCCTGGGACGCCTGGGCATCTGACTAACGAGCTCATGAGTGAGCTCCCGTGCTTTTTGTAGCGTTTCGGTAGTACGTTGCTTTACACTTGCAAAAAAGCTATTGAAGCGCTCCTCCTTATACCTTAAAAAATCATTGTTTCGAAAGTCGCGAACAACCCCATTAGTGACGAGTAAATCTTTATCTCCATCGTTATCGGCATCCAAAAACAACGGCGACCAGCTCCAATCGCTACTAGCCACACCGGCAATTTGAGCCACATCTGAAAACATAGGAACACCATCTACCAAGCCTCTATTAAGTTGCAATGCATTGTACATGTACTGGAAATGAAACCCGTTTTCCGTTAGCGCTTCAAATTGCTTTGGATTCATTCCACTCATGGAGGTTTTGATATCATAGTTTGTCTCTGCGGCCATATCCAACGTGATAAAATCAAGCAGGCCATCATTGTTGAAATCGGCTATGTCATTGCCCATACTGTAAAAGGAAGTATGCCCTGTAGACTCACGAAGCACCTCTTTAAAAGTTCTATTACCGGAATTGAGGTACAGATGATCACGCTCGGAGTAATCATGACTTACGAGCACATCTGGCCAACTGTCATTGTTAAAATCCCCTACAGCAACCCCTAGGCCATAGCTCAGACCATTTTGAATGAGACCTGCCTGAGCGCTCACCTCATGAAAGCTTCCTGCTCTATTTTCGTAGAGTTGCTCAGCTTGTAATGGCTCGTACTTTTCTTTTAGATGCAACACTTCAGCATCTGTATAAGCTCTGATACCATGATTGATCAGAAACATATCCAAATCACCATCTAAGTCGTAATCAAAAAAGGTAGCCTGAGTGGAATAATTCATCAGGTCTAGCCCAAATTCAGCCGCCGCTTCTCTAAAAGTCGGAACCCCTTCCTCATCCACTCCCATGTGCAGAAACAATTCATTTTTGCGGTATCGGGGATCTGTGAATTTACCCGACTTACAGACATAAATATCCGGTAGGCCATCAGCATTGATATCCACAACTGTGACGCCCGTAGCCAGTCCGGCGCCTCCTGATGTGCCACTTTTTTTGGTAACGTTTAAAAACTGGAAATTCCCCTGATTGAGGTAAAGTTGATTTTCACCAAGGCTCGAAACAAAATAAAGATCAAGCAATCCATCCGCATTAAAATCTTCTGCTGCTACACCCGCTCCGTTATAGAGGTATTCATATAAAATTCCGTTGAGATGCGGGGTGTCATCTATCTGGTTGACAAAAGAAACGTTCGTTTGCTCAGCACTCAGTCGGGTAAACAGGTAGTCTTCTGTAGACGTAGAGCCACAGCCTATTAAAAGCGCGCTGATTATATAGTAAAAAACAAACCGTACCATAGAAGTAAGCATGCGGAAGGCAAGAGGTGCCTTCCGCATGAAATAAAGGTTAAAAAAATACCTTAATAAAAAGGGTTTTGATCGAGCATACCATCACTGGCCGAAATCTCTTCTAATGGAATTGGGAACCAATAGTGTTGCTGCTCAAACTGCTTGCCGCTCAATGCTTCCTGATCGTAAGAATAGGTCAGAGAGCCATCAGACTCCTTGGTGATAGTCACACGCCGTGCTGGCTGATTTTCGACGGTTTCGGCGATTTTCCATCTGCGAACATCAAAATATCGGTGTTCTTCAAAGGCGAGCTCCACCCTGCGTTCGTTTCTCAAACGCTCTCGAAACGCTGCTTTGTCTAAGCCTGCCGGCAATGCGGGCATTCCAGCACGAGCTCTCACCTCATTTACCGCAGCATATGGAGTATAGCCGGTACTACCAGTAGAATTCGGTCCAGCTAGTTCATTTTGAGCTTCAGCAAAATTGAGCAGTATCTCCGCATATCTGAAATATCTCCATGGAGTGGTGCCCATTTGATTCCAGGAATTCAGGCTGATGTCCTCACGCATAAACTTGCGCATGAGATATCCGGTAGGACTTGTATTCCAGGGCTCGTTGCCATCGGGGCTGTCAGCACCTCCAGGTGTAAAGCTTTCATAAGCCCTGTCCCGGATCATACCTCCATTGTATACCACACTTGCATAAAATCTTGGATCTCGATTGCTATAAGGATCCTGATCGTCATAGCCACTAGCAGGGTCTGTGATTGGCAGACCATTATCCATCTCAAAATCATCTACAAAATTCTGCATAGGACAGTTTCCACCCCAGCCACCAGAACCATTCGGTCCGTTCATACGCTCGATTGGAATGGCTCTTCCTCCTGAGGAGCTTTCCTCCACGTAAAACCTCATGAAGATATCCTCACTGGTTGCTGTTCGGTTTAGGAAATATTGCTGGAAGTTCTCTGCCGGGTCCGAGCGCAAGTCTGTAACCAACTGGTATTTGCCTAAACTGATTACCTCTTCGGCGGCTGTAGCAGCCGCTTGCCATTTGGCTGGGTCATCCGTTTCCGTATATAAAGGGCTTGCTGCATATAACAACACGCGAGATTTGAGTGCCATTGCAGCTCCACTGGTAGCTCGTGCCCCATTATCAGCGGGTAGGTTGGCGATAGCCAGATCCAATTCTGCCACGATGTAGTCTACCACTTCCTGAATAGGTCTTCTATCAAATAACTCTGAAAAATCAGCATCTTCAAGTGATGTCACTCTATCGCCCATAATGGGTACAGGACCAAAACCTTTCAATAAATCAAAGTAACGAAAGGCTCGAATAAAATGTAATTCACCGATCAGCCGATTTTTGATATCTTCTTCAAACGGTGATTCAGGAACATCTACTTTTGACAAAGCCAGGTTCACCTCTCGAATGCCACGGTAGCTGCGCCCCCATGTGGTACTCATAAATCCAAAATTACTCGGAGACATTTGCCCGCGCTGTACCAAATAGGTAGCATCATCGTTGCTATAAATCGTCTCATCGCTTACCGAACTAAACAGCGCCCAGTGAAAACCACGACCAAAGCCGCCCGGAGTATCTCCTCCATTGTGCCCAGGCTCCTTGTCGGCAATTCGGATGCTGGTATACAACCCTAGTACAAAAGCTTCCGCCAAGGTAGCATCTTGCCATACGGCCTGATCTGTAAGGTTGGGGCTTTCCACTTCGAGAAAGTCGTCATCGCAAGATGTTAGCATGACAACAGCCACCAATATCAATACTATAATATTTTTCATCTTTACTTAGAATTTAATGTTAACACCCAGATTGACAATTTTTTGTTGTGGGTAAAACTGCCCATTACCGCTATCTCCTTCAGGATCAATATCCGTAGCAGCAGTGAAGGTGGCCAGATTAAAACCACTCATGTACACCCTGGCAGACTGCAATCCAATTTTCTCCAATAAACCTTCTGGTAGGGTGTACCCAAGCTCCACATTCTTGATTCGTAAAAACGCGGTGTTTTGCAACCAAAAATCATTGTAAAACAATCCTCCATTGATGCTGGATGAAGTTCTTACATCCACTCTGGGATAAGTACCACCTGGATTGGTGGGACTCCATCTGTTGTCTGCCCATGTGCTAAAAAAGTTTCCAACTTCACCACTTTCTGGCATCACGTGCTGCACTACTTTGGCCTGTCCTTGTAGTAATACACTCAGGTCGAAACCTTTGAAACCTGCACCAAAGCTAGCACCGTATACGAGCTGAGGAACATTGCTTTTATCTAATCGGACACGATCCAGCTCAGTAATCTCACCATCTCCATCTACATCACGATAGATTAAATCCCCCAATTGCTGCCCGGGAAGCGTGACGTTGTTATCCAGATCTTCGGCATTTTTGAAAATACCAATAGCGTCATACACGAGGTATGACCCAAGTACTTTACCCTTTCTCAACTGATAGTCTGGAATACCTGCTGCATCATCCAGAAATACAACTCTATTCTGGCTGTACGTGGCATTAGCCGAAGCAAAAAATTGCACTTCTCCGAAATTTTCCTGAAAGTTTAAGATCGCTTCAAAACCTTTATTTTCGACCTCACCAATGTTTTCTTGAGGAATCATAGAGGCAACACCACGTTCGTTTACAATACCCGTAACTTGTGGCAAAGAGCCTTGACGTGCGGTTAGCAAATCTTCACGACGCTCATTGAAGTAATCCAGCTCTAGTTTGATATTTTCAAACAGTGTGAGCTCTAATCCAACATCCAATTTTTTGGCTGTTTCCCAGGTGATCTCAGGATTGGCCAGTTGATGAATCGTGAAAATTGGTAAGGGCTGTAGGTTACTGGACACATAATCCATTTGGCGTAGATTATAGGAGTTTAGGTACTGAAAGGCATCTACACGGTCATTTCCAAGCAAACCATAGCTACCTCTAAGTTTTAGGTTGTTGATCGCCCCTACACTAAACCACGATTCTTCGCTGATTCTCCATCCGGCAGACACACTAGGAAAAAATCCATATTGATTACCTTCTTTGAATATGGAAGAACCATCATATCTGGCTTGTACTTCCAGCAGGTATTTTTGATCATAATCATAAGCAAATCGACCAAAATAGTTTCGTCTGGTAAATCGCGTGCTGTACCCACTGTTGGTGCTTTGGGTGGGCTCTGATCCACCCTGACTTAGCTCAGGAATCTGATCTGACAAAAACCCAGCGCGAAACGCCTGAAATTCATTCCAGTTGTCTTCCTGCTGCTCATAGGCCACAAAACCTTTGATGTAACTTTTACCTAAATCTTTCTCGAAGTTGACGCTTAGGTTGAAAGTCTGCAGCATCTGATTTTGCTGACGCTGAGTTAGCTCCGGTGTGCGACTCCCTGGTCCACCCACCACCCGATCATAGGATACAGGATCAGTGCTATTATTGATCCTATACACGGTATAAGGTGTGGCAAACAACTTTCGTGAACGAAACGACCGATCGTGTGCATAAAAGCCTTTTATCGATACTTCCTCCAAAAAGGGAAGCGTGTAATCAAATTTAAGCATAGTGTTAAGCACAGTAGCCGGGTGCCTATCAGTGCCTGGTGCATCGGTCACCATTACCAATGGGTTTTGTGCATCTTCTACTCCTGCTGAAGGAAGTCCATTGGAATAAGTGATCGGAATCGTAGGATAAGTTCGGTAGATAGCTCGAAAAATATCCCCGGCTCCTCGTGTAGGATACAGCCTATTCTCCTGGCGTGCGGTGATATCCACTCCAATGTTGAGCTGATCATTTACCTGCATATCCAGATTGGTGCGTAAGCTGTACTGTTGATATTTGGTGATGCCGTTTTCGTAAATGCTCTCCTGATTGATGCGCCCCAGAGATGCGAAATAGGAAACCTGTTCACCTCCACCACTCACGGACAAACTTTGTTGATCTTGAGAAGACCAGTCACGAATAGTAGCGCTTACCCAATCAGAATTTGGATAATTATTCGGGTCTGATCCATTCTGAAACAAGCCAATTTCCTCTTCAGAGTAAATTTGATTCATGCCTCCATCCGGATTCCGGTAATAATTGATCTCATTGATAATCCGCGCGTAGGTAGGTGCATCAGCCATTTCGGGTAATACCGTAGGCTGAACAAAGCCCTGATTATGAGAAAAGCTAAATGTAGGCTTACCCTGCTCACCTCTCTTGGTGGTTACCAAGATTACTCCATTTGCCGCTTGTGAACCATAAATGGCCGCAGAGGCATCCTTCAGTACAGAGATAGAAGCAATATCATTCGGATCCAATCGATTAAGACCACCAAGCCTGTTGGCAACCCCATCAATAACCACGAGCGGGTCATTATTGCCTGGCGTACTTATACCTCTAATTCGAAGCGTGGTATTATCTTCTCCTGGTTCGCCAGATCGATTTAGGGCGATCACTCCTGGCACTCGCCCTGCAAATGCCCCACTCAGGTTTGGTTGTGGGCTCTTTACGAACTCTTCACCCTGCACCGAGGAAACACTTCCTGTGAGCGTCTCTTTCTTCTGAGTACCATAGCCAACTACCACTACTTCATCCAAACTCTCAAAATCAGGCCTCAAGGTGATTTCTATGACACTCCTTCCTGACACATCGATTTCCATGGTTTCATAGCCCACAAAGGAGACAATTAATATGGCATCTTCTTCAACTGACAGCTTGAAACGACCATCCAGATCAGTGACAGTACCGTTCATTGTGCTTTTTTCAACGATGGTTGCACCCGGTAATGCTTCTCCTGACTCATCCTTTACAGTACCACTTACCGTAAGTTGTTCCTCATCCACTGTCGAGGACCACACCGGCCCCGAGCTCATTAGCATAAGCCATGCACATAGCAAGCGCAGTGCTACTACAGGCCTAATCATTTTCAGTAGGTTTCTCTTCATGTTACTTTTAGGTTTGGTTAATCGGCTGTCGTCCACTAGAAGCCGAGGAATTAAAAAAATGATAAAGCAATGAAAGTAAAATGCCTGGATTCTGTGGATGTGCTGATCCGGCAAATGAGGGGGAGCTATCGAGCATTTCATAAAAAATGCTTAATTCCAGCTCCTGGACTTACATTTTTAGTGGAAATTCAGAATGCGAACCAAATATTATGTAAAGAACAGATCTTTCGTAGAAAACTACATCAATAATAAAAAAACCATGAAGCTCCCATTTCCAACAAAATAGGATTCCATGTAACTCTACACCAAAGATTCGAATGGACATATAAGACTCAATTACAGTGCCCAGCAACGCAGCAATAAAACGCCAGCTAAGTGTATCCAGATGCTTATATATTTTGCTCTTTAGCTATTCGTAGGCTTGCTTCTATCTAAACTTTGAAATATTATGCTGAGCAGAATCGTAAGCGCACAACCAATGGCATTGTACCAGAGGTATCCGAGTGTGATCATCTCCCATACCGTGAGAAAATGAAAAACAATCACTGTAAGCTGGGCGATAATTGCCGCTACAAATACAGCAGTACCTTTTACAAAGCGAAAAAAGAAAGCGACTAAAAAAATGCCGAGAATAGTCCCGTAGAATATGCTTCCAACAATATTGACTGCTTCGATAAGGTTTTCGGAGTTTTTGGCTAGCAACGCAAAAGAAATCGCCAAAATCCCCCAGCACAATGTGATCAACTTAGAGAGCCAGACCTGCTTGCCATTTCCCAAACCGGCATATGACTTATTGAGCCTCTTAGCAAAATCTACACTGGTAGTGGATGACAAAGCACTTAGCTCAGAAGAAGTCGAAGACATAGCAGCGGAAAAAATCACTGCGATAAGCAGCCCTATGAGCCCATGAGGTAAGTATGTCAAGATAAACGTCAAGAATACATAATCAGAGTCTTTGGTCTCGATCGCTGGGTCCATTTCCAACAACATTGCTTTTACTTCTTCCCGTTTGGCTACAGATTGCGCATCCAGGCTTCGGAGCTTTTCTGCTGCTTGTGCTTGCGCTTCATCTGCTACCTCTGCAAGCGACAAGGCCACTTGTTTACGCTCCTCGATCAGTTCATTGTATTCATTTTCCAGCTGCAAATACGCCGCTGACTGGTCTGAGGCTTTCAGCCGCTGAATACTGGCATCCTTGAAATGCACGGGTGGTGTGTAAAACAAGTAAAAGACGTAAACCATCACCCCCACGAAAAGGATGAAAAACTGCATGGGGATTTTTAGTACCGCATTGAACATCAGCCCCATACGACTTTCTGTGACGTTTTTTCCGCCAAGGTATCGCTGCACCTGAGACTGGTCTGTACCGAAGTAAGATAGGGCTAGAAACAGCCCTCCAGCCAAACCAGACCAAAGTGTATAGCGTTTTTCAAAATTCAAATCCAGATCTACAGCATTGAGCTTTTCGAGTTTTCCTGCAATCACCACGGCATCACCGAAACTCACAAAATCTGTGATGTAAGAAATGATCATAAAGAATGCTACGAACATCCCCCCCATGATCACTGCCATTTGCTGCTTTTGTGTAATGCTCACCGCCTTGGTACCTCCCGACACAGTGTAGATGATCACCAGAGTACCAGTTACTAGTATGGTAGCAGTAAGGTTCCATTCTAAAATACTGGAAAGTATAATAGCTGGCGCATATATGGTGATGCCAGCAGCTAAACCCCGCTGTATTAGAAACAAGAATGCACCCAGAAGTCTTGTTTTGAGGTCAAAGCGAGACTCCAGGTATTCATAAGCGGTATAGACCTTTAGCTTATAAAAAATCGGAATAAATACAGCAGACACAATGATGAGTGCTAAGGGTAGACCAAAGTAATTCTGAACAAATCCCATCCCGCTTTCATAACCCTGCCCAGGCGTGGAAATGAAGGTAATAGCACTCGCCTGAGTAGCCATGACGGATAGTCCGATGGTGCCCCATTTCATGGTCTGGTCTCCCAGGAGGTAACTATCGAGGTTTTTTTGTCCGCGGGTCTTCCATACGCCATAGCTCACAATGAAGCCCAGGGTACCAAACAATACGATTAAATCAATGGTGTTCATCAATAAGCGAGAGTAAAGAGGTACATCAGAGCCACGAGGGCCACTAAATTTCCAATAACAAGTAGATAAATCGTCTTCCAACTTTTGAAATATGGCGGGGTGTCAAGCTCCCGGCCCTCGTTTGCTTGCTTCATTTTAGGGCGTTTGTTTATTTCCAAGTGAAATCATATTAACCAACAACTTATAGGCACCCGGCACTCCAGCCGGAAGCTCTCTAAAAAAGGAGATCCCGGTGTAGCAATAGTAGCCCCTTCCATATTTAGCCACAAGCAGGCTACCTTTAGTCTGCTCCTCACCGGGATCACTCATCCCCAGTATTGGAGTAAAATCTTTGTGCCATTCAGATGGAAAATAGAGTCCACGCTCTTGGACCCATCCGTCAAAATCAGCAGCAGTAATCTTATTGGGGGAGTTGAGCACGTCATGCTTGGGGGCCAAAAACTCTACTGGTGCTTCCTCCACAGTAACCCGGTCTCTAGACAGCTTGAGTGCTAGTGGTGCTACTTGCTCGGTAACCAGGCGATGACTCGTGTTATACTGGACGATTACCGTTCCACCAGATTTGGCATACTCAAACAACTCATTGTTTTTATAGCTCAGCCATGACAATGTGTTGAATGCTCTAATACCCACTATGACTGCATCGAATGTGGCCAACTGGCTTTGTACCACATCATCTTTGGCCAGCAGTTGTACTTCGTAACCAATCTGCTCTAAACTATTGGGTACAGCATCACCCGCTCCCATGATATAACCAATTCTCTGACCTCCACGCTTGAGGTCAAGTTTTACGGCACGCGTTTCTGCTTCTGGAAAAAGTGTCTGCTGAGGAATGTGATCATAGGCAATCACCTGACGTCCTTGCCTGTAAGTGCGAGAATCTACTAAGGCTTCTGCACGCACCTGTGCTACGGATGCACCTGCTGGAGGCGTAAGCTCAAACTCAAACACAACCTCTTCATGAACGCGCTCCAGATCAAACGTAAACCGTTCTGGTTGGTAAGACCATCCCTCCTCTACAGCCAGGCGTACATCGCCCTTCACGCCCTCTTGACCTGCAATGATTTTTACAGGTACTTTCTGACTGCTGCCATTTCCAAATATCAACGCCTGGTCATCCAAATTGACCATCACCGGGGGACTCACCACCAATGGAAGGTTAACCTCCCCTTTCACCGGGTCTGTATATTGATAATTGACCGGCACCTCTACGTCTATAAACTGTCCGTCTATAGTCAGGGTGATCGTGGCACTGATAGCCGGAGGGTTTTGAGGAAGCCCTCTGAGCAACTGCTTGTCTACACGATACATACCGTCTGTACCGGGCTTATTTAACCAATATGGGTTGGACAGAGCGGTATTTTTCGGCAAAGTCAGGTTATAACTAAACTGCGTTTTGGTATTTTCATCCAGATTGAGTCTATAAATAAATCGCTCGTCTGATATAGAAAACCGCACAGATGATAAGCGAATGGGTGCATTACTTCTGTTGATCACCTCCAGATTAGTCTCCGGGCTATCACCAGGCACATAGGACTGTCTGTCACTGGTCATACTAATATAGGTGCCTGTCACCGCCAGCATCAATTCCTGCAACTCCTGTAGTTTTACTTCTTTCCAGTATTGATCGGGGAGCTTGAGTAGTGCTTCACGAGCTTTGAGTAGAGACCCCAAAATATCTGCAGGTTGCAATGGGTTATAGTTTTCCATTGCTTCATTCACAAAATAAGCCACCTCTTCAGCTCCCTGAACTCTATTCCAGGTCATATCCAGCCCACCAAACAAGGTAGTGGTACTGTCACCTGCCCATTGTTCAAAATACTCATACTCTGAGCCTCTTATGCCTGACACACCAAAGCCCTGGCTTTTGTGCATACTCCGGCTTTTTGCAGCTATCTCCGTACACGAAATACCCAGCACAGGATTGTATTTCCCAACGTCCAGTTTCACATAGCCCGTAGGGTCAAACACCTTTCCGCTTCTTCGGTATGACCAAAGACCAATGTTGTAGAAAACGCGTTTTGGCTGCCACGGGTCTACATACCGTAGTTGTTCAGGGAAGGCCGTAGCATCGCCACTAAGCTCAAAAGCTTCCATTGCCAGTACGGCAGAGGCAGTGTGATGACCGTGTGTGACGCCTGGCACCCTACTAAACCTGGTGATGAGCACGTCAGGCTTAAACTTCCGTATAGCCCACACAAAATCAGCCAACACCTTGTCCTTATCCCATTTATTAAAGGTCTCGTCAGGGTTTTTGGAATACCCAAAATCATTGGCTCGGCTAAAAAACTGCTCTCCGCCATCTATTTTTCGAGCTTCCAGTAGTTCTTGAGTACGGATGACACCAAGGCCCTCTCTGATCTCTGGACCTATTAGGTTTTGCCCACCATCTCCCCTCGTAGCTGCCAGGTATCCAGTCCGCAGGTGTTTTTGATTTGCCAGATAGGCTATCAGCTGGGTGTTTTCGTCATCCGGATGTGCTGCGATATACAGTACCGAACCAAGTGTATTGAGTCGCTGTAGTCGCTGCAATACCTCACCGGTAGAATAATCGTAGGACTGCTGAGCAGCGAGGCTGTTGATTAAAAAGAACGTGAGCGCAATAAAAATTGATCTTCTGGCCATAGAATTTCTGCTAACTTGTGGGTTTACGATCTCTCAAACGAAAAGTTGAATAACTTATACCAATGGCTAGCTCTAACCAAAAGGCATATATTTTTGCAAACTAATATATTCTGTGCGAGATTGATAAAAGTAAACCTTTAGTATTCGAAAGAGGTTTACTTGACGTTGGACATGAAAAACCACTAGAATATCTAAAAAAGGCCTGATTTTTTAGATTTTTTTTTAAACTTGACAGACAAATTTGAAGGAGTACTTATGGCTGCAAAAACAATTATGCTGGTAGATGATCACAAGATCATTCGAGATGGGCTAAAACTGTATTTTGAAGATAGCGAAGAATATGACGTGGCTGCAGAAGCTGAAAATGGCAAACAAGCACTGGAAATACTGGAATCAAAGGATTTTGATCTGGTAATTACAGATATCAGCATGCCAGAGATGGATGGGATTACTTTCACTCAGAACCTGAGACAGGCGAAACCTGAACAAAAAATCATGGCCCTCACCATGATGGGTGAAAATCAGCACATCAAACACATGCTGTCTGCAGGTGTCAATGGGTATATCCTAAAAAACTCCAACCGAAGTGAGATTTTCAAAGCGATAGAAACGATCCTCAACGGTGAAAATTACTACTCCGGTGAGGTGACCAAGATCATCATGGACAGCATGTCAGGCAAAAAGAAACCTACACAAAGGCTGACACTCGAAACTCCACTCACCAACCGGGAAAAGGAAGTCCTCAAACTCATTGTCAAAGAACACTCCAATCAAGAAATAGCCGACGCACTGTTTATAAGCGTGCGAACTGTAGATGCTCATAAGCGAAACTTACTGGAAAAAACTGGCTGCAAAAATATAGCAGGACTAGTGGTGTACGCACTGGAACACGACATCACTTGAGTAGAAACAATCTGTTAAGTAATTTACCTAAGCCAATCTCCTAGGTGTAAAAGGAGAATATTTTAACGGTAAAACCTATCTTGAGAAAATAGGCTTATCGCACTTACATGCGCATCACGTACAGCAGAGTTTTGCGTTGTTCCCAACAACTCAAATTCATGTACAACAAACAAACATCCGTTCGGTCTCGAACGCTTACATTTTTTACTTTATTACTGCTGCTCACCCTAGGAGCGTCACCACTAACAGCGCAAAAACTTGAAATATCCGCCATTGGTCAGCAAACAGTGATGGGTATGCAGTCCGGCTATCAAGTAGCTACCAAGTCCTCTTCAGGGTTCGGAGTAGGGGTATTCGTACAATCTTCCAATCATTTCTCCTTAGAAACCTCCCCAACCAACTATCCATTTTATGGAGCATCGATCATGGCACCAATAGCCACTCAAGGAGACATACAAATACTCGCACACCTAAAATCTGGAATTGTCAACAATCAGTTCCTTATTGTATCTCCAGAAATAGAAACCCGACTAACCCTTACAGACGTATTTGCTCTGGGTGTGACAGCCGCACTGCGATCCAGAGAAGCAGCCATAGGAGGTAAAATCACTGCGAGAGTCTTCTAAAAGGTAAACTAAGTAAAAGCACTAAGTAAATCACCTACTCAGAACGCCTAATGTGAGCCTCTAAAAATAGGTGCTTTTACCTAAAAGACTACCCTACGGAGATTATACGCCGATTTTACGCTTAAAACCTAAATTTTCGATTAAGCATTTTACGCTTATATCAGAAGGCTTATTGGTCCAATTTTACATCACAATCAAGATTTATTTTTAACTATTCCCACCCACCCATGAAAACTGTTATATCACTTTTTGCACTAATGATGATAGCGAGTACTTACATCCAGGCACAAGGCTTTCAAGCCACTACTTATATAGAGCGTACACACGTAAGCCCTAAGGTAGGTACCGCTGTTGGCTACGAGTTTAACCAAACACAAATAGAAGTAGGTGGATTCTTCCAGCAGTCTACCGTAGAGTTACAAGCAGAAGCAGGCAGACCTTTGACCAGCGAAATGAACTTCATTGGAGCATATTTCGCTTACCCATTGCTGAATAAGGGAATTGCCTCCCTCAAACTGAATGTACGAACTGGCGTGTCAAATGGTGAAAACTTCTCTATCACTCCAAGTATACTAGCGAATGTAAAACCTCTACGAAACATCAGTCTGGGTGCAGGCGTAGGTACGCGTTCACTGAGACCCACATTCATGGCGAGCATTAGATTTCATCTCAACCCTGGAAACCGCGGAGGATCTTTTCTAGCAATAAATACGACAAACTCACAATAAAACTTAAGAACCGATGGAAAGTATTAGCCTAATTAACCTGCCAACCGCCAAAGTACAGCCTCAAAACTCCCGAGCCAATCGCCCCAAAATGGTGGAATACCATCAGGAGCAGGATGTACTCATTATCCGCGACACCTCAAATCTTTCCGTCCATCACCTCACACCCGTTTTAGAAATTGTAAGGCACCATCTAAGCCGCAAAGAAAGCATCAAGTGCTTCCTATATTTAAAGAAGATCCCAGGAGAAATAGCTGATTTGTTGACCAGTGTTTTCGAAATGTTTCAAGGCTATGACCTACAAGGACGCAAAATCCTGGTTAGCTGGTTTACGAAATCCACCAATTTTGAATCGATAGAAAACAACTACTCTGACCCCTATGGCCTAAACATCAACCTGCATACTTATTGATTGCAGCCATCAATGTCCCGACTATTTTACTTGACTTTGATCCTAATAGCAGTAGGTTGTGAGCCAGCATGGGAACCCACCTTCGAGGTTTTTACTATAAAAAAGGGTCACCACTACAGCAAAAAAACCATCCAACTGCTCCAATCCAACACGCTCTACTTCGATGTGATATTTGATGAAACGGCCAAGTATCAAGCACTCACCAAAGAAAACCAGTGGGACACACACAAGCTTCTAGGGTTTTCGGATTGCAATTCTCATCATCATAAAAATAGCGCCCGGTTTGGGTGGAGGTGGGTAGACAATGAGCTTCAAATCATGGCGTATTGCTATACCAATGGCAACCGTATCATCGAGCCTATCGGCACTGTGGCGTTAAACACGGTTAATACATTTCGCCTTACAATGACCTCAAACACGTACGATTTTCAGCTCAACCATCAAACCAAAATCAGCATAGAGCGGTCAGCAAATTGTTCTAAAGGTCTTTACTACATGTTGTTCCCATATTTTGGAGGAAATGAAGTGGCCCCACACGACATTCATCTACAAATACGGATGATTCAAAGCTAACCACTTGAAAATCTAATAAATAATAGCGTACTTTAACCCTTACAACCAGTCCAAAGCAACCGAATCAACCAGGCAAGACCAACCATGTGCTATAAAGAAAAACCCGCCTATGCATTCTTATATTCCCAACCGGAAATTTGGACTGTTCAAACAATACATCGAGCATACTTCCGGAAACCTTTTATTGATCAACAATGATGGGGAAATACTTGCCACAAGTCCACCATCTCAGGTGCTATTTGGTGAACTTACCGGCAAAAATTTCAACCTGATCTTTCCAGGCATTGACCTTGATAGCGCTGGAAAAGAGCACATCATCATCAATAACAAGCGATATGTCATCACACTCATCGCCCACAAGGAAGAAGAAATTGTCCTTGCAGAACTAGTAGCTACTTCGCTTTCCCAGCAAGCCTTATCCATTACTCCTGTCTCAAGAGAGCCCTACCTGTACAATTACAAAATGATTCAAGCCTTAGTTTCAGGACTACCGGCTGTGATTTTCAGGTTTAGACAGCCCCCTCGGGGCGGATACGAGTTTATTAGCGACCAGATAAATACCCTTACTGGTTATCAACGAAAAGATTTTGCTCCCTATGGTAAAATGAAACTACATGACCTGGCCTCTGTACAGGATCAAAGAGAGATAGCCAATAAAATGAACAAAGCCGCGCAATCACTCACTCCCTATACCATTCAGTACAAAATCACCACACGTAATCACGAACAAAAATGGCTTCATGAATCATCTCATTTTGTACGCGAAAATGATGTGGTGTACTGCGAGGGGGTGATCACAGATATTACAGCTGATCTTCAGCAAACCTCGGCTTCATTAAAAGGTGCTTTAGAATCAGAAGACCTAACCAACTATGAAGTAGCTCACGCGATGCAAGAGGGTGTACAGCAGCAGCTGACAGCAGCTCTTTATGCTTTTGAAGCTGTAAAAAACCAAATGCCATCAGACAACCAGGTGTTTAAATCAGGTTTGGATGCCTTAAGAAATGGCATAGACCAGGCACGCACCGCAAGTACTCGAATTGCACCTAAGACATTGAGTGATTTCGGTATAATAGATACGCTGACCGAACTTGCAGAAAGTCTGACACGTCAGAGTGGAGTTAGCATTGAATTTAATACCAACTGCCAACAACTTAATCTACCTTATTTCCAGGCTACTTCGCTGTATAAAATATGCAAAGAAGCTCTGGATAACAGCTTGAAGCATGCCAATGCCTCAGCAATATGTGTGCAGCTGTACAAAAAAGGCAGTTGTATTCTGCTTTCGATCGAAGATGATGGAAATGGGTTTGAGGAAGATAACGTACCACATGGCCAAGGACTTGGTATGATGCGAGCACGAGCCCAAGCACTCAACTCCTCACTCCTGCTGGACAGCAAGACCAAGCGGGGCACTTCAGTTGCATTAGAAATAACGATATAAAATTCAGAAAGGCAGGTCCCATTGCTGTTTAGTGTCGATACCCAAATAAGCTCCGCTGATACACAGGGGACTCGATATATTATTGGAATATAACTGACCTGTACCTAGCCCCTGATATCCTATATCGGAAAAATTCCCAGCGAATTGACTCACGGCATTCAAGCCTATATTACTTTCCAGTGCTGAGGTTAGCCACCAGCCTATATTCATCTGATTGGCCAGCCTAATCCACTCCAGGGTCTGCTTAAACCCACCTAGCAGGGTTGGTTTTAGTATGATGTATTGGGGACGCAACATTTTAAGCAGCTCTTGCTTCTGAGAAAACTCAGCCACACCAATGAGCTCTTCATCCAATGCTATGGGTACAGGTGTGCGCTTACAGATAAGCTGCATGGCCTCCCACTGTCCTGGCATTATCGGCTGCTCTATAGAATGAACACCGTACTTAGCCAGCTCAGTCAGCCTGGCAAACACCTCATTCACTGGAAATGCTCCATTAGCATCTACACGTATCATCAGCGATTCAGACTCCTTTCGTAGCATTTCGATCAGGCGAAGCTCTTGCTCAAAATCGATGGCTCCTACCTTCAATTTTATACACTTGAATCCTTTGTTGAGCTTTTCGCTAATTTGAGTCTTCATAAACGACTCCTCCCCCATCCAAATTAACCCGTTAATGGGTATATCCTTGCTCCCTGTAGTAAAGTCATTATCAAAAAGCTGCATTTTACCGCCACCGATAAGGTCTAAAAATGCCGTTTCCAGCGCAAAACGAAGACTAGGCAGCTCCATACCCACGAGCTGATCCACCAATACCCAAACATCATCTTCATCAATAGGAATGGTGACTTTTTCGAGTTTTTCTGCCAGGTCAGGAAGCGCTTCCAGCACGTCAGCCACTGTCTCGGGAGAAAGCCCTACCAGCGGAGCTGCTTCACCATAGCCTTTTATGTCAGGCATGGACGATTGGTAGATTTTAAGGTATACTACATGATGCTTTCGCAAAATCCCACGCGAAGTACCGGCATCAAACTTAAAATCAAGCGTGTAGTCTTTATATTCGAGCTTTAACATACAGGGTAAAGAAAAATGCAGCCAGAAAGTTTAGATCTAAGAAACTATACCTACGAACTACCAGACGAAAAAATAGCGAAATATCCGCTAGAAGACAGAGCGAGCTCGAAGTTACTTTGCTATGACAATGGTCAAATCACCCATGGCCATTTCAGGGACATCTCCCAAAAGCTTCCAAGCGGCAGTTTTCTAGTCTTTAATGACACGAAGGTAATCCCTGCAAGGCTAATATTCTATAAGGAAACGGGCGCCAGGATCGAAATTTTCTTACTTGACCCTATAGCGCCTACCAATGTTTACGAAAGTGTGATGTCAGGCAAAGAGAGCTGTACATGGCATGCCATGATCGGCAATGCTAAAAAATGGAAAGAACACGCACTTACCATGCAGGTAGGTGATAACCTTTTGAAAGCCACTCGGGTGGCAGACGATCAGGTGAAATTTGAATGGACTAGTGACGACACTTTCTCCGATGTTCTCACTGCTATCGGAAAAATCCCCCTTCCTCCTTACCTTGGCAGAGAAGCTACAGACAAAGACATCCCCCGATACCAGACCATATACTCAAAACATGAAGGAGCTGTGGCAGCACCTACCGCAGGACTTCATTTTACTGAGGAAGTAATGAACAGCCTGAAGGCCCGCAAAATAGCAATTGACTACCTCACATTACATGTATCTGCAGGTACCTTCCAACCAATCAAAACAGACAATGTAGCGGACCACCCCATGCACCGCGAACAGGTAGTACTTAGTAAGACTAACATCGAAAACCTGCTCAACAATGATATACTGATACCTGTAGGCACTACGAGCATGCGTACTATGGAAAGCCTGTTTTGGTATGGTCAACTGCTCTCCGAAAATCCCGAAGCACCTTTTTTTGTAGAGAAATCCACTCCCTACAGAAAGGTACCAGTAATTTCGAAACAAGAAAGCTTACAAAATGTCTTATCTTATATGGAGAGAAACCAACTAGAAACTTTGATAGGACATACTGAAATATTTATCTATCCAGGTTATTCCTTCAAACTCTGTAAAGGGTTGATCACCAATTTTCACCTACCGGGCTCCACACTTATTCTTTTAGTAGCAGCGCTGATCGGTGATGACTGGAGAAAAGTATACCAGGAAGCCCTAAATGCGAACTATAGGTTTCTAAGTTACGGTGATAGCTCCCTGCTGCTACCTAACCAATAAGCACATGAATGAAACACTGGATGATCTTTGGGTGGAGGTAAGTGAAAGCTTTGAAGCCTTTCTAGACATTTTCACCACATCACTTTTCAAACTTGGGGTAAACGACATCAGCCTGGCCACTATCATCTACATGCTGATATCGTTCATCATTCTTACCTTCATAGCGCGTAGGGCAAAGAAAATCCTGGTAGAAAAAATACTTACCAGAGCAAACCTCGACAAAGGAGTGCGGGCATCCATTGGTACAATTACCAAATTTTTGATTCTCCTGGTAGGCAGCATAGTGATCATTCAATCTGCAGGGATAGATCTTACCGCACTTACACTAGTCGCCGGTGCCTTAGGAGTAGGTATTGGTTTTGGATTGCAAAACATCACCGACAATTTCATCAGTGGAGTTATAATCTTATTCGAAAAGCCCATAAAAATTGGTGACCGTATAGACGTGGGTGATGTTCAGGGAGATGTGATCAGCATTTCGTTTCGTGCCACCACCATACTCACCAACGACAACATTTCCATCATTGTACCGAATTCTGAATTTATATCCAGCAAAGTGATCAACTGGAGTCACAATGACCGCAATATTCGCTTTAGAATACCAGTAGGCGTAAGCTACAATGAAGATCCTGACAAAATAAAGAAAATCCTGCTACAAGTTGCAGATGCAAACCCCCATGTACTTAAGTCCCCACCGCCATCTGTTCTTTTTGATGCCTATGGGGATAGCTCACTCAACTTTTACCTCGCAGTGTGGACCTCCACGCATACGGACAAACCCCGCATACTAAAGAGCGAGCTCTATTTCGAAACATTCCGCAAGTTCAAGGAAGAAAACATAGAAATCCCCTTTCCTCAGCGGGACATTCACATTCGTACAGGTGACATCTCCCCTACTGAATCTAAAACTTCTGTGTGAGATACAAATTAAAGATATCTCGCTGTACATAGGTATTTTCGGCTTGCTGCTGGTACCAGTGAATATACCCCAGAGAAGCACCCAGCTTTTGAGTAACCTCGAAGCTTAGTCCTGCGCCTATTCTATTTTGATCATAAAGATTAGGTAGGCGTTGGTCTCCAAAATGCACCATGACTTCATTTGAAACATATGCAGAAACAGGCAATGCAGCTTCAGCATTTGTAATACGATAAGCTAACTGCCACTTAAATCGTGGGCGTATGTAGGCATAGTAGCCATCAGCTACTTGTGGGTTTCCTGTTGCATCCTGCGTCATTTTTTGCCGAATGCGGTTCTCAATGAGTATTCTTGTTTGAAAAGTCAGCCTATCACTCCACTGCTGCGACTGTTTGGCAAATACATGAGGCCTCCACTCTCCTGAGGTGACCTCCACATCTGCTTCCGGATCAGACGGTACGTTGATGGTCCACCGCAAAAAACCAACTCCTACTGCCCAACCATTGGTTAGCTTTCTGGTGGCATCTATCGTGTACAGCCACATATGCTGCCGGTTGTTCTTAAAGTACCTCCGGTCTTCAATACTCGCACCTAATGTCCAATTGTTTTTCAAACCAATTTGGGCCCGGTATTTCAACCAGTACAGGTCCTGATGAGTGACATCATGCTGGGCATAAGCGCTACTTACCATTACCAACAACAGTATTGCTACTATATTTTTCATATCTCGTGTATAAAAAAGAAGCCGACTCTAAATCGGAGGCGGCCTCTATTTGATAAATTCATTTACGAAGTTAGCTTGGCGCTTAGATTGAGCCAAAGCGATTTGCACTAATCTTTTTGTGCACCAAAATTATAGGCAAGCCCTGCACCAAATACATTTTTAAACTGCACTCTGGCCTCCTCTACTCCTTCGTCTGTTTCTGTTTTGATATCCTTGTCGTAAAGTAGATGTGTAAACAAGTTGGCCGATAGCACCTTATTGATTTTCATTACTATGGTCGTTTGCCAGTTTACGTCTATCACACCAAAATCCTCGATGTAATTGCTAAACAGCTCCAACCTGGACTCAAGATTCACATTTTGAATCACCTCATCTTTGTATTTCACACGAAAATATGAACCAAGCTCAGCTCTGACTTTCTCTCCTGGATCTACACCGTAGGCGCCCTTATCAGCCAGGGCCTGGTTGTTTACAAATGTGAACTTTCCCGTCACTGGCGTGTAGTTAAAGGATATCTTTTTGTTAGGCTTATAGTCGATACCGAGACCGACAGTAAGGTACCCCGGAACCATAAAATTGGAAATAAGACTATCTCTTCCGTCATCCGTCTGCACATATCCTTCATCAAACTGAGTACGAAAATCCAATAACGCACTAAAAAACCAATTACTACCTTCCTCACTCTTTATTCGGTAGCCGTATTTGGTAACAAAGTTTAGTTTATCGTCAGATTTCACAAAATCAGCGCCTTTACCCTGCTTGATGAGTCCGTATCCCATATCCAATGAATTCTCCCAGGTATGCCGGGCTTTCTTGTAATCAGCAAACACAGCCGTAGCTCCATTAATGGCCGTGTTTTCTGACCCTCCAGCTGACCAACTATCGCTCAGGTTTACCTGAGAAAAAGTAAGCGCTACAAAACCTCCGGACGTCCAATACGTGGTATCTTGCTGAGCAAACACCGAGCAAGAGCAGATTACGAATAAAGAAAAAAGCGTAAGTTGTCTTAGATTCATGATTCAGTTTATGATTTTTGTTGCAATTTAATTGACACATGCCTTTATTCATGACACAGTTCTCCAAATACACCAAAGAGTCTTACTTTTTACTTATCGCTCTCTTTCTATTCGTAGGTGCATGTGATAACCCAAAAGAGTCTAGAACTAGCTCTCCAGAAGCCCCGAACGAGGACATTAGGTTTGAGTATAGCATGACAAAAATAAGTGAACGAGCTAATGACTGCTCGTCGCAAAGTTGTAGCGAGGTAATAATCAACCTCCCCACATTTACTAAAGGCATCTCCTTACATGAAACGCTAAACAAGCGGGTAACGCAAAATGTTAAAAAAAATCTATCTGACCTGGTGATGCAAGACACAGAGCCTGACCTCAGCCTTACGGAATTAGCCAGGCGGTTTATCCAAAGCCATGAAGAATTCAAAGCTAACTTTCCAGAAAGCACCTCTCCATGGTACGTTCATATAGATGTATTGGTGGGTTACTCTACTGATGCTTTCGTTTCTCTGAGTGTGGCCACATCCAGTTATACCGGAGGAGCCCATCCAAATAGCATGGTGGAATATATAAATATCAGCAAAAAGGGTGAAGTGATTGAAGAGCCCGACTTTTTTGTATCATCTGAGAACGAGCTTAAAAACCTGGCCGAACAAAAATTCAGACAAACATTCGACATTCCTGACAGTCTAACCTATGCAGATAAAGGATACCTGTTTGAGAATAATGAATTTCAACTGACCAGTAACTTTGGCTTTACCAAAGCAGGCATGGTTTTTTACTACAATAGCTACGAAATAGCCCCATACGCAATGGGGCCATCTGTTTTAATCATTCCATTTCATGAGTTGAATGACTTAATAAGTCAATAGCTATTGGTTTCCGCATCCTTTTCTTTTAAAATCCTGCGCAATATTTTACCTACATTAGATTTAGGTAACTCATCAGTAAAAGCGATATACTTAGGACATTTGTAGCCTGTCAGCAGGTCCTTACAGTGTGTTTTCAACTCATCCTCTGTAAGGCTGGCATCCTTTGCAACTACATATGCTTTCACTGCTTCAGTAGATTTACTGTCAGGCACACCTATTACTCCCACTTCCAACACTTTAGGGTGACAAGCAATGGCGTCTTCTACTTCGTTGGGATATACATTAAACCCTGAAACCAGGATCATTTCTTTTTTGCGGTCAACGATCCGAACATAACCGTCTTCATCCATGGTAGCTATATCACCTGTTTTAAAATAACCGTTGATGAAGCATTTTTCTGTTTCTTCAGGGCGGTTCCAGTACCCCACAAAAACCTGAGGCCCTTTGGTACAAAGCTCTCCTTTTTCTCCTGGTGCCACTTCGTTACCATCATCATCCAGCAATTTCACATCCGTATCCGGTATAGGCAAACCAATTGTACCTACGCGATTACCGTCTTTGAGTGGGTTGATGCAAAGTGCAGGGGATGTTTCGGTGAGTCCGTATGCTTCCGCTATCTTGTTGCCGGTAATCTGCTCCCATTTATCAAAAACTGCTCGCTGCAAGGCCATACCACCCGCCAAAGCTACTTTCACTTTCTTGTGGTCTATCTCCTCAAACCCTGGAGTATTGAGCAATCCATTAAATAAAGTATTTACCCCAGTAATTAAGGTAAATGGATGTTTTTTGAGTTCTTTCACGAACCCTTTCATATCTCTTGGATTCGTAATTAGTATATTCTTTGCACCAATTTTAGCAGGTAAAAGGGCATGCGCATTTAATGCGAAAATATGATACAATGGCAATGCGGCTATAAAGATTTCCTCTCCATTTTTAAGATCACTTTGAGCAAGCCATGCCTCAATTTGCTGAAGGTTTCCAGTAAGGTTCCGGTGGGTGAGCATAGCTCCTTTAGACACTCCTGTAGTTCCTCCTGTGTATTGTAAAAATGCAAGATCCTCTGCTACTATCTTAGGCGGCACCAACGTATGCTGACTCCCCAGATTTAAGGCGTCTTTGAACGAAACAGCCTGAGGTAGTGAAAATGCAGGCACCATCTTTTTCACATACTTCACCACAAAATTTACCAATCCTCCTTTGACCCCTCCTATCAGATCTCCCAATTGAGTGATAATAACATGCTCAATGGCCGTCTCCTCTATAATCTCCTCCAGATTATGAGCAAAGTTGCTAAGGATAACAATGGCTTTGGCTTCAGAATCCACAAACTGGTGCTTCATCTCTGCGGGAGTGTATAATGGATTAGTGTTTACCACTGTAAGCCCTGCTTTCAATGCACCATACATTGCAATAGGGTTTTGCAAGACATTTGGCAATTGTATAGCGATCTTGTCCCCTTTTTTGAGCTTGAGATCATGTTGAAGATAGGAAGCAAAATCATCCGATAATTTCCCCAATTCCTCAAATGTGATCATTTTGCCCATATTTTCATAAGCTGGTCGATCACCATACTTTGCTCGGGATTCAGCAAAAAGGTCAGGAATCGATTGGTATTTATCAGCATCTACATGTTGTGGCACGTTTGCCGGATAACTTTTTAGCCAGGGTTGTTCGGTCATCATTCTAGGATTGTTTCCCTACTAATATAGATGGTGTATAGTGTACGTGCAACAGCAAAGCAGCCTTAAAGTGGGAGTTTTTGAGATTTTTATAAAATCAACACGATTCAATGCATTGTTTTTGGTAGATCAACACCTACACCCCTTAATGAAATGAGTAAAAGCCAAGAGATACCAATCACCTTGTCAATTAAGGAAGAAAGATTATTGGCGAGAATTTTCAAGTGAGAGAAATCAGAGCATACCTCTAATTGCTCCGCATTCAATAAAGCCCGAAAAAAGAAAAAGTTCTCAGCACTCACTTGCCGTGCGCCACTTGCCGTGCGCCACTAGTCGTGCATCACTAGCCGTGCGCCCTACCAAGACCAGATTCTCCGCAAGAGTTCTGCGAACAAACAAACAACATTAACCCAAAAATGGCTGTAGGGGAAGGATTCTTCCTCAGGAATGCCTGCGGCAGAACCTACACGGAGCAAATCAAAATTCCATGAAAATATGACAAAAAAAGAAAGAATTATGTGAATTGGTTGACGCACCAAGAGTTAAGTACTGGTCAGCTCTCTAGCTGAAAACAAAGGATAGCACACATAAGATATTACCCCTATAAAAAGAAAAAGGTCATGGCACCCACTGGCCGTGCGCCACTTGACGTGCGCCCTACCACGATCAGATTCTCAGCAGGAGTTCTGCGAACAAATAAACAACATTAAACCAAAAATGATGGCTGTAGGGGAAGGATTCTTCCTCAGGAATGCCTGCGGCAGAACCTACACGGAGCAAATCAAAATTCCATGAAAATATGACAAAAAAAGAAAGAATTATGTGAATTGGTTGACGCACCAAGAGTTAAGTACTGGTCAGCACTCTAGCAGAAAACGAAGGATAGCACAGAGTAAGATTCTTACCCCTATAAAAAGAAAAAGGTCGTGGCACCCACTGGCCGTGCGCCACTTGCCGTGCGCCCTACCAAGACCAGATTCTCCACAGGAGTTCTGCGAACAAATAAACAACATTAACCCAAAAATGGCTGTAGGGGAAGGATTCTTCCACAGGAATGCCTGCGGCAGAACCTTCACGGAGCAAATCAATGATCTACTGGAAATACAATGAATAGAGAGTGAATAACGAGAGCAGGCTTGCTCACAAACAATATAACAGGCAGGAATGTACTCTAGCGGAAAACAATGAATCAATCCGAAGCAATTAGCAGAGTCAGATACTGCCTCCATAAAAAGAAAAAGGTCGTGGCACCCACTGGCCGTGCGCCACTTGCCGTGCGCCCTACCAAGACCAGATTCTCCACAGGAGTTCTGCGAACAAATAAACAACATTAACCCAAAAATGGCTGTAGGGGAAGGATTCTTCCTCAGGAATGCCTGCGGCAGAACCTCCACGCAGCGCATCCATACTTCATTAAATTATGACAAAAAGAAGGAATAATTTGAATTGGTTGACACACCAAGAAATAAGTGCAGATCAGCACTCTAGCAGAAAACAAAGGATAAATCCGAAGTAATTAGCAGAGTCAGAAATTGACCCCCGTAAAAAGAAAAAGGTCCGTGGCACCCACTTGCTGTGCGCCCCACCACATCCAGATTCTCCGCAGGAGTTCTGCGAACAAATAAACAACATTAACCCAAAAATGGCTGTAGGGGAAGGATTCTTCCACGGGAATGCCTGCGGCAGAACCTCCAAGAGCGTATCAATACTTCATGAAAATATGACAAAAAGAAGGAATAATTTGAATTGGTTGACACACCAAGAAATAAGTGCAGATCAGCACTCTAGCAGAAAACAAAGGAAAGCACAGACAAGATATTTACCCCTATAAAAAGAAAAAGGTCGTGGCACCCCTACCACGACCAGATTCTCCACAGGAGTTCTGCGAACAAATAAACAACATTAACCCAAAAATGGCTGTAGGGGAAGGATTCTTCCTCAGGAATGCCTGCGGCAAAACCTCCACGCAGCGCATCCATACTTCATTAAATTATGACAAAAAGAAGGAATAATTTGAATTGGTTGACACACCAAGAAATAAGTGCAGATCAGCACTCTAGCAGAAAACAAAGGATAAATCCGAAGTAATTAGCAGAA
>NZ_QREG01000013.1:0-42401 GCF_003386095.1 Marinoscillum furvescens DSM 4134 | reverse complement strand
AGAAGGAATAATTTGAATTGGTTGACACACCAAGAAATAAGTGCAGATCAGCACTCTAGCAGAAAACAAAGGATAAATCCGAAGTAATTAGCAGAATCAGAAATTGACCCCCGTAAAAAGAAAAAGGTCACAGCACCCACTGGCCGTGCGCCACTAGCCGTGCACCATACCCAGATTCCCCGAAGGAGTTCTGCGAACACATAAACAACATTAACCCAAAAGTGGCTGTAGGGGAAGGATTCTTCCACAGGAATGCCTGCGGCAGAACCTACTCGGAGCAAATCAATGATCTGCTGGAAATACGATGAAAAGAGAGTGAATAACCAGAGTAGCCTTGCTCACAAACAATAAAATAGGTAGGAATTCACTCTAGCAGAAAACAAAAGATCAATGCGAAGCAATTAGCAGAGTCAGATACTGACCCCCTAAAAAGAAAAAGGTCACAGCTACCACTAGCCGTGCGCCACTTGCCGTGCGCCACTGGTCGTGCACCACTAGCCGTGCGCCCTACCACATCCAGATTCCCCGAAGGAGTTCTGCGAACAAATAAACAACATTAACCCAAAAATGGCTGTAGGGGAAGGATTCTTCCACAGGAATGCCTGCGACAGAACCTACACGGAGCAAATTAATGATCTTCTGGAATTACGATAAAAGAGAGTGAATAACCAGAGTTGGCTTGCTCAGAAACAATAAAACAGGTAGGAATCTACTCTAGCGGAAAACAATGAATCAATCCGAAGCAATTAGCAGAGTCAGATACTGCCCCCATAAAAGAAAAAGGTCGTGGCACCCACTGGCCGTGCGCCCTACCACATCCAGATTCTCCGCAGGAGTTCTGCGAACAAATAAACAACATTAACCCAAAAATGGCTGTAGGGGAAGGATTCTTCCTCAGGAATGCCTGCGGCAGAACCTACACGGAGCAAATCAATGATCTACTGGAAATACAATGAATAGAGAGTGAATAACGAGAGCAGGCTTGCTCACAAACAATATAATAGGCAGGAATGTACTCTAGCGGAAAACAATGAATCAATCCGAAGCAATTAGCAGAGTCAGATACTGCCCCCATAAAAAGAAAAAGGTCGTGGCACCCCTACCACGACCAGATTCAAATAAACAACATTAACCCAAAAATGGCTGTAGGGGAAGGATTCGAACCTCCACGGAGCGGTTAGTCCCGATGATTCACGATAAACTAATGACTTAAATTATCGTGAAAGAAACCGGGATTTATCCCTTATCTCCACCCCCGAGACAGGAGGGCATGTCTGCCAATTTCATCACCCTACAGTGTTTACACAAACATCTTTTGTGCGTTTTGTTGAGACAAAATTAACATACTCTGATATTTTTTAAAATTTTAATAAGACATTTAATTAATTTTTACAAATTAGAACAAAATCGAGTTAGCGATTTATGATATTCACAATCAACCTTACTTTAAAGAACTCATTTTGAATTTCATCTAATACCCCATTCACTAAATCAGATGAATATTTCGTTAATCAGCCCTATTTTGAAATTATAATCTCCGATACAATACATTTTCAGAACAGACAAACAAACTCAAACCACCAATACATGAATGCAAATAATTAGAACTAAATACCAAAACTCGACAGGCAACAACAAAATGCCACTATGAACCACGCACCACAGGCCTTGCGCTACTGGTCGTGCACCCTACCATACCCAGATTCTCCACACGAATCCTACGGACAAAATAAACAACATTAACCCAAAAATGGCTGTAAGGGAAGAATTCTTCCACAGGAAAGCCTGCGGCAGAACCTACACGGAATGTGTATGATTTACTTGAAATACGATGACGAGAGTGTGAATAACGAGAGCAGGCTTGCTCACAAACTATAAAGCAAACAGAAATAAACTTTAGCGGGAGTCAAAGGATCAACACGAAGCAATTAGCAGAGTCAGATTCTGACCCCCATAAAAAGAAAAAGGTCACAGCACCCCTACTGTGACCAAATTCAAAATAAACAACATTAACCCAAAAATGGCTGTAAGGGAAGGACTCGAACCTCCACGGAGCTGTTAGACCCGATGATTTACGATAAATCAACGTATTGATTTATCGTAAACGGCACCAGGCTTTATCCAAAGACCTCCACCCCCGAGACAGGAGGGCATGTCTGCCAATTTCATCACCTTACAGTATGACCGCAAAAGCATCTCTCTTGCGTTTTTGTTAAGACAAAGATAACAGGATACTTTCAAACAATTACAATTTTCACAGCCATTCATCTGTATTTTTCAACAATAAATTATTTCACCCTCATTACATTGTAATTTTCATAATTAATGCCGTTTTTATGACTCTAGATTAGATTTCATTTAATGAAAACTTAATTTCAACCATCAAAAATTCTTCAAAATAACCCTTTCAACAAATTTTTCTTGCCGAAAAATGAAAAACACGAAACACTAACACGCAAACATCATTTGAATTCTTTTGAGCTATACCCGATCGCCATTCACCACTAGCCGTGCGCCACTAGCCGTGCGCCACTTGTCGTGCACCCTACCACACCCAGACTCTCCACAGGAGTCCTGCGGACAACAAACAACATTAACCCAAAAATGATGGCTGTAGGGGAAGGATTCTTCCACATGAATGCCCGCGGCAGAACCTACACGGAGAATGAATGATACACTTGAATACTATAAAAGGGAGATAATAATTGGAGCTAAAGACTAGCTCACGAACGATAAAACAGGAAGGGTAGCGGCGATAAAGGACAGTTAGGGCAAAGCCCCCTAAAAAGGAAAAAGGTCGTGGGCACCCACTAGTCGTGCACCACTAGCCATGCGCCCCTCCCTCATCCTCATTCTCCACAGGAGTCCTTCGGATAACAAACAATATTAACCCAAAAATGATGGCTGTAGGGGAAGGGTTCTTCCTCAGGAATGCCTGCGGCAGACCCTACACGGAGAATGAATGATTTACTTAAACACTATAAAAGGGAGATAATAAAATAATTGGAGCTGATGACTAGCTCACGTACGATAAAACAGGAAGGGTTGCACTCAGGCGGCAATTAAGCACAGTTAGAGAAAGCCCCTAAAAAGAAAAAGGTCATGACACCCACTAGCCGTGCGCCACTAGTCGTGCACCACTAGTCGTGCACCACTAGCCGTGCGCCCCACCACATCCAGATTCTCTACAGAAGTCCTGCGGATAACAAACAACATTAATCCAAATATGATGGCTTTAAGGGAAGGGTTCTTCCGCAGGAATGCCTGCAGCAAAACCTACACGGAATTTGAATGATTTACTTAAACACTATTAAAGGGAGATAATAATTGGAGCTGATGACTAGCTCACGTACGATAAAACAGGAAGGATGACAATCAAATGACAGTTAGATCAAAGCACCCCTAAAAAAGAAAAAGGTGGTGGCACCCACTTGCCGTGCGCCCTACCATGACCAGATTCTTCACAAGAGTCCTGCGGACAATAAACAACATTAACCCAAAAATGATGGCTGTAGGGGAAGGATTCTTCCACATGAATGCCCGCGGCAGAACCTACACGGAATTTGAATGATTTACTTAAACACTTTAAAAGGGAGACAATAATTGAGCTAAAGAATAGCTCAGGAACGATAAAACAGGAAGGGTTGCACTCAGGCGGCAATCAAACGACAATTAGATCAAAGCACCCCTAAAAAAGAAAAAGGTCGTGGCACCCCTACCACGACCAGATTCAATAAACAACATTAACCCAAAAATGATGGCTGTAGGGGAAGGATTCGAACCTCCACGGAGTAGTTAGACCTGATGATTTACGATAAACCAAAAATTGATTTATCGTAAACGGCACCAGGCTTTATCCAAAGACCTCCACCCCCGAGACAGGAGGGCATGTCTGCCAGTTTCATCACCCTACAGTGTGTAGCGCAAGCATCTCTTACGCGTTTTGATACCTCAAAGATAACAGAGCCTATATTTCTTTAAAAATATTTTAATAAATTTGCTAAATATTTAGATGGTGTGTAAAATTGTATACAGAATATTGAATATATAGAAAACAGCATTAGAGAGATGAGTAAAAATTACGAAATTGACAACGTTGACCTCAAAATCCTCAATTTATTAATGGAGGATGCGAAAATTCCATACACGGAAGTCGCTAAAAAGGTATTTGTTTCTGGTGGTACAGTTCACGTCCGCATGAAGAAACTCGAAGAAATGGGTGTAGTTAGAGGTACTACCCTCCAAATGGATTATTCCAAACTTGGATACGATGTAACGTGCTTCATGGGGATCTATTTACAAAAGTCCTCCCTATATGACAGTGTGGTGGAGCAGCTCAAGACGATCCCGGAAATCGTAAAGGTGCATTACACCACAGGAAACTATAACATCTTCATCAAGATCCATTGCAGAGACACCAAACACCTCAAGGATGTACTGCACGACAAAATCCAAAAGGTAGAAGGTATAGAACGAACAGAGACATTTATATCTCTTGAAGAAAGCCTCAACAGGCATTTGAAGTTTTAATCCCGACAAAACAGACGAAAAGAATGAACCATTGGGCGGTTATTCGGATTCTTATTTAGATCTAATCCAAATAAGTGTTTACTTTGCAAAACCTACCGTCCAAACGATGGTTAAGGTAGTAAAGAGAATCGAATAGCCTCTATGAGTAAAGACGATCAAATATTAGAAGAATTTACCTCAAAGGAGTACGAACACGGCTGGTCTGTAGACTTTGAAGCTGATGAAGCTCCTTTAGGGATCAATGAAGACATCATCCGGTTTATCTCTGCTAAAAAAGAAGAGCCGGAATGGTTGCTGGAATGGAGGCTGAAGGCCTACAAACGATGGACGGAAATGACCGAACCTCGTTGGCCCAACGTCACCTACCCAGCAGTGGATTACCAGGGTATCAAATACTACTCTGCTCCCAAACAAGATAAAAAGCCAAAGAGTCTGGATGAGGTGGACCCAGAGCTACTCAAAACTTTTGAGCGCCTCGGCATTTCCCTTCAGGAGCAAAAGCGCCTTACAGGGGTAGCAGTAGATGCCGTCATTGACTCGGTGTCTGTAGCTACCACCTTCAAAGAGACACTTTCTGAACTAGGCATTATCTTCTGTTCATTTAGTGAAGCGGTACAGGAGCATCCCGAGTTGATCAAAAAGTATCTCGGATCTGTGGTACCTGCTAGCGACAATTATTTTGCCGCCCTCAATTCAGCAGTCTTTTCAGATGGCTCATTTTGCTATATCCCTAAAGGGGTGAGATGCCCAATGGAGCTGTCTACATATTTCCGTATCAATGCAGCCAATACCGGCCAATTTGAGCGTACGCTTATCGTAGCTGAAGAGAGCTCTTACGTGTCATACTTGGAAGGCTGTACAGCCCCAATGCGTGACGAAAATCAACTTCATGCGGCTGTTGTAGAAATCTATGCTGCTAAAGATGCGGAAGTAAAATACTCTACAGTGCAAAACTGGTATCCAGGAGATAAAAACGGCAAAGGAGGCATTTATAACTTCGTGACCAAACGTGGTATCTGTGCTGGAGACAACTCCAAAATCAGCTGGACTCAGGTAGAAACAGGTTCCGCTGTAACCTGGAAATACCCTTCATGTATACTTAAAGGTGACAACTCCCAAGGTGAGTTTTACTCAGTAGCGGTTACTAACAACTACCAACAAGCGGATACAGGCACCAAGATGATTCACATTGGTAAAAACACCAAATCGCGAATCGTTTCGAAAGGTATCTCAGCTGGCAAGTCTCAAAATAGCTACCGTGGCCAGGTGCACATCATGAAGCGAGCCGAAAATGCTCGTAATTTCTCCCAGTGTGACTCTCTCCTGATGGGTGACAAATGTGGTGCACACACTTTCCCTTATATAGATGTAGAAAATAGCTCCGCTCAAATAGAACACGAAGCTACTACCTCCAAGATTGGGGAAGACCAAATCTTCTACTGTCAGCAGCGTGGCATAGACGAAGAAAGCGCTGTGGCACTTATCGTAAATGGCTTTGCCAAAGAAGTAATGAGCAAACTTCCGATGGAATTTGCTGTAGAAGCTCAGAAACTGTTAGCCCTGACGCTAGAGGGCAGTGTAGGATAATAATCATCAATTTTAATGCTTAAGATAGAAAATCTGCATGCCTCTGTAGAAGGCAAGGAAATATTAAAAGGAATCAACCTGGAAGTAAAACCAGGCGAAGTGCATGCTATCATGGGGCCAAATGGCTCTGGTAAAAGTACACTAGCATCCGTACTGGCTGGTCGTGAAGAGTACGAAATCACAGATGGCAGTGTATCATATCTAAACGAAGATCTTCTTGAGCTTGACCCTGAAGAACGCGCTCATAAAGGTGTCTTTTTGGCATTTCAATATCCTGTAGAGATTCCTGGAGTGTCTACAACAAACTTCCTGAAAACAGCGGTAAATCAGGTAAGAGAAGCTCGAGGACTAAAAGCACTTGACGCGGTTTCTTTTCTAAAAGAAATGAAAGAAAAGATGAAAATCGTTGATATAGATCAGGCGCTACTCAGCAGATCGTTAAATGAAGGATTTTCAGGAGGAGAAAAGAAACGTAACGAAATCTTCCAAATGGCCATGCTGGAGCCTAAGCTTTCCATACTGGATGAAACTGACTCTGGTCTGGATATCGATGCTCTCAAAATAGTAGCAGACGGTGTAAATAAGCTCAAATCAGCTGAAACAGCGTCTATTGTGGTGACGCACTACCAGCGCCTTTTGGATTACATCGTACCAGATTTCGTACATGTATTATACAACGGTAAAATCGTTAAGTCTGGAGACAAATCCCTGGCACTAGAGCTGGAAGAAAAAGGCTACGATTGGATCAAGGAAGAAGCACCTGCCGTTTAAAATCAACCCTGATAGCACACTATGAGTGAAGTAATAAGTTTAGAAAATAGCATCACTTCTCGGTTTGACAGCTGGGTGAAACAGCACTTTGCTGAAGGTAGCGCATTGGCTGCGGCCAAAAAAGCTGGAGTTCAAAGCTTCCAATCACTGGGCCTACCGGGCAAGAAAAGTGAAGCCTACAAATACACTCCGGTTACGAAGCTGATCAGCAAAAATTTTGATTTCGATCAGGAAGCAGTGATTGCGACCTGGTCTAAAGATTCATGTCAGCAAGAGTTTTATCCGGTAGAAGATGCCAATCATTTGGTTTTTGTCAATGGACAATTCATTGAAGAGTATTCGGTAATCAAAAGCTCATCGCAAGAGCTTACTATCAAGCTGTTAGATGAGCAAGCTACCACAGAGCACCCCGAAATACTCGAGCACCTGGGAAAAACCAATGGGATCTCTCAAGACCCATTTGCTGCATTGAATCTCGGCTTTTTCAATCAGGGGTTGTTCTTGAAAAATGCGAAAAATTCAGATGCTCAGGATACGTTCATCTACCAATTCTTAGACGCTTCTAGCTCCTCTCCTATCGCGTACCCACGTATCCTTATTGTGGGAGAGTCTGGCAGTAGAATGAAAGTATATGAAAAAACTTTCATCAAAGGGGAAGCGAAAACACTGAATATTTCAGTTGTAGAAGCTGTCGTAAAATCCAACGCTGAAGTAAGGTTTACCAAACTTCAAAACTACACGAATGAAGCTTTTGCCGTAGAGGGCATATATGCATCACAAGAGAAGGATAGCAGGTTTTATACCAATACCTTCTCCTTTAAAGGAGCTATGGTGCGCAACAACATCTACATCAACATAGATGATGAAAACTGCGAAGGCCACATGAACGGGCTCTATCAGCTTAGTGGTAAATCGCATGTAGACAACAATACATCTGTAGATCATCGTATGCCTCATTCCTTTAGCAATGAGCTTTACAAGGGTATTTTGGACGAAAGTGCCAAAGGAGTGTTCAATGGTAAAATCTACGTGCGACCTGACGCTCAAAAGACCAACGCTTTTCAATCTAACAACAACATATTACTTTCAGACACTGCCACAGTAAACACCAAGCCACAGCTTGAAATCTGGGCAGATGATGTGCAGTGTTCGCATGGATGTACTACTGGGCAACTAGACGAAGAAGCGATCTTTTACCTGCGTGCCAGAGGCATCAAAGAAAAAAGAGCTAAAGCACTAATGCTCAACGCTTTTGCTAATGAAACTTTGCAAGAACTCAAAAACGACCTTGTAAAAGAAGAGATCGAAGATATAATCACGAACAAACTCGGATAAATGCAAGTAGCCACAGGCATTTCGGTAGCTGAAATCAGAAAGCAATTTCCGATTCTGCATCAGGAA
Organism: Marinoscillum furvescens DSM 4134; assembly: GCF_003386095.1. Classification (GTDB taxonomy): domain Bacteria; phylum Bacteroidota; class Bacteroidia; order Cytophagales; family Cyclobacteriaceae; genus Marinoscillum; species Marinoscillum furvescens. Next base: position 34,112 of record NZ_QREG01000013.1, on the reverse strand, counting down.
GTAAATGGCAAACCGCTCATTTACTTTGACAATGCGGCCACATCACAAACACCTCAGTCTGTGATCGATGCCCTGGTGCACTACTACCAAAGAGATAATGCCAACATTCATCGGGGCATTCATACCCTTGCCGAACGGGCAACTACAGCGTTTGAAGCTACCCGAAAGGCAGCGCAGGGATTTATAAATGCCCGTGAAGTAGAAGAAATCGTCTTCACCAAGGGTACTAGCGAGGGCATCAATCTGGTAGCTCAGGCCTATGGTCGTAAGTTGATCTCCGAGGGAGACGAAATTATCATCACAGGAATGGAGCACCATTCCAATATCGTCCCCTGGCAGATGCTATGCCAGCAAACCGGAGCCAAACTCAAGGTTATTCCTGTAGCCGAAAATGGTGAAATCAAGCTGGAGGATTTCGAGGCATTGCTTACCGAAAAAACACGGTTTGTATCTGTGGTATATATCAGTAACTCGCTGGGTACAGTCAATCCTGTAGAAGAAATCATCAGCAAAGCACATGCCGTAGGTGCCAAAGTACTAATAGATGCAGCTCAGGCAGCACCTCATCATCCGCTAGACGTGCAAAAGCTCGATTGCGACTTTCTTGCATTGTCGGGTCACAAAATGTATGGTCCTACGGGAGTAGGCGTTCTCTACGGAAAACGCGAAGTTCTCGAGGCAATGGACCCCTATCAGGGTGGTGGAGAGATGATTCGTGATGTCAGCTTCGATGGCACCACCTATAACGACATTCCGTACAAATTTGAGGCTGGTACTCCAAACATAGCAGATGTCGTTGCATTCAAAGCGGCCATCGAATTTGTGGAAGGAATCGGCTATGATTTCCTTCACCAGCATGAAATGACCTTACTGGAACGTGGAAAGGAAAAGCTCTATGGTATTGATGGTTTTCAACCCATAGGAACAGCGGAAAACAAAGCCAGTGTGATCTCTTTTTTGGTAGATGGTGTCCACCCGTTCGATTTGGGTATGTGGCTAGATGCCAAAGGCATTGCAGTGCGAACTGGCCACCATTGCACTCAGCCGCTGATGGATCATTTCAATATTGACGGAACGGTCAGGGCCTCATTTGCTGTTTACAACACCGTAGAGGAAATAGATACCTTTGCGGAGGCATTAACAGAAATTGTAAAGAAATTCAGAAAATGAGCACCATAGCCGAAAAACAAAAAGAAATTGTAGAGGAGTTTTCCATGCTCGATGGAGATATGGAAATGACCATCAACTACATCATGGAGCTGGGTGAGCAACTTCCTGAAATGACTGAAGATCAGCGTTCTGAAGAAAACATCGTAAAAGGGTGTCAAAGTAAAGTTTGGCTCACTGCCGCTGATGAAGGCGGAAAGGTGAAATTTATCGCCGATAGTAATACGGCAATTACCAAAGGGCTGGTAAGCCTGCTGGTTCGAGTCCTTTCTGATGAACAGGCAGAGGATATTCTGAAAGAAGAAATCACCTTCCCTCAGCAAATAGGAATGAATCGATTCATTGGCACCCAAAGATCCAATGGATTTGCTGCGATGATCAAGCAAATGAAACTATACGCACTTGCATTGAGTTCTAAAACCGAAACAAGCGCATAATTATGGCTGAAGAGAAGAACACATCGAATGATCTGGAGCTGAAAGAGGCTGTAGTGAGAGCGATCAAAAACGTATATGATCCTGAGATTCCTGTAGACGTTTACGAACTGGGACTGATTTACGAAATCAACATATTCCCGGTAAACAACGTACACGTGCTGATGACCCTAACGTCTCCAGCATGCCCCTCTGCTGAGGAAATCCCTGGGGAAATAGAAAAGAACATCCGCGAGCTGAAGGAGGTAAATGACGTAACCGTAGAAGTGACCTTTGACCCTCCGTATGCTACCGACATGATGTCCGAATCAGCCAAGCTTGAGCTAGGTTTTATGTAAAAAAATCGATTACTGAAATAACTTTCAAATAGATATGTATCCAGAAGAATTAGTAGCCCCCATGCGATCAGAACTCACTCAGGTAGGATTTGAGGAGTTTAAATCAGCAGCGGACGTAGAAAACCACCTGAAAGATCACAAAGGTACTACCCTACTTGTGATCAACTCTGTATGTGGCTGTGCAGCAGGCACCTGCCGCCCAGGAGTGAGCAGCGCATTGAATCTAAGCAGCAAAAAGCCTGATCACCTCGCAACGGTATTTGCTGGTGTAGACAAGGAAGCTACTGCAAAAGCAAGAGAGTTTACTATGCCATTTCCTCCATCTTCCCCATCTATTGCATTGTTCAAAGATGGTGAACTGGTACACTTTGTAGAGCGTCACCACATTGAAGGAAGATCTGCAGAAATGATTGCTAACCACCTTGTAGAGGTGTTTAAGGAGTTTTGCTAGAAAACACCCGCTGAGCAATGCTCAGCGGGCCTTTTTATTTGCCGCTCACCGCAAAATATCTCATCGCCACATAAAAGCCCTGGAGTCTTTTCGCTGCATTCATTAGTTTCATCTCATGCGAAACATCTGTTTACTCCTGCTCATTTTACCTTCCTGCACACCAAGCTCAATTGAAGCCCCTCGAGTCTTGCAGCATAACCTTAACGGCCAATGGAAAGCAACAGCCTTTGACGGATTTTTGCATGAAACATGGCGAACTCTTCCCAATGGCCAATTGGAGCAGGAAGGATTCTACATAGCCAATGGAGACACGCTCTACAAAGCCGTTACCAGATTGTTTACGGTCAACCAGGAACTAATCTTATTAAGTGTAATCAAGGACAGTAGCCCTAAAGTTTTTAAGGCTACAAGCATAGCGAAAGACCGCATTGTATTCGAAAACACAGACTATCGTAACCCATCTAAAGTTATTTATACAATAGAATCTCCAACAAACTACCAACGGTCCATTTTAGGCATAGAACCTAATGGGGATAGTGCACATTATCAGTTCGACTTTGTGAAAATCAAGTAAAAAATGGTGCCTGTACATGTACTTCGGTACCTGCATCGGGCTCAGACCGTATATGCAAATCACCCTGTATTGAAGCTGCACGCTCTCGCATGTTACGCATACCCTGCCCCCCATAGCTCAGATGATCAGAGGCCATGCCTACGCCATTATCGCTAAATTTCAGTTCGACCATGCCTTCTGCAAACGTCACATCCACACACAGCTGGGTGGCCTGAGCATGCTTAATCACATTGTTGATCACCTCTTGTGAGATGCGATACAATACAAACTCTGTCTTCGGATTCAACTTTTGTACCTCCCCTTCTACATACAATTTTGTCTTGATAGCTCCAATGTTCTGGATAGTTTCCAAATCAATGGTCAAACTATTGATGAGGGAGAAATTAGAAATATTTTCTTCATTCAGCGAACTTGAGATATCGCGCAATTTATCTATAGCTTGCCCAAGCAATTCCATAGAACTTTTCACTTTCTCACTATCCTTGCTGGCATCTTTCAGTCCAAACGTAGATAAGTTTAACCTCGCCAAAAACAATGTTTGCCCTACGTCATCGTGTATTTCTTGAGATAAGGCATACAGTGCAGTTTTCTTCTTTTCTTCTGCCAACAGTATGTTCTTTTCTGCAAGCTTCTTGAAGGCCGTATTTTTCCCATTTTCAAACACCAATGCCACCACAAAAATGATCACCACCAACCCTACGAATGTATTAGCAATAAAGAAAGTCTCGTAGGATCGATCATACTCCATGGGCCACTCATACCCATTGGAGGTCATGATAGCCGCTACTATCAATATCAACGAATTCAGACTGGTCCATACAATACCTGAAGGTTTGCCAGCCATCAGCAATGCCACGATGGGTTGAGAAACCAGCCACACGATCACGGGCGAATAAAACCCTCCGGAGTAATAGGCACACCCCAATACACCAAAGGCCCCAATGGCTATGTAAAGGTTGGAAACCCAAATCAGAGGCATTTTCCACTTGATAGTAGGAAGCTGTAGAAGGTGTAAAAATCCGGTAATGGCCATGACTTTGACGCCAGGATCAAAGCCGATATTGGTAGATAGGCTGATATAGTTGAGATCAAACAGGCTGGTTACGAATACAAAGTAAACTACGATTTTATACTGCCGATGCTCTTCAGCATTTTCCTGTCTTTCTTCTGGTATAAAATAATTGACAAATCGCTTAATCATGTTCAACTGGTTTGGTTGGCTATAGGTATCTATGGTGTCCTAGCAATCGCAAAACCCAACTGACGGGAAGTGCATACCAGGGAATCCGTGGCTTTTTCCAGGGCAGCCCCCTTTTGTACCTTCTATGATCTATCCACTTGTAGTACAGCAGCCAGTTGGGCTCTTCCAGCTTCCAAAGTGAACAGGGGGCATCAGTGTGTCCGGCTACCTCTAGCAGGGCATTTACTGCCATACGAGCCGCTTCATTAGCCGCCTCCATGGTAGCCAGGTTGGTGTCAGTTTGTACATAATCTGACGCTAAAAACAGATTTGGAATGTCTGTATGGACAGCAGGTCTCAATGCCCAGGACCCAGGCTCATTTACTAGAAGAGGTTCTTCATTTTCCACAGCACTACTGGACCCTAGTTTGATCTTTTTGGCAAACCGCATATCATTGCACAGCTGATCACCTTTTAATATCCCTTCATCAAAAACCAAAGCCTCATCCACGTACACACCAAACACATTTTCGGCTTTAAGCAGCTCGTCCTGATGATTTACATTCTGGCAAAGCTGATACCACACCTCTTGAATCACTTCGCATTTAGTGCATTCTTTAGCTGGTTTTTTGATCAACCAGCCCGGTGTATCCCAGTCCGAAACATCAATGGAAATGACACCTCTCACTGATCCATCGCCATATTGTGGCCAGTTGAAGCCTGGCCAAAATTGGGCTTGAGATATGGCCGTGAGTGCCCAGGGAGAGTCAGACATGATTATGTGCCCTTCGTTAATTGGCACATCTTCATGCAGAAAAAACTGGATGCCGTTCATCCATGCTACGTGCCCCGCTAGTATGGACAAGTTATCAAACACAGGGTCAAGTTTGGCCAGCCCTGAAGTATTGGCAAGCACTGCTGCGCGCTCTACAGGTAAGGCACAGATATAATAATCTGCTGAGTGCAAAGTAGGATTACCCTGTTGCTCCACCACAACTTCTGAAATTTTATCTCCTTCCACTTTGAGCTCCACCACTTCGCTATCTTTCACATAAGTCACCCCTATGTTTTCCAGGTAATTGTACCAGGGAGCAAGCCACTTTTCATTGGTAGGGCCATCCAGTATTCGGTCATTTGGTTCATCCTTACGCGCTGCGCTAAAAAGCATCTGCAAAAGGATGTTGCCATTCGTAAACGTGTTGGCTTTCCGTGCTTTTGCAGCCACCAGCGTGCGTGTCAGTCCATCTACAAACAGTTTTTGATAATCTTCGCTTATAGGTCCGCTTCGCAGAAGTCCCACCAGCCTATATGCTCGTACTCACCAAAGCGGCGGGCACGTGATGAAGTCATCAGCTGCCATAGCTTACTTAGTATCACTTTGGACTCGCCCGGTTTAAGACCTGTATCTGTATTAAATATGGCGTCTATGATCAACCTGATATCTTCAGGTCCATCAGGAAATCCGGTAGGAAGCTGAATAGGCTCTTTTCCCACTCGGGTCAGCATCATTTTTGGGGCCTCTACCAGGTTATCTGCAGTGTTTTTCTTGTGATCAGCATCGTCTGTCATGGGTATACGCTCCATGGTGTCGATGATGTGCCTATAAAACCCGGGAAAAAACCGAAAGCCATGTTCGCCTGGCAAGTGCTTATGATTCGGACTTGTGAAGGCCTTTACTGGAATTGAGCGCGCCTTTCCGCCGGGCAGTTCTGGTTGCTTTTCGAATACGGTAACCTTGTATCCTCGTTCGGCGAGCTCATGAGCAGCACTCATTCCAGCTACACCACCTCCAAGGATGATTACTGAAGACTTCATATACCGTTGTACTGGTTAGTTGGTTGATGATTTACGAACTCAAAAAGGTAATATGAAATGGCTGATTTCACCGCATCAGCAATTGAAAATGTAGAGAATCTAACCTGAATTGGACATGTGCACTTAGTACGATCCTCCCTAAAAAACGAAACCCCTACTCCTGGGGAGTAAGGGCTCTCTCTGTTCACACTTCTCTATACATTTTTAGGTTTTACCAGGTCAGTTGGTCACTACGGTTTCTGTTCGTGTTGTCTGATCCACCGTCATAATTCTAATCTCTACTCGCCTATTGGCTGCTTTTTCGTCTTCCGTTTGAATAGCCGGTTGCTCTTCGCCGTAGGTGCTCGTCTCCATATCAGCTGTCATGCCCATTTGCTGGAGGTATTCCATTACCTTTTTGGCACGCTTTAGAGCAAGTTTTTGGTTGTAGCTTTTTTGTCCTACCAGATCAGTATGCCCGGCTATTGCAAGCTTGAATCCTGAGAATGCTTTTAATTTTTTAGCAAATGCTATCAGCGTATCTTTAGCATCTTCTTTCAACTGATAATCATCAAAGCCAAAGTATACTACTGGTGGCCGTATGTCTAAAACAGATGGTTTAGGTGATTCCTTCTTTTGCACTTTCACTACATCCTCATGGTGTACTTTCATCGTCAGCATCTCCATGTCATTTTCCGGACCCATAGAGCCGGGATCTGTTTGGTAGTCATTTTTCATCGCCACTGGGATTTCAGATGGAGGCATCACAGCATCATCACCTTCCAAATTGACTTTGAAGTGAAACACATTGTCAGTTTGATCTCGTAATAGCACTTTCACCTGTTGCTCATGACTAAAAATCTCCTTTCCCATGTAGGTTACAGTCAATCCAAACATTGTTTCGATAGGTAGTAGCAGATCATACCTCCCAAGCTGGTCCGTGACTACCGAATATTGTTCGTCTCCTACTGTTACGGTCAGTTTAGCCCCACTTAGCGCTTGAAGCGTCTCATCATCTACTACCTGCCCTACTACACGTACTTTATTAAAAAGAAAAATCCTGTAGATATCCATGTTGCCATAGCCTCCGGCTCTCCCTGATGAGATGTATGCCACCTTGCCAAATGCATTGAAATAGGTATCGTCTGAAGGCGAATTGATCGGGAAGCCAAGGTTTACAGGTTGCTTCCACTTTCCCGAAGCTTTATCGTATTGTGATTTGAATACATCATAGCCTCCCATGCTATTGTGTCCTTTAGAGCTAAAGTACAAGGTACCATCTCCTGCCATAAAGGGAGCGTCATCATTAAAAGGCGTATTGAGTTCTTTGAGCTCTTGAGGATCCATCCAATTACCATTCGGCCCCTTTGCTCTCATGTACAGGTCCAAATCTCCATTATCTGAAAAATAATTGGTAGCAAAAAAGACAGTGTCCATGGCGTCATTGAAAAAACAATGTGTTTCCGCACTACCTAGTGCGTTTACTTCCGTCACTGGTACTGGAGAGGACCATTTCCCGTCCTTTTGAGTGCTAATAAAAAGGTCTTCATCACGGTACGTGATCATTTTTGTATCATCAGCAAATAACTGAACCGTAGCATCATGATGTCGTCTTCCCGAATGGGTTCTAAATTTCTTAGGCGCCTGCCACTGACCTGCATCATCCATGGTAGTTTGGTAGACTTCTTCATAAGCCATGCCATCAGTAGCCAGTCCATCCGCTCCCTTGTGCCGAACAGTATAAACCACAGATTGCTGATCTTTGGTCATAATTCCACTGTACTCATGCCCCAGATCATTGATTTGAGGTCCTAGATTTTGTACGACTACTTCTTCCTGATTATCAAAAAAGCCATCAAATGAGGATAACTGGTTGTTCATCCTTGTGATTATTTCTTCTCTTAAGGCATCCTTTTTGAGTTTAGCCAGGGCTTCCACAGCTTTTTCATGTTGGTGATTCTCCAAGTATGCCAGTGAAAGATAATAGGGCGCTTCAGGGTCTACTCCGATGCCTGCGCTTTCCAGGCTTTGGAGGGCTTCTTCCTGCCGGTAAAGCTTGAGCAATGCTATCCCTTTGTAATACGAAAGCTCTGGACTTCCATCTCCATCTGCCTCCATAGCTTCAGCAAGCTCCAAGGCCTGGTCATAAAAACCTTTATCGATGTATTTTTTCACTTTGCCAGGAGAGCTGGCAAAGCTCGTGACTGTTGTCACCAAGATGAGGGCGAAACAGAATATTGATCGTTTCATAAAGTGGTGTTCTGATGGTGTGTGAAACAAAAATGACCGTAATAGTCTCAAAATCGACTTTTAATTAGTTGAAACGACCTATTTACAGGTTGAGAGCATGTATGGCATCTTTAAACAAACTGATGCGTGTTTGGTATTCCGGTTCAGACACCACAAGTTTGGGTCCATCAATTTTATATTATGCTATCTAAAATGATCATGATTGGCAGTGCTATTCTACTAGCACTCGCTGGAATATCACTCTCTTTTTTACCGCAGGAGATTTCCACCTATCTGTCTGGAAGCTCACACCCCGTATTTTCGTTAGCCCTGCAGCTACTCGGAGCCCTGTACTTAGGCATGGCCATGCTCAACTGGATGAATAAAAACAAACTACTTGGTGGCATCTATGGCCGCCCTATTACCATGGCCAATTTTATACACTTTCTGGTGGGAGGATTGTCTTTGGTGAAAGCGACCTCTGTGGCAAACCAACCTGCTTTTATAATAACAACAATAATATACAGCACATTTGCGGTGGGGTTTGGCTACTTATGGCTAAATACACCCAAGTCTGTCAAGTAACCGCATCATTTTTTCGTATTACCTCCATCTGAGGCATCGCATTATCGGAGTGCCTCATGGGGAGTTCTATGGTAAATTCTGTACCCTTACCCTCTTCAGTATGGACAGATATCTTTCCGTGGTGCTTAGAGATAATGCCATAAACGATGTATAAGCCAAGCCCCATGCCTTTGCCTACATCTTTGGTAGTAAAAAATGGATCGTAGAGTTTGGCCATGAGATCTAGAGGAATTCCCACACCGGTATCACGAATTTTCAGTATTACTTCCTGCCCTTCTGCATACGCGTCTATTCGGATAGTACCCTCCTCTGGAATGGCATCTATCGCATTGCTTATCAGATTGATAATCACCTGATTAATGCGTCCGGGCATGCATTCGATGATCAACTTTTCCGGATAGTTCTTTACAATTTCAATTCGACCCTTATATGCACTTCGTAGTATTTTTAGAGCATCCTCTATACAGTATATGCAGTTGTAGAGTTTAAAAGTACCACCATCTTCGTGTACGTAGTTTCTAAGCGACTGGATGATACTTGAAGTTTTCTCTACACCCACTTTTATTGTGTTTTCCAACTCCAGTATACTCGCTAGCTCCTCCTCCGAAAATTTGGAATCCTCCCTGGCTATCTGCTTGTCTACAAGGTCTGTAAGCAACCTGGTAGCACCTGCTATATAGTTTATGGGATTGTTGATTTCGTGGGCAATTCCCGCTGTAAAGACACCAATTGAAGCCATTTTCTCTGAGACTATCAGTTTATCTCTCGTTACATTCAGCTCCTCCACGATTTTTTCAAGCTCATTGCGTTGATTCATCAGCTTTTGGTTCGTCCCCTGGAGGATTTCATTGGAGTTTGCCAGCTCCTTATTTAGGTTTTCAATTTCTGAGGTACGCTCCTCTACCATGCGCTGAAGGAGTCTTCGCTTCCTGGAAAGGCTTTTGGTGCGGTACTGGTAAATGCCTACTAAAACTCCCAGTAGCATGATAGCCACACCTATCCTAAAGAGGATGTTGTCATACCAGGCAGGCAGTATTCGTATGTTTAGCTTTTGTACATTATCTCCCCACTCTCCAAAGCTATTGGACGCTTTCACATAAAAAGTGTATAACCCCGGGTCGAGATTGGTGTAAGTGGCGCGGCGCTCATTGCCTACATAGCGCCAGTTATCTTCCATACCAGCTAGTCTATAGGCGTAGTTTATCTTTCCTGGCGTGTGATAATTGATAGCTGCAAACTGGATGGAAAATGCTGACTCGTGTGGTTCCAGCACCACCTGTGTCCCCTGGCGAATTTTCTGATCCAGCAAGGGCACCCTGCTCATTTCCTGATCGTCCAATTGAAACCCTGTAATAACTACTGTAGGTGATGGCTCAGTATCAATGATTTTTTCCGGATCAAATAAATTGAACCCCTCAATACCACCAAAAAACAAGCGGCCGTCTTCGAGTTTCAGTGCTGTGTTGTAACTAAACTCGTCACCCTGTAACCCATCTCGGCTGTCAAAGTAGATATAGTTTTCTGTGGAGGGGTCAAAACGTAAAATTCCCTGATTAGTAGATATCCACAAATATCCCTGGTCATCTTCCAGCACATCATTGATGATGCCTGAAAAATATGGTCCCAGGTGATGGTACCGTTCAAAAGTGAACGTCTCGTAATCAAGCCTATTCAAGCCTCCACTAGTACCTACCCAAAGGTTTCCTTTTGAATCTTCGTAAATCTCACGAACGAAATTGTGCGATATAGAAGTGCTGTCTTCTGACTTGTGAACAAAGCGTTGAAAGGTACCTTCCTCTCTGTTCATCAGATTTAGTCCTCCACTCTCCTCTTCATTACCTACCCAAAAATTTCCACGACTGTCCTCAAAAATCACACTAATTAGATTCGACGCTATAGTACTAGTATCCAATGGTTTATGAATGAAATGGCGATAGCTGTTCGCCTTAGGATCAAATTGCACTAGCCCCCCTCTTAGTGTACCTACCCACAATTCATCATTGCTATCCCTGTAAAGATTCCAAATATGCGTAGACGACAGCTCTGCATTGGGAGGAATCACAGGGTAGTTTACATTGAGGCCGGCCTCCGGCTGGAAATAGTTTAGTCCTCCTGTATAGCAGCCAATCCATAAATTTCCATTCTCTGTCTCCAGAATAGATTTCACAATATTGCTACTTATGCTGTTGGGATTGTTAGGCTCATGCCTGTACACCGAAAACTGCCCCGTACCCAAATCAAAAAAGTTAACACCATCTGCATTGGTCCCTATCCATATGCCATTTCTATGCTTACTCAACACGGCTGATTTCACCCCTCCATAGCTAAGGCTATTGGCAAACGGGTCATGTGAATAGGTATGAAACAAACTTTTTCTGCGATGGTAATCGTGTACACCCCGCTCATAAGTCCCTATCCATAGAATATTACCTTTCGCTTCATAGAGCGTATAGATAGCATTGGAGGATAGTGATTTAGGGCTGTATATATTCTTTTTATTGGCCGTGAAACGGTCACCTTCCTGATCGTAGTGCAAGATCCCACCTCCGTCTGTGGCCACCCACAGGTCTCCAAAGCTATCTTCATAAACCTGCCTTACCACTTGTACACCCGGGCTATAGGCATTGGAGTAAAACCTCCGAACCTTATCAGAAGCCCAGTCATACCTGTTGAGTCCTGTTTCTGTAGCTATCCAATACTGGCCTTTACTGTCTTTATAAATATTCGTGACAAGCGGCCCCGTCAGCTCATCCTTGTGCAGTCCTTTGCGATGATGGTGAACAAATTCTCCCGTTCGCAGGCTGAGGATATTTACACCCTTATTGGTCCCTATCCACAGCAGGTCACCATCTTTCATCAGGCAATTGATATGATTATCCGAGAGGCTGTTGGGTCGTTTTTCATCATAAAAATACCTGGAAAGTGTGTGATAAGGAGGTGAGTTTTGTATCCTGTTGAGCCCCCATGCAGTAGCTACCCACAAATATTGACCATCTATCACCAGATCTTTGATTGTACCATTGCTCAAATAGCCAGGTTCGGTGGCACTCTGTGGAATATGTACAAAAGCATCGTTTAGCTTATTGTAAAGGTTTAGCCCACTGTGTGTAGCCACCCACAGCTCATCCTGAGACTTTACTACCAGCTTGGTAACAAAATCACCACTGATAGAGGTGGAATCATGCTCGTCTGATCGGAAGACCTTAAAGTCATATCCATTGTAAGCATTGAGTCCATTTGTGGTACCAAACCACATAATATCTTCTGGATCCTGTACGATGGAGTGTACCGTACCATGAGAAAGCCCATGGGGCACTGATAAGTGATCCAGGTTTCCATTGAGGCGTGGTTGGGCATATAGACATAATTGCCCTACACAGGCAAGTACAAAAAATAATAATCTCACCGCGGGTGTTGGTCTGGGTTGGTTGTTGGTTAGATAAAATCTCAAAAAATGCGTTGGTTAGTCGCATCATCCGAAATCCTATGAGCAATTAACAAGAAAAATGTCAATTATAAAATTCGTCTCTAACTTATTATCCCAGAAAATATCGCGGTAATTGGTGTAGCAAAAAACAGTAAAAACTAACGAAGCATGATGAGCTCCGGCCCAGCCTGACCGAACATACGCTCCACTCTGGAAATGAACCGGTCAATCACGTCTTCACCATGGGTGCCCCTTACAAATAGCATGGCTGGAACTGGCTTTTGATTTTTTTGGATTTCCCTTAGAAGCTTGAGCCCCTCTATCGGATGTTGGCAGGTGAGTGAAAAATCAGCAGTTACCATTACGTTTAGTGAATCATTCATAATTGGAATTTGGTTTAGTACAATTATGAAACGTGCACCTGCTGATTTTCCCTACCTCACCGCTAAAAATTATTTGAACACCTCAGCAACAGCCGCTTCATCCACGTACCATTGCAGCTTGCCATCGGTAGGCTTTATAAAGCTAGCAGGGTATGATTCCCAGCCACCTTTTTGGTGATAGATTTCGTCTATTTTCTCTTGTTTACCTGAGCCTGTCACCAAAAACACCACTTCAGAGGCTGCATTGATCACCGGTCCACTTAGCGTCACACGGATCTGACCAGACTCGGGATGTGTAGCCACATCACATACATTGCTTGACTGTAGCAGTTCTATCTCATGAGGAAAAATAGAAGCTGTATGGCCATCGCCACCCATTCCTAATATTACCATATCAAATACAGGCAAGCCGTTTACCACATTCATCTGCTGGGTAAGCAAACTACCATAGCGTACTGCTTCGTCTGCAGGATCCTCCTCGCCAAGTATCCTGTGGATATTTTCAGCAGGTACAGGCACCTTGTCAAACAACCGATCTTTGGTCATCTTATAGTTGCTATCACCATCTGTAGGTGGTACCATACGCTCATCCCCCCAGTAAAAATGCATCTTTTGCCACTGGGCAGCATCGGCATAGTTTTCAGCCAGGTAGTCAAAAAGTATTTTCGGCGTAGAGCCACCAGATAGCGCTACATGAAACTGCTCCTTTTTAGCTGCTTCGGCCATCAGGTAGTCTCCAAATGCTTCGGCAGTAGCCTGAGCGTCTTTAGAAATTATAAATTGATCTTTGGTCATAGTTCACAAAATATTCCATCATCGGCCAGGTTTTTACAAGGGTACCTCCAGGCCATATTTTTACCCTCTATTAGTTCATCTGCGTTCTCTGGTCCCCAGGTACCGGCAGGGTATCCATAGATCGGAATGCTCTGATCCTCTTTCCATGCTTTGAGTATAGGATCTATAAACTCCCACGCAGCTAAAACACTATCTCCCCGAGCGTAGAGCGTAGCATCTCCCTGCATGCAGTCCAGCAGCAGGCGCTCATAGGCATCCGGCACATAAGCATCCGTGAGGTCTGAGTAAGAAAAATCCATATTTACATTTTCCACCTCAAATCCCGCACCCGGCACTTTCATACCAAACTTGAGCAAGATGCCTTCATCAGGCTGAATGCGGATCACGAGCATGTTTTGCTTGTTGATCTCCTGATTGTTGCTAAAAATGTGGTGGTGATTGGGTTTGAAATGGATCACCACTTCGGATACCCGCGTAGGGAGCTTTTTCCCTGATCGGATGTAAAACGGCACTCCCGCCCAACGCCAGTTGTCAATAAAAAACTTGAGAGCCACATAAGTCTCTGTTCGTGAGTCTTTAGGTACACCTTCCTCCTCGCGGTATCCGATGACTTCTTCACCTTTGATTTTACTAGCCATGTACTGGCCACGGATCACATTTTTGCGAATCTCCTCGGGTGTCAGAGGCCTTAGCGACTGAAAGACCTTTAGCTTCTCATTGCGAATGCTAAAGGCATCCGACTTTACAGGTGGCTCCATGGCCACTAGGGCGATTAGTTGCAGCAGGTGGTTTTGCACCATATCGCGCATGGCACCAGACCCATCGTAGTAGCCACCACGCTTTTCAACACCCACAGACTCTGCTGAGGTGATTTCTACACGGTGGATATAGTTGCGGTTCCACAGGGGTTCAAAGATGCTGTTTGAAAAACGGGGGACGAGCAGGTTTTGCACCGTTTCCTTGCCCAGGTAATGATCTATGCGATAAATCTGATCTTCATTGTAATCTTCCAGCAACACCTTGTTGAGCTCCTGAGCAGACTGCAAATCATAGCCAAATGGCTTTTCAATGATCAGACGAGTCCAGCCAGTCTTTTCTTCATTAAGGCCAGCGCTAGCCAGGTGCTTGGGTATCACCCCGTAGAGACTTGGCGGTACTGACAGGTAAAAAATCACGTTGCAGTTGGTGCCAAACTCCTCGTCTATGGAATACAGACGCTTGGCGAGCCCTGGATAATCTTCCGCTTTGGAGGTATCTAAGGCATGGTAATGCACCAAACTGGCGAATTCCTCTTTAGAATCACCGTTCTCTTGTTTGAGGTGCTCGTTATCGTAAACTACCTTTTTTCTAAATTCTTCATCGTTGTACGCAGTACGACCCACCCCAACAATGGCATATTTCTCGGGTAGATAATTTTTCTTGTACAGGTTATGAATGGCAGGAATCAGTTTTCTGGCCGTAAGGTCTCCGGATGCTCCGAAGATGACCAGAATTTGGTTGTCATTTTTTATCATGATTTTTCGTCTAATCGCCGAGGAAAATGCTTCACAAGTATGCTTTCACCAAACAAAATGAGGCGAACAGCAGGATAATTCCACAAAAATCTATCATTTTTGATTGCAAAACGCAGATTTAAGCAAATTTTCTATGGATTTGATGCAAAAAAAGGAAAATCAGTGAAAAATCCATCATAAATTCGTGCTTTGATTAGCGCAATCGCAAAGAATTTTAGCAATTAATAAAAGAACATACAAAATGGCAGATCAACATGATTTTGGACTTGTAGGCCTGGGAGTGATGGGAAGAAACTTCATTCTGAACGTGGCAGACCATGGTTTTTCATCTATGGGACTAGACACTGACCCGGAAAAAGTCTCAGCACTCAAAGAGGAAGGCGCCAATGTACGTGTGGATGGCACCACCGATGCTGCGGCTTTTGTGGCAGCACTGGCTACTCCCCGCAAAATCATGCTGCTAGTACCTGCTGGCAAGCCTGTGGATGCGGTGATAGAGACCCTTCTCCCGCACCTGGAGCAAGGTGACATCCTGATAGATGGAGGCAACTCCTACTACGCAGATACTGAGCGTCGGATCACTTACCTGGAAGGCAAGGGTATCAACTTCTTCGGTGCAGGCGTATCAGGTGGAGCCAAAGGTGCCCGACGTGGACCTAGCATCATGCCTGGTGGAAGTAAAGACGCCTATGAGCACGTGCGTACCATCTTCGAGGCGGCATCAGCCAAAGTAAACGATGAGCCTTGTGTAGCTTACATGGGCCGCGGATCTGCCGGAAACTACGTGAAAATGGTCCACAATGGCATAGAATATGGCCTCATGCAGCTGATCTCAGAGATCTATGACGTAGCGAAAAAAGGCATTGGCTACAGCAACGAGAAACTGGCCGACCTCTTTACCGAATGGAACAAAGGCGAGCTGCAATCTTTTCTTGTAGAAATCACGGCGGAGATCTTTCAAAAGAAAGATGACCTTACAGGCAAGCACCTGGTAGATGTGATCCTCGACAAAGCCAAGCAAAAAGGAACGGGCAAATGGACCTCTCAGAATGCCATGGATCTGGGCATCCCCGTACCTACCATTGATTCGGCGGTGACTATGCGTGAGATCTCTGCACTCAAAGATCAGCGGGTGGCAGCTGACAAACTCTACCATACCCCAAGCATCGGCAATGACAAACCTGACGCCAAAACCCTGGGCCATGCCTTGTTCTTTGCCTACATCGTATCCTATGCGCAGGGCATGTCACAGCTGGCTGCAGCTGACGAAGAGTATAACTACGGCCTGGATATGGAAACCATAGCGAAAATCTGGCGTGGTGGCTGTATCATCAGAGCTTCGTTGCTAGAAGACATCCGCAAGGCTTACGACAAGAATCCAAAGCTTAGCAACCTACTGCTAGACGAAGACTTTATCAAAACCCTCAAAACGATAGAGGGTGATGCACGTATCGTGGTGCAGTTTGCTGTGGCTAGCGGCATCCCTGTAGCCGGCCTTTCTTCAGCCATTGCTTACTTTGATGCATTCCGTAGTGGCAACCTACCGCTCAACCTCATCCAGGCGCAGCGTGACCACTTTGGGTCGCACACCTATGAGCGCACAGACAGAGAAGGCATTTTCCACACGGAGTGGTAAATAGCTAAAAAACTAGCAGAGGCTGCCCCAGCTGACAATAGACTGGAGCAGCCTCTTTTTATTTCTTTTTCACCTCATTACGTAAGGAATCACTTGTCTGGGAAATCAACTCAGGAAGTTCCTTATGCACAGCCCAGTACATAGCAGGGCGCACCCACTCGATCAAAGGCTTGTAATAAAGCCCCTCTCCCATTCCTTTGCTGAGGACTACCTCATGATAGATGGAGCCCGCTGCCAGGGGTAAAAACAACTCTCTACACGAACCACAGGAGTCTGCCACGTCGAAAATGGACAAAAACCTCCCATAAATCTCCCCTCGCAGGGTTTGATAACGAATGAGCACCTTCGGATCACACAACCCCATAAACACATAGCTCACACTGGGTTCCTTCACGATTTGTGCTACCTCCACCGCAATCTCCGCTCCCATACCGGCTCCAATTACACTGATTTTGCTATCCGGCACTTCATTTTGAAGGAGTGTAAGTATTTGATTGGCCGTGCGCCGTGCATAGCCCGATACCGTGGTGCCCTTATCTCGTGGCTGGCTGATCACATGAAAGCCATTAGATGCAAAAGTGTGTAAGATTTTCATGTACTCATACGTACCGTGCTCATCGCTCACCGCACTCACTCCCTGCTCCTGTAGGATACGGTCATGCAGGTAAAACAAATAGTGCTCCGCAGTATCTATGCGCTCTGGCAGGTTGGCCGTCACCAGCTGTGCTACTCCGCTGAGCGCCATCCCACACATACATATAAACAACCAACTTCTCATGACTCAATAAGATAAACAATACAACCTAAAAACACCCCCATGCCCTAGTCGAGCTTTGCCTAAATGCAAATTCCCATGTATATTCCCCTCCGCTCATGACAGACCACCTGCTTTTTGTAGATACCGAAACCTCGGGAATGCCCGAAAACTTACAGGCTCCTCCTTCGGATACGGCCTCCTGGCCCTTTATCCTGCAGATAGCCTGGAAAGTCTATGACACCAGTGGCGAGCTATTAAAAACGGAAAACCACTACATCTACGAAGAGGAAATATCCATAGAGCAACAATCTATAGCTGTTCACGGCATCACCCTAGACAAGCTAAAGCCAGCAGGTAAACCCAGAAAAACCGTAATGCAACTGCTCACGGCAGACCTCAGGAAATTCCGACCAATGATTATTGGCCACTTTGTCGAGTTTGACAGCAAAATGATACAGGTAGCGCTCCACCGCTCCGGGATGAAAAACATCATAAAAGCCTATCCGCACTTCTGTACCATGCGAGCCACCACAGACTATGCCCTGATGACCAATAGCATGTACCCCAAACTAGACGAGCTGTACCTGCGGCTGTTTAATGAAAAGCTCACGGACCAGCACGATGCCCTGGCAGATGCTACGGCTACTGCCAAAAGTTATTTTGCGCTGCGCCAAAACGGCGACATCACTGACGACACCATCACAAATCAAACTTTATTTGTAAAATTGGGGAAAGCTCCACAGCAGCGATCCGGCTGTGGGTTGCCCATACTAGTTATCACCCTATCCGCATTGATCCTATGGCTGCTAAACTAGAAAAACGTACGTTTCTAAAACAGGTAGCTCCTTTCAAAGACCTGCCTGACGAGCAAATGGAGCTGGTAGTCACTGACCTTAAAGAGGTCAGGTTTGACAAGTCAGAAGTCATGTTTCTCCAGCACAAAACTCGCGTAGAAGGGCTCGACATCCTGGTAGAAGGCGGCTATGAGACTTTCTTTTACACCAGCGCAGGCCAAAAGCAAGCCTACAACAAGCTGAAGCCTGGCGAAACCTACGGTGCTTTTTCCATCTTGCTCAACAAGCACAAATCGATCTGCTCAGTAGCCACCCAAAAAAATACACGGATCTATCGGCTCAGCAGCGAACTCTTCCGCACGCTTTGCAAGCAGCAAGACGATTTTTACCAGTACTTCCTATCCTCATTTGGTAAGCAAATGCTAGACGACAAGTTTGCCAACTATGTGGCCAACCCACCACTGGATGTGGAGTCGCTATCTTTTGACCGGTATTTTGTCCGACGGATGGACTCTGTAAACCCGCGGCCTATCGTGAGCTGCCCGGCAGATGCACCCGCCCATGAACTGGCCAAAATGATGGAAGAGCACAAGCTCAGCTGCATCTTTGTAGAGGAAGGTGATGACCTGACCGGCTATGTCACGGACATTATCCTGCGCAACAAGATCATCGCAGAGCAGCGACCGGTGAGCACACCAGCACGAGATATCATGGAAGGCCCCATCTACCAGATAGATACCGGCGCTTATATCTATGAAGCCGTGCTGCTGATGTTTCAGCACAAAATCCGCTACATCATCGTAACGCAGGGTAGTGAACGCCTCGGGGTGGTCAACCGCAGCAAGCTGCTATCGGACCAGGCACAGTCTCCTTTTGTTTTTATTCAATCTGTACGGCAGGCGCTCACGGTAGACGAACTGCGCCAAAAGTGGCTGCAAGTACCCGAAGTGGTGCATCAGCTACTCTCTCGGGGAGTCAAATCGGAGCTCGTCAACCAGGTGATCACGAATGTATCTGACTCCATCGCTCAGAAGGTGATCGAAGGGGTGATTGCCGAAATAGGTGAGCCTCCCGCACGCTTTGCTTTTATGTCGCTGGGTAGCGAGGGCCGCAAAGAGCAAACACTAAAAACCGACCAGGACAATGCCATCATCTACGAAGACAAAGCCAACGAATTTCGTGAAAAAACTCGCAAATACTTCCTGTACTTTGCCGAGCTGGTATCCGAAAGGCTCAACACCATCGGATTTTCGTTTTGTACAGGAGGGCTCATGGCCAAAAACCCCAAGTGGACCCACTCCCTCTCCCACTGGAAGCGCAACTACAACCAATGGATCGAAAACCCGGATCCTCAGTCGGTGATGAACTTTTCCACTTTTTTCGACTGCAGGCTGCTCTATGGCGAGGAGAAGCTGATAGAAGAGCTTCAAGCCCACATCGTGGAAAAGCTCAGCGATCCCGGTGATCTGTTTTTTAGCCTACTGGCCAATAACGCCCTACAATACGAACCTCCGCTCACCTTCTTTCGTGGTATACGCACCATCAGTAAGGACAACCAGCAGGTATTTAACATCAAGCGGGCCATGACGCCCATCGTAGACCTGGTACGGGTATATGCTCTGAAACATAAAATCCTGAAAACCAATACCGGAGAACGACTGGAAGCCCTTCGCCTACACAAGGTGCTTTCGCATAGTGACTACCACGAGCTCATGCAGAGCTACTACTACCTCATGGGCATGCGCCTAAAATACCAGGCGGAAAACATCATCGACAACCATGAAGATCCGCACAACTATGTGAACCCCAAATCGCTCACCAAAATAGAGGTAGTCACACTCAAAGAAATTTTTAAAGTGATTGCCAACTTTCAGCAGCGCATCAAAATGGTGTTTACCAGAAATTTGTTCGGATGAAGCCCCTATGGGGCCCAATATAATGCCACAGTGGAATATCATTTTCTGAAGGAGGATCTGAAGGAACCCTATAATTCAGACAAAGCTTGGTGTCACCCTATTACAACCATATCCTCAGAAGCATTGCTCGATCCTCCAACTAAACTCTGCCCTGTGTAACACAAGTCACCAAACATAAGGTGGCTTATCGGTATCTTCATGGCTATACTAAAACCTATAGTTATGAAATCAAATATGGGAACAACGGATAAGGTCATCCGCACATCATTGGCGGTGTTTATCGCCGTGCTCTATTACACAGATGTAATCGCCGGCACATTGGGCATCGTT
The DNA here is from genome assembly GCF_003386095.1 of Marinoscillum furvescens DSM 4134. GTDB lineage: Bacteria > Bacteroidota > Bacteroidia > Cytophagales > Cyclobacteriaceae > Marinoscillum > Marinoscillum furvescens. The sequence continues at coordinate 13,808 of NZ_QREG01000013.1, read as the reverse complement.
TTACTCGTGCTTGCAGGCATTTTTGTACTCACCAGCTTTGTGAGCTTTTGCCCGCTATATGCCCCTTTTGGTATTAAAAGCTGCAAAACGAGTTCCTCAAAGTAGTTTTTGGCTACAAAAACACATCCAAAATCAATACCCCAATCAAGCCCACCACGGACACGATGGTTTCCATCACAGACCAGCTTTTGATGGTGTCTTTCACACTGAGGTTAAAATACTCTTTGTACATCCAAAAGCCTGAATCGTTGACATGAGAAAACAGCAGGCTCCCCGCCCCTACGCTGAGGACCATCAGATTGGGGTCTGCACCTACATCCTGCATCACTGGGGCCAGAATGCCTGCAGCGGTGAGCCCCGCCACGGTAGCTGAGCCAATACATACACGGATAATGCCAGCGATAAGCCATCCCAGCACCAGCGGATGAATGTTCCAGTTTTGGAGGCCTGCTACCAGCTCGGTACTTACGCCACTCACCACAAACACCTGCTTGAGTGCACCCGCCCCAGCTACAATCAACAGTATGGGTGAAATGTCTTTGATCGCTTCTGCGTAATGATTCATTACTGTCTTCATTTTTTTGCCCTGCCCTATACCTATAGAAAACGTAGCATAAATCAGCGCGATGATCATCACTACAGATGGGTTACCTACGAAAGCCAGCACCTCACCAGCAGCACCTTTGGGAGTACCGAGCAGCTGCCATACGGCTACTACCACGAGCAAGAGCACAGGCAATAGCGCTGAAAAAAAGCTATTAAACCCTCCCGGAAGCTGATCTTCGGGCATGGGCTCAGCCTGAAAGGTGCTCAGTGGGCGGGATTCCATTTGGCGAATAGCCCGCGAATAAACAGGACCTGCCAGTATGATGGCGGGAATCGCCAGGCAAAAGCCATAAATAAGCGTAAGGCCCATGTCGGCATTGAGCTGACCCACGAGGGCCGTGGGTGAAGGATGTGGCGGCAAAAAGCCATGCGTTACAGACAGGGCTGCGAGCATGGGCAGCCCAATGTAAACGGCTTTGAGCTTATACTGATAGGCCACAGAAAAAATGAGCGGCACCAGGAGCACAAAGCCTACATTGTAAAAAAGTGGGATCCCTACTACAAAACCGGTAGTCATCAGTGCCCATTGGATTTTACGCGTGCCAAATAGCCTCATGAGTACGTTGGTAATGGACTGTGCAGCACCCGACTCGGCCACCAGCTTGCCCAGCATAGCTCCCAGCACGATCACTATGACGAGCCCGCCAAGCATGCCTCCTATGCCGTTTTCCACCACAGTGGTCACCTCCGAAAGCGGTACGCCCAGCATGATGCCAGTAAGCAAGGAAACAATAATAAAGGCTAAAAAGGGGTTGACTTTGCCCCATGTGATCAGCAGGACGAGCACCACAATACAAAAAAGAATTGTCAATAATGACATAATGAAGGTAAGGTTTGGTAGGCCACTAATATAGCAGGATCAGCCTAGTCTGGAAGATGTATGAACAAAGCATCCGGTAAAAAAGAAAAATTTAAACCTTTTCAATCCCGAACGGTTAGGTACTAATACGGTTGGTTAAACTTAGTATAAAGAGGTAAGCTTAAGAGCGGCGCTCCAAACAGGGCGCCGCTCACTTTTTATAGCCTGGCCACAACACCTTCCTACGGCCCTGCGTATCCAAGAAAATGAGTCATACGATCTATGTAAAAAACATGGTGTGTCCGCGCTGCATCCAGGCCGTCACACAGACGTTTGCTGAGCTGCACGAGCCCCCACTCACTGTAGCTTTGGGAGAGGTATCGGTACAAAACCTGCCCAGTGAAGCGGTAAACACGCAGCTAAATACCGCACTAAACCAACTTGGTTTTGAGCTCCTTTCGCCAGGCAAAACGGCCCTCATAGCGCAAATAAAATCGCTGATCATAGACCAGGTACACTACCAGACTGCCCCGCTGCGGATCAACCTCTCTACCTACCTGGCCGAGCAGCTACATCAGGACTATAGCCATCTGAGCAGGCTCTTTTCCAGTACGGAGGGCATCACGATAGAAAAATACCTCACCGCCCAAAAGATAGAGCGCGTAAAAGAGCTCCTCACCTATGAGGAGCAGACGCTATCGGAGATCGCCCACCAGCTCAACTACAGTAGTATAGCACACCTCTCGGCGCAGTTTAAGAAAGAAACAGGTATGACTCCAACGGCTTTTCGCAAGCAAAAAAAGCATGACCGGAAAACATTGGATCAGGTGGGGAATACATGAAACCATTTGGTGCCGCACCGCGTTACACTCCTCAGAAACCCGGGAGTCTTCCCGGTCAAGTGTATGCGGCAATTACCAAATCCAAAGTAAAAGTCGCGTTGCAAGCGGTCTAGCCATCTGGTTAGACTTTTTTTATTTGGGGGTGTGCTTCTCATAAATCAAATCCTACCCTCAAAATAAAGTCGCGCAGTTAATTGTGCACGTGAATGTTTCGTCATTTTCGAATGATATGGCTGAATTCCACGCTATCATACTCCTTCCAAATTTCACCGTTTAATTCAAGCCTCTTAGTTGTTGAGTTTTCAATAATTAAGGATATCGTATCAGTATCCTCATTGGAAAGTTTGAGATAAAAATGTCTCATTCCATCTGTCGACAGCATATCTACCATATTAGCATTGACATCAATTATATAATCACCAGAATCCGAAGCAGTTAGTAGTACCCTTCTGATCTCTATGCTAAGTTCCCTGTTTCGATTGTCTATCCTTGTACTCAGTGAAATACCCGAGTGATCGATATGATTTGCACTTTTAGGGTCCAGTAAGTCCGCACCATTATCGCCCAAAATTTTAATTCTGGGAAATTCCGCTATGTGGTCACAACATGCTAATTCCTCTTTGCAACTCATTGCACTTAGAAGAATTAGTAATAGAAATAGTCTTTTCATCTCACTTTTGATTTAAGGGTGCACGCTTTCCAAGCGGGAAACCTAGTTAAGGTAATTTAGAAAGAAACCTTGGAGGGTTCGGGTTACGTATCTCCAATTGATCTTCATTAAAAACCTTGGAGGTTTTGAAAACCTCCAAGGTTTGAAGACGCAAAGGTTTGAAGTAGCGTTTAGATTCAATAATCAATAAATAGTGAGGTATCTGGCAGTTTTACTTCTAGTTTATGGGCTTCTTTGTACGCTAAAGGGGTTCTATACTTACTAGAAATTCAATATTGACACAGGTTCTAAAAGTCTTGATCGTTTTCCTCCTAAATAGGTTATTCCAATTTCCACATCTAAAAAAGCAATTGTAGGTATCAGGGGTTATTTCAGATAATTGCTCTTCGTAAAGAAACCTTGGAGGTTTTGAAAACCTCCAAGGTTTAGACCGGAATTAGTAGTCAATAAACAGTGAGGTATCCGGTAGTTTCACTTCCTGTTTATGGGCTTCTTCGTACGCCTTAGGAGTACTGTACCAGCTACGTACTTCATGGCGCTTAAGTCTGGTCGTTTTGGTTCCGAACATAGCGTCATAAGAGCTATGAGGCCAATCGCCTAAACGGTTTCTAAAGCCATGATGCACGGGATTGCGATGTATGTAGGTCACAATGACGGAAAGGTGATTAGGATTAATGATTTCTTTATGCTTGAAATTGGAAAGAAAGAGGCTCCCGCGGCGGTTATACATTTTATTGAATGCCTTCGCATAGCTGTTGAAGCAGTTAGAAAATGGCTGTTTGATGAGTTGTGATACCGAGACCTCTCGTGATCCAAATTCATTTTGGAGTGATTCAATGGTCGCTAAGTCATGGGTTTTGATCAAAAAATGAAAGTGGTTAGGCAACAAGCAGTAAGCATATGTGCCAGCCACCAGCTCAATGTATTTGGCCCATAAGTTCAAAAAGTAATGATAGTTTTCGTCACACCTGAAAAGGTTGTCTTCTCCGTTGGCATGGTTGTACACATGATAGTAGGTGTTGGGTCTCATTGATGCTAAAAATTCTTCGTTAAGAAACCTTGGAGGGTTCGGGTTACGTATCTCCAATTACTCTTCGTTAAGAAACCTTGGAGGTTTTGAAAACCTCCAAGGTTTGCGTTTTGCTGAGATAAAAACCTGTCAAGTAATGATAGGACGGGTCCCTGCGGGGTTTTTACCCTTCCTGCGCCACATTTAGTAAATCCTGCGCATACCCTTTTACATCCTGCGGAATTTTATTCTGTCCTGCGCAAACTTGACAGATCCCTGCGATATAATATTTGGTCCTGCGTGATTTTATGTGTTTCCTGCGGCGCAGGAAACACTTGAGTCGCCTTTATCTCATTCGAAAGTAATGGCTCTTATACCCCTTCAGTCTTTCCGGGTCTTTCCAGAAGGCATACTTGCCGGCCTGGCGGATTTCATCCACGGTTTCTTTGAGGAGCGTATAGGCCTTATCGCGCAAGATTTTGCCACTACTGTTTTCAAGTCGCTCACCATTCATGGCGGCCAGCACTTTGCTGAGCCCTTCGCTAATGGAGGCTGAGTCATCCAGCTTTTCGGTGTTGAAGTTGATGGACTGCAGCAGACCTTCATTGGCTTTGCCCAGCACGGAGAGGTCGCTGAGGTCCTGTACCAGGTCCGCATGACCAGTGCCGTCCTCTATCTCGTGCACCTTGGTGAGCAGGTCTGGGTGCTTGCGAAAGGCAAAACGAAAGGCATGCTCCAGCTCATTTTTGAGGTCTATCGCCTCGCTGCTCTGTGCTTCCCACTGGCGGGTGGCCTCCTCTTTGGAGTTGCGCTCACGGGCCCATTCGCTCTGTGCATAGCGCAGGGCGCCAGTTCGTACAGACAGTGCTTCTACGGTGCCTTCAGATATGCCCACCGCTGTGAGTTTGGGCAGGTCCTCTTGCATCCAGACCTCCAGGTCTGAGGCTTCCTGCAGGTACGTGTCGATCGGCATGTTAGGCTGTTTGATGCGGCTGGATTCCATAGCTTCTAGCTGCGGCAGCAGCTGTTCATAATGAGTCTTACTCATGATAAAATTGGTTTAAGTTAGAAAGCACCTAAACTACACGCTAACGTTATTTGTCGCAATACCATATTTTGGGGATATTTGGAAAAAGTGCTTAGGTGTGAGATAAGATTAGGAATTCATTTAATAAACCTTGGAGGTTTTTCAAAACCTCCAAGGTTTGAGTTTAGGAGTTAAAAAATTGATGCGACTGTCGGACAAACCTGGTGACTTCTTTATCAGAAAAGTGCGTATCAAGGTATTCAATGATCTGAGCATAACCTTTTTCAGCTTGCTTAGTCCAAACGATATTTAAAGCCACTTTTTGTATTTTTTCATGACTTCTTCATGAGCTATCATCTGACCATTTTCAGATTGCAACATTCCTTCCTTGATATCCGCTCTTTCTTCTGCACTAATTTCATCCCACCAGTCGGCTTCTGTATCCTTCTTCAATGTGATGAGCTCCTGCAGCGTGTTGGGGTCATTAAGTCCTGCGAGCCATTCGATCAACCGTAATTTCTCTGCCTGAATGTCCATATGTTTTGACTTTCTACAAAGCAACGCTTTCTTTCCAATTTTCCGTTCATTTCAAAGTAGTGTATTAGTATTCAGGTTAGGAGGTTTTGAAACCACCCTTGTCATACTGATCGGCATCCCATAACTTTCACGCTCCAAAGGCGCAAGCTAAAATCATCCTGGAGGTCAATTGAGGCCGCGTGCCTGGCGTTTTTAGCTCAGGCATAAGGGTGTACTTTTCTTATCATTAAAGATGCTACTTACCTGCCCTGCTGCGGTGAATTAAGAATCATATTTAGGCTGAATACAATGCTCATCGGTATCATTACATTCACTACTGCCACCACCTTCGCTCACGCATTGACAGATAACATTCTTTTTGCAACAAGCGTAATACCCTCGGCCGCACGTGACTGAGCAGGATTGTTCTATTGGTCCAAAATTTTCGGTAATGGAACAGCTTGTAGAGCCCTTTCCGCCAGATTGACACTTAGCCCCACCCCGGAGATTGGCGTTAGATGGAAACAAGAACTCAAAGGCAGAATCAATATTTAGTTCTTCTGTCAGGATTGATTTGATTGAATTGCCATAGAATTTACTCAGCCCATAACCTACATATGAGTTTTGGTCGTTGATTTCATAGCCAAGAGTATCCTTCAGGGTATAAAACACACCTGAGACATCTTCGGAATTATTTATTAGGTTGATATACCCTTCACGCTTCGATCGAATAATCACAAGATCGCGCAATAAGAGTACACTCGATTTCCCTAGATCAAATGCTAGATGCTTCCTCTTATCTCCTACATTAGCAAGCACAATATGGGTTGAGTTTCTATCAGATTTTGGAGTGATTTTCACCAACACCTCATTATTCGATGTTTCCTTAATACAAACATCCCCAATGAGCACTTCCCCTTCAAATTGTTGAGCAAATGACTCCAGATCATACTCTATTTTCGAAGGGTCGTCATGATTAGAACATCCAACTAACAAAAGAACCCACAGCAAGAGTAAGAAATAACTCTTCATTTTATTTTGATTAACGTAAGTAGGTAAGTTAAATATAATGCCATATAAAATCAACGTCCTAAAATGTGGAATCTGAGTCCTACATGAAAAACCCTGGAGGTTTTGAAAACCTCCAGGGTTTGGAGCAACATCTATCAAATAATCTTAGAACTGGTCCCTCTGTGCGATTGCAGCTACGATAAGAGACATGTGGCGTGGATGTGATGAGATTCTTTCAAAGCAAAGCGTGAAGGTAATTCGCAGCATCTATTAACCCCCTTTTCCTAAACACATCCAAAACCTGATACTCGTCCAAATCGGGGTTTCTTCTATTCAGCACAAGTCTACGAAAAGCAACTAATGCCTGCGCGGGGTTCAAGTCAATGGTATCAGTAATAAAATCATCAGCGCTTTTTGCAGCCAATCCAAACTTAGCCAGATATTCGTTGGGGAAGTCTTTCAAATTATTGGTAACGATAATGTTGGCATTGGTTTTAATAGCAGCCGCCAGTACGTGGTTATCTTTTTCATCTGGCAAATCAAGCCCTTGGATTAGTGGCTCATAATTTTCAACCAACGCGTCTGGAAACGCCTGATTGGCCAAATTTGTGCGCTTTAATATTTCAGATTCTGGCAAGCCCTTTCGTCGCATGACATCTGCCCATTCATCAAAAATGTGTTTACTCCATTTGGGGGTATAGAGGTCATATCGAGCAAACCAAAACAACAGATCTCGCACATCGATTGGATAGATGGCATTGGTATCCAGCACACAGATAAAACGTATGCTATGAATCATAAAGACCTAACTCTTCATCAGACTTCATTATTTCACCTATCAAGCGATCTTGATTGGCCTTCATTTTCTTTTTGTATTCCACCATGTCTTCATACATCACCCTCCTATGTTTACCTACTTTGGTAAAACGTATTTCTCCTTGCTCCAAAAGTTTCACCAGGTGTGGTCGCGAGCACCCCAATAGTTCGGCAGCTGCCTGAGTGGTCATTTCAGTTGCAATGGGAACAATAGATATTGGCTTGCCCTGCCCTGTTGCCTTCAGTATTTTGGCTAAGAGTTTCAAAGCATTCAACGGAATCGTAATTCGAACTTTTGTTTCCTCAATCTCTATCTCAGGATTTGCAGAAGTGAGTTCATCCAGCGCTGTAGCAAGTGCATCATAAGATTTCATAGCTGCCTCTTGCTCTTCCTTGGTTGGCTTCCTGATGTCTTCAAAAGTTTCCATTGGGCTTAATTGTTAGTGTGTTAAACAATAAACGAAATAAACGAAACAATGTTAGAACACCAAATAATGGACACGGAAGACAATACCAATTAACCTGGGGTAATCGAAGTTATTTCGATCTTCTAGCATACCCCCGTCAAAATCATATAAACATTCATCAACAGGCTGTAACACCTAAACCAGCATACCTTCCGATCTTTGCCGTATGGAAACTCAAGAAAAAACGTACCCCATCACGGGCATGACCTGTGGCAGCTGTGTAGCCAAAGTCACCGATGCACTCACGAGCCACTCGAAAATCGAGAAAGCTGAGGTTTCCCTGTCGCCACCACAGGCGAAGCTCAGGCTAAAGGCCCCGCTCACAGATGATGAGCTTAAGTCTATCTTGCAGTCGGCAGGAAACTACGACCTGGGCTCTGGCAATGCCTCCCAACAGCCTGCGCCGCTCCCGTCTATCGGCAAAAAGAAGGAAAGCATAGACTTGCCTTCCATATCCTTGAGCACCTACAAGCCATTGCTGCTGATCGTGGGGTTCATCGCCGGGGTAAGTACTCTCGTGCAGTATCCGTTTGCAGACTTTTCAGGCATGCTGTGGATGCGTCACTTCATGGCGGGCTTCTTTCTGGTATTTTCGTTTTTCAAACTGCTCAACATCCAGGGGTTTGCCAGCAGCTACCGTATGTATGACCTGATAGCTGCCCGCTGGCACATGTGGGGCTACATCTACCCTTTTGTAGAGCTGGCGCTGGGCATCGCTTACCTCATCAATTTTGAGCCGTTTTACACCAACCTCACCACCGCCATCGTGCTGGGCATCAGCAGCATTGGGGTGATCGAGAGCAACCTCAACAAACGTAAGATCAAGTGTGCCTGTCTGGGCGATGTGTTTAACCTGCCCATGAGTACAGTGACCATCATCGAGGACCTCACCATGGTGGCCATGGCCGTATGGATGCTTTTTACACAATGAGCTACATGAAGTTTTACACCCGTATACCTCATCACCTGCAGCTTCCTTACCGCCGGGAGCTGGCACAGTATCGCCGGTTTTTTGCCAAAAGAGAATGGCCCACGGCCTGGCACCACCTGGAGCGCGCCCACATCATAGGTCAGCGCTATCCACTGGCGCACAGCTACGTGCACTGGCTGATGCTCCGCTTTGGCATACGCCTCAAAAACACCCGCGAAGTACTGGGTCAAATCCCACGCCTCCTCGTGGGCGGAGTGAAGTCTTTTGTAGGCAAAGTACCCGTAGGCAACACCGGTGGTGCCAATGTACCGCCGCTGCAACCCATGCCGATACCCGCAGATTTGAAAAGGGTTTTGGATGATTCCGGAGATTTTTAGCCAACAATTCCGAAGGGTTATTGGTAGGAATAGTGACCAATAACCCAACACATGGCTATAGACACCTACACTTCCCCTGCAGACTATATCAAGAAAACGACCAGGCTGTTTCAGGACCGTGAAACCGCCGGCGGACTGGCTTTAATTGCCGCCACCATCATCGCGCTGCTACTGGGCAACTCCCAGTGGGCGCATACCTACCACCATTTTCTGGAAGACGAACTGCTTTTTGAGTTTGGTGATCACTTTGGCTTTGGCCTAAAGGCAGAAAAATGGATCAACGATGGACTGATGGCCATATTCTTTTTGGTGGCAGGCCTGGAGCTAAAGCGCGAAATCATGGTGGGTGAGCTATCCACGCTCAAGAAAGCATCGATGCCCCTGATGGGAGCCCTGGGCGGCATGGTGGTGCCCGCACTCATCTTTGTGGCCCTCAATATAGGGGAGAAAAGCATCAGCGGCTGGGGCGTGCCCATGGCTACAGACATAGCCTACTCGCTAGGTATCATTGGCCTGCTGGGCAAGCGCATCCCCTCACAGCTAAAGATCTTTCTCGTGGCCCTGGCCATAGCCGACGATCTGGGTGCCATACTGGTGATCGCATTTTTCTACAGCCATGGCATCAGCTGGCTATACCTGGGAGCAGCCGCAGGCATTTTTGTGATCCTGCTACTCTGCAACCGGCTGGGCGCCAAAAGCATGTGGTGGTATGTACCGCTAGGCATTGGCCTGTGGTTCTGCTTCCTCCACTCTGGCGTGCATGCTACTATAGCGGGTGTATTATTTGCCCTCACCATACCGGTAAAGCCCAAACTGGATAGTGCCGCCTATAAGGAGCGTATGACGGATAACCTGAAAGCTCTCGAACATGCAAAAACCCACGAACAAAGTCCTTTGGAAAATCCGAAGCACCGCAAGCTGCTCCGTGCGATCAAGCGAGACACCAATGCCTCTCGTCCGCCACTGCTCAAGCTGGAAAACCGGCTTGTAGGTTTCAATGCGTTTTTTATCATCCCCGTGTTTGCTCTGGCCAACGCTGGCGTAAAACTGGACGTAGGCCTGGTAGAGGTGCTCACCCAATCACTGGGGCTCGGGATCATTCTGGGACTGGCTGTGGGCAAAGTACTGGGTATCGGCCTGTTTGCCTATGCAGGTGAGCGCCTGGGATTTGCCGAGCGTCACCCTTCACTCAGCTATCAGCACATCATCGGTATGGGTTTCATTGCGGGCATTGGGTTTACTATGTCGCTGTTTATCACCAACCTGGCCTTTACAGACGCAGCGCTGGTAAAAGTGGCCAAGATCAGCATACTCCTGGCCTCTTTGGCGGCAGCCGTGGCAGGCATTGTAGTATTGATGCTAGCAGGCAAAAAATCCACTGGGGAAGATTAGCGCTTCCTCAAGACGGCATAGATAAAGTTTTGGCTGGTGCCAAAAGGAGTCTCATGGGTGTTTTCAAAAGCCTGCACCACCTCGAAGTGCTCCCCAAAAAAGGCCTCCAGACCAGGTGTATCATACTGACAGATCTCCAGCCCACTGCACTTTTCGGGGCCTGACGTAGCAAAGGTGGCCAGCACCAAATATCCGCCGGGTTTAATGGCACGCTGTACTAGCTCCAGATAGCTTTTTTGGTCTGCCTCATCGGTCAAAAAATGAAAAGTAGCCCGATCGTGCCATACATCGAAGGTCTGGTCTGGAACATAGGAAGTCACATCAGCTACTTCCCACACTACATTACTTGCACGGGTTCCTAGCTTTTGCCTGGTGCGCTCCAGTGCTGCTGCAGAGATGTCCAGCACCGTAAGCTGCTGATACCCGCGCAGCAGCAGCTCCCCTACCAGGTTGCTATTGCCTCCTCCCACATCTATGATATGGGCATCAGGGCCCGCCAGCTCAGTGATGAGCCCCAGAGACTGCACTGGCACCTCTTCGTACCAGCTCACCTCCTGATCGCTCTTTTTAGTGTAGACGTTTTCCCAGTGGTCTTTGCGTGATGGGGTCATAGGTATTTGCTGTTTGTTGATCTGAAATACAAAGAGAATAAATAGTGGTGAATTCGTAAGTAACCAGGGTCACATCAAAATGCGAAAAAATTCCCTTGAGAAACCTAAACTGGGGAGCTACACCCAAAGAGCTGCCAGCAGCAGCACAGTAGCCATACAAGCTACCACTGGCACGCGTCTATTAGGTAGGGTGTAAAAATAGAACACCTGATGTAAGCGTATTGTAACTCAGGTTACAAACCACTTCGCCCGGTTATTGATTACTAATCATGTACTAAACCAAAAACAAGACACATTATGAGCTATTATTTTTCTAAAACTGTAGGTACCGATTTTGATAAGGCACTGGAAGATGCTACCGAAGCACTAAAAGCTGAAGGATTTGGCATCCTCACCATGATAGACGTGCGGGCCACGTTAAAAGAAAAATTGGATGCGGACTTTCGACCCTACCGCATACTGGGGGCCTGCAATCCGCCAGTAGCACACAAAGCACTGCTGGCAGATGACAAAATAGGCACCATGCTTCCCTGCAATGTGATCGTGCAGCAGCACGAAAACAAAGAGGTGGAAGTGGCCGCTATAGACCCGGTGGCTTCTATGGAGGCGGTGACCAACAACCAGCTGGAAAGCATTGCTCACGAAATCCGTGAAAAACTAAAAAAAGCAATTGAAACCCTCTGATTGGCAGGTAGTTTAAACAATTTTTGATAGCGTAAGTATCCATGATATGGAACACTTTCTCTCCCAGTGGGCCATGGCAGCCCATACCACGCTTGGTTTTTTCTGGATGGCCCTTTGGGCCTTTATCCTGGGCTATGCAGTGAGTAGCCTCATTCAGATCTTCGTGACCGAGGAAAAAATGCAGCAAACCATGGGTGATGCTTCAGCACGGAGCATCTCCCTTGGAGCATTTTTTGGGTTTATGAGCAGCTCATGCAGCTTTTCGGCATTGGCCACCACCAAGTCGCTCTTCCAAAAGGGCGCCAGCTTTGTGGCTTCTATTGCCTTTTTGCTGGCATCTACCAATCTGGTAGTGGAGCTCGGCATTATCATTTCCATTTTTCTGGGCTGGCAGTTTGTAGTAGGCGAATATGTAGGCGGCATTCTGCTCATCTTATGTAGCTGGGCGCTGATCCGTATCATTCGCCCTCATAAACTCGTGGAAAAAGCCCGCAAGCAACTAAAGCAACCCAGGGAAATGGAAGACGAAGACACGGCTCTATCTGCCAAACTACAGTCACGTACCCACTGGGCCAAAGTAGGCCAACAGTACGCAATGGAATGGAAAATGGTCTGGAAAGATGTGACGGTAGGCTTTACCATAGCGGGCATAGTGGCTGCCTTTGTTCCCGACAGCTTTTTTGAGGCACTCTTTATCCATAGCGGAAAAAGTACCCAGGACTATTCCTTTTGGGAGCTGCTACAGCACATCGTCGTAGGCCCGGTTGCAGCGTTTATGACCTTCATAGGCTCTATGGGCAATATTCCGCTGGCGGCCCTGCTCTTTGGCAAAGGGGTGAGCTTCGCCGGAGTGATGGCGTTTATCTTTAGTGACCTGGTGGTGTTTCCTGTGCTGCGCATCAATGCAAAGTACTACGGCTGGAAAATGTCATTCTTCATCCTGTTTCTGCTTTTCACCTCACTGATAGCCGCCACGCTGGTCCTACACTATGGCTTTGACTGGGCCGGAATGCTACCAGACCCTACTGCGGCTAAAAGCCTTACGGAAAAGTCACATTTTCAGATCGACTATACCTTTTTCTTGAATCTCTCTTTTCTGGTGGTATCCGGCATCCTGATATATCTAGGGTTTGTAAAAGGCAAAGAGGTGATGCACCACAAAGAAATGGCTCCCAAAAGCCGAGTACTGGAAAATACTCTGAAGTGGCTGGCCCTGGGCTGCTACCTCTGGCTGGCAGGTGGTATGGTCGTTTATCTTCTTAGGTAACACAATCTATCTCCAATCCAACCAAATGCAGAGACGATCACTATAACATGTACGCCCGTTGCACGTTTTTTCAGTAGATGTAAAACACAAAAAACAAGCATTATGAGAAGTTGGAAGAATAATTGGAAGCATATAATGATGGTTGGAGCACTCCTTTTGGCACTGTCTGCATGCACCATGAGCCCTTACCAGGTGATCACAGACTATGACAAGGATGCCACCTTTGATCACTATCAGACCTACTACTGGTCAGATGAGTTTCAAAACAACCAGAACGAAAGCGCTGACCCGCTGTTTTATAACTCCCTGACCAAAAAACGGCTAAAAAAGGCAATCCAAAAAGAGCTGGAAGGCCGAGGGTATGTATTGGATGCCAACGATCCGGACTTGCTGGTGGATGCACGTGTGATCGTGGAGCAAACCAATGAAAGAAGCACGATCTATCAACCCTACTACTATGGATACTACCCCTACAGTATGCCTGTAAACAATGCTGAGCGCAAGGCGGGCAGTGTGGTGATAGACCTGATAGACAAAGAGCGCCGCCAGCTGATCTGGCAGGGCTATGCCCCTGAGGTGGTAGAAATGGACACCAAAGACAAGCAAGCAGAAATCCGCAGTGCCGTGGCAATGATATTTGCCGAATATGAGCATCGTGGAGATTCTTAAAACCTAAGGCAAGAAAAAGAAAAGGGGGTGTCTCAAAAGGGCATCCTCTTTTTTGTGTTGAAAAAAAATCAAGGCCGAGATCTCAAGAAGTTCTCGGCCTTTTTAATTGCGACT
>NZ_QREG01000012.1 GCF_003386095.1 Marinoscillum furvescens DSM 4134 | reverse complement strand
GCTGCATACTGTCCAGTCTTCTTCAGGGTGAACAGACAATTGCCCTGTTGGGATTTACACCCATTGGATTTGTACCACTTCGTGGCACACTAACGTCCAACTAAAATGAGTATGCGCCCCAGATGCTAGATGCACCAAGATTTCTTTTTCGCATTATCCTTTCAGATGGCTCAGTTCGCATTTTCATTTTAGTGTTTGTTAGGTACTCTACTCCTCGCCAACGTATCTAAACACTCTTACAACATAATATTTTGATGAATCAGCAAAAGAGGGGTCAACCATCATCAAAACCTTGTTCTCCAAAATACTTGAAACGTAGCTAACTGGTTTATTAGCAAGTTCAGAGCTTTTGATATACTCCCTTTCTAGAAATCTCTCTTTTGGTTCTGTGAACCAATATGGAATCTCTAGATCTACCCTGGTGAAATAAATGTTATTAAATGAGACTGGATCATCATCTAGGTGATAGTAGCGACTCATATCTTCTGGATATTTATTATTCGGTCTAATTGAGCGAGTGCCATTTAGAGACGCTTCTACTTCATCCATTAGAAGAATAAAAACAGTATCCTGAGAATATAATGCTCTATCTAAGTTATCATCTTGCGCAGACAACTGACATGATAACATGACTAGTGAAGTAAGTATAGAAATTTTAATCATTGGCAATCTAAGTTTACTGAGTTACCATCTTCAAACCTGAGTCTATATTGATCGTATTTATTTTTCAAATTTTCGTCTATGATATCTGTCTGAAATTGTTCAGTCTTATGTAAACCTTCCCATGCCATATATTTATAAAAATTATCCCAACTCCAAGGTTCGCCAATTACATCGTCATAGTAACCATTATTTACTGCATTCTTGAAAGAGCTAGATACGTAGAATGCCTCGAGCAGTTTTAAACCACTTGATATGTATGTTATATAATTATCTGCCATGTATTCATGTTGCCAGCCGCTTTTTCCAAACTCCTCTATATAGTCCCAAATGGCTAGAAACTCATCATCATAATTCTTTGCATAGTTCTGGAAATCATCATATCCTCCTGCCTTAATAACCAATCCAATCAATTCAGCATGTATCATTTCATGAAGCAAAGTTCGTGCTATACTTAGTTTGGATCTATTGAGTTTAGTACTATTTAGGTTAATAATAACTTTCCCCGATTCAGATGGGTCAGTGTTGCCATTTGCATCATCGCCAATATCTTTAATATCAAGACACAACTCAGCTTTGGGGCTATCTCCCAAAAAGTTGGTCAATGTTTCATAACCTACATCATTTTGCTTCATTTTATTCCAGATATCTTGAACGCAATCATTATTCTTAAATGCTGTTTTCTGACAAATATCTTGTTCCCAAGCATCTTCTACACTTAAAGACGTTGATGGAGCAGTCCCCATTGGTTCACTATCATCAAACTCCAGGACAACTCGTTCTGGTTGAGGCTGAGGCGTATTGCCATTCAGGTCTCCCCCACTTGCTCCTCCGCCTCCGCCACCTGAACTATAGCATGTTGTACGTGTCTCTATATGACAATAAGTATCAACATATGAACCATTCACATACCAGTCCGTACATGTAGATACATAATTAGTAATGCAGGTTTGTCTATTCTCTCTACCATTAGAAGTGTTGTGAAATTGAGAAGTACCATCTGAGATCTGACTCTCTGAGATTAAATTCCCTTGCAAGTCTTCGATTGTAAAAGTGCCTGTAAACTGTTCCCAACCAGGAAATGTATCCAATCCTATTAACCATTCCTGGTCTACTTTATGGCTAAATACAAGACCTTGAATCTCGCCAAATTCCGGTTCGACTAGGATAAAGTTTCTAAGCATATAATCACCTTTAACACGCATGGAAAACGTATACTTTGTTGATTGATTAGCTGAATCATATAACTTAGTGGCCTTACTGAAGTCTACGTCATCAAGATAAGATTTGGTACGCGATCCCGAATAAGAACCCTTAAGCGCGTTTACCATTGATTTAAGATGAGGGTCATCCTTTAAAAATACTTTCTTAATTTGCAACGACGATGTTAAAGGAACTAATTCAAGGTCTGATTGGCAAGAATTAGCAAAGACCAAAATAACAACAATGAAGAGCAGTCGGTGATATTTTATCATGATTTAGGGTTGAGTCTACACTCAAATATAGCGCTTACCGTGTCAATCACAATAAATCCAATCATTATATATGACGTACACACTACCTGCACTGTGCATTGTAAAAATCCACTATTGACCTGAACTCATTTTTTCGAAACTCTTTGTTTTCAATCCTTCTAACCAATTCAGGACAATCTTCAATCCTTCCTGGGCCACTTCCAGGCATGCCATACGATCGTACTTGTCAGTAGGCTTTCCAAAAATGCGAGGAAGACATAAAACCCATACCAGCGAGTAAAGGAGCCTATCCCTATGAGCAGCATCATAAGGGTGAATACGCTACCAAAAAGGACATTGAGCAAACGGTTGATTTTTGGTGGTAACAAAATGGACAAGGCAACCATCAGAGAGGGAATGGCTAGCGTCACGGACGCAATTAATAATTTGATTGGGCTGTCCATCACATGGTCACCGGTCAACAGACTATTTACCTTATCTGGTGTATACAATTCGAAATAGTCTCCATACAGGTAACAAAAAACTACGGAGGTCCATAAAGCGGCCAGCTTTATTTTGATATTGATCTTCGGGTTGTCTAGCATAGGTGCGTGATGATTGGTTAGTTCTTTACAAGCAGATGCAAGATCTTGTGACAGGGTTGCACGAATGTTATAAATCACATAACCCTAAAAAACTCACCTAATAAAACCACAACCAAAAAAAATACCCGTGACAGAGCCACGGGCATTTTTACAAAATAGAAAGGGTTGCCAAACCCTAACCAACCGTATTTTGTGGTGATAGTCACCAATTATATTTTCGTGAATCCTTCATAGAACTCCATAATTCGATTCTTAAAAAAAGTGGAAGAAAAAGTCATGCTAAGCGTACTACTACACCTCCAGCACAACGCCCAGAGCGGAAAATCTTAAATAATACCAATTCGTACAGGCGGTGTACTTGAAGCAAGTTCAGTCAGTTGACTTTCACTATCACTTGAAAATTATATAAAAAGTTGTAAATTATTACTATCCACCAGCAAATACCTTTGAATATTACAATACCTCAGTTTAATAATACACTGCTATAAACCATTTTCTATGAAATGATCTTCTCATCCATTTTCAAACTGGAAAGGAAAAGCATTATTTTGGTAGCAGAAATGAGAAAATTCTTCATACTAGGCATTACGCTTATCACATGTTTGGCTGCTCATGCACAAAACTTTCTTTCATGGCAGCTCAATGACCGCTATTTCTCGGTACAGGCCGGTGCTGGCTTTGCTTCATACAGAGGAGAGCTCAAGCACAATGGAAGCATACAAAATGAAGTGTCTAACTTAAACCTGGCCATCGAAGCGAGGCTTTGGAGCAAAGTATCTGCAAGGTTATTGGTGGGTAACTATGCGATTCGCGGGCACGACAAGCATGCCCCTGATAGCTCATGGGCACGTCAGCGTAACCTGAGCTTCTACTCCAGAAACTTGGAAGCTGCCCTTCAGGGCGTTTTTTACCTTCGTTCATATCGAGGTGATTATTACAAAAGATGGAAGTTGGATCCATATGTTGCGCTGGGAGTAGGTTTTACCACAGTAAATCCTATGGCTGACCTGGGAAACGAATCGTATGCCTTATATGACATAGCTACAGAAGATGCATCCTATAGCAGACTTACAGTCATCCTGCCGGCAGCAGCAGGACTCAAATGGAAAGTAAACCCTTACCTCAACTTTATCACTGAGGTCGCGTTTCGATATACCTTTAGCGATTACCTGGATGACGTATCAGGCCAATACCCAACCTCCTACCCCAATACTACTGCGGAGCTCTTGAGCAATCGCAAAGATGAGATTGGCGTAGTGAATGAGGAAGCTTATGAGTCGCTAACCTCAGGAATGCCACGTGGTGACCATTCAGACAAGGACGCCTATTTGTTCTTAAATCTCAAATTGGAGTATTACCTCCCTCCAGGCCTGTTTAGTAAAAATTAAGTCACAGTTTTTTAATTGCCTCTATCACCCTGCTTACTTCATCATGCGTGAGGCCGGCTCCTGATGGCAGGCAAATCCCTTTTTCGAACAAAGATTTGGACACCTCTCCTCCGAGCATCGGCGCTCCAGAAAATAAAGGCTGCATGTGCAGTGGCTTCCAAAACCTACGCACTTCAATGTTTTGCGCATCAAAGGCCTTAACCATTTCGGAAGGTGATAGCTTCTTAGGGTCTATTAAAAAAGGGTTTACCCAAAAGTTGAAGGTACTTCCTTCCAACAAAGGCGCAGGAGCCAGCCACGAAATATCTGCCAATTCGCTACGATAGCGTTCGCTGATTGCGCGCTTACGGCCCAAAATTTCTTCCCATCGCTTAAGCTGACCAAGACCTAGCCCTGCCAATACATTGCTCAACCGGTAGTTATACCCAATTTCCTCGTGGTGAAAGTGATCTGCTGGCACTTTGGACTGTGTAGCCAGAGATGCAGCCTTTTGGTGGTCTTTAGCACTTTGACATAGCAATGCACCTCCACCACTCGTTGTGATTATTTTATTTCCATTAAATGACAAAATGGAGTAATCTCCAAACGCTCCGGCGTTTAGGCCACCAATAGATGTGCCTAGAGCTTCGGCCGCATCTTCTATGAGCGCCACACCATAGCGTGTACAAACCTCTACCAACTCTTGCATTCGGGCTGGCATCCCGAAAATGTGCGTAACAATGACTGCTTTGGGCATGCTCTTTTTACGCGCAGCTTTCGCCAAATAGTCACCCAGCAGCTCAGGGTCAATGTTCCAGGACTGCTCATCACTGTCTATAAAAACAGGGCGGGCCTTTTCATAAAGCACAGCATTGCCCGCAGCTATAAAGGTAAACGACCCGATGACTACCTCATCCCCAGCCTGCACTCCAGCCAGTCGTACGGCCAGGTGAAGTGCCGAGGTTCCAGAGTTTAGCGCCAGCACATTAGGAAAGCCAAACTGATGCTGGAGCTGTCGTTCAAATTCATTGAGTTCAGGCCCTACAGGCGCTATCCACCCATTTTCCAGGGTGTTTACCACCGCCTGAATATCTTCAGCACTTACCCATGGGGCAGAAAAATAAATACGCTTATGACTCAAGAGTATGAGGTACTTTGGTATGTATGGCGTGGAAGTCTGATTCTCGCCATTTAAAAATTTGACTTACAGTTTTACAAAGTATCAAAAAATCAAAACGAAACGAACAATGCTCCACGTAATAAACATCAAAAGCCAGTTTTTCCTCAAATGTACATTCATTTCTACCGTTGACCTGGGCCCACCCCGTCACGCCAGGCTTTTGTAGATGTCTCTTTTGTTGGGTTTCATTATATACCGCCAAATACTCCATCAGCAATGGCCTGGGCCCTACAAAACTCATCTCTCCTTTTAATATATTGAAAAGCTGAGGAAGCTCATCCAAAGAAGTACGGCGTAAAAACCTCCCAAATGGGAAAATTTCACCACTACGCATACTCGTAAATTTATAAAGTGTAAAAGGACGGGCATTGAGGCCCGGGCGCACATGCTTAAAAATAACCGGATGACCTAACAGCTTCAAAACCACAGCCAAAAGCAGCATGACGGGACCGGCCAGGATGAGCATCACCAGAGCCATTACCCGGTCACTAGCGGGTTTCCAAAACTTCCTATATGTAGCACTCGCCTTCATCAGATTCTGACCAACTCTATGCAATCTGCGGTTTTCTTAATATTTTTCATCTTTATTCCAGGCTTTTGTCATTTTTGCGCTGGGGAATGACCTGAGACTCATATCCAATTTTAATCCAAAAAACACTGCATGAAAACTTTTCGTTTCGTTTTCTTCATCATCCTTACGATGGCTCTGGGCATAGCACTCAACAGCCGAATAAAAGGCACCCCACCGCTAGGTAAATTTTTAAGCCCTTTTCAGGGGTTTTGGCAAAATGCAGAAAAGGATGGATTCAATTTTAAGGAAGAGCTCAAGATTCCCGGCTTGTCTTCCCCTGTAAAGGTACATTACGATGAGATGCGCATACCACATATCCAGGCAGAAAATGAACGTGATCTTCATATGGCACAGGGATATGTCACGGCCAGAGATCGTCTGTGGCAAATGGATTTTTTCGCACGACTGGTGATGGGCAGGCTCTCTGAGGTGATTGGTAAAAGAGCTCTGGACTTTGATCGGCACAACCGACGAATTGGCCTAAAGCAAATGACAATAGACACTTACGAGCAGGTATCACAGGACCCTGAACTATCTGCCATTACCGAAGCCTATGCAGAGGGTGTAAACACCTACATCAACCAGCTGTCTTACAGTGATTATCCACTGGAGTTTAAACTGTTGGATTACAAACCAGAAGCATGGAGTGCTCTAAAATCTTGTATGGCTTATGCCATGCTGAGCAATACCCTTTCGAGAAGCGAGGCAGATCTGGAAAACACCAATGCACTTAGCTTGTTTGGACCAGAGGTTTTTGACCTACTGTTCCCAGAACAACTTGGCAATCTGGACCCGGTTATTCCCAAAGGCACTACGTGGCCTTTTGAGCCGATCGAGGCAAGCAAGCCTGATATTGATTTCCCTCTACAGCTGACCAAGGAAACCATAGACAAGCCTCATCCCCTCAATGGCAGCAACAACTTTGCTGTAGCTGGCAGCAAAACTCAAAGTGGCAATGTGTTGCTAGCCAATGAACCAGACCTGGAGCTAACACTGCCGTCTATCTGGTATGCCAATCACTTGCAATCCCCTACTAAAAATGTAATGGGCGTCACTGTACCAGGCACCCCTGTTGTTTTGATAGGATTCAACGACAGTATTTCATGGGGTGTAACAAACTCCCCTCGTGATCAGGTAGACTGGTATGCTATTGAATTTAAAGATGACTCACGTGATGAATACCTCTACAATAACCAGTGGTTTAAAACCGAAAAAGTCATCGAGACCTTTGAGGTGGCAGATGGCCCTACAGTTACAGATACTATAATACGTGTGCATCACGGCCCTGTGGTTTACGACCGAAACTTTAAGGGTGAAAACGGAAAAGCGAACTATGCCATGCGCTGGATTGCCCACCTTCCGAACACTACCTTTTTGGCCATGCATGGCATCAACAAAGCCAGTAATTATGAAGATTTCAAACAGGCGCTTCGGTTGTTTCAGGGGCCTCCCCAAAACTTTGTGTTTGGGTCTACACAAGGTGAAATAGCCACCTGGCTCCCTGGTAAGTTCCCGGTAAAATGGCCAGAGCAAGGCAAGTTTCTAATGGATGGCTCACTCACTGCTCATGAATGGAAAGCATTTATTCCATTCGAGCATATGATGTTTGTAAAAAACCCGGATAGAGACTTTGTAAGTTCTGCCAACCAGCATCCAGTAGATAGCCTATACCCCTACTACGTCTATGATCACCGCTACGAATATTATAGGGGCAGACGAATCAATGATCGTTTGCGGGTAATGAACAGCATCACTCCTAAAGATATGATGCGCTTACAAAACGACAACTACAACTACATGGCATCCGAAAGCTTGCCGATGATGCTAGACTATTTGGACACATCCGCATTTGAACAAAAACAATGGGACCAATACAAAACCCTAAGACGCTGGGATTACTTTAATGAAACGGACCTCAATGCTCCATCAGTGTACCAGTTGTGGTGGGACAAACTGTACGTTTCCCTGTGGGATGAATTTGATACAGTGAGCGCCCAAATAGACAAGCCAAATAAGTTTGTGACCATTGAATTGTTAAAATCTGACTCCACACTAGCATTTGCTGATGTGCTGGAAACCGAAAATATAGAGACCACATCAGATCTGATCAACCAAACCTTTGGTGAGGCGCTGGATAGCCTTCACAATTGGACCCAGAAACATGGCGAAGATTATACCTGGTCAACCTTCAAAAACACTCGTATCAACCACATCTTACGTCTTAAGCCGTTTTCACAGGAAAAGGTACCAATCGGTGGGTACTCGAGCATTGTAAATGCTGCCAGTAAAGGACACGGTCCTTCGTGGCGTATGGTAGTGGAAATGGATCCTGACGGAGTACGTGCATGGGGTGTTTACCCTGGAAGTCAAACGGGCAATCCTGGTAGCCCGCTTTATGGCCATATGATTTCTAGATGGGCGACTGGTGATTATTACCAGTTATTATTCGGACCGGATGTATCCACATCAGATCAGGTATTGTTTACTCAGACATTTTACCCTAAAAACAAATGAAATTAATCGCTCGACTTATATTGGTCATGATCCTGACCTACTTTTTATCATTCTACATGCCCTGGTGGATTGTTTTTGTTGTAACCTTTCTGACTGGTTTTATTATCCATGGAAGTGGAATCAACGTGTTTATAGGCACATTTTTAGGTGCGGGATTGGTTTGGATGCTTTATGCATGGTACCTGGACTACAATACCGCGAGCATCCTGTCACAAAAAGTCATACAACTCTTTCCATTCGACGATCCTATGATGCTTATAATCACCTCAGGATTGGTGGGAGGATTGTGTGGAGGTTTTGGCGGGCTGTCTGGAAACAGCTTCCGCCAATTATTCTTAAAAAAGAAGCAGAAAAGCTTTTATAGCTAATTCATTTTAGAGGTTACGGTCACTCCGGAAGCTACTATCGAAATCTCACGTAAGTCAGCTTCCGGGTCAAATGCTCTACCTTCATCTTCCGCGTAGTGCTGATCCATTTCAGTACTTAATTCTTCAGATTTCACTACACCCTTTATTGTCACTACACTCCCGCTCAGGTCTTTTGGCACAAAAAAGCCATAATCTTTAAAGGTAACACGAACTCTGTTGCCATTGGAGCTATTCAGTGTCATCCAGCAGCCCTTTTTCTGGCAAACAGCTTTTACCTCGCCACTTAGCGTTACCTCTGGTAGTGAATCATTGAGTGTAAGGGCAGCTTCTACATCAGATAATTTTTTCACTTCAGTTAATGAAAAGTCCTGCCCATAAAAGGTCGCTGAAGTCTCTTGTGAAGACGAGTTACATGATGTTAGCATAATAACTACTCCCACCACAAAATATGTGGATAACCTCCTGTATAACGCATTATTTATGTTCATAACTACCTGATTTTAAGGTTTTTATTTGTAGACACCTTGTCTAAAACTGAGGAATCTTTTCACGACTATTCAGCTTAAATTTAGAACATAATTAACACAAAAGAATTAAGCGATGAACAGAATTAAAAGCATTTTCTCACTAGTATTATTAGCCACTGCATTCATGTTTGGTGCCTGCTCTCAAGACGAGACTATGGATGACCTGATGAACAACTCAGAAATAAACACACCATCCCCAACTAATGGAGATGACACAGAGAAAGAGGGAGATCAACCCGGAGGATAAGACGATACACCGACGATTTTGGTATACATAACGAAAGGTCATGGGGATTTCCCATGACTTTTTTTTATCTTTAAACCCGTTAGAAACCAAAGGTTAAATTCCCTTGCTAAAAAGGATATACTACGTACTACTACTCCTACTATCAACCACGCTTCTTCAGGCATCCAAAATATCTGATGAATACGATGCTATTATGGAAGTCTTTCTTGCTAGTGAAGACCCCCATTATACCACTTCTAAAAGGTTAGCAGAAGACTTTCTGGAGAAAATCAAAAAGGACAATGATCCTTTCTATCTGACTAAGACCTACTACCTACTGGCATATATCTGTGCCAATACTGATGAATACGGCAATGCTGTGATCTATTACCTGGAAGGTGCTCGAAATGCAGAAGAGAGCGAACTAGAATCCTTGAAGCCAGACCTTATTTCCATGTATAAAAACCTGGCCAACATAATGGACGATTACCATCATTATGAGCTAGCACACAAGTTTGCAGACCAGGGAATAGCCACTGCCAGAGATATTGGTAACAAGAGACAAATACAGGCACTACTCCACAACAAAACTACTTTTTTACTTAATGATGATCGTCTCTATGAGGCAATAGATTTAGCAAATGAACTTATCGAAGATCCAGATTTACCTGATGGGTTTCGACTTGAGCTCCTCAACAAACGAGGTGTAGCCTTAAAAAA
Source organism: Marinoscillum furvescens DSM 4134 (assembly GCF_003386095.1). GTDB lineage: Bacteria > Bacteroidota > Bacteroidia > Cytophagales > Cyclobacteriaceae > Marinoscillum > Marinoscillum furvescens. The sequence continues at coordinate 175,999 of NZ_QREG01000012.1, read as the reverse complement.
ACTAGAACGTTACGAAGAAGCGCTAGAGTCCTATAAACAAATAATCAATAGCGATCCTTCAACTAATTTCAAGACGTACCTTTCCGCATTGCACAACTCAGCTTATATTCATAGAGCTATTTATAGAGACACGCCCACCGCATTACAACTATTGAATCAATCCAAAACCATACTAGACTCTATTTTTCCAAATAAGCGAAAACGAATCCTTTGTCACCAGTACCTTGCCGAAACTTACACTGAAACAATAGCTACAGATAAAGCTGAATTCCATTTTAAAAAGGCAATCGCTTTGATTGAAGAAGGAAGCCTACCTCCAGATTATTACGAAATCTACAAGCAACTCGCTGAATTTTACTTTCAACAAAAGCGCATAGAAGAAGCTCTTACCTACGAGCGGTTATACACACGTGAGCTGGAGCGTTTCATAGAAAAGCAACGTGAAATAGAAGAGTTGGATAAAAAATACAACATTGAATTGCTCACAGAACGTTATTTTGACGTATTAGCGGCCAATAAAGATCGTAAGCAATCAGAACGATTTGCCACGTTCGGTATTACTGGTACGGCGTTTTTCTTCTTATCCATACTCTTTTCATTTTGGTATAGACAACACCGAACGCGTCAGAAGATCAAGAAAGAATTAACGGAAATAGATTTGTTTTCAGAGGTCTAAGCTCAACTTGTCGCGAAGCACTTCAAGAATTTTATCTTGCTTGGTGTAAAGAGCCGCAATTTTCTCCTTTTGCTTCATGTTCTCAGCTAACAGTGTGTGAATCAACTCTGAAAGCTCCTCTAGTGATGGGTTGGCACCCAACTCTACACGAAGTGACTCTACAAGTGAAATTATTTTTTCTTCGATAGTTTCATATCCCTTATCTAAGGCTACACTTTGCTCGTTGTTTCTCCAGACTTCACCCTCTCCTTTTAGGAGCCAGTTTGCATTGATCGTTTCGAAAGCAATGAGAATTTTTTGTAGCACTTCAAAACTGGGTTTGCTTCGCCTCCCCTTGATGATATTGTAGATCACTGGACTTTTCACTCCTATATTGTCGGCAAACGAATTGGGATTCATCTGCAGGTTTGTGATAAGTTGTGATATGCGATCGTTGATATCCATTGTTTGAAGTTCGTGAGCCTCAAATATAATTAGCTTGGAGAAAAAAGAAGGGTTACTTATTGTAACCCTCCCTCATTAAGAACCAGCTATGGAAAATAGATACTCACTATCTATATGCTTCAAAGATACTATCATTTGATAGTATTACAAACTTTCAACCAACTTTTTTTATGTTTTTTCACCGATTACTTATATCAATTGATAAAAAAAGGCCACACATGATGTGTAGCCTCTATTTTCCACCGCTGATCTGTTTGATCACTATAACATTAATTTAAATGAAATAATCAGGAAGACAAAACATCTATCTGTAAATTTTCAAGAAAACGTTCATTTCAAACATTTCAACTAATTTGGCGCTTTAGTTGTATTTATGGCTGCATCTCGTTTATCTCTTCGTAAAAAAGTCATACTGGCACTTATCAGTTTGGTACTTCTATTTGGTGCCTATTTCATTCTTTTCCCATATGGCTCTAGAGTTGCAGGTCAACTATTAAAATCCCTCATTGCGCAACAAACCAGTGAGCAATACACAATTGACTTTGAGGCAATCAATCTTCATCCACTCAGAAAAGAATTACGCTTAGAAAAATTTAAATTAAAACCAACCACTACAGAAACGACTAACGGGAACGAAAGATGGTATGAAGTAACCATTCCTACGCTCGAAATTAAACTGAGTGCCCTACTGGAGGTCTATTTGTCCAGGGCTTTGAGTTTTGAGCGGATACACATCACTGACCCGGTAATTACATTATATAGGACTGGCAACAACCTGAAGGAAGCTAACATATCACTAGAAACGGGGGATCTTTATCAGCTCATTAGTGGTTACCTCTCCCATTTTTCCATTGACAGCCTGGGCATCGCCAATGCATCCTTTGAGTATCTACAGCAGGATTCAGCATCGCTTGTTTTGCTCAGAGATATTGATTTTAGAATCAAAAACCTACTGATTGATTCTACGGGTAGCCAAGATAAGTTTTTATTTACCGATGAAATCTACCTCTCACTAACCGATCAGTCCTTTCATCTCAAGGACAGCATTCATGAGCTGACTTTTGATCAGTTTAGTATATCTACCAATACAGGTGACATTTCCTTTCGGGATCTAAAGGTGTTTCCCAAAAAGTCTTCTCAAGCCCCCTTGAAGGCTCAATACCTAATAACTGTGCCTGAGCTTAACTTCAGGGGACTCGATTTTTTAAACTATTACAACAAAAACGAATTGATACTGGACTCCGTCCGGCTCTATCACCCCACATTTACGCTACATAAAAGCCCGCAAAAAAAGACAGACAATAAAACTGAGCTCCCGCACCTGCTGAGTGAACTTTTCGACAATGCCCGTATTGGGAAAGTCTATATAGATGACGGAAAACTAGCTCTTTACTCTCCTCACACAGATACTCCTACAGTATTTGCAGAGCACATACATTGCATGCTACAAGATGTGCGGCTTGACAGTGCAAATTTGACTTACAACAAAAAACAATACTTCGAAAACGCAAGGGTGTATGCTGAAAACATCGCTTTTCACCCTGCTAATAGTCCTCACATAAGGTTTAAAACGCTAGATATCAACAGTCTGGAAAAGTCATTAATAGCGGACAGCCTGGTTGTGAGCTCCTCTCCGACTTCTAACAATGAAATAGAAGCATACCTTCCTCATACAAAAGCTGTAGGTATAGACTTTATGAATTTATGGCTGTACGAGGACCTATCAGTTGATACACTAATGGTATATCGGCCTGTAGTAAAAGCTAGTCTTGACACTTCCAGCCAGACTCCTCTGCCATTGCGGCATGTTTCAGTCCACGTTGCTCAGCTATTTGAAGGGGATTTCGAAATCTTTCACCCAAAGGGTAACGGTAAAGTAGAAGAGTTCTCTATGGCGCTAACTAGCATCACTTACCAAAAAGATACATTAAGTAAATTCCAATGGAAACTCTCAGCAGCAGATAGCAGAAACATTTATCTCCAGATAGGCACCACTGAAACTGAAATCAGCGGCCTAACAGCCGGAGACCAACTCCGTTCCCTTACCCTGGATAATGTAAGGATTGCGCCCGGAACAGACCGTCATCCTATACATATAAAGTCCGTAAATCTTTCTGGTTTTGAAATGGAACGATGGAAAAACCAGGGTTTCGTGGCATTTGACACCTTAGGCATCATCCAGCCAACTGTTGCCATAGACCTTCAGCAAGAAAGCTCCAATACGAATCTAAAGCCTTACTTAAATGCCCTGGCACATCACCTGGCGTTTGATCAGGTACGCCTTTCTCATGGTGAATTTCGACTCTTTAAAGACGATCAACTTTTTTCTCATCTCGACAGTCTGGAATTTACCTTAACCAGCTTTCATTATGATTCTCTTTTGGATGAATACTTCACCGGAATAGACATGCATGTAGACTCATTTCATATCGTATTGCCAGAGGCTAATCATGAATTGTATGGGCGTAGCATTAGCATATCTCAGAACGATAGCACCCTAGATCTGATCAACCTTGCCGTAACACCTCTACAATCCGACTCGTCACTTACCAATCTACGCTTGTATACTGAAGAGTTAGAACTCCATCACCTGGATTTTCACCAGCTCATCAACACGGGTAAGATCCATTTTGTGAACGGACAAATCACCCGCCCGCAAGCCCAACTTCATCTCTTTCAAAAACCAGGAAACCCCCAAACGACCGGAATAACCAAAGAGTGGCTCAAATTTGAAACATTCAAAATCTTGAACGGGCAAATAGATTTACACCAACCTGCTAATGGGCTGGGCATTACCTCAAAGGACTTAACGCTGGCCATCAACCATCTAGACCTTACGAATGACTCATTGTTTCTTTTTGCAAAAAGCTATCAGGTAGAATCGCCGCACACTGCATTTAAAACGGAAAGCATGACCGATAGTCTTCGTATAGACCACCTCCATGCCCACACCGGTACAGGCTATTTCGAGTTTTCAAACATTCACTTAGAACAACCAGGGTTCATAGACCTGAAACTCCCACATTCTCGAGTAACCGGATTGGATGTAAAGGCTTTGAAAAGAAACAAATCACTGAACCTGGACAGCTTACACCTGGACAACCCCCAGGTAGTATTTCATCTCAATAGATCACAAAAGCAGCAAAATAATATTCCCAATATTCAACTAAAGCACCTCAACTTGAAGGGTGCCGATTTGTGGGTCCTTCACCCTACCCTCAACCTTGGAGACTCCATGCATCTGGCCGATGCTGACTTATCTTTGGACAGGCTCATCTTAAGCCCAGAACAAAAACCCTCTAGCCTCTCAGATCTTTTTACAAACCTCAAGCTTTCTGGAAATAAACTATACTACAATCTGCCTGACAGCTTATTTGCATTGAGTCTGGATAAATTTCAGCTCAACCAAAATGAGGAGACGCTAGCGCTGAACAAGCTAGCCCTGGTGCCGCTCTACAATAAGGGAGAGTTTCAATCACAGATCAACTATCAGCAAGACTGGTTTGATGCCATTATTCCACAACTAACTGTCAAGGGCTTAAACCTCGACACACTTGTTTTTCAAAAGGCACTTAAAATCAACCACATAGACATTCGCTCACCGTATCTCGACACTCATAGAGACAAACGCCTACCCATGCCATCGGAGGTATACAAACCACTCCCTCAGCAAGCACTAAGGCAGGCACCGTGGCCTTTGCATATCGATTCAGTCACCATTCATGATGCGTACATTGCTCACACGGAGTTTGCTCCTAAAAGCGAATACCCAGGCAAGATCTACTTTAAAAACCTGCATGCAGAGCTCAACAACATAACCAATCGTCCCGGCAAAGACCATTATATGCATCTCCATGCTACTGGCACCCTCATGGAGTCGGGTAATCTCATGGTGGCTAGTTCTTACCATCTTACCGACACCACCAATTCTTTTACATTCACCGGAGAGGTGAAGTCTATGGACCTAAAAGAGCTCAATCAGTTTTTGGAACCAACAGCATTTGTGAAAGTAAGAGACGGCCACAACGAGCGCATCACATTTACATTTGAAGCAAATGAAGATTATGCAGTAGGAAAAATGAAGTTTTACTATGACGACCTGAAAATAGGCGTACTCAGCAAGGAAAGCTATGACACAAAAGGACTGGGAAGTTCGTTAAAATCCTTCTTTGCAAACACTTTTGTGGTAAACACCCGAAACCCTCATTTCCTTTTTGTTCGAAATGGAGACATTTTTCACGAACGCAACCACAACAAGTCTGTATTTAACTATTGGGCGAAATCAGTACTAAGTGGAGTAATAAGCAGCATAGGAGCTAAAAACACTCGAAAAGAAATTCGCCAACAAAATGATGAAATCAGGGCGAAATATGATGCGCTTGACAACAAATAACTCACTAGCCTTTAAACTGCACCTTTTTGTGCGAGCCATCACAATAAGGCTTATTTTCTGAAGCACCGCATCTACACAATGCCGTTTTCTCTTTTTGCTCTTCTCCTGCTGTTGTGCAGATGATTACTGGCTGGTTGATAATCAGCGGACCATTTTCCACAACGTCTACTTTCCACTTTTCATTCTGAGTGTCACTTTCAGCATTTTTGATGGACAAAGCACCAGATGGACACTTGCCTACCTGCTCCACTATAGCTTCACTGTTCGCTCCAGTTACATCAATCCATGGCCTGGCATTGGGGTCAAACACCGAAGGCAGGCCTTTGAAACATTTTTTAGAATGGATACACAAATCAGGCTTCCATACAACCGTGACCTTCTTATTGGAATACTCCTTTACTGTAGGCATATGCGTTTGTTTTTAAGATTCACTAACATTGGGAGTTGCTTTTCACAACCATTTCCGTAAGGTAACCTGGAACCGGAATTGTCGAAGACTGACTGGAATCTTGCTCAGGCACACCATAAGCAATTGCCGCTGGAACTACACCACTCCACACTTCAGCATCACTCAGGTCTCCTCCCACTGTCCCAGACCGCACTTTAGCACTTACATATTCCAAACTAATTTCCAACACCAATGTGGCCGACAGTTGCTGGTCTGAGGGTGCCGCCAAGTCCTTCATGCGACCTGGAATGTATTTATTCGTAAAACACTCCAGTACTTCGCGTTTTTTAGCCATACTCTCCACCTTTTTGGCTGGGGAATAAGCTATTACTGACCGGTAGTTCACAGAATGATCAAATGCTGTAGGAGCTAATACAAGTCCATCGAATAGCATTACATTAAAACAAACCTGTCGAACATCCGCTAACTGATGAAGAAAATGACTCTTAGATGAGCCATGAATGTATACTTTATCGTGCAGGCGGCAATATCCTGTTGGAAGCTGATGAGGTTCTTCATTGACTGCATATGCTATGGTGCAAAACCTCCCTTCATCCAAAATTTCGTAGATCTCCCTGGCTTCACTGCATACACGACCTGGATATCTGGAGGGCTTCAGGTTAGTTTTCATGATAGAAGGGCCTTTTTAGGTTTAGTGGATTATTTAGCGATTATACTCATTCCCACGTTGGTCTGATTGATATTTTCAGACATCTTCCTAATCTCCTCACGCCTTGACTTACGAACATCCCGAATAAAAATATGTTTGATTCTTTCAGGAAATTCTTCAGCTAACTCTCTGTAAATAAAGGGGTCATGCTGACCACTATCTCCAATGAGCATGAATTTGGCCTCAGGATAAAAATTGATCAAATGCTTTATCTTATCATATTTATGCCGGTGGCTTCCTCTCCCACTTTTGAATAAATCACGCAAACCAGACTTTAAATCCTGAAGTAGAAAAACACCTCCGGGCAATTCATGGAAGCTCATAAAATCCTTTAGGAAATCATAAAGATTCCATTCACTACTGCTCACATAGAAAAACTTCGAGTTTTCAGCATTCTGCGTAAGATCCCCAAACAGGTCACATATTCCCTCAAAGGTTTTCCTGGACTCATGATTTTTGGTAAGCAACAGGTACAACTTTTTCCAAATATTGGTAGCATGCGAGACCAGTACAGTGTCATCCACATCGGAAACAATTAGCACATCCGGATTACTAACTTCAACACTTACCTTGCAACTGATTTCTCGGGCTTGCTTTACCACTACATTGGCTGGGATGGTGGTAGCTCCTGTAGGGGTACTTATTTCAAACTTAAAAAAGCCCTTTGCACTGGTGACCGCCTCATATTGCAGGCCATCGATATGGAGAAATACCTGCTGTCCTTTAGCCGGTTTCACCCGATAGCGCCTATACATCTCCAATGCATTTTTAAACGGGTTTTTAGTGATTTCTTCACGCTGAGGAGCCACACTACGCAACACATGCCCACAGATATATGTTAGTTGCTTATTAGCAAATGGCTCATATACTTTTAATATTGGTTTTTCTATAGCTGACATCAGTCTAATAATATGAAAAAACTCCTTTTTGTTATAAATCCAGTGTCAGGTGGCACCGACAAATCCGAATTGATCGAAAAGATAAAGGCGTACTGCCGAAACTATGAAGTAAGTGCCGAATGGCTCCACACCACAGGCGAAAACGATCCTGAGCGACTCCAGGATGCCATTGCCCAACACCAACCTGATCAAATAGCTCTGGCTGGTGGCGATGGCACCCTTCATGAGCTAACACCTGTACTGATCCAACATAAAACGACTATCGGCATCATTCCCTCAGGCTCTGCAAATGGTTTGGCACGCGAGCTTGGTATCACGATGCAAAATGCTCTTGAAACAATTTTTGAAGCTTCTGACACCATTCACCTGGATGTAGTGCACATCAATAGCCAGGAGCCAATGATCCATATGGCAGATTTGGGACTCAATGCCAACCTCGTGCGTAGGTATGAACAAGAAAGTAGAAGAGGTTTTCTGGGCTATGCCATCAGTGCAATGAAAGAGCTGCCCTCACTGGACGACCCAGTGGATGTAGAGATCACGGCCCATGGCCAATCGTATAAGTTCAACACCAATTTTGTTGGCATTGCCAATGCCCGAATGTATGGCACGGGTTATAACCTCAATCCTAATGGTAAACTGGATGACGGTCGTTTTGAGCTATGTATCTTAAAAGAGCTTTCTCCAAGATTGTTAACAGATCGCCTATTTTTTGATGAAGAAAATCACGAAAGTGAATTGTTTGAATACCTCAGCGTTTCTGAAGCAAGCATTCACTGTTCCAGAGCTATGCCGCTTCAATCAGATGGTGAATATCTGGGAGAATTCGGCAGTGTAACGCTCACTTTGGCTCAAAATCATTTACGAATTTTAACACCCAAAAGACCTCACTAAACCTGATTTTAAAAAATTGTTTCATTTTTTTCATCAAGTACTTTTTGTGTTCAATTTTAATCCTATATTTGCAACCTGATTTGAGAGACAGGGTATCAAAAACACCCACAACTCGTCAGAAAAGCAACAAATGAGTTGTTTTATAATAGACAATAAAGAACCACTTGCAGCAAAATCTGCATAGGTATAATCCGGTGAAAAACCGGTTGATGATCGCCGGATCATTGTAAAAACACAAACTGTTCGGGGTGTGGCTCAGTCCGGTTAGAGTACCTGGTTTGGGACCAGGGGGTCGCAGGTTCGAATCCTGCCACCCCGACATAACAAAAGAAAGCTCAGCATTTACGCTGAGCTTTTTTTGTTTACAGGATGTATGAAAAATGTTTTCAATCAGGGATTACCCCAAAGTCCTGGCAGCCTTTGTTATTTCATAGAATAGGCTCCGAAAATTATTGATCTTCAATAGCACTTCTTATTTGCAACTATGTTTCATATTAAAATACAATGCATTATAATTGCATCTAAGAACAATGATAAAACCAGCCATCTCAATAGGGTTTTATTTGTTAACAATCATCACTCCTGTTCGTCGTATTGTGTTTTTAGCTGATTCTAGTTATCGACAAACATTGATGAAAAATAAGATACACTAGAGATGGCCGGTTTTTAGTTCTTTAAAAAATGCACATTTACTCCACTACGAAACGCTTGACAATTACTGATTCCTGCTTTCTTATTTTCAATAAGTAAACACCAGAACTATAATCGTCTACGTTCATCTTTAATGTTCCAGCACTAACATTTCTAGTCGACAAAGTATTCCCTGCCACATCAACTATTTGCATTTCTCCTCCTGCCCAATCATCTGATACGTGAATGATCAACTGACTAGAAACGGGGTTTGGATACATTTTAAGGTCAATCACATCATTCCTTGCAACCTCTAGAAGTCTGGAGCCACCCGATAGAGCCGTACCCCAAACCAGAGTACCATTCTGATATAAAGTGATCTTGTCATAGCTCTGATAGCTGGATATACTACCATCAAAGGAGTAATCATTCGTTTCGTCGTGATTTGACCAGTCACTCTTGTTGATTCTCAACTTGATATTGCCTGAGTCGTCATTGGCAGACAAACTCCCCGAGCCACTATCGAATGTTACTTTGAGGTAGTAATCGGAACCGCCGGTATTGACGAAAGCCCCATTGACATTGGAGGTTCCTAATGCAGCATAATCGCAGGTAAATGTAGGCGATGAGCTACCTTCCATGGTGAAATAGTAACGAACTTCCAGGTCCGAATAATTAACAGAAGTACCACCATCATTCACAATGCGCACGTAGGGTTTGATTTTATTATTTCCGGTATTGGTATCTCCACATTCGTACTCGATACTGAGGTCACCAGAGCCGGATCCTCCCCCACCTCCTGCTGTATTTACCGTTATCGACACGCTAGACGAAGTAGTGCTGGCACCATCGTTATCAGTAGCTTTTGCTGTAATGCTATAGGATCCTGCCGATACATTGCTCCAGGTATAGCTATAAGGACTACTGGTATCGGTACCCAATAATGTGCTTCCCTGATAAAACTCAACGGAGCTTATCGTACCATCGCTATCACTGGCTGAAGCCGTTATAGTGACATTATCTCCATCTGTATAAGTGGCGCCATTGGAGGGTGCAGTAACACTCACACTGGGAGCCTGATTGCTTCCTCCACCACTACCACAGTTGGCATACCAGGATGGGCATGAAGTAGTGGACACTCTGGAGTTGTACATATCGCCAGATGGGTTTCGGGTGTTGTTCCAGGCATGCACATCAGAAGTCCCACTGTAGGCCTCTACAATATTATCAGATGCACCATCCATATTGAAAACATTGTCATGAATGGCGTGCTCATAGCTAGAATACGCTACGCCACGGTCTATAGCTGCAATTCCTTTGGTGATGATGCTTTCTCCATTTTGGTTGAAAGTGTTGTTTCTGATATAAATACGAACCCCTTTCAAATCCATGAATGAATCCGCATAGTTGCTTCCCGAAATGCCTGCTCCATCTACTGTATTGTACTCTACTGTAGTTTCTTGTGTACCTTCTTTGATATCAAATGCCTCGGCACGTACGTTTGGACCAATGGAGCAGTTTTTCACTACTGTGTAATTGCAATAGGGATCATAAGAACTCCATGACCCCTTGTCTGTACCCACGTAAATCCCTTCGCCAAAGCCAGCATTCACGTTTCCGGTATTGTAAATGGTACAGCCATCTATGGTTACATAATCCGAACCATCCCGCACGTGCACTGCTTCATTACCAAAGTGGTGTATGGTACAGTTGATGGCCTGGCTGTGATTTGAGTTATCAAATACCAGCCCTTTTTGCCCATACGTAATTTCCAGATCCTTTACGATCCAGTAATCACCTTCTATACGCAGCACCGTTTTACTACTCAGCGAATTGCCTTTTAAGACAGCTTTGTTGCTGGCAGAGGCACTGCGAATGGTTATCGGGTTGCTCGCGGTACCGTTTGCCCCTCCATAATAATAAGCGGCATTTACAGATCCTGTAGAAGTGTATGTACCTGCCGAAATCACAATTTCATCTCCGGCTACAGCATTGGCTAAGGCATTATGAATGTCCGCAACTGAGCTGCAATTGTACACGGTGGCATTGGCACCAAGGGCCAAAATCAACGTGCAAAGTAGAAGTATTTCTTTCTTTTTCATCGTTATAGGTTTTAGTAACTAATTAGGTTTAGGTTTTGCGCAAAACCATGTCCCAAATTAGACCGAGGACATTTTCTAATGATTCAAAAAGAGTATACCAATCGTACAGATTTACACCAACCAGTGATTGTATGGAAAATTGACCTCCTTTAGATAAAAGCAGAAGCTATTCAACCCTACTGCATACAGTGGATTTGGCGCCCGATCGAAAGTTTAGAAGGATTGCTACGAGGCCTGTAAAAAACGGCAACCAAACACATGAAAAGCGCTACCTTTGCGCCACCATGGCAAACATAGTAGCAATAGTAGGAAGACCGAACGTCGGCAAATCCACCCTTTTCAATAGATTGATTGAGCGCAAACAAGCAATCATGGACAATGAGAGTGGCGTGACCAGAGATCGCCATTACGGATACGCGGAATGGAATGGAAAGCAATTTACCGTGATCGATACCGGAGGATACGTAGAGGGGTCGGAAGATATCTTTGAAGGCGAAATCCGCAAACAGGTGAAAGAAGCGCTTGGTGAAGCGAATGTAATCTTGTTTATGGTGGATTGTCATACTGGCCTGCATGGTCTGGATCAGGATTTTGCTAATGTGGTTCGGGAACTCAAAAAACCGGTATTGATTGTTGCCAATAAAGCGGACAATACTGAAAAAATGTACATGGCCAACGAATTTTATCAGTTGGGCATATCGGATCAGATCTTCCCGGTGGCATCTGTAAATGGCAGTGGTACTGGAGATTTGCTAGATGAAGTGGTAAATCACTTCGAAGATGAGCCGGAGGATGAAGAAGAAAATACAGTACCGCGTATCGCCATAGTAGGCAGACCTAATGTAGGTAAGTCGTCATTCCTGAATGCGCTACTAGGCAAGGATCGTTCGATTGTCACGAACATTGCTGGAACTACAAGAGATGCTCTTGATACCCGCTACAACCTGTTTGAAAAAGATTTTATACTTACTGACACTGCGGGAATACGCAAAAAAGCCAAAGTAAAGGAGGACATTGAATTTTATTCGGTACTTCGAGCTATACAGGCCCTGCAAAACTCTGATGTGTGTATTGTGGTGCTAGACGCCCAAAATGGACTGGAGGCACAAGACCTCAACATCATCAATTTGGCGCACAAATACCGCAAAGGCTGTGTGATCATGGTCAATAAATGGGATCTCTGGCAAAAAGACACGAACTCTGCTGCTGAATACCAAAAGCATATTGCCGAAAAACTTGGCCCCCTCTCCTACATCCCGGTGGTGTTTACCAGTGTAATGAACAAACAGCGGATTTTCAAAACGATTGAATTGGCACTGCAGGTAGCGGAAAACATCAAACTTAAGATTCCTACTTCCCAGCTCAATTTGAAAATAGGTAAAGAAATCGAAAACTATCCTCCACCATCAGTTCGAGGGAAACATATCAAAATCAAATACATCACGCAGCTTTCTACTAAGGCACCTACGTTTGCTTTTTTCTGCAATCATCCCAAAGACATCAGAGAAGCCTATGAGCGATTCTTACTCAATAAGGTGCGCGAACATTTTGGGTTTGAAGGAGTGCCGGTAAAATTGGTGTTTAAACAAAAATAAGTTCTCGTCTGGCGTGCAACAGTACCAGGAGGTCTTCCGAAGATTTGTCCCCGAGCCAGCAGCAGCCTATTGCTACGAGCTCTGGACACACTTTGGGTTTGAGTTTAAGATCAAAAAAAGCCGACAAACCAAGCTAGGTGACTACCGCTTCGCTTACAAGACCAAAAAGCATACAATCACCATCAACAATGACCTGAATCCGTATGCGTTTTTGGTTACCTACCTTCACGAAGTAGCACATCTCATCACCTTTGAGGAATATGGGAGAAAAGTGGCGCCACATGGCAAAGAATGGAAAGCCAATTTTGTAAGAGTAGCCAAACCGGTACTTAACGAAAAGACCTTTCCAAAGCCAGTCCTCGTAGCACTCACCAATTACTTTAAAAACCCAAAGGCCGCCAGTTGTTCAGACCCTGTCTTATACAATGTATTGCGGCAGTTTGACGGCCCTTCAGAAACAATCCCTCTGAGTCAGCTCCAATTGGGCGCCACATTTGAGTTTAACAATCAGACATATCAAAAGCTGGAAAAGAAAAGAACAAGAAGCGTTTGCCTTCAAATTGCTTCAGGGCGTAAGTACTTAATCAGTGAGATAGCAAGCGTGACACCCGTGGAAGTCCAATCAAGCGAATGATCTCCGTGATTTGTCATGGAATCTTTGCTGAACACTAAACAGATAAATGACCCCATAAACACAACCGAAGGTGAGCAAAATTGAAAGCTAGTTTATCCGAATAAATGCTGGATTCATCTATTAAAAAATAGGATTATTCATTTATCAGCTACTTTTATTCGGACTATTGCGGGGATTGTTTAACTTAAGTTAAAATTTTTCAACCAGCATGTCTCATTCCATAGCAATTTACAATTTCAAAGGAGGTGTAGGAAAGACCACAACAGCTATCAACCTGGGAATCAGCTGGTCCAGATCTTTTAAAGTTCTTCTTATAGACTTTGACCCACAGAGCAATTTGTCCAATTCGATTTCCATTTCCAGGTCGAGGCAGACTACATACTCAGCGGTAAAAAACATTTTACATGATCACCCGCTAAACCTCGAACCTACCGAAATTACACCTTACCTCCATTTAATTCATGGAGATTTTTTAATGACCGAATTTGAGTCTAACAACCAATTCATTTCATTCGGTTCTTCCATCATCTCAGACTTAATCTCTCAAGTAAAAGGCGATTATGATTTCATTATCATGGATTGTCCCACCAACTTTGGAGTATTGGTCAAATCGATCATTAGGAGCTCGCAAAACATTCTCATACCGGCCATAGCTGACAACTTTTCCATCACGGGAATTCAACAGCTTATGACCTATATAGCGGCCAGCAACAACGACTCACTTAATATTCTGGGCATCTTTTTCAATATGTTCAATGGTCAACTCAAGCTCTCGCAAGAAAAATTCAATGATGCCAAACAAAAGTTTGGTCAGCTGATTTTGGAAAACACGGTGAGCAGATCCATAAAAGTGGGTGAAGCCAATGATATCGGACAGTCAGTAAGTGAATACTCCCCAGACAATAGTGCTGCAAAGGACTTTGTCAAACTCAGTGATGAGCTGCTTGCTAAGTTTCATACCACAAGCCTCAATGAGGATTTTATCATTCCTGATTTGCTGGAGACCATTTCTAAAGGAGTTTAAAGCTCCGCTTCCTATTGTTAGTCCTTCTCCTAAGGGGTTTACGGTATACCAATTTACCTTTTTCACAGGATGGTATAGGGGTTAAAACACGTGCACATTTGAATAAAAAATGTGCATATGATACGATTTACCAACCTCCTTTTCCTTTTAGCTTGTTTTGCTCTAGTCTCATGCGAAGATGATGAAAACTGTGGTGAAAATGCTCAAGTAGATGGTGACTGTTTCAAGGCTGTGCTCGTCAGCTACAGTACTCAGACCTATGGCGCTGATGGAGACAGCCGCGAAAACTTGTTCATTTCTTTTCAATACACGAATGGATCCGAAAGGTACCAGTTGCCGATAAGGTCTGGTAAGACCGCCAATAATGGTCAGGTAGACACCTTTCGATTTACCGAAGGTGAGGATTACTCTGGCAACTCACTTTATTTTAACGGTGACATTAACAACCCTGCGACCGGAAATCTGGTGGTGACCTTTACGAAAGTGGATCGCGAAAATGGCTTGATCTCAGCCACTTTCACCTGGGTAAGTGCCCAAGGTGGTGGATTCAATGGCAAATTTTCGGACGTAAAAATGGATTTGGTGGCATTGTAGACACAACCTCACCCTCCATTTTGCTGGAATCAAAAGACCTTTGCGCAAAGAAAACCCTCATCCAGACGTGCTGGATGAGGGTTAAAATATGTTTTTAGTTTATGAAAGAACGGCTCCTATTTGCCTTCCATCTTTATTTCTTGATTTTCAGGCGAAAGCACGTTTCCATCACTATCGATCAAAATCACCTCACCATATCCTAGTGCTTTGATTTCGTCTGTGATTTTTTTGGAGTCCCCTACCACCAGCCATGTCATTTTCTTAGGATCTATTATCTTCTGTGCAGTGGATCGCACCTCATCCAATGTTAGCCCACGGACCTCTGATGCGTACGTTTGGTAGTAGTCATCTGCCAGATCATAACGTACGATGTTGGCCATAGAACTTTCTACGGCATTCATGGTTTCCCACTGACCGGGAAGGCTTAGCACTTCGTTTTTTTGCGTTTTCTCAAACTCCTCGTTAGTTGCAGGATTATCGCCCAGATAGCCATTGATCTCTTTCATGATTTCTTGCATAGACGGTGCTGTCTGGTCTGTTTGCACTGGAGCATACGCCAAAAACGGTCGTTGGCCTTTGGCTGAATACAAGAAGGTAAAAGCTCCATACGCCCATCCCTTGTCTTCCCGAAGGTTCATGTTTACACGGGAAGTAAACTCACCACCAAGGATATTATTCATCATGCTGACAGCTATTTCATTGGCCTCACCGTATGGATTGGTGAGATGGCCAGCAATGATGACCGACTGCAAAGCCTCAGGTTTATCCATCACATAGATCTTATTTTTGTTTGGAGACCCTACACTAGATAGGTTCTTAGTCGGTACTTCACCTTTTTTCCACTTTTTAAACTGATCATTCAATTTCTCAGTAAGCTCATCTAATGTTATATCCCCTACAGCTACGATAGTAGCGTTGTTAGGCTTAAACCAGCTATCATAAAATTTCATCAAATCTTCTCTTGTAATCTCAGCTACAGTTTCTTCATATCCAGACCCTGTAAGTGGATTACCGTAGGCATGTGACGCTCCATAGAGAAATTTAGGCAGCGTACGCAATGCCATAGAAACCGGGCTTTTCTTTTCGTTCTGAATGCCTACCAGCTGTTGTTTTTTCACACGCTCAAAGTCTGCTTCTGGAAAAGATGGATTTAAGACCACATCAGCGAAAAGTGCTAACGACTGATCAAAATTGGCTTTTAATGCAGACATAGAAACAAACGACTGATCCAGGTTAGATCCGGTGCCGAGGTTAGCTCCCAACAGCGACAACTCCTCATTGATCTGGAGAGACGATCGTGTCTTGGTGCCCTCATCCAGCATATTGAGCGTGAGGTTTGCCGTTCCTGCTTTGGCATACTGATCTGCCGCATAGCCTGCATCCAGGATCATTCTAAACTCAATCAATGGTACAGTCTTACGCTCTGCCAGTACTACTTTCATCCCATTGGAAAGAGTGGCGCGCTGGAGGTCCGGAAATTTCACTTCGGCTGCAGGGCCTACATCGGGGAGTTTGCTGCGGTCCACATCTTTTCCCGTAGTGGAGTACTCCGGAAAAGGGTTGATATGTAAAACATAGACTCCATCTGATAGCCATTTATTAGCAGAAGCCTTTACTCCTGAAATAGTGGCATCACGCATACCTTTTAATCGCACTTTATAAAACTCTGAATCTCCTCCATACACGGCGTTTCTTGCCAGGATATCGGACTTACCTCCGAACCCACCGATACGCTCTATTCCACGAGTAAATCCGGCAAAATAGTCTGTTTTGATCCGTTTCATCTCTCCAGCCGTAGGACCTTCGGCCAGGAGTTTGTCTAATTCTTCACGGATAGCTTTTTCCACTACCATATTGTCTATACCGGGTTTCACATTGGCCTGTATCACAAACAATCCAGCAATTTCATTTTCCCAATTTGACGCACTCACACTAGTAGCTATCTGCTCATCGTATACGAGTCGTTTATACAGTCTAGAGTTTTTGCCGTCAGTGAGAGCCCCAGCTACAAAATCAAGGTTAAAAGATTCTTCATTGCCCCACTCAGGTACATTCCACACCATGTAGATACGAGACTGAGGCACCCGATCCTGTTGTACCTGACGAATTTCACCAGTTCGTTTAGCGATGTTCGTTTGGTAGTGAGTCACTGGAGGGCCCGCAGGTATGTCTCCAAAATAGCTCTGAACTTTTTCGTAGACTTCCTCACTGTCTACATCTCCTGCCACTACTACCACGGCATTTGCTGCTCCATAATAGTCGTTAAACCATTGCTTTACATCTTCGAGATTGGCCGCATTTAGATCATCCATAGACCCAATGACGGTATGGCTATACGGGTGGCCTGCGGGGAAACATGCCTGAGTCAGTAAGTCGAAGAACTTGCCATATGGTTGGTTTTCACCCTGACGCTTTTCATTCTGAACCACGCCACGCTGCTCGTCTAGCTTTTCTTGAGAAATGGCCTCCTTGAAATGCCCCATACGGTCAGACTCCATCCACAGTGCTACGTCTAGTGCAGATTTAGGCACATTCTGAAAGTAATTGGTGCGATCAAAGTTGGTGGTACCGTTCAGGTCTGTGGCCCCTATTCGCTCCATAGCCTGAAAGTAATCGTCATCAAAATTTTCACTTCCATTGAACATCAGGTGCTCAAACAAGTGCGCAAATCCTGTTTTACCAAACTTTTCATTTTTAGACCCAACATGATACCAGACATTCACAGCCACGATTGGTGCTTTTTTGTCTTCATGGACTATTAGGGTAAGTCCATTGCTTAGCTGGTATTTTTTATGGGGTATTTCGAGTTGCGACAGGTCAAAGTCAAAACTTTCCTCCTGTGCAAACATGGATGTGCTGAACAGCAGCACCATGAGATATGCTAATTTTTTCATGTAGGTTTGAATTAGTGTTTACCCTACAGAATTAACATTTATTTGCGAAATATCACAACAATCCTTTAATGAACGGCACAATCAAATGTCAAAAGGCAATAGCACAGACTAGCCCACACTCAGCCTGCGCTGCATGAGACTGGCAACTACCTGATAGAGTGCCATCGGCGTGAGTGTGCGCCAGTTCATCACCTGCAGTTTACCTCCAAAATTGATGTATGAGTCAATCTCAAAATTAGCCATCTCGGATTCTACAAAATCCCGAAAATTGAGCGCCGCTATCCAGCCATCTTCCACCTCTTCAAACCACTCTTCGTAGTAGCTATCATCACTTCCGTGAAAGTTGAGAATGTTTTCACCTATCAGGATAAATTTATTGATACCCGTAGAAAGGATGTGCTCAATGAAGTTTCGCTTGAGGTGCATGATGTCATTGTTGATGGCGTCATTCCACTCACCAATAAACTCGATGATGATAAAGCCCTCTTCGTAGTTAGCGAAGAGGACTTTCATATATAGTGTTTCAGAACCAAAAAAATCCCACGCCGGATCTATGAAGTAGCCATAGATGTTTTCTGAGTACAGGTCATAGTTGTACTCTTTCCCATAAAAGGGCGACTGTGGATCATTGCTGGCATCATAGTATTTGAGCCAGTTGTAGTATGGTTCTATTTCGTGCATTTATTGTTTGATGATTCGCTGGAAATATACGTCATCTTCCGAACGAACTACTACAATATAAGTTCCTGATTTCAGTGATTTTATGTTGTGCTGCTTCTCTGATGTGTTTTTGCTGTAAACCACCTGTCCATTTAGGTTATAAATCAAAACACTGCTTACTGCCTGTTCCTGCGGCATAGAAATGTTGAAGTTTGATTTTACCGGATTAGGGTTTACCAGGTTTACCCTTGGCTCAGCAGAATAAAGTACCGTGGAATTTACTTTCACATCATCCTTACTGTTGACATAGATTTCATACTTTCCGTTGACTTCAGACACGTACGCATACACATCTACGGGAGTAGCAGGAATTTCCATACCAACAAGGTCATGACTAGATTGGCCAACTACGAATGCAACCTCATCTGAGCCGTCAGTAACCGTGTAGTCTCCAGATTGAAATGTTCCGGATTGTTGAAACCGCACTTGTTGAAGTAAAACTGGTTCGGACTCATAGCTATTGTTTATCTCACTTATTGTTATCACCTGATAGTCTGGCAGTACATTTCCCGTGTTTAGTACCTCTATTGTAACCGGCTCTTTTTCGATTTCCAACAAGCCATTGTAATCAAACAGCCCTCCAGATACCATTACACTATCACCAATTTGTAAATCTGCTGAAGGATTACTTTCATCAAGGCTTCGAACCACAATACCAGCAGTACCGTCATACACTACCCGGTTATGTTGGCTGTTATTTGGCCCTCCTATAACTATACCTTTTACGCTCACATAATCCCCTTCATCACCAAATCGAGCCTGCTGTATACTTATATAGCCATCACCTCCAGAACCTGCAGGCGACTGAATATCATCCGTGGATCTAGGGGATATCTGATAATCACTACCAAACTGCCCCACATATCCTACTACATTCCATTTCCCAGCGGGTATGGTTTTGCCTACTAGCGGATGTCCTGAATTACCTATTCTTAGGGTCAATGTGCCTGTAGCATCACTGATGGTAAAATTACCATCTGCACCACCTCCTTTGAAGGTGCTGCCAGCATCAGCAAACTCCACATCCTCTATGATAACTAACTGCGACTCATAGGCTTCACCAACTTCTGCTGTTGTCAATGGTAAGGCTTCTGGCATTTGAGCATTTTGATTTATCAAAGTCACAGACATTGGGGCTCCGTTTACCTGTAAAAGGTTATTATATTCTGTAAGTACCCCACTAACTACTACTGAGTCACCCAATACCAGGTCCGCCGTTTCGTTGGGCTCATTATCTGGACTCCTGATTACAATTCCCGCTGTGCCATCATAGAGCACTCTACTGGAACTACTATTATTTTCTCCACCTATTACCACTCCGGTAATATCTACCAATGCACCCACACCTGCGGCTCTCGCTTCTAGTATAGAGGTTATCTGAGCTTCGCCTTCAGATCCAGAAACAGAAAGCACAACAGCACTAACTCCCTCAGTAGTGTGGGTCACATCTGCCGTATAATCTGCTCCATCCTCTTGCTGTGGCTCAAACTTTAAGTAAATCTTAAACGACTCAGTAAGTTTATTGCTTTCATGTGTTAGTGTCACACTTTGGCCAAACGAGCTGTTATCTAGCGAAAGGTAGAATGGCGCATCTACTGAGACTGTCACATCTCCAGTTAGTTTATACCCATTTAAGTAGTATGCCTGAGTGTTTGATTCTCCAAAAGCTACTGATCCAAAATCAGGTACAAATGTAGCTTTGTCAATAGTCACTATGGGACCTGCTACTGTACCCCATATTTCAGCGACATATTCAGGATGATCTATATAAGGGTTTCTATTCTTTTGATAACTGTAGATTACGTCATTTCGATTTTTTTCAAAATCATCTACTGGGTCTTCCTCATGCCAGATCAAAAGGTCGGTTAGTCGACCATGCTCCGGGTTGTTGGTGTACTGATCTACTAGTTTCTCTACAATCTCCAAATCTGGCTCACCGTTCTCCCCTTCATAGCGTGTGGCCATATAAAAAATCATTCTAGCAATATCACCTTTTACAGCTGCTCTGGGCTCCCACACAAAATCACTACTGCTAAAGTAACTACCTGTAGCACCCTGATAGGTCCCACTTGCATCTACATAGGCTTCATTACATTCTGCAAAAGACCGATTGCTTCTGGCAGAATTGGTCGAATTGTCTTCAGGTTTTAAGTGGTGTACATCTGTACCTGCGCCCAGCTCTGTACCAAAATCACCTCTGGACTTTGCCCATACGTGCTCGCGAGTCCAGCCATCGCCATCGTTGTACTCAGCATCTGCATCCATAGAGAAGCCCGAATAAACACCTATAACATTTTGGGCATTGTTGGGGTCCCTATCGGACTCTTTCAAAATGTCCCAGGTATCTGTAGTGCTACTCGAATATGGAAACTCCGTGTGTCCTTTGATGATGTCATAGAGAGCCGTCTTTAATTCTTCTCCTGACAGCCCTGTAGCGTTATCATAGTAGCCATCAGGTATTTGCGCAAGAGAAATAAAACAAACAACAAACAGGGTGAGCGTTAATGCGTACTTCATGAATTATAACTTTACTTCAAATAAAAAAAGGGCTACGCGTAGCAGCCCTTTTCAATTAAAACATCATTTTTTACTGTTCAGTTGGGCCTTCTATCAGCTCAAATTCACCGGTTCCCACTACCTGAAATTTGGTCACCCAGGTACCATCAGTACCATCATAGCTATCTGCTGTTACTGTATAGAAAACATCCACTCCATTGACTGGTGACGCATCACTGTATTTGAGTTCTAGAAGCAATTGCTTTCCTTCACCCATACGTGTTATCATCAAACTCTCTCTTTCAGATTTGCTGAGGTCTACGTACTCAGCTTGTTCGTAATCTCCATCCCAACGAGATGTATATCCCAAATCAAAGTTTGCGTAATAAGCTCCAGCTCCATAATAGAACTCCCCTGTACCATAGCTATCTACAAGGTCAGGTTTAGTTTTGGCTACTTCATCTACAATCATTTGGTAATCTGCGCTTACCATCTTAAATGATACAGAAGGATCAAAAATAAACGATGAACCATCGTGCACATATTGATCACTCATTGTGGTGTAGGAATCATTGCTCCAGGCACCTTCTGTGTAAACAAACTCTTCTACAACCACTCTTGTGGATCCGCTAAAGTATTTGTAACCGATAAACACAGATTCGCCTTCTTCTCCATATGGGTACTTATTCATCAATAGAGCAGGAAGGTAATCGCTCGCAGGGTTGCTAGATGAGAAATTATCATATTTACCAACACCTTCTCCCATTGCATCGTAATCAGCAGAACTTAAGTAATAGGCATTTTCTACCAATTCCCATTTACTTCCATCATACTCAAAATAGGATCCTCTTGACTCAGATGGAGATGACGAAGCGAATTCAGAATCAGAGGGACCGTCGATTAATTCAAACTTTGCCGGGGATTCTCCATTCGCCTGGTATCTAACATATAAAGTCTCGTTAGAACCATCATAAATTTCGTAGGTCACATTATAATACATCGCTACTCCATTTACCTCTGCTACGGCATTTGGATAGGTAATCTCCAAATATTTCCCGATTCCCTCGGCTATTCTAGCTTCAATAGCTGCTTCCTTTTCAGCTTCAGTAGTTAACCCTTCGAACAGGTTATCATCCAGGCTGTTATCTGCAATCCATTCTTCTCTCTTGGATACTCTAGCTTCGAAATTTTGGTAATACGCACCAGCTCCATAGTAGTATTCTGCAGTACCATAGCTATCAATCCAGTTGTCACCTTTCTCAGCTTTCACATGATCTACCAAAGCCTGATAAGCATCCTTATCAAAGGTGAACGACATGGAAGGGTCATTAGGCTCGTCTGCATAATCATATCGTGCAAGCGCAATGTCACCTTCTGCAGGGTCCTGTATGTTTTTAGCCAGGAAACCTGGAAGGTATGTAGCAGGTGCCTGCTCTGCTGTGAACAATTTATATGTAGCAGCTTCGCCACCAAGAGATTCATAGTCAGCGTCTGACACATAATAGACTTCAGCACCACTGTAAGCGGTTACCTCGCCTATATCTCCCTGATAAAAGTTATATGAAACTTTCACTGCGGTCCCCTTACCAAACTGAGGGTAGTTGTCATTTACAAACTTGGGCAGATAGGTTTTAGCTTCATATTCTGTACTGAATGCTTCATGATCTTCTATAAAATCTGCAGCTACAGAATCGTCCTCAGTTGTTGCAGCTTTGCGAATATTACTGGCTACAGTACCATAATCATCACTGGTCATGGTGTACGTTACTGTTACGCTAGAACCTTCAGCAGCTTGCTGCTCTTCCAGTTCTTCATAGGTTTCGTCCAGTGGATTACAAGCAATCGCCAGAGCGGCAATCACCACTGGTATGAAAAATTTATTAATAAGTTTCATTTCCTCTAAGATTTAGAATTTAGAAATTAATTCTTAGGCCCATAGTCCACTGGCGGCCTGTTCCAGGATAAATACCAAATGAGGTCCAATCAGTGATGTATTCAGTATCCAGTACGTTATTGATGTTACCATATACAGTAGCATCAAACGCTCCAAACTTGAATCCATAATTGGCGTTAATGTCCAGGTTATAATACTCAGGCACCACAACTTCTACATTGTCTTTTGCCTCTGGAGTAGTTACATCATTAGGATCATAATCCTTGTAGTTATCAGCAAAGTAGTTCAGTAGTGCGCCAATTTTAAAGTCTTTAAAAGCTTCAAAATTCACACCCAGAGCTGCAGTAGTTTGTGCTGCGTTACCAACTTTCAATCCTGCGATGTATAGGCTGAGTGGATCGTCCTCATTTACAGGATTTCTGTTATCATCATAAATAATCACATTGTTAAGGTCATTTGCCCATGTCCAGTCTCCCAATGAAACCATACCATTTATGGTTAGGCGTTGAACCGGTTTGTAAGTGAAGTCTAACTCGATACCCTGGTGTATGGCATCTACTCCCTGAAGGTTGGCAAATAATGTATCTCCCACAGATTCAATTAACGTTCTGTCCATCCATCGTGTATGGTACACGTTAGCATTTGCAGTGAGTTTAGCACTTCTGTATCCATACCCGAGTTCAAAACTCATGATTTTCTGTACCTCTGCATCCTCATTTACTGTATTTGAGAATCCCTGGAAAACAGCATCAAATATTGGAGCTTTAGTGAAGAAACCAGCGTTCGCAAACACGTTGTGATTTCTTGTAAGGTTGTAGTTGGCTCCACCTTTAGCCTGATAACCCAGGAAGTGATAAAAATCAGTCTCCTGCTCATCCGGAGTGTATTGGAAATAGTCAATTCGCTGATACGAAGTATTGGAAAGTGCGGCAGATGCAAAAACGGTTAAGTCTCCCTGTGTATACTCTGCTTGTCCAAATACGCCTTCCCAAAGCACAATTCCGTCGTTGTAGTAATCTCTTTTATCTCCTACTCCGAGTCTACGGTTTGGATTATTTACATCATTGTCATCCAACACGTACTCAGCGCCCAACAAGTTAGTTACTTCTGAAAAGTGGATGCCTTTGTAATATCTTAGGTCTAATCCTCCCATGAAGGTGAAATTACTTACAGACTCATTGGTAAGTGTACTTAGCAGACCGTACCATTTGTGGTCATTTCTAGAAGCTCTGAGGTATCCTATAGCATTGCCATCACCACCGTTTTCGGTTCTATTGGCAATGTTAGTATCTCTTGTGGCCTCAAGGTCATAAAGACCATCATACCTTCTCTGAAGCGTACCTGCGGATCCACCTCCACCACCAGTACCAGTAGACACGTACAATGCAGTAGAAAGCTCTGTATCCTTATTGATGTTCCAGTAGTGGTTCAGGGAGAACTGTGGCTTGTGGTAGAAGTTATCCTCCACATGAACTACCTGACCATCGAGGTATCCATAGTCAGTGTTCCAACGCATCCCTTTATCCTTTAGCGTGGCTACACTCAGGCTAGACTGTCTTTGACCATGACGCTGTGGAGCACCAAAACCCGTCAAAGAAATTGTATGATCATCACCTATTGCTTTAGAAACATTGAAGAAATAATTATATCCTTCGAATTCTGTTCCATCAACATATCCGTCTCCAGTGATTTTTGCGCCGCTCAAAGAAACTGCCCAACCATCTTCTGTAAGACCTGTGGAAACATAAAATGATCCTTTATTGTAGTTATCATTACCGATACCGTAAAACACGTTTCCGCCAGCTTCAGCATCAGTAGTTTGTGTTAGAATATTTATAGTACCTCCGATGGATGGCACAGCTACTTTAGACGCTCCCAAACCTCTTTGTACCTGCATAGATGAAGTCACATCAGTAAGTCCTGCCCAGTTTGACCAGTATACCCGGCCATTTTCCATGTCATTTACAGGAACACCATTGATAAGAACGGCCACATTCTCTGAATTGAAACCTCTAAGGTTTATACGTGAATCTCCATATCCACCACCTTGCTTGGTTGCATACACACCCGGTGTACTTTTTAGCAACTCTGGAAATTCCTGGTTACTAGCTCTTTCTAGAATCTCAGCCTTCTTAATAGAAGATACGGCTACTGGAGTTTTACGCTCCACTGCTACTGAAGCAAGTACTTCAACAGCAGTTAATTCATTAGCACCAGCCTCCAGGCTTATTTGACCTAAAGAAAGTGTTTCGCTTACATCTACAGTTTTCTCTACCGTTTTGAAACCTACGAAAGAGATCATGATGGTGAGCGTTTCGTCTGGTACAGACAAAGTGAAGTCACCGTTAAAATCGGTGATGGTGCCATTTGTGGTGCCTTTTACAACAACACTCGCTCCTGGTAGCCCCTCACCTGTCTCAGCATCTACCACAGTACCTGTGATATTGTTTTGAGCAAAGGCCACCACTGATGCCATAAGCATCGCAGCGATTAATGCATAATTGCGTAGAATTTTCCTCATTACGTTTACCTTTTGTTTTAATACAACTTGCGCAAAAGTAGGCCGAAACCTCTCTTACTTGTTTTCATGAAAATTAAGTTTTGTTCAAACTCAATAATCTTAATTTAACACGAAGTTGGTAATGATAAAACTAAGGTTTGCAATAATTCGTTGAAGGGTCGGTCGATCCTCGGTGAATGCTTTTTTGACACTTCAAATATTTGCGACACTAATTATTCACCAAATTATATTCTTAACATTTAGATAACATTAAGATCAATTAAGTAACAATAAATAAACAACTATTTGGAAACAGCATCTATTGCTGCTCTAACTGAACCATGGTTGTCTAGTAATCTGGCCGCCTCGTCGGCTTCAAGTCCCGAAGCATTCACAATCATGCGCACTCCACGATCATGAAGCTTCTTGTTGGTTAGTTGCATATCCACCATCTTATTACCTTTAATCCTTCCAAGCTTCACCATGAGCGTGGTGGAGATCATATTTAGAATCATTTTTTGTGCCGTTCCTGACTTCATTCGCGTACTGCCTGTAATAAATTCAGGACCTACGGGCACTTCAATTTTGCAGTTCACCACCTCGCCAAGTGGAGAGTTTTCGCTGCAAGCTATGCACCCGGTGAGCAGCCCAGCTTCACTCGCGGCTTTCACTCCGCCTATTACATACGGAGTGGTGCCCGAAGCAGCGATTCCGAGCACAACATCTTTATCAGTGGGATGAAAAGCACTAAGATCTGACCATGCAGCAGTTTCAGCATCTTCTGCGTGCTCCACGGCTTTACGTATGGCACCATCACCCCCTGCTATCAAAGCGATGATTACATCGTCACTAACACCGAATGTAGGTGGACATTCGGAGGCATCCACTACACCTAGCCTACCACTAGTGCCTGATCCTATGTAAAAAAGCCTGCCCCCGGTCTGCATTCTGCTTAATGCCTGCTGTATAAACATTTCAATTTGGGGAATTACCTTTTGCACAGACAAGGCTACTGTGGCATCTTCTTGATTTATGGCAGTTAAAATTTCATTGGTGGACATCTGCTCGATATGATCGTATCTGGATGTCTGCTCCGTGTCTGGAATTTTGTTCATAATTTTAGCTGGTACTATTAGTTACTATGGCAATTCTATTTTCCAAGCCTTAAAGAGTCCTATAGACTCTAAAAGATCAT
Source organism: Marinoscillum furvescens DSM 4134 (assembly GCF_003386095.1). Classification (GTDB taxonomy): domain Bacteria; phylum Bacteroidota; class Bacteroidia; order Cytophagales; family Cyclobacteriaceae; genus Marinoscillum; species Marinoscillum furvescens. The sequence continues at coordinate 149,297 of NZ_QREG01000012.1, read as the reverse complement.
TTTTGAGGTTGATGAAGCCATGTTATTTAGACATTCGTCAAATGAATGTCACTTAGGTGGGGCATGAATGCCTGAGCATTAGTGCAAAACTACAAAAAAGGTGATAACCTATTGATCATAAACAGGGTATGTTTATAGCTTACCTACTGAGCACACCTACTACTTCAAACTTTGCAAAAACTTTACTGGAGTGTGGAGCATCAGCAAGTTCTGCTGTAAGATCCTGACCGGCCCAATGCTCATAGTGCTTGCCATTGCGCCAAAGTTTCGATCCGGTCACATCATATATTCTGCCTTCAAATGCTATCCAGATTTCTTCGCGATCCTGTCCATTTCGGAGGGCTAGTTGAGAAACGGTATACGCTTTCATTATCCTAAAGTAACGAGGGTAATACCACTCCCACCCATTTCTATGTGTTCGTCTGCCATGGCACTGACCGCCGAATGACCTTTCAAATGTGTGCGAACGACATCACGTAAAATCCCGTGCCCTTTGCCATGGATTATTCGCACCTGATCCGATCCCAGCAAAAGTGCCTGATCTATATATTCATCTACTTTTAGGAGTGCTTCTTCGGCTCGCATCCCTCGGATATCTATCTCCGAATTGAATTGTGCCATTTTATCAACCATGTTGATGCCCCCTATCTTTTTCGACTTTTTCTCCTGAGCTTTCAGTTGTCGATTGCTTGTTTTGGATAGACGTTTGAGGTCTATAAAAGAAATAATATTGCCAAACCTCACCTGTGCTTGCTTGCCTTTGATGTGCATGATTTCACCTGTGGTGTCTTGCCCTTCTATCGTAATAGCGTCGCCCGGCTTTAGGTCTTCCTGCTTCTTGCGTTTGGCGGCTTGCTCTTCCTCTTTTTTTTGCTTTGACTTATAGGCCTCCAGATTCGATCGAAGTTTCTTCGTTCGTTCCTTCTCAGCTTTGTGTTCTTTGATTTCTCTGATCGTGCGCTCTATTCGCTGATTGGCTTCTTCTACTATTTGTCGTGCTTTGCCCTTGGCTTCTTTGATGATGCGCTTCCGGTCATCTTCTAGCATTTCTTTCAGCGACTCATAATCAGTCTTTATCTGAGCGATCGACTTTTCTTCTTTTTTGAGCTTCTTGGTGAGCTTTTCATACGAACCTCGCTCTTTTTCCAGACTGTTGAGCAAGTGCTCATAATCCACCTGACTAGTGCCTACCAGCCCTTTGGCGTTTTCAATGATTTTTTCAGGTAAACCTATTTTTTTGGCTATTTCAAATGCAAACGAGCTACCGGGCTTGCCTACTTCCAGCTCAAACAATGGCTCTAATGCAGATACATCGTATTTCATAGCACCATTGACCACTTCAGCTGTATTTTCGGCGAATTTTTTCAGGTTTTGATAGTGGGTAGTTACCACACCAAAGGCCTTGCGACTGGTCAGCTGTTCCAAAAGTGATTCCGCAATTGCTCCACCAAACTGCGGTTCTGTTCCAGTTCCAAATTCATCAATAAGAAATAGGCTATTACGATCAGCCATTTCATGGAAGTACTTCATGGAAGTAAGGTGAGAACTATAGGTACTCAAGTCATTTTCCAATGACTGAGTGTCACCAATGTCTAGAAAGATGCTTCTAAAAACTCCGAAAGTGGAGGCCTCTCCTACCGGTATTAGGAATCCGCACTGAAACATGTACTGCAGCAGTCCCACGGTCTTTAGCGCCACTGATTTACCTCCCGCATTGGGACCGGATATTACCAAAACGCGGTTGTCTTGCCTGCTCAGCTCCAGGGATAGTGGTATGGTCGGCTTTCCAGATTCTCTGTGAGAAAGCCATAGCAAAGGGTGATAGGCCTGGTACCATTTGATTATGGGGTTTTTACTTACCTGAGGTTTTACAGCTTCTATCTCCCTGGCAAAAGATGCCTTGGCATGTATGAAATCCAGCAACCCTATGAATACAGATCCTTTTTCCAGGTCTTCAGCGGATTCACGGACCAGATCCGTTAGACGAATCAGTATTCGGGCTATTTCCCTACGCTCCTGATATTGCAACTCACGCACTTCGTTGTTGAGCTGAAGTGCTTCCGTAGGCTCCAAATAGACGGTCTGACCTGTAGCCGACTCATCGTGCACAAAACCCTGAATCCTCCGTTTGTATTCTGCTTTTACCGGGATAACCAGCCTACCATCTCGTATAGTTACGCTGCTATCCTCATCTGTAAACTGATCCTGAATGGCCTTTCGCAGCACCTTATTGATTGCTACGCGTACTGCTTTTTCTTTTTGTATTAGCATAGCCCGAATAGAGGCTAACTCAGGACTAGCCGTATCTCTTACCTGACCTTTGTCATCTACGATCTCTTCAATAGACCTGATCAGCGTAGTATCCGCAATAAACCCGTAGGTAAGACTACATAGCTCGGGATACTCGGTTTGGTTTTTCTTCAGATATTGGGTCCACTCATACAATAGTGTAAGCAGGGATTTCAGCGTAGCAAAGTCTTCAGCTTGAAGAAAAGTACCTTTTACCCGCATCTTTTTAATAAAAACACGAAGGTCTTGAAAGTCACGCGATGGCAGATTGTCACCACTCGAAAGTACACGCAGCATCTCTGCGGTCTGTTCGAGCCATTTATCTATATCAGCTACTCGGGCAGACGGTCGAGCTTTTTCCAAAAACTCTACGCCATAGTCTGACTTACACTTAATCCTTACTAATTCAAAAAGCTGGTCGATGCCCAGCTTTTCCTTGATATCTTGAGGGTATATTAACATTTATTCAAAATCTTGAGCTTTCTGACGGGCCAGCAAACTATCTACCACTTCATCATATATGGATTTCATCTGTTGGATATTATCCGTATAATATTCCATACTCCTTTCATAGTCTGCTTTGGTAATGCCCATATCATCAAACAACATCTGCTCGTAGTGAGCAAATACCACTTCACTACTATCCCTGTTTAAGTACAGCTTTTTCACTTTAGCTTCTAACAAGTGCACGTCTATCAATACACGCACAATATCTTCTTTACCCAACACTCCCGGAGGCGTTTCCGTTTGCTTCTTAGAGCAGGCCATGGCCAGCATTATGATCACTACAAAAAAAGATTTGTTCACAGGGCGTATGTCTTAACGTGTTTAATATTTTTGTGCAAATGTATCCTTTAATGAAAGGTCAAAATTACTTCGCATGAAGGAAATCCTCAAAAAGCTGAGAAAATATGAAATAAGAGTGCGCAAAGCCATCAACTCTCAGATGCAAGGAGATTTCCATAGCATCTTTAAGGGTTCGGGCCTCGAATTTGACGATGTGAGAGCCTATCAGTATGGTGATGACGTCCGCACTATAGACTGGAATGTAACGGCAAAAGGTCATGGAACGTTCGTAAAAACTTTTATAGAAGAGAAAGAACAAACTGTCCTTTTTATACTGGATGTCTCAGCATCACAGCAAATAGGAAAAAATGGGCGTCAGAAAATTGATCTTGGTAAAGAAGTGACTGCCTTGCTCTCTATGGCCGCAGTAAAAGAAAGCAGTCAGGTGGGCCTATTGTGTTATTCGGACCAGCGGGAGAAGTACATCAAGCCTGGCAAGGGTATGAAGCATTCTTATGAAATACTCTCCAGTATTTTCAAGCTCAACCCGTCATCTAAAAAAACCAATCTGGATAAAGCTATTCGTTACAGCCTGGGACTTCTCAAACGTCGGGCAGTAATTTTCTTTATCTCAGACTTTATAGACGAGGGCTACTTACACAGTCTCAAAGGCATGGGCCGGAAGCATGATCTGGTGGTAGTCCAGCTTTTTGACAAACGAGAAGCCAATATGCCTAACCTCGGAATCATTCCGCTACTGGAAAAGGAATCAGGCAAGACCCTCTGGGTAAACACCTCATCGGGAGGATTTAGAAATGTTCTGGACAAAACGTATAAGAATAACACCCAACAACTTCAGGACTTCTGTAGACGTAATGATGTAAACTATCTTTCTATTGAAACGGAAGAAGATTACGTCCCTAAATTGGTTAAATTATTTAGGCATAGAAATAAAAGAAATGCGCAACGTGCAAGGTAGATTTTTTAGCACCGTTTTGCTGGCTATCCTGAGTATAACTATATACGCTCAGCAACTATCTATTAAAGGTGGTTTTATAGAAGACAGCTTAAGAATAGGTGAAGATATTCATTACTATCTCACGGCCAGTTATCCGGCATCTCTTGAGATATTACTTCCTGATACTACTTATGACTTCAGGCCATTTGAGTTTTCTGACAAAACCTTCTTCCCTAGTCAAACCGATGGCAACATGGTCTATGACTCGGCGATCTATGTGCTTCAGAGTTATGAAATAGATGCAGTCCAGTATTTGTCTTTACCTGGTTTTGTACTCAACGAAGGTGGCGATAGCACAAAAATTGAGGTTAAGCCTGACTCCATTTATTTTTCGGAAATGGCTCCTGTAGTCACAGACACCACCCGACTGAAAACCAACATGGCCTATCAGGATGTGTCTAAGGAAGTCAATACTCCATTAATTGGGATTATAGCTGCGGTATTGGGGCTCATAGGCGTGCTCGTTTGGGTCCTTTTTGGCAAGAAAATCCAAAAAGCCCTAAAACTGAGAAGGTTGAAAAAGGAATATACGAGATTCTCCGAGCAATTGACGCTGAACATACGACAGCTCAAGGAAAAGCCTGAACAAAGACTTGCAGAACGTACGGTGGCACTCTGGAAGGGGTTTCTCGAAAGAATGGAATCGAAGCCCTTCACAAAGCTCACAACCCGTGAAATAATGGCCATGGAATATACCCAAGAGCTCAAAGAAGTTTTAAAGAATATCGATCGGTGTATTTACGGCGGCCATGCTGATGCTAACCTTTATAAGGAATTTCAGGCCATCGAGGATTTTACTCAACACCGCTACAGCGTGGTGACGGATCATATAAAAAACAGCTAACAAAGGCATGAACATCAACGAAAATTGGTTTTCACTTGAGTGGTTTACCTGGAGTAAGATACAGTCTTTAGATTGGGAACAGCCGCTTTGGTTTTATGCACTGGCCATCATCCCAGTACTGCTGCTGATCCGGTGGCTCGTGTTAGGTAAATTTCGCCAGCGCTTACCTATTGCGCTCACTCAAAAAGACATCAAAAGCGATCCGATAAGCTTTTTGCGGTTTATCCCTCCAATGCTTTTTATGTTGGTCATGTTTATGATTGTACTGGCACTTGCGCGTCCCCAATCTACCAACGAACAAGTGGAGCAGTGGAGTGAAGGTATAGACATCATGCTTACCATAGACATCTCAGAGTCAATGCAGATAGAGGACTTTAAGCCGAACCGCCTGGAAGCAGCAAAGGACGTAGCTCGAAATTTCGTCAAAGGACGCTTTCAGGATAGAATAGGTCTGGTGGTTTTTTCTGGAGATGCTTTTAGTAGATCACCGCTTACTACGGATTATGAGCTGCTCAACACTTATATCGACGAAATAGACTTTGAGCTAATAGAAAATGGAGGCACAGCTATAGGAAGTGCCCTGGCCGTATCTACCAACAGGCTGAGAGAATCAGACAGTAAATCCAAGGTAATGATTTTGCTAAGTGACGGAGACAACACCGCAGGCAATATTGACCCTATAACAGCCGCTAAATTGGCACAGGCATACAACATAAAGATCTACACCATTGCAATAGGTAAAGAAGGCAAAGTTCCTTTTGGTCAGGATTTTTTTGGTAGACCCAGATATGTAGAAAATACGCTTGATGAAACCAACCTTAGAGAAATAGCCAAGATTGGAAGTGGTAAGTTTTACAGGGTTTCAGACAAGCAGGCTCTGGAGCAGGTTTTCGCGGAAATAGACCGACTGGAAAAAGCAGAAATAAAAGAAACCCGTTACAAAGACACTACCGATTTTTATCCGGTTTACCTGAGATGGGCACTGGTATTGCTTCTATTGTGGTTGGCTACACGGTCTACTTTCATGGTAAGTGCACTACGTGACTGAGTTTAAATCACATAGTTGTTCACTAGAAAATAGATCATGTGAATCCCAAACAGTATCAAAATCACTCCCACAGATCGGTTGAGGATCAGCACTTTATGTGGAGTCACTAAAGAGCGCAGACGATGAGCGATGAATGCTTTGGTGATATCTGTAACGAAGATGGTAGTAAGCACTCCCATGAAAAAATAAACCTGCTCAATGGGTGAGAAATCATAATTTACCGCCACTAGCCCGATAATACTCATCCAAAACACCACTATGAAAGGGTTCAGCCCGTTTAAGAAAAAACCTTTTGCTACATATTTCACAAGGGACAACTCCTTCTTACCATCGATTTGATTTTTATACACTTTGGGCTGCTTAAACCAGGAGTAAATTCCATAAGCTATAAGTATCACCGTACCCCCTATGGCCATCCACATTCGTGTATTGGGCTCTTCTAATAGGGATGCGGCGCCCATCAAAGCCAAGATGACGTAAATCACATCACTTGCGGATATACCAACTGCTAAAAAGATGGCTTTTTTAAAGCCCTTCTGCACGCTGGTCTGCACCAAAGAGAAAAAAGCTGGCCCAATGGAAAAAATGAAAACCAGCCCAAAAATAAGTCCCGTAATATATGGAGGCATTAACTCGATATTGTCAATTTCTGATCGGCTAAGAAGGATTTCCAATCTTCCGCTTTAGCCTTTTTTAAGACTCTTGGGAATTTGTTTTGTCCGCCTTCTTTACCTTGTTTTTTCAACCAATTGTAGAAGATTGATGTTGGCAGCACATGCACATTCATCTCTTTGAGTGCATGTCCCCGCTCTACTTTATAATCGTCATTGAGTGCCATCAACGCCTCATCTAGTTGTTTTCTCAAAACTGACTCATCTACAGGGTCATCAGTGCCAATGAACCAATTATGAGCAAACAGATTACCAGAAGCCTCACCCAACACCGTAAATTCCCTTATATCAATGTTCAACTGATCTCCTACCAGCTCCACTGCCTTATTCATATTGTCTAGAGACAAGTGCTCACCGCACAAACTCAGAAAATGTTTCGTACGACCCGTGATGACGATTTCCGCTTCTTCTACAGATGCAAACTTAACAACATCTCCTATAAGATACCTCCACGCCCCGGCATTAGTAGATAGTAGCAGTGCGTATTCTTTACCAGCTTCTACGTCGTTGATCTGAAGAGTTTCGGGATTTTCCCTCAGAGCGCCTTCATCTGTAAAATTGGCATCAGTAAAAGGAACAAACTCATAGAAAATCCCATTATTCAACACCAGCTTCATCGACTTTTTGCCCGGTGTATACTGAAAAGCAATAAATCCTTCACTGGCCAGGTAGGTCTCCATATATACGAGTGGGTGTTTCAGCAGCCGTTCAAAACCTTTTTTATATGGCTCAAACGAAACACCACCATGAACAAAAATTTTCAAGTTTGGCCAAATATCATGAATAGACTTTACCTGATAATGGTTTACAATCTTTTCCATTAAGATCTGCAGCCAGGCCGGCACACCCACTATGATCCCGATATCCCAGTCTTTTGCCTTCTTGGTGATTTCATCCAACTTCGCCCCCCACTCTGAAGTCTTCGCAATCTTCTTTCCGGGTTTATAAAAATGCTGAAACCAAAAGGGAATTTGAGAAGCTGTAATCCCGCTCAGGTCCCCCTCGAAATAAGTGCCGCTCTTTCGTAGGTTTGTACTTCCCCCCAGCATCAAGATCCCTTTCGTAAAAAGATCGTCTGGCAAGTCATATTTAGAAAGCGTCAGGATTTGGCGAACACTCGTTTTCCTGATAGACTTGATCATGTCTTTGGTGACCGGTATGTATTTAGAAGAGGCCCCAGAGGTGCCGCTGGACAGAGCAAAGTACTTTACCTTACCCGGGTAACTAATATTCTTTCTACCCTCTTTGGAGAGATGCCACCATTCATCATACATGCGGTCATAGTCATATACAGGAATACGCGATTTGAACTCCTGATAGAATTGGTCGCCGTTTTGCTTTTTGAAAAACCGGAGCAGCTCATGAAACCGAAAATACTTACCAAACTCAGTGTGCTGGCTATGAATGAGGAGTTTACGCAGCTCCTGCTTTTGCAGATCAAACGGAGAAGTGTACTGCTGCTCGAGACTTTCTCTAAGGATTATACCTTTTTTGAGAAGTGTACCTAAAATGGCCATGAGTATCTAATGCAAGTCGTTAATTTTACCTTTTAGTCAAGCCAACAATCAGTCGGCAGATAAAGTTAACCAAGTCATTGAAGTATATACACTACTGATGTCAAATATCGCAGAAAATCTCTCTCACATAAATCACTTAATTGGTGAGCGAAAAGCCACGCTGGTAGCCATAAGTAAAACGAAACCTATCAGTGATATAGAAGCTGCTTACCGTGCTGGTCAGCGTCATTTTGGCGAAAACAAAGTGCAGGAAATGACCGAAAAAAGTGAGCACCTACCAAAAGACATTAAATGGCACATGGTAGGCCACTTACAACGCAATAAAGTAAAATACATAGCTCCGTATGTCCATTTAATCCACTCTGTAGATAGCCTACGACTGCTAAAAGCAATCAACAAGGAAGCTACCAAAAACAACCGAGTGATCAACTGCTTGTTACAGGTTCACATTGCAGAAGAATCCACAAAGTTTGGCTTTGATGCTGAAGAGCTCTATGAACTACTATCAGGAACAGACCTCTCCAACCTGGAACATATAAAAATTAGCGGGTTAATGGGAATGGCTACCAACACCTCTGACACTGAAAAGGTAAAACAAGAGTTTTTAGCCTTAAAGCAACTATTCGATGAAATCCGAGAACGCTACACATTGCCTAACTTAGACTTGAGTGAGTTATCGATGGGTATGAGTGGTGATTTTGAAATTGCTCTGGATTGTGGCAGCTCCATGATCCGGGTGGGAAGTTTAATTTTTGGAGCACGAAATTATGGATAAAAGACACTTGAATTTAGGAAGCACCTTTGCAGCATTGGCTGTAATCATTGGAGCATTTGGAGCGCATGCACTTGAAGCCACACTGATCGCCAACGATAAAATAGCAACATATGATACTGCGGTACAGTATCATATGTTTCATGCATTAGCCATCCTCATAGTGGGCCTACTAATGAAGCATCAGCCACACCAGCTACTGAAACTAGTAAGTTATCTTTTTGTAGCTGGTATAACTGTTTTTTCAGGATCGCTTTACGTGCTTTCTATTACAAACTACTCCATTCTGGGTGCTATCACTCCTTTAGGTGGAGTAGCATTTATTGCGGGTTGGATCCTGTTGATTGCTTATTTAATTAAGCATTAATCATCGTCTTCGTCATCATCATCTTCGTCATCATCGTCATCATCATCCTTCTTTGAAGACGTATCAGCTTTTACTCCTGGTATGGTCTCAGTAAGCACATTAGTAGTAATTCGTACACTTGCAGTACTATTTACCGCATTTGACATGACCCGTACAGTTTTGTTTTGCTTACCTACTTTACCTCTACTGTTAAAGTTGACAGTGATTTCAGAAGACTCTCCTGGAGCCAAAGGCTCTCTGCTCCAATTGGTAGCTGTGCATCCGCACGTCGTTTTGACACTAGAAATGATTAATGGTTCATTGCCTGTGTTTTCATAGGTAAACGTATGTGAGACCCGATCACCTTGTTTGATATCTCCGAAATCATGAACTGATTCGGAAAATGTAATTTTAGGTCCGTTTTTAGAATTGTCATCATCATCATTGCTTTGTGCAACCACGCCAAATCCGATGCATAAAATGAATAAACTTGCTAAAACTCTCATGTTGTATCTGATTTTTTCAAGTAAAGGTAACGTAGAGTAATTGATATTGTTGAAGAAATTATGAGTGATTCGATCAGTAAAGCCATTTACGAGAAGAAAGTCAAAGCCAGAGCCTGTGGTCTTTTGATAGAAAATAACGAGATATTGATGCTCAGGCACAGAGGTATCGGTACTGACGGATACATTTGGAGCCCTCCCGGCGGAGGGATTGACTTCACAGAGGATGCGCCAGGGGCCGTATTGAAGGAGTTTAAAGAAGAAACCGGACTACAAGTGGCGGTAGAGGAGTTTCTTTTTGTCAACGAATACAGAGATGAAAAACACCATGCCATAGAGCTATTCTTCAAAGTTAGGCGGTTAGAAGGCACGGTTAGTTTAGGAAAAGACCCAGAAGTACCAGATGACGAACAAATTTTAGATAAAATAGATTGGCTCTCTATTGAAACCATTAAATCAATGAATCCTAACAACTTACACAATATTTTCAGGCACATCACAGCGCTCGATGAACTCCTGGAATTGAATGGCTTTTTTAACTTTGCGCAGATTTCAATAAAATAGCGTTTCGCTAACAATCGAATTATCCTTATTATTGCAAAAAACCTATCATAAATGAGCAAGACAAAAATCTTCAGTTACATCTTCGGAATTATTGCCATTGGTCTAGCCTATTATCTTTATAACTCAATTAGCACGAGTATTCAGGAGACTGAGCGCATTGCGAAATTGGAGGCACGTATCATTGAGCAATTGAAGATGATCCGAGAAGCTGAGTTGGCTTATGCAGCTGTACATGGACAATACACGAGTGACTGGGAAAAACTTACAAACTTCCTTGATACAGGTAGTTTCTACATTACCGAGCGTACTGAGACAGTTATCACCCTGGATTATGGAGCTGACAGTACTCACGTAGAAATAGACACCATCGGAACGGTGCCTGTTCGTGATTCGTTGTTTACAGCAGATAAATGGCCCAAATTCAACTTATCTACCCTGCCATATGTACCTGGTGTGGAGCCTCCAACCAAATTTGATGTATGGGCAGACAAAATCGAAAAAAGTGGTGTGAAAGTAAACGCTATAGAGGTGAAGAACCCGAAACCAGTTAACCCTGAGCGGGATGAAGAAAGCGAATACAACACCAAAAAGCCACTTAGATTTGGTTCTAGAACGAGTGTAACAACCGCAGGAAACTGGGAGTAATTTTGAGCAGCACTGCCACATCCAATTATAAGCTGGTTAAAAATATAAAGACCGGGAGCTTCGATCTGAAGAAGCTCCCGTCTTATTCTTTATGCCTACAAGTAGGTATTCGTGATTTTCAGTTGTGTGTGGTCAATAAGCAAACCAATACCTGCCTGGTATTGGAAGACTACAAGCTGGAAAACATCAAAACAATCAACACTCGCCTTGAGGCCATTCAAGGCATTATAGCAAATCATTCTTTTGCTAGTTCGGACCTGTGGGACAACATCAAACTAACCTTCAAGACCCATAAGTTCACTTTAGTTCCAAACAGTCATTTCATACCTGAGGCTAGTAGTGACTACCTCGCACTCAACAGCGAGATAAAGACAAAAATAGAGGAGGTCTATTATTACAAACACATCTCATCGGATGCTGTCAACATCTTTGCTGCTGATAAAAAGGTCATAGCCTGGGCAAAAGGCCAATACCCAAACAAAAGCATACAGGTGATTCATCAAGGCAGTACCTTAATCGAAGGAATCCTGGCCTACGATGACCACTCTCATGAAAAGGCAATGTATGCTTACTTCGATAGAGGCATACTTCACCTTACCGTATGTCAACAGCAAAAATTGCTTTACTACAACCAATTTGCGGTAAGGAAAAGTGAAGACTATTTAAAATACATCCTGTTGGTATTTAAAGAAGTAGGACTTTCTGCCAAGACGAGTAAACTGATCGTTTGGGGACTTATAAAGACTAACGCTCCTCAGGTAGAATTACTTAAAAAATACATCAGGAACATTTCGCTAGGCACTAAACCTAACTTCTTAAAGTTTTCTGAAGCCTTTGAAGACGTAGCTGACCATCGCTACTTCGACCTGTACAGTATATTTCTCTGCGAGTAATGAAAAAGGTAGCCATTTTTCCGGGCTCTTTTGATCCATTCACCAAAGGCCATGAAGATATCGTATTGAGAAGCCTTGAGCTTTTCGATGAAGTCATCATTGCAATGGGACACAACACCAAGAAGAAAAGGTATTTCGATGCAGAATTGATCCTGGGTAAGATTCGTGATGCATTTTCGGGAAATGAGCGTGTCAAAGTAATCGTCTATGATGAACTAACAGCCATCCTGGCCAAAAAATACGACGCGAAGTTTCTGGTGCGAGGCTTGAGAAACACAACTGATTTCGAATATGAAAACAGTATTTCTCAAATCAATAAATACTTGAATACAGGGTTAGAGACTGTTTTTCTTATTACCTCTCCTGAACTGGCTCCGATCAGTAGCAGCATCATTCGAGAAGTGCATCGGTATGGAGGTGAAGTAGCTCCGTTTTTACCTTACAAGCTCTGATCGTGTATTTTGAGGAGTTTATGATACTCCTGAATGACTACCCTTATAGAGCGGTAGGAATTGTACAATGCAGCGCGCAGTTCACTTAGGTTCATCCAACGAACCTCTTCTATATCTTCTTCTTCCTGTGGCGCTAAAGCACTATCATCTATGCAGTTCATGGCATACCAGTGCGTCTTTTTGAGCACATATTTCTTCTTGGTCACATAAGTGTGCCACGTAGCATTGATCTTTTTCTCAATGGTGACTTTTACGCCAGTCTCCTCTTCTACTTCCCTCACAGCACAAGCTCGCTTTTTCTCACTTTTATCCAGCTTACCTTTAGGTATATCCCATTTACCTTTTCTCAAGATTAGCAGTATTTTGCCATCCTTATCTACTACTCCTCCCGCAGCTTCAATTACCTTAAACTTTGACTTGATATACTTGATGATTGCACTTTTATCCGAACTGGTAAATGTTATCGAATCTACCTTTTTCAATTTATTGTCTGTCATTACGTGCAGCAATTCATCTACCTTATCAGGTGAAGCATCACGTATGAGCACATCATCTATGAGAGATTTTGGTTTAATTTTAGTCGTAGCTCCATCAATGACCAGGTCAAACTCATGGCCCTCATCCAATTCTTCACTACTGATTATTCTTACCGGGATATCGTTGATGAATATTTTCACAAGAAGTTTAGCTTTGCTTACAAATAAAGCACAAAAATGCTGTGGTGAAAAAGCACCTCATCAAGAAATACTAAAATTTAATATACGTAATGTCCGTAGAGAAATTTGACACACAATTGGCAGAAGAAATAGCAGATGCCTTACTATCCGCTGAAGCCATTAAAATACAGCCCAATGATCCTTTTACCTGGGCTTCAGGTTGGAAGTCGCCAATATATTGTGACAACAGGGTAAGCTTGTCGTACCCGAAAATACGAAATCAGGTAAAAGAAGGACTCGTGAAACTGATTAAAACTACATACCCTAATGTAGAATGTATAGCTGGTGTAGCTACTGCAGGTATACCTCAGGGTGCTTTGGTGGCTGACGCACTGGACCTGCCATTTATCTATATACGATCCAAGTCAAAAGCTCACGGCATGCAAAATCAAATAGAAGGTGTAGCTAAAACTGGCGCTAAAGTGGTGCTAATAGAGGACCTGATCTCCACTGGAGGAAGCTCTCTACAAGCAGCAGAGGCGGTAAGAAGTGCTGGGATGGATGTGATAGGCATGGCAGCCATCTTTACCTATGGTTTTGGAATATCCGAAGACAACTTTGCTAAACACCATGTAGACCTTACTTATTTGAGTGACTACCCCACCCTGATAGGTAAAATGATCAAAGACGGGAAAATAGGTGCTGATCAGGAAAACACACTGTCTTCCTGGCGTGACAATCCAGCACAGTGGAATCAGTAAAACTTTTCTTCTACACCCAGGCCAAATAATGCAAAATCATATTTCACAGGATCCTCAGGATCTAGTTTCCTGAGGTTTGCTGTGAGCTCTTGAGCGGTCTTCCAATCAGTCTGTTTTCGAGTGATAAGACCTAATTTACGGGCCACACGGTCCACATGAAGATCACAAGGGCAGACGAGCTGACCAGGCTCTATTCGCTTCCACAAGCCAAAGTCCACACCACAATCATCGGCTCTTACCATCCATCTCAAAAACATCACCAGCCGTTTGCAGGCAGAGTTTTTTGCCGGACTGGAAACGTGTTTTCTTGTGCGAGGTGGATAATCAGGTAAGGAAAAGAAATAGTTGTAAAATGACACCAAATGGCTTTCTACATCCACACTACTGGTATCTGCAGCATGAACAAACGCTTCTTCTAACGAGCTGAACCGTTCGTAATGGTATCTAAACAGTGAAATAAAATAGCGTGCATCCGTACCGTTGAAAGTACGGTGCTTGAAATTCACAAATGGCTTAAGGTCCGATTCCGTATGATTTAAGATGAAGGCATGTGGATCATTGTCCATCATCCTAAAAAACTCAACACACTTGCTAATAATCGTTTTGCGTTGCCCCCAGGCGAGTACCGCGGCTATAAAGCCTGATATCTCGATATCCTGCGGCTTAGTATACCCATGAGGAATGCTCACAGGATCGTGCTCAATAAAACCTGGTTGATTGTATTGCTTTACTTTCGCATCTAAAAAATCTTTTAGCTCCGACTGATTCATGACCTACTACTCCTCATAGTAGCTTACCTCTACGCGAGTTTTAGGATCTATTACCCCCAGGCGATCAAAGCATATCGGAGTTAAACGAATCAAGACATTCTCGTTTAGTCCAGTATCAGGAAGCTTACCAACCACCCTAACAAAGATCTTTTGATTGTTCATGAGGTTTCTGACTTCCATCAGCGTGCCCACCTTAAGCTGGCGGTGCAAAGCCAAATACTTCTGTGTTTCCGCTACGCCTTCTATTTTTCTGGCCGTACCCTCTTCATATACTTTTACGAATCCGCTCTGATCTTTTACTTTTTTGCGAGTACCGTAAGCCAATTGCTCTACTTTGTCAGCTGTGCGCATAAGTTCTTCATCCAGCTTTCCTTTGATTAGCAGCTTTTGACCAATTGTTAAGTAGGTGTTGTCAAGTTGATTCCAGATCACGATGCTATCTGGTCGCACCTTAAATCGTTTGGCTATAGTTTCTAACAAATCACCACTCTGCACATAATAAGCAGTAAATCCAGCAGGCAGTTCTCCAGAGACTGTCTTGCCTGACTCATTATTTACTTCTTCAGCAGGTTCCTCAGCCTCCGTAGGTTGTGGCTGTTCATTTTTAGGCACCACTTTTAATACTTGCCCTATAGACAATTCATTGCTGGTAAGCGCATTCCACGATTTCAGATCACCTACTGCTACACCGTATTTTTGAGATATTGAAAAGAGCGTCTCTCCTGCTGACACCATATGTGAGGTGTGTTTCCCTCTAACTTCTTCTGGTTTAGGCTCAGCAGTAGCCTCAGAAAAGACTCCTGGTTCTTCCTCACTCACTTCTACAGGAACCCGGATTACCTGACCAAGGGCTATTTGGTTATCCTCAATACTATTGACAGATGCAATCTGCTGCAGCTCTGACCCATATCGCTTGGACAAACTATATAGCGTTTCTCCTTTCTCCACCTGATGGATCACAAAATACCTCTTGCCATCCTTCTGTAACCTCACCGAATCCCCAACATGTGCTGAGGCTTGAGCGATCATTAGTATTCCTAGTATCGATAGTAAGTACTTATAACTCAATCCCATTAATTTCATTCCCATTTTTGACATACACCAATAACCCATCGAAGATAAAAAAACCGCCTGCAGCAAATCCAGACATCTTCGAATCTATTCGATCGTGAAGTATCTCCTCCCCTGATTTTAATACTAGCAACATCCGATCAAACTTGCTATCAGAACGTTCGTAGTAGCTAATTATGATATAGTTGTTGATTTCAAAATATTCACAGCCTACAGGAGACGATTCTTTGGACAAAAAATCAAAAACCAACGAATGACTGTCACTCCCTGGTGCATAATACACTGGCTCGTCTAAGTCCTCATTAACCTTTGGCACATCCACAATCTCCAATGTAAACGATTTAGTTTCTCCCTGGTTTTTCAAACTTTGCCCATACACCACATTTCCTTCTTGCTTTACAAACTGGAAATCTTCATACCGATTTACCAAACCGTGATTGGCCGCATCATAGACCAACAAACTTTTTTCTGTAGGGTTTTGTGGATCGGTGTATTGTTCCAGAAGTAAATACCCCCCACTCACACGCAAGAGTGACGTCCACCAGTCTGTTTCAGCGAACTCTATCCTATCACCCAACGCTCCCGAAGACAATTCAACTGAGCGAAAAAACAATCTCTGTAACTCTTCATCTCTGAACTCCATCCACAAGAGACCTGTGGAGGAATCAAAGGCAGTTTGCCAAAGTTTCCCTTCTACAGGTAAAGAAAATCTGAAAGAAGCTACAGTCACCAAAGTTGATTCTCGTATTTTTAAAGAAATTTGTCGTCCAAAGTTAGGGCACCCATTATGCTTATAAAACACATCGGAGTAATCTTATTTCTAATGCTGACTACAGCCACGCATGCTGCTGACAGCACCACGGTACAGGTACTACATTTGAAAGTACAGGCCAACATAGATCCACGCACCAATCGCTATACCGAGTTGGGTTTGGCACATGCCCAGGAGCTAGACGTAGACTTTGTCATCCTGGAACTGGACACCTATGGAGGCGCCCTCAATGATGCCGATGAAATCCGTACTCGCATCCTTAATTTTGACCGCCCGATATATGCTTTTATCAATAAAGATGCCGCATCTGCAGGTGCACTTATATCCATTGCCTGCGACAGCATATACATGGCCAAAGGCTCGAGCATAGGTGCTGCTACTGTAGTCACTCAAGATGGTGCCGCGGCTCCTGACAAGTACCAGTCCTATATGCGATCGATTATGCGCAGTACAGCCGAAGCAAAAGGCAGAAACCCTAAAATAGCTGAAGGCATGGTAGATGAGGACATTGACCTGGACAGTATTGCCACAGAGGGCAAAGTGGTTACTTTCTCAGTATCTGAAGCCATCCAATACGGTTTTTGTGAAGCGCAAGTAAACAGTATTGACGAAATAATGACCAGATCCGGAGTGACATCTTATGAAATAGAAGAATACAAACTAGATCTCACAGAGCGAATCATTGCGCTTTTCTTAAATCCTTTCGTAAGTGGCATACTCATTCTAATAATTATTGGAGGGATTTACTTTGAGCTTCAAACTCCAGGTGTGGGCTTCCCCATTCTGGCCTCAGCTATTGCAGTCATTTTGTACTTCACACCTTATTACCTCAATGGGCTTGCTGAAAACTGGGAAATCATTGCCTTCGTGGGAGGAGTTTTGCTGATCGCCGCAGAAGTCTTTATCATCCCGGGCTTTGGTATAGCTGGTATAGCCGGGCTGATATTGACCCTCGGATCGCTGGTTCTAGTCATGCTCAACAACGACGCATTGGATTTTTCTTTTGTGAATATGGATGACATATTCATAGCAGTAGCCACCACGTTGGCAGGCCTTTTTGGTGCTATAATTGTCATGTTTTTTGGGGGTGTTAGGCTCGCCAACTCTAAAGTATTTCAAAATATTGCCCTACAGGATGTGCAGGATCAAAGTCAGGGATACACCTCTAGTTATTACAAAAGCAAGTCGTTGGTGGGGAAAAAAGGCACTGCATATACCATACTCAGGCCGAGCGGACGTGTAGAGATTGAAGGGGAGCTATATGATGCCTACACACGTGGCAATTATATAGAATCTGGCACCACAGTAGAGGTGATTTCTGACGAAGGCACATCGCTCAAAGTACGGGAGTTGAAATGAAAATCCTCGGGATCATACCTTCGCGAATGGGCTCCAAAAGGCTTCCTGGTAAGCCGCTAATTCCGATCAATGGAAAGCCTATGATTCGACGTGTATACGAACAAGCCGTACAGAGTAAGCTGCTTGCTCGTGTAGTGGTAGCCACAGATGATCATCGTATAGCTGATGAAATCACCCACATAGGTGGAAATGTGCTAATGACTTCCAGTACACACCGCAACGGTACCGAACGCTGCGGAGAAGTCTTGCAGACCTACCCCGAATACGACTATGTGGTAAACATACAAGGAGACGAGCCCTATGTACATCCCGACCAAATAGACCTGCTGTGCGATACGCTGGATGGGAACGTCGAACTGGCCACCCTTGCAAAAAAAATAACGCAGGAAGCCACTCTTCATGATCCTTCAAAAATCAAGGTAACCTTCGACCGGACGGGTAAAGCGCTCTATTTTAGCAGAACCTGCATTCCTTACCTTCGAGATCATAATAGCAACTTGCTAGCCCACCATGATTTTTATAAGCACATTGGGCTTTATGCTTACAGGTCAGATATACTTCCTAAAATCAACCAACTGCCTCCTGGCAAGCTGGAGCAAGCAGAGTCATTGGAGCAACTGCGCTGGATGGAAAATGGCTACAGCATACAGGTAGGCATAACCACACTAGACAGCCAAATGGTGGATACCATGGCTGATGTAGCACATCTTGAAAACATCTATTCTAAATGAAAAAAGCATTAAAACTATTCACATGGTTGCTCATGGGGGTAGCCGTTGTGTTCTTCTGGCTTTCACTCCGAAGTACCGAAGGCAATCTGGAATATACCCTTTGGGCCATGGGAGCCATAGCTCTGGCATGGATTAGCAACTACTTTTTACGGCGTTATGAAAAGAAGGAAAAACAAGACTGACTCTTGCCTCAACTGTGGCCGACCATTAGACATATCGTTTGACTACTGCCCGGCATGTGGCCAGGAAAACAACGACCGTCAAATAAGCTTCAGAGAACTTCTCGGTGATTTTTTTGCGAATTATTTCTCTTTTGACTCGCGCTTTGGACGAAGCATTTATCCATTCTTTTTGAAACCCGGAACACTCACCTCCGAGTTTATGGCCGGCAAGCGAGTACACTATGCCAACCCTATAAGACTCTACCTGGTCCTAAGCCTGGTTCATTTTTTCTTTCTCAACCTAAGTACGCGTGAAAGAGACCCCGGTATCTTCCAATCAAAAAACACCACTACCAGTGTGCTACCCAAACCCATAGAAGACAACCCTGACATCCTCACGCTGGATGAAATAAAGGGTGATACCCTATTGAAGGATTCATTAGGTGGAGGCCCGTCCTGGCCAATTAACCAACGAGACTGGCAAGTCATTCGAGAAATGACTAAGGATAAAAACGAGTATACCGTTGCCGAAATTGAAGACGCAGTTCACAATGCTGAAAACACCTACATCACTCGAAAAATAGTCAGGCAAATCATCAAACTAATGAAGGCAGACCTGGCCTCTGTCAACCAGTACCTGCTAAAAAACATCCCGATCATGATGTTTTTCCTGTTACCAGTTTTTGCCTTACTGCTCAAATTACTATTTAGAAAAAGACTCTATATCAATCACCTGGTACATAGTCTACACCTGCACAGCTTTGCCTTTGTTATACTCACGATCATGTGGATTTCAGAAATCATCGACATGGCCATACAAGAGGAATACATTTTGGGCACTGTGATGGTTTACCTTCTGATATCACTAAAAAATACTTATCAGCTAAAATGGAAAACAGCAATTGGTAAATCCATTCTCATTGCTTTTGGCTATTCTATATGCCTGACTATAGGCTTGGCAATGGAAATACTAATCAGCTTGTTATTCTATTAAAGACCTGCAAATGGCTCACCAATTATTCAACTCTAAACAATCCCAATACCAAGCTCAATTTGAGTATCATGACAAGCGCTTCAAAGCCTTTTCCCTGTTTCGTGGACTTACATTTATAGCAGGCGCCTACTTAATCATCTCCTATTTCCAAACGGACCGAATGATCTATCTGGCGTCATTCATAGCTTCAAGTTTGCTATTTTATGCTCTAGTCATGAAATACCGGGCACACCATAAGGCCCGCAAGTTTGCTGGCATGCTTTCCACTATCAACGAAGAAGAATTGCTGCGATTGGACCTCAAACTTGAGCACTTCCCTCCTGGCAAAGAATATCAAGATGATCATCACCCATATACTACCGATTTAGATGTGTTTGGCAATCACTCGTTATTCCAATTGTTAAACAGAACTTCTCTAACTGATGCTCGCGAGTTACTCGCTGGCTGGATGCAAAAAACAGTTTCTGCTACTACCATTCTGGAGCGACAATCTACCATTAAAGCTCTTACCCCGAATATTGACTGGCTTCAAAAATTTCAGGCCATTTCCAGGTTGATGACACTCCAAAAAAAGAAAAACAAGCCACAGCTTAATGCAGAACATCTTGCTACCTGGACTTCTTTACCCACTTCTTTCCACTCACGCCGTAAAATACTGTTTGCTTTAGGTGTATTAGGAGTGCTTAGCACCCTGATTACTTCACTGCTTATCTTTTCGGGTGGTTACCCATATCAAATCATTTACCTGTCTGTAGTATTTAACATCTTGCTGCTAAGTACAGTGATCCGCTCACTCACGGTACAAAGCAAAGGCTTGGATGAAGCAGATTATTTAGTAAAATCATATAAAGGCCTGATTGCCCATATATTAACGACCCCTGCTCAAAACGGTAGAGTCGCACAGATAAGACAGCAACTAGAACACTCCAAAGCTCTTGCTGCCATCAATGAATTGCAGGCCATTACGGCACGTATCAATACTCGAGCAAACATCTTCTTTATTTTACTTGACGTGCTCTTCGTATTGGATGTGTTCATTTTACTGCGATTAGAAAAATGGAAGATACTTCATCGAGATGAACTCAATGAATGGCTAGACCTTGTTCATGAAACAGAAGCGTATGTAAGCCTGGCAGCACATGCAGCAGCTAACTCTGAAGACACCTACCCGAGTGTTACCGAACAATGGAACATCTCTGCACAACAACTCAAACACCCATTGATGCACCCTCATCAGGCTGTAAGCAATGAGTTTGACATAAACCAGCAGGGCAGTCTGGACATCATCACGGGCTCAAACATGTCAGGAAAATCCACCTTTCAACGGACACTTGGCACCAATTTACTGCTGGGCCATCTAGGATTGCCTACGAAATCCAAGTCTCTGACTTTCAAGCCTTTGCAGATATTCACTTCGATGCGCACCCGTGACAACCTTTCAGAAAACACCAGTTCATTTTATGCAGAATTAAAAAGACTTCAGCACTTGCTGCAGCTATTGAAAGGTGGTAATGAAGTTTGCTACTTGCTGGACGAGATACTCAAAGGAACAAATTCACAAGATCGACATATCGGTGCTGTTGGGCTCATAGAAAAGTTAGTAAACACTACATCAATGGGACTAATCTCCACCCATGATTTGGCATTGGCCAAAATAGCTGAGCAGGATGAGCGCATTCGCAATTTCAGTTTTAACAGCAGTATCGAAGGCAGTAAAATTCATTTTGATTACAAACTCACCCCTGGTGCCTGCAAAAGTTTCAATGCAGCACAATTAATGAAAAACATGGGAATCCTCAATTGAGCAGTGTAGTGACAGTATCCATCCTAATGCCGGTCAAAAATGGAGAGAAATTCATAAATGAAACCGTGAGCTCTATATCTGAACAATCGTACAGCGACTGGGAGCTCATTATTGTAGACGATCACAGCACAGACTCTACGGTGGATATCATCTCTTCTTTTTGCGGTGAGGATTCACGTATACGCCAGTATACAAATCCTGGTCAGGGAATTTTACCAGCTCTGGAATATGCCTTATCCCAGGCCAATGGTAGCTACGTGACCCGTATGGATGCCGATGACCTGATGCCTAAGGACCGCATCCAACTCATGGTAAATGCGATCTCCAGCCAACCAACTAAAACAATTGTGACTGGGCTGATCAGGTATTTTGGCTTAAAAGTATCTGATGGATATCGTGCCTATGAGGAATGGATCAATGATATCAACCTACAAAACCGACAGTGGACTCAAGTCTACCGCGAATGCGTAATTGCCTCTCCTAATTGGATGATCAGACGCGAAGAGTTAGATCTAAACCAATTGCAATATCCTGAGGATTACGATCTGGTTTTTGACTGGTATCAGAAAGGTTTTCACATCCACTGTATTCCAAAAGTGACGCTCTATTGGCGTGAACACCCTGATCGTACTTCTAGAAACAATTCTAACTACCAGCAAAGAGCATTTTTCAACCTGAAGATTCAAAAATTCATAGAATTGGACCTTCAAAATGGAAACCTGTGCCTTTGGGGCAACAACCTCAAATCCCAGCTTACCAAACACATTCTAAAATCTGAAAACATTCCATTTCGGCAATTTGACCTTACCAACTATCAATCCCTTACAGCTGTGAAAGATGTGAAGCTGCTGGTAGCTGTTTGGCCAGATCCTGCTCAACGAAAGAAGATAGAAGCATTTTTGCATGAAAATGGATTAGAACAAGGACGACACTGGTGGTATTTATAGCTTTGCGCAAGCACTAAAAACTATGGAAGACATCTACAAACAATCACTAGAAGCTGACAAAGAAGGCCTGTGGGACAAGGCACACGACCTTATTCAGGACCTCCCTACCGCAGAAGCAGCATGGATTCATGCATACTTGCATAAAAAAGAAGGAGATGTAAGCAATGCTCGCTACTGGTATGCGCGTGCAGGGAAGCCAGAGTACAATGGAAGTTTAGATTCTGAATGGCAAGAGCTCTGGAATGCTCTGACAAAATAAAAAAAGCCTTCACAATGTAGTAATTGTGAAGGCCTTGACCATGTTTTGGTAGCTTTAGTTTGCTGCTACGTCCATTACTGCGCGTAGGCATTCATCATTTGCGCTGATTATGTCCTGAATATCCTCATCGCTCAATACGGCTGAAACAAACAACGTTTCGAACTGAGAAGGCGCCAGGTAGATGCCATGTTGGAGCATTAAATTAAAGTACTGACCAAAGGCTGCAGTATCACACTTTTTAGCACTCTCAAAGTCAGTAACCTGAGAATCAGTAAAAAACAAGCTGTACATGCTACCAATCTGATTGATGGTCATATCCAGCCCCAATACGTCCAATGTTTCTTTGTACCCAGCTACAATTTTCTTTGTGTTAGACTCTAGCTTGCCATAGGTTTCAGGATGATCATACAAATAATTAAGGATTGTATGACCTGCCGCCATAGCTACCGGATTTCCGGAAAGTGTCCCTGCTTGATACACCGGGCCCTGTGGCGATACATAGTCCATGATTTCCTTTTTGCCACCATACGCACCTACTGGCATGCCTCCACCTATGATTTTACCAAGAGTAGTCATATCAGGAATAACACCGAGACGCTCCTGAGCTCCCCCCTTAGCTAACCTAAATCCGCTCATCACCTCATCGAAGATCAGTACGATACCTTCTTCATCACAAAGTTGGCGTAAGCCCTCTAGAAATCCCTGCTGAGGCAAAACACATCCCATATTGCCCGGCACAGGCTCTAGAATGATCGCAGCTATTTCATCTTTATTATCTGCCACTACTTGCTTCACTCCTTCCAGATCATTAAAATTTGCCTGCAAGGTGTCTTTCGCTGTACCGGCCGTTACCCCAGGGCTATTAGGCGTACCCATCGTCATGGCTCCACTGCCAGCCGCTATCAAAAATGAATCACCATGACCGTGGTAGCATCCGTCAAATTTGATAATCTTATCTCTACCAGTATACCCGCGGGCTACCCTTATAGCAGACATAGTAGCTTCTGTCCCACTGTTGACCATGCGCACACGCTCTACAGATGGCACCATTTCACATATCAGCTCCGCTATCAACAACTCACGCTCAGCCGGTGCTCCAAACGAAGGAGAATTTCTAACAGCTTTGATAATAGCCTCTTCTACCTCTTCATGTGCATGGCCCAGGATCATTGGTCCCCAGGAGTTGATCATGTCTATGTACTTATTGCCATCCTCGTCGTACATATAGGCTCCGCTAGCTGACTTGAAGAAGATCGGATCCCCTCCTACAGCTTTAAAAGCCCTGACCGGAGAGTTAACTCCCCCTGGGATATAATTTTTTGCTCTGCTAAAAAGTGACTTACTTTTTTCAATCTTCATAGGTATCTCTATTGACTACTTCGAGTTTAGCATTGTTAAATCTTACGACAGGAACGATTTGATTGTCGTTGTGAACACCATACTTGAATCCTTCAAACACACGTCCTGCATTGAACCGTCCCTCGCTCAAACCTTTCTGAAAATACTTGCCGTAGGTATGTAGCATTTGTCCGGTATACCAAACCAACTCGTAACCTCTAAAATGATTTAGTGAGGGATTAGTTTTAAATTTTTTAATGAATTTTTCGCGAAGCTGTTCATGTCCATACCTTTCATCATCCACATAGTCTGGATGTCCCATAGCCACCTTCAATCTATCTAGCTGCTGAAAGGATAACATGGTAAAGTCCAGCCAGTCA
Source organism: Marinoscillum furvescens DSM 4134 (assembly GCF_003386095.1). Taxonomy (GTDB): domain Bacteria; phylum Bacteroidota; class Bacteroidia; order Cytophagales; family Cyclobacteriaceae; genus Marinoscillum; species Marinoscillum furvescens. Next base: position 124,946 of record NZ_QREG01000012.1, on the reverse strand, counting down.
CCATATCCATACAGCTTAATGCTGTCTCCACGGGTTTCCACAGCACTAATGAGGTTGTTGGCAAACAGGTTGCTACGCGTAGCTGCTAATATATGTCCTATGCTGTCAGGTTTTATAGTAAAAAGCTCCTGATAATATACAATCGGGTTGTTGTCATCGTCATAGGACACCGGCAAATCATACTCGTCATTTGCCCACTTTTTCTCAAGTTCTTCCTGTCTGATCCTCCTGTCTTTCACAAACCTTCCTGGCAGTTCACTTACAGAATCTGCTTCTGATTTTGTAAGGTAATCGGTGTACTTTGCCACCAAAGTGTCCAGTAAGCCCCGTGAGTTCTCCTTGGTTATCTCTCTGAAAAACAACACCTTAAAACCCTTTTCCTCAATAGTCTTACGGTACTCTCCTGCAAGCGTAGAATCTCGTGCAGAGCCTTCATAGAAAATCATCACATTTTTATTGTCCTCATTTTCTGTAGCAGCAAATTCCGCCAGCTTTCTACCTAAGGTTTGGTAGCTGGGTTTAAACAAAAATGAAAAGGGATTATCTCCAATCACCTCTCCATTAGAGGAAAGAGGGTTTATTGTATTGATTTTATTGGTATCTGAGAAAATATTCACCACCTCATTTGGTCCTGAATATAACGGGCCGATAATTAGGTCCGCAGCTTTTAAGCTTTCATTTTCTAGAATTTCTGATGTTACCTGTTTTTTACGTTTGGTATCGTACGGATACAAGCTGACAGGAAAGCCATTGGCGGCAAGTTCTTCTTCTGCCAGCGTCATTCCCTGATACATATCCATCACCAATCGGTTTTGGGAAATCACACGAGTATCATCCAATGATTCAAACAAGAAAGGTAATAGGACGGCAATGTTGTAAGTATCCTTTTTCACCAAAGGCAAATCGGACATTAACAAGTCATTGAGTTCGAAATTCCATCGCGTAGCCAGGTATTGTATGTACGCCATATCGCGCTCTTCAAATGGCAAACCAGCCATGCGAACCGCTACCAGTTCTGCCAGCGGTCGGCTTTTAGGAAACTGATCATGCAGTGCTTTGAGCTCCTCAAAAGCTAGTGGACTTAGAAACTGCTGTACCAGAACCTTTTCACGCTCGGCATCCATAAACTCCTCTGACAACAGACTAGCAAAACGTAAGCCTCTTAAATACTCTCCACTGCTCATGTTGCCATATGCCAGCCAAAAAACCACCTCCATTTTCTGCTCCCATTTCGGGTGCTTCTGCAGCAGTTGTTCCCAACTGGTCTCTGCCTGCTGGAAGTTTCCCTGATGATAAGCACACAAACCGTAGTAAAACTGAGCATAAGCCCCAAAAACTTCACTGTCTTTGAGGGCCCCGAAGGCTCCTTTAGCACTTGTATATCGCTTCTCACCAAAAAGCCGCTTGGCCTCCAGGTATTCAGATTGGTCACTTTGGGCCATAGCCCCACAAAACCAAAATGAAAGGGTAAATACTAGGATCAGATTTTTCAAAGCACAACTGGTTAATTAATAATAATAGCCGATTACTCCCACTCAATAGTTGCCGGTGGTTTACTACTGATGTCGTATACCACTCGATTTACTCCCTTCACACGGTTGATAATTTTATTGGAGGTATCCGCTAGAAACTCATAAGGCAAATGTACCCAGTCGGCGGTCATACCATCCAGACTTGTAACTGCGCGCAGCGCGACCACTTGTTCGTAGGTACGCTCATCTCCCATCACACCCACAGACTGTACAGGTAACAATACAGCACCTGCCTGCCACACTTCATCATAGAGGTTGTTTTCTTTTAACCCTGAGATAAAGATATCGTCCACTTCTTGTAAGATGCGTACTTTATCAGGTGTAATATCACCTAAAATCCTAATTCCAAGTCCTGGTCCCGGAAATGGATGCCTACCAAGAATATTGTCAGTGATTTCTAGAGCTCGGCCTACATTTCTTACTTCATCTTTAAAAAGCAAATTGAGCGGCTCCACTACTTTCAGGTTCATTTTCTCAGGAAGCCCGCCTACATTGTGGTGAGACTTGATAGTAACTGATGGTCCGTTTACAGATACTGACTCGATCACATCTGGGTAAATCGTACCCTGCCCTAGCCATTTCACATCCTTGATCGTATGTGCCTCTCGGTCAAACACTTCTATAAACACGCGACCAATCGCTTTACGCTTATCCTCAGGGTCAGTAAGTCCTTCCAGTGCCTTGTAAAAGTCCTCTTTGGCATCTACTCCTTTTACATTGAGGCCCATGCCTTCATAAGATTCCAGCACCTGCTCAAATTCATTCTTTCGAAGCAGACCATTATCCACAAAAATACAATAAAGGTTTTTACCTATCGCCTGGTGAATAAGTGTAGCAGCTACAGACGAGTCCACTCCTCCAGACAGCCCCATCACTACCTTGTCATCTCCAAGTTTTTCTTGAAGTTCACGAACCGTATTTTCTACAAATATGTCGGCAGTCCAATCTTGAGCAGCCCCACAAATGTGTACTACAAAATTTCTCAACAGCGCTTTTCCATCGAGGCTATGTGTTACTTCCGGATGAAATTGAATGCCATAAATAGGCTTATCTTCTACTTTGTAAGCCGCTACAGGGATGCTCTCCGTATTGGCGATGATCTGAAAATCTTCTGGCAACTCGGTAATGGTATCCCCATGAGACATCCACACCTGGCTTCCTATTTCGATCTCTTTCAGGAGGTCATAGTGCGCATTGATATGAGCTAGTTTTGCTCTGCCATACTCCCGGTGTTCTGAGCGAGACACCGTGCCACCATGCTTTTTAGCCAGCAGCTGTGCTCCATAACATATGCCCAGGATCGGATATTTCTCAAGTTTCTTGATATCCAGGTCAGGCGCCCCCTCATCCATCACAGAGCATGGACTTCCAGAGAGTATAATCCCTTTGGTGTACTCATCCGGCTCCGGAAAGTGACTAAATGGGTGAATTTCACAATAAACATCCAGCTCGCGAACTCTTCTTGCGATCAATTGGGTATACTGGGAACCAAAGTCCAGGATAAGTATTTTGTCTGTCATGCCGCAAAATTAGCAGAATCGGTCAAACGCTAAATTGATTTTTTACATCGATTTGAAATATGGTGATTTTTGCCGTGATTAGCCCGCTCAAAAGTGACCTGAAATGACACAAGAAGAAAAACGGCTGGAAGCGTGTAGAAAAGGAATACCATGGAAAGAATGGGGCCCATACTTATCTGAGCGCCAATGGGCCACGGTGCGCGAAGATTATACCGAATCTGGAAATGCCTGGGAAAGTATTGTCCATGATCAGGCCAGAAGCAAATCTTACCGATGGGGTGAAGATGGTATTGGTGGTTTTTCAAACTCCGACCAACGCATCTGTTTTAGTTGGGCGTTTTGGAACGGCAAGGATACTATCCTTAAAGAACGGCTTTTTGGGCTCACAGGGCACGAAGGCAATCATGGAGAAGATGTAAAGGAGCTCTACTACTATCTGGACAGTACTCCTACTCATTCGTACATGAAGATGCTCTACAAGTACCCTATCCAGGAGTTTCCCTACTCAAAACTGGTACTGGAAAACCAAAAACGATCCAAAGAAGAACGTGAATATGAACTAATAGATACGGGCGTATTTGATGATGACAACTATTTTGACATCTACATGGAATATGCCAAGGCTTCACCTGATGAGTTTTTGCTAAAAGCAGAAATCCATAACAGAAGTAAAAAAGCGGCCAAAATCACCGTGCTGCCTACAGTATGGTTTAGAAACACATGGTCATCGGGTCGTGACAAGCGCATACCTAAAATCACAGAAGTGAAACCTGGAGAAATGCTCCTGGAACATCACCTGTTGGGTAACTTTCACATTTATGCCGATGAACAAGTGAAAGAACAGGTCTTTTGTGACAATGCTACCAACAGAGTACGTCTGTATGGAGTACCTAACAAACAAAGCAAATACCCTAAAGATGGAATCAACGACTACATCATCGATGGCAAAAAATCGGTAAACCCAGAAAAGGTCGGCACCAAAGCATCTGCTGTTTTCAATCTGGAAATACCTGCTGGAGGTAGTAAGACAGTTAAGATTCGTGTGAGTCCCAATGAATGTACAGCCCCATTCAAAGATTATGACGAAATCTTTGAAAATGCAGTAGCGGAGGCCGACAGTTTCTATCGAGCCAAACAGGCAAAGGTGATCGACAAGGAGCTAAGGAATATTCAGCGACAAGCATGGGCCGGCATGATGTGGAGCAAACAGTTTTACTATTACAACATTAGAAACTGGCTGCATGGCGACCCTGGCCGTATGAAGCCCGCAGAAAGTCGTAAAAAAGGTCGTAACTCCGACTGGCAACACCTTTACAATTCTGACATATTGTCTATGCCGGACAAATGGGAGTACCCGTGGTATGCGGCATGGGATTTGGCGTTTCACTGCATACCTATAGCCCGCATTGATTCTGATTTTGCTAAAGATCAGCTGCTGCTGCTTTTGAAAGAACGCTACATGCACCCGAATGGTCAGATACCTGCTTATGAATGGAATTTCAGTGATGTAAACCCGCCGGTGCACGCCTGGGCAGTATTGCGTGTCTTCCAAATAGACCGTTATCAAAACGGTACTCCAGACTATGACTTCCTGAAGCGCTCTTTTCATAAGCTACTCATGAATTTTACCTGGTGGGTAAACCGCAAGGATACAGAGGGCAACAATGTGTTTGAGGGTGGTTTCCTTGGCCTGGACAACATTGGGGTCTTTGACAGGAATCACCCCATAGTGGAGGATGCCAAGCTGGAACAAGCCGATAGCACGAGCTGGATGGCCATGTTTTCGCTCAATATGCTTCGAATATCTCTGGACCTATCCATGCACTCACCGGAGTATCAGGATATGGCCATCAAGTTCTTTGAGCACTTTTTATACATCGCTGGTGCTATGAATAGCATCGGAGATACTGATGTGGATCTTTGGGATGAGGAAGACAACTTCTACTATGATGTCATGCACACACCCGACGCTCCCAACCAGCGAATGAAGGTACGATCCATGGTAGGACTGATTCCTCTGTTTGCTATAGAAATCCTCAAAGCAGAAGTTTACAATAAACTACCCGAGTTTCGCGAAAAGCTGGAATTTTTCCTCAAGGAAAGGCCTAAACTGGCTTCTCTGGTATCTCGCTGGGAAAAACCTGGAAAAGGTGAGCGCAGACTAATGAGTATTTTGCGAGGCTTTAGGATGAAAAAGATCATCGAGCGGATGCTGGACGAAGATGAGTTCCTGTCGGCATATGGCATCAGAGCTCTATCCAAATACCATGAAAAACATCCATATCGTTTCGAAATAGAGGACAAAGTCCTGGAAGTAGCTTACCTCCCTGGAGAATCTGACTCATCTTTCTTTGGAGGTAACTCCAACTGGAGAGGGCCAATATGGTTTCCGGTAAATTACCTCATATTGGAATCTCTGCTCAAGTTTTCCTACTACTATGGAGAAGAATACAAAGTGGAATTTCCAATTGGAAGCGGAGAAGAACATACCCTCCTGGAAGTGACTCGCGAAATATGCCTGAGGCTTATCAGTATTTTTACCAAAGATGAAAATGGTAACCGCCCTGTGTATGGGGATAACGAAAAATTCCAGAAAGACCCGCATTTCAGAGACCACATTCTATTTTATGAGTATTTCAATGGAGATACCGGAGAAGGTCTTGGAGCATCGCATCAAACAGGCTGGACAGGGCTGGTCGCAGAGCTTATACACAGGTATCACTGGAATTAATATCCAGATAACTTATAGCTGATGCAAGTACATTAGATTCGCAGTTTTAAGTAACACATTATTCAATGAGGTCATTACTACTATTACTATTCATAATATCGGCCGCTCAGTCAATGGCACAGCGACCTAAACTGGTTGTAGGCATTGTGGTGGATCAAATGCGCCAGGAGTATCTGCAACGCTTCGAATCAAAATTTTCTGAAGATGGATTTAAGCGCCTTCAGCGAGAAGGTTTTGAGGTGAGAAACAATCACTACAATTACATCCCCACCTATACAGCTCCTGGTCATGCCTCCATCTATACTGGCACCACGCCCAAGTATCATGGTGTCATTGGCAACAACTGGTACAGTAGACCTTTGGGACGCTCTGTATATTGTGCGGGAGACACCACAGTAGAAGCTGTGGGGGGCAGTGCTCGCAATGGGTTCATTTCTCCGCGCAATATGGTAGCCAACACCATTACCGATGAGCTTAAGCTCACCCTCAACTTTAAATCAAAGGTCATTGGAGTTTCTATAAAAGACCGTGGAGCTGCCTTGCCCGCGGGTCATGCGCCGGATGGAGCCTATTGGTACGACTCACGTACCGGCGAGTTTATGACTTCTACCTTCTACTTCGATGAACTTCCTAAATGGGTGCAGCAGTTCAACAAACGTAAACTTGTAGACAAATACCTGAATCAGGTATGGGAGCCAGTACTGCCACTGGAGGAATACACCGAAAGCACTCCGGATAATGTACCCTACGAAAGAGGATTCAAAGGAAAGGATACACCTACTTTTCCCTATGACCTGGCAAAGCTGCGCACAAAAAACGGCCCTTACAGTCTGATAAGCAGTACTCCTTTTGGCAACTCGCTAGTAAAAGACATGGCCTTAGCAGCAATGAAAGCTGAAGAAATGGGACGTGATGAAATCACTGACTTTTTAGCAGTTAGCTTCTCCTCTACTGACTATGTAGGGCACAACTTTGGACCAAATTCCATAGAACTAGAAGATACCTACCTCAGACTGGACCAAGATCTAGCTGAGCTCTTGAATGAATTGGACGAACAGGTAGGCAAAGGTGAGTACCTGGTATTTCTCACTGCTGATCATGGTGTGGTGGCCAACCCACAGTTTTTGTTAGATTACAATCTACCCGGAGGATATTTTAGTGCCAAGACTGTAGAACAAGAATTAAAAGAAGCTGTAAAATCGAAATATGGTCAGAACTTCGTTCTTGACTTTTCGAACACACAGGTTTTTCTAGACAGACCCGAAATTAGTGCTGCGGGTCTGGATCTACGCGAAGTACAGGAGTTTGTAGTAGAAGTATTGATGGAGTCATCATTCATTGCCGAAGCTTTTCCTGCATATGATCTTCAGCACTATGACTATGAAGACCCACTCAGGAAGCTTTTATTCAACGGATACAACCGCCAGCGATCGGGTGATGTGCTGTTGGTCATGAATCCGGGCTACCTTTCTGATGACTATGGCACGAAAGGCACATCACATGGCAGTGGGTTTACGTATGACACACATGTGCCTTTACTCTTTTTTGGTAAAGGAGTAAAAGCCGGCAGTACGGTATCCCCTACCTACATCACAGATATCGCACCTACTCTGGCTATGCTGCTAAACATTTCTATGCCAAATGCCGCAGTAAGCGGTGAACCTATAAAAGAACTTTTTGAATGATCGGACTAATATTTGATATGGATGGAGTGATTGTGGACAACAATGACTTTCACTATAAAGCCTGGCAACAGTTGGCAGCCCGACACGACATCCAAATAGATGAAGATTTTTATCGTGAAAAAATGAATGGCCGAACTCTCAATGAGCTAATGGACGTTGTTTTTCAAGGTAAAATACCACACAGTGAGGCATTGGCTATTGGGTTAGAAAAGGAGAAAATCTATAGAGAGCTCTATGCAAAGCACCTGGCACCCACACCTGGGCTCTTGGAGTTAATCGCAACGGCAAGCGAAAAAGAAGTCCCTCTGGTAGTAGGAACTTCAGCACCGAGCGAAAATGTGGTTTTTACCCTTGATGGTCTGGACCTCAGAAAGCACTTCACTGGAGTAGTAGACGATAGTATGGTCACTAAAGGAAAGCCTGAACCAGAAGTATATTTGAAGTGTGCAGCTATGATAAACCGTGACCCGCAGCATTGTATTGTCTTTGAAGATGCCATCTCAGGAATTACGGCTGGTCAACGAGCAGGTGCTAAAGTGATAGCATTGGCTACATCTCACAAACGAGAAGAATTGGACGCAGACCTGATCATTGATGATTTTACACAGCTACGGTGGGAACAAATCGAGATGCTTATTGACAGTTGATTTCGTTACATTAGCTGCACAGTGTTAATCACGTGACATTATGAAGAAAATACTTTTCATCGGTTTGATGCTAGTGAGTGGTCTCCTGTCTGCTCAATCACTGAAAATTGCTAAGCTGAAGTATGATGGCGGTGGAGACTGGTACGCAAATAAAACAGCCCTGCCAAACCTCATCCGTTTTTGCAACAGACATCTGGGCACACAGATAGCCCGTGAAGAGGATATTGTAGAGGTAGGCAGCCCGGACATCTTTCTGTACCCCTACCTCTATATGACAGGGCATGGAAACGTGGTATTTAGTGCTCAACAGGCCGAAAACCTGAGAAATTACCTCACTGCGGGAGGTTTTTTACACATAGATGACAACTATGGCATGGACCAGTATGTACGTCTGGAAATGAAAAAGGTATTTCCAAATCTTGAATTTGTAGAACTACCCTTTGAGCACCCCATATATCATCAAAAATTTGATTTCGATCAAGGCCTACCAAAGATTCATGAGCACGATGGCAAGCCTGCTCAGGGATTAGGTTTGATTTATAAAGGAAGATTGGTATGCTACTACTCCTATGAAAGTGATCTGGGTAATGGCTGGGAAGATCAGGTGATTTACAATGATCCGGAGCATGTGAGGCAGCAGGCTTTAAAGATGGGTGCCAACATCATAAGTTATGCCTTTACAGCTGTAGAACAATAAAAAAGGGGCCGCATCTCCCGACACGACCCCACCTACCTGATAGTCTCTCAGGTGAACTATTTTCTTCTTCTTGGTTTGATCTCTTTCGTTTCAGTCTCACCATTGATGGTGATATCTACCAAATTGTCGCAGGTACCATCACCATAATCTACCAGAATGGTCTGTTCACCAGAAATGATTTCCTTTTGGCCAGAAACAGGGATAAATACACGCCCTGCTCTACACCCTCGTTTGAAGATTATCGGATCCAATACTTCCATAGAGTAAGACTCTCCATTTCTTTGAACACCAGATGCACTACCTGATACGCTAGTGTAATGCTCATCCCTGGTCCCGCCTACATATATCGTTCTGGTTTTAGTGGCAGTTCTTGTATAAGTCGTGCCATCCGGGTAGGTAAGCTTACCTCCTTCTAATTTCACCTCGAATGCATAAGTATCCGCTTCCTCTGCATTGGTTGTGTTGGTAAGTGTACGCGTACCCTCTACCTGCACACTATCGATAAAAAACTCATCAAAAGTCACAATTCGGTAGGCTCCTGGCACCCTACGTCGTTCGTTGTATTCTATCAGCACTTTCCCTTTTCTCACGCGCCCATGAGGGCCTTCACATCCGTCACCAAAGTCTATAGTGATGGTTTTGTTTACAGTGTCACGCTCTACTGTGGCACAGTCAATGATACGCTTATTTAAAACTCTTCCTCCCGATGTAAAAAAATTCATTCCTTCTTCCACCACCTGATCTACATCTTCATAGTCGGTGGCCACGGCGGCTTCAGCAGCTACTTCATCTACACTTAACGAAGCGGTAGCTTCTTGATCAGATTCGCAGGCATAAAAACCAATGGTGATGGTTGTAAGTAAGATCAATCCTATTTTTCTCATGGCAATAAATGTTAGTTTCTAATTGATTTTCGGTGCTTAGATGCTTCTTCACCTCAAAGGTTTAATTGCTGTAGAAAAAAATCTTCAAAGAGTCATGCTAATGACGGTTGTGCTCTTGACATATGTGCACATGAAAGCTTAACTTAGACTATGAATTGCCTTCCATTTAGTATTGCCTAACTGATATGCGAAATCTCATTATTGCCAGCTGTTTAGTATTCTTTACTTACCATGCATCCGCTCAGGGGTGTAGTGATGCAGGTTTTTGTACCATGGGTGCTATGAAGCCTGACCAGTCCTATAGCAAGCAAATTGACTTTAAGCTCCGGACACTGGAGCTCAACTATTACCGTGGCAGATCACTGCTATCTCCGGTTATCACAGCCATCACAGCTGACATGACCTTTGGTATCAACGACCTTACCGCCATACAGCTAAAGGTACCCTATCAGATGGTCTCAGGAAATCTAGGCGAAACTTCAGGAATAGCAGACCTGTCCATAAGTGCGACCCGGTCCTTTCCAATAGAACGCGGAGCTGTGGGAGTGACTCTCGGTGGCAAACTGCCCACAGGTAAAGCAAACATCGAAAAAGAACCCAGTGAACTAGGTCCTGGAGGGGATTACCCTATGTACTACCAAACGAGTCTTGGGACTTATGACATTGTATTGGGTACTTCTTATATTAATGAAAACTGGCTTTTTGCCACAGGCATACAGCTACCGATAGTCCATCAAAATGAAAATGATTTTCGCTGGGGGCACTGGCCTGGTTACCCATCTCCTGACTACATCAATAGCCATGACCTGGCGAATAACCTGAGACGAGGCACAGATATCATGCTCAGAGCTGAGCGTAATTTCAGATATGTCAACTATAATTTTGGAATTGGAGCATTGGGAATCTACCGGATCAGCAAGGATGAAGTATACAACTTCCGTACAGATACCCGAGAAAAGCTTGACGGGACCACCGGGTTAGCGTTTACGATGCTCGCAAATTTCGGATATCATATCAACGTGAACCATAGCCTCAAACTCATCTACGCACATAAAGTGACAGATAGAGAAGTCAATCCTGATGGCCTCACACGCCATGATGTTTTAAGTACAAGTTATATCTATCGTTTCTGAAGATGAAAAAGATTTTAATACTGACATTTCTTGCGTCTTCACTGTTCCTTTCTGGTCAACAAAACAGCTATCAGCAGGCACTTGCTCAACTAGAAGCTGGAAACTATGTAGATGCTTTTAGCTCTTTTCAAACGGCTGGAGAGGTCTTTTTGACAGAACAAAAAATAGACCTTTACTCCTACTGTCACCTCCAAATGGGCAAATGTCATCTTGCTCAGGGGGAATTGATGGCAGCACAAAAACACCTCAAATCCACCCTAAAATATGTGCGTGAAGAAATACCAGATGCTGCACCACTTCAGGTAGAAGGATATCTATTGCTAGCAGAGACCCAACTAAAATTGGGACGTACAGATCTGGCGCTCGAAACCTTAAACAAGGCCGAGGCACTGCTACCTGCACAGGATAACCTGCTGGCGGCAGAGTGTTACAACGATCTGGGAGTAGCTCACTGGAATGCGCAAAACCATTCGGTAGCAATAGCCTATCACGAGAAAGCACTGGCTATTCGCAAAACCCTGTTACCAACCAATGCCCCACCCATCGCCCACTCCTACCTAAACATTGGTTTGATCTATCTCAACCGGGACTTTCTGCAAGCAGTCATTAATTTCAACAACGCCCTCAATATCTATCGAACAGTGCATGGGCCTACACACCCACAAGTAGCTCTATGCTACAGCAACCTCGCTTTTGCCAACAGCAGTCAGGGCAATTTTAGTGATGCGCTCCGATACATCGATCAGACCATGGACATTTGGAACCAAACATTCGCTGACGATCACCCCAACAAAGCCTATACCTTTTCCAATAAGGGAAGAATTCTGGAAGCTCAAGGCGATCTGGATCAAGCACTGTTGGCTCAACAGGAAGCGCTACAGATTTACCACAGACTCTATGGCCAAAAGCACCCTGAAATTGCTAATACGTATTACCTGTTAGGCTCCGTACTTTTAAAGAAAAACGAATACCAATCTGCTTTAGAACACTTTCAAAAGTCCATTTACGCTAATTTGTATGATCAGGACTTTGAGGGTCTGTACGACCTTCCTCAACTGGGCAACTACTATGATGGCAATATTTTACTGACCTCCCTGCAATCAAAAGCCCAAACTCTGGAAGCTTTTCATTTTGGTAAAACGCTTAGCCTAAACGATCTGGAGGCTTCTCTAGCCACCTACCAGCTCGCCGATGACCTCATAGCCAAGCTAAGACAAATGCGCCTTAATGAATCAGACAAACTAAGAATAGGCACCATTGCTGCGGACATCTACTCTAACGCCATAAGAATAGGTCACTACCTCTCTGACAAGACTTTTCGCAAGCAGCACTTCGCAAATATTGCTTTTGGATTTTGTGAGCGAAGCAAGTCTGCAGTACTACTGGAAGCCATCGGAGATACTAAAGCAAAATCCTTTGCCGGAATTCCTGACGCGATCATTCAAAAAGAAGATAGCTTACAAAACATCATGGCAGCTATAGAGCAGCAGCTGGCATCAAAGCCCAAAGAGCCTCGCCTCACGACGCTAAAAAACGAACTTTTTGAAGCACAGCGTGCCCACAACTTGTTCATCCAAAAATTAGAATCAGACTTCCCCAGGTATTATGAACTGAAATACCAACCGGTGGATTTTGACTTAAGCAACTTACAAGCCCAGCTTTCGCCTACTACAGTGCTACTCTCCTATTATGTAAGCGAAGATCGTGTTTACATATTTGAGGTCTCCAATGAGAAAATAAAAGTCCACGCAAAAGCACTTCCTGATGACTTTATCTCTACAGTCAGTGCTTATCGAAATGGTATGAGGTACCAACTGGCCGAGGCATTTCAACCCGCAGCATCAGCACTTTACGATTTGCTCATACCTGATGTGAAAGCTAAAAAACTCATAATTATACCCCATGGCATTTTGGGCACTGTACCATTCGAATCATTCATTATCGAAAATGAAAACGCGGAAGCCCCGCACTATCTTATTGAAGATTTGGAAGTATCCTATGATTATGCAGCTCAGCTCTTCCTATCGAAAGCTTCCAAAGCCTCAAGTACTCAGGGCATCTTTCTGGCCGCACCAGTATCATTCGACTATCCAGAAATGTCATTAAATGAATTGCCTGCATCAGAAAATGAGGTAAAGGAAATCAAATATTTGTTTCTTGGAAGTTCAGATAAACCAACTGTCTGGTTAAACAGCAGTGCTACTGAGTCTAAACTAAAAAACAAAGACCTTTCAAGCTACCGCTATTTGCATTTTGCCACTCATGGTGTGGTAAACCCACGCCAACCCGCACTGTCGCGTATATTTTTATCTCCTGATGATCAAGAGGATGGCAATTTATACACTGGCGAAATTTACTCCCTCGATATCGGTGCAGACCTGGTCACCTTGTCTGCCTGTGAAACGGGACTGGGGAAACTACAAAAAGGCGAAGGAATCATCGGGTTGAGCAGATCACTCATGTATGCAGGTGCTAAAAACCTAATGGTGTCTCTATGGCAGGTGGCAGATGCCTCTACAGCACGCCTGATGATAGACTTCTACCGGCAGCACCTCCACCACTCAGGAAACAAGACCTATGCAGATGACCTGCGCAATGCTAAACTCAAAATGCTACAGTCTGAAAACTACAATCAACCGTATTATTGGGCTCCCTTCATACTGATAGGCCGGTGATATACAGTGGTCGCATTTTGCCACCTCAAATCCACCTTCGCGCTACTATATGTCATAAGCAATACAAGCATCGCCGGTTTCACCTTTCCTTAGGTCAAATCGTTGTATTCATTATGTTATCTTTGCGTTCTTATGAAGCGAGTGGCCTTTTATACATTGGGATGTAAGCTGAATTTTTCGGAGACATCTACCATATCCAGAATGTTTGAAGACAAGGGATATCAAAAAGTAGATTTCACAGATCAGCCGGATATCTTCATTATCAACACCTGTTCGGTAACCGAAAATGCAGACAAAAAATGCAAGAAGATTGTAAAGGAAGCGAAAAAAATAGCTCCTGAAAGTTTTGTCACCATCATCGGATGTTATGCACAACTAAAGCCGAAAGAAATCTCTGAAATAAAAGGTGTAGATGCAGTACTGGGCGCTGCAGAAAAGTTTCGCCTCTTTGAATATCTCGAAGACTTCACGTCTAAAAACGAGCCTCAGGTCTATGCCTCGGAAATTCAAGAAGCAAAGACCTACAATGCTTCGTATTCCTATGGAGACCGCACACGTACATTCTTAAAAGTTCAAGACGGGTGCAATTACGGCTGTGCTTTCTGTACCATTCCTCTGGCTAGAGGAAAGAGCAGAAGTGCGAGCATTGCTGACATCCTAAAGCAAGCAGAAGAAATAGCCGCCTCAGAAGTAAAAGAAGTCGTGCTCACCGGAGTAAATATTGGTGACTTTGGCATACAAAATGGCAAGCGAAAAGAGAAGTTTATAGACCTCATAAAAGCCCTGGATGAAGTACAGGGTATCGATCGCTTCAGAATTAGCTCTATAGAACCCAACCTGCTCTCCAATGATGTCATAGAGTTTGTGAGCAAGTCCAAAAGGTTTGTTCCTCACTTTCATGTACCGCTACAGTCTGGGAGTGATAAGATTCTCCGTAGCATGAACCGCCGATACCTCAGTGGGCTGTATAGAGACCGGGTGGCTACCATCAAGCAATTAATGCCTCACTGCTGCATAGGTGTGGATGTAATCACCGGATTTCCGGGAGAAACGGAAGAGGACTTTTTGGAAACTTACCAGTTTCTCAACGAGTTGGATGTCTCCTACCTACACGTTTTTACATACTCTGAGCGAGCCAACACTGCCGCATTGGAAATGGACGGAACGGTACCTTTAAAGGAGCGCCAAAAACGTTCGAAAATGCTGAGGACCTTATCAGAAAAAAAGAAAAGATATTTTTATGAACAGCATCAGGGCAATACCCAAAAAGTGCTCTTTGAAGATGATGTTGAAAATGGATACATGCACGGGTTTACGGAAAACTACATTCGTGTAAAAGCCAAATACGACCCGGTGCTGATCAATGAATTGAAGACATTAAACCTCGTAAGAGTAGACGAGAACTGTCTAATGGAAGTAGAAGAAACGGAAGAAATCCTCGTACACTAGTTATGAAAATCATTTGCATCGGTCGCAACTACGCAGACCACATTACTGAACTGGGAAATGACAGACCTGAAAATCCTGTGATTTTCATGAAACCTGACACAGCGATTTTGCGCAACAATGACCCTTTTTACTATCCTTCCTTTTCAGAAAACATTCACTATGAATGCGAACTACTAGTCAAAATCAAAAAGGAAGGTAAAGCTATAGCGGCCGAGTTTGCACACAAATATTATGATGAAATTGGGCTGGGTATAGACTTTACAGCGCGAGACCTGCAAAGCGACTTGAAAGCGAAAGGACTCCCGTGGGAACTCGCCAAAGGATTTAATGGATCGGCAGTGGTATCTGGGTTTGTTCCACTTGATGGCAAAGACATCACGGCCATTCATTTTGAACTGGAAAAAAATGGAGAAACGGTACAACAAGCAGACACATCACTCATGCTTTGGCCTGTAGACGAACTGATTGCTTATGTATCCAAATATTTCACTTTAAAAACAGGAGATATACTCTTTACGGGCACACCAAAAGGTGTGGGGCCTGTGTCCATTGGTGATCGATTGGTTGGCAAACTGGAAGGCCAGGAATTATTTAATTTTGAAGTGAAATAAATACAAACAACAACCTGATTACCAACTCTTTAAATCCCAACAACAACAGTCTCAAGATAGCATTTATGCGATCAACACTTCTGACTTTAACTATATTTCTATCAGCGCTTCAGGTTCTGTTTTCCCAGCCATTTACTACTGATAATTATTACCTGTTTCCCATCAACCCGGGCCAGCAAAATTACCTGGCAGGTACCATGGGCGAGCTAAGGTCCTCACATTTCCATGCAGGTATAGACATCAAAACTGGTGGACGATCTGGACTTCCCGTTTATGCAACAGCTGAAGGCTACATCAGCAGAATCAAAATTAGTGTGGGTGGATATGGCTATGCGCTATACATGACTCATCCCAATGGAACTACTTCAGTATATGCTCACTTGAGTGAATTTGAACCAACCATAGCAGCATATGTAAAAGAAGCTCAGTACCGTGAAGAATCTTACGAAATCCAATTGTTTCCGCAAAAAGATCTATTCTACTTTCGTCAGGGAGAAGTGATAGGCTACTCGGGCAATACGGGATCTTCTAGTGGTCCGCATTTGCACTTCGAAATTCGTGATAGAAATCAACGCATACTCGATCCGCTCAAATTCAACTTTCCTGAAATAAAAGACAACATCGCTCCTGTACTGAAAAACGTGGCGTTTGTTACGCTTGAGGGCAATGCTCGGGTAAACCAAACCTTCGGGAGATTCGAGTTTGATGTGTTAAAAACAAATGGGATTTATAAAACACGCGTACCACTTAACCTAACCGGAAAGGTTGGATTGGAGATCTATGCCTATGACTTGTTAAATGGCGTATACAACAGAAATGGCATCTCACGCACAACCCTTCTGGTAGATGGTGATACTGTCTTCAGCCAAAGCAAGACCAATCTATCGTTTTCACATCAGCGAAGTATTCTCGTGCATATGGATTACCCCAGGTATAGACAAGGTGGCCGAAAGTTTAATAAGTTGTTTGTGGATGATGGCAATACCAATGACATCTATACGGTCAGGTCAGAGGGTTATGTCTTTGATGAAAACCCGCATGTCATCCGAGTACTGATGGAAGACAGCTACGGAAACATCTCCACATTCGAAACCAGGGTAAATGACCGAAAAGTAGTGAACCTCCCCGACCCTGACATTCAGAAGTTTGAGTTATTTCGAAACCACCTACACTTCAAAGCCACTCACAGTGGAGACCCGAAGCTAATCAAAATGCTTTTTGGGAATGCTGCCACAGAACTAGTGCCTTATAGAACCGACAGACGAAGTGCCTACTACCTTTGGGACCTTAGGAAAGGCCTACCCGATTCGGTTGATTATTGCGGCGAGATTCTTCACACCGACATTTATGCAAGCATTCCACCAAGGCAAGAAATCAGCTTTTACAACCATCATGTAGATCTTAATTTTAAGAAATATTCACTGTTTGACACTCTGTACCTTCGCTTTAAAAAATCCTTTAATCCAGAGCTAAGTGAAGAAGTATTTGAGTTTAAACACCGGCGCACACCGCTTCGTGGGTCTGTTAATGTAACACTTAAGCCAGAATATGCTTACCCGGAAAACACTCAGGTTTACGCTAAAAATAGCAACAGATTGAATTTTGTGGGAGGAAATTGGAAGGACCAAAACATCACCTTTACGACACGTGAACTGGGCACTTATGTACTGACACAAGACACCATACCGCCAGAGATTTCCCCTCAGATTGTTTCCCCACAGAAATTGTACTTTAAAATAAACGATGACCGATCAGGAGTAGCTACTTACCGTGCTACGCTCAATGGACAGTTTTTGCTGATGAACTACGAATACAAGCAAAACATGATTTGGGCCAACCCAAAAGATGAAAACATCCCGATGGTGGGCGAGTTTACTTTGGAAGTTACAGACAATGCAGGCAATGTGAGCACTTATAAGCACGAGCTATAATAGCTTCAAACTGCATTTTATATTACTAACAGCAAATAAAAAAAGCACTATGCAAACGAAACTACAACCTGGCGATCAGGCACCCGATTTTGAAAGCATTGACCAGGATGGCAACAAAGTGAAGCTGTCCGACTACAAAGGCAAAAAAGTCGTTTTGTACTTTTACCCTAAAGACAACACACCCGGGTGCACAGCCCAGTCTTGCAACTTGCGTGACAATTACGAACAACTTCAAAAACAAGGCTATGAAGTGCTTGGTGTAAGTACAGACAGTGCCAAGTCTCATCAAAAATTTATCACCAAACACGAATTGCCATTTACACTTATTGCTGATGAGGATAAGTCCGTACACAATGCTTATGGCACCTGGGGAGAGAAACAAATGTACGGCCGCAAGTACATGGGCACCTTCCGAACTACATTCGTCATAGATGAAGAAGGTAAGATTGAAGAAGTGATCGGAAAAGTAAAGACCAAAGAACACACTGCTCAGATATTAAAATAATCAATTAAAGAGCCCTTACCGGCCATGGCCACATGTGGTCATGGCTGTTTTTTTGCCCAAACAAAACCTGTTATTTTTAGCCCATGCTTACGAACAGACAACTTTTCCTGGATCACCTCGCCCAAACTACGGATTTTCCGCTCATGATAGAGATAGTAAATGCTGAGGGCATTTATATGTATGACCCTGATGGCAAAGCCTATATCGATCTGATTTCAGGAATAGGAGTAAGCAGTGTAGGACACAGACACCCCAGAGTGGTAGCTGCTGCCAAAGAGCAGTTGGACAAATACATGCACCTGATGGTATACGGAGAGTATGTACAGTCTCCACAGGTAAAACTAGCAGAAGCAATCACCAAAACCTTGCCCGATAACCTGGATGCCATCTATCTGGTAAACTCAGGTAGCGAAGCAGTAGAAGGCGCACTCAAACTGGCCAAAAGGTACACAGGCAGACCTCACATTCTTTCGGCCGTCAATGCCTATCATGGGTCCTCACATGGAGCGCTTTCGGCAGGAGGAAACGAAATATTCAAGAGAAATTATCGTCCTTTGGTACCAGGCCATTCACACATTCCTTTCAATGATATGGCTGCACTGGAGCAAATAAATAACCAAACTGCTGCCGTAATACTAGAAACTGTGCAGGGAGAAGCAGGTATCAGAGTAGCATCTCAGGATTACCTCTCGGCAGTTAGAAAACGATGCAACGATGTGGGTGCACTGCTCATACTGGACGAAATACAAGCAGGATTTGGAAGAACAGGAAAATTCTGGGCTTTTGAACACTACGATGTTGTTCCCGATATAGTGGTTAGTGCCAAAGGCATGGGAGGTGGTATGCCTATTGGGGCTTTTATCAGCTCCAAAGCCATCATGGATGTGCTCAAAGAAAACCCAATCTTAGGTCATATTACCACCTTCGGAGGCCATCCGGTCAGCGCAGCTGCATCACTAGCCGCCTTGCAAGTCACTATTGAGGAAAAGCTACCAGAACAGGTGGCTGAAAAAGCTGCATTGTTTAAACAACAACTCAAACACCCTAAAATTAAGGAAATACGCAACCTGGGATTAATGATGGCTGTGGCGTTTGAGTCATTTGAAGTGCTGAAACCCATCATCGATCGAGCCATAGAGTTGGGAGTAGTGACAGACTGGTTTTTGTTTTGTGACAATGCCATGCGCATAGCTCCTCCCCTTACCATCACACCCGAAGAAATAAAAAAAGCCTGTAGCTTAATACTACAGGCCATTGATGAGGTTACTGATTAATGCCTAAAGAAGGGCATCCAGGTCCAGCGTAAATACTTTTTCTATACCATACTGACTTACTTTTACTTCTACAGAGCTGTTCGCATCTTTTAGTAGTTCTCTTATTTCTGGCAATGTATAGGCACTTACAGGCTTGCCATTGACTGCTAGTAGTTCATCATCCTGTTTGATTCCTGCTAGTTTAGCCGGGCTGTTTTCATACACACGGTGAACCAGAAGCTTTTCCATGGATTTATCATACTGTAGATTCAGCCCACTTGCATTTACCTTAAAGGGCTCTTCGTGGTATTTATTAGCCTCCAGATACATGGTTTTGTTTTTGAAGTCAAACGTGATGTTAAATCTGCTGAGCAGTTTGTTTCCAACTATACCAGCAGCTTTTTTATGATGCTGTATACCGTGTTTGGCCTGACTAATACCTACAGGTAGCTGTTCAAAATCAAACGTCCCAAAACTGAATTTTTGAACACGTCCTTCATAGTGCATGGTTTCTACTTTACCGATACCTGCCACCGGATAAGAATAATGCTCTCCAGTTTTGGCAATGACATCACGCTTATTGGCAAAGGGAGTGTTAAAATCCATAGTGGTTCCTGCTCCTGTATTCACAAAAAACTCCTCTTCGTAAACTTCTCCATTGTTTAAGGTTACAATAGCTGTCATGCATGGCATGTAGTTGACCAACTTAAAGTTAAACGGCTCACCATATCCAGTATAGTCGAATTTTTCTTGCTTATATACTTTCAGCATCATGTCTTCATAGTCAATCTTGACTACATAGTTTTTGAGCAAATCATAACCAATGATACCATCAATATTTCGGCCCACAGACTGCTCTAAATGGGTAAGCTCTGTCGTATAAAGCTCGATATCCTCGATTTTCACCGCACCTACTTCTATTTTGTTGTGTGGGATGAGCGCGCCGCTCAATCTCCCCTGTGCGCTGGTTTTGGATGCCTTGTGGTCTGGTTCCAATTTTAGCTCCGCAGCTACATCGGTATCCAATACAGTAAGCCCGTCCCCTGTATCAAATATAAAATCAACAGGCCTGGAGTCATCTACACTCAACTGAATAAAAATATGGTCTCCAAAAAGCTCAAAAGGTGTGGAAGTAACGAGCGTTTGCCCCATTACCTGGCTACACATCAGATATACAAATACAACGATTAGTTTTTTCATTTCCTGTCTTAGTTTATGACGGTTAAGTTAACCATGGCTGACATTCTTTGCCATAATTTTCATGGCAATTTTGGATTTAAAAGGAAGGCACTAAATTGCCAAAAAACTAAAAATGCACATGAGTGATCAGGTAAATGAAACGGTGAAATTCTTACAAGACAAAGGATTCTCTTCTCCTGAGTTGGGAATCATTTTGGGTACAGGCTTAGGCGCACTGACAGATCACATAGAAGTACAACTAGAAATAAGCTACGACGAAATACCCAACTTCCCGATAGCCACAGTAGAGTTTCATAAGGGTAAACTGATCTACGGCTTGCTAGAAGGCAAACAAGTAGTGGCCATGAGCGGGAGATTTCATTACTACGAAGGGTACAGCATGGAGGAGGTTGTATTTCCGGTTCGCGTGATGAAGTTTTTAGGCATTGAAAAGCTTTTGATTAGCAATGCTTCAGGTTGCATGAACCTCAGCTGGCAAAAGGGCGAACTAATGCTTCTGGATGATCATATCAGTTTGCTACCGGAAAGCCCCTTGAGGGGAAAAAATGCCGGAGCATTTGGCCCTATATTTACCGACCTAAGCATGCCCTATGATCCTGAGATGAATGGAATCATGAAAAAAGTAGCTGCAGAAGCGGGCATCCCGCTAAACGCAGGAGTATATGTAGCCGTGGCAGGCCCCAATCTGGAAACACGTGCCGAGTATAGATATCTAAGAAATATCGGTGCTGATGCTGTTGGTATGTCTACGGTACCTGAAGTAATCGCGGCCAATCAGATGGGGCTTCCTGTAAGCGCTGTATCTGTACTTACTGACGAATGTGACCCTGACAACCTTGCTCCCGTAGATATCGAAGACATCATATCCACTGCTGGCAAGGCTGAAAAACACCTGGTAAGGTTATTTAAAGAAGTAATAAAATCACTTTAACACATCCACCCATCAATGAAAACCAAGCAAATCAATGGCTTTACTCATGTAGAGCACAGCATCCCCAACTTCACCCTGGAAGAGTCTGAAGAAAGAGCACAAGAGTTTTATCGTCAGCTGGACCAGCGCCGAACAGTTCGTGAAATATCTGACCGCCCTGTATCAGAAAAACTCATTCAAAATCTGATAATGACAGCTTCTACTGCTCCATCCGGAGCACATAAGCAGCCCTGGACATTTTGTGCTGTTTCCAACCCTGAACTCAAAACCCAAATACGTGAGGCGGCAGAAAAAGAAGAGTACGACAGCTACCATGGGCGAATGACTGATCGATGGCTCAAAGACCTGGCCCCTATTGGTACCGACTGGCACAAACCTTTTTTGGAAAAAGCCCCATGGCTCATCATCGTATTTAAAAAAGCCTACGACATTATAGACGGTGAAAAAGTAAACAACTACTATGTCAATGAATCTGTGGGCATAGCCTGCGGGATGCTAATCACTGCCATTCACAACGCTGGTCTGGTAACGCTTACTCACACACCATCACCGATGAATTTTCTTTCCAAATTACTAGAAAGACCAGGAAACGAACGACCTTTTCTTCTCCTTCCGGTAGGCTATCCAGAGCAAGAAGTGTACGTTCCTGACCTGGAAAGAAAGCCACTTTCCGAAGTTTCAAAGTTCTACAAATAGCTATTTACAGCCATTGAAGGCATCTTTTTCAACTTTGGCAGTCTGATTAAGTGTTTTGGCAGTCGCGCAAATAGAAGATATCCCATCTTAGTGCTATCAAATTTTGAAACAACTCCTGATGAAAGTCAGGAATCTTGTCTATAGCT
Organism: Marinoscillum furvescens DSM 4134; assembly: GCF_003386095.1. Taxonomy (GTDB): domain Bacteria; phylum Bacteroidota; class Bacteroidia; order Cytophagales; family Cyclobacteriaceae; genus Marinoscillum; species Marinoscillum furvescens. The sequence goes on along the minus strand of NZ_QREG01000012.1, from coordinate 102,720 downwards.
GGTTGGAACCCTGAGGAGAATGTCCTCGGGGTTTTCTTTTTTAGAAATTTCTGGTAATTTCAAAAGACCATCACCAACCTCACCTATAACATGCGCAGACATCTACTCATTTTCTTCCTGCTATTTTCATCAAGTGTGCTCAACGCACAAACAGGCAATTCGACTTCTCTCAACGAAAAATTACCCGCGCGATTCCCACTAGAAGAGGCAGAAATCACCTACACCATCATCAATGGCGCAGAGGGTTCGGTCAGGTTGATTTTTGACAGGAATGGGTGGCGATCTTATGAAACCAAAGAAATAGTCTTTAAAAGATATGGCGTGAGCAGCTCAGAGATGAGGTCTACACTTACAGATGGCAATATGATGTATTCGATCAATCATTTGGACAGCTCGGGAACCAAGTCATCAGATTATACCTGGAGCCAATTGCTGGGGTATAAAAACCTGGAACAAACCAGCAAGGCCATCTACAATCAGCAAGGAGGCCAACTTACAGGCCTCGACACATTGCTGGGCAAGCCCTGTAACGTATGGGTGTTTGAAAAGGGAAGTGTGGCAGAGCTTTGGGAATGGAATGCCCTGCCATTAAAAGTAGTGAAAAGAGTACCTGGCATCACCTATGAAATGGTGGCGGAAGAAATGCGTACTCAGCCTACCATTTCTGAAGATGATTTTAGTTTACCTGACTATGTCAACTGGAAATAATTAACTCACCATCAAGTCGGCATATTTGCCATTGGTATAGGTCTTACAGACCATTGCATTTCTCAAGACCGCTGGCTTTAGCATTGGCTTGCCCAGCAACATACGGCCGCACTCCTGAATACCTTCTATAATGGATGGGTGTGGGTGAATCAGCTCTGCCAGCTCTTTGATACCACGGTCCATGGAAATCAACAAGGCAACTGCCTGAATGGCGCTAGAGGCATGCTCCCCTACCACACGCATCCCCAAAATTCGTTGACTATCATCATTGGTTACCAATATTTTGATAAAGCCCTGAGTGTTACGCATGGCTATTGCCCTTGGAATACAGGAGTAATCAATGCTTACCACTTTATATTCCAGCCCTTTTTCTCGGGCTTGTATTTCATTCATACCTACACCAGCCACTTCGGGAGATAAAAACATAATGGTAGAAATGTTTTCGTAAATAAGATCCCGCTCTGGTTTGCCAAAAATACGCTCGATCGCATAGCGACCTTCAAGCTCACCTACATTTACGAGTGAAATATCCGCTGTAATATCCCCTACTGCATAGATATTGGAAATGCTGGTTTGTGTTCGATCATCGATTATCCCTCTATTATCTAACTCTATATCAATCGTCTGATCAAAGAGATTTTCATAATTAGGAACACGACCTACAGACACCAGCGCCTTTTCTACCCGAAACACTTCTTTCGAGCCATCTGTATATTCCAGTGTATAGGCTACCATGTCTCCATCTTTACGCATGTCTATTAGACGTGAGTTTCTGTGGACGAGCACATCTTTAGCTTCAAGATTGCGCTCTATTACTTTCACCACATCTTCGTCTTCAAAAGGAAGTATACGGTCACCCTTATCGATCAAATGCACCTTGGTATGGCCAAAATTGGAGAATATAGTAGCAAACTCACAACCAATAACCCCTGCCCCTAGTATCACCATACTTTTGGGGAAGGATTCCAACTTATCCAGTCCATCACTGGTAAAGACCATTTCTTCGTCTATGGGAATGTTAGGTAGTTTACGTGGCTTACTACCTGTAGCGAGTATAATATAGTCTGCCCAGACCGTCTCTATTCCATCAGCCGTATTGATGGATACCTGATTGGTATCGATTACCCGAGCGTTCCCCTGTATAAAGTCAAACAGGCCATCTCCAATAGACACATTGATATTGTGCATGTGGTGCTCTAGCTGTTCCATGCGCTCCTTCACAGCTTTTCGCACCTCAGACTTCACATTTTTAAAGGAAAACTCTACACTACCAGTATTGAGTGTATCTCCGTGTTTGCGTAGCATATTGGCTTCTCGGCTTAGCTCCCACCACGTTTTGCTCCACAGCGCTCCATGGTGAATTCCCGCTCCTCCGAGTTGCTTTTTCTCAATCAGTGCTACTTTTTTCTTGAAATCGATCGCACGCATAGCAGCGGCATATCCTGCCGGGCCAGCGCCTATGACAACCACATCGTATTTTTTCATTTTAGGTCGGTGCTTTATTTACGACCTATAATGTATGAAAAAATCAGATTATCAGGAAGTTTGGTGCCTTGATTTAAGTATTTTCACCACATCATCTAAGGAAAAACCCTTATGTGATAGCAATACCATCAGGTGAAAAAGCAAATCTGCAGATTCATTTAAAAACAAGTCGTCATTATCATCTTTTGCTTCAATGACCACTTCCACGGCTTCTTCTCCTACTTTTTGCGCTACTTTATTGGTACCTTTCTTAAAAAGGCTGGCGGTATAAGAAGCATCACTTGGGTTGTTTTTACGGTCTTCTATGATAGCAGTCAGGTGATTGAGAAACTCCACCTCGTTTTTATTCACTTCATCAAAACATGTATCGCTACCTGTATGACATACCGGCCCTTGAGGATCTGCTTTTATGAGTAAGGTATCTCCATCACAATCTTCCAGTATTTCTTTTACGATCAGAAAATTAGACGATGTTTCACCTTTTACCCACAACCGGTTTTTGCTACGGCTAAAAAACGTCACTTTTCCTGTTTCCCTGGTTTGTGCAAGGGACTCCTCATTCATATAGCCGAGCATCAATACTTTGCCGGTTTTAGCGTCCTGTATTACTGCGGGAAGTAGCCCCCCTCCTTTTTCAAAATCCAATGCCATCAGTGTCTTATTGGTAGTTTGTTTTTAATCAATTCTTCCTTGAGGTGCTTGATTTCTACCTCTTTGTAATGAAATATACTCGCTGCCAATGCGGCATCTGCTTTCCCTTCTTTGAATATATCGCAGAAATGAGCTTCGTTGCCACCACCACCAGAAGCGATCACTGGAATGCTGACTCGCTCACTTATCTTTTTGGTAATCTCCACGGCAAACCCGGCCTTGGTACCATCATGATCCATGGAAGTAAGTAGGATTTCTCCAGCTCCGCGCTTCGCCACTTCTTCCGCCCATCCTATGGTTTCTATCTCCGTAGGTTTTCTACCTCCGTGTGTATGTACCAGATTCACACCATCTACATAGCGTGTATCAATAGCTACTACAATGCATTGTGAGCCAAAGTCAGCAGCTATATCATTGATCAGTTGTGGGTTGCGAACTGCCGCTGAGTTTACTGAGACTTTATCAGCTCCGGCCAGCAACAAGGCTCGTACATCCTCCACTGTACTGATACCACCACCTACGGTAAAAGGAATATGAATGGCTTCTGCTACTTTTTTTACCAGCTCTATGAGTGTTTTTCGTTTTTCTACAGTGGCAGAAATATCCAGAAAAACCAATTCGTCAGCCCCCTCCCGGGTATAGCGCTCGGCCAACTCTACAGGATCTCCAGCGTCCCTCAAATCTACAAAGTTGACTCCCTTCACAGTGCGCCCATCCTTTATATCCAGACATGGGATAATTCTTTTTGTTAGCATCAGATATTGGTTAAGTCCTCCAAAGTTAATCTACCCTCGTAAAACGCCTTGCCCACAATAGCTCCATACAAGCCTTGAGACTTTAGGTTGACAAGGTCTTCCTTTCCTGAAACTCCCCCACTTGCAATCAGCTTTAGCTCTGGGAAACGTTTCTGAATTTTCTCATAGAGTTGGAATGAAGGTCCTTGCAGCGCACCATCTTTATCAATATCTGTGCAAACCACGTACTGTATCCCTAGCTGTTGGTAGTATTCCAAATATTCAAACAATTCGATATTCGAGTTTTCCTGCCATCCGGAAACCATCACCTTTTCATTCAGCACATCCGCTCCCAATATGATTTTATCGGCACCGTATGCCGCTATCCATTGAGCTACTTCTTCTCGGTTATTCGCCGCAATACTGCCTGCAGTCACCTGCTTAGCTCCTGCTTTCAGAACCTTCTCCAAGTCCGCACGAGTTTTCACTCCTCCTCCAAAATCAACATCCAGGCTAGTGGCCTTGCTGATGTTTTGTAACGTTTCGAAATTCACCACATGCCTGGCTTTGGCACCATCCAGATCTACCAGGTGCAATTGCCTGATTCCTGCTGCTTCAAACGCCTGAGCTACTTCTACCGGATTATCAGCATACTGCTTTACCTGTTTGTAGTCGCCCTTGGTGAGCCTCACACATTTACCGCCTATTATGTCAATTGCTGGAATTACACGCATTTATCAGAGTTTCAAAAAGTTAGCTAAAACTTGCATACCAGCATCTGCACTCTTTTCAGGGTGTGGCTGTATGGCATAAAAATTATCCTTTTGAATAGCCGCACTAAAAGGATCGGGATATTCACAAGTAGCAATGGTGTACGCCCCCACAGGCACATAGTAACTATGCACAAAATAGAGGTAATCTCCATTTGAGACACCTTCAAAAAGCGGTGATTTTATTTCAGAAATATCATTCCACCCCATGTGAGGCACTTTCACATGATCATTATTAAAACGTTTTACCTGCTCTGGAATAATGCCCAGGCCTTCAGTGTCATTTTCTTCAGTATGTGCACACATCAGCTGCATACCCAGGCATACGCCCAAAAACGGTTGTTTGAGTGATTTGATCACCCCGTCAAGGCCTTTTTCCTGAAGGCTACGCATAGCAGAGCTGGCCTCCCCCTGACCTGGAAAAATCACCTTGTCCGAAGCGGCTAACTCCTCCGCATCATCGGTTAGTGTAGGTTCCACCCCCAGTCGGTTGAGGGCAAAGGTGAGCGACTGGATATTGCCAGCATTATATTTTACAATTGCTACTTTCATAGAAATAAAAAAGGTTGTGCAACCTGCACAACCTATTATTTTTTTGTCACACAAATTTAGTCTGTGTTTCTCAAGTGAGCACCTCTTCGTGTTGACTTTTCTCTACCATTTCAGCTAAAACTGCTTTTATTTCTGGCAAGCTCTCGTAAAGCTGCTCATAAGATTCGATTACAAAATAGCGATCTTGAAAAACATCCTTTCGATAGGATGTATTAGCGATAGTACGCACATCAAAGGCATGCTTTGGAGGCTCCTCAGAAAGGCTGTATTTGGTTTCGCCTGCTGACGACAAAATACCTGCACCATAAATGCGCAGACCTGCATCTTCCTGAATCAAGCCAAACTCTACCGTAAACCAATAGATTCTAGACAGCAGCTCGATCGCATAATCATTGCCTACATAGCCCAATCCTATCACACTCAGTTCTTCCAGAAAATTCACAAAGCTCTGATTGGTAAGTAGTGGCACGTGAGCAAATACATCGTGAAACATATCTGGCTCCTCCAAATAGTCCAGCTCTTCCATTTTGCGCAACCAGGTAGTGGCAGGAAAACGCTTATTGGACATCAGCTCAAAAAAGGTGTAATCCGGAACAATTCCTGGCACCACTGCCAGTCGCCAGCCAGTCAAATCCTGCAGTATTTCATTTGTTTCGGAAAACTTTGGGATTTCATCTGCCACAAAGTTGACTTTTTCAAGCCCCTCCAAATGGGCTTTGCTGGCTGCATTGGGAAGGTTCTTTATCTGCCTTTCGTAAAGGATCCTCCAAACTTCAAAATCTTCCTTATTGTAATTGCCATATATCTGCTTCATACAGTATAAACGTTGGGGTAATGAGTTAATGTTCACCGTAAAGATAAACATTCCTAAATGCGCTGCGGTTATTTTTTTGAGTAGGATTTAGTTATGGCTTGCAATCCGCGAAACTACTCATGGCTCATGTGAAGCAGTTCGCCGAAACCTTTCGTAGCTGTGACATTATTTCGCTATAATTGATAGCAGACAACATCCTGACCATAATCAGCTATTTATGAAACACCCCAAATACCAGCAACATACTCCATTACTTGAAAATCCACTTTTTGGGATGCTACTGCTGGATGATGATGATCAAATCATAGAAGCAAATGCTAAAGCTTCCAAGCTGCTGTTGACTGACAACCTCATTGGGAAAAAACTACAGGACCTCTTAAGTCCGGAGCACTATAAAAGTCTTAAAAGCAACCCCGAAGGCACCCTGCAAATAACAGACGGCAATGAGCTTCGGCTTACCGTAGAATATGGCTTTACACCTGCTACCGACTCGGCGCCAGGGAGTTTTGCCTTCACACCTACTACCAAATGGTCAGGAGAAAACAACGCCTATCAGCTACAATCCTACCTCACCAATTCTCCTCTGGGCGTCATAGAATTGGACCGAAACAAAACCATTCTCAATTGGTCTAAACGAGCTGAACAGATCTTCGAATGGACAGGAAAAGAAGTTATCGGTCGCAACCTTGACGACCTGAATATGATCCATCCAGATGATGAAGATATAGTACATCTGGTAGTGGATGAACTCATGGGTGGAAATGTGGAAGGAAACACCTGCTACAATCGCAACATCACCAGAAATGAGCGCACGGTAAGCTGTGTTTGGTACAATAGTATCCTCAAAGATGAAAATGGTCAAATGTTATCGATTTTGTGCCTGGTACAAGATGTGACAGAGCTAGAGAGAATCGAACAGCTGTGGCTGGAGAGCAAAAGGGAAATCACCCCCTTTTTCAGCAATACACTTTCTGGATTCTTTTTTATGGAACTGGAAGAACCTCTCAAATGGGATGCAAATCTCAATCCAGAGGCGGCCATAGATCATATTTTTGAACATGCCCGGATCACTCGTACCAACCGAGCCATGCTGGATCAGTACAAGGCCGAAGAAAGTGATATAATTGGCAGGTCTCCAGTAGATTTCTTTCCAAATAATCTAGAACAAGCCAAAAAGACATTTTTGGAATTTGTGAAGACAGGAAGGATTCGAACAGAGACTGAAGAAACACGACTGGACGGTTCTACATTCTGGGTAGAGGGTGATTACACGGCTATATACAACGATGATGAGCATTTAGTAGGCTTATTTGGCATACAGCATGATATAACCAAACGTAAAACCGCTCAGAAAGAACTGCAAAATAGTGAGAGCAAGTTTCGAACACTCTTTGAGCAAGCCACGGATGGTATTCTAATCATCGATGAAGCAGGGCGCATTATCGATGCAAATACAAGCATGTGTAAGCTCTGCTCTATGCCGCTAAACACTTTGATCCAAACACCTCTTAAAAGTTTACTTTCGCCAATAGCTAAAGAACTAAAAGCTAACTGGCTGGACAAGGATCTTTCTGTAGCTGATTTTGAACTCTTCACGTCATCCAATACCCTGGCTGTGGAAATTAGCACCAGAAAACAGCCGGATGGCACACTGCAAGCCATCGTCCGGAATGTAACAGAGAGACGACTCGCTGAACGGAGACTTAAAGAAAACGAACAACTCCTTAAAAAAGTAAGCCAGCTAGCCAAGGTAAGTAGCTGGAAACTCACGACAAACAATCAGGTGATTATAGGTGATCCAACCTGCCTGGGAATAGAGGCATCTCAACTGTCACTCGATACGTGGGTGGAGATGTTTGATAAACCCTCTGCAAAGTCAATAACAAGTGCCATTAAAGAATCGCTGACCACAGGTGAGCCGTTTGATATAGAAGCAGAACTTGACAACAAAACTCGAGGTATTCAGTGTGTTCGCATTATAGGCACTAGTATAGGAGATGATGACGCTCCACACCAACTAATCGGTGCCATACAGGACATAACAGAACAAAAAGCCTATAACCGGAAGCTGGAACATGAGAAATCGCTCTCAGATGCCATTATCAATAGTATGCCAGGGGTATTCTACTTTTTCACTGAGGAAGGCAAATACATCCGATGGAACAAAATACTTGAAGACATATCAGGGTACAGTGGTGAAGAAATTGCAGATGGGCATCCACTCATGTTTTTTGGTGAGGATGAGCAACCACTCCTAATTGAAAAAATCACCTCCGTTTTTACTAATGGTTCCGATAAAGTGGAAGCTCACTTGCGGCTAAAAGACGGAACCCGTATCCCCTATTTCTTTACGGGCTCCAGGTTTATTTATGAAGGCAAACCCTGTCTGCTCGGGCTAGGACAAGACATCACTGAACAAAAGCGTACTCAGGATCAAATCATACGCACCAATGAGCAGCTAAAAGCAGCACAGAGCATAGCAAACGTAGGTTACTGGGAATTGGATGTGCCAACGGATGAAATGTTTTGGTCTGAAGAAATGTATGATATTTTCGGAGCAGATCCGAACAAAGGCCCCCTTCCATTTGGGCAGTTTCTTACGAAAGTCCATGAAGAAGATCGTGAAGGAGTCATGGATTTTATGAATTCTATCAACTCAGACGAATTCATTCAGTTTGAATATCGCTTCGAGCATAGCCAACTCGGACAACGGGTCATTCGTGTCAAAGCAATTGGGATCATCGACAACACTGGAGAGTTAGGTAAAATTGAAGGTGCAGTACAGGACATCACTGAAACCAAAGAACGCGAGGAAGAACTGTTTCAAATAAATCAGCGCTATGAATTGATTAGCAAGGCTACCAATGATGCCATCTGGGACTGGGACATTTCTAACAACAACACAATAGGCAACGATCGCCTCTATGAACTATACGGAGTACCTCCAGGGACAATCATCAGTGATGAAATGTTTTACGATCACATACACGCTGACGATCTGGGCCGGGTAAAATCCAGCCTAACCAAAGTGCTGAAAAACAGAAAGCACCACATCACACAAGAATACCGGTTTTTACATGCCGATGGCACTTACAGAGACATTATGGACAAGGTATATATCATCTATGGAAATGATGGGTTACCAAAACGAATGCTCGGTGCGATGCAGGACATTACGACTCAAAAGGAATCAGAACGTCAGCTACAAGCTGCATCCAACCGGCTTTTACTAGCTGCCACATCGGCTAGTCTGGGGATATTTGATTGGAATTTATCCTCCGGAAGAATGGTCTGGAACGAATACATGTATAGCATTTTCAGTGTGGACCCTGATGAGTTTCAGTTTACATTTGACGATTGGCTACACTGCTTGCACCCACGTGATGTGGTAGCTTTTAATGAGAAAATTGAAACATCAATTGAACGCGGAAGGCCTTTTCATGACCGGTTTAGAATCGTGTGGCCAAACAATGAAATTCGACATGTAGAAGCTCATGCGCTCGTCAGCAGAAACAATAAAAAGGAAGCCACCGCTATGGTGGGAGTGTGTCGTGACATTACAGATAGTGTAAATGCAGAACAGGACATTGCCAAGGCCATCATTCAAACTCAGGAAGAAGAGCGGTTTGAAACCGGACGCGAGTTACATGACCATATTATACAGCTTCTCGTTGCGGCCCGGATGAATCTCAATCATGTGATAGACAAGCTAGATGAATTTCCCTCAGTGCAGCGCTCCTTTGAACTAACAGGCACAGCTATAGAGGATATTCGCAAGCTTTCTCACCGCTTGGCACCTGCAAGTCTGGAAGACACAGCTTTGGATGAGGCTATGTCCAGCCTTTTAGAAGGATTCAATACCCATGGACAGTTTACCATCAATTTTGAGTCTGAAATGAATACGGAGGTCCCCATACCTGACAACCTCAAGCTCAATCTGTATCGCATACTCCAAGAGCAACTCAACAATATAGTAAAACATGCCAATGCTAGAACGCTTACCCTTCAACTGACCATCAATGATTTTAAAATCTACATGCTCATAGCCGACGATGGACAAGGGTTAAACAAAAAAAATTCTGCTAAAGGCATAGGGCTAAATAACATCCGTAGGCGTGTAGAAATTTTTAATGGGAACCTACAAGTAGTTTCTGCACCCAATGATGGGTTTAAAATTATCGTTGAAATACCAAGAGAAGCCGACAATTAGCAGATATCGATGGACCTAAAATCAGAAATATCTTATAACTGACACCTCAATCTGGTAGTTTCACCTAGAAAAAACCTGATTACAACTAGTATTCTCCTGCTCACCGTTGTGCATAGGTAAATTGCCTAAGACAAACACTTATGCCTTTAAGTCATGCTAAGGGAGATATTCGGATCTTATGTATTAAAAGACAGTGCACTCATCGGCACGGCCACACTAAACTCACATGGTGAGATTCTTACAGCCAACACCAAACTAGCCAAGCTACTTGAAGCTCCGATTGATGCACTTATAGGAAGAAAAATCACAGAAGTACTACCAAACATACAGCTGGATAACTCTCGTGCAGGCACTCATGAAGGCAGCTACTTAGGCGCTACACCTTCTGGCAAATTCCTCGATTTGGTTTTCAGCTTCAACAATGCCTGCATGAGTGACTCAGCACAAGACTGCTGTCTTTTTGTGATAGAGCGCTCTCCTTCACAAACTTCTACTCCTTCAAGTGTAAGTTTTTTGATGAAATCAAAAAGTACGGCATTTGTCCTTATTGGTGACAATGACAGGATTTTAGACATCAATGACAAAGCCTGCCGTATCCTAAAGACCCGTAAAAGCGAAGCCCTTCACAACAGTCTATCAGCGCTAAACGTGGTTATTCCATATTTATCAGATCCTCAGGCACAACAGCGTCTCGGACAAGCAGAGTACATAGAGCATCTGGAAGGCAAATTATACCTGGATTCGGGAAATCGCTATTTGTCGATCAACATAGATCAAATTGACGAGCCCGGTTCAAGCTTATGGCTATACACCATTCGCGACATTACAGATGAAAAACATCAAGCTTCCAGCATCAGAAAAAATGACAAGCATTTTAGAAATTTATTTAACCATGCTTCAGACGGTATTTTTATAAATGATGCAAAAGGAAACTTCATTGATGTAAATGCTGCAGGCTGTATGCTGTGTGGCTATACGAAATCGGAAATCATTGGTAAAAATCTCCGCGACTTTGTCGAGCAACTGGATGAAGGCCCCTGGCTAATATCAGAAGAGGATGCTCAAGAGAGGTCTCTGCAGTACCGAAGCGTCACTAAAAAAGATGGCTCCAAAATAATGGTGGAAGTAAGTGTGTCTGAGGTGAATGGTGTTTTCCAGTCTATTATCAGAGACGTTACCAAACAGAAGCAAGCAGAACTCACCATTAAAAAGCGTGAACACCTACTTCGAGAAGTAGGTAGAATCGCAAAAATTGGCGGATGGGAATACCACCTGGAAAGCCAGGAGCTTATTCTGGAGTCGGGATTTACTATTTCTAAGGAAATAAGTGGTAGCCATACTATCCCGAGAAATCAGTGGCATTCCTTCTTTACTGAAGCTGGAGCTGAGGTTTTCGACCATTATCTGGATGAGTGCGTAAACACTCAAAATTCCTTTTCCTTTGAAATTGAACTCTCTAAAATCGGAGCTCCAGGCACGTGGATTCGTATTATAGGACAACCATTGATAGAGCAAGGTAAGCTGGTATTGATTCAAGGTACCATGCAGGACATATCTGAACATAAAAGCGCTCGTAAGGCAATCCTCAAAGAGAAGTCGCTTTCAGAGCAACTGCTTAACAGCCTTCCGGGAGTGTTTTACCTGTTTACTACAGAAGGACAGTACAAAAGATGGAATCAAAACTTACTCGATGTAAGTGGCTATACAGATCAAGAAATGCTATCTCTACATCCACTCCAACTCTTTAGTGAAGAAGAGGGACCGGTTATAGCCGAAAGGATAGCTAATGTGTTTAAGACTGGAGAGGACTTTGTAGAGGCTGAGTTAGTGTCCAAAGATGGCACCAAAACGCCTTATTATTTTACTGGCAAAGCAGTCGAATATGATGGTGAGCCCTGCCTTATGGGTGTTGGGACAGACATAAGTGCGAGGAAACATTTTGAAAATCTACTCGAAGAAGCAAACAAACAGCTAAATGCAGCACAAAGCATCGCCAAACTAGGCTACTGGGAATGGAACCGCCAAAGCAAATCCGTGCATTGGACCAAGGAAATGTACAACATCTGTGGGGTAGATCCTACCGCCAACCCTTTACAGGATAAGGAGTTCATGGATTGCGTTCACCCAAAAGATCGGAAATTAATATCCCTCACTTTTGATAAAGTCTTCAAAACACAAAAATCAACCAGTATAGAGTTTGCCTTTAAAACTTCGGAAGGTCTGAAAAAACACCTGAAAGCACAGGTCATCCCCTATACTGCAGACGGAATGATCACCAAGTTAGAAGGAACCTTACAGGATATTAGTGAACGTACCGAGAGAGAGTTGAAACTACAGGAATCCCAGCAAAGGTTTCACCTAATAGCTCAAACTACTAATGATGCATTATTTGAATGGAATCCCCTACTGAACAAAGCATGGTGGAGTGATAGCCACTTCCAGCTATTTGGATTCGATCCCCAGTTAGGTGTACCTTCTTTTGCAAGTTGGCTGGACAAAATTCACCCGGATGACCGTGATATGGTAGTCTCGTCGGTAGATAAGTTTATCAATGGCAAAATGCAAAGCCTTAAAACTGAAATCCGGCTTCCACTAGGCAATGGAAAAAATAGAATATTGTTGCTGCGATGTTTTGTATCTACAGAAAACCAACGCTTTAAAATAATCGGTGCATTTATAGACATCACCCATGAAAAAGAACACGAAGAAGCTATAAGGCTATCTAACGAACGCTACGAACTGATTGGCAAAAGCACAAACGACGCTATATGGGACGTAAATTTATCAGACGGTGTAATTACAGGAAACGACCAGCTCTACAAGCTCTATGGAGTAAAAACCGACACTCATCTCACCGCAGATGATTTTTTCAACCGCCTTCATCCCGATGATGTGGACAAAATCAAAGCCCGCGAAAAGAAATCAACGGAGGAGCAAAGAGCTTCCATTTCCAACGAATACCGCTTTAGAGTAGGTAATGAGTATCGAATTATCTTAGATCGGTTGTATCGAATATACGATGAAGATGGTACAGCAGTACGTTCGGTCGGAGCCATGCAGGACATTACCGAAAAGAAAAAAGCAGAAATAGAGCTTCAGGAACTTTCGAACAGACTGCTTCTGGCCACCACGTCGGCAAGTCTCGGCATTTTTGATTGGGATGTAGAAAAAGACACCCTGGTTTGGAATGAGTACATGTACGACATGTTTCAGTTAGATCCAGTTACATTTGATCATTCCTTCCAGAGCTGGCTAAATTGCTTCCACCCTCAGGATATTAAAAAATTCAACCAATGTACGCTTCTTGAAGATGGTGCAAAACACCACTTGAATAAAGTCATCCGAACGGTACATGAAAATGAAGAGGTACACTACATCGAAACTCATGCTGTACTCATCAAAGATGAAAATGGAAACACAAAATCGGTGATCGGCATTTGTAAGGATGTAACAGAAATCATGACTTCAGAGCAGAAGATCGCAAAAGCCATCATTCAAACTCAAGAGGAAGAACGGATGGAAACAGGACGTGAGCTGCATGACAACATTGTACAATTGCTGGTAGCCTCACTGATCAACCTTAATCATGCCTATGGCAAACTAAATGGAGAAGCCAAGCTCTTAGACAGGGCGCTGGAGTATATCCAATCTGCGATAGAGGACACCCGTAAGCTTTCACATCAGTTGGCTCCATCTAACATTAATGAATCCTCACTGGATGAAAACATTGCCAAACTGATAGAAGACATCAATACGGATGATAAATTCGAAACCTCTATGACCTGTAAGGTAGATAGCGATCAGGTAGTACCGCATGAAATCAAGCTAAATGTATACCGCATCGTCCAGGAGCAAATCAATAATATCATCAAACATGCAAAAGCTACCCGCATTGATCAATCGATCAAGATAACCCCTACGCTGGTAGAAGTCACCACTGAAGATAACGGCGTGGGTTTTGATCCAGAGGCAGTTTCTAAAGGCATTGGGCTAAACAACATTTCGCGACGTGTCAAAATTTTTGAGGGCGAATTGGAGATAGAAACAGCTCCTAACAAAGGGTGTAAAATGACCATCAAAATACCAATCAGCTAATCAAAAAGAGCATCAACTCGATCGGCTCCTTCACTCATAGAGTAGTTGCTGTGCTTCGGCTCTTAAAAATTCGGTCCTATCGAATCGCCCTGTATGAAGGCCTTTGATTCGGCTATCTTGGCTACATTCAAATTAGGCACAAATGATAAACGACACCATATCGTCATATCCATCAACAGCTCAAAATGACTCAACCTACACCCCACAAAATGACTATTCACCCCAATACACGAAATCAGATTTTCACGAAAGTGTACGTAACTCGATAAATGCTGACCAGCAAGACTTCATACACCTTCCAGAAAATAGTCTAAAAATGAACAGTAGAAAGTATCCAAATCAACATACAAGAATGCTTTCTGAGTTATGCCATTCGGCCAAAATGGTTTGCTGGGAATACAAAAAATCCACCGATGAGCTATTCATTGTTTCGGGTATAGATTCACTACCGCTTTACAACGGCCACCAGCAACTAATGCTAATGGACCTACCCTATGCCCTTCCACCGATGATTGGGAATCAGCTAATTTCTCAAATTAGAGAATGTATTGGGACGCAAAGTGATTTTTCAACTGAAGTGGAATGCGACGGGTCCTGGTATAGCATCAAAGCAGACTACCATGATGACGAGCCAATGGTGTCTGGTCTTATAAATGATATTACATCAGAAAAAACACGTGAACTTGAGATGAAAGCAGATCTTGAGTTTTCTGAATCAATCATAGCCGCACTACCCGGGGTTTTCTACCTATTAGATGAAGAGGGCAATTACATACGTTGGAATAAAAATTTTGAAAAAGTATCGGGCTTCAGTGCTGAAGAAATCCTTACCGGTAAACCATTTGAAAATTTAGCAGATGAACACCGCGAGTATTTGACTAAACGCATGGATGACTTGTTTCAAAACGGAACAGCATCTGAAGAACTCCCTCTGATCACAAAAAAAGGAACAAAAATCCCGTATTTTTTTACGGGAAAGCGGCTCTTCCTTAATGGCCAGCAGTGCCTGATTGGCATGGGCAATGACATCAGTGAACTCGTAAAAACCAGGAAAAAGCTTGAAATAGCAGAGCAGTTTGCTAAAATCGGCTATTGGGAACTGGACCAGGAGCGACTTGAACTTACCTACTGGACACAAGGCATGTATGACATCCTGGAGACAGCCCCAGAAGATGGGATGGTGCCGCTGGAACAAATCATGACGAGAATTCATGATGAGGATAGGCATAGATTTGCATACCTGATCAGCAATATCGAACAAATAGACACTCAAACACTCACGCTCCGATACGTTACCCCTCGGGATACTATCAAGTACATCAACTTATCCATCTTTCGAAATCCAAACAATCCATACACTTTAGAAGGAGTTATACAAGACATCACAGAGGTTACCCTTAGAGACCTTAAAATCAAAAAAATTCAGGAGCGTTTTAACCTCATCGTACAAGCTACTACAGATGCCATTTTTGATTGGAACCCAGTAACCGATTATGCGTGGTGGAGTGATAGCCATTATGAACTTTTTGGCTATCAAAAGTCAGATCCATTGCCAGGGTTTGAAAAGTGGCTAGAACACATCTACCATCCCGATCAGGACCTGGTGCGAAACGCTGTAAACGAAATGATCAGCGGCATAAGAACCTCTTGGAATGAAGAAATACGATTGGTTGGTGAGGACAATCAGCTAAAGACACTCCTTGTGAATTGTTTTACCATGGGAGCGAGTAAAGGTATTCGCATCCTGGGCTCTTTCATAGACATTTCCAGGCAAAAGCAAAATGAGCAAGCGCTACTGGACACCAACAAGCGCTACGAACTAATCACCAAAGCCACTCAGGATGGCATATGGGACTGGAATATCTCCACCGACACCATCACTGGAAACGACAGGCTCAGAGAGCTCTATGAAAGTAAAAAGCAACATTTAGAAATCAATGACTTCATAGAACGTATCCACCCGGAAGACAGAAAGCGTGTAGAAAGCGACCTGTCAAGCGCTCTAAATAACAGGAAAAACGCTATCACTGAAGAGTATAGATTCAAAACCAAAGATCATTATAGAATCATTCAGGACAGAGCGTACATCGTATATGATGAAAATGGTGCTCCCAAGAGGATGATGGGTGCCATGCAGGACATTACCATGCAGCGTGAATCAGAGCGAGAACTTCAGGAACTTTCTAACAGGTTGTTGTTGGCTACATCTGCTGCAAACCTCGGAATATTTGATTGGAAAATCGAAGAAAACCACCTTGTAATCAATGAGTTCACACATGAGATGTTTGAGCTAAACCCAATTGATTTCGACCATAAAATCGAATCATTGGTGCAAAAAATCCACCCTTCGGACACCTCACAGCTAGATTTTCTTCATAAAGCAGAACTCCAAGCGTATCACCACATTCGCAAGACTGTTCGTGTGCTGAAATCAGACGGCACATTGCAACATATAGAACTGCATATGATAGTGCTAAGAAATGAATCTAATAATCCGGAATCATTAATAGGTGTATGTCGTGATATTACTGAAACGATCAATGCAGAACAACAAATAGCCAAAGCCATCATCCAGACCCAGGAACAAGAGCGCATGGAAACTGGCCAGGAGCTGCATGATAACGTCATACAGACTTTGGTAGCTTCCATGATGAACCTCACCTATGCAGAGGATAAAATAGAAGGTCCTAAGCACCTTTTGGCCAATGTAAAAGAATTGATCTCTACCGCTATTAATGATAGCCGCAAACTATCTCACAGGCTCTCGCCATCGTATCTGATCAACCTCAGACTGGATGAAGCCATCAACAACCTGATTTCTGGTCTGGAAGGCAGTGGTGAGATTGCCTTTTATACCACATACAAACTTCCAAAAGAGGCGCCTATCACCGATGAGCTAAAGCTGAATATTTATAGAATTGTACAAGAGCAGATCAGCAACATCATCAAGTATGCAAAGGCTTCCAAAGTATGGGTGAAGGTTTCTGAAGAAAACAATAGAGTAAGGTTGGAGACCAAAGACAATGGCAATGGATTTGATGTAAATCAAACAAAAAATGGAATCGGACTGAACAATATTTCCCGGAGGGTAAAAGTCTTCGGAGGCGACATTGATATCCAGTCTGCTCCAGGCAAAGGCTGTAAAATCATTATAGAGATACCATATAGCAATGGTTAAGCGAGGAAGGAATGAGGCTGTCTCAAAAATCAAATCCTGACAATCAGGACTATTGGTTACTGAGACAGCCTCCCTTCTTATATCATATGCTCATCTCAGTCAAAGCACGCATCTTGTTTATTAACCTGGCAGACTCTTCAAAATCAAGTGTCTGCTGACCGTCCGAAAATGCTTCCTGTGGTTTATCATGTATTTCAAAAATCACTCCGTCAGCACCTGCTACCGTAGCAGCCAATGCCACAGGCTCCACATGATCTCTGATGCCTATACCATGTGATGGATCCGCAATCACAGGTAAATGTGTTTTTTCTTTTAGAATCGGAATAGCATTGATATCAAAGGTGTTTCTTGACGCTTTTTCATACGTGCGAATACCTCTTTCGCAAAGGAGTAAATTCTCATTTCCTCCAGAAAACACATACTCCGCACTGTAGAGCAGCTCATCGATAGTACCCGAAATGCCACGCTTAATCATCACCGCTTTATCCACCTTCCCCAGCTCATCCAGCAGGTTAAAGTTTTGGGTGTTTCGCGCACCTACCTGAAAGATGTCTACATAGTCATACATCTCTGCTATCTGTGACACCTGCATCACCTCGGTGACAATCTTGATCCCGGCAGCTTTAGCAGCCTCATGCCACATTTTCAAGCCATCTATGCCCATACCTCTGAAAGAATACGGCGAACTTCGCGGTTTGTAAACTCCCCCACGCATGATTTTTACATCATTGGCCTTTAGGTGATCTATGGTCTTTTGGATGTTTTCCTCTCCTTCGATACTGCATGGCCCTGCCATCATGGCAAAGTGCCCATTACCGATGAGCACGCCATCACCCAGGTCTATGGTGGTTCTATTTACTTTCCACTTGCGTGAAACCAGCTTAAAATCATCGGAGACAATGTGTATGTCCTTGATGCCGGGCAGATGTCCTATGTTACGTACATCAAATTGCTTTTTCCCAATGCCGATGATATATTCTCCCTTCTGGGTTTTTACATCGTTGGTTTTGTATTTCAAAGCACTCACCTGTGCCTTAAGGGCATCACGCTGCTCATCAGTGATACTGGACTCTAACTGAATAATCATTATTTGGGATGTTTAATGTTTTTTACAAATGATTGGATAGCCGCTGCACTGCTGTCATTGGCGATCTGTTTGATAAATGCACTACCTACTATTGCTCCATCGGCAAACTCACAAGCTTTTTCAAATGACTCATTGTTGGATATACCGAATCCTATCAGTCGCTTGTTTGCCAGCTGTAAGGATTTGATACGCTCAAAATATGCAATCTGCTCGTTCGTAATTCCACTCTTGGCGCCTGTGGTGCTGGCGGATGATACCATGTAAATAAAGCCTTTACTTAGTTCATCAATTTTTCGAATTCTTTCGTCTGATGTCTGTGGCGTGATTAGAAACACATTGTACAAGCCATATTTTTCCAACACGTCTTTGTAGAGCTCTTCGTACTCATACATTGGCAAGTCGGGCAGTATCAATCCATCCACCCCTACTTCCTGACACCTGGCACAAAAACGCTCAAAACCATACTGCAAAACAGGGTTTATATAACCCATAAGTAATACCGGCACATCCACTTGCGGACGCAAGTCTTGAAGCTGCTCAAACAGCCGAGAAATGGTCATACCATTGGCCAATGCCTGTGTGGAACTCTCCTGAATGGTGGGGCCATCAGCCACAGGATCAGAAAACGGAAGGCCGATTTCTATTAAATCCACTCCTCCATCATTCAATGCTTTGGCAATAGGCAGTGTATCTTCCAAGGCTGGATAACCAGCCGTAAAATATACGTTGAGCAGTTGATTCCCTTTTTCCTTAAATGCTTGATCTATTCGATTCATTAATTTCTAGCTTTTGGATGGTGTCAATCAATATTTTCCCCACTTGATGTAGGTCTCCAGGTCCTTGTCTCCGCGCCCTGACAAATTCACTACTACGATATCATCGGATTCAAACGAAACCTTATGAAGCGCAGCGATGGCATGAGCACTTTCTACAGCGGGAATAATGCCTTCTGTCCTACTGAGCAGAACCCCAGCTTTCATGGCCTCTTCGTCTGTCACGCCTACAAAATCGGCTCTTCCAGAGTCAAACAAGTGCGCATGAAATGGACCTATACCCGGATAATCCAATCCAGCAGATATGCTATACGGCTCCACTACTTGTCCGTCATCCGTTTGCATCAAAATAGTACGGCTTCCATGGAGCACACCCTCACGGCCAAGGGCTGTGGTAGCTGCGGACTTTCCGGTATCATTTCCTAAGCCCGAAGCTTCTACAGCTACAAGTTTTACCTGCTCATCATCCAGGTAGTGGTAATAAGCCCCGGCGGCATTGCTACCTCCACCTACACAGGCTACTACACAGTCTGGAGAAGTTTTACCTTCTTTTTCTTCCAATTGCCACTTAATCTCTTCACTGATCACAGACTGAAACCGTGCCACCATGTCCGGATATGGGTGTGGTCCTACTACTGACCCGATGATGTAATGCGTATCCTGCGGGTTGTTGATCCAATGCCTCATGGCCTCATTGGTAGCATCTTTTAGGGTTTTACTGCCACTCTTTGCAGCACGCACTTCAGCCCCTAATATTTTCATCCGCTCCACATTGGGTTTTTGGCGTGCCATATCTATCTCCCCCATGTAGACTATGCAGTCAATCCCCATCAGCGCACATACGGTAGCCGTGGCCACTCCGTGCTGACCTGCACCTGTCTCTGCAATGATCCGCTTTTTGCCCAGAGCCTGAGCAAGTAATATCTGCCCAATGGTGTTGTTTACTTTGTGCGCCCCTGTATGACACAGGTCCTCTCGCTTGAGGTATACTTTAGCTCCTATAGTTTCAGACAGCCTGGCTGCATGGTACAGTGGAGTAGGCCTGCCTACATAGTCTTTGAGCAGTTGCTCAAAATCAGCCTTAAAAGCTGGCGTCTCTATTATTTCGAGGTAAGCGCTACGTAGTTCTTCCACATTGGGGTAGAGCATCTCAGGGATATAGGCTCCACCAAACTTACCAAAATAGCCACGCTCATCTACCAGATATTTTGACTTCACTTCACTCATAATAACTCTTTAAATGCTTTTACTTTTTCTATGTCCTTTAGAGCTGGACGTTGCTCAAAACGACTATTGATATCTACGGCATACAATTGGGGCAACTCCAGTGCTTTGATGGCTGCTATGTCGTCCAGATCAATGCCGCCACTCAAGAAAAAGGGTTTATTTAAGTGGTATGTTTTAAGAATCTCCCAATTAAACTTTTGACCACTCCCGCCATACTTAGGAGTTTTCGTGTCAAACAAAAAGAAATCAACAAACGGTTCGTAGGACTCCATCTGCGCTTCGGGAATGGAGTCTGTGACACTAAACACTTTTATTAGCCGGAAACCGGCTTCCTTCAGTGATCGCACATAGTCCACGCTCTCACTGCCATGCAATTGCAATAAGTCCAGCTGGCAGGATTCAGCCATTTCCTGCACCTTTTCCAATGTTTCATTTACAAACACACCTACTTTTTGTGCTTCCAATGTCACATCTGGAAAATCACTTACGTAGCGCGTGCTTTTAGGGTAAAATATGAACCCTATGAAATCGGGACCTATTTGATCCAATGCCTGTAAATTATCAGGCGCTCGCATGCCGCATACTTTGAGCTTCAGCTGTTTCATTTTCAGCCCGCTTGTAATGCTTTTATAGATTTCACGAACTCTCTACATGCCTTTTCAGGACTGCCTTTGTGCATAAAATACTCGCCTATCAGAAACCCTTCAAAACCATACTTCATCAGCTCTACAACTACTTCCGGGTCGTTGATTCCACTTTCAGAGACTTTCACAAATTCACTTGGTATCTTCTCTGCAAGCTCTTTTGAAGTATTGATATCAGTAGTGAATGTTTGCAAGTTGCGGTTGTTTACACCCAGCAGGTCTACATGCTCATTGATAGAGCGCTGTAGCTCATCCTCGTTGTGGACCTCCAGAAGCACCTCCATACCCAAAGAATGGGCAAATGCTCCGAGTCTTTTTATATCTTCTGGAGACAAAGCCGCAGCGATTAGCAGTATCACATCCGCACCAATAGATTTTGCTTCTACGATCTGGTATTCATCTATGATGAAGTCTTTTCGCAGAATCGGGCAAAAATTGTAACTACGTGCAGTAGTTAGGTCTTCGTTTTTCCCTCCAAAATATTTGGTGTCAGTAAGTACCGACAGCCCGGAAGCCCCCGCCTGCATGTAACCGATAGATGTACGCTCTATATCCGCACTTCCATTGATTACACCTTTGGATGGCGACTGACGCTTAAACTCAGCAATAATACCCACCTTGTCTTCACGCTGCACATATTTTTTAAGTGATACAGGCTTACCTGTGAAATAGGTGCTCTGTTCCAATAATTTTACCGGGTACAGGCTTTTGCGCTGAGCGACTTCTTCTTGCTTATCTGCTATAATCTGATCTAAAATATTCATTGGTTTGTCTGCAAGGTCTATGAGTTGACACTTATAAATTTCTTAAATGCATCCAGAGCTTTTCCGGATTTCAATGATGTCCGGGCTTGCTCGATTCCTTCCTGAATCGACACCTGCTTACCGGTAGCTATTGCCAGTCCGGAGTTGGCGATCACAGCTGCCTCTTGCGCTTCAGTGCCTTGCCCTTTCAGTACTCCCTGAAAGATCTTAGCACTTTCTTCGATGGTTTCACCTCCGTGGAGCTGTTCCTGGGTAAGGCGAGGCAGTCCTATGTCTTCTGGCTCAAATACTGCTTCTTGATCATTCGCAATAATTTTGAAACCACTAGTGAGCGATACCTCGTCATAACCGTCCAACGCATGGACAATTACAAAATTTTTGGATGTATTTTGGTACAAATACCCGTAGAGACGGGCCAGCTCAAGGCTAAAAACTCCCACCAATTGACTTTTTGGAAATGCGGGGTTTACCATAGGTCCAAGCATATTGAAGAATGTCTTGATCCCCAACTCCTTGCGAACAGGCCCTACATTTTTCATAGCTGGATGAAACAATGGCGCATGAAGAAAGCAAATACCGGATTCGTCCAGACTTCTCTTTATCTGATCTGTGTCATTGGTAAACTTTGCCCCCATGCTTTCCAGTACGTTAGAAGATCCGCTCACTGAGGAGACACCATAATTTCCGTGCTTTACCACGTGCTGCCCTGCGCCTGCCACCACAAAAGATGATAGCGTGCTGATGTTAAACGTATTTTTGCCGTCACCACCTGTACCACATAGGTCTATGGCGTTGTAATCATCAACGGGAACTTTTACGCAAAGCTCCAGCATAGCATCTCTAAAACCTTCCAACTCATCCACGGTGATGGTTCTCATCAGATACACTGTGAGAAATGCCGCCATCTGACTGTTGTTGTACTGACCGGTAGCCAGATTGGACAGTATCTGAAAGGCCTCTTCACGGCTGAGAGATTGATACTGAAACAGCTTGTTTAAAACTTCTTTCATTCTTTTTTAGCTAGTTGTGACTTTAAAGTTTTTCAGATATCCAGTTTTTCATCATTTGCTTGCCATGCTCCGTCATGATAGATTCTGGATGAAACTGTACACCCCTTACTTTCAATGATTCATGGCGTAGAGCCATTATATTGCCTTCAGCGTCAACAGCCGTTACCTGGAGTTCATTAGGTATGTTTTCTGGCTTTACGGCCCAGCTGTGGTAGCGACATACACTAAAATGATCAGGTAAGCCTTCAAAGAGTAGATCTTTAAGGTCAGTAAGGTCTACACCCGTAGCCACTCCATGAAAGACCGTAGGTAAGTTGAAAAGCTCTGCCCCGAAAGACTCTGCTATTCCCTGATGTCCGAGACATACACCTAATATGCTTTTGGAGTCTGCATACCTTTTAATAACCTCGGGCATGATACCAGCATCTTTTGGCAACCCTGGCCCCGGTGAAAGCAATATGCGCTCAAACTCTCCAGCATAGTCCACGCTGATTTTATCGTTTCGATGCACTTCCATTTCTTCGTCCAGGCCCAGCTCACGTAGGATATGTACCAGATTGTACGTGAACGAATCGTAGTTATCTATTACTAATACCTTTTTCATCTAATCATTGATCGTTTCAGCCATCTCCATAGCAGACTCTAGTGCTGCCAACTTGTTATACACCTCTTGCACCTCGCTTTCAGGTACAGATTTAGAAACTATACCTGCACCTGCCTGAAAGTACAGTTTATTGGCCCTACTCATAAAAGTTCGGATCATTATGGCGTGGTTAAAGTTTCCTTTGAAATCCATAAAGCCTATAGCACCACCATAAAACCCTCTGGCAATATTCTCTTGCTCATCTATAAGCTCCATAGCCCTGTACTTGGGTGCTCCAGAGAGTGTTCCGGCCGGAAAAGTGCTAGCCACAATCTCCAGAGGGTCAGCCTCATCCCTTAGTTGCCCGGTCACCTTAGACACCAAATGGATCACATGAGAGTAATATTGGATCTCCTTATAGGTCTCCACCTTCACATCATCAGAACTCTTACTTAAATCATTTCTGGCCAAATCCACCAACATAATGTGTTCAGAATTCTCTTTCGGGTCTTCCAACAACTCATTGGCCAAAGCCGCATCAGCAGCGTCATCACCAGTACGTTTGAACGTGCCAGCTATTGGGTAGATCACCGCTTCGCGATCTTTTACTACGATCTGAGCTTCGGGGGAAGAACCAAAAATCTTGTAGCTACCATAGTCGAAATAAAACAAATAAGGAGATGGGTTGATGGAACGCAGCGCCCGATACACTTGAAATTCATCCCCTTTAAATCCAGTAGAAAACTGACGTGAAAAAACCACCTGAAACACATCGCCGAGATCACAATGTTTGATCCCCTTTTTCACACGTTGCAGGAATTCATTATCATCAAAATTCGAGGTTGTTTCGGTAGATTTCTGAAATCCAAATGATGGAATATTGCGCTGTGAGAGTACGTTCAGCAAATCATTGAAACCTGCTTCATTCGGTGAATCTAAATAGCATTCAATGAGGTAACACTCGTTTTTGAAATGATCCAAAGCAATGATGTACCTAAAGACATGATACTGGATTTGCGGGATCTGTGCCGAATCCCCTTTGGCGTTTTTCAAGATGATGTCTTCAAAATACTGAACTGCGTCATAGGCCATATAACCAAATAGCCCGGACTGTATATATTTTGCATCCTCACCCTCTAAGTCAAACTGACTAATGAAGTGCCTCAAATGAGGCATTGCAGTACGCTCCTCTCCTAGTGCACGCTCCTGAGAAGTACCATCTGGAAACTTCATCGTCACTTGTTCGTCTTCCAGCCTAAACGTGGCTATAGGATCACAACAGATATAGCTAAAGCTATTCTCAGCACCATGATAGTCCGAACTTTCCAGCAAAAATGATTTTGCGTACTTGTCACGTATTTTTAAATACAATCCTACCGGCGTAACTGTGTCTGCCAATAGACGCTTCTTCCTGATTTTTAGTTGGTACATCTTATTTGTTAGAAATTTCAGGTCAAAAAAAAACCCGCTGCGAACAGCGGGTTTCATGTGATTTATCATCAATACATACCGGGACCGTTCACAGTTTGTTGTTAACCATGTGCCACCAGTAGTATGTGTTTCTTGTTTTCATGCTGCTAATCTAGTGCAGGCTACATTTTAATTCCAAAGACTTTCATCAAAATTTCACCGAGAAAAGAAACACACTGAACTGTTTTTTGTTCTACAAGTATTAAGAAACAGATTACTTACCCTTGATTAAGAACATGTTAAGCTATGTCACCCCTAAGATTATTAACTACAACCCTACTCTGTACTTTGGTCATCACTGTGCACGCGCAGTTGTCCATTTCAGCTACTGACACTGACTACACAATAGATTTTGACAACACCCTGGCAGGTGTAAACCTTGGCGTTTTTGCTGGCCTGGGACTTATAGATGTGGGTATATCTGCTGGTCAGCTAGATTCTAAGGCATGGTCTATCACGGGCATGAGCGATGGAGATGTTGCTTTTGGTGGTACTGGAGTCACTGGAGACTTTAGCAGAACCACCACCACTGGCGGGGCATCTACAGGTGGTTTATATGCCGTGAATACGAATACAGTACTGGATCCAGATTTTAGCTTAGGTGTACAACCCACTGCAGATGACATGACCCCTGGTTCTATTCGGCTAAAGCTACTAAACTCAATCGCTGCCACTACCATCAAAACGCTGACAATTACCTACGATGTATACGTGTACAATGATCAGGGACGTTCAAGCACTTTGGACCTGGCATACAGTAGTGACAACCTCACGTATTACACCATATCCTCCAGACAAACGCAAACAGTAGAAATCGCAGACGGCAGCCCGGCATGGTCTAAAACCACCGTAACAAAAAAAATATATGGATTAAACTGGGCCAATGCTGACCCATTTTATTTGGCATGGCAGTTTGATGATTTGGGCGGATCAGGCTCAAGAGATGAAATCGCAATTGACAATATCAAAGTCAACGTATCTGACTCCAATCCTGATTTGTTGATTACAGAAATCATGTATTCTCCAAATAGCACAGAACCAAATTATGAATGGATAGAGCTATACAACAACTCTTCTGAGTCTGTCAATCTAGAGGAGTTTATTTTCTTTGACAACTCTGGGGCTGGAACACAAACTGTACTTGGTCCTAATTTTACATTGGCAGCGTCTACAGGAGTAATTCTTCACAACAACACCATAAGCTCCACGGATTTTAAAGCACTTTGGGAAACCGGTGAAAACATCCCTGCAATAGCGATAAATCTGCCTGAGCTTACCAATACCGGGAAGACCATTGGCCTATGGGGCAACAGAGCCTATTTCGATAATGGAAACACCACCAATGCGATCAATGCGCTGAGTTTTCAGAATGGTGCTGCTTCATGGCCTTCTGTTGGGGCCACAGATGGCGCGAGCATTTACCTCACATCATTAGCTGCAGATAACACTGCAGGCAGCAACTGGTCCATGAGTCTAGACGCTGGTAGCTCTCCTGTAGGTACAGCTTATACAGTTACTTCAATTACAGGAGGAGGCTCACGTATTCTAGGTGCCGGATCAGACACTGGTTCACCATATGCAGGAGTACCCCTTCCTGTCACCTGGTTATCTTTCGAAGGCAAAGTCATGCCGCAAAAGACCATTCTTTACTGGAGCACGGCATTGGAAATAAACAACCAGTATTTTAAAGTGGAAAAATCCTTGAACGGTAAGCAATGGACCGAAATAGGAAAAGTCCCCGGGAAAGGCACATTCTACACCGAAAGTCATTATTCCTATGAATTAGAAGAAATTCAGCGCCCCTATTACTTTCGCATCACTCAGGTAGATTTTGATGGCAAGCAATCCTCTACCAAACTCATTCAGTTATCCCCTGGAAATAGGTCAGTTATAAAAGCTTTCCCTACATTATTAGACAGCAAAACACCCTTAAACATAACTGTGACTGGATTGGCTACCGATAGAGTTTACAATATACAGGTGCGATCCATCACAGGGCGCATGGTATATGACAACAGGATGATCAGCACCGGGGAAATTTCTCAGGTTATATTACCCTTGAGCTTACCTCAAAACACCTACTTTCTACAAATTACAGAAGGTAGTCGTCCGGTTTATAAAACCAGAATTCTTTTAAGATAGGTTTCAAATTTTGAATTATCTTCACAGTATGTTACCTGTAGAAGAACAATTGAGTATCCTCGTGCACCTCTCAATGGCTGACAAGTTTTTGGCTGAAGAAGAGGGAAAAATGATTCATAAGATTGGAGAACGAAACGGACTTTCTCATGAAGAAATTGAATTGATAATAGACAACCCTCGCCCTATCCCAGTACTGAAGGATCTACCGCCTGATGAGAAATTTGAATACCTCCACAACGTAATTCAATTAATGAAAGTGGATGGGAAAATATTCCAAAGTGAAATAGAATTTTGCGAGCGGTTAGCATTGGGGCTTGGGTACAAGCCTGGTGTAGTAGCGGAGCTTTCTGCATACATTTACTCCGATCCACAAATTAGTACTAAACGTAGCTTTTTGAGGTCCATAGCTGACCAGCACATTATCCCTAAAAAGAAGTAAGAACAAAAAAAATCCCGCGAATGCCGCGGGATTTTTTTTATAGCTGGTCCCTAGTCTTACTGTGCTTTTAGAGCTTTGGATAAATCATCCAACAATTTCTTAGAGACTTTGCGTGGATTGTCTTTTTTGTAAGACTCCAGCGCTGTTTTTGCTTGCTCGCCTTTCTCATAAAGGCCAGCCGGATTGTGATCATGGGTATAGCTACCCAGACACCACTCGATCTCAGACACAAGCTGCTCCTCAATGTTGAGTTTTGTCAACTTGTCTTTCGCATTAATTAAGGCTTGTTCCATTTTTTCTGCAGACATGATTGTATTCTATGCGGTTATAATATTATCACAAATTTAGTGTTTTTATTAAATAATATCCAGACAATTAAATATTATGATGCGAATATGTCAATTAACTTAACATTTTCTTAAAATCAACAACCCTACGATTCATAATCCTAAACCACAAAGGCGGTACAAAAGCTAGTATCATCATTCCGGGGTAACCGGTAGGCATTTGTGGGCTTACTTCCATATGTCGCAGTATCTGATACTTCCTGTTAGCCTGATAGTGATGATCTGAATGTCGTGACAATTCAAATAACATTAGCCTTCCTACCATGTGATCACTATTCCAACTATGCTCAGGCATCACACGTTGGTAACGCCCTTCTCTTTGCTCACGCACCAAACCATAATGCTCTATGTAATTAACCGTTTCTAATAGAAGAATGCCCATAAATGCGGCCATGGTATAGTACAGCAGCAAAGCCCAACCGCCAAATAGTATGATGGCGGAGATAAAAAGAAGTTGGATTAACTGAAACGTTAACATCTCATTCTTTAATGTCAATGACGAAGATCCTATTTTTCGGAGCCTGTCAGCTTCGAGTTTCCATGCAGACAGGTAAGATTTTATGATTGACCTCACCCAAAAAGTATATAGTGGTTCATTGTAACGAGCAGTCGCAGGATCTTCAGGTGTAGCCGCATTTTTGTGGTGCCCCCGGTTATGCTCTATAAAAAAATGCATGTAAAAAGAGGTGAGCAACAACAATTTGCTCATCAATTGCTCCCAGGTATTTTTTCTATGGCCAAGCTCATGCGCAACATTGATACCCAGTACTCCACACAAGAGTCCCATAGCGCTCACTCTACCCATGATTGTAAGAAGGCTCTCGGGGCCAGATTGCATCTGCCAGAGAAAAAAACCAACCATGACCAGGTGTACCGGAACCACAAGATATACCAGCCAATCAAACCACGTATTTTTCAACAGTTCTTGTTCTTCATCTTTTGTTATGTTGCGGCTATCTGGAGCAAAAAACAGCTCCAACAAGGGCACAACAACAAACGCTTCGGCTAATGGCAAAAAAGTCACCCATCCTGTATGGGTAAATGAAATCATTACCAAGGCTGGCAATGTAAAAGTAGCAAAATATTTAACGGGGTATAAACGCTTCATTTTCAGGCAATCTATACCTGAAAGGTAATCAATATTCCATTTTACCAAAAGGTATAAGGTAGGCTAATGAAAACCCTAGCGTGTAGTGATTTGATAAATCGGGGCGTTCCTCTCCGAGATCATCGGATCGCATAAAACTACTGATCGAAAAGCCGAAAAAGCCATCCGCATGAAAAGCGCCAATGGGTGATTCATACTGCACACCTAAAGATACCCTACAGCCATACCCAAAGGTCTTATCATACCCTTCCTGATAGGTATAAAAATCGACATCATTACCAATTACAGCCGGATCCGTATCTGGATCAGGGTCCTTGTCTACATTGAGTAGGTATTCTGTATAGACTCCCAGTGTAGAAAAGACCTTGAAATTTTGCTTACCGGCATAGATCATAGCTTCAACCGGCACTTCCAGGTAGGACATTTTCACCGTGTACGAGGGATGCTCCGTAGGGAAATGTTGTCGCCATCCTTTTTGTGAATAGGTAAGACCACTTTGTAATCCGGCATTTAAGAAAGATCCTGGATTTTGATTTGTAAAAAGCTTGGCTATCACTCCCCCATGATACCCGGGTATAATACCAATATCCATAAAAGTGGTGTATATGGTATGCTCTATATAAGCACTAGCCGCCTGTCCTCCTCCTTTCAGACCCACAAATCCCTTTACCTGACCTGTAGCAGATATGGCCACTAACAGACACCCTACAACTAATAGTCTCTTCATAATGAAAAACCACTCTTGCGAGTGGCTATTGTTTAATCCTTTTTCCTGGCTGTTTGCGTCGTTACTTTACCTGCTTTCCTAGGCCGTCTAACACCTGTGGTTCCACGCCAGATTTTCCCTTTTTTGGTTTTTCTGTCTCCTTTTCCCATTGTACTAGAAGTTTAAGTAAAACATAAACATTGCCTCGGGTACATTTCCCAAGGATTTCCAAAGGTAATAACTATGTGATTTATAAGGAACATCTTACAGTTGACAGACGTTGAGTTGAAACATTTTTCACACTATCCCGTTTTGCATAAACCAATGAAAGAATTATCTTTCAAGACATTTTTTAATAACACATATCTAAAAAACAGTTAACTCCTTTCACTTTTTACCAACGGATTAACTGATTTATTTAGCATAACTAAACAACTAAAAGCCATGGAGAAGATCGATATGAAAAGAGAAGAAAGTACGGACTTTTTAGACATTGATGACGTACTAGACAGATCATTTTTTTCAGACGCTGATGACTTGGTGGATTTAGAAGAAGACGAATCCAATTATGAAACACGGCCCGCTCATTACCGGCCAATATCAGAGCTCTAGAAGTCTACGCAGTTAAATTCTCTCACTTCCTTTTTTGGAAGGATTTTTCTTTATTACCTTTGCAATTCGGCAAACGGATGCGACCAGCTCCTGCTGAATCCCCCAGGACCGGAAGGTAGCAAGGGTAGGCGGTTGTAGCGGTGCGACATTTCGTTTGCCTTTTTTTATTTTAGACCTATCTAGAAAAATTCTTCACTTAAAAAACCACTAGCTTTTATGAAATTCTTTATTGATACAGCAAATCTGGACGATATCCAGGAAGCTTATGATCTGGGTGTACTTGATGGCGTGACTACCAACCCCTCTTTGATGGCCAAGGAAGGCATCACTGGAGAGCAAAACATCCTTCAGCGCTATAAGGACATCTGTGATATCGTAGATGACAATGTAAGTGCAGAGGTCATTTCTACAGAATATGAGGCCATGCTTGCTGAAGGTAAAAAACTGGCTGCCATAGATGATAAGATTGTGGTAAAGATCCCAATGATCAAAGATGGTGTAAAAGCGATCAAAGCACTGACGGATGAAGGGATCAGAACAAACTGCACATTGATATTTAACGCAGGTCAAGCCATTCTCGCTGCAAAAGCAGGTGCGTCATACATCTCCCCTTTTATTGGCCGACTGGACGATATCTGCACGGATGGGCTTACACTTATCGAGCAAATCGTTCAAATTTTTGACAATTACGAGTTTGAAACTGAAATACTGGCAGCATCGGTACGCCACAACATGCACCTGATCCAATGTGCGGAAATTGGTGCTGATGTAGTTACATGTCCACTCAATGTGATCACAGGTCTACTCAAACACCCACTGACCGATAGTGGACTTGAAAAATTCCTGGCCGACTACAAAAAAGGCAACCAATAAGTACATTTGGCAGTTGGATGATAAACTCAATAGCCAACATGTATATCATTAAAGTAAAAGGCAAAGCCAAAATTCCTGATTATATACAATTGCGCGACGATAAATTCGTACTGATTGCATACTTTCGGGCAGATCGGCCATTGTCTAAGCTTGAAAAGTTTGGACTTGAGGGCAAGGAAGAAGCTCTCAAGTCTATCATTGCCGAGCTTCCATTTGGTAAACTTCAGAAACTGGAACTGTAGTCTATGTCTTTTTCAAATGAACCTGTAGTAAACGTAGCAAATGCTACTATTTTTCAAGATCATGCCACGGTACTGAGCGAAATAGATTTTCAGATAACTAAAGGTGAATTTGTTTACCTCGTGGGGCGGACTGGCAGTGGAAAATCCTCTTTGCTTAAAACACTATACGGTGACTTACCTCTCAGACTTGGTGACATTACCGTAGTAGGTCATGGGATTCGTGATATTAAGAGCAGCGAAATCCCCTTTTTGAGAAGAAAAATAGGCATTATATTTCAGGCTTTTGAGCTGTTTTATGACCGTAGCGTAGCAGAAAACCTCTTTTTTGTAATGAAAGCTACAGGCTGGAAAGATAAGGCCAAAATGAAAAGCAGACTGGCTGAAGTACTCATGCGTGTAGGTCTGGGAGCTGTATCCAGCAAGATGCCACACCAGTTGAGTGGTGGTGAGCAGCAGCGTGTAGTTATTGCTAGAGCCCTTATCAACGAACCTCAAATTCTCTTTGCGGACGAACCAACAGGAAACCTTGATCCGGAAGTATCAGAAGGCATCATGAAGCTCTTTTTGGAAATCAACAAAAGTGGAACTGCAGTGGTAATGGCCACTCACAACCACCATTTTATCGAACAGTTTCCGGCGAGAGTACTCAAATGCGAAAACGGCAAGATCAAAGACTCCTCCAAAGAAGAATTTGAGCTTACCGGAATCTATTGAACCTAATGGCTAGCGAATGGTCAAATCCCCATAGCTAGATTTTACAGTTATCTTTTTGGTGGAGCTGCCCCCTCCCAGCCTTGCTTTGTATTCGCTTCGGTTGGTGTCCTTTTCACGGTAGTATACATCAGCATCATCTCTATCCATACGTAGGTCTGAGAAACTAAACCTCGCCTCTAGATCAGCCGCCACTTTTTCTGGAAACACCAGGGTATAGTCACTAAACTTACCCGAAATGTCTATCTCCGAAAAAGCTGAACTCACCTTATTTATCTTAAACCCGGACACATAGCTGGCCGTCATATCCATATAGTCCTTCAACTCGTCAATTGTAAACCCTGAGAATTGAGCATCAATTTCTGCCCGCCCAACAACACCAAGCTCCACATCTCCATACTTGCTTTCCATCTCGAGTTCATTGACAGCATCCAGCTTAATATCTGAGAATTGTTGTTCAAAATCCAGGTCTTGAGCTGACGCTATGCGTAACTCAGAATATTTCACTTTGAGCTCGGCACTGGACAGGTTGCCTATAGACCCTCCTCCAAACTCCAGAGTCAAATCCAAAAATCCTGTAAAATCTCCGGCTTTTATTTGACCATATTTAAGCAACACTTCCGTGATACCCGTGCGGCTATCCAGGTAGACATCTCCAAAGTGATTTTCAATTTCTAAAGGGTTATTAGCCGGCAGATTAATGGTATAATTGACCTCAAAATTCTCATTCCGTTTGGTGTTTACCCCATCATATTCGGTTTTCATTTCAAGATAAGCGTCTCCCTCATCGAATTCCACATCAATCTGGTCCAGCAATTCTTTCGCACGCTGAGCACTGCGTCCTTCCACTACTACTTCCACTTTAACTTCACAAGTTGGCTTATTCCATACATTCACATGAATTTTCCCATATCGGTTGGTCACTTCCACCGTGGTATTTGGGCGAACTGTAAACGTCTTGTTGATACGCTTGCTACGTTCGTCTAGTGCCGAAGCAAGCATTGTCATACTAGTGACCATGAGCAGTATGACACTAACTATGTATTGCTTTTTCATTTCTCTTTTCCTTTTGAGTTTCCAAAATATGCAATTGCCTATCTAGCAGCTCCAATCGCAACCTGAGGTTTTGAATCATGGCGTTTTCCAGCCTGTCAGCTTCATTTTGATAGTGATAGGCACGCTGTAATTCTTTGTATTGCTTTTCCAGGCGATTAATTTCCAATAAAAATTCTCGTGTGAGTTTTTGATCACCATGACCTACTACTGCTGCGGTTTTTGATGAAATCAATTCTGTGTAGTACGCCTCAACTGGCTGATGAACCCAGGCCTGCTGACCTTCTTGAGCTGAAGAAGTCGAAGAGTCCAACTGCCGCTCGTATAACAAATAGCAGGTACACAATAGCAGCAGAACCGCTGCAGACTTCCAGCCATAGAGCCACCAGTTGACTTTTTGTCGGTTTCTTGCCTGAATAGCTCGCCACACCTCTTGAGAGGGCTCCTCACTATCAAAAGCAGAGCGGTTTTTCCTAACCCAATTCTCTAGTTCACCCATAATTCAACTTTGATCGTAAAACATCTTTTAACCGCTCTTTAGCACGCTTGTACTGTGTCTTGCTAGTAGACTCGGCTATTCCCAAAATCTCACTAATTTCTCGATGGTCATAGCCTTCTAGTAGATACAGCGAAAGAACGGTCCGAAACCCTACTGGCAATTGAAAGAGTGCATCTTTGACGTGTTGTACCTGTAATTCCGTTAGTTCATCTGTACTTTCAGCAACTTCCAGGTGCTCATGAGTGTCCTCCATCATCATTGCATACTTTTGCTGAGTACGCAAATGATTGAGGGCCTTGTTGATGACGATACGTTTGAGCCAGGCACCAAAGGCTGCCTCTCTCCGGTAAGTATGCAGTCGATCGAATGCGCTCACAAAAGCTTCCTGCAAAACATCCTCGGCATCACTCGAAGCACCACATATTCGTAAAGCTGTATTGTACATAGCCTTGCTATAAAGCCTGTACAGCTCAAACTGAGCTACTTCATCACCTTCAATGCAGCGGTTGATAATGTCATCGTGAATGTTTACGGTTTGCTCTTCCAATTTTTTGTTAGGTTCACCCTAAGGACCCAGTGAAATTAACAAGGTTGCACGAAGAGGTGAAAATTCTTGGCTTTGGTGTAAGTTTACGAAATGACCTCTTGTCTTCGCATTGTTCTTATCGTTCTGGGACTTTTAGCTTACCAGCTAACGAACGCTCAGGACACCGATAGCCTGACTCATGCCACTGACACGCTGAGTTGGCTAGATGATGTACCTGAGTCTCTGGGTATAAAACTTGGCATGCAAGTGATGATGAGTCCATCCATGCAACAATACAGACTATCCAGCGAATTCTGGATGGGTATTGCCTTCAAAGGCATCACCGGAGGTTTTTTTAGGCACCAATTTAATGGTGAAGTGAACCGAACACTCATCTTCCCAAACGAATTTACGTTTACTTACGAGTATGGTGGAGGATATCTCAACGGACCATTTTTTCGTACCAAATCAGTAGACATCAATGGTCAACTCAACATAGGGTTTGGTGACGCTACCTGGAAGCGTCAGGACAGCCAGCAGGTGTTTGAGCGCGACAGGTTTTGGACAGTTCACCCGCAACTTTTAGTCTACTACAAGCCCATTCGCGGGATAAATGTATGCACAGGGATAGGATATCGGTACATGAATAATTTAGAAATGGTAAACGTTCAAAATAACGATCTAACTGGTTTTACTGCAAGCCTGGGCTTAATGTTAGTGTTGGTAAAATGAAAAACCTGGCAGTCATATCGATGCTTGTATGTATTACGGCTTGCTATACTGGTGAAGAAATATCAGACCTTGATCCCATCTGGGAATACGCTTCGCCAGAGTCTGTAAATTTTCAATCTGAAACGCTTTATGAGCTAGACAAAGCCATCAGTGAAAAAGTCTACAATGACATCACTGGAGTACTTATGGTAAAAGACCAGCAGCTTTTTTTTGAGAACTATTACGGTGATCACACGCGCCACACCTTACGCCCCATTGGAAATGCTACCTACGGCGTAATCATCTTGGCTTTAGACTTTTTTATTACTGAAGGGCTTTGCTCCCTGGATGACCCCATATATACTCACCTTCCCGAGTACACTGATATTTTTGATGAAAATCCAGATAAACGGAAAATCACAATCAGGCATCTTTTGGAAAACAAGTCGGGACTAGCCTGGGCCGAACCATCAGTTTACGCCCCAGGAAATAGCAGTGACATTTCTTCGATGAAACGCACCACTGATTGGCCAGGGTATGTACTGAGACAGCCACTGGAGGCACAGCCAGGCCTGCGCACCGTCCCAAATAGTGGCACGGCAATGGTAGTTGCTAAAATCCTACAAAACTTACTGATTGATAGAGACCTTACCGACTATATCAGCGAGAGGCTCCTGCACCCTCTCGGAATTCAGCATTTTGAGTGGGAGAAAAGTCATTCCGGTTTACTCAATGCCTCCGACGGACTATACCTGAGCACATTAGACTATACCCGTATTGGATTTTTGGTCCTTAATGAAGGCCGGTGGCTAAACAAACAACGAATAATCAGCAGAGATTGGGCGCTGGAAGTGGTCACTCCGGCAAGGCTTACCAATCAGTACTATGGAAATGGTTTAGGTTGGAAAGTTTTTTCAGATCAATTTATAGAAGAAAACACTCAGAGCTCTCAAAAGATATACTTTCAAACCAGTATAAGCGGGTACAGTCTATACCTGGTACCGGACCAGCAGCTGGTCGTAGGCATTACGTCATCCAACCTTTTTTATCATGACGTGTTCAACCCATCTTTGTATCTGTTTTTGCGCACATTACAGTCCACTTACTCTCCGCAAGCAAACTAATGACAAAGCAGGATGATGCCACACTTTTTGATCAAATTAAGAATGACGATTATCAGTCATTTGAAGTGGTGTTTCGCTCCTACTACGCCGAGCTCACCCGGTTTGCTACGAGTATCGTTAGAAATCAAACAATAGGCGAAGAAATTGCTCAGGAAGCCTTTATTTACATCTGGGAAAAGCGACATAAAATAGCTCTAAAAGGGAGCCTGAAAGCCTACTTAATGTCTTCTGTGAAAAACAAATGCATCAATTACATTCGTCTGGAGCTCCCCAAACAACAAGCTACCACAGACCTGGAAGGTGTAAGCGCGATGACCACAGAAATGCCTGAGGATGAGTCTGGAGCATTAAAACGTAAAATTCAGCTTGCCATAGATCAGCTACCGAAGAAATGTAAAAGCATTTTCGTATTGAGCCGATATGGAGGGCTTACATATGCTGAAATAGCCGAGGAACTCGAGATCTCAACTAAGACCGTGGAAAACCAAATGACCATTGCTCTCCGGAAGTTAAAAGAAAGCCTTAATGAAGAATTGAAAAATCACGGGTTATGAATATATTCAAATTAATATGTGAAAAATCCCACATATTTTTTCAGTTCATTTAGGGGTACGCTACTTACGCATTGCCTTACTACTACCATGAATAAAAACTGGACAGACAACTATCATCAACAAGCAAATGGAAATACTCATCCTGATAAGGATTATGAGACATTTCAGGAGCTGACCGCATATGACTGCCCGGTAAATATTGAAAAGGCCTGGAAAAAAGTAGATGCAAAACTGAAACCAGCCTCCGTATGGCCTAAGGTGTTCAGAATAGCGGCCATGCTGGTACTAGCTATAGGACTGGCCTGGGTGACTTACGAAAACGTCTACAATTCCGCAAATGAGCTCGAAATTGTTGCAAGTAAAGATGGTGAGATCTTGACACTCCCCGATCAATCCACCATTACACTTGCTGCAAATGCCAAAGTTTCATACCCTGAGACGTTTGATGAAACTCGCGCGATATTTCTCACAGGAGAGGCATTTTTCGCTGTTACCAAATCTGACAAACCATTTATCGTAACTACGAAACAGGGAAAAATAGAAGTCCTAGGAACTCAGTTTAATGTCAAATCTGGGAAAACACTGGATGTAATGGTAAGCTCTGGAAAAGTCTCAGTCTCTTCTGGCGAATCTCAGACGGAACTGATTGCTGGCGAACGTGCGCTGGCAAATGGAAATGAAGTAAGAAAGTTCTACACATACAATCCAAACGCACTGGCCTGGCGAACAGGACATTTCAAGTTTAGCAATGAACACTTAAAGCAGGCACTCCCTCAATTGGAGCGTTACTACAAGGTGAAATTTACAAGTAGCAAATCCATTCTAAACTGCAAAGTAACTGCCAAGTTTGAAAACGCCTCTTTCGACGAGGTATTGACAACCCTCCAATCGATTCTACAGGTAAAAGCTAAAAAGAAGGGTGATCTTATAAAGCTTTCAGGGAGAGGTTGTAACTAAACCCAACTATTTTTGCGACAAGTTTCTTGGATGACGCGGGGAATTTGTTCGCATGCTGTTAAAACTACCATTCACATATTTGATTGCATTTCTGCTGATGATGTGGTCTTCATTGACCCACGGTCAGAAAGTGGATGATCTACATATTCCCCCTGCTGATTACCCTCTACCCGAACTCCTGTCTCAATTAGCCGCACAAAACATTAAACTTGCTTATAGCACAGACAAGCTCCCTCGTATAAAGGTCACCATACCTCATTCACCTATTTCACTAAATGAGGTATTGCAACTACTCAAGTCACATAGAGTTTACCACCACCAGGTAAGTGAAACGATCACTTTAACCTACAAACCACCCAGGACATTTACCCTGCAAGGGATCGTCCGAGATGCAGAAAACGGCGAAGTGTTGATCGGTGCAAGCATACAGAAAGTAGGCACTACTTCCGGCAGCATCACCAATAACTATGGACACTATTCGCTCACATTGGAAGAAGGTACACACGTAATAGGCGTATCATTTATAGGCTTTAAGCGCCAATTGGATACCATTCGCCTTGCCCAAAACTTAAACCTAAACTTCGATTTGCAGCCCATGACGGAGCAGCTTACCGAAGTAATCGTATCAGCCAAAGAACCCGATTTTAATGTAGAAAGTATCATACCTGGTATCAACACCATGGACTTGAGCACCAAAGGTCAAATTCCATACTTTTTAGGCGAGGTAGACATCTTACAGGGTGCTGCGCTCCTTCCGGGCATCAACACTCTGGGCGAAGATGCTAATGGGTTGAATATACGAGGCGGTGGTGTGGATCAGAACCTCATACTTCTAGACGAGGCTACCGTATACAATCCCAATCATTTATTTGGTTTGATATCTGTCTTTAACCCAGAAGCAGTCAATAATGTAGAAATCATGAAAGGTTTTGTCCCCCCATCCTACGGAGGCAGAGCATCATCGGTAATCACTGTACACCAAAAGGAAGGCGATGATCAGAACTATCACATTACTGGTGGTATCGGGTTAGTATCTGCCCGATTCATTGCCGAGGGGCCCATCAAAAAAGAAGAAAGCTCGTTTATCCTTTCGGGCAGACAATCCTTATTCAACATTTCACTGGATGACGGCAATCGGTCCAGCTTTCAGGATGTCAATGCTAAAATAAATTGGAAATTCAACAAGCGAAATACCTTCTACGCATCAGGATACTTTGGCAACGACCGTAGCCAAAACACCTTTGAAACTGTTAGAAACTGGGGAAACCGTAATTTCTCATTGCGCTGGAATCACCTGCATACGCCAAGACTTTTCACCAATTTTTCAGCGATTGTGAGTCAGTACAATTACAGAATTACCCAACCTCGTGAGGCGGCTAGTTTTGTAGGCAACTCTCGAATAATTGACTACACACTCAAATCAGACTGGAGCTTTACACTTTCACCGAACCAGCACTTTGAATTTGGTGGCAACCTGATCTTGCATCGATTAAAACCCGGAGACCGCATTCCGTTTGATGAAGATTCCTCGTCAGATTCCCTCCTACTAGATACAGAGCATGGACTGGAAACCGCGCTTTATGCCAGCCACGAAACCCAACTTTTTTCGAGGCTAAAGCTACTTTACGGGTTTCGCTTCTCTTCACTGCATACAATTGGACCTGAAGAGGTCTACCTATACGCAGCTAACAAACCAAGAAACGATGAAAATATTGTAGATACCATATCCTACGATCAAGGGAAGGTAGCCCAGTCTTACTTTGGGTTCGAACCGCGAGTCTCCGCTGCCTTCCGCGTCAATGAAACCTCTACTCTCAAAGCAAGTTATTCCAAGAATATTCAATACTTACACTTAATTTCTAACACCATCACTCCGTCTCCGACGGACATCTGGAAACTCAGTGACACGCACATTGCACCCACGGTTTCCAACCACTATTCGTTGGGTTATTATAAAAACTTCAAAGAAAATGTATGGGAATCCTACCTGGACATATATTACAAACAAATATCCGACCTTATCGCCTATAAAAATGGGGCTGATTTACTTTTCAATGAAAACCCTGAAACTGAACTACTCAATGGAACAGGTAGAGCTTACGGAATGGAGCTTTTTATAAAGAAAAACAAAGGTCGATACACGGGATGGTTGAGTTATACCCTGTCCAGAAGTGAAGTGCAGGTGGCCGGGCCGTTTGAAGAAAGTACGATTAACAATGGTGATTATTTCCCAGCAGACCATGACAGAAGACATGACATTTCTCTGGTCAATATATATCAGTTTACCCCTCGGCTCAGTGGCTCATTTAGCTTCAATTACAACTCAGGAAGACCGTATACGCTACCTGAAGGCAAATACTATTATGAAGGCAATGTAATTCCACTTTTTGGCAAACGAAACAACAACAGACTACCCGATTACCATCGTCTGGATTTGTCCATCAAATGGGAAGGTAGAACGGTAAAAAAAGATGGAAGCCCGAAGAAATGGCGAGACTACTGGACACTGGTGGTTTACAATGTTTATGGTCGTGACAATGTGTACTCCTATATTTTTGATGAAAATGAATCTTCGGGAAATACATCGGTTACGCCCTACTCTATTTTTGATTCTGTAATTCCTGCTATCACTTATCACTTTAAGCTATGAAAGTATCAACCTCCATAGCAATTGTAATATTAAGTATGATGGCACTTTATGGATGTTCTATCAATGAAGTTGATCTGGGCGAATCTCCATCCAGAATAGTAGTAGAAGGTTGGCTTATCGATCAGGACACTTTGCAAGAAATCAGAATCACACAGTCCGTAGGTTTCGCTGTACAAACGACTCCTCCATCTGTAAATGACGCCCTATCTGTGAAAGTCATCAGCAATATCAATGATTCTTACCTGTTCGTGCATACAAAAGATGGGCGTTACCAGTCGACGCGATCGTTTAGCGGGAAGCACGGCATCAGCTACACCTTAGAGATTTTGCTGAGTGATGGCAGACGTATTCTTTCCGAACCACAAGTAATGAAATCTGCCCCTGCTATCGATAGCCTGACTTATACTTCCTATGAGCGCATATCTGAAACCACCGACGAGCCTGAGATCGTTTATTACCCTGTAGTGTTTACATCTGATAACGATCAAAGCCAAGACTATTACCGATGGAAGCTTTATAAAAACGATACTCTTTTCAATGAACCAAGACATATTGTGCTACTCAATGACCGGTTTATTAATGGAAAGAGTTATCAAAATGAATTCAACTCGTTTGATTATAGTCTTGGCGATGACATAAAAATTGAACTGCTCCAAATTTCTGCTTCAGGGTACCGCTATCTTGAGCTTCTTAAGGCCCAGACAACCACAATAGGCACGGTGTCTGCAGTATCGCCCGGCCCCATACCTGGCAATCTATCTTTTGAAAATGTTGATGAAGAAGTGCTGGGCTTTTGGGGTGCGGCATCTGTTCGAACTGTCGAAACCAATATATCCGAATAATTTTTTTGAATCTTTTTAGGGGTCCCTACCATTCTGATTGCCTTAACGGTGTATGATCAGAAAATTAGTCTTATTCTTTTTAGTAGGTGCACTGGCCATGGTTGGATTAAAGCTAGCAAAAAAGCGACCTGAAGGCATTAAAGCCAACGAAAAATTTATTTATTACTAAGTAAGGCAGGAAAATGGAAAACAGAAAAAATAAAATCTCGAATGGTTTGGCTAAAATGCTTAACCAAAACCAAAACAGCCAGTTTCCAACAAATCAGGATGTTTTTGTAGGCAATCCCAGCCTTAGAAGCAGCTACTTTGAGTCTTTTTATCAGGCCCAACTTGCAGAGATCGCCTCAGAATCCAGGTCATTTGTAGACTCAGCTGTCGGAGTTTAAGAGCTCTGCAGGTTTTTTGCCAAAACGTTTTTCATATTGACGGCTAAATGCCGTAACATTCTTTGACCCTATACTCCTTGCGGCAGCTGTAGGGTTTTTTACTTTCTTTTTACGAATCAGGTAATCCACGTATTTCATCCGTACTTCGGTCACATATTCAAAGGGTGTTAGTCCTGTAAGTTTTTTGACTAGTCTGTATACCTGACGTTCACTGGCTGCCATGGCATCTGCAAGTTGGTAAACAGAAAGATGTTCATCGGCAATCTTCTCCATCACCACTTGCTCCAAACGTATCATGATATCCTTTTCTACTGTATCGAGTTTGTTTTTATCAAAAAGCTCAGCAAAAACATCCTGCGGTTGATGTCGGGTCTGGTTGATTAGATTCGTGATCCTTAAAAGCAATTCCTTTTTTTGAAAAGGCTTTTGCAAATAGTCATTTATGCCCTGATACAGTACGCGCTCCTGATCAGTATCCGAAATACGAGCAGAAACCACCAGGATAGGAATATTGCTATAAT
This sequence comes from Marinoscillum furvescens DSM 4134, assembly GCF_003386095.1. GTDB lineage: Bacteria > Bacteroidota > Bacteroidia > Cytophagales > Cyclobacteriaceae > Marinoscillum > Marinoscillum furvescens. The sequence goes on along the minus strand of NZ_QREG01000012.1, from coordinate 60,962 downwards.
CTGGAGTAGATTTTATTTCATTGATCAATTCGAATCCGTCCATCCAGGGCATCATCAGATCTGACAGAATCAATTGAATATCATTCGTTTTAAGTAGTTCCAAAGCTTCCAGGCCGTGAGCTGCTTCTACTATGTGGTAATCATCTTCTAATATTTGTCGTAAGTGATACCGAATTTCCGGGTGATCATCCACTATCAAAATGGACTTCTTATCGCCAATATCCGGAATACTTACTCCAGCACTGGCTTCCCGGTCTATATCGTCATACAAAGCTTTACGTTCGGACACATAGCTAAAAGACCGACCGGCAGCTGAGCCCCCTCCAGCAGCTTGAACCTTCGGCATGGCTACAGTAAAGGTGGTCCCTTTGCCCTTTATACTCGAAACCTCTATAGAACCACCATGTAGCTCCACAAGCTCTTTAACCAGAGCCAGTCCTATACCCAACCCTTCGCGGGCTTTGTATTCATTGCTTTTGGACTGATAAAACCGATCAAATACATGAGGAAGGCTGTCTGAAGGTATACCTTCTCCTGTATCTGAAATTTCAAGCACTACACGTTCATCTATGGACTGTGTAGAGATGTTTATACTGTCCCCTTTCGCGGTATGTCGGATGGCATTCGACACCAGATTATAAAACACTTTCTCGAACTGACGAGGGTCGATTTCAAAGCAATCCACCACCTCTGTTTGGTCTGAATATCGTAAGTTGACACCTTTATACTCAGCCGTCCCAACAAACATATCCGTGAGCATTTGAATAAATGGCTTCACACTGATGGCCTCCTTTTTAAGACTGATTTTCCCTTCTTCCAGGCGTGTCAGGTCATTGATCTCATCAGTCAGGTACAGCAAGCGTTTACAGTTTTTATATCCTATTTCCAGGTTCTTTTGGCCATTGGGACCTATTACAGACTGTTCATCATCCTGCAGCATCTCCAAGTTCCCCATGATAAGACTAAGTGGAGACCGCAAATCATGCGATACATTTGCAAAGAATCTAGACTTAGCTGCATCGAGTTCTTTTAGCTTTTGTGACTGGCCTTCTATGATCGTTTTATCCTTTTCTATTTCCGTTTTTTGTTTGCTGATCTTTTGACTCAACCGCTTTTTGATCAGGTACGCCCGAATAGACAGCACTGCAATCAAAAACAGTAAAACAATACCTATAGTAGACAGCCAGATAATGACTTTTTGACGACTGATAATGAGCTCATTGAGAGCGCGCTGCTTACGTAGAAATTCGGTTTCGGCCTCTTGCTGCTCCATTTCGTATTGCCCCTTTAGCTGCTCTATCTTTCGGATGTTTTCTTCGCTGAACAACTGCTGATTGAGCTCAGCATAGCGCACGTGATACTGAAAGGCGTTTTTGTAGTCTTCTCCTGAAGCATAAATTCTGCTCAGCGTTTCCAACACATTCTTTTCTTCATAACGCGTGGTAATATCGTTCGTGATATTTATTGCCTTTTGAGCAAAGTGCTTAGCAGACACCAGCTCACCCTTAGAAAGGTATACACGTGCCACATTGTTGTACACCATTCCCAGCATGCGTGGATTACCTGTTGGCTCTATATTAACTGCCAGGGCTAAATGATAATTCTCAGCCTTATCCAAATTTCCCTGCAATAAGTATACTTCTGCCAGTTCCATTTCTGCCGATAGTTGTCCATATAGATCCTCTTGTTTTTTTCTGATCTCAATAGCTTGCTTGAAGTACAGTTCTGCCTGCCCGTATTCATTTATGCCTTTGTACGATCGCCCCAGATTGGTAAAACAATAGGCCACCATACGCTGATTAGCAAGAGACTGGGCCTGATCTAGCGCTTGAATGAAGTATTTGATAGCTCCATGAAAATTGGTTTGGTAGAGGTACAGATTCCCCAGGTTGATGAGCGAATATCCCCTTTGCTCTTGATTGCCACGCTCTTCTGAGAGACGTAGCGCTTCCAAATACTTTTCGAAGGCTTTCGAATAATTACTCAGGTTTCGATATGCTACACCAATATAGTTGATGGCTTGAATTTCTAGATCTTCATAACCATGACCTTTTGCAAGGTTGAGGGCTTTATTGGCATAAAAGAGCGATGAATCAGGCCGTTTGTCTCGGAGCTTCCAGGCACGTTCACTGTAACCCTCGATGCGATCCATTACGGATAAAGTATCCTGATCAACCAGGCCTATTGAGAATGCCTTTAGAGTGGCTATACATGTGAGCAAGCATAGCAAGCCTACTTTAATTATACTCTTGTCATACATAGCTTAGCGGTGTGGGTTGGTCTATTGCTACGCCTGCAAACTACTGTATAGAAGGCATTTTTTTCCTGCGTTTAGTCAAAAAATCGACTAATGGGCTTTTAATTTCTCCGTATAGAAGTTTTCAAACACTTGTAAACTATGAGGGTTTTTCATGGCCCCCAAATTGGCAGAAGAAGCTGCCGAATGTCCCATCAGTATCTTTTTCACCGGGGCTTCCATTTTTTTTCCACTTATTGTCAGAGGAATCTCAGTTACTTCTATCACTTCGTCTGGTACATGTCTGGAGGTATAATCGGCCTTTAGCTGCTGAGCAATTTGCTTTTTCACGCTTTCCGAAAGAGAGTAGCCAGCTTTCATCACTACAAATAAGGGCATGTAATGGTGTCCACCATCAAGCTCTAGATTAACTACCAAACTATCCTGAATGGCTTCCACCTTACTCATTGACTGATAGATTTCGGCAGTCCCTATTCGGATTCCATGTCGGTTAAGTGTAGCATCTGATCTCCCTTTGATGATCAACGTATTACGATCCGTTATCTCAAGCCAGTCACCATGTCTCCACACATGTGGAAACATCTCAAAGTAGCTTTCTTTATACCTTTCCTGATCCGTATCATTCCAGAAATATATGGGCATTGAAGGCATAGGTTTTGTTACCACCATTTCCCCTACGCTATTGATTTGAGGGGTTCCTTTTTCATCAAAGGCATACATCGCACAGCCCAAAGCCCTACGTTGTATTTCTCCTTCGTAAAGTGGCACCACCGGGCACCCTCCTACAAATGCTGAGCAAACATCTGTACCGCCACTCATAGAGCACAACCAAACATCTTTCTTCACATGGTCATAAACCCAGCTAAAGCCCTCCGGAGGTAAAGGCGAACCTGTGCTACTAATAGACCTAAGGGCCTCTAAGTCAAATTCGCTTGCTGGATCAACTTTAGCTTTCATACATGCCACAATAAATGGAGCACTGGTCCCAAAGTGATTGACACGCAGGTCGGCGGCCATTTTCCACAACGACTTAATATCCGGAAAGCCCGGACTTCCATCATATAAAACAATGGTGGCTCCGCAGAGTAAGGTAGCCTGAACAAAATTCCACATCATCCAACCTGTGGTAGTATACCAGAAATAGCGCTCTCCTGCGCGCACATCGTTATGAAACGACACATATTTTAGGTGTTCTAGCAAAACTCCTCCCTGGCTATGTGTAATAGCTTTGGGTTGACCGGTAGTGCCCGATGAATAAAGCACCCAGATAGGATGCGAAAATGGCACAGGTGTGAAAGTCAATTTTGACGAATCATTGGACACACAAGCCTCCCATAAGTCACTTGTTGCGAGCTTCTTATCGCTGGTTAGGTATGGAATCTCTACCACTGCCTTCACGGAAGGCAGTTGATTGATTACTTCTTCTACCACAGCAGTGCGGTCAAACATCTTGCCTCCATATTGATAGCCGTCTACGGTTACGAATACTTTGGGAGCTATTTGCAAGAAACGATCCACCACACTACTGGCACCAAAATCTGGGGAACAACTCGACCAAACGGCTCCAATGGAACAGGTAGCTAAAAAGGCAATGGTAGCTTCTGGGATATTGGGAATATACCCTACTACCCGGTCCCCTTTCTCAACTCCCTGAGCCAAAAGGTATTCAGCAAATGCCGCTGTTTTTTGCTTTAGTTCGTCCCACGAAACTTCGACAGGATCTTCTCCTTCCCGCTGAAAGATAATCGCTGGACCATCAGCAGCATGTCGAAAAATATGCTCAGCGTAATTGATCTCACTTCCTTCGAACCAACGTACACCGGGCATGTGCCCCCCGGAAGTCACCTGGTTATACTTACCATGGTCTATCACCTCAAAGTATTCATAGATAGACTCCCAAAATGCATCCACCTCATCTACGGACCATTTCCACAACTCATCATAGTTGGAGAAGTGTAAACTTTTGGCCTCCTGAAGCCATGCAATATAACTTGTGAGATTACTATTTTTGATCAAATCCTGACCTGGGGTCCACAGGATTTTTGGGGTGTCTTGGGTCATGTTGTTTTCTTTCTGATTCATTAAGTCCTATTGATCAAAATGGGGTAATCAATAGCACTACAAATATATGATTGTTTGCACGGAATTAATTTTCCGCTTGAGCACTGGCCCTATATCTTTGCAGGCCATCATGTTAAAAATTCAAAACTACAACAAATGAAGATCTGGTATTCTTGTAAAGTAAAACACAATAAAGAACTCGACGATGGAATGCTCAAACAAGTTACAGAAGCATTCTTGTTAGACGCAGTGTCCTATACTGATGCTGAATCCAGACTTTATGAGATTTGTGAGCGCGATATTAGAGGTGAGTTTACGGTAACGGCCATCACCAAAACGAATATTGCGGAAGTAATCCATCACGAAGACTCGGAAAAATGGTATAAAAGTAAAGTAGTATATGCCACGGTAGATGGCGACAGTGATAAGGAAGTAAAAATCAACACCTATATACTGGTGAGTGCAGATGATGTAAAGCAAGCATACGAGCGCATAGAGGAGCACCTCAATTCGATGCTTGTACCTTATGAGATTCCTTCCATTACACTCACCAACTTCCTGGAGGTATTCCCTTACAATCCTGAAGAGCAAATTCCTAGCAACCTGAAGCCACTCAATGAAGTGGTAGAAAAATAATCTAGCGTAGCTTTCGCTCCCAATATTCAGCTTCTCTCTGGTCAGCAATACGTTTCTGAATGTCTGCTGACTGGAGGTATTCATGCATGTCCCCTTTAGAAGTAAAGTGCCATTCCCCACAGTCATCGCAGTGGTATACGTTTATAGGACCACTGTTGGACCTATACTCAAACCTCCCCCTCTGGTCTACCAAAGCTTCCAATGCTCGTTCTTTCGTTGGATATGCTTTCTTACCTGTCACACACGCCATTGCCAAATCGGTTATTCTTCTAAAAAATGGTGTCTGGTGAAAATATTACGCGGAGTAATGCGATAGTCAATCTCTTCGCCATCCAGATAGTGAATGATTCTCATGTCATCAAAGCCGAAAATATAGATATTCATTTCTACATTCATATCCAGATTATGGGTGAAAAGTCGCTTCATCAGGCTCCAATGCTTAAGTACTTCTTTCCGTTCATCTTTATCCAAATCATGCGTGTTTAGATGGATGGTGTTGGTAGAAATATAGCTTTCATGGAGTTTCACTTCTACTTCTGCGCTTATTTGTCTTCGCTCAGCCATTACCTGATCAAACATGTGCTGGGTGATAAGGTTGTGGTTTTCTGTGGCGAGCAGTTCCGCCTTTACTGATTCATCCGAAATATCGTGATAGTAATATTTGTCTTGAAGCCAGGCATCACTTACTTCTAAAACCGAAAAAAGTAAAGTATCATAAATGGTAAGCGGATAAATATCCACTGGCACCATAAGCATGGTGAAGTTTTGGTGGTCGGTAAAATGCTTGACATAGACATCTACATCATCCCCAACTCTCACATCTCTTCTTCGCAATTTTATTGAGTCTGATGGGATATGATGTCCCTGCTCCAAGAGATACTCTAAAAAAACCCGTGATTCGGTAAACCTGTGAACAATATTTTCAATTTCTTCGATGTGATGCTCTTTAATGTAATCCTTCATCGACTCTCCCACTTCTATCACGTCTTGTGACGCTCCAAAGCGCTGAGCATGAGCCAACAATGTAAATACAACCATGCATCCCGTCAGTATATACTTCATAAACGGCTGGTAATCAATTCCTACAAAAGTACACTTTTCGCTTGATTAGTGAGTGTGAAGAGTCGTATTCTACTATTCACTAAATAGCTGAGGGAAATTCTTTTCCAGGATTAATTGCAGCTTAGATTTATCGAGATATTTATTGGCAAAAGCATGCACATCATCGTTGCTATCTGCACGCGAACGATCGTCAGGGTTTAGTGATGTTGTGAGCATTACTACTAGCATTTCAGCCTTCTGATCCGGGTCTAATGTTTTATATTTTTCGAGAAACTCCCACCCATTCATTTTAGGCATATTGATATCCAAAAATATCAATTCCGGCCTGGGGTAGCCCCGTTCCATTCTTTGGGTCAGATACTCCAGCGCTTCTATACCATTTGTACAAACTTCTACATGTTCTGCACAGTCCAATTTTGCTATTAATCGTTTGTGAAAAAAATTGCAATCATCATCATCATCTACCAATAATATGCACTTCAATTTTTCGCTCATCTTTCTACGAGTTTAATGTGAAATAAAAACAACTCCCACTACCAAGCTCAGACTCTACCCAAATTTTTCCATTATGCAGCTCTGCTATTTTTTTGCAATGAGCAAGTCCGATCCCAATACCTTCATACTTACCCCGCTCGTGTAACTGCCTAAAAATAACAAACACCTGCAAGTAGCTTTCTTTTGGAATACCTATACCATTATCTTTCACAAAGTATAGGGGCACTCCATTCTGATTCTTATATCCTATAGTTATTTCTGGTACTCTCTCCGGGCTTCTAAATTTCAACGCATTAGCCACCAAATTTTGCCAAAGCATCTTGATCTCCACTGTGTACCCCCAAACCTCCTGCGGCAGGTCTTCTACAATAATTTTAGCACCTACTGCTTCAGTTTGAGCCTGCAAATCTGATAAGACCTCCGAAACGAGTTCGTTCATATCAGCTGGACGCATTGCTTTGGGTCTACTGAGTCTAGAATAATCCAGTAGACCTCCTATCAGCTCTTCCATTCTTCCCACTCCTCGATCGATCGCTTCAGAATACCGAATGGCGTCATCATTCATTTGCTCACCAAAATCTTCCACCATTGCCTGCGTGTAGTTTTTGATTGTCAGAAGTGGCTCGCGCAGGTCATGTGAGGTAACGTAAGTCAACTCCTCCATTTCTTTGCTCTTCGCTTCTAGTACCGCATAGTTGGTTAGCTTTTCTTCATCTAATTTTCTTTGGGTGATATCTACACTTACCCCCAAAATACCTTTTACATTGTCTTTGATGATTAGCGGTATTTTAGACGATAGAAACCACCTAACATCGCCATTATTTAGATGCAGACAAGTTTCCTGTCCACGCATCACCTGACGATCATTGATGATCCTCAGGTCTTCTGCTCTGGAAATATCTGCTGAACTTTTAGGGTAGAGATCATAATCATTTTTTCCAATCACCATGGCCGGATCACTAACACCTAGTAGTTCTAGCTCCGCTTTATTTACCAACGTTTTTCTAGATTCAAGATCTTTTACATAAATATTCACGGGTATATTATCAATGACCAATTGCAGAAACTGCTGCTCTTCCGTTAGTTCAATTTCCGCTCGTTTGCGATCATCAATGTTCTGTACTGTACCTCTCAGCTCCTTGCATTTCGCATCTTTATTAAGGGCTTTGCATGTGATGAGCACCCAGCGCTTCTCTCCCTCACGAGTTTCTATGAGCAATTCTTCTTCCCAGCTATTACCATGATCTATGGCATCTCTCACCAGCACTCTCATCTTTTCTGCATTTTGAGCTGCAGCATTAAACTCCAGGGCCTTTTCAAAAGAAGGAAGAGGTACATCTCCCCACCCAAATACTTTGCGGGTTCCATCAGACCAATGCACCTTTTGACTGTCCAAATCTATCTGCCAATACCCGATACTGGCGGCTTCATTAGTTTCCTTAAGTAATTGAACTGTTCGCTCCAGTTCGGCCGTGCGAGCCGCCACTTGCGCCTCCAAATCTTCATTGCTTTTGGTCAGCTGTTCTTCTATTTTTTGCCGATCATCATAGGCCTGGTTTAGAAAGTAAGCCACCACCGTAACAACAATAAAGCAACAGGTTAGAATCGAAAAACCAAAGATTAGCAAAGCCATGTTAGGTGCTAAAAGCTGAAGATCTAACACCCTGCTAAGCACATACCCCAGCACGATCGCGAGTATCACTAATACCGACATCAGCGTTCTACTGATCACATTACCAGGCTTGCTTCCGTGCCACAGGGTAGAGAGGCCTACCGAAGGCAATACTGCAATACAGGCTACAGTAGCTAAAATCATTAGGATGACTCCAAAAATTGAGCGGCTGGAAGAGTATAAAATCGAATGCTCAACTGGGATCCCATAGGCCCACTCACCTGCCATGTAGATCAGAACAAGAAGTATCAGCTGCAAGGCGTACTGCACAGGCACTACAAACCTCGGATACCTGATTCTGACCAAAAGAAAAGAAGCACCAAAAATGAGATAAACCAAAGCCATCATTTGACCAACTACCGGTTCTTCAGGCTGGCCCGGCACCTTTTCAGACGAGCTATAACCGATAGAAACAAAAATGGCAGCAAGCACCAGCAATAAAGCCATCGGTGCTGTAAACTTTCTTGACCACCTGGATTTGCTCAAATACATCAGCAATCCGATAAGCAGTAATGCCCCTAATTCAAATTGGGAGATTGTTACTATAGCTATTTGAAAAAAACTGTCAATGACCAACCAAATCAGAGGAAACGCGACCAATAAGAAAGCGGTTGCTTTGAAAAATGTCGTTGCGCCAGTTTTAGTCATTCGTCGGTGATAGTCTTTCTTCAAGCTAGCAAATTATAGCACTAAAAATACCTTGGTGTTACAATTTTTGTTCGCTCATAAACGAAGCGGTAATTGAGCATCAACTCATGCGAACCTGAGTTGACCTGTCTTAAATCAGACACCGTGAGATCATAAGCGTAGCCAAATCTTAGCTGTGGATTTACCTGCAATTCGAGAATCATGCTCAATGCATCAAATGACCTGTACGAAAGTCCTACCCACACTTTATCATCCAAAATAACATTGGCATTGATGTCTATTTCTACAGGTGCTCCCTGCACGGATTTGATCAGAGTGCTTGGCTTTATCTTCACTAAAGGGGAAATATCTATGAGCATTCCAGCAGTTATAAAAAAGTGTGGAATATCTGTGCCTATCACCTGGTTTTCATCTGATGCCTTCGACCAATTGTTCTTGATCACCGTGGGCACTGATACGCCCAAATAACACCTACCAGTGTAGTAGTATGCCCCAACGCCAAAATTAGGCCTAACTGCAAACTCGCTGCCCTGCAGGTTTGTATCGTTAACACCTAGTTCATTGTAGTTTGTCCGGTTAGACCGAATCCCACCCTGTAATCCCAAACTCAGAGTGGATCGTTTCATCTGAATCCGATATGCATAGGATAGCTGTGCTGTCGTCTGCTTAGACACACCAATTTGGTCGTGAGAAAACATTGCTCCTATGGCGATTTTTCTACCCGGTACCGGAGAATGAATAGAAAATGTATGGGTATTGGGAGCTCCATCTACTCCTACCCATTGAATACGGGAAAGTGCTGTTGCACTAATGGATTCGTGGCTTCCTGCATACGCCGGGTTTACGGCAAGTGTATTGAACATGTATTGGGTGTACATGGGTTGTTGCTGGGCAAAAACCACCAGCCCAAACAAAATGAAAGCGCTAAAAAGTAAAGTTCGAAAAGGGGTAGCTGTTGTGTTCATAGTACCGAAAATAAAACATGAGACAGGTAGACATTCCATTCATTCGATAGCTGCCAGTTGATTCACGCTCACTGGCGGCTAATTCTTGTTGACTGGAAATGGCCAATTTCAATTTCAGATGTGCAAGCGATTGCTTTTCCTGACGATCTGTATTTTCGGTGATGCAGGGTTAATACTGCTTATAACCTTTATACCCTGGAATAGTTTAACCAATCAGGTTATTGGCCCTGATGGTACCCTGGCAGAAGTTTCCATCTGTTCTCTTACCGGGATTCTTATTTTAAGAGAGGTTCCCTTGCCCGGTTCTGAACTAAAAAAGAATACGCCGTTACTTTTTCGGACTCTTCCCTGGATGTTTTTCAATCCATTTCCCATTGGTAAAGCATTTACGTCAAACCCTACTCCATCATCAGATATGTCTATATCCAGGTAGTGTTGTTCTTTGATCACAGAGAGCTTAAAACAATTTGACTCGGCATATTTGGCCGTGTTAGACATGGCTTCTTCGACAATCCTGTAGATATGACCGGCATTTTCCAGAGAAACATCGTTATCATCAAAATCCATAACCAACTCTGACTTAAATTCCTGCTGATACAGGTCACGGAGATGCCTCAAACAGCTTTTTAATCCATTGTGCTCAATTATTTTGAGCGACAGATTTCTGGAAATATCTCGCACCTCATCCAAACTATCGGCTATCAGTGTTTGAGCCTTTCCGACCATTTCTTTATCATCCAGTTTAGATTGAAATGCATTGATGTACATCTTCAGGGCAACCAGCTTTTGTCCTAGGCTGTTGTGTAAATCCTCAGCCACCTTCATACGCTCATTTTCCTGTGCCTGCAAAACTGCATTGTTTACTTGCTTATCGGATGTTACATCCATCACCATACCCACATACCGATTTGTACCGGTAGTGGTATCTGCCTTTAGTTGTGTTCTCAGGTTAAGAACGTTGCCATACTGGTCAGCAAGTCGGTGCTCCAAACTCAACTCTTTATGAAACTTGAAAGCCATTGTCAGTGAGTCCTCTATGAGGTCTCGCTCCGACACAGGAATTTTATCCAGAAATGCCACAAATGGAATTTCAGAAGAACTTTGTTCGTCCAGACCAAGAATCCTCCGAAAATTCTTACTGCAAGTCATTTGCATGGATGCTGTATCCAAATAGAAGCTTCCCGACTGATTGAAAGTCTCAGACTGATCAAGTAGTAATTCGTTTTTATAAATCACTTCTTCAGCCTCCTTTTTTGCTGTAATGTCTCTGCTCACACAAACGATACCCTGCGTCTCTCCTTTGTCGTTTATCAGAGGGGTTTTCAATGTTTCTAAAATAATGCGCCTGCCGTCAAACGTCATATCTATTTCTTCCATGATATGCTTTTGATACCGCAACACATACCTGTCCGATTCTTCATAGCGCTTTACCAGTTCTGGATCATTTACCACCTCATGGTCTTTTTTTCCAATCAGCTCATCCGGATCCGCATTCATAAATGCTCCATAAGAAGTATTTACCGCCAGGTATCTGCTATTGACGTCTTTAAGCGAAACATGATCCATCATGCTCTCCATCAAGGTATTGAGGGTTAGCGTTTTTTCACGCAGCTCTCGTTCACGAGCTTCTTCCTTGCGTTTTATCTCATATTCTCGAAGGGCTCTTAAGATCACTTTCGCCACTGCGTCCATGTGATCTTTCAACAAAAAGTCTGTGGCTCCTTTACGCATGAGACTCACGGCTTTTTCTTCGCCCAGAGCACCAGTTAAAAAAATAAAGGGCATATCAGACACATTTCTTACAGCCCATAATGCCTCCTCACCTGTGAATTCAGGTAAGTTAAAATCTGAGAGCACTACATCAAAGAGATGAATGTTTTGAAGCTCATCTACAAACTCCTTACCGGATGGTATTTCTTTTAATTGGAAGTTGACTCCCGCTTCTTTAAGCCTGCGCTTAACAAAAAAGATGTCGTCAGGGTTGTCCTCAAGATATATAATGTTAATCTCCTTCATCCTTTGATCAGTAGCGCGGTAGTAAAACAGTAAAAGTCAAACCTCCTGAGTTGGGTGATTCTGCATATAAACTACCGCCTTGTCCTGACAATAGTCTTTCGCAAAGATCTACTACGATCTTTAGATCAGGAGGGAGCTCGATAAATGACTTTTCTGATCTGTGATCCGAAACCCCGGTCTTATCGGATATTGCGGTTATAAAAATGATGTCGTGACTAATATTGGTATCACCAAGCACCTCGATGGTATTTGAATGGGGCAAATGCCTAATTAGCGCATCGATCAGCGCATAGAAAACTTTCTCTAGTGTCTGCTGATCACCTAAAACCATTGGTGTTTTTTGTAGGTTGATTTTGTGGTGATATTCTTTTGGGAATTCGCTGATTATCCGGTGGATATCGAACGATCTTTTTTGTGGAGGTAAGGATACTCGATTACTTTCCCTTATCTGCTTTGACTCTGGAATGAGGCTCACTACAAAGTGATGAGGCTTATTCGATGCGTCACGTACCAAAGCTATGGTTAGTTTAGTTGCAATCTCGTACCCTCCTCTGGTGATACACTTTTTACGTTTGTCTATGAACTTTCGCTCCCCTGATATGAGTTTGTTTACTTCACTCAAATAGAAGTCTTCATCTTCAGGATGCATGATGGATTTATAGTCTACACCTACCCAATCACTTTCTTCAAAGCCAAGGAGCTCGCTCAAAGCGGCATTTATCTGTACGCACTTTCCTTTATTGTCAAAAATCGCTGTAGCTGTAGGTGAATGATCTACGGCATATCGGTAAGCGTATTGCTGATCAACTTTATGTTTCATGGATGCGCGATCTTGTGTCACGTCCATACAAATACCGGTCATTCTCAGGCGACCTCCTTCATCAAATACTTTTCCGTATTCTTTTACAAATCGATTGCCTTTGATCTGGTATTCTGTGGTGTAATCGCCCCCTTGCTGAACAGTACGCTGTAACAAGGTAGCCATGCGTTTACGGTCACGCTCTTCCAGTAAATCAAAAAATTGATCACCGTTATATATGCTATTTCCTTCGCAGTTGAAAATAGCATACATACGGTCGTTCCAGGTTAGTTTATTATCCTCCTCTGTCCAATGCCAAACGCCCACATTGCTCACATCCAGGGCCATTTGGAGCAGTTCTTTGTTTCTGTTGAGGTCTTTTTGGAGGTCTATATCTGGTTTGAGTATTTCTATAGAAATGATTACACCTCCTATATGACCATCGCGATTGTGCCAGGGGATCATCTCCCAGCTCAGCTTGGCCGTCTCACCATCAGAAAGTCTTAGCTGATCCTCTTTTTGGTGTAATTTTTCTCCGTTTAGTACGCGCTGATGGTAGGCTGCCCAGTCTTTCTTTTCTCGGGCTTCAGGCAGGATATCATAAAAATGCTTGCCTGCAATGTCTACACGTTGTAGGTCGAACGCTGTATACCAACGATCGCTAGCCGCCAGACACACCATATCTCTATCAAACATCGCTATAGCACCGGGCGCATGCTTTACAAATAATGAAAGCAGTTTCTCGGCGTATTTCCGTCGCGAGACTTCTTTTATCAGCTCTTCGGAGAGCTTACCGGACAGAGACTTATTGTCTATTTTCATCGGAATACATCATCACAGTGTTGTCAGAAACAACAAACTGCTTCTGACTACTTCGTATTCCGTGGGTGGGTTATCTTGGGTGGAAATTAAAGCGTTTTTATCCGCTCCAATAATGTACCTCTATAAGAGGAACTGACAGGAATGATCTTCTCTCCTATCTGTAAATTACCTTGATCTATATTTTTAATCTTATCGATCCTCACAATGTAAGATCGGTGAACGCGAATAAAATCTTTGTCTGGCAACTTGGCTTCAGTGTCTTTTAGTTTACCGTAAACCACGTGCGTTTTTTCCGGTGTATGGATTTTGATATAATCTCCATAGGCCTCCACATAATGAATATCAGAGGTATCCAGATTTACCAATAAGGAATCAGATTTAACAAAGAGGTTTTGAGCATCCCCTTTGCCTCCAGACTTTTCCTCTATCCCGGATACGGCTTTATTTGCTGCCTTCAAGAACCTGCCATAATTTTCTATTGGCTTCAGCAGATAATCTACTACATCAAATTCGAAGGCTTCTACAGCAAATCCGTCCTGAGAAGTCACCAAAATAATTTGAGGCTTTTCATTTAGGCTTTTAAGGATATCCATTCCTGAAAGATCCGGCATCTGAATATCCAAAAAAACGATATCCGGCTTGTCTTCCAAAATAGCACTGGCGCCTTTTACGGAGTTTTGATAAGTTCCTACCAGGTCCAGGAAAGGTGTTTTCTCTATTAGTGACGAAATAATCTTTAACGCCACTATATCATCGTCGATAGCTATACAAGTGTATTTACCCATTAGCTTCTAATTTAAGTCTTTTTTTATTGCAGTGTCAACTGCTTCTTTAAACAATTCCAGATTTTTCACTGGTTTATAAATATAACCGGAAATTAAATGACTCAAAGTGTCTGACTTATAATCTTCACTACTTGTCACCACAATAATTTTAGGGTTATACTCGATCACCTCTAAGACTTCATACCCATCTAGGCCAGGCATCATTAGATCTAAAAACACTAAATCCGGCTTATTTTTGGTAATTGATAGGGCACCTTCGGTAGAGCCCTCACACTCTCCGATACACTCTAGCCGATCATCTTGTGCTATTAGGCTTTTAGTGATAGCTCGGGCTGATGGGTCATCATCAATAATTAAACATCTGATTTTGTTGGTCATTAAATTTCGTATTGGTTGAGACGGTTGAGAGCGCTGGTTGCACGCTCTTCAAATTCCTTAAAGGTACTATCAAAATTTTTCTCATCGTTATTGATAGCCAGACCTTCCATATCCTGAAGCATTTGCGAGAGTGCTTTTTGCTCTATGTTTTGAAAATTAGGCTTCATCTTGTGGGTAATTCGAGCCACCAGATTCCAGTCGCGCTCTTCATAGGATTTTTTGAGATTTTCCAATTCCGTCTGCATAGAATCTAGAATTGTCCGCAAAATATCCATGACCAACGATTCATCATCCCCTGTGATACTAAACAAATACGGGAATTCATTTTTCGAGATTTTATTCCTTGGCTCCTTGAGTTTTGGCTCGTATGCCACAGCCTTGCCTTTGTAAGTCAATGTGAGCAAATCTTCGTCTCCCATAGACGCATATTCACCTACAAGCTTCAGGTCCATGTAAAGCCTTTTGTATACTTCGGGCATTACATTGCCGCGAAAGGTTACCTTTATTTCTTCTTCTTCTGGCTGATAGCCAAAACCAACAGTTATCTTGCCTTGCTCCTGGTTATCCAATAAATGGCTGGTAGCATGTAGGATACCATGGAGTACTTTCAGTCGATCCCCAATCAAAAATTTGCTATCAAAATCACTTTCAGTTTCAAGTGACACCCCTTTGTGATTTGCCATGTGCTCAAAACAGAGACTAACTGCTTTACTGATATGGTCTACTTTAAAGGGTATCTCTTCCTTGTAGACATGATCTCTTTCTTTGAGTTGCTGTGAAAACCTGTCGATATAAGCGTTGATCAGCGAAATCTCTGGTTCGGTTTGATCATTCATGCGCGTGCGGGTCTCCAAGCTTACTTCAGCGAGCTCCCTGAGAACCTTTAGCGGAGTTTTGATTTTGGAAATAAAAGCTTCCAGCACTTCATCAGATGCACTGGATAGCATTTCTCTTCGGTCTTCGATAACAGTGACTATCTGTCTCTTACCTTCGATTTTCTTACGAGAAATGTATACACTGAAAATGGAATTGTGCCCGAGAAAATCGAGACTAATATCTCCAAGAACTATTCGTTCCTTAGACTTAATGTCTTTCTTTAGGCCGGGTATATCCAAAAATGAATTGGCAGCAAACAATTCATAACCCTTGTCTATTTTGGACAAGGTATTGCACGAGGATTGCACCACTCCTTTCTCATCTGACACAATGATCTGTGTAGATGATTTGAAGTGTTCGTATTTAAGCTCGTCTAAGGAATTTGCCATTGTCTATATTCTGGTTACTACTCAAATGTATAGGACGATAAAGTCTTATTATTGAGCACTCGTTGAGTTGATGTGGTGAACAGATGAAGTCTAGTCATTGCTCGCTGATAGCTTTTTCTAATTTTGCTCATTTAAACTTTTTTAGTTCTTGTTCTACCTGATCCAGAAGACGCTTATCATCAGGGTCAGCTACTAGTTTTTCCAAAAGTTCGTTGAGTCCACTATAGATACCAGCACCATTAGCAATGAGTAAATCCTTACATTTTTCTACTCTGACTGAGGCAGTGCTAGATATAATTTCACCCAGGGCATGGGCAAATAGCTCCCGATAATACACCGTGAGGTCATACTCAAAGTCTTCATCTCCTCCTGAAATTTTTGTCACTACATCCAGATCAAACACATCGATGGTTTGCTCCTGATTTCGTGCAATCCTGATTGATTTGGTTAGAATCTTTTCATACAGATCGTTCGGGTCGAATGGTTTGCTAATGTACCCATCCATACCGGCTTTGATAGCCTTCTTTTGGACCCCCAGCAGTACAGAAGCCGTTAGTGCGTAGATAGGTATTTTTTGATAATATTCTCCATCCATATTGCGAATGTGCCTTGCAGCTTCATACCCATCCATTTCGGGCATTTGAATATCCATCAGCACCATGCTATACTGCTTACGAGTGACCATTTCCAATGCCTCCCGCCCATTCCAGGCAAACTCATACTGGATTTGCCAACGATCCAAAAATTTGGCCAGAATTTCCTGGTTTACATAATTATCTTCCGCTATGAGTAAAAATATTTCACCCTTTTTCTTTTCTTCTTTCACATCACCGATGACTTTTAGTTCCTCTGTCAGCGTCTTTACTTCTCCTACTTGAAGGCTTAAATCAAACTCAAAGCAAGAGCCTTCACCCTGTGTGCTACTCACACAAATATCTGACCCCATCATGTTGATCAGTTTTTTGGTAATTGCCAGCCCCAGACCTGTTCCGCCAAACTGACGCGTGACACTGCTGCTTGCCTGGGTGAAATTTTCAAATATGGATTTTAGCTTGTCAGAAGGTATACCGATGCCCGTATCTGTAATCTGAATGTTCAACAGTACCTCATTAGAAGTTCGTTCTTTGCTGGAAATCACGAGCTTTACAAATCCTTCATCAGTAAACTTAATGGCATTACTCACCAGGTTGGTAAGTATTTGCGACAGCCGAACCGGGTCTCCAATATAATTTTCGGGTATGCCATCTTCAAACTCAAACATAAAGGCCAACTGCTTTTCCTGGGACTTCATGTGCATGGTTTGGTAGATGTTATTGGCGAGTTCTTTAAAGTTGAAATTAACAAGCTCCAGGCTCATTTTACCGGCTTCTATCTTATTAAAGTCAAGTATATCATTGATCAGAACCAACAAGTTTTCGCCTGAGAATTTCAACAAGTTGAGGTTTTCCAGCTGACTTTGACGAGGACTATCCTGAAGAAGTATGTTGGTAAGCCCAAGGATGGCATTCATCGGTGTACGGATCTCATGACTCATGGTGGACAAAAACAGTTCTTTGGCTTTAGATGCTTTTTCGGCCACTTCTTTGGCCATACGCAGCTCTACTTCCTGATGAACCTGCTGAGTAATGTCCTCACTAAACATAATGACCCCACCGATCTCATTATCTCCGGTATACCATGGTCTTACTTCCCATTTAAACCAAAGTTCCTCTCCGTTATCTCGTCTAAAGGAGTCCCGCTCTTTACTTTCTATTTTTCCGTTGAGGGCTGATTTTAGTATACAGTCCCATTCTTCTGACACATTGGGGAAAACATCAAAATAATTTAGTCCGAGCAAGTTTCTGTTTCCCAGACCATATTCATCGTTCCACTGCTTACTTGCTGCTAGATAACACAGCTCAGCATCAAACATAGCAATCGCTGCTGGTGCAGAGTTAACAAACGCTTTTAAGACATCTTGTTCTGCAAGCAACTTGCGTTCATATTGTTGCTTTTCAATATTGAACCCTACCCATCCAGCTAGCAGGTCAACAAAATCGGTTTCATTGGTATCAAAGGGGATTTGTTTTGCATCCTTCTTGGCAAATACGATTACTCCAAATGAGCGACCGTCTACCATGATAGCGGAACCTATAAATGCTCCTACCGAAACACCTTTTAGTTCATCAACACGACTGGTATCACTTATTTCCTGTGTCTTGGTCTGATCAAATATTGTCTGGATTACCTTAGGGTCTATGTTTAGGTCTTCTTCTTCGCCCTCACGCATCCGATACTCCTGAAGTACATTGGACTGACCATCTGTAACCTGAACGACCTGTCCCATTGGAATTTGCAAATACTCACAAGACACTTTGAGTGCCTGGCGCAATTGCTGAGGCAACGTAAGATAGGTGTTTGAGGATAGCATGTTGAGCAGTTGCAATCCTTCCTTGTATTGTTCTGCCTTGCGTGAAATTCGCTTCTGAGCCGTGATGTCTCTTGCAAAAACGGCAACTCCATCTGTACGATCACCATCTCCAAAAATCGGATTGAAGAATAGTTGAAAATACAATTCTGCACCGGAAACGGTTAACTCATACTCAACATTAAACTTTTCACCAGCCAGCGCTCGTTCATAATGCGGACCTAAATCGGCAAAGGTTTGATCGGCTATAGTTAGAGCGTCTTCACCTTCCAATTCACCAGTCACACCCAACTTTTCTAGCAACTCCTTATATGACTTATTGATGATCTTGAAACGTAACTGACGATCTACGGACCATATAGCGTCATCTGTATTTTCTACAATGGAC
The DNA here is from genome assembly GCF_003386095.1 of Marinoscillum furvescens DSM 4134. Taxonomy (GTDB): domain Bacteria; phylum Bacteroidota; class Bacteroidia; order Cytophagales; family Cyclobacteriaceae; genus Marinoscillum; species Marinoscillum furvescens. Next base: position 42,306 of record NZ_QREG01000012.1, on the reverse strand, counting down.
GCAATATTTTCACGAGACTTAAGCAATTGCAGTTCGTGAAACTTGCGATCACTGATTTCTCGTGATGAAGTCTGAAATGCTACGACCTTTTTGTCCTCATTTAAAATTGGCTTGGTGTAGCTCTCTAGCCATCGATATTTGCCATTTTTGGTCTTCAGCCTGTATTCTACTCCTGATACTTCTTGCCCGTCTAAAGTTTGCTTATGAGGCAATTGGCGTAAGCGATCCACATCCTCAGGATGCATGTAGTTGTATGGGTCCTCTCCTACTAGTTCATCCTGCTCATAGCCTAATATATCTTTTACCGAGGGTGACAGATACTTATAGGTGCCATCAGGTTGATGCAGACAAATGAGGTCTTGAGAGTTTTCAGATAGTAGTCTAAACAGCTCTTCCTTTTCCCTAAGCTCACTAATATCTCGAGCCACGGCTATCACTCTTTTAACGCGCCCGGATTCGCTATCAAAACTCATCACCACATTCTGCCCTACCATACACTCCGAACCTGCCGATGTGACCATAGGAAACTCAAAATAACTTTTGTTTTTTTGGTCTTTCTGCTGCTTTACGTAGAAGTCAATGGCCTTTTGGGCAAAATCGGGGCGAATCAGTTCCCAGTAGTGCGTTTTCTTTAATTCCTCTGCTGTGCGTCCGGTTAATTCTTGAAGTTTGTTATTTGAAAAGATGAACCTCCCTTTTTGGTCGAGCTCATAGATCATATCATCCATGTTTTCTACCAGGGCCTTGTACTTTCGTTGGCTTTTGGAGAGTTCTATATTGGCTCGTTTTTCGGCTATCAGCGCCATCACGTGTTGAGCGAGCGTTTTTAAAGCATCTAGCTGCTCATCCGTAAGTTTGTTCGGTTTATGATCGATGACACAGAGTGTACCCAGGGCATATCCTTGAGGATCCTTAAGGGGCACGCCAGTATAGAACCTGACAAAAGGCTCACCTACCGCTAGCGGATTGTCTTTAAACCGTTCATCTTTATATGCATCCGGAACCTCCAGCACGTGATCAGGGTCATTGATGGCATGTGCACAGTATGCCAGTTCACGGGGGGTTTCAGAAGCCTCTAGACCGTATCGGGACTTAAACCACTGACGATTTTGGTCGACTAGCGAAATCAAGGCTATAGGCACACCACAGATTTGTGATGCCAGTTTGGTGATATTATCAAACTCTTTTTCGGGAAGAGTATCTAGAATATTGAGTTGATTCAGGGCTTCTAGCCGGTTAGCTTCGTCTTGAGGTATATTAGGTTTTAGCATATATGAGGTATTGCCAAATCCTAAGTTAAAAGAACTATAAACAAATGTTTAGAAATTTTAAAAAAATAGCTCAATAGAAAGCATTAGCTGACATTATTCACCTCAGGACATCACACCATTAGCCCTGAGGTGAATCAGTTTTAGGATTGTGACGGACACACAAAAGCTGTCCTGGGTATGGATGTTTCCTTTAACGCTTTATAGCCTCCCTGTACATCTACAACCTGATCAAAACCACGTGATTTCAATATGGAAGCAAAGATCATAGACCGGTATCCACCTGCACAATGTACATGATACCTGGTGTTGTTACTTAATTGCCCCATATTGTCATTGATAAAATCCAATGGTACGTTGACGGCACTTTCTAAATGTTCGGATTCAAACTCTGAAGGCTTTCTTACATCTAATACAGTGAGCTCGTTTTTAGTCATTCTTGACTCTAATTCTTCAGCTGTGATTGACTCTGCCTGTGCAACATCTTTTTTAGCTTCTTTCCACGCCTGCATTCCTCCTGCGAGGTACCCAAGTGTATTGTCATAGCCTACTCGGGATAGCCGGGTCACCACCTCCTCTTCTCTCCCTTCGTCTGCTAGGAAAACGATAGGCTGGCTCAAATCAGGAATGAGCGCTCCTACCCATGGAGCAAAACTGCCATCAATGCCAATGAAAATTGAATTTGGAATATGCGATTGTGCAAAATCCTGAGGTTTTCTGGTATCCAGAACTATTGCTCCTTCGTGATTGGCCATGGCCTCAAATTCGTCTACAGTAAGTGCCACCAACCCTTTTTGGAGTACATCTTCAAGGCTTTTTGCTCCAGATTTATTCATCGCCACATTTTGAGCAAAATACTGAGGTGGAGGTAGCAAGCCATCTGTCACTTCTTTGATAAACTCTTCACGGGTCATACCAGACCTTAGTGCATAGTTTGACTCTTTTTGGTTTCCAAGTAGATCGCTGGTCTCTTTACTCATGTTTTTACCACATGCAGAGCCCGCTCCATGTGCAGGGTATACTACTACATCATCTGGAAGCGGCATAATTTTGTTTCTTAGGCTGTCATAAAGCATTCCTGCCAGATCCTCCTGCGTCACATCTCCTTTTTGTGCCAAATCCGGTCTTCCTACATCTCCGATAAAGAGCGTGTCGCCACTAAAAATAGCCTGTGGCTTTCCAGATTCATCACTGAGTAAATAAGTAGTGGATTCCAGGGTATGTCCGGGTGTGTGCAACACTTTGATTTTCACTTTTCCAAGCACAAACTCCTCTCCATCTTTTGCTTCATGGATATCGTAGGCTGTCTTGGCACCAGGGCCATAGACGATTTGGGCATTGGTTTTGGCTGCCAGGTCCACATGGCCCGACACAAAGTCCGCATGAAAATGAGTCTCAAAGATGTATTTGATAACGGCATCCCGGCTTTTTGCTTTCTCTATATATGGACTTGTCTCTCTAAGCGGGTCTATGATGGCTGCCTGTCCTTCACTTTCGATGTAATAAGCTCCCTGTGCCAGGCATCCGGTATAAATTTGTTCAATATGCATTACTGTATATTTTATTTCTGGTTAATGTCTTATACAAAGAAACGAATTTCTGTTTCGATAAAACGTAACTACTGTTACATTCTAGTTGGACTGTAGGGCTTCTTTCCCGTGCTGGGGTGGCTCTTTATTAACAATATAGTTTACGGCCTCATTCATATCTAGAAACACATCCTCCTTTATATCTGCTATCAATCCGCTTTTATGAAGCATGTCTCTAACCGGGCCTACCAACTCGGCGTACATCAATCTAATACCTCGCTCATGCAAGGTATTTCGAAGCTGCATTAATGCTTCCAGGGCTGTAGCGTCTACATGACTAATAGCATTGGCATCTAATATTATGGTTTGTACTGTAGGGCGCTTTTCCAACTCCTTCAACACAAAGTCACGTATGTATTGCACATTTACAAAAATCATAGGCGCATCTACACGAACAAGCAGTAATTCTGGCCAGGTTTCTAAGTCTGAAAACCGACGGATATTTCTAAATTCGAAGTATCCCTGCAGCCTACCTAAAACTGCTATGTGTGGATACGCGATCCGATAGAGCATCATAAGGATAGACAATACCACTCCCGAAACAATACCCTCCACCATGCCAAACTGAAGCGTAGCCAGGAATGTGATTAGCAACAATACAAATTCTGACCGATTGGTTTTAAACAGGTTGATTGCATATTTAACATCCACTAATTTGGCCACTGCCACCATGATGATAGCTGCCAATACAGCCTGAGGTAGGTAATAAAACAAAGGAGTGAGAAATAGCAGCACCAATGCCACCAACATGGCCGAAATCACTGAAGACAACTGCGTGTGGGCGCCTGCCTGGTCGTTTACAGCTGACCTGGAAAAACCACCGGTCACAGGGTAGCTTTGAAAGAGCGCGCCCACCAGATTGGCACTACCAATGGCAAGTAATTCCTGATTAGGCTTTACATCATAATTTCTTCTCCTGGCCTCTATAGCCTTTGCCACAGAATATGCCTCCATAAATGCCACCAATGCGATGGTACCAGCTAATGGAGCCAGAGACATAAAGACACTCAGATCCAGATTTGGCAGGGTAAACTGCGGTAATCCACCTGGTATTTCCCCTACTATCCGTACACCCTGGTCTGACCACCCACTAAGGTAGACAGCAACAATACCTACAACTACCACTACCAGAGCACCTGGGATCTTACCATTGACTACTTTTAGAGCCTTAATGATGAGTATAGCAAGTAAGCCAATAAAGAATGTAAGCCAGTGAATCTCCGGTAGGCTTTTGATGGCATCCCATAGTACTGTAACTAGCTGACTACTCCTTTCCAGGTCTACCCCAAGAAAGTATTTCAGTTGGTTGATACCGATGATAAATGCGGCGGCCGATGTAAAACCACTTATGACAGGTCGTGCCAAAAGGTTGGTAATGAACCCCAAGCGTGCACTGCCCAGCAAAATTTGAAAAAAGCCAACAAAAAAGGCCAGCAACAAGGAAAATGTAATGTATTCAGCGGTTCCCTGAGTAGCCAATACGGATACACCCGCTGCCACGAGTAAGGAGTCCATTGCCACAGGTGCCACACTCAGTTGCCGTGATGTTCCCATCAACGCATATATTAGCTGCGGCACCAAAGCAGCGTAGAGTCCATATACAGGCGGTAGTCCCGCAATCATGGCATAAGCCATCCCCTGAGGCACCAACATAACTCCTACAGTAAGCCCAGCACTTAGGTCACCGTAGAGCCATTTGCGCTGGTAGTGAGGCATCCATTGGAGTATGGGAAAAAGTTGTTTTAAATACTTCATGTCTGGCAAATGTAGGGTGCAGGCCAGGGGGATAGCGTAACATAAGTTACGCTGTGTTACAATATCTCTATTCTATTACGGTGTTGTTCGATTTTATCATCTCGTTCCAACTGCTTCAATAGCCTGGACACCACCACTCTGGAGGTGTTTAGCTCTTTGGCTATTTCCTGATGGGTCTTCTTGATCACGAAACTGCCAGATGCTTGCTTTAGGTCTAACAAATACTTCATGAGGCGCTCGTCCATTTTTAAGAAGGCAATACCGTCTAAGGCCCCGAGCAGCTCATCGAAGCGTTCCTGATAGGACCGAAAAACAAATTTCCTGAACGATTTATACCGCTGAATCCAGCGATCTACAGTGTGCATAGGAATCATCCACAGTTGCGAATCTTCCTCTGCAACTACGGTAATGTCTTGAGTCTTGCCTTCCAGACAGCATGTAATAGACATGGCGCAAGTTTCTCCACTTTGGAGATGGTAGAGAAACAGTTCGTTGCCCTGGTCATCTTTTCGCAGAAGTTTTAGTAGCCCCGACAAGACCAAAGGAATCTCTTCTGACCCCAGGTCTGCACTCACTACTACCCCACCACTTGATACACGTTTAGACCGTCCTATATTCTTTATTTCTGCGACCAGTTCTTTCTCAAACCCATTGCCTTCTAAAATTTCCTCAAGATTATCCATGCACTATTTTCTGAATTTGAGTTTTCGCATGCCCGCAAGATAAGCCCACATCATTTTCAATTTAGACCCACCTTTTCTACTCATCTCCATAGCATCCCAAAGTTCTTCGGGTATTTGGTCTAGCTGATTAAACTCTCCGGCACCTTTTAACCACTCTCCACCGTCTATGGTAATCACTTCTCCATTGACATATGCTGAGTAATCTGAGACTAAATAGGCCGCAAGGTTGGCCAGCTCCTGATGTTCGCCTACCCTGCCTACTGGCACCTTATGTGCTGGGTCAAACTTTTTCTTTAGATCCCCGGGCAATAATCGATCCCAGGCTCCTTTGGTAGGAAATGGCCCAGGAGCTATGGCATTGGACCTGATGCCGTATTTTGCCCACTCCACGGCTAGTGAACGGGTCATGGCGAGCACCCCGGATTTGGCACATGCCGAAGGTACTACATAGCCAGACCCTGTCCAGGCATATGTAGTCACTATACTCAAGATATTGCCCGCCCGTTTTTCATCGATCCATTTTTTACCCATAGCAAGGGTAAAGTTGTAGGAGCCTTTCAGCACAATATCTACCACTGTATCGAATGCCCTGTGAGAAAGCCTTTCGGTAGGGCTAATGAAATTTCCTGCGGCATTGTTGAGCAGTACATCTACACTCCCGAAGTGTTTGATGGATTCATCGATAGTACGCTCTACCTGCTCATAATCTCTCACATCACAGGCCAGTGGAAGTACGGGGTTTCCGCTTACACCTGATATCTCTTCAGCGGTAGCTTCTAATACTTCGAGCTTCCTACTGGTAATGACCAGGTTGGCTCCTAAAGTTGAAAAATAGGTGGCCATAGACTTACCTAGACCAGTACCACCTCCAGTTACCAGTATCGTTTTTCCTTTTAACGCATCGTCGCGTAGCATTCCCTGGGTATATGTCATGTTTCAAGTGGGGTTAGAAAACGAAAGATAACTAATTTTGGCTGTATGCGCAGACCTATTTCTGCGGCAGTTTATCCATCACCAGTCCATAGGTAAGTGTACCGATAACCGCGGAAGCCAGCACCACAATGAATACAAGAAATCCATTTCCGATAATGGTATAAATAGGCCCCGGGCATGCTCCGGTAAGAGCCCAACCCAATCCAAAAATAGTACCACCCAGCAAGGAAGGCCAGAATCGCATTTGTTTATCTGGAATTACAATCGGTTTTCCTGAAAAGTCTTTGATCTGAAGTCTCTTAATGATCTGAACGGCCACAATACCCAAACCTACAGCAGAGCCAATCACGCCATACATATGAAAGGATTCAAACCTAAACATCTCGTAAATACGAAACCAGGAGATCACTTCAGATTTTGTAAGAATGATACCAAACAAAATACCGGCAATAAGAAATTTCAATTTATTCATAACACGAATGGGAAAATAAAATGTGTAACAATGAGGCCTCCGATAAAAAAACCAACTACCGCTATAAGCGAAGGCAGTTGTAAATTGCTAAGACCCGTGATGGCATGGCCTGAGGTACAGCCTCCTGCATAACGAGTACCAAAACCAACTAAGAATCCTCCTACTACCATGAAGAGCAATCCCTGCCAGGTAGCCAGATTTGCCCACTGAAATATCTCTGAAGGCACGAATTCTGCTCCAGGGTTTTTGATTCCTACTTGTTTTAGTGACTGAGTGGTGGCCTCACTCAAAGCGATTGCTTCACCACTAGTCATATAAGTAGATGCGATGTAGCCACCGATAGCGGCTCCCGCAACAAAAAACAAGTTCCAAACGGCAGATCGCCAATCGAACTTAAAAAAGTCACTCCATTTACCAGCTCCTCCAATAGAGCAGATAGTGCGCAGAGTAGAGGAAACGCCGAAGGTTTTCCCAAATAGAAAAAGCAATACCATGGTAAGTGTAATCAACGGACCTGCTACATACCAGGGCCATGGATCTGTCAACCAGTTTGTCATGAACTAGAGTTTAATACATTAATAAAAAGAATACAGCAAAGCTAGCCCGATTCATAAGGGTTCATTGTCACTAATGTTACACATATCCCTGACAAAAAGATTACCAGCTGTATATAGGCATGTCAGTGAGATTCAGGGTGAAAAGTACACGAATATGAGCAGTCACATACTGATTAGCGCAACCAGTCGGGCTTAGTTGTTGTCACTTTTGCACCTAGCATGTTTAGCAACTGATACAGACCAAAATACGTGCGGTTTATATAAAGACCATGCCTGGAACCACGCGCATGCTTTGAGTTTCGCAGTTCTTTCATATTACCTAGCTTTTCACTTAAAGCATAGATTTCGTTGAAATAAGCATCATCTGCAAAATCGAAAGTATCTGTATGGAACGGTCTACCCAGTAACCCGGTAAGTTCTTTAAAAACACCAATATACAGCTCCAATTCTGCTTCGCTATCATCTTCATAGATAAAGTTGAGTCCATAAAGGATTGGCATCAACGCCTCATTATCAGCTACCAGGTCTTTGCTCATCAGCCGGAAGTAAGCATCATAAAAGCTTTCCGGAATTTCTTTTACACAACCAAAATCGATGATTCCCAACGTACCATCTTCTCGCATCAAAAAATTACCCGGATGCGGGTCAGCGTGAACTTCTCGCAAGTTATGTATCTGGTGGTGGTAAAAATCCCAAATGGCCTGCCCGATCTGATTGCGAAATTCCTGTGAAGGGTTTGAAGCTAAAAACTCCTTGATGTGCTTCCCATCTACCCAGTCCATAGTAATCACACGGTCAGCAGACATTTCAGGGTAATATTCTGGAAAAATCAAATTGGGAATGTGCGCGCATGCTTTTCCTATCTTCATCGAGCGACGCACTTCCAGATTGTAGTCAGTTTCTTCCAGCAATTTACTTTCTACTTCGTCCATGTATTGGTCTAGCTCGCGTTCGTTGAGACCAAACAACCTCAGAGCAAAAGGTTTTACGAGCTTCAGGTCCGACTGTACACTTTCGGAAACGCCTGGATATTGTATTTTCACCGCATAGACTTTACCGTCCTTTTCGGCGCGATGCACCTGACCTATTGATGCCGCATTTACCGCTGCTTTCGTAAAAGAATCAAACATATCCAGAGGTCCTTTACCAAAACTTGTTTTGAATGTTTTGACCACTAAAGGAAATGAAAGTGGAGGGGCACTGTACTGGCTCATTGCAAACTTATCCTGATATGCTGTAGGTAACAGGTTTTTATCCATGGCGAGCATTTGTGCCACTTTCAACGCACTGCCTTTTAGCTCACTCAGTGAATCATATATATCTTCTGCATTTTCTTTGTCCAGCTGCACCCTGTCTGTTTCAGGGTTCCGAAGCTTTCTACCGTAATGCTTCAAATAGTTTCCCCCTACTTTGGCTCCGGTCTTCACAAACCTTGCTGCGCGCGACACCTTTCCTACCGGAATTTTAGACTGTTCTTTCATGTTCTTGCATTAGTTGAAGGAGAAACAGCGTGTAACAACAAAAGGTTGACAAAATTCAAATAATTTTCCGCTATTAATGTGTTGAAGATGTATCGATTTCAATTGTTAATCATATCCTTACTCGTGGCACTCCAATCTGGAGCTCAAAACCTGAAATACCCAGGCACAAAAACTGTCAATAATGCTGATACACTGCATGAGGTAGTCGTTCAGGATCCTTATCGTTGGCTAGAAAACATTACTTCCGAAGAGGTGCAGGCCTGGGTAGCTGCCCAAAACGAACTTAGCAGTAAGCAGCTAAAAAAGTATAGAAACCGGCACAACACCATCAACAAGATGAATCGCTTCATGGCCACCGAGATGAGGAACAGTAGCCGTGAACTTAGCCACAACCCAGGTAGCAACTCTTACTACCGGCTATTTTATAATGACGAGTTTGGCACTCCTGCGATCTATCATAAAACCAATAGCTTCAATGACTACCGTCTGCTTGTAGCTCCAAGACAAATTTCTTCAAAAGACGTTATTACTTTTCAAAACTTCCAACCCAGCAAGGACGACAAGTATCTGGCCTATCAGTACAGTAGAAATGGCAGTGATTGGGGTGAAATCCGCATTGCATCCACTTTAGATGCCAACCACCCTAAAGACGTGATTACGGGGGTGAAGTTTTCGGACATCAACTGGTATGACAATGGGTTCTTCTACAAAAAATATCCTTTTAATGGCATTACCGATATAAATGAACACCCAAAGCTTTTCTACCATACTATACATGGCGAGGAAGACTCTCTGGTATTTCAATCCTCGAACCCCCGTGATGAGTTATGGCTGCAAAGCAATACGGAAGAGACCATGTACTTTCTGCGGGTATCAAATGACTTTACGAGCAAAAACACCATGCTCTACTTTGATCCCTCCGAGTCTATTGCGGCTTTTCGTCCACTTTTCTATAAGGTAAACTTCGACCTTTCGTTTATCGACTACCATGACAATCATTTTTATTTCTATGGGATCTTAAAAGACAGAAGGCAGATTATTAAAATCAACAAATCAGCCCCGTCGGACATTCATCCCATTTCACCTACCTATGAGGGCGCGGTACTCACAGATCATGAGTTTATGGACCAAACCATAGCCCTTTCTTACCAGGCATTAAGCACTCCATTTCTGACGATTATCGATAGGCACGGCCAGATCCTCAAAGAAGTGAAACTGCCAGCTGGCGTCACTATAGACAACCTAACTTTTCAGCCTAATAAAAACGGGCTTTCATTCACTATGCAATCGTTCACCATCCCGCCTACTACTTGCCTGCTAGATCTGGACAGTTACGAATACAAAGTGGTAGAGTCTACAGGTGTCAATTTCAATTTTGATGAGTTTCGTTTTAGTCAGGAATATATTACCTCTAAAGATGGAGTTCAGGTTCCTGTCTTTTTGGTGTTCAAAAACCAACTCAAGCAATCTGGAAACACCCCTTTTCTACTCAAGGCTTATGGTGGATTTGGGGCGATATCTACTCCCTACTATGATCCTAAAGTAATTCACTTTGTAGAGTCTGGAGGGGTCTTTGCCTTTGTAAACATACGTGGTGGTGGGGAGCTGGGACCACAGTGGTGGAAATCAGGCATCCTACACCATAAACAAAAAGGATTTGATGACTTTATCAGTGCCGCAGAGCACTTCATCGATAAAGGATATACCCGCCCGGACAAAATAGGCATAACTGGCTCCTCACATGGGGGTCTGGTGGCCGGGGCAGCACTCACTCAGCGTCCTGAGCTTTTTGGGGCAGCGCTACTGAATGTCGCCGTATTGGACATGATCCGGTTCGAACAGTTCACTGTAGGCACCAAACATGTGGATGAATTTGGCACCGTTTCAGACTCGCTAGACTTTCAAAACCTCCTAGCCTACTCACCATATCACAACCTGAAACCAGTGAACCACCCACCAGTACTAATCACTACAGGTGACAATGACGATCGAGTGCCCCCGCTACACGCTTACAAATTTGCGGCTGCTCTGCAAAACCTACCTCAACAGAAAAACCCTGTACTGCTATATACCCGATCGCAAGCAGGCCATCAAGGCGAGCAGTCTCGAATAGATCGTTTATATGACTATGCCTTATTCTCAGCTTTTTTTGAAGAGCATCTGTTCGATTAGCGGTTTTGAAAAAGAAACTTGCCGAAATCAAGCATAGAGTCTAGTGGCCCTTTGCCTACCAGATCAAATGCCAGATTTACTGATTTTTCTACCGCTGCGTCCGTTTTGGCAAATTCATCACTATCGTCATTGGCCCAAAACCGCGTAATAAAGAGAAAGTGCAACCAAAATGCTTTTTGATATTGATTGGTAAAAGGACGCTCAGCTACCTCAGAGGTATCTTTCCCCTCGGCGATGAGCCCATTGACATATGCTTCGAACGCCGAACGAAGCCCAGAGAGAAATGGCGGGTTTAGCTCTCGTTTGTCCAGCTCGTCAAATCGCTTCAAAACAAAACTTCTGTTGTCTTTCAATGCCTCCAGCCAAGTGAAATAAAAAGCCAGGAGCTTTTCTCTTACCGTGTAGTTGGCATAAGCTTCATCAGATTCTAATACTTTGAGGGTATCTTCTAGCCAATCAGACCAGATGGATAGCTCCATGGCCTTGAAGCTATTGAAATATTGATAAAATTCAGCTTCTGTGGTTTTCAGTCCTTTAGCAAAGGCAAAGACGGACGCAGGATTCACACCATGCATCAGTACATGCTCCATATATGCTTTTTTAAACTGATCCTTACTGATAGCCTTTTTTGTTCTTTTGGTGGTTGCTTTTTCCATACGATTGTAAACCGCATGTGATGATAAATGGTTGGCTCGGGGCAAATCTTTTTTTATCTATACAGTATGAAACATCTCATCACTTTGCTTTTGCTATTCGTTACTTGGTCTGCTTCTCACGCTCAAATGACCGCTGCAGAGATCTTAAACAAGGCTATTGCTTATCACGATCCTGAAAATAGATGGCCTTCATTTTCAGGAACCTTTCATTTAGATGAGCATAGGAATGAATGAGTCATCAGACAAACCACATTTGGACTGGAAAATGAAAAAGGCTATTTCATTTTTACCCGGGGAGCAAACGAGCATGGCATGTATGAAGATTCCTGTTTTGTGGTAGAGGGTACCACACCTTGCGATCGTGTGGCTACCATCCGTAACTTTTACCTCTACCTGTGGGGGCTCCCCATGAAGCTAAAAGACCCTGGCACCAACATCGTGGCCCAGGTGAAAGACACGGTAGTAAATGATGAAGATGTTTTTGGAATAACTGTACCATATGCAAAAGATGTTTGGACCTTTTACTTCCGCAAAAGTGATTACTCACTAAATGCTTATCAATTCATGTTTAGTGAAAAACCAGGTGGTGAAATCATACTACTAGAGGGTGAGCATGTGACTAGTGGCATCAAGTTTCCTAAGACGCGCGCCTGGTACCAATTGCCAGGCAACGACTACCTCGGCAAAGACATTCTCACAGCAATCAAATAAAAAAGCCCCCCTACGTCTTAGGGAGGCTCTTAACCAGCGGTGAACAGATACAGAAGTATTCTGTGAAATGTTTTACTAAGGTAAAGTGGCCATTTACCAAGGTCAATACCATAAATATGGTATTTTTCATTTTGACCGAAATTTAATTTCATAAAACACTGATTTTCAGCACATAATATTTTCATTAAAAATCAAAATCGCCTCGTTTTCTTAAAAAATTTGTTTTTTCGAGCAATTTCAGGACACAAGGCAGGCATTTTTGACCAGCGAATTGAGGTTCTATTTTATTCAACTTTCATTTCCACAAGCACTTTTCTTGATTTGTCCCTTAAAAACAAAAAGTCGCCTCCAGTTTGAATAGAGGCGACTTGATGCGTTGAAACAACTAATAATTACTTACGACTTACTTTTATCTGGTGCCGGAACGATCTGGCCCCATCTGTAAAGTTTACAAAATAAATTCCTGACTCGTATTCTGTGAGATCTAACTCAGCATGATGATAATCCATAGCATGAGGAATTTCCATTTCTACCAGTTTGGTTCCTCGGATATCCATCAGTTCGATTTTCAGATTATCCAGCTTTCTATACACGAGGTAGTCGATTCCCAGCTGACCGTCAGTAGGATTAGGGTATAGCCTTACCTCTTTGATATAAGGTTTTAAGCTGTACAGCACCTCATTAGATTCTACCTGTATTCCTTCTTCAGTAACTACAGCGCTAATTTCGAAAAGCTGATTTTCTTTATCACCACCTACTTCGAAATAGATAGCCGCATCTTCATCCAAAGGCACACCGGGGTACTCAATGTTCAACTTATATTGACCATCCTCTACATCTTCGAATTGAAACCTTCCCTCATCATCAGATTCAACGTAAGCATAGAGTTCATAAGTCCCCTCTTCCTGGTCCATACGTCCTCTTCTTACAAACCTGCGCATGGAACAACCAGCACGTTTAACTTTCCTACGGGCCAAAATACGACCATTCGACTCCTCATCACCTACAGAATCTGCGGGCAATTCTTCTTCCAAAACTCCATTGAAAGTCGCACCATTTGACTGAGGTGTAGGGACAGTATAGTTGACCATCTCAATATTAACATTTTCAATACGGTCGCGGACAATCAGCTTAACTGCTGCCGTGTCGAACTCACTCTTTATGTAATAAGTCTGAACGATATTCGTAGCTCCTGCCGCTTTACTAAGAGGATAAACCTCCCGATCAGGCCTTACCAAAAGAATGAAATCACCCAATACTAAATCTTCGAATTTGTACTGTCCAAAACCATCGACAGAGACAGTATCTTCCAGGTAAAAGGGAGGCTCTGTAACCCGGTAAATAGCTACCGTACCGGCAGTAAGCAAGGACTGAGTTTCATCTGAATAAACTGTTCCAAACAAATCCGTACTTGCCCAAAGGTTTCGGTTACGACTGGTGATAGTTAGACCGGGCACTAGCGGGTGCGTAGCATCTACACGGTAGGTGCCTTGCTGGTCATAGTCCAACCCTTCGATTTGATAGCGTCTACTGTTCGCTCCTTCTATTGGGCTTACATCATTGTTGAACGGCCTACCAGGAACCAATGGACCAAAATTCCATTGATACTCTGTGCCTTTGCCCAGATCTGGGACTGTGACAAGGTAATCTGCTCCAGCCTGCAAGGTGTCATTGAGCGTAACATGCCAACGTCTCTGTGGGCTGTACGTGATTCCATCAATATTTACATTCGGAATGATGTGCTGGAATGACAGTCTATTCCCACTGATATTAAGACTCGTGAGTCCTTCCCACTTAGAGACATCAGGAAATGATCGTAACTGGTGATTACTCAAGTCCAGCACCTGAATTCCGTTTAGCTCTCTAAACCTTGGCGAAACATTACCTATGAATTGCTTCTCAGCAGTGCCCGGGAGTTCCAGACGTGTCACCCGGTTGTTCTCTACTGTTACTCCCTCCCAATCACTCGTCAGCTCATTGCTCTCGGACCAGTTTTCTGGAGTAAACTTTTCAGTCAAGGCACCCAAAAATGCCAGTAGTGCTTCTTTGTCTCGCTCTAAAGATGAAAGCTTAAGTGTAAAACCCGAAGTATACAGTTTAATGTCTGGGTAGAGTTCATTCCTTATTTCCAACACATAAGTTCCTTGATGTTGAAAGTCCGGACTGTTAATCAAGATGGAATTAGAGTTTTGGTCTGCTACTAACTCTCCATCTTTATACCATCTGTAAGTATTAAAGTCTCCACTCACAGCATAAATAATCTCAATAGGACTTCCTACCTCGTGCAGAGAATCTACCGGATCAAATAAGGAATCCTGTGGGTTTACACGAATTACATTTTCCTGAATCAGAGAATTGTTTGCTTCAAAGTCTCCAAAATCGAGGTAATTATAGGTAGCCATCAACTGCTGCATACGACTTCCTATGGATTCTCCAAGAGCGGTAAATCTGTTTCCACGTGCATTCAGTGCGTGTAATTCAGGAAGGCTCGAAACCGTGCCTAAGCTACCCGAAAGTGAGTTGGCACTCAAATCCAGCAACTGCAGTGATGTAAGTCCTGACCATTCTACAGGAATCTCTCCTTCAAATTCGTTGCTATCCAGTCTAAATTCTTTGAGTGAAGGCGCTTTGCCCCACGTTTCTGGAAGTGTACCTCCGAAGAAATTGCTACTGATATCAAGCACAGCCAACGCGGATGCTTCTAAGTCCAAAGCTGGCAGATCTCCTTCAAACTGATTCCCAGAAAGATCAAGTCGCTCTAAAGTAGAAATTTGAGCCACCTCCTGAGGGAAAAAGCCAATGAATTGGTTGTCCTGAATTTGGAAATCTCTCAACTCTGTCAACACTGACATCCCTTCGGGAATTTCACCAATCATCTGGTTTCCAGAAAGATCAATTCTCACCAGGCCAGTCAAGGAGACTATAGTTGGTGGAATCGAGCCGTCCAGCTGATTGTTTTTGAGAACAAGGTCGTTGAGCACAGTTAACTTATCAATGCTATCTGGCAAATCACCAGAAAGCATGTTATTGCCCAGGCGCAAAAACTCCAGAGAATCAAGACTTGTAAGCTCTCCGGGAAGACTTCCTACGAGGTTATTGTTCGGTAGTTCCAGTCCAACCACACGCCCGCCTTCACTGATAGATACACCAGTCCAAAACCTCGGAGAACCTGACAACCACCCTTCTTTCTTGATCCAGGCGGTATCACCTCCGGTAGCTTGGTAAATAGCCACCAAAGCTGCCTTGTCCTGTTCATTTACCGCAGTGGTATCTGCTTCGGTAGTCATGAATGCTGCCGGCATAAAACCAGTATACATTTTCAATCCTCCAGCCGAAGCTACCTGACCACTAGGGCCTTGCTCGCCAACCACTACGTGAGAGGAGAAGTTACCTCCGGTAACCGCTGCTCCCCCGATGGATTGGGCGCTCGCTGCATTTTCAGTTTGAGCGTAACCCAAACGGCAAATGCCTATAGCTATGATGAGTGTTAATAGTCGTTTCATATAAGACATCCTCACAATCACCAATTATTTTGTTTGACCTACAGTGGTCGTTTTGTTTTGCTCTACAGAGAGCGAAAGCAGTTTTTTGATGGATTCAATTTCCGCTTTGAGTTCACTCAAATCATCCTGAGATGCACTTTCATTAAGTGCCGCCTTTAGGTCTGCATTCTCCGTCTTTAAGTCAGCTACTTTCGCATCGAGCTCCTTGATGGCTTCTACCAGTGCAGAGACCAACACGGCGTAGTTTACTGCCTTGAATCCATCTTGACGAGTAGTTACCACTTCAGGATATACTTTTTCTACCTCCTGAGCGATGAAGCCAATGTTTTGAGCGTCAGTCTCATCATTTTTCCACTCATAAGTAACACCTTGAAGTTCTTTTACTTTAGCTAAAGCTCCTTCTTGCGAAACGATATTTTCCTTTAGTCTACGATCAGATGATTGGTTAACTGTAGTGGCGTTTATTGTACCACCCTCTCCTAATAATTCAATAGTCACACTATCACTCAGATTACGAAGTACAATACCTCCACCATTAGATCCGTAAAGGTTACTTTCAATCAGAACATTTTCCTGAGCTATTCCACCACTTTGGGTATTAAACATCTTAAAAGAAACTCCTTCGTAAGCTCCCTGATTTACTACCTCCATATTGAGGTTGGACATGTACCATCCACCTCCATCATCATGACTTCCATACATGGTAAAGTAGGCCTGATCTGTGTTCTCCCATTGTCTACCTCCAAACTGGAAGTTTGGAGCTTCACCTCCCCAAAGGAACATTTCGCCGGCAGCTCTACCAGCATCTTGCCCTCCAGGATCAAATGACGCGCCTACACTAAAAAGCTGCAGAACATCATTGTTTACATTTCCTCCAGGCCCGAGTAGCTCAAGTCTGCCAGCTGTACCTAGCGAACCAACACTGTCTAGCTTAAATTGTCCACGGACATCCCAGCCGAGATCATTACCACCTTTTAATTGAATAAATGGCAGGTCGTTATCATCTATGCTCATGGTAATACCAGAGCCTACTCCGTTATTGGTTCGGTTCTGTGATCCCAAATTGATCTCTCCCACATAGTTTCCTACACCATTTTGGAATGTATTAAGGTGAATCAGATTAGCAAATGGACCAACACCACCATTGTTACTTTCCAAAATAAGCGTGGGAAGACCTCCAGGGTGATAACCAAGCATGGCCCCTAGTTGGTTACCGGCATCATCATACCCAACGATTTGCATAAGACCACTATTACCATCGTTGGAACCAATCCAGCCAACGTTTTTATGCTGCTCGTTGTAGGTAAATAAATTTCCTCTTCCTTTGTTATTCACACCAAGCCTTGCTCCCAAATAGCGTAAAGAGTCATACATACCGAGGTAAGCACCGTAACCTCCGCCACCAGTGCCTAAAATCACTTTTGTACTATCATTAGCGCCGTTTATCACTAAACTACCAGACTTATTAGGGCCAAAATAGTTAAGGTGAGCCTTCATGGTACCAAACTCATCTGTCACTTCAATGTCGCGTGCTGAAATACTGTCTGAGGCTCCTACCTGCTGACCGTTAACACGTAAAACACCATTTACGTCTACATCGCCATTAAAAATACCGGCGTAATTTTCTTTTCCTCCAAAAGCTTCTGCCATTATACCGTAGTTGATGCCAGGACCTTCTGCACGGGCTATCATCCCTTTGTTTTGTATAGTATCTGAGCCATCATTTACTCTAGAAACTCCTGATACTCCCACGTTATCTACGCCTGTAGAACCAAGAGCTTCACCAGTTACCCCTACGTTACCCCAGGCGTTGTTGAACCCTGCTCCATATATACCGGAGTTGTAGGAACCAGTGCCAAAACCAACATCTCCATTGCCAGCACCACCAGCACGGCCTACCACACCATTATTAAAGTGGCCCTGGCCCCAGCCCTGGCCATACAAGCCGGTATGATCACCTGAGCCATCGCCTGTGGCACTACCAAACACTCCAACTCTAAAAGTAGTATCACCAGCCTGGCTTATTGAATTGGCTCTAATACCGTATGCGTTTCCTCGCGAACCTGAGCCAAGATTGTCCACCTGTAGCACGCGGTTTACATCCGCATTTACCTGAAAATAATACACGGTATCACTCCCACGCAAATCGTCTGGACCAATATATTCTCGTCGTGAAACCTCTGCTGAACTAATCGGTGCGAACAATTGGACCGAAGAAAGTGCTGTCCCATCTACATTTATCGATAGACTTACTTCATCCCTTCCCTGGTACAAATCAACAGGAAGTGGGTTAATGCTACCTAAAACAACCGCGTAAAACCCATCCTGAACATTGACGTCAGTATGTGTTTCACTCCAGGTAGAGTCTATTGAAAATTGAAACGTTTTTGTGCCCGTTACAGCCACATTGTTTTCAACAAGTTTACCCTGAAAAGGGATCTTCTGAGCCTGGGCAAATACCAGTACCAGTAGTAAAAAGGAAGTCAGTGTAGATTTAATCATAGTTAATGGATAGTCT
This sequence comes from Marinoscillum furvescens DSM 4134, assembly GCF_003386095.1. Lineage (GTDB taxonomy): Bacteria > Bacteroidota > Bacteroidia > Cytophagales > Cyclobacteriaceae > Marinoscillum > Marinoscillum furvescens. Next base: position 24,008 of record NZ_QREG01000012.1, on the reverse strand, counting down.
AATTTCTTCTTAAAATCATCCTAAAAGTACTAGATGATAATGAAAAGTGGTCTACCTATTTAGGGTGATTTTTATGAATCGACCTTTATATTTTGTGAAATGCAGGCAGAATTCTTCAAGTGCAAACATGAGGTAAACAGCATTAGCAATAGTTCACTAATCTGATTCAATAAAAAAAGCCCCGAAGGGCCTTTTATACGATAGATTCAATCATTATCTAAAACGAAAGGTCAATTGATTTTTTGAGTACGTCTCGGGAATTACCACCGACCATCACTACAAATGTGCCGTCTTCGGCATAAAACTCATATCCCTGATGATAGAAGCCCAGTTCTTGCTCTGTAAGCTCAAATTCTACGGTATATGTACTTCCAGCTTTTAACTCTACCTGTTTATAGGCTACAAGTCGTTTGGTTGGTTGAGTCCATGAAGCAACTACATCATGAACATAAACCTGCACAGTTTCTATACCGTCTAAAGAAGAAGTATTGGTTATACTCACCGAAACGGTTACTCCATTGTCGGATTTTGACAATTTCAGCTGGTCATAGGCAAAATTAGCATAGCTCAAACCATACCCGAATGGATATAGAGCTTCATTTGGGGCATCTGTATAGTGAGACCAAAAGACCAATCCGTCATCGGTAGCGTTGGTTTGAGGTCTTCCGGTAGACTTACGATCATAATAAAGGGGCTCCTGACCAACATGGTACGGGAAGGACACAGGAAGTTTACCTGAAGGGTTGTATTTTCCGAAAAGCACATCTGCGATGGAATGGCCTGCCTGTGAGCCGGCAAACCAGGTCTCTACTAATGCCGGTGCCTCTGCTGCTAGCTCTGGTATAGCCAATGGTCTTCCATTCATCAAGACCACAACGATGTTCTGGTTTACTTTCATCAATTCACGAAACAAAGCTAGCTGACTTCCCTTTAGCTGAATGTCTGTCTGACTTCTACCCTCTCCAGTCTGGAAACAATCCTCACCAAGTACAAGTACAGTTACTTCAGCACTTTTAGCCACGGCTATGGCCTCATCAAAACCCGTCTCATCTTCAGGTACAATCGTTAACTCATGAATAAAAGTACGTCGACCTGTAGTCAGTGTATACCCCTTAGCAAATGTTACTTCAGTGTCTGATGAAACGGCTGATTCTATACCCTCCAACACGGAGACTGCAGAGTTAGTCACTGCCTGAGCTCTCCAACTACCCAAGGGCACGTCCTTACTGTTGGCCAATTGGCCAATTACCGCTATGGATTTTACGTCTTTCGGCAATGGCAATAAACCCTTATCATTTTTCAACAAAACAATTGACTTTCGCCCTGCCTCCCTGGCAACTGCAAGATTCTCCGTGGTTCCAATGCTCTCGGACTCACGTTGCTCATCACAGTAACGGTAAGGGTCTTCAAACAGACCTAGCTTAAATTTGATGGTAAGGATACGACGCACCGCGTCATCCAGTATTTTCTCATCTAGCTCGCCTGATGACACTAGAGCTTCAAGGTGCTTTTCGTAAGCCCTGGCTTCCATATCCATATCACTTCCGGCTCGCATCGCTTTACGAGCTGCATCCTTATCGTTCGCCGCAAAGCCATGCGTGATCATTTCGCCTATAGAACCCCAGTCTGACACTACAAAACCGTCAAACCCCCACTTGCCTTTCAATATGTCACGCTGCAAAAACTCACTTCCGTTTGCCGGTACACCGTTTAGTTCATTGAAGGCATTCATAAACGTAGCCACGCCTGCATCGGCAGCCACCTTGAAAGGAGGCAATACCACATTATACAATGTTTGATCAGATATTTGAACGGTATTGTAATCTCGACCGCCTTCAGCAAAACCATACGCTGCAAAGTGCTTAGCACATGCTGCGATGGTATGTACAGCGGACAGATCTTCTCCCTGATATCCTTCCACCCAGGCTTTGGTCATTACCGAAGTAAGAAAAGCATCTTCTCCCGCACTCTCCATGATGCGTCCCCAACGGGCATCTCTACTAATATCTATCATTGGAGAAAATGTCCAATGTAAACCACTAGCTGCTGCTTCCCTAGCGGCCACTTCTGCTCCTTTGCGAGCGACTTCAGGGTCCCAACTCGCCGCCTGCGCCAAAGGTACAGGTAGCATGGTACGATAGCCATGTATCACATCGTAGCCAAAAATTAAGGGTATGCCCAATCTACTATTCTCTACAGCTAGTTTCTGTGCTTCACGTGTTCCTTTGGCGGTTAAGACATTGAGCATGCCGCCTACGCCACCGTTTTTGATTAATTCGGCTTTTTCCTGACTGTTGTCGTCCGCAGGTACCGGTCCGGTAAACTCCCAGGTGCCATTGTATAAGTTTGTTTGGCCTACCTTTTCGGCCAGCGTCATTTTGTCAAGCAACTCTTGTACCTGCCTGGCAATCTTTTCGTCCTTTTCATCCATAGTGCTCTGAGCTTCTACCAGTATACCTGACAGTATCAGCACCAACATCATCCATGTTTTCATTATTCAGGTAGTTTAGGTTGATATACTTTCACATAGTCTATTTCTAGCGATTGAGGCCAAATGCTATCATCCACACCCATTTTGCCTCCCCAGGCACCACCTACGGCAAGGTTGATTATGAGATGGTACTCCTGATCAAAGGGCCAACCAGCATATTCTTCGTTGCCCTTTGCTATGCGCGCATATTCGGTGCCGTCTACAGACCAGATCATTATTTGTTCGTCCCAAAAGACGGCATAATCGTGAAACTCCTCATGCACGTTTTGAACATAAATACTATCTGAAATGTGTGTACCGATGGCATGGTTATACTTTTCTGTATGAATGGTACCATAGACCATGCCCTGATTGTACCCCACATGCTCCATTATGTCGATTTCGCCATCACGTGGCCAATTCAATGGTCGATCTAATGTAGGAAGCATCCAGATGGCTGGCCAGGTTCCAGTGCCTTGTGGCAACCGGGCCCGCACCACCACTTTGCCATACTTCCAATCTCCCTTTCCTTTACTTACGAGTTTTCCGCTGCTGTAGGCTCTTTGTCCTTTTTGTTCTTTTCGAGCAGTGATTTTCAGTATACCATCATCTAAAGTGATGTTTTCTGATGCATAATGTTGAAGTTCCTGATTACCGAAACCGCATAGCTCTGGGCACCCATCCCCTTCTATGATCGTCCATTTACTTAGGTCTACCTCGGATGTGTTAAATTCATCTGACCAAACCAGGGCTAAAGATGATGGTGAAGGGTCGGTGGTTAAAATAAGGGCTAAAAATGTATAAATGAATAAATGCATACTTCTCTAAACAGTTAGGGTTATTGTTGCTGAAAGACACGTATATAATCCACAATCATATACTGGGGAAATACTGTAGTAGCATCAGGCGATCCTGGCCATCGACCACCAACAGCTACATTAAAGATTAGGAAGAAAGACTCATGAAACTCCGATAGCTCTGCAGGAGTAATGTCTGCTACGTGATAAACCTCGCCATCTAGCAACCAGCTGATTTTGTTACTATCCCAAATAATCGAATACACATGATATTGATCTGCTAATGTTCCGGTACTAAGCTTTTTGCTACCGCCATAGTTTGCATGACTTCCAGCATTTGACCAGTGTATGGTACCATGAACTGTGTTTTCGCGACCATTGCCACCTATCATTTCCATGATGTCGATTTCACCACATGCAGGCCAACCTACCTGATCTATGTTAGCTCCGAGCATCCACAAGGCAGGCCATAGGCCCTGTCCCTTCGGCAGAACAGCACGAATATCTATTCTACCATATTGAAAAGACTGTTTCCTTTTTGTAATAATCCGAGATGAGGTAAACCCGCGATTTCCAAATCGTTCTTGTTTTGCCGTGATAACCAGGTTTCCGTCTACTATCGATGTGTTTTCCTTTCGATAGTATTCAAGCTCATTGTTGCCCCAGCCACACAGCCCCGGACATCCATCGCCTATCTCGTAAGTCCAATCTGATTCATTGAGCGCTTCGCCATTAAACTCATCCTGCCAGACAAGTTTCCAGCCTTCGTAAGTTTCAGGAGAGGTATATCCAGTAGTAGGAATCACCAATTCACCAGAACCCGAAGCTGCTTCATCATCATCCATTATGGTAATGATGGCTTCATCCGATTCGTAACCAATGGTATTTGGTATGCCAAGCAACTTTACGGTGAAGATCTCATCTTCTTCCTTTTCTGAATCACCTATGATATCAATAAAAATGGATTGTCTTTTCACTTCACTACTGAATGCTATCTGACCTCCAGTTTGGATGTAATCCTCTCCCTTTACTGCAGTACCATCTTCTGTTTCATAGATGATGGTAAATTCTTCTGAAACTTCACTAGAAAGTGCCACATCTACTGCGATGGTGGCATTCTCGTCTCCTTCCGTTACACTAAGGTTGGTTATGGTAAGTTCGATGTTAGGATCGGTTTCGTTATTTTCTTCCTGGCACGCTGTGATTAGCAGCAGCCCTACTAGAAACAGGAGATTACGCATAGTATGTGATTCGTTTGATAAGAGCTAAGCACAACTTGGCCTAACATAAGATACTGAAAAACAGTAGAGGTATGATCTATCAGATTGATCAGGAGTACTGACCAACCTGATAGATCTTTTATAAATAAGCGTTTCTGCTTTATTTACTCCATGGTAATATCATCAATGTAGTATACATCAGCAGTAGTGGTATCCCACCCTGGGAATAATACCACTCTTGAGTAAGCATTTGAGGCCACCGGATTTCCATTGATGTCCGTGCTAAGGTCCCATGTTAGCTCTACCCACTCGTTGGCCTTATCTACAGTAAGGTCTATTTCCTGATTGGGCTCACCGCCTACGCCTTCCAACTTAAACTTAAGTGTGCCTGTAGCTGGAGCCCACAGCTTCACCTTCATTTTCGTCTTGCCAGTGAAATCAAGTGGTCCATCAAGTTGTGTTACAATTCCGGCCCAGGTTTGATCTCCATGTGTGAGCTTGAGCACATTGGCACTGGTATTTAATCCTGAAGCATCAGGGTTTGCTACGATCTCCACAACTGACCCACCAAACACATCCCATGTTACAGCCGACTCATGGTCAATTACAAAATCAGTTACTGGCGTTACGTTTAGTTCTATTGCTTTCGTAATAACAGACTCTGTGGTACCATCTGTAGCTGTAAGCGTAACGGAGTAAACTCCATCAGCTGAATAAGTGTGCACAGGATTTTCATCTGTAGAGGTATTACCATCTCCAAAATCCCAGGTATAACTTGTAGCATTTCTAGATGAATTGGTAAATGTCACCGTTTGATCTCCGTCTGTATAGGAAAAATCAAATAATGCTTTAGGGCCTTCGGCAGGAATGGCAGGTTTCTTTGATTCATCATCATAGTGCACCAGATTAAATGTCCAGAATACAGCTTCACCATTTACCTGCAAGGCGATTTGTAAGGAATCCACATCATCATTGTCTACAAGCTTAACAATCGAATAAGTAAGCTCACTTTGAGGTGCGCTCTGTGTACCGATATCACCAGCATTAGTCTTATTGGCCAGCCCTACATACACACCATCTCCCATCAGTTTCAATGTACCATCGGCAAAGGTGTAGGTATATGCACCACCATTTTGATAAGCACTCATATCAATGCCTCCGGCTGAAGTCCAATCTACACTCGCTTCATCACCACACAGGTCAATATTGGAATCATTCCAACCTCCATTACCAGTACCATCGGTAAATAGCGTACCGTTTGAGTTTAACTCAAATGAACCATCACGCTTAAAGGTATATTCATCATCCAGTATGCAAGGACGATCACCTAGAGGGGTCACCCCACCAAAGCTCCACCACTGAGTATCTCCTGCTGCAGGGCCTATTCCAAGAGCAACTCCCTCACGCTGTAGTATCCAGGTTTTGGATTCCAGACCAGCCAGCTTGGTAAGCTCAGCATCTGGGTCTGAGATCGCTACCGTATTGGTTTTGGTAGCACTTACACCGGCTTCATTGCTGGCTGTAAGGGTCACCTCATAGGTTCCGACAGTTTCAAATGTATGTACAGGGCTTTCTTCCTCACTTGTATTGCCATCTCCAAAATCCCAGGCATAGCTCGTGGCATTTTTTGAAAAGTTCGAAAAAGTAACCTCAAGGAAATTATCCGTGCTTACTTCAAACTGGAAGCTTGCAATGGGATCTTCCTGCTCTGGCTCAGCATCTTCACCTGTTTCGCATGAAGCCATCAAAGCAAGCACGAGTATGCTCATTAATACTCGTCCTTGCAGGACCAAATTGTTCTTCATCTTCTTCATCATCGAGTTGTTTTTAGTTATTGTGTTTTTTAGGTATTTCTTAATTAAATAGCTCTGTTTCAGGATATGTAGAGAGCTTGGTAGCCACGCTGGTTTCCTCTAGCGAAATGGGCAGCCAAATACTCTCAGTCTTGAGGTTGGAAGCCTTTTCGGCATCAAACAGGTCATTGGAAACTCTTCCGCTTCGTACCAGGTCATACCAGCGATCTCCTTCGCCCGCCAGCTCGGCACGACGCTCATACCAGATGACATCCTGCAAACTCCAACCTGTATCTGCCATTAGCTGCTGTGCAGTGCGAAACGAACCTGTGTTGTCACCGGGACCGGCGGCACGTTCGCGTACCAGGTTTATATATTCCAAAGCCTGGGCATCCGCCCCGCCACTACGATGGATAGCCTCTGCAAGCATCAACAATACATCCGCATAGCGTATAGCGTAGGTATTTCCATCCTTGGTGAGATTGGGATCTCCCCCATTGATGTTGTTTCCTTCATATTCCTTGTAATTGGCATATTTTTGTTGCCAAAAGCCCGTGTAATCCGATGGGTTATTTTCTGAAAGGTCTACCACCACACCACAGCCGGCAATTCCTTCGTTGGTTACAGTTTCTTCTAATTCCGACAATGAAATGATCGCAGCATCTCGTCTGTAATCGTCATCGCTAAGAAAATGGTCGTTTAGATCTGCAGTAGGCAGTAAAAATCCCCATCCGGCGGAATACTCCGGATAGTCAGAGCATAGCCCTCTAATACCACACAGCTGAATAATTCCGTTTCCTTCAATACCTTCAAACCATCCCCAGTCACTAGGCCAAAGATTTGAATGCTGAATTTCTAAAACAGCCTCAGGTGAATTTTCGGTCTCATAAGCAAAAAGGTTTGCAAAATCATCTTCCAGCTGGTACTGGCGCGAATCCACCACATCCTGAAGGTACTGGGCTGCTAGCCCAAATTTTTCTGCATCATCATTGTCTAAATCTGCCCAGTAGAGATAAGCCTTACCAAGTAATGCCTGAGCAGCACCTCGGCTCGCACGTCCTAATTCATTTTCTGAAAGCGTAGTAGGGAGAACTTCTATCGCTGCTTTCAGGTCATCCTTGATTAGTGTAAACAGCTCATCCATGGAACTACGCTCCAGACCTACCTCATCGGGAGTCAACAAGCGGTCGATTACTGGCACAGGGCCAAAATGGCGAAAAAGCTCAAAGTGGTAATAAGCGCGCAAAAACCTTGCTTCTGCCTGATAGCGATCGATATTGGCAGATTCTAATTCTGGCTCCAGTATGACCAGGTTGGCCCGAAAAATACCAATATAATTTTTACGATAGATCGGCTGTAGAATGGTGTTGGTATTGGTTTCTCTAAAATCATCCAATTCCTGCCATGCAGGTTGATCATTGTTAGAAGCATCACCTCCGGCATTCGCATTGTCTGAGCGAATCTCTCCTAGCATGACCGGTGATATCCACTGCCCCATGGCCATAGACCATCCGATAGGGTCATACGCTGCGATGAGAGAAGCAAATACCTGCTCTTCGGTTTGATAAAAATTCTCTGACAAATATTGATTGACTGGCTCCACTTCAAGGTCCTGTTTACAAGCCCCGAATAGCAACAGAGAAGCAGCTAATAGTTTTAATGATTTCATATCTAATGTCATTTAAGTCTTGTGAATAGGATTACATAGAGATGCGTATACCACCGCCCAGCGTTTTGTTGCTCGGGTAATAGCCTTTATCAATACCCGTATTGAGTATCCAGCCGTCTGTACCGATCTCTGGATCAAAGCCTTTGTAACCCGTCAGTGTCAGCAGGTTGTTGGCTGAGAAGTAGATGCGAAGTGATTTCAAATGCAGCACATCTAAAATGCTCTCTGGAAGGTTATAACCTACTTGTAGGTTTCTCAACCGGAGGAATGACCCATCCTCTACATAAAAATCTGATGGGTTTTGGTTGCCGTTCACATCGTTGAGTACCAGTCGTGGGTATTCTGTGCTGGGGTTGCTCTCAGTCCAGCGGTCCATCCAAAAAGACTGAAGGTTGCTAAACGGCACATCGGACCGCTCATAGGTTCTGTAGATGTCATGACCTATCTGGGTAGAAAAGAGTATGTTAATGTCAAATCCCTTATAATCTGCACTTAGATTGAGACCCAAAATATGATCAGGCCATGGGGAACCAATGTTTGTAAGGTCATCGGAGTTAATCGTGCCGTCTCCATTTACATCTGCAAAGATTAGATCTCCCGGCTGTGCATCAGGTTGCAATACATCTCCCTCACTGCTGATGTGCCCAAATACATCGGATTCATCTTGAAAAATCCCCAAGGTTTTGTAGCCTACAAAATGTCCTACAGGCTCACCTTCGGTCATTCGAGTAATAGCGGTATTGCGCACTGGCCAGCTCCATCCATTGATAAACTCAGTAGTACCCGGGATTTCCACTGTAGTGTTTTTAAATGTGGTGTAATTGAGCGTACTTCTAAAGTTTAAATCACCGATTCGCTGACGGTAGCTGATACTTGCTTCGAATCCTTTGTTTTGGATCTCCCCTAAATTGGAAACTGGAAAATTGGTAGCTCCCACATAGCCAGGAATACGTTCATCACCCAACAGGTCTCGTGTAGTCTTGATATAGTAATCAAATTCGGTAGAGAGGCGATCGTCAAACAATTTCATTTCCACACCTACATCAAGCTGCACACTTTCCTCCCACTTGAGATTCGGATTGGGTATGGTAGCTAGTGTAGACCCCTGGTTCAATGCCGGGCTCATTCCTAAGGTATACGAAAACGCATTTTCTATACGCGATGCATAACGCAGATCCCCTATTCGGTCACTACCATTTACCCCCCAGCTACCTCTTACTTTTAAGAAACTAACAGGACTGGTAGGAAAGAATGACTCATCAGACACTACCCACCCAAGTGAAAATGAAGGGAATACCCCCCATCGGTTGTTGGCTCCAAATCGGCTGGAACCATCGCGGCGTAGTGTAGCACTAAACAAGTATTTGTCGTTGTAATCATAAATCAGACGGCCGTAGTAGCTGACCAGACGATAATCAACAGCAGCTGATCCAAAAGCAAGATCTATGGTATCCGTCGGTGCTGCATCTATGTACTGAAACTGATCATTGAATTTTACTGCATCTGGTATATTCAAAGTACTTCCACCGGCAGTTTCAAATTCCTGGCTGATGTTGGTGGTACCTACTACTGCATTGATAGAGTGTAAGCCAAAATCTTTTTGATAGTTTACATAATTTTCAAATTGCAGCCTTTGGCCAAAGCCATATCCCTGAGCAATGCTATTGTTGGGGTTATTAAATGCAGCATGATAGTTGTAGTCTGGTCGAAAAGAACGATAGTTATACCAGCTAAAATCCACCCCCAGGTCACTACTTATCGTTAAGCCTTCAATAGGCTTGATTTTCACATAAGCATTTCCCTGAATCTGATCTGCATGGCCGTCATTGTCTGCCAAAAACAATCTGCTCAATGGGTTGATGTACTCCTTTTGCACCCACTCAGACTGAGCAAATCCATATTCTGCATCAGCGTCATAGACCGGAGTAAGTGGGTCATAAGCAAACGCATCAGCTACTAGTGTTCCAAAAGCGTTGTTTGTTCCCAGGTTTTGGTTTTCAGTACGATTGAGGTACAGGTTTTGACCTATACTTATCAAATCATTGATGTCTTTGGTGCTATTGATACGAATGGCGTAGCGCTTATAATTTGACTTTTCGCCTCCTATTACACCATTTTGATCCCAGTATTCCAGTGAAAGGTAGGAATTGTTCATGGTAGCTGAAAGGCGGTGATTGACCATGGTAGACTGATCAAAAATCTCATCCATCCAGTCAGTGTTTACTGCTCCTTCTCCGCTCGTTGGGAACCCTCGATTATCCAACTGTGCAGTTTGTCCACTGTTGGCAAACTTCTCTCTAATCAGTTCTACATATTGATTGGCATTGAGCATCTCTGGTTGTTTCCACGGATTGGCATAGGATGTAAAACCTTCATAAGTAATGCTACCCTCGTCACTACCTTGTTTAGTGGAGATGATGATTACGCCATTAGCTGCTCTCGCACCATATATAGCTGTAGAGGCGGCATCTTTCAGTACATCAATGGATTCAATATCCGATGGGTTGATATTGTCTATACTACTCACTGTGAGTCCATCTACTATATACAGCGGAGAATTGTCGCCATTGGTGCTGATACCACGAATGAGTATGCTTTTCCCAGATCCCGGCTGGCCAGATGTTTCATTGACTATCACCCCAGACACCTGACCGTCAAGAGCTGATTGTACGCTAGGCACCTTATAGCCTTCAAGGTTTTCAGCCTTCACTTTAGAAATAGACCCTGTGGCTACCTTTTTCTGTTGGGTACCGTAGCCAATTACTACCACCTCACTCAGCTCGTCCAGTGCCATGGACAACTGTACATCTACATTGGTCCGTTCACCCACTACTATTTTCTGGGTCTCAAACCCTACGAATGAAACGGTAAGTACAGGTGTTGTTCCCTGCAGCGTAAGCTGAAACTGTCCCTCTATATCTGTTATGGTTCCATTGGTGGAACCTTTCTCCATGATAGTAGCTCCTGGCAAAGGAGTACCATCTCCAGCATCGGTCACCATACCACTGATGGTGCGCTGCTGAGCAGTGGCCCAAAAACTGATAAGCAGCAGTGCCACCAGCGCGGACACTTGATACTTTATACTTCTGCTTGGTCTCATCTAAATTGTAGTTTTAGTTTAGAAATGGTTAGAACTTGATGAGGTTAATGCTGCACTTCGCTGCACGAAAACCTTTGACCAATTTAGATGAGTATGAGATCGTGAAAACGATTTTACATCACTACATTAATACATCAACACCAAATAACTACTACATCATTACTACATCAAAGGCACCTTTTTAATAGGTTTTTAAGCATTTTAAAGGGTTTTCAATATTCGATTACTTATTTTTCTTTTCTCATTAGCCACATCAACAAGAATGAACCATTTCATACGCAGCTCTCCTATTGATATGCAGCTCCTAGCTTCAATACTTTGTTTGTTGAGTTCAATGATGCTCTATGCTCAGCACGACACATATGGTTTTTCTAAGATCCCTGTTTACACGACGTTTCAAACTTCAGACTATCAGGGAGGCATTCAAAACTGGGACCTAATTCAGGATCAACGCGGGTTTGTATACGTGGCAAACAACTTCGGTTTGCTCGAATATGATGGAAATGAGTGGCGTAAATATGAAGTACAAAACAACACTCGTGTGCGATCAGTATATGTAGATGAAACCAACCGTGTATACGTGGGGGGGCAAAATCAATTCGGGTATTTCGCTCCAGACAGCTCAGGCACCCTCACTTTCAGCAGCATATATGACAGCCTAACTGACCAAAATAAAAGTCTTGAGGACATTTGGAAGATTACGCGTTACGAAGATGAAATCTGGTTTTGCTCGTACCTGGGTATCATAGGCTATGACGGCAAAAAAGCACGCATGTTACCGCGTCCATTTGAGTATGGTCTGGCATTCAACGTGGCCAACAAAATGTATGTCTACGCACCTGAGCATGGCCTTGCTGAATTCAACGGTCAAACTTTCCAGGTAATACCTAATACCAAAAGGTTTGGGGATAATCAGATAAAAGAAATTATCCCTCACCAAAATGGAAATCTCCTAATATTCCTCGAAGATGGCCACATATTTAAATTCTCCAACGGCAAACTTTCCCCCTGGTCAGTAGCGGCAGGAGATTTTCTGAAGGAGGCCCTTATAAATAAGGTGCTATTACTTCAAAACAACCAGATTGCTATAGGCACTCAAAACAATGGCATTCTTATATTGGACAGTACAGGAAAATCGGTATTACACCTTACCAAAGACCGTGGGTTAGGCAACCGAACAGTGCTGGCACTTCATGAAGATCAATTTCAAAACCTGTGGGTAGGACTGAATAATGGTATTTCTATGGTGGAACTTGCCTCACCTTTTTCGATTATCGATGAGCAATCAGGACTGCCAGGCACGGGTTATTGTGCAGGTTTCTTTGGCAATACACTGTACCTGGGAACCAGTAATGGACTGTTTAAACTGGATGCACACCCCGATCCCATAGCAGAAAGTCGCAATTATGAACTGATCCCTGGCTCTGGAGGGCAGGTATACAACATCCAGCAAATCAACAACTCGCTACTTTTGGGGCATCACAGTGGTGCGTTTGAAATTATCAATGATCAGGCTGTACCATTTTATGATGTCTCTGGCACCTGGAAGTTTGAAAAAATCCCTCATGAAACGGAAATTTTGGCCGGAACTTATGACGGTTTTTTGCAACTCAACACCACCTCTTCAGGGTCTAGGCATATTGAATTGTTAGATGATTTTCGTGAGTCCAGTAGAGTTTTTGAGTTTTACAACGACTCTGTCATTTTTATGACCCATGGTTATAAAGGAGTTTACAGGTTAACCTACAACACACATAAGAATCAGTTTTCTGAAGTAAAATACTATGGAGATCAGAGCGGGTTTCCGTCCAACATCCTGATTAATGTATTTGATCTTGGAAATGAGCTGGTCTTCCCTGCTGCTACTGGCATATTTAGTTATGATTCAGATATAGATCGCTTTGTTCACCATCAAAAACTGGAAAAATGGATTGCACCTAATCAACATGTCAGAGAAATGACTTCAGACATTCATGGAAACATCTATTACCTAACAGATCAGGAGCTGGGGATACTTGAAAAAAACAATTTTGGATCATATCAAAAACGCTCAGCAGAATTCTCAAGAATCTTAAAATATGTGAATGATGACCTGGAAAACATCACCGTAATAGATCATCAAAATGTTTTCATTGGTGCTAAAGAGGGCTTCATACATTATAACCCAAGTAAAAACTATAATAGAGATCAGTCTTTTCAAACTTATTTACGACATATTGAGGCTGTTACAGATAGTGCCATTATCGTACATGGTGGAGCAGACAGTGTTTATGTTCCAGACTTCTCATTACCGGCATATTTTTCTTCGCTAAAATTCAAATATGCTACTCCTTACTTTGATGGTCAGGAAGATTTGCTTTACCAATACAAGTTGGAAAATTTTGATAAAGATTGGTCAGACTGGACAGAAATCTCTGAAAAGGAATATACTAACCTATCACAGGGCACCTACACTTTTCATGTTCGTGCCAAAAATGTATTTGGAGTGATTAGCGAACCGGCAGTGTTTACCTTCACCGTGTATCCTCCCTGGTATCAGTCCAGGTTAGCATACCTGATCTATGCTTCTGTGCTAGTTTTAATATTTGCTATATCCATGTTTATTCTGGATAAAAGGCACCGTCAAAAACATGAAATACTTGCCGAACTACAAAAGCACGAACTGCAAAAGAAAGACAGTCAGTTGCAAGAAGTTTCGAAAAAATCCGAGCAGGAAATCACCAAACTGAGAAATGACAAGTTGCGTGCAGAAATCGACCATAAAAACAGGGAACTGGCGACTACCACCATGCACCTGATCAATAAAAACGAATTTATGCTTACGATCCGGGAGTCGATTAAAGATTTGGCTAAAAATGGCTCTAAAGATGTAGCAAAAAAGCTGATCAGAGATATAGACCGAAACATGTCCGAGGATGAAGGCTGGGAGCAGTTTACAAAGCATTTTGATCAGGTACACGGTGATTTCCTGTCTAACATCAAAAAAGACCACCCTACACTTACTCCTCAAGAGATAAAACTGTGTGCCTACTTGCGCATGAACATGACCTCAAAAGAAATTGCCAATTTGCTCAATATTTCGGTCCGTGGTGTAGAAATTAGCCGATACCGATTACGCAAAAAACTCAACCTCACAAGAGACACGAACCTTGTGGACTATATGCTAGAATATGACCAAGCTTAAACATTGCCTATTAATTCTTTTTATTGTCACTGGCCCTGTACAAGCCGTCACTCAAAACCTGCTGGTATTTTCAAAAACGAATGGCTTCCGACATGAAAGCATCGCCGCAGGCAAAGAAGCCCTGGATTCCCTGGCAGCTAGCAATGACTTCAGTATCTATTTTACGGAAGATTCCTTAGCATTTACCCGTAACAACCTATCAAAATACGATGCACTGATTTTTCTAAGTCCTTCGGGGGATGTGTTCAATGAGGAGCAACAAGATGCACTCCAACATTATATTAGAAGCGGTGGTGGCTTTGTGGGTATTCATGGTGCCTCCACCGTAGAGTATGATTGGCCCTGGTACGGAAAATTGGTTGGCAGTTATTTTGCCGATCACCCCAAAGTACAAGAGGCGGAATTACATGTGTTAGCATCGCATTTGGCTACAGAACACCTGCCAGATCCGTGGATACGATCAGACGAATGGTACAATTTTAGGTCAGCATTGGACGACAGCATACAAGTGTTACTTACAGTAGATGAGCAGACCTACACTGGAGGTAAAATGGGAAACCATCACCCTATTGCATGGTATCATGAGTTTGATGGAGGTAGAGCTTTCTATACAGCACTAGGCCATACCAAAGCGTCCTATCGGGAACCTCATTTTTTAAACCACATTCTTGGTGGCATAAAGTGGGTTTGTTCTAAAGATTAAGACAGCTTTTGTATTACTGCGTGAGTTCCATCTGTCATCCAGGATTTTCCAAATGCAGTGTTGAGTTCCGCTGTACGCTCCGGATCCAGTCCCGTTTGTAGTTCAGACTTAAGGGTACGAAAAGCATATACAGCCCGGTACGCTAAAGGAACGTCAAAAGTAGATGACGGAGGAAATGCACGGTCCTCAAAAAATCGGCGATAATTTGCATCTCCTTTACTTATCAAAATGGTTTCGGGATTCGGCTGCAACACCTCTGACGGAACCTCGCGAAAAAACGTCGGAGCATGCCAAAAAGTACTGGTCTGGAGCTCCACCTTACCTTGCTCTATCCAATTTTCGAATGAACGACCAAGCATGGTGTTGGTCAGTTGCTTCATCAAAAAGTTAAAATCCTTTCGGGTAGCATCGGAAACAAAGATGGGTTGTGCTTTTAGATGTAGCACCACTTTTTCTACCAGGCCACTATCCAGTAGGTTTGCCACCAGCATCAAATCCGTAAATAGCTCAATACCAGCATTGTCGCAAAGAACTTCTACTTTGCTCACCCGGTTTAACTCGTCTACAAGTAGGTTAGAATGATCCAATATATAGCTAAGGCTTTTCCCATGCGCAGATCCATTCATTTGACTTAAATCAGCGCTATTGCCTTCCACACATAAGTAAATAAGGTCATTGAGCGACCAGTCCCTGGACAAGCAATCGGATACAAAATCCATGTTTCCCTTGAGATCAGACTCCTTTATTTGCTGAAATGGGTCACTTACCTCTTGGCTCACTACTTCATAAAGTAGCTTATACCAGTAGATTTCACCCAATAGAAATGGTACAGATTGGAGCTCTTCCCCATCGTACTCCTCTAGAAACGGATGCCAATATGGATTACCCGACGTTGGTAATTGTGAAGAAACACGAATGGTCAAAGCATTTTTCAACTCTACCAGCCTGGTCTCTATTTCTGCCGAAATTTGGTTATTAGCAATTACATCAGCTACAATCTTAGGTATACGATGCTCATAAGTATACAAAGCGAAAGAGCCAATGGTAGGTTTTAAGTAGTCAAAGTAATCTAGCATAACAACAAACTAAAAAAGGCAGCTACATTCCTGCGGCTGCCTTTCTGATATTGGTAAAGTAAATACTTATTTATTTCCTTTCGCGTAATCTGCAAGGAATTTTTCCAATCCACTGTCAGTCAATGGATGCTTAAGCAATCCAGTGATGACGTTAAGAGGGCAAGTAACCACATCAGCGCCTATCTCAGCACACTTGATCAGGTGCATGTTGTGACGCACAGAGGCAGCCAACACTTCAGTCTCGATACCAAAGTTGCTATATATCTGTACAATCTGAGCAATAAGGTCCAGACCATCCTGGCAAATATCATCTAGTCGACCAATGAATGGCGAAACATAGCTTGCTCCAGCTTTTGCTGCCAATATCGCCTGACCAGCATTGAAAATCAGGGTACAGTTGGTGCGGATGCCCTCAGCAGTAAATTGCTTGATCGCTTTCACGCCATCTTTGATCATCGGTACTTTTACCACAATCTTATCGTCGATCTTGGCAAGTTTTCTACCTTCCTCTACCATTTCATCGTAGGTAGTGGAGATTACCTCAGCACTTACATTGTCATCCACGATATCGCAGATGTCTTTGTAGTGCTTCAAAATGTTTGCTTCGCCAGTGATTCCTTCCTTTGCCATGAGCGAAGGATTGGTAGTCACACCATCAAGAACTCCAAGGTCATAGGCTTCCTTGATATCGTTGAGATTGGCAGTATCTATAAAAAATTTCATATTCGTCGCTTATTTATTTACCCAAAAATGCTTTTACCTGTTCGAAAACTTTAGGACCTGTGTAGCCAAACTTATCATCCAGCACACCTGCAGGTGCAGAGTAGCCAAAATGCTCTAATCCGAACACTTTACCATCTAGCCCTACCAGTCCTTCCAGAGTCACCGGAAGTCCTGCAGTCAATCCAAACTTCGGTTTATCGCCCAGCACTTCCGCCTGATAGTCTGCTGACTGATCTCTAAAGAGTCCTTCTGAGATCACCGAAACTATATTTGACTTGATCCCTTCTTTTTCAAGCAGCTCAGCAGCATCCACTAGTGTAGCCACTTCACTACCATTGGCAATCAAAGTGACCTCTGCATCAGCATCAGATTTTACTCGGTATGCACCCTTAGCAGCTTGTTGAGCTACTTCCAGTCGACTACCTTCTGCAGGCAGATCTTTGATTCCCTGACGAGAAAAAATCAAACCTGTAGGGGTAGCAGTATTTTTAAGAGCCATCTCCCATGCCACGGTGGTTTCAGCAGCATCTGCCGGACGTAGTGCCAGCATCGAGCGTTTACCAGAGTGATTTTTCAGTTTTTCTAAAAGTCTTAGCTGTGCTTCTTGCTCAATTGGCTGGTGGGTTGGACCATCCTCTCCTACTCGGAACGCATCATGCGTCCATAAGTAAATTACTGGGAGTTCCATGAGTGCAGACAAGCGATAAGCTGGCTTCTGGTAGTCAGAGAAAATAAAGAATGTACCTATCACCGGAATCACACCGCCATGGAGCGCCATACCATTGGCCATAGCCGCCATGGAAAACTCAGCCACACCTGCATGTAAGAAATTAGCATCAAATGTACCCGGACCAAATTGCTTCACCTTCTTGAGGTACCCATCCGTTTTGTCACTATTGGCAAGGTCTGCAGATGCTACGATCAAGTTTTCTACTTTTCCTGCCAGGTATCCCAATACAGCAGAAGAAGCTTCTCTAGATGCTCCATTCGCTTTGTGCTGTACCTCGGCAAAATCTACCTCAGGAATATCGCCGCTGAGGAATAAATCCAGCTTCTTGGCTAGCTCTGCATTGGCTGCTCTCCACTCCTGCTCTGTTTGCTTTGCAGCTTTTACTTCTTCGCGTTTGCGGTCTAGAATCTGAGCATAGTACTCTTTTACATCGCTGTACGCTTCAAATGGATCTTCCGGGTTAGCTCCTAGTGCTTCCAGTGTTTTGGTAAAATCAGCACCTGTACCTCCTAGTGGCTTACCGTGCAGCTCTACATGTCCTTCATACGAATTGCCATCAGCATCCACACACCCTTTACCCATGATGGTCTTTCCTTCGATGAGTGTAGGCTTGTCTGAATTTTGGGCATCCTGTAGCGCTTTGCGAATGGCATCATGATCATGCCCATCAATCACTACTACATTCCAGCCCCAGGCTTCATATTTTTTGGCGGTATCTTCAGACGTTACCTCATCCGTTTTGGTAGACAGCTGTACGTCGTTGGAATCAAAAAACATGATGAGGTTATTGAGACCAAGGTATCCTGCGATACGACCAATCCCTTGTGAAATCTCCTCCTGAATACCTCCATCAGAAATGTAAGCATAGATTTTATGGTCGGTCCAGGCCCCAAATTTGGCCGCTAAAAACTTAGCCGCCAAAGCTGCACCCGCGCCCATGGCGTGCCCTTGTCCCAGTGGTCCTGAGGTATTTTCTACACCTCTGGCCTGATCTACTTCCGGGTGTCCGGGAGTCACAGAACCCCACTGACGAAAGTTTGATATATCTTCTTTTGAATAATTTCCAACCAAATGTAGCTGTGCATAAAGCATAGCCGAAAGGTGTCCGGGATCCAGGAAAAAACGATCTCTCCAGGCCCACTGCGGGTTATCAGGATCGAATCTTAAAAACTCACTATACAGGATGTGAATAAAGTCAGCTCCACCCATTGGACCACCCGGGTGACCCGATTTTGCAGCTTCTACCATGGCCGCTGACAAAGCCCTGATATTATCCGCACACCTTACATCAATCTGTTGGTTACTCATACTATAATCCGTTTATTATTAATATTCCAATTGCATACCTCTACGAAACACATCCTGTAAACAGCACATGTCACGTTGTTATGATCTATTTGGGGCATTCGATTGGAGCACAACTACCAGGTACGGTAGTTTCGGCCAAAAGTAGAATAAATCTTCAACATTTCCCCATAATAATTGGAAACTACAAGGTAAAATCACTCCATTTTACAAAATCTTCATAATGGATTTTATTTAATCACTTGTAGATTATTCTAAATTCAACCCCCGACCAAGCAAAAAACCTCTATGATCTACTCATAGAGGTTTTGCCCTTCAAAGATACAGAATAATCAATAGTGTAATTAATACATTTATCTAATAACCAAATACTCCCGGCAACCAAAGGCTGAGCTGTGGTACGTAAGTCACCAATAATAAAACCAGGATCATCACCAGAAACATGGGTATCAAAGGCTTGAGTACTTTTTGAATGCTGATACCAGCTACTCCACAACCAATGAATAAAACAGACCCCACAGGAGGAGTACATAGACCGATACATAGATTTAGCACCATTACGATCCCAAAATGAACCGGATCCATACCCAGGTTGGTAACAACCGGTAAGAATATAGGAGTGAAAATTAAAACTGCTGGAGTCATATCCATGAAAACCCCGACAAAGAGAAGAATCATGTTTATGATCAGTAAGATCACTATGGGGTTATCAGAAAGGGTGATCAATGCTTTACTCACCTCCTGAGGGATGTTTTCGTAAGACATCACCCAGGACATCCCCATCGATGTACCAATTAATAGCATTACGATAGAAGTAGTTACCACCGTATTAAGGATAATACCTGGTAAGTCCTGCACTTTTACTTCCTTGTAAATAAAAGCCAAAATCAGAGTATAAAGTACCGCAATCGCAGAAGCCTCTGTGGCTGTAAAAATCCCCACCACGATTCCTCCTATTACGATCACCAACAACAGCAAACTAGGAAACGCACTCATAAACTTCTTAAAGGTCTCTCCAAGACTTTCCCAGCTTCCTCTTTTGTATTTATTGCGCAGGGCAATTACAGCAGAGACAATCATCAAAGCAAGACCTACCAACAAACCTGGTACATACCCCGCAATGAACAATGCAGCAATAGATACTCCCCCACTAGCCAGTGAATAGACAATCAAAATATTAGAAGGGGGAATAACCAATCCTGTAGTGGCACTGGTAATGTTTACTGCAGCACCAAAAGATTTATCATAACCTTCCTTTTCCATGCGAGGCCCCATAAATCCACCAATGGCTGATGCAGCAGCTGCGGCCGAACCTGATATAGCCCCAAATAACATACTAGCCACAATGTTGACAAAGGCCAGTCCTCCGGGTAAT
The DNA here is from genome assembly GCF_003386095.1 of Marinoscillum furvescens DSM 4134. Classification (GTDB taxonomy): domain Bacteria; phylum Bacteroidota; class Bacteroidia; order Cytophagales; family Cyclobacteriaceae; genus Marinoscillum; species Marinoscillum furvescens. The sequence continues at coordinate 3,863 of NZ_QREG01000012.1, read as the reverse complement.
CCACCTACCATGGCTTTGGCAAAATCCACCAATCTTCGGGCGATACCTCCACTGTTCATCAACTGACCCGAAAGCACGAAAAATGGTATAGCCAACAACGAGAAACTATCCAGGCCAGTAGCCATGCGCTGCGCCATGGTTGTAAAAGCCGTAAGTGAGGGCATAGACACCACCAGGGTGAAAAGCGATGACAGGCCTATGCAGTAAGCTATGGGCAACCCAATACCGAGCAATACCACAAAGCTGCAAACCAAAATTAATATCTCTGTTAAACTCATTTGGGTTGGGATTTGAAGTCTAAAAGTGTGTAAAAAATGATGAGCAAGCCACTCACGGGAATTACGAGGTATACATATCCCAGTGGCAACCGCAAGGTGGCAGAAGCTTGCTCCAGTAGCAGCGTCACATACACCAACCGAATGCCTCCTATCACCATGATCGTCAGTGCAAAACCTATAGTAAGCACCCCAAGAATGATATGGAGCGTACGCTTCTTAGCTCCGGAAAGCTTTTCAGGCAAGATGTCTATAGACAAGTGTGCCCGTTGCCCGGCAGCATACGCCGCACCTAGCAGCCCTACCCAAATAAGTAAAAAATTGGCAAGTTCATCGGTAAACAAGCTCGGTGACCCCAACAAATACCGGGAGGCAACCTGCCACAATACATTAATGACCATGACTGACATAAGTACGACTAACACGGCGGCCAATACTTTGTCTACTTTAGTTCTTAGCTGCATAATCTTTGATTCGTTGTATCAGTTTATACTGCTCAGGCTGATCTTTATAGGCTTCATAGAGTGGGCCCACCTGATTAGAAAATGTACTTTTATCTGGTCTGATAATCTCCACACCTGCTTTCTGAACTTCTTCAAGCGAGTGTTGCTCTGACTCTTCCCACACTTTCATCTGAAATCCAACAGATTCCATGGCTGCTTCTTTCAGCCAGGATTGTTCCTGATCAGTAAGACTCTTCCACCAGTCAAGACTTACCAGCAGTACATCCGGAAGAGCTGTATGCTCATCTAAAGTATAGTATTTGCAAACTTCATAATGCCTACTGGAATAGAAACTTGGAGGATTGTTCTCTGCACCATCTACTACACCTTGCTGTAGTGCGGTGTAAAGCTCACCAAACGACACTGGTGTAGGCGAACCGCCGAGTTGATCAACCATATTCACGGCAGTTACGCTTTTCATCACTCTGATTTTCAAGCCTTCCAGATCTTTGGGTTCATAGATCGGTCGCTCTTTGGTGTAAAAGCTGCGATAACCCGCATCGTAAAAACACAAGCCTCTAAATCTGTAATCTTGACCTTTAGCCAACAGCTCTTGCCCTATAGGGCCATTCAACACTCCAAAAAGATGGTCTTTGTTTTGAAAGAGATATGGCAGTCCAAGCACCTTAAAATCAGGCACAAAGTTTTCCAACACACCACTAGACACTTTGGTCATAGCCAGGGCTCCTATCTGTAAAAGCTCTAAACACTCTCGCTCATTGCCAAGCTGACCGGAGGGGTAAATTTTGATCGTAAGTTTACCTTCTGACTTTTCTGCAAGTCGCTCAGCAAGGTTTTCCATGCCTTTATGAACTGGATGAGACACATCCAGTCCATGGGCAAGTTTGAGCACTTTCTTTTCCTGATTACCAGCACATCCCGCTATAAGAACAAGCAGAGTCAGGAAGTAAATGAACTTCTTCATTTGGAACGAATTTGCTGTACCAGAGCGATCGCATCGCTCACTTTTTGCTCTAAAGTGGCATAATCGCCATTTTTTAAGATGTCTTTCGTAATTAGCTGAGAGCCCATACCCACGCAGTGTACGCCTGCTTCCAGCCATTTGGTAAGGTTATCTGCGGTAGGTTCCACACCACCTGTAGGCATGATGCTCGACCATGGAAACGGTCCTTTCACACCTTTCACAAATGATGGACCTCCTACCTGAGAACCAGGGAAAATTTTCACCACCTCTGCTCCTAGTTCTTCTGCATATGAAATCTCAGTTACAGAGCCACAGCCTGGAGACCAGCTGATTTTTCTACGATTACAAACCTTAGCCATATCAGCATTGAGCACCGGAGATACGATGAAATTGGACCCGAGCTGAATGTATAGTGATGTAGTACCTGCATCCACTATGGACCCTACACCGAGGATCATTTCAGGTGCATTTTCTGCAGCAAACTTGTTGAGCTCAGCAAACACCTCATGAGCAAAATCGCCACGATTGGTAAACTCAAACACACGCACACCACCACGGTAGCACGCCATGAGAACTTCCTTGCAGACTTCTAAATCTTTGTGGTAAAATACCGGCACTATGCCGGTTTCTTTCATTTTTAATGCTACTTCTATTCTTGTAAATCTTGCCATGTTATTATCTAGATATCTTTCCTGATGTATTTCCTTCCATTACGTTTTGCACCACTTCCAAAGAAACCATGTTGGCGTCTCCTTCTACGGTGTGCTTGAGCGCACATGCTGCGGTGGCAAACTTTAGCGCCTGAATGTCTTCTGCATAGTGCAACAAGCCATAAATAATGCCCGCCGCGTATGCGTCACCTGTACCTACCCGGTCCACGATGTGAGTCACATCCAGCTTGGTGGTTTTCAAAAATTCTTTGCCATTCCAAAGCTTTCCCTGGATTCGGTTGTGCGAGGCACTCACCATCTCCCTGTTTTTATCAAATACCTTTTGTATCCGTGGACAAAGTTTGGTCAGCTTTTCGGCTGCTATTCTGAAACGCTCGTTTCCTTCTCCGGTGATAGGTTCTCCAAAAATCTCCGAAACATCGTATTCACTGCCAATCACCACATCCGAACCTGCTATTAGCTCAGGCATAATTTCCTGCTGTGCCTTGCCATAATTCCAGAGACTTTTACGAGAGTGTATATCGGCCGAAACGGTAATCCCGCGTTTGTTGGCTTCAGCGATGGCCTCCTGGCAGCATGCAGCCGCTCCAGCAGAAACTGCAGGTGTGATCCCCGTCCAGTGAAACCAATCGGCTCCGTCCAGCACCTGAGACCAATCTACCATACCGGGCTCTATCTTAGCAAACGCTGATCCATCGCGCTCATATACTACCTGGCTACCACGATGCACGGCACCTTTTTCCAGGAAATATTTGCCCATGTGATGATCGCCGTAGATGATCGCAGAGGTATCCAGCCAGTGGTGACGTAAAAATTGCTCAGCAGAGCGTCCGAGTAGGTTGTCTGGAAAACGCGTGACATGTGCTGCAGATACACCAAGGTAGGCCAAAGAAATGGCCACATTAGCTTCTCCTCCACCATACACCACATCCAGGGTGTTGGTCTGCGAAAACTTGGCATAACCTGGCGGAGACAACCGCATCATGACTTCTCCAAATGTGACTACTCGTTTCATAAGCTTGTATTTTAATTATTCAATGCACGGCCGGCCGCTTCTTAAAAACCATTGTGAATATGAATTATCGACGCAAACCCACACTTAATTTGCCGGCCGATACATTGAATGTCTTTATTATCTCGCTACTCGGCCGGAAGCATCTCCGCCCATGAGTTTTTGTACTTCTTCTACCTTCACCAGGTTCGCATCACCTTTGATGGTGTGCTTCAGACATGAAGCCGCCACGGCAAAGTCCAGTGCATTTTGGTCATCCTCTGGGTAAGTCAGCAATCCGTAGATCAGTCCGCCCATGAATGAATCTCCTCCCCCTACACGGTCTACAATATCCGTGATCTGGTACTGACGCGTCTCATACATTTTGCTGCCGTCATACAGTACGCCTGCCCAGGTGTTGTGTGAAGCCGAAATAGAGCCTCTAAGGGTAGTGATCACCTTCTTGGCCTTCGGAAACTTCTTCATCATCTGCTGACA
>NZ_QREG01000011.1 GCF_003386095.1 Marinoscillum furvescens DSM 4134 | reverse complement strand
ACGCCTATCTAGGCTATAAAACCCCTGAACAGTTCGGGGAAACTAAATATTCAGAGTGCGCTTAACTAATTGTCCACTTTTTTGTAGCAAATCCAATGATGTATTCTATTACCTCCTGATAAGCTATGATTTTATAATGCCCCAATCCTTTGGTATGGACAAACTGGGCCCTGGGGTAATGCTTGTAGAGTTCCAACCCGCGTTCAAACGGTACCGTTTGATCGTTTTCATCGTAGATCAAATGTATCTTGGTGTCTTTTAGCTCTTTGGCTTTTTGCCGCAAATCAAAATAGTCTATTGGTTCGTGGTAATCCTTTTCTACGAGCTTGCACATTTCTTCAAACACTTCATTCCTGTACCCGAGTTCATCGATCACATCTTTGAAGAAATAGCGTACATATGGAGGTGCTGAAATCATAAAAAGTTGCTGGGGTTTAAGGTCGTTGGAGAGTTCACTGGCTACTATACCACTAGCGAGACCACCGAGAGAGTAACCGATCATAGCCTGATAGGGGCCGTTCTCCACATAGTGGTTTTTCAGTAGGTAACGAAACTCAGGTAACGCTGAATGTTTGCCTTCTGATTTGCCATGAGCCGTCATATCTAGTCCTTCTACTACATAGCCGGCCGCTACCAGCGCTTCAATCATTCGTCTAAAATCTGCCATTTTTGATCTCCACCCATGACACATAAGGACCTTAGGTCCCTGCTCCCCCCAGCGGTAAGTAGTTATCTTATGTCCTCGATATTTGCTGTAAGAAATAGATGCCTTTTTCAATAGCTCTTCTTGAGGTTGAGTAAACCTCACTTTTCCTGGCTTGGTAAAATGGTGCCAGACGATCTCCGATGTTTTTTTCGGAGAAACATATTGCAATGTGAAAAGACCTTTTTTCAGAAGTTCTATTTTCCAATTGGACTTTGGCGGACGCTCTGATGGCCGGCTCATGTCTTGAGTGCCTGCATCGATTGTGGTTTTAATTTGTGTCATAATATACCGATTGGTATTTTGGTGGGTAAATTTTTTTAGCTGGAAATATTGTCAATTTGCTGAGCTAGCTGCTCTTTGATTAATTCTAATGATCTGGGGTGTCCTTCTACTCGAGCAATCAATATGGCCCCTTTGATCATGGCATAAAAACTCGTGGCAAATCTTTCTACAGGGGTATCTTTTCGCAATTGGTTTTCGATGATACCTCTATGGATGATTTGCTTTAGGGAGTCTTTGATCATAGCAATCGTAGCCACAGCTCGGGTGCGTAGCTGAGGATGCTCATCATCAGCTTCCACCGATGTGTTTATTACGGGACAACCACCCTCAATGGGCGGATTTTCAATATATGCCGAGTAATAATTAAGTATAGCTTTTAGTTTGAGTGGGGCAGTAGGAGCACCTTTTATTTCTTTTCTCAATTCACTTATTACCAGGTCAACTGCCTTGGTAAACGAAGCTACTGCCACTGCGTCTTTGTTATTGAAGTTGCCATAAATCGCACCTTTCGTAACTCCCGTGGCTTTGGTTATATCTGAGAGGGAGGTGGCTCTATATCCTTTTGTATTAAACAAAGGCATTGCTCGTGTAACTATGAGCTCCTTTGTAGCTTCTGCGTTTCTCATATGTGCAAATATACCGATCGGTATATTTATATGCAAGTTTAGAAGTTGAGGGTAAGTTGAGTTGGCTCTAAGGACCGGTCCTTTCGTTGAAAATTGCTAATACCTACACCTAGTAGTCTTATGCCTTCTTCCCGAATGATCTTTTGGTCTACGAGTGATAGGATAGCATTTTGCAGTTGATGCATCTCCTCAATGGGCTGATTTAAAGTGTCTGAACGCGTGATTTGTTGGAAATCACCATATTTGATTTTTACAGTGACTGTTTTGCCTGGAAGCCCAAATTTTTTGTACCGCTCAAAAGTGATCTGGATAATGCGTTCTAACTCTTGTGTGATTTCAGGCATGCGGATGATGTTGCGGTCAAAGGTTCGTTCCGCACTTACAGACTTTCTTTCTCTGTTTTGTTTTACTTCACGGTCGTCTATGCCTCGGCAGATATTGTAATAATAAGCACCAGCTTTGCCGTAGCGACGTGTTAGATCTTCCAGTGACTTTTTTCGTAAGTCATTTCCGGTAAATATGCCAGCCACTTTCATCTTTTCGGCTGTGGCTTTACCAATTCCATGAAACTGGTGTATTGGCATTTTTTTAAGGTAGCCTTCAGCTTCCTCAGGAAGAATGACAAACAGCCCATCAGGCTTCTTTACATCAGATGCTGTCTTTGCTAGAAATTTGCAGTACGAAATGCCAGCTGATGCCGTTAGACCAGTTCGTGACTTGATTTTGTCCTTAATTTCTTTTGCAATGATGGTAGCAGATGGTAACCCTATTTTGGTTTGAGTTACATCCAGGTAAGCCTCATCCAGACTCAATGGCTCTACCAGGTCGGTGTATTCAAAAAACACTTCTCTGATTTGCTGAGAAATTTCTTTGTAACGTTCAAAGCGGGGTTTAACAAAGATTAGCTGAGGACATCTTCTGGCTGCAATGCTCGAGGGCATGGCTGATTTCACACCATAGGTTCGGGCTTCATAGCTCGCTGCAGCAACTACTCCCCGGTCTATACTACCACCTACAGCAATAGGCTTGCCTTTGAGCTCTGGGTTGTCATGTTGTTCCACTGACGCGTAGAATGCATCCATGTCCACATGGATTATTTTTCTCATAGCAGAGCTTCAGTTCTTTTTTTCGATGGTTTGTTTCAGGGTAAGGAGTAATTCTCTACGAGTAAAATTACTGATCCATTTTACTAACCACCAGTACTTGCGGAAACGTTCCAAACTATTTTCGTCCATGCACTGTACCCGCGTTTGTAGGGTTAGGAGGGTTTTCTTGCTTGGAAGTTCTAGTAGTTGAAAGGTCCAGGTTGCCTTAGCGAAGCCTGCTGTGTGATTAATATCAAAATTGTCGGGGTTGAACTTTTGCAGGTTGCCTTCCTTCTTCCAAAACTGACCTATGAGCCCTAGCGTCAGACTGTGGTTGGGTATATTTTCGAGTAGGTGAAAACCAGTGCCCGCTAAACCTTCGGCTGTTAGTGCTGAGGGCACCTGAATCTTCCTCAGAGAAAACAGCCAGGAAGTAATCCTGGCATGATGAAAATCTAACTCTTGTAAATGACTAAATGTGGTGGCAGGATTTGCATTGATTCCTATGGAGTGATTGGCCGTAAACTGTGCCTGGGATAAAAAAACTTTAGGGCGGATGTAGCTCATTATTTTTATGCTTAGTGAAGAAACACAACTAGCTGGTTAGAGTTATATTTGATAAACGAAAAAAAAGTAGAAATGTCACAAGTTACACTCAAAGGAAATCCAGTAAATACCGTAGGGAGTCTGCCTGCAAAAGGCCAGCCCGCTCCAAATTTCAAACTTGTAAAAGCTGATCTGTCTGAAGCTGCACTTAGTGATTTTAAAGGGCAGAAAGTGGTGTTGAATATCTTTCCAAGTATTGATACCGGAACGTGTGCTACATCTGTACGTCAGTTTAATGAAAAAGTAGCAGGAATGGATAATACGGTTGTGCTTTGTATTTCCCGAGATTTACCATTTGCTCATGGGCGCTTTTGTGGCGCAGAAGGAATCGACCAAGCGGTCACTTTGAGTACCTTTAGAGACGAAAATTTCTCTCAGGACTATGGAGTGGAAATGGTAGATGGACCCTTGAAAGGGTTAACTGCCAGATCTGTAGTGGTAGTGAATGAAGAAGGGGAGGTTGTGTATACGGAACTCGTGCCGGAAATCGTAGATGAGCCCAACTACGATGCAGCGCTAGCTGCTTTATAACGACATTGAAAAACATAAGGCCGTCTCCAATTTGTTGGTGACGGCCTTTTTTAATGGTTAATCTATAACTGCCGAGTCACAAATGTAAGTGGGTATTATCCCTGAAGCGCTGATTCGTGTATCTGCATGCTTTTCCAGGGTATTGCCCGTCAATACCAGGACGGTATCCAACCCGAACTTATTTCCGCCCAAAATGTCTGTGGTAAGAGTGTCACCTACCATAAGGATCTTTTCTTTATCCTGCACGGCACCTTTTTTTACGGAGTGTTCATAGGCAAATATGAACATCTGCGCATCTGGTTTTCCAAACTTGATAAATTTTTTGCCAACGATATCCTGCACCATATTGGCAATACCGCCTGCAGCTATAGCTACTTGCTTGCGTGATACAGGATAGGATTTATCTGTGTTTGAGACTATCACGGGGATGTTCACCATGCGTAGCAGGTTTACAGCTTTATTGATGTCGCTGTACCAGTCAAAACCCTCATCATCTAAAAACACCAGCGCACTAACTTCTTCTGCCTGCTCCAGGTCGAGATCGGCTATGGATACCGCTTTGAGGCCAAGAGTTTCTATGTAATGTGCGCTTTGGGCTGTACCCAAGTAGGCAATCAGGCCGGATTTTACTTTATACTTAAGGTATTCGCGGGCCAGCATTCCCGAAGACACAATTTTACTTTTGGTGATTTGCTTGAGTCCACGGCGCTGATAGTCCAGTGCCAGCTCTTCAGGGCCACGTGAGGCGTCATTGGTGATGATGAAATAGTCAATACCGCGCTCACCGAGGTAATCAAAGGTTTTTTCAATACCAGGAAGAAGTCCCTGGTGGTTTTTTAATACACCAAATGCATCAAAAAAGATGGTTTGGTAGTTGTTGACAATAGATTTAAAAGAAGTGATTTCCATACATTAAAGGTTTAAGGCTTTGAGCAAGCGCTCTTCGTCGAATGACTTGTCGAGGTTGGGGAAGTATACCTCGTGGGCTTCTAGTTGTAAACGGCTCGCATAAAATTCATGAAAAAAGTATCTGCCGTCTTTTATCACATAGTTTAATATAAAAAATCTATAGGTTTCCTTCATGATTTTGATTTCCTGCTCCGTAAGCGGGTATTCTTCATGATAGGCCTGTAAGAAAAGTATAAATCTGTCTTCCATCATGGGATCGATCACATAGCTAAAGACTGTTTTGTCTCCTATAGATGAACATACTCTGCTAAAGAAGTAGAAATCCATCACACGTGTACTCATTCTAAACCAGTCGTAATCCCACCTACTGAAGAACTTGTAGTCATTGGTAACTGAGAAGTTGCCGATGTTCCAATCCACAAATACAGGAATAGCCGGCATTTCTGCCACGCCTATTTTGTCGCAGTTTTCAATGTATAAGTTGCACTGACGCTTGATGCTGTCTACATGTCCGCGATGATCAAACTGCCCCTGTTCGGTTTCCAGAATTTGTAAAAGGTGTTTGATGTCATCTTCGGTCTGCTTAAAATTGGGAGGGAGGGTGTTCTTTACTTTCCGGCAGGCCTTATGGAATTTGGCTAATTCTTTTCCGAGGATTTTTATTTGCTCTTCAGATTGTTTTCTGGCCGGCTTCTGATCAATGTGTATAGGATTGTAAAATACCACCCATGCATCCAGAAGGCTGTCTTGATGTCTGTAGACATAGAGTTGACCATATTTAGTCAAAGATTTTGCAAGAAAATTTTCGAATGGACTGGGTAGGTTGGTTGCCAGCGCATTGATTATAGAGTGATCTTCTACAAAATGTGAAAATTTACCAAAGTAAGAGAGCTTGGCGATGATGATGTCACCATCTTCAAACCTCACCCGATATACGTGATTGGTAGACACTTTGGCACTAATGTCTTCTACGGTACGGATTTTACGTGAGTTGTCATATTCATACCACGCATCTTCAATTATTTGTATGAAGTTGATGTTTTGATACATAAATGGATCTCTACTGTTTAGATGATTTCAAAATACCTCTTTAATTCCCAGTTGGTTACGGCTTTAGCGAATTGTCTACATTCCCATTCTCTTGTTTTACAAAAGTGGCTTGTAAATTCTTCACCGAATAATTCTTTTGCAATAACTGAAGAATTCATTTTTTCTGTTGCCTGATGGAGGCTTTTCGGTAGGTGTTCGGCAGTGTTGTTTTCATACCCGTTGCCAATAGTGGCGGGGGTGTTTAGTTCGAGCTTATGCTCAATGCCGTATAATCCGGATGCCAGGGCTGCGGCCATAGCAAGATAAGGGTTTACATCAGCCCCTGGCACGCGTGTTTCTAAACGAGTGCTAGTGGCCGAAGTGGAAATGGTTCTTAGAGCTGTCGTGCGATTGTCATGCCCCCATGTCAGGGTGGTGGGGGCCCAGGCACCTTCTACAAGTCGTTTGTAGCTGTTGACTGTTGGTGCGTACAAGGGTAAGATATGAGGCAATGCATGCAGCTGGCCTGCAATATAGTGCCTTAGGGTTTCGGAAATACCATGTGGGTCAGCGGCATCATGAAAAACGTTAAGCTCATCTTTCCACAAGCTCTGGTGAATATGACCGCTACAGCCAGGTAAGTCCTGATGCCATTTAGCCATAAAACTAGGCATAATGCCATGCTGTGCCGCAATCTCTTTTACTGCAGCTTTAAGCAACACAGCTCTATCTGCGGCTCTCAGACCATCGGTGTACTGAATGCAAGCTTCATATACACCAGGACCGGTTTCGGTATGTAGTCCTTCCAGAGGTATGTCAAACGCTTCCAGTAAGGTGAAGAGGTCGTGGAAGTACGGGCTGTTTTGGCTGGCTCTGAGTATCGAGTAGCCAAACATGCCGGGTGTTAGAGGTGTAGGGTTTTGATATTCCTTGGTTGCTATGGATTCCGGAGTTTCCTGGAAGTTGAACCATTCAAATTCTTGAGCAAAAGCTGTTTCAAACCCCATGGATTTGGCTTTATCCAAAACAGATTTAAAGAGAGATCTTGGGCATGCAGGATGGTTAGAAGCACTGAAATCACCCAATAAAAAAGGAATGTTTTCTTCCCAGGGGATACTTCTCAGCGTATTTACATCTACATGAAAAGGTGTGTCTGGGTATCCCGTATGCCATCCAGTCAAGCTGGTGTTGTCATACAGTTCATCCGCTACATCCCACCCAAAAATTACATCACAAAAGCCAGCGCCTTGCTCTAGAAGGCTTAGTAGTTTCTTTTTGTGGACGATTTTACCCCGCAGTACTCCATCGATATCTACTACGGCGACTTTTACCCGTGTCTCTTCCGAGGACTTGAGTTGTTCGATGGTCTTATGCAGGTCGTCTTTCATAATTTTGTAATTATAGTCCTGATTCGTCCAGCTCTTTTAGCATAGATTCCAGCTTATCTATGATTTCTTGATCTGTGAGTGATTGGTTCTCCATTAGTGAATCTATTTCGGAGTAAATGTGGATCTCATATTCTTTCTTCTTGCCCTGGGAAAACATCAATGCATTTTTGACGTGCACCATCCCGTATTTTAAGGCAAGCTTTGCTTTGGATTTTTCATGAGATTCTACGAAGTGTTCCGTGATTTTGAGTTCGGCGTAGGTCAGTGCATTGAGTGCTTTCACACTTGCGTCGTTAAACTTCTGCAGGTCGAAGTTTCCATGTGCCATTTCATCTTTTATCTCTTCTAATTCTACTACTGAGGCCTCTACTTTTTTTCTGCTTTCTTCATCTATGTCCTGTTCTATTTCACGGATTGCATCAATGGCCGCATCTAGTTGCTGGAGGCTACGCTCATGAGCGTGCTCTTGAAAGTAAAGCTTGCTATTCGATAGGTGCAAGTCGGGCTCTACAGCTTCTTCCGAGATGATGGCGGGTTTATCATGGCCTGTGTAGTGGTCAATTATAAAAAGAGTGCCGAAGAAAATTACAATGACTGATATGTATCCTATGAGTTTCAATTTGCTATCATTTAAGGTTTGTTACGCGAGTATACTCAAAAAACTAAGTTATTAATCAAACGTTTTATCTAAACGCATTTTACCAATTAATTCTGTTTGCTATATTACAAACACCTCACCTATAATCACATTTGCTATGACACCTCTCACTAAGCTACAGCTAGACCAGGACTACTGGGATGATCGCTACAACACTGGAAATATATCCTGGGATGTAGGTAAGATAACCACTCCGATCAAGGAATATATCAATCAACTTACAGACAAATCCTTAAAAATTCTGATTCCCGGGGCAGGAAATGCTTATGAAGCGGTGTATTTATTTAATTATGGTTTTAAAAACAGCTTTGTGCTAGACATATCTGCAGAGGCTATTGTAAGCTTGAAGGAGCGTGTCCCATGGTACCCATCCGACCACATCTTTCATCAAGATTTTTTTGATCACGAAGGAAGTTATGATTTAATCATTGAACAAACCTTTTTTTGTGCGATAGATCCAGAGCTTAGGACTGAATATGCCAACAAGATGCATCAATTGCTCGTGCCAGGGGGGAAGCTGGTAGGACTACTATGGAATGATGTGATGTGCGAGGACAGTCCTCCTTATGGTGGCAGCAAGGAAGAATACCTTTCGTTGTTTGAGCCCTATTTTCAAGTTAAAGTAATGTCAGGGGCCTATAATTCAATTTCACCAAGAGCAGGACGAGAACTGTTTATAAACCTTGTAAAGAAATGAGTTTATTCATTCTGATAAAATATATTCACTATGCCTCCATATTTCTTGTGGTCTCTACACTAGTCACGGAGCTACTGATGATCAAACCTATAATGAGTCGGGAAGAGCTTAGAAAACTGGCGAGAATAGACGCACTGTATGGGCTGGGAGCGGTGTTGACCTTGATAGCCGGGCTTACATTATGGTTTTTCGTAGGCAAACCAGCGGCATTTTATACAGGTAATTGGACTTTTATTCTTAAAGTCGTGTTATTCACTCTGGTTGGAGTGTTATCTATTTGGCCAACGATGTATTTTATTCGAGAGCGGAAAGGTGAGCAATCGGATTTCGTCACGGTACCAGCAAAGATCAGACAACTAATAAGAGCGGAAGTGATTCTTGTATGGTTAATTCCTTTGTTGGCCGTACTGATGGCCAATGGTTTTGATTTATTTAGATGAAATTGGGAATAGCGAAGCCCAGAAATCGATGGTGATGAGTAAAGCTTACAGGTATTTCCTGATGTGACAAAATGGGCAATCCATTGCCGTCCCGAATGATCTCTGACTCGATGTTAAGGTTTTTTTGGAGGTAGTGTATTAGAGAATCACGTACCTCTTTAGACTCATCATTCGTTGCGCGCTCAAACACCTGATACAGTGGGGAGGTGGATTCATGGCTGGCCACGGAATAGATTAATTGTTGGTCTCTGGTGACCACTCCTGCGTATTTGCCACTTTTAAACGATACTTTTTCTGTACTATTTTGATTAAATGATATTGGGATTTCTTTAGGAGAAAAGCTCGCTAGATCACGTTTAGCTTTAAAAACGGACTCCTTTGCGGTCCAGAGGTACCAGAAGAAGTCCGGTAGGTTTAAAAAATCGTCTTCAGGGTGAGTGATTAACCTCAAAGCATTTTCATCTCGCTCTTTGAGTAGAGGGTCCGAAAGGTCGTTGAGGTCTATTCCTATCATTCTTTTATGACAATTTCATGTTCTTCACTCCATACTAAACCTTGTTTTCCATTATCTGTTTGCTCGTGGATGTAATCCACAGGAACTCCATTTACGAATAGTTCATAATAGATCTCCCAATACTTGTCATATTTATCATCAAGAATCCCTTCACCGTTGTATAACTCAACTTTTATAGTATGTGTGCCTGGCGAAAGGTGTTCGGAAATTGGAATGGATCTTTCAGAACTTACTTTTCCATTAATAGGCTTAGTGTCGTGTACCAGCTCTCCATCTACATATATTTTCGCTTGATTATTGATAATATAGAAGTGGAAGTAGCACAGTTCGTCATCTTTGATTGCTTCAGCATTTTGATCCTCCGTGTTCTTGAAAGTACAACCATTCAATAAACTGGAAACTGTTAGAAGGCAAATGCTATAGATTAAAATATTTTGATTGAAGACTGATTTCAAAGTATACATTTTTATGGTTGTTTCCAATGATGTAGTATTTGTTATGGTTAAATGAATGAACGGCCTTTAATCCTAACGTGATATTCGAAAGTTCCCAATATGAGCTCAAACCAAAATCAACACTTACATCGTGTTTGTGAAAATCTGGGTCGTGTGTTATAAAGTAATCTTTATTGTGTTCTGTTCTTCTTCCGAAAAACGAAATGAGTAAAGAAGGTTCGGTGATCAATGCTTTAATTTCCAGGTGGTCTGCATTGCCTCCCGGGCCTATAGAATTTCCCATAATCTGGCCTTTGTGGGTATACCCCTGGCTACTAAATGAATGTATGTAATAGGTGGGTTCGGGTCTATACAAATAGGTAAGGTTTCTGCTTAAGTTACTGTGCTCATAGTTTATCAAGAATTTAACACCTTTGAGTTTTAAGCTTTTTTGAAATCCTATCATATAAGCTCTTGAGTGTTCTGGTTCCAGGACCCTGGGACTACCCGTGAAGTCGTTTAATGCATATTCAGCATAAACCCTGAAACCACTTTCGGGAAATTTCCATTCGCCAGTTAGAGAAGCCATTTGATCGAAAAAATCATTTGGGGATGAAATGGTGTCCCCATTTACAACTTTTACAGGTTCAAACTCATTGTAGAAAGTAGAGAGTAAATCCTGACGATCAAAGTACTTCGTTTGCTTATAGAGTACTTTATTAAATCCTAAAGTGAGTTGTGGTAATAAACTGGGACGAAAAGAAACATGCGCTGAGTTATAATACCTTAAATCATTGCTTTGATCATTGTCAAAAAAATCGGACTCCTTCATCAACCCATAAATTAAATTAGCCTCAACTTCTCCAATCTGAAGCCATTTATATCCAATGTTGATGGGACGGTCTGTTCCAATGTTTAAATTGGGAATTCCACCAGCGTTGTTGCTCATGAGTATAGGAAAATAGAGCGCATGACCGACAATGAAATTTTGAGTGCCAAGTGCCAATTTGAAGCCCTGGTAAGCAATTTTCACTTCAGATTGACCTAAGTGAAAAGAATGGTAAGATTGATTTCCGTATCGCTGAACCCAATCAATGCGATTGGTGGCAAATGGATAGATATACGGTGTGTTTGGGTTTGCAACAGCATATTCTCTGTTTTGCGCTAGAAACACAACAGGTTGAATGGCATAACTGAGAATCCCCATTTTCCCAGAAACACCAAAATGAAACTCCCCGTTCAGACCTTTTCCTTTCCAAACCGCACCGTCGTTATATCCATAAGGGAATGCGGTATTACCGTTGAATTTAATCATGGGGTCCAAAAAAGATATCGGCTTGTCTCCGTGATCTCTTATCATGTATTGTAGAGCAAGATGACCGGAATCATATTGCTCTACACGGTCAAACTCCCATAA
This sequence comes from Marinoscillum furvescens DSM 4134, assembly GCF_003386095.1. Classification (GTDB taxonomy): domain Bacteria; phylum Bacteroidota; class Bacteroidia; order Cytophagales; family Cyclobacteriaceae; genus Marinoscillum; species Marinoscillum furvescens. The sequence continues at coordinate 179,418 of NZ_QREG01000011.1, read as the reverse complement.
CGCAGACTGGTAAGAGTCTGGAGTGATTATCTTTTGAGAAAAGGCCGAAAAGCTGAGAATGAAATAGAGAATAGAAACAACAACGATACTTCGTATTTCCATTAACTGTTAAGTTTTTCTTCAATGATATCCAATGCACTTCCTACAGTATCCATTTTGCCAATGAAATCGTCCTCGATCATAATATCGAATTTCTCCTCTATATCTAACACTATATCCACGAGGTGAGCAGAATTAATGTTAAGATCGTTGATCAGATCAGATTGCTCAGATACACTCACAGTGACTTCTTTTTCATCAATGTAAGGGTCGATGATCTCTAATAATTCCTTTTTAATTTCTTCTCTATTCATATTAGTCATTCCATTTTTTGAGTACAATACAGCAATTGAGATCACCAAAACCAAAATTGGCTTTGATGACACTTTGAATGTCAGTGTCCACAGATTGAGTTGGTAACTTGTCCTGAGGCACTATTTCGGATATTTGTGGGTGAATTTCTTCTAAATTTAGATTGCCATGTACAAACCCTTCCTTTAATTGTATAACGCTGGCTACAAGCTCAATAGAACCTGCACCAGCCACACAATGGCCAATCATCGATTTTGGTGTGTTGATAAATGGCAATCGGTCTTTGTCGAGTCTAAGGGCATTTACCCAATTGTTGATTTCGTACGGATCACCTTTCGTAGAGGTAAGGTGACCAGATATGAGGTCTATTTCCTCTGCTTTCATCGATGCGTTATCTAAAGCTGACTGGATGCAGTCTACCACGGCTTCAGGATTTTGAGCAGTCATGGAGCCACCGTTTTGTTGACCTCCGGAATTTACTTCTCCACCCATCACTTCGGCATATATCGTGGCTCCGCGTTTTAAAGCACTGTCTAATGTTTCCAGAACCAATGCTCCTGATCCTCCACTGGGGACAAATCCACTACTAGAGGCACTCATAGGGCGTGATCCTCTTTCAGGGTGATCGTTGCTATCGCTGCACAATACACGCATGGCATCAAATCCACCCCAGATGTATCTTCCGTCACCTTCCGTACTGCCACAAAGCATTCGATCCATTCTGCCCGATAGAATGAGCTCATAGCCTTGAAGGATGGCTTCAGAACCTGTGATGCATGCCGAACTATTGGAGAAAATTCTACCGGTAAGCCCCAATATACCATTGAGATATGCTCCTGCACCGCTACTCATAGATTCAGGTACAGATCTAGAACCGAGTCTGCGATGGTTTCCTTTATCGATAGGGTATATTTTATGCTCTATGAAACTATCTAACCCCAGGGCTCCAGACCCTATGATCATTCCCGTTTTACGGTCATAGGTGCCAGGCGCTATCTCCAGGCCAGCATCTTTCCATGCTTCCAGGCCAGACAGGCACGCATATATTACGGCATTGTTCTTTACCTTTTTTGCAATAAAATCTGGCAGATTGGCGTCTTTGTATTCCTGGCTTACTGGTGGTTTACCTCCGATTTGGCATTTGAAATTGATCTCTTCAAGGTTTTCCCATCGTTTGATTCCTGAAACACCAGTTTTCAAAGCATGGGTAAATTCATTGACATTCAGTCCATTAGGAGCAACGACTCCAAGACCTGTTATTACTACTCTTCTTTTATTCTGACTCAAGTTCTCTACGTTGAATTTAGTCTAACCGTTTGTTGGTTTCTAAGGTTGCTGTTTTCACGGCAAAATTAACATATTACCAACATGAAGTAGGCAACTTTGCCGAGTGATTCCCCTAAATAGTTGTCAGAATAATTCCCCTAAGAAGAGATGTCACGAATAAAACACCTGCGTCTGATTTCTTCATCCTTGGCAGATTCGTATTTAGCCCAGAGATTATTGACATTGGTGTTTTCTTCTAGCATTTGTCCGGAATGAATCTCTTTGATGCCATGCTTGTTGCACGCCCAAAATAGTCGCTTCCATAACAGAGCATTGAAACCTTTGCGCTGGTATTCAGGTTTGGCTGCAATTAGAAAAAAGTCCACGATATCGTTACTATAAAAGGCCTTGAGGATATGAATAAACCCAAAAGGGTATAGGTGCCCTTTTGCTTTTTGAAATGCTTTGGAAAGGGAAGGTAATGTAATTGCAAAACCAACTAATCGGTCGTTTTCATCCACTACCATTAGGATGAAATCCTTTTGTACAAAGCCAAAATATGCATCTATGAAATACTTTATTTGCTCGTCTGAAAGCTTGTAGTATCCATATAGATGTCCATAGGTATCGTTTAATAGTTCAAAGGCCTGATCTGCGTATTTCAGAATTTCTTTACCAGATTTAAATTCCTTTATCTGCATACCATAGCGCTCACTAACGATATTGGCTTTTCTGTTAAGATCTTCGGCTAGTTTTTCATCACCCAGTGGCACCTTAATGCGAGATTCAGTCCAGTCAACGGCCTTGGTAAATCCAAGCTTTTCAAAATGATCTTTATAATAGGGAAAATTATAGAGGGTAGCTTGAGTGGCAGTTTGGTTAAATCCTTCTATCAACGAGCCTTCAAAGTCAAGGTCTGTGAAGCCAAGCGGGCCATGGATTTTATTTAAACCTTCTGAGCTTCCCCATTCCATAACCTGGTGGATGAGGGCACTGGATACTTCAAAATCATCGATAAAGTCTATCCACCCAAATCGTATTTTTTGATGCTCTTTCGCTTCGGCTCCATGAATGATCCCAGCAATTCGTCCTGCAGCTTTTTTTCCTTTATAGGCTATCCAATATTTCGCTTTGCTATGCTTAAATGCAGGGTTTTTATCCCATGAAAGTGTACTGAGTTCCATGCTCAGAATTGGGGGTACAAATTGTTTCACACCCGCATACAGCTTCCATTGAAATTTGATAAAGTCCTTGAGCTGCTTTTTAGTAGTTACTTCTAATAAGGATACACTCATGAGGCTATATTAGCTTATTTTGGCGATAATAGTCTATTGCATCAATAAATCCTTTTTTCAATGGATAATTGATAGTTAGTGGTATTCTTTTTCGTTCACTCGAAAAATCATAATCCCAATTCTGTGATATTTCTGAGTAATGCTCGAGTGACAGGGTAGGCGTTCGGTTTAAGCTGTTGTCTATCCAGTCTGAAATACGTAAAGCAGTCTTTACTATTGGAATGGGGACTTTTATTTTTTTGCTTTTAGTATTTAGCGCTTCATCAATATGCTGTTTGAGGTCATCATGTTCGTAGACCTGGCCGTCTTCCAGGTGAACTATTTCATTGGTATGATTTACTGCACATTCGATTACGTTTTCTGCCACATCACGCGCATTTATTAAGGTCATTTTGTGGTCAGCGGGAGTCATAAATGGATAGATCCCCATGCGCACTGCCTTGATGAGTGGAACAAACTGTACATCTCGGGCCCCATAGATGCCTGTGGGCCTATATATCATGTAAGGAACGCCTGAGGTTCGAACTATATCTTCGGCCATCACCTTGCTGCGACCGTAGTTGGAAGCAGGACCGCCGTTGCCTGTTGGTCCCTTGGCTGCCAGTGAAGAGATAAAAGCAAAATTGGCACCAGGGCTAAGCGAATTTGCCTGTATTATTGCCTGCAGTATCCGCTCCGTAAGGTCTACATTGACCTTTTTGTATTTCTCGAAAGTATAAGATTTTGTCAGTCCAGCATTGTGAATGATCAGATCGTACTGGCCCAAATCCTTTAGCACTTGAAGTATTGTGTCTACTGATGTGTAATCAACAAGGACAGTTTTATACTTGGATAAATGACTGAGGTTTGATGTGCCTGCTCCCTTTCGAAGAAGAGCTGTTACTTCATGGTCTTTGGCAATTGCAGTTTCTACCAAATGACTACCCAGGAAACCATTGGCTCCTGTGATCAATATCCTCATGTGAATTACTTTTTTACGCGGTAGCGAAAAGGTCTACTTCTTTCGCCGCCTGATACAAAATTTCTGCTGCCTTATCGATTTGTTCATGCGTATGCGTGGACATGATACTAAAGCGAATCAACGAGTCTTCAGGAGATACACCTGGAGAGACAACCGGATTTACAAACACACCTCTTTCAAAAAGTAATTTTGTGAGCTTGTAAGCTTTAAAGTCATCTCTAACGAATATCGGCACGATAGGGGTTTCAGATGCTCCTGTGTCAAACCCGAGTTCTTTCATCACCTTTAGTGTGTAGTGGGTGTTGTCCCAAAGTTTTAGGCGATGCGAGTCGTCAGTTTCCATGATGTCTAGCGCAGCAAGTGCTGATGCTATGGAAGCGGGAGTAATGCTTGCCGCAAAGATCATGGATTTAGAAGTGTGCTTAAGGTAGTTGATGGTGTCTTCATCTGCAGCACAGAATCCACCTAAAGACGCAAATGACTTACTAAGTGTTCCGCCGATAATGTCTACATCATCCGTGAGCCCGAAGTGATTGGGAGTGCCAGCGCCGTTTTCACCAATGACCCCAATGGCATGTGCACAGTCAGTCATAACTGCCGCATTGTATTTTTTAGCAAGTGCTACAATACCGGGAAGGTCCACGATATTGCCTTCCATACTGAAAATCCCATCGACTACTATGAACTTAAAAGCCTCTGCAGGAGCTTTACTTAGTTTCTGCTCGAGTGAGGTCATATTGTTGTGACGAAAGACCACTGATTGAGCAGCACTTAACTTGGCCCCTTCAAAAATAGAAGCGTGGTTGTAACGATCTAAAAAGAGGTAATCACCTTTTCCGGCTACAGTTGGAAGTACTCCAATATTTACCTGAAAACCAGTACTGTAAAGTGCACAAGCTTCTTTGCCTAAAAATTTGGCAATTCGATTTTCCAGCTCTACGTGCATGTCACTAGTGCCATTCATGTAACGTGATCCAGACAGGCTAGATCCATATTTTTTCACGGCGTTGATAGCAGCTTCTTTGACTTTCGGGTGAGTAGTCAGTCCCAAATAGCTATTAGAGCCAAACATCAATACATTCTTACCTTCTACCTGTACTTCTGCGGCTTGTTCGGATTGTATATTCCTAAAAAAGGGATAAAGGTTCTGTGCTTTTACTTTTTGAGGTTCCTGATAGGATTGGTATCTGTTCTTAAGGATGCTACTCATTAAAATATATCGTCAATTGTGTCGATTCTCAATTAATCTGTAAAAGTACCACGAATTCAGCATAATGCTTTATTAATTGATGCAGAATTCGCAAATTTTTGAATAGAAGACTCATGCTATTTTGAAGAGTTTTCAAATAATTCAGCGTACTTTTTAGCCATTGTTTCCCAGCTTTTGCTTTTTGCTTTTGTGTTGCTTTTAAACTCCTCAGCTTTGGATTTTAGTTGGTCAGGTTGCTCTATTAGCTCCATGATTTTGTCAGTCCAGGCTTGCGCATTTCCCCCCTCAATCAGATAGCCATTTTGATTGTCTTTTACCGCTGAGGGGATGCCGTCTACATTTGCTGCCAGCGTAAGCGTTCCTTGGGAGGCTGCTTCCAAAGCCACCAAACCAAACCCTTCATAATCTCCAGGTATTTCTATGTTGGGCATAACATACAGGTTGCTGTGTTTGATTATTTCAAAAATCCGGGCTCTTGATTTGGTAAATTGGCTTAAGTGAAAAACTCGCGTTTCCAGGTTCTTGTCTTTGATAATTTGCTGAAGCTTTTTAATATCTATTTCGGCTCCTACCATTAACCTGGTTTTTTCAAAAAGTCCTTTGGGTAGTAATTTCTTTAAAACGTTAAAGAGCCTTTCTTGAGGAAATTCTCTTGCTAACACAATGTAAACAACGTTTTTCGGTAGGTTTGGCACTACATTTTCAGCAAACCAGCTGAAACCTTTGCGGGGGATACCTCTGCCTAAGGAACAAATGATGAATTTGTTTGTAAGGTCTGTTTGTAATGTTTCGCTGAGCTCTTCCCTAAATGTAGGGTTGTCTGGCTCTTCTTTAAAATTGATATCTACTGCGTTTTCTATCAATTCTAGTTTTGATGAAGGGATGCCTTTTTTAATGCAAAGTTGGGTGGTGGGTAGACTCACCGTTATTATCTTATGGTACTTAGGTAAAATATTTCTTACCCACCACTGGTAAGGAGCCCATGGAAAGTTTACATCTAGCCCGTGAATCGTAACAAATGCAGGGGTTTTGGTCAGATATAACAATGGTGTACATACCAGGGCCATTAGCCCATCATTGATATAAATAGCACCTATGAGCGGATGACGTTTTAGTATGAGGAGAGCTCTAACTACAACTGAAAGGAAAAAGAGTATTCTCGGGTAATTGCTTTTCCATATAAGGTCATGAATCTTGTGCTTTTGATTGAGCTCCTGCACAAGCTTATAGCAATGAGTTTGCATGCCGCCAATGGACGGAGGATACTTATGTGAAATGACGAGTATTTCCATGTTGCCACAAAAAAAGCTTTTTTCTTGATTAAATGCAGGAGTGGTAAGAAATACTACTTTTGCAGACTATATAAATCAATCAAATGGCTAAACTGAAAGTTGCATATTTTCTTGATGTGATGACAGAAGACCTGGACGGTGTGAGTATCACAATGCATCAAATCATCAAACGACTTCCTCAGGGAAATATAGAGCCGATTTTCATAACTCCACAGCCCCCTGAACAGACCCTGCCTTACCCTGTTTATAAGTGCCCTTCCTGGCAAATACCTTTTGGTAGTAAAGACTACCGATACGCGCGTCCTAAGAAAATGAAAAACCTGGATAAAATTCTGGATGAATTTAGTCCTGACCTATTGCACTTTAGTAGCCCTAGTGAATTGGGGAAATATGCGATTCATTACGCAAAGGCCAATGGGCTGCCAGTCACTACGATATACCATACGCATTATCCAAGTTTTGCGCAGTATTATTTGCGATTTGTACCTGGTATAAATGCTATCACGGAGCGGGTAATGAATCACTTATATTGGCTGTATCGTTCCGTGGACAAAGTCTTTGCCCCAACGCCAAGTATGAAATCTTATTTAATTGGTAAAGGCGTAAATGCCGGAAAAATTGAGATTTGGGGCAGGGGAGTTGATTCCGCGCGTTTTAATCCGGGTCTACGTGATATTGATTTTTTTGGTGCCTCTTACCGGTCTCAAAAGAAGGTGTTATTTGTAAGTAGGCTGGTGAAAGAAAAGGAACCTGAAACACTGATGAGGTTGTATAAATTATTTGCTCAAAAGCGGCCTGATGTTACCATGGTGGTCGTAGGAGGTGGGCCTATGCGGCCAAAGCTAGAGCGAGCAATGCCTAAAGCTGTATTTACAGGGAAACTGACAGGGCAGGATTTGGCGAAGGCCTATGCTTCGTCAGATGTGTTTGTTTTTCCTTCCACCACCGAAACATTCGGTAATGTGGTGCTGGAAGCCATGTCGTCAGGACTACCCGTAGTTGCAGCAAATGCCGGGGGGCCAGGAGATATCATTCGGCTGTCAAACGCTGGGGCAGTGGTGGAGCCACGTAAAGAGCAGCAGTTTTTTGAAGAAATTATAAAGCTTTTAGACGACCCTACATACTACAGCAAGCAAAGTAATATGGCCAGAAACTACGCTTTGTCACAAAATTGGGACGACCTGTGTAGGGATTTGTTTGAGATCTATAGAAGTGAAATAGAAAGCAAAAACGCAAAATGAATCGACCAAAAATCTCAGTTGTAGTTCCTATTTATAATGTCTCGGCGTTTTTGCGACAGTGTTTGGACAGTATAATTCATCAGACTCTTGATGACTTAGAGGTAATACTGGTAAATGATCAATCTCCTGATCCCAAGGACGATGAAATATGTCTAGAATACACTTCGAAGTATGATCGTGTTACCTATGTAAAACATGAGGAAAATAAAGGGCTTGGAGGAGCAAGGAATACAGGATTGTTTGCAGCTAAGGCGGATTATGTTGCTTTTATTGACAGTGATGATTGGTTAGAGCCCACTTTTTTTGAGGAGTTATACCATGCGGCAGAGCGAAAAGACGCAGATATAGCGCAATGTTATTTTTATAAAAAACGTGCGAATGGCACCAAAGTACAGCGTTTAAAAGCCCATAGAAAGCAAGCTGACACAATGAATGCCATTAATAGTCTTGCATGGAACAAGATTTATAAGAAAAGCCTGTTTTTGGACCATAATATCCTCTATCCTGAAAAAATTGCGTCTCAGGATGTGGCTACCATGTCCAGACTAATCTACTTTGTAGATAGTGTAGCGTTGGTTCGAAAACCGCTTTACAATTATAGAGAAGATCGGGCCGGATCACTTACCTCCAGGTATCCTAAATTGCTAACGGATTTACCAGTGGTTTTTGACATTATTAAGTCGTTTTTAGTTGATGAAAACAAATTTGAGTCCGATCAGCTGTTTTTTGAAAAACGTGTCATGAGAAGCCTTAACCATCACCTGGAGCGGATGCTAAAAGAGCCATCGATGACGGAACATGAAAAGAATGAGTTGGTTAAGGATAAGCTTGAGAACTCACTTCAGTATCTCAGGCTCCCGGGAGGTAAAAAGTATCATACTTTAACCCAAGCACTCAAATCTCTTAAACGCTATCGACGAACGGTTGAGGTTAAGATACTTCTAAAAGAAATCAGCTATTTATTTTCATTCCGGTGAGCCTACTTTAATGTCATTCCTTCTTGAAGTTCGATGATTTCATCGGCTACATCAAAGTATTTTTCATCATGTGAGATTACAATGACGGTTTTACCATTCCGTTTTAGTTCTGGTAAAATGGAGTAGTAGAAGATTTTTTTGAAGTATGGATCTTGATTTGCAGCCCATTCATCAAAGAGATAAATTTCTTTGTCTTCCAGTATTTTGGTGATGAGCGACAGTCGGCTTATTTGACCAAATGAGAGGTTAGTGGTTGAAAAATTGTAATTGGCATCTAGCTGAACTTTTGACTGCATTTCCAGCAATTGAATGGTCCCAGCAGCGTTTTTATCCAAGTGATTTTTGTCTATATAACCCAGTTGACCAAAAGTAAAAGAGTCCGCAAAATATGCTGAGAACTGATTTCGATAGTCTATCAGGTTTTCTTCGCTTACTTTTTGGCCTTTGTAAACTATATGTCCTGTTTTTGGTTCGTATAGGCCGGTAAGGATTTTCGCAAACGTGGTTTTTCCACTGCCGTTTCCTCCGATAATGAAGGTAATTTTCCCTGTTTTGATACCCATTGTTAAGGGACCAAATGTCAATGAATTATCATGCCGAGACTCCAGGTACTGGTAACTAATATTTTCCAACGCCACTATGTCCGAATGAGATGCGTCCTTCTGGAGTTTCTTTTGTGATGAAATGGAAAACTGATCGATTTCTGAGCTGATAGAGTTGATTTGCTCAAAAGACACTTCTACCGATTTAAGGTCCTGAAAGAAGCCGCTAATTTTTGCAAAATAGGGAGTTACAAAAAGTATAATTGGTAGGAAAATTTTGAAGCGCTCAAAATCAAAGTCCAGGTAGTCAATACTCAGATACATGAAAATGCCGACAAAAAGAAAGATCAACAGATCTGTGACGCGCTGCGAAACACCGTTAGTTACCCGACCTTTTAAAAATGCAGAGTTCATCTGATTCATGTCCGAGGAGATTACTTCTCCCAGATAGTGGTTTCGTTTTTCCTTATTCAGACTCAGCTCTTTTAGCCCAGCCACCATGTTTCCGAGATTCCGGTAGTGAAAATTTCTAAACCTTACCGATATCCGTGTATATCGCTTTAGTTTAGGAATGAGTATGATGACCAACAGTGTTTGAAGGCCAAAAACGATGAAAAAGTAGGAGGTAAGCTGTGCATCAATGATGAATAGGCGTACGAGTGTGCCTACTACTGCTGTAGCAGCGATGAGGAATGTAGGGATGCGATCTACAAAATTGGAGATGTCAGAAATGTCTTTGGTAATAATAGGGAGTACTTTGTCCGATACTGCTTCAATATATTCGTAGCGTGCCATCAACGTTTTCCTTACGAGCTTTTTAGTAAGCTCACGCACGATGATGATGTTTATTTTAGAGACAAAGTAGGATGAAAGTACACCTATAGATGCAGCGGCAAGGCTAAACCCAACTATTCCGATCAAAAACTCAGTAGTTATGCCCTCCTGATTTTTCAACCCTGAGTTGATATAGTCAATTACCTTGGCAGTACAAAGACCTGCTGTAAGGGCTGTGATACAGCCAGCTATAAATAGTCCAAGCCTATTTTTAACAAGCGCGAAGATTTGCTTCATGTTAGAATGTTTTGTCGAATTCAGCTTTGATCCTGGAGGCAATTTTTTCTTTACTCATAGCTGATAGATGCTGCACAAACTTCGTGTTGCGTTTACTTACAAGTTTGGAAGGTAGGTAGCCTACAAGTTTGTCAAGCTCTGGGTCTTGAAGTACGCCTCTGATGAGTACGTTTTGCGTGCGAGGGTGAATATCAGCGATATGTTTGAGTCTTCCTCTTCCTAGGTCAATCCATGTTTGTAGAAAGTTTCTAACTTCTTCTGTATTGGCCATTATGTTGAACCCAGCATTGGGGAGTACCCATCTTTTTAGGTCATAACTTAGCTTGAAGTTGTGAGAGAAATAAAGTCCAAAACGATCAGATCCATCTTTTTGAAATAGGATTTGTTGACCGGGTTTCATGTGCCTGTTCACGATTTCACTTACTTGCAGATCGTACATGTTGTGGTAAATGAGCGTGTCTGCATCCACCATCATGATATAGTCTGCCGAAGACTTTTTTTGGTGGTCGATCATCATTTGGATTCTACTCCAGGTAAAAGCCATGTCTTCCAGGATTTTTTCACTGTAGTGGAAAAAATTGTATCCGTGCATTTTACAGTACTTTTCCCACATTGGGATCGAGTACTGGGTGTAAATATCTATATGCTCGGTAGCTAGCATAATGATGTCTACTTTTATAGTATCTGGGGTAGTTTCTTTAGTCACGGTATCGAACCTCTTGATTATGGAAAAATTTTGCTTATGCGCTATGATCTCAAATAGATAATGGCTGGAGAGGACTCCATTTTTGAAATTTCCGAAGGTTTTGTTTTAGCAGAAGCTGCAACCTCTTTTCAAATTTATCAAAGCTGCAAAATTAGCATTTTTAACCATATGTTTGCACCAGCATTGAAATGATATCAATAGAGAATGAGGATAATTAAATCCATTTTTTGCAACAATCTAGATCGCTCCGCTGACCGCCGTGAGCACATGACGCAGCTTTTCGAGGCACTTGGCGTCAGAGATGACGTGTTTCGTTTTAAGGCACTGCATGGTGGGGTCATTCATAACCCTAACAATTTTCAAAAAGGGAAAATTGGAAACCTTACCTCTCAAATGAGTATCTGGAAATATATCTCCAAGCAAAAAGATGGGTGGTATCTCATTTTGGAGGATGATATCAGTCTTCGTGAAGAATTTGAGCCGTCTACTTTCTTCGACTTGTTTGAATCAGAATTAGAAAAGCTGCCGAAAACCATACAGGCTATTCATTTAACTCGAAATCAGAATAAGCTTTTTGATAAAAAGTTCGATGGAAAAACCACTCCTTATAAAGTGTTGGGGCATGTAGGTGATCAGGAAATTCGCAAATGCTCTTTGATTTTTCCCTGGTCAACTCTCACTGGAGCGTACCTTCTTACGCCAAAAGCAGCCAAAAGGGTTTTTCGATATGCTTTTTACTCGGTCAAATATGCCAAATACCTGCCTTTTAAGAAGTTTAATACCGATGTACTGATGACTCGAAGCCTATACACTTCGTTTCACGGGGCGATGGTGCAGTGTTTTGTGCAAAATGAGCTGATGGATGAGGCTACAAATCGGGTATCTGTCTTACATGAGATATCGATTGGTGAAGATGGCTCCAAGGGACTCAAAACGGAAGTGTATCCTAATTTGCAGTACTTTGACCATGAAGCTCCCAAAAGGCTTTGTCCATGGTTTTCTGAGGAAAACCTGGGGAGTTAAACGTATTTGGCCCTGCTGGCATATTCCTGCAATACGTTTCGCCTGATCCTGACGTCTAGTGAATCATCTAGAAACTGATGCACGAAATGTCTTCCATTCAATGCGATCTGTTTGCATTCCTGGTCATTATTACTTGCCCATGTCAATAGATCTTCCAAATTAGAAAGATCGTCGTTTAATTCTAGGTAATGAATGTTTGCAACCAGATGTTCCTCCATTATCCATGAGCGCCATCTGGGTTTGGTCATGATAGGTACGGAGTTTGATGATAAAACCCACCTCAAATTACTGGCGATATCATTGCCTTCCAGGCTGACTATGAATTTGCTCTTTAACTGATCCGCTATGGTTATTGGTGGTTTTTTGAATCTTGCCAGCTCAGGTTTCTGTTTCACTGACGAAAATCCAATGTTGTAGTGTTGAAAGTATTTTTTTACAAAGGCTTCTCTCAGTGCAGCACCAGTTGTTGCTCCTCTCCAAATCACGTTGTTGTTTTTGTGCTCCCATTCTATATCAGTGTTCTGGACAGTTTTGCAAGGGAGGTTAAAACGGAATGAGCGCAAATTGTATAGAACGCTAGATTTGTCCTCTGGCGTTCTGGTTTTTCTGATTATTGGCAGCCCCTCAGTGTCACCGTGCTCTCCATAAAATAGCGGGAATTTGAAGTCAGCTATTTCCAGGTTTTGCCCGTAAAACGGGCGAAAAAAATCAACTAATGAATGAAGGTCTCTATAGTTTTTGATGAAAGGAAGTGCACGAATATCTCTAAGAAAAGGTAAGGGCATAAGCAACTGGCAGTACCACCTGGTCAGTGTCTTTTCAAACTGTTTATACGCAATTAAATTCACCTCCTTTTTAGTCCAGTAATCTCTTTCTTTGAGTTTCAAAAGCTGCTGTAAGTTGAGCTCTATAGACTTTTGATGATTCAAATAATACTCTACGCGTTCATCAGGATCTATCCATTGTGATGTATCTATATTTTGCTGACTTTGAATCTTGCTCATGGGGCTGCAAACTTAATAAAGTTTAAAAGAGCGGATGTGGTAGTGAAAAGGGAGGGAAAGTGATAAGAAAAACTATTTTTGCCTCTAAATAATTGAAAATTTTGAGAACGTGCGAATTATAAATGAAGTAATAAGGCTCTTTCAGATGAGGCATACAGCCCCGGAGAAATGGATCGAGAGGAGCAAGGGCCGGAAAAAGTCTAATGCAGTAATATCATTATCTGTACTGCCTGCCAGATTCAAACACTTTGAGCCTACTCTAAACTCTATTACGGATCAGTCACTTCTACCTGAGAAAATCGTAATCAACTTACCCAGATACTTCAAACGAGATAAGACGAATTATGAAATACCTGATTACGTAAAAAACCATCCGCTCATTCACATCAATTGGATAGAGGAAGACCTGGGGCCAGCGACCAAAATACTGCCAACAATGGACTTGTATAAGGATGATCCAGATAAGCTGATCATAGTCCTGGATGATGATCAGATATATCCTAAAGGAATGGTCGAAAACTACGTAAAACACTCACAAAACCTGCCTGATTCAGCAATGACCTTGTCTGGGTGGACAGTACCAAAAGGGTTTGATCATGGCAATAAGGTGCAGATTTATGGGGCTATTGTGAGGGTTTACAGAAGAGATACATCGATCGCCGAGCCACAGCGAGTAGATTGTCTGCAAGGGGCGGCGAGTTTTGCAGTGAAACCCAAGCTGTTTGACCAGCGTGTATACGATTTTGCCAATGCACCAAAGGAAGCATTTTTTGTAGACGATATTTGGCTTAGTGGAAACCTTGCATGGAACAAGTCTCCAGTATATGTGGTGCCAGCTCCATTTCGTTTTGGGAGGTTTGTGTCCCTTCGTCAGTCTACAAAAGTCAGTCTATCGAAAACTGTCAATTCAGACAATACCAACAACAACACGCTTTACAGGTATTTCGAGAAAGATTGGTGGTCATTAAATTTCAAGTGAAAAAATAGTAAGCATGAGTAAAAAAGTATTAGTCACAGGAGCTGCTGGTTTTATTGGCTTTCATACGGTATCCAAACTAATTGCGTCTACTGATTATCAAATTGTAGGGCTGGATAATATCAATGATTATTACCCGATGACTTTAAAGTTTGAGCGACTAAAAGCATTGGGGATTCATCCGGATTTTATTCGTTACGGCAAAAAAACCGGCAGCAAGTTAAATAACCGCTTCGATTTTATTCGGATGGATCTGGCTGATGAAAAGTCCCTAACCGAGCTATTTCAATCTGCTGGGTTTGATTACGTGATCCATCTTGCCGCGCAAGCAGGAGTGAGGTATAGTATAGATAACCCTAATGCTTATATCCAATCGAATGTAGTAGGGTTTAACCATATACTAGAGGCTTGTAGGACGTATCCGGTGGAGCACCTCGCCTATGCTAGTAGTTCGAGTGTGTATGGGTTAAATAAAGAGCAGCCATTTTCTGTTGATCATAAGGTGGATCAGCCTGCGAGCTTATACGCAGCTACCAAAAAGAGCAATGAACTGATGGCTCATACGTACAGTCATTTGTTTAAAATACCCACTACAGGTCTTAGGTTTTTTACTGTGTACGGTCCATGGGGTAGACCAGATATGGCTCCTATGTTGTTTGCCAAAGCCATTATGAATGGAGACCCGATCAATGTTTACAATAATGGTAAAATGTCTCGAGATTTTACTTACGTAGATGATATCGTAAATGGAGTCTGTGGAGTAGTGGAGGCAGTTCCAGATGAAAATGAAAATGGACTTCCATACCGCATCTTTAACATAGGAAATAGTAGCCCGGTACAACTTATGGAGTTTATAGAGGTGCTGGGGCAGGCTTTAGGCAAAGAAGTTCAAATGAACTTTATGCCGATGCAGGACGGTGATGTGGTGAGTACCTATGCAGATATCAGCCAACTTCGTGAAGTGATCGGGTACGAGCCTAAAACAGATATCAAAACTGGCGTTGGGGAGTTTGTAGAATGGTATAAGCAGTTTTATAAATAAACAGCTCAGATTGCATAAAAAAAGGTCAGCAGAAATGCTGACCTTTTTTATAGTAGCGGGAGCAGGACTCGAACCTGCGACCTTCGGGTTATGAGCCCGACGAGCTACCAACTGCTCCATCCCGCGATGTGATTTGTTCCGCAAACTTGCAACAAGATTACTTGATTTCATAACTTTCAAGCTGTTTTCTGATCGTTTTCAGAGCGCCTTGCTGCGTTGTGGACTGCAAAAGTAGGAAAGACTTTTGCATTACCAAAGGGTTGTGAAAATTATTTTAAGAAATCTTTACTTTACAACAATGCACTCGTGAAAAACGTTGTTTAAGTACCTTCCAAAACGACTTTTTAGGCTACAATTAATGCTCAATGAAAATACAACTCACTCCGGATCAGCTCAAAGTACTTTCTGCAGCAGCTGAAAGGGTAGGACTTAAGCTCAATGAATACATTACACGCATCATTGTGGAGCATCTGGAGAAAAGGTTTGATTAGTCCAGTAGTTGTCCGCTAAGCCTCATAAGTTCCACCTCAGCCATGTTAGCGGTGTGGATTGCTTCCAGGTATCTCACTTCAGCGCTGATTGCGTTTCGCTGTGCCTCACGAATTTCCAGGGCATTCGATTTTCCTACTCGATACCTCTCCAGTGCTATACTTTCGTTTTCCCTTGCCACTTCCAGATTCTGTTCTTCAAGGGTGATGAGTTGCAGGGCATTTTGGAAGGTGAGGTAGGCTGTTCGCAATGAGGAAATGATCTGAGTCTCAGCTTCGTGATAGGTGATCTCAGATCGCTCCAGATTTACTCTTGCATTTTGAATTTGTCTTCGTTGATTCCATCCATCAAAGACGGTCATATTAGCAGAAAGTCCATAGGATAGACCTGTAGCCTGGTTGCCGCGCAAAACACCCACTTCGTTTTGTTGGTTGGAATAGTTGTACCCAAGATTAAATACCAGCTTTGGCCAAACATCTTGCCTAAATTCCTTTACTGCCAAATAGTTTGTGTGGGATTGACTTTTAAGGAATTGAAGGTTTGGATTGAGGTTTAGCGAATTCTCCTGGAGAGATTCGAGACTCAAAGAAGCGTTTGGAGTGTAGTTGTACTCAAGGTTTACAGAAGAGTCTGGGGCTACCGTTCCCAGCATTTGCCAAAGCTGCAATTTTTGAGCGATAATCATTTCTTGTTGTTTTACAAGGGCAGATTTGTCAGTATTGAGGTCCACTTGCGCCTGCAGATACTCCATTTTACTAGCCTTACCTACATCATACTTTTGCTTGCTAATCTTTACACGTTCTTCGGATACTTTGAGCGAGCTCTTCATGAGTTCGAGTCGTTCTTCCTCTAGCGAAGTGGAAAAATAAGCTTTAATGACGTCTGCGAGGGTGGTCTCAATTCGTGATTTCAGTGCAAGTTTGTTGGTGCTCTCTAAGGCACCTAACTTGTCTTTGGTGGTAAACATTTTCATGCCATCAAAAAGTGTCCACTCCATATCTATACCAGCACTATAGCTAGTGCTTTTGGCGCCATCTCTACTCTGAGTTACAGGGCCATCACCAAACTCAAGCGTTTGTTCAGTATTTCTAATGCTTTGATTGGCACCTCCGCTTAGTGCAACAGTGGGCAGCATGCCTGCATTTCCTGCGGAATTATTGTTCTTTGCAACCTCCAGGTTCTTGCGTTCAAGTCTGATTTGGTAATTGTTTTCCAAAGCAGTGGCCAAAGCATCTTGCAGAGTGAATGTGCTGTCTGGCTGTGGATAGGCCAGTGCTGTCAGTATGGTTAGTGTCTTGATCATACGCGTGCTAAACGTTTTTCTTTGCTCGTTAAAAAAGTATAAATCGCAGGTATTACAAAAAGACTCAGGAATGTAGCGATGACCATTCCTCCAATAACAGAAATCCCCATAGATACGCGGCTTTCGGCTCCGGCACCCAAAGCCAATGCGATAGGTAGAATGCCGAGAATCGTTGACAAGCTGGTCATCAAAATAGGTCTAAAACGCATTTTTGCCGCCCCTTTTATGGCTTCCATCACACTCAGGTCCTGAGCCTTGCGTTGGTTGGCAAACTCTACAATCAATATACCGTTTTTGGTCACCAGACCGATCAGCATGATCATTCCAATCTGTGAAAATATGTTGAGTGTTTCATTGAAATACCAAAGCGTAAGTAAGGCACCACTCAGCGCCAGAGGCACTGTAAACATGATAATGAGTGGGTCTCTGAAACTTTCAAATTGCGCTGCCAGTACGAGGTAGATGAGTATTAGTGCCAATGCAAAGGCAAAATACAAGTTGCTGGAGCTTTGTTGAAACTCAAGTGAGGTACCGGATAGTGCTGTTTGAAAACGATCATCCAATACTTCATCAGCGATAAGGTTCATTTGTTCCAGGCCTTGCCCCAGGGAAACACCTTCAGCCAGACGTGCCGAGACCGTAGCGGACGTGAATCTATTGTAATGAAACAACTGGGGAGGAGTGGAGCGTTCTTCCAGAGAGAGTAGGTTGTCTAGCTGTACTAGATCTCCACTTTTCGATTTTACATAAATCGATTTGAGGTCAAGAGGCTCGTCACGGTCTTCGCGTGCCAGCTGCCCGATGACATAGTATTGTTTGCCATTCATAATGAAATAGCCAAACCGTGTGCCACTGAGACTTAGCTGTAGAGTTTGCGCAATGTCGCGTACCGAAACACCCATGCTTTGAGCCTTCTCACGATCAATTCTGACGCCCAATTCAGGTTTGTTAAACTTCAGGTTGAGATCTACAAAGCTAAATGCCTCATTGCCGTTTGCTTTTTCCAGAAAACCAGGTAACACTTCTTTAAGTTGTTCGAGGTTTCTTGCCTGAATCACAAAGCTTACAGGCATGCCACCAAAGCTTCTGCCGATCGATTCGGGCTCAGATACAAATGCTCTGGCTTTTGTGTTGGCAGCTACTTTTGGTTGTATGCTTTGTACTATTTCATGTTGGGAGCGCTCCCTGTCTGCCGCATCAGTAAGTTTTACAATAATAAAGGCGGCGTTGGTGGCTGCAGAAGATGAAAAACCAGGGGATGTAATGGTGATGATGCTTTTGGCTTCAGGTACATTGTCCTGCAG
Organism: Marinoscillum furvescens DSM 4134; assembly: GCF_003386095.1. Lineage (GTDB taxonomy): Bacteria > Bacteroidota > Bacteroidia > Cytophagales > Cyclobacteriaceae > Marinoscillum > Marinoscillum furvescens. The sequence goes on along the minus strand of NZ_QREG01000011.1, from coordinate 161,365 downwards.
CATTTGGGTCATTTCCGTAGCATAGTCATCCATATAATCGAAGGTGGCCCCTTCTGGCCCCGTGGCAAAGATCCTAAATTGTCCACGGTCTTCTAGAGGAGAGAGCTCGGTAGGCAAAACTTGCATAAAGAGGTAAATCAGTCCACTGGCCACGACAATGATAATTCCCGAAACCCACCGATTGGCCATGAAGCTGTCCAATGCTCGATTGTATTTTTCATTGAGCCACACGAAAAATGGTTCAGTTTTTTCATAAATCCGCTGTTTCTTTTCCCGGCGTTTTAGCATTTTGCTAGATAGCATAGGCGTCAGTGTAAGCGCTACAAATGATGAAATAACTACCGCTACTGCAACGGTTATTCCGAATTCACGAAACAGCCTACCTGTAAGGCCCTGAAGGAAAACAATTGGAAAGAATACAGACGTAAGTGCCACTGTGGTGGAAATCACAGCAAAAAATATCTCATGGGTTCCTTTTTTGCCCGCTTCATTCGGCTCCATGCCATTTTCAATTTTGGAATAGATGTTTTCCAAAACAACAATGGCATCATCTACTACCAGTCCTATAGCCAATACAATTCCCAACAGGGTGAGCACATTGATAGAGAAGCCCAGTAGGTACATCGCAAAGAATGAACCGATGAGGGCAATTGGAACGGTAATAACGGGTATAAAGGTGGTTCGCCAATCCCTTAGAAAAAAGAAAATGATGAGTACGACCAGGCCAAATGCAACAAAAATTGTCTGCTGTACTTCGGTGATCGATTCTTTGATGTATTCGGTGTTATCAAAGGCGATTTCTGTTGAAATGTCCTCTGGGAGGTTCTTACGCAGGGTTTCGAGGCGTTTATAGAATTCTTCAGCTATCTCCAGGTTATTCGATCCTGGCTGTGGCACTATGGCGTTGAGCACTAGTGGTATCCCATTGTTGCGCAGTGCCGTACGTTCGTTTTCTGGGTAAAACTCCGCATGACCTATGTCTCTAAACCGGATAATGTCATTGGCAGACTCTCGAATAATCAAATCATTAAACTCTTCCGGGGAACTTAGCCTGCCGAATGTTCGAACTGTAAGTTCTGTGGTGTTTCCTTCGATTCGTCCAGAGGGTAGCTCGATGTTTTGTTGCTCTACAGCCGTGAGTACGTCCAAAGGAGTGAGGCTAAATGCTGCTAGCTTGTCGGGATCCATCCACAGCCGAATAGAGTATTTTTTTTCACCCCAAATTCTAACTTCACTAACGCCTGGAATGGTTTGAAACGTTTCCTTAAACAAGTCATCAGCAATTTCGCTTAATTCCAGCAGGTTGCGCTTTTCGCTAAAAATGCGGAGAGCAATGATGGGATTAGAATCTGCATCTGCTTTGGTGACAATAGGAGGGTCCGCATCCGGAGGTAAGTTCCTTAAAGCGCGAGAAACCTTGTCACGCACATCATTGGCTGCGGCTTCCAGGTCCATTTCCAGGTTGAATTCCACGGTGATGGTGCTGCGACCATCGGCACTAATGGAGGAAAGGGTTTTTATACCATCAATTCCATTAATGGACTCCTCTAGTGGTTCTGTAATTTGAGTCTCGATCACGTCTGCACTAGCGCCAGTATAGCTCGTAGAAACGGTGATTACCGGAGGGTCTACACTGGGATACTCTCTTACACCGAGATAATTGAAGCCTATAACTCCAAAAAGCATAATGATGATAGACATCACTATCGCCAAAACCGGTCGATCAATACTTATGTTGGATAAACTCGCCATGATAAGTTACTTCAGGTTTACGTTGACTTCTGCTCCGGGCTGAATTTGCAAAATACCTGTGGTGATTACGGTTTCCCCTGATTTTAGCCCATCAGTGACCTGTATGTTGTCATTTCTGCGTATTCCGGTTTTGACAGACCTACTTTCTACCTTGCCGTTTTTATAAATAAAAATCTTTTTACCGTTAAGCTCTGGTATCACAGCTTGCGTAGGAATCATCAAAGCATTCTCTATGGTTTCGAGTGTAAGTTCTATTCGCGCAAACTGCCCCGGATACAATTTGCCACCGCCATTAGGTGCTTTTGCCCGTACACGAATGCTACGGGTTTCCATATCTATTTGTGGCTCTATGGCATAGATCTCTCCTTTGAAGGGTTCGTCATACGCGTCCACCGTAAAGGAGATTTTGTCTCCAATGTTTACCAGGCTGATGTACTTACTTGGTACAGAAAAATCAATTTTGATAGGGTCAGTTTTGTAAAGCTCTGCTACCCGAGTGCCAGGGGTGAGGTAAGTGCCGGAAGATACATCTCTCAGACCCACATGTCCATTGAATGGAGCATAAATATGATGTTTAGCAAGCTGAGCTTCGAGTACTTTTATTTCTGAGCGTGAAGTGTTGAGTGTGGTAAGAGAAGTTTCGTATTCCTCTTGACTGATCGCTTCTTTTTTAAGAAGTGCCTGCTGCCTTCTTTCCATGTCTTCATTGAGTTTCAATGAATAGCGGAGCTTTTCAAGTTGTGCTCGTACTTCCTGGTCATTTAGTTTTAACAGTAAGTCACCTTTTTTGACTTTCTGACCTTCAGTAAAATATATGGATTCAATTTTGCCTGAAACTTCTGCGCTCAGTATTACAGATTCATCAGGGACTAGAGTGCCCGTAATTTTCACCTGATGGTCAAGTTGTTCTTTTGTTACCTGCACGGCATCCACCGTGAGTTTGCTCTTTGGAGTCGATTGGTTTGTAGGTGACTCGTTATCATTCTTTGGTAGCTTGGGATAAATAATGATCCCCACTACCACCACTGCAATGAGTGTGTAGAGGATTTTTTTGCCAGTCTTGTTCATAGTAGATGTCTTTCTATACTCCGTTTTTTGCCGATTGTTTCAAAAAATAAAGACGCAGGTAAGAAAAACCGATGTACAAACATACATCGTGCCAAAACTTGGCTCAACAATACATGAACCTAAAAAAAAGAATGCTTATGTTGAAATGGTAAGGAATTGTGGTTAATACGGGTTCAAAATACCCAATAAGCGGTATAGAAATTGTAGGTATTTATAAGCTTATTTGTAATGTTCAACGTTGAGCGGTTGAACATCAGGTTTTAGCTCTTTGGAGAGCTGAAACCGAATGGCAGTTAATCTAAAAGGCGGGAAAGTCCCGCCTTTTAGTTTTCAAAATAGTTATGGTTTGATACCAATTAGTAGAACGTCTTCACTTTGGCTTTCTTCACCTTTCCAGTCTTCTAAAGCGTTTTCATAGGTCAGCTTTTGTTCCAGCATGGATTTTCCACCATTCTTTTCCAATAGCACTCTGAGTTTGGTGTTTGCAAATCGTTTTCCGTTAGGGTTTAGTTGATTTGCCAATCCTGAGGTCGCCAGGTAGAAAGAATCTCCTTTGTTGAAGTCTATTTTGACTCGTTCAAACTCTTTTACCGGTATGGACGGATCTCCGAGAGGAATGTCTATGTTTTTGTATTCTTCCAGGTTTTCATCCAGCTTTTTCACAAACAGTTTAACACCCTGTCCACTACCAGTGTAGTAGGCTTTCCTGCGGTTTGTGTCCACCAGTAGTACGCCCATTTCCACACCTATTTTACCATGGTCGGTGGCTTTGGAGTGTTTGAGGGCCAGATGAAATTTGGCGTCTAGCAAGGCTAGTATTTTTTCTGGGGGCAAAATCTTTTTCATGCCCACGATTTCATTGAGTTGAGAAATGGCCATAGCAGAAACAAAGGCGCTAGAAATGGTAGGATCCAGGGCTGAAGCAGCGATGATAATGTTATAGCCTTTTTCTTTTCCGTGCCAGTAAAAGTCTCTTGCTACACTTTCTTTGGCCCGCATCATCACGAAGGAGTCTGGAAAAACAGAAACGATGTTATGCTCTTCGCCGAGCAAAACATCCTGTAAGTTTCCTATCACCTCCATGTTTTCTTGCAATATCGATAGTTCGATCAAGCTATTTTGTGCGTTTACCTCATCTCGCTGCTGTTCTATTACACCCGCCAAATACCTGATGGCACTGGCCGTAGGTAGTACGTTTCCATTATCATCGAGGTATTGTACACTGTCTTTTTTGATCAGGTCTAATCGTGTCTCACGTGGTAGATTGAGGTATTCTTCTACTTTAAATAAGTTGTAAGAGCGATCGCCGACCCTCACTGATACCTGGCTAACTTCCTCTTCAGGTGAGTTATCGCCTTCATTTTCTGCTGTGGCGGTTTCAAAAACTGCTCCCGATTTCTCTGCTTCGGGAGACAACCTCAAGCCGATTGTGGATTTGACCAAAACAAAAATGAAATAGGATATACCTACTGTGAAAACCATGCAGACAAAAATACCTAAGGTTTGGACGCCTAGTTGTACCCATCTGGAATGCACAAGCATTTCTTCATTTCCAAAAAGCGCAACGCATAGTGTGCCGAAAATACCACCAAACCCATGTACTGGTATAGCCCCAACCGGGTCATCTAATTTCCATTTCTCACTGATGAGAATATATGAGTAATTGTGCAGCACACCTGCGAGCAAACCGATAACGATACTGCTTATAGGAGATACTACATTACAGCAAGCTGTGATAGCTACCAGTCCGGTGAGTGACCCACCGATTACTTTTTCAATCAGGTCTTTGTTCTTCTGTACGAACTTCGCATGTAGATAAGCACTGAAACAGGCTCCGGCCGCTGCCAGGTTAGTATTGAGAATGATCAAAGGGACACTTTGGTCAAAAGCTAATACACTACCGCCATTGAATCCCCACCAGCCTAGCCACAAGATCATCAGGCCAAGAACACTGTAGGCATAGTCAGATGCCTTTACAGGCTGAATGACCCCTTTGGCTGTAAACCTCCCCAGTCTAGGCCCTACCATCCAAATACCAACAATACCTACCCATGCACCCACGGAGTGCACCACGGTAGAGCCTGCAAAATCCATAAACCCGAGTTTTGCTAGCCAGGGCTCATTCGTTTCTATTAACAGGTTGCCCCAAGCCCAATGCCCGAAAACAGGGTATACAATCACTGCCGTGAAAAGTGAAGCAATGAAGTAGGGGCCAAGTGCAGTTCGCCCGGACATAGCTCCGGAAACTATAGTGAGTGCTGTACCTGCAAATGCTAGCTGGAAAATAAAGAAAACCAACGGGTAGCCTTCGTCAAGTCCGAATCCGGCAAAGAAACTGGCACCAAAGAATCCACCGGCAGACTCACCAAACATAATTCCAAATCCGATGATAAAAAAGGCAAGACTACCAGCCACCCAGTCCATAAGGTTTTTGATGCCGATTCCTGATCGGTGTTCTTCTTTTACCAGTCCGGTTTCCAAAACCTTAAATCCTGCCTGCATAAAAAAGACCAACGCAGCTGAGATTAAAATCCATAGAATGTTGGAAGTACTGAAAGAGTCTTGTGATTGAATGTAGAAGTTGTCCATGAAAAATTGTGGTTGATGTAAATCAATCACAATTTAATGAACACTTATGTATATTGAAAATAACACAAAAAATCAACTGATTTATTGTAAAAAAATCAAAATAAATTCAAGTAAGTGAAAATAACACCAAATGAGCTTAAGATCTTTTTGAGTTATTGCTAAAAAAGTAATGCCAATTCAATAATGTTAGATATTCTGAAGTGAAACAATTAATTGGTAAAATATTTGGTCAAAACCTTTTTCCAACCATCGTTTAAGTTTGTCTGTTCAGATCCGAAATATAATTTCATATATTCTTGAAAGCTTCTAGACTCTTCATAGTCATACACCTGAACCCAAGGGCCGAAATTATTTACAGTTATTTCATCTTCATACTTGGGGTTGAATAAGTTATCCGCGGTGATCGACGGAGACAATTCGAGGATTTCAGCAGGTATCGTAGGGAATTTATGTGATTTATTTGTGATCTGAGAGTGACACCTCCAATACCTGGATTTTAAGTTCACAACAGGCTTGGAGGTGGATATTAGACTAGATACCGAAATCACTTGGAAGTCTCCCTCACCATCTATGGATGCACTCACTTGATGGTTTTTGATCTCCATATTGATATCATTTACCGAATGGTCAAGAGCAGGTGTGGTTGGGCTCCCCTCATAATTATACGTAAACCCTTTGTCTTGGTCTTCATACTGTATGTGAACACTGCTTAAAAGGTAGTCTGAAATGTTATTAGGCGTAACCAATTTTAAATGACTTCCATTGTTTATCAACTCTTGATGGAACATGGGCTGGGGCTCGTAGCTAAAGTAATTGGATGATGATTCATGCGAATACGTTAATCGAATATTGTTGTCGGAAAATCCATAGTTTGTATTTAGTGGAAGATCCATCACCTTGGAGTAAATGAGATCATTTTCAGTGATTTCGATATCTTCATTGATCACTGAGCTATCAATTAAATAGAACGCTGATCCTTTCTCTTCACTTTGAAGGGAAACCAAAATTTTTTCATTTTCAGATATTGTTATTGTTGAACCAAAGGAGCCAGTAAATATTCTGTCAGCATGTATAAGCCCATAACCTGAAGGATAAGAGGTCACACTATATCTAAATGTATGTCTTTTGGGCCAATTGATGTAAACCTTGGAATTGACATCTTGATATGAATTTATCCAAAATTCTCCTTCTAGTCCGTATTGAATTTCATGAACATTGAAAACGGAATCATTAAACTCTTCGGGACGAGACATTGTCATCAGACTGCCATCATTGGCCGATATTGACATATAGGATACGACATTATTTGATTCATCCGTGACAAATACACCCTGGAACTTCCCAAACATAAAATCATCTACAGGTGAGTTGGATTGAACTTTAATTAGTGTGTTTTCAATTTGAACTCTCAAATTGGTGGTTGCGGTCTCGACTCCATCCACAAACGAAATTGCCTTTAGTTCATAGTTTCCATCTAAAAAGTCTCTCACACGGATTTCACTAGAGAATGGGGGTGAGGTCGATTCAGCTACCAATTCATCGTTCAAATAATATTGAATACTTGACGTTCGGCTGTTCCAGCCGCGTACTTCAACTACTGGCGTGTTCCAGATTTTCTGTTCATCAATAATGTTGACAAAACTCAACTCAGATGATATTTCCTCGAATTTTTCTCCGATACAAGATGTTGCGATCACGATTATCGCGAATGCTATAAGTGTAAGCCAGTTTTTCATAGATGGTGGTTTTGTACAAACCTACTAATTCTCAAATTGAAAATTAAGGTATGCCGATTGCAATTCTTTCAAAGAATGAGCATCCTTTTGATTTTTCGCCTGATCAATACCTCGTTTGTAGATATCCTCAGCAATATCGAATTCATCCAGCTCCGCAAACAGCGCTGCTGCATGGTAGTAGGTCCCCAAATAATCAGGATGTTTTTCGAGTAATTCCTCAAACAATTGACGGCTAATTGTCTTATTATCCTTAAGGTGTTCTAATGCCAAAGCATATTTTGGAAAAGGGTCATTTGGGTCCTCCTCGATGAATTTTTTGAGTTGATTGATGCGATCCTGGTTCATCTTTATTATTGATAATATTTGCTAACTTCGAAACCTCAATATTAACCTTAAAATATCAAGAAAAGAGAATGAAAATACTCGTTTGCATTACGCATGTTCCTGATACCACGTCAAAGATTTCGTTTACCGACGGAAATACGAAGTTTGACAAAACAGGTGTGCAGTACATCATTGGCCCCTATGATGACTATGCGCTCGCAAGAGCGGTCGAACTAAAGGAACAACACGGAGGATCTATCACGGTCCTGAACGTAGGAGAGGCAGAAACTGAGCCTACTATAAGAAAAGCACTGGCGATAGGAGCGGATGAGGCAATCCGTGTGAATGCCTTTCCAAGCGATGCTTTTTTTGTAGCTAAACAAATCGCTAGTGTTGCTAAAGAAGGAGCTTATGACCTCATATTGATGGGGCGTGAATCAATAGACTTTAACGGAGGGCAGGTACATAGTATGGTAGGGGAGCTTATGGGCTTGCCTTCAGTATCGCCTGTAATGGTCCTGGATATTGAGGGCTCTACCGCCAAAATCCAACGTGAAATAGAAGGTGGTAAGGAGTTTATGGAGCTAGATATGCCATTTATTGCTGGCTGTCAGGAACCAATTGCTGAATGGAAAATCCCAAATATGCGGGGAATCATGTCTGCACGATCTAAACCACTCCAGGTGGTAGATCCTACCGATGATGGAGTGCAGGCTGATGTGGAGGTATTTGAACTTCCACCGGCTAAGGAAGCTGTGAAGCTTGTAGATCCAGAAAACCTGGACGAATTGGTAAACCTATTGAAGAACGAAGCAAAAGTATTGTAAAATGGCAGCATTAGCATTTGTAGAACTAGAAGAAGGACAAGCGAAGAAGTCTTCCCTTGAGGCAGTTAGCTATGCCTCAGAAGTGGAAGGTAGTGTAACTGCGATTTCATTTGGCCAAATGGCTGATGGAGAGCTTGATAAAATTGGTGCAGCAGGAGCGAGTAAAGTACTGCACGTTACCGATGAGAAGTTAGCTACTCCTAACATCATGGCGTATGCGTCTGCTATCTCCGAAGCGATGAACAAGGAGGGGAGTAACCTACTGGTGCTGGCTAAGTCCTCACTGGGAGATCCTGTGGCAGCTCGAGTGGCCATCAAGACCAATGCGGCAATGGCTACTAATGTCACTGAATTGCCAGATACGAGTGATGGATTTAAAGTGAAGTGTAGCATCTATACAGGAAAAGCATTTGCTATCACCAGGTTAAGTTCAGAAAAGAAAATTCTTGGGCTAAAGAAAAATGCCATCTCTATCAAAGAAGATGGGGGCACAGCAGAAGTAGAAGCGTTTAGCCCGGCTACAGACGATGGTGATTTTAAAGTACAGGTTACCAATAGAGAAAAAGCTACTGGTGAAATACTTTTGCCCGAAGCGGATTTGGTGGTGTCAGGAGGTCGTGGACTAAAAGGCCCCGAAAACTGGGGAATGATAGAGGAGTTAGCCAAGGCCATCGGTGCCGCTACAGGTTGTAGTAAGCCGGTTTCTGATATGGAATGGCGCCCTCATCACGAACACGTGGGACAAACTGGTGTAAAAGTTAGCCCATCTTTATACATTGCGGTCGGAATTTCTGGCGCAATCCAACACCTGGCCGGTGTGAACTCATCTAAATGCATTTTAGTGATCAATAAGGATGAAGAAGCACCGTTTTTTAAGGCCGCTGATTATGGTGTAGTAGGTGATGCATTTGAAATTGTACCAAAACTAACTGAAGCAATAAAGGCACAACAAGGTTAATGGCTGATAAAATCAAATTAGAAATATTAGGACTCTCTTCGAGTCAATCACAGTCTGGATCATTTGCACTGGTATTGGGAGAAGTCGGCGCCAACCGTCGACTTCCCATTATTATAGGGATGTTCGAAGCACAGGCGATCGCTATAGAGATTGAAAAAATCACTCCAAACAGGCCCATGACTCATGACCTGTTTAAGTCGTTTGCGTTTAATATGGGCTATGATATCAAAGAGATATACATTTCTGATTTGAAAGAAGGGGTGTTTTTTGCCAAGATTAAGTGTGAGTTTAACGGTGAGGAATTTGATGTAGATGCGAGACCTTCAGATGCAATTGCTATTGGCTTGCGTTTTGATGTGGACATCTATACCAATGAAAGCATTCTGACCGAAGCGGGAATCGTAATGACGGATGAAGACGATGATGTGTCAGAACCGCAACCCAAAACTACCAGGTCTGGCAAGCCTGAGCCAGTGGCTAAGAAACTGGAAGATTTACCTTCCGATCAACTAAATAAAATGCTTGACGAAGCCCTTGCCAAAGAAGACTATGAGCGAGCGGCCAAGATCCGTGATGAGATCAACAAGCGCAATTAACAAGTAATTTGATGGATGTATTAAGGGCTGCCTTTGGTTTGCTATTCCTCATAGGCGTGGCCTATTTGTTTTCACTCAAGCGAAAGTCTGTGGACTGGCGTCTTGTGCTTACCGGCATCACGTTGCAAGTGGTGTTTGGTGTTTTGATTACACAGATTGAATTGGTAAGACAGGCGTTCAACTGGGTAAGTAAGCAGTTTGTAGTGCTGTTGGGTTTTTCTGGAGATGGTGCACGCTTCTTGTTCGGAAACTTGTTAGACACCGAAAGCCTGGGATTTATATTTGCCCTACAGGTACTACCTACAGTTATCTTCTTTTCTACATTGACCTCAGGGTTGTATTATTTGGGAGTGCTGCAGTGGATAGTAAAGGGTATCGCCTGGGTGATGGCTCGTACTATGAAGCTATCTGGAGCAGAATCACTCTCTGCAGCTGGCAATATATTCTTAGGACAAACAGAGGCGCCACTGCTGGTAAGGCCGTTTGTGCCTAAAATGACCAGATCGGAGCTAATGTGTCTCATGACAGGAGGGATGGCTACTATAGCAGGAGGCGTACTCGCCGGATATGTTGCTTTTTTGGGTGGGACAGATCCCGTAGAGCAGGAAAAATTCGCAGCTTATTTGCTCAGTGCATCGATAATGAATGCACCAGCGGCTATCGTGATGGCTAAAATCATGCTGCCGGAGTTGCATAAGGATGACATCAATACTGACCTCAAAGTAGCCGCTGATACGATGGGTGTCAATCTTGTAGATGCGCTGGCACGAGGCGCCTCAGAAGGTCTGAAGTTGGCAATGAATATTGGAGCGATGCTCCTGGCGTTTATTGCTTTAATAGCAGCTATTAACTATGTACTGATGGCTGTAGGTGATCTTACAGGACTCAACTCGGCCATTGTAGCGAGCACAAATGGTAGCTTTGATGGGTTTTCATTAGAGTATATTTTGGGGCAGATATTTAGGGTATTTGCATTCGTCATAGGTGTGGACTGGCAAGAATCTTTGCAGGTAGGTAGTTTACTTGGACAAAAGTAGTGGTTAATGAATTTGTGGCGTATCTGGGATTATCCGAATTTGTGGCCGAAGGCGCGCTCAATGAAAAGTCTGTGGTAATTGCCACTTATGCCTTGTGTGGGTTTGCCAACTTTAGCTCTATTGCTATTCAGATAGGTGGCATAGGAGGGATGGCACCTTCCCGGCAGGGAGATATTTCCAGGTTGGGAATGCGGGCGCTATTTGCGGCCACATTAGCAACTATGATGACAGCAGCTATCGCTGGAGCGCTGATGGCGTAAAATACGATATGGAATAAGGAGCTAAGGTACCTGAATATTGATCCAGGTGCCTTTTTTGTTTGATTCGAAGATGGCTTCTATGATCCTGCAATGGTCGCGAGCGTCTTCCAGAGTCACCGGCTCACTTGTGTTTTCCAGAATAGCTCTGCAAAAGTCTTCAGCTTGAAGTTGGTACTGATCAGAAGGAGGAAGCAGTTCTTCTACCTCATTTTTTCTCAGAATATCAGCACTATTGACACGCAACACGGTCGGCTGATCCGTAGGTGCATTGAAAGGAATCATGATTTCCAATTCTTTTTCAGTACCCAGAACATGTACGCGCTGGTAGGCTGCAGCCTGAGTACTTACTGCGAACTGAGCTTTAATTCCAGAGGAAAATTCCATTTGTACCGTAGAGAGCACGTCAGTGCCAAATTGCTCATCTATCTGTAGACTTGCAATCACTCGGGTAGGGCTTTCGCCAAACAAGTAACGACTAGTCATTACCGGGTAACACCCAATGTCCCACATAGCACCTCCGCCATAATTAGCAATGTTTCGAATGTTTTGTGGGTCTGCATTAAAATAAGAAAACGTGCCTTGATACAGCCGAATTCCTCCCAATAAGCCAGAATCAATGATGGCTTTAGCACGTTGCCACTGCGGGTGGCTTTTTACCATGAAAGCTTCGCCAACTTTTACATTGTATTTGTTGCGTAGCTTGATGAGATGTTCAGCATCCTGTACAGTAAGCAGCAAGGGCTTTTCACAGAGCACATGTTTTCCTGCTTCTATTGCTTTGGCGGTCCACTCCACATGAAGATGATTGGGAAGTGGGTTATAGATAACATCTATTTCCGGGTCTGAGAGCAATGCTTCATAGGAGTCATAAGCAACCGGAATATTGAGCTCTTCAGCCACCTTGCCTGCCTTTTCCAGGTTACGGGAAGCAATGGCTCTAACGGCTAAATCATCACTTTTGAGAAGTCCTGGAATGACTTTCTCCACCGCTATTTTTGCAGTGCTCAAGATGCCCCAATTCAGCTTTTGCATGTCAGTTAGATTCTTTTGAGTAAGGTGTCCATCATAAGTCTGGCCGCTGCAGGGTTGGTAGCCAATGGAATATCGTGAACATCGCAGATTCTCATAAGCATCTGTACATCAGGCTCATGCGGGTGTTTGTCTAACGGATCTCTAAAAAAGATGACCATGTCCAGTTTCTTTTCGGCTGCCTCTGCGGCAATTTGTGCATCACCACCTAGTGGACCTGACAGGTATCGCAGCACTTTTAGTCCGGCTTTCTCTACATGTGAGCCCGTAGTGCCTGTTGATACCAGTTCTATTTTTTCTAGATATTCTTTGTACTTCAGTAGGAAGGCCACCATTTCAGCCTTTTTGCCATCGTGTGCGATGATTGCTATTCTCATAAAAAAATGTTCGGTTTGAAAATTATTCCCTCCGAATTTAAGAAGACCTGACTATCTAAGTGGTACTAAGTCAGAAAAAATAGAGAGAATTTCAGCAAGTGGCACACGGTAAAGAGGCGGGCAGTCCTGCCCGCCTTCTGTATAGGACTATTTAAATTGTGGACTTACCACTAAATCTTTGGAACCCGGTGTGTATTTGTAAAATCCTTCACCCGTCTTTACTCCTTTGAAACCTGCTGTCACCATGTTGACCAAAAGGGGGCATGGAGCATATTTAGGGTTTCCAAACCCATCATGGAGGACATGTAGGATGGAAAGACATACGTCCAATCCGATGAAATCGGCTAGTTGCAATGGCCCCATAGGGTGTGCCATTCCGAGTTTCATAACTGTATCTATTTCCTCTACGCCTGCTACGCCTTCAAATAGACTATAAATAGCCTCATTGATCATAGGCATTAAGATGCGGTTAGCTACAAAGCCTGGGTAATCGTTAACTTCTACGGGTACTTTTTGAAGTTTCTTCGATGTTTCCATTACCAACCTGGTGGTCTCGTCAGTAGTAGCATACCCTCGAATTACTTCTACTAGTTTCATGACAGGTACAGGATTCATGAAGTGCATCCCGATCACCTTTTCAGGTCGTTTGGTGACAGCTGCAATTTTCGTGATAGAAATAGAGGAAGTATTGGTTGACAAGATGGCCTGATCCGGTGCGTGGGCATCCATAGTCTCGAAGATCTGTTTTTTGATCTCAAAATTTTCTGTTGCTGCTTCCACTACCAGGTCGGCGTTTTTTACACCTTCGCTAATATCCGTGTAGGTGGATATATTGTTAAGTGTTGTGGTTTTATCATCCTCAGTGATTTTCTCTTTCGCTAACTGCCTGTCCAGGTTTTTGCCTATGGTGGCCAGTGCACGCTGTAGAGCGTCTTGTGAGATGTCAATCAATGCTACCTGATAGCCGTGCTGAGCAAATATATGAGCTATGCCGTTGCCCATGGTGCCAGATCCGATTACTGAAATGTTGTTCATTGGGTGTAAATCTATTTTTGGGGTTTTGAGATAAATATTATGGATTCATAAGGAGGCAAAACTACTGTTTCTCCTTCGAGTTTGGAGTCTTTAGTCACAAAAACCATGTCACCCGGAGCTTTGACGATCGATTTGGACTGACCACTGAGGTTGTGATAGACATGTGCCAATTCTGTTCCGTACTCTCTTACATACGCTAGCACCTCATCGTCCTTTAGGTCTATTGATGCCAGGCCACCGTGCCGGAGGGCTTCGGACTGATTTCTAATTTGAATAAGCCTCCGGTAGTGATGGTACATGGAGCTAGTGTTAGACCTCTGCTGATTCACAGAAGGTGTTGTGCCGTTGATGTTGTATATTGGCGTCATCCATCGAGTTCTACACCCATCGTTTTCTTCATCATCCCAGAGCATTGGTTCCCGAATTTGCTCGTCTGGTTTCATCCCGCGCATTCCAATTTCCTCTCCATAGTAGATATATGGAATACCCGGAAATGTCAGTAAAATAGCCGGGGCCAGCTTTCCTTTTTGCTCGTTTTCCAAAAATGACATCACTCTGTTTTGGTCATGATTGGTGAGAAAAGTCGCATTGATGAAATTGGGGTTGTTACGGGTAAAGGCCTCCATACTGGCTAAAAATAAAGATATTGGAGATTGATTTTCTAGTAATCTCCACGCATTTTTATGGATAGTAGCACCTACGAGCCGTTCATTTTTCACACTTTCCATGATGGAAAATGAAAGATCAAAATTGAACAATGAAGTGAATCCTCCAGCAAAGGGTGCCTGCGTGGGAAGATCAGCCCATACTTCACCTACGAGATAAACATCCCGTTTGTATGACTCCATGGTAGATTTAAATTCTTTCCAAAAAGCGTGATTGTCTTTGGCGCGATGGTCTGGGTAAATGTGCTTGGCCGCATCTAAGCGAAACCCATCAACACCAATCTCAGTGAGCCAGTATTTTCCCACCTTATAGATTTCTTCTCGTACGCGAGGATTGTCATAATTGAGGTCTGGCATACCACTCCAAAAGAAGCCAAAATACATTTCATCTTGCCCTTGTACTGCGTTCCATTGGTGGGTGTTGTCACTGTCGCCAGTGATTTCTTTTACCAGATTGTCTTCCGCTTTGATTTCGGCTTCACTAGCCCATACAAAAAAGTCTCTGAATTCGCTTTCCGGATCTAGTGCTGACCTAAACCAGGGATGAAGGTGCGAGCAATGGTTAATAACCAGGTCGATGACAATCTTAATGTCACGCTGATGTGCTTCTTTTAGCAAACGCTGAAAGTCTTCTATCGTGCCATAATCGGGATGGATACTGTAGTAATCTGTAACATCATATTTGTGATAAGAGGGAGAAGGATGTATTGGAGTCAGCCAAATGGCTCCAACGCCAAGGTCTGCCAGGTAGTCCAGTTTGCTGGTTACACCGTTGAGATCTCCAATGCCGTCTCCATTGCTGTCACAAAATGACTGTACAAAAATTTCATATACTACTCGATCTTGCCACATTTCTACTGTTGTTGGTTTGGAGCTTTCTTCACCAATCGGCCTACATTGGCTACAAGTGGCCATGAGGCAAAGACTATAAACCAGTTGTTTCAACCAGTTCATTCGCTTAGTTCAAAAATTTGGTAATTCATGGCGGGAACTTTCACGATGAGCTCACTATCCTGTTGAGAATCCAATGTGGTCTCACGGCTAAAAGCATGTTTACCATCAATTTTGATTTGATTCGTAGTGATGCCAAACGTCTCCCAGGCAGCTTGCGGGATTTTGATAGATGCTTGTTGCTCGTTTTGATCAAAGTTTACGACAATCAACAGCACCTGATCCGGTGTATGCCTCACAAAGGCATATACGTAATCGGAGTAACCGGTGTAGTGTTCATTTCGGTTGTAATAGTGTAGGTCATAGAAACCCCCACTGCGCAGTGCAGGGAGTTCATTGCAAGCCTTTAAGATTTTGGAATATGCTACTCTCAATGAACGCTGAGCGTCACTCAGCTGACCACCATCATAGGCACCATTGTTTACCCACTTGACGTGCTCTGGCACTCCCCAGTAATCAAAGATGGTGGTGCGTCCGTCATCACCACTAAATCCAGACGCTCCAGCTCCAGGTTCGCCCACCTCTTGTCCAAAATACATCATAACTGGTCCCTTGTGCATAAAAGCTGAAACGGCCATCATTGGTATCCCTTTGGAGGCATCTCCGGCAAAATCAGGACTTGCAATGCGCTGCTCGTCATGGTTTTCCAGGAATCGGAGCATCTGATCTCCTATACCTTCCTGCCGCTGCCAGATGCCGGTAATAGCATCGGAGTTGGCATGCCCTCTAATGATGTTTTTGAGCGTGTCATACATTTCTACTTTATCGTAGAGGTAGTCAAATCCACCTGTGTGTATGTAGGTGCGGTAGGCATTGGGGTTGTAGATTTCTGCTGTAAAGCTTATTTCCGGGTACTCACTTTTCACTTCTTTAATCACCCATTCCCAAAACTGAACAGGAACCATCTCGGCCATGTCACACCGAAAGCCATCTACACCTTTAGCAGCCCAGTACGTCAATATATTCTTCATTTTCAGCCAGGTGTCAGGTGTCTTGTAAAAGTAATTGACACGCCCTCCATCCTGATAGTCTACTCCATAGTTGAGTTTTACTGTTTCGAACCAATCATGTACTGAAGGTTGAGCGCTGAATACATCGTTGCCTGTAGCCTTAGCTGGGGTTTCATCAAACTTACCGTCTTTGGTAGGGTGAGGGTGGGGACCTAGTGACTCGTAAGCTTCGGGTACCTCAAAGGATTTGCCTGGTAAATAATAGAAGTTGTTGTCGGGAGCAAAGCGTACGGAATTGTCATCGTCCTCCCCAAAATCAATCACATCTTCAGGCTTTGCATCTGAGTAATAAGATCTGGCAACATGATTGGGGACAAAATCAATGATCACTTTAAGTCCTGCCTGGTGTGTTCGTTTTACCAGACTTTCAAATTCCGCCATACGGTTCGTGACATCATTTGCCAGGTCTGGATTCACATCATAGTAGTCCTTGATCGCGTAAGGAGAACCTGCACGGCCTTTCACCACATCAGCATCATCCAGAGAAATTCCATAATCGGTATAGTCGGTAAGTAGTGCGTGCTCTATGACTCCTGTGTACCACACATGGGTTATGCCCATGGCCTTTATTTCGTCTAAAGCCTTCGAGGAGATATCATCAAATTTCCCAACGCCATTTTCCTCGAGCGTGCCCCAGGGTGTGTTAGTCGTGTTGGTGTTTCCAAAAAGACGGGTGAATATCTGATAGACTATCGGGCGATTGGGAGATTCCATAGAGGTGGATTCAGTAGTAGTTTGTTCTTGAGTTTTTGTAGAGCAGGCCATGATCATACAGGCCATAAAGGCAATAATTGTAAGGTTTTTCATACTTCTCTATATAGGACATTGGAAGCCTAAATTACGTAAAGAAGGAGCTTTTGCAAACCTTGCTCTATGAAAAAGAAAAAGCCATTCTAACCTGTTAGAATGGCTTTTTTGTAATACAAACGATTGAATTAAGCGTTTGTGTTGATATTGTTCAAATCTTCGAAAGCAAGCTTTAGTCGCTCTACAAAAGACTTTTCTGCTTCTCTGAGCCACACACGTGGATCGTAGAATTTTTTGTTTGGTACATCGTCTCCATCAGGGTTGCCGATTTGCTCTTGCAGGTAGCCTTCTTTGGCCTGATAGTAATTCTTTACACCATCCCAGAATGCCCACTGCAAATCTGTATCAATGTTCATTTTGATCGCTCCGTAAGAGATGGCTTCACGGATTTCCTCGCGTGTTGATCCAGATCCTCCGTGGAATACGAAGTTCACTGGATTGTGGCCAGTTCCAAATTTTTCCTGAATGAACTCCTGAGAGTTTTTCAAAATTTTAGGAGTAAGCTTTACGTTTCCTGGCTTGTATACACCATGTACGTTACCAAAAGCAGCAGCTATTGTGAAATCTGGACTGATTTTCATGAGTTCTTCGTAGCAGTAAGCCACTTCCTCCGGTTGCGTATAAAGACGGCTGTTGTCAATGTCTGTGTTGTCTACACCATCTTCTTCACCGCCAGTTACACCAAGTTCTATTTCCAGGGTCATTCCCATTTTAGCCATGCGCTCAAAATACTTCACGCAAGTGCCAATGTTTTCTTCGATAGGCTCCTCGGAGAGGTCAATCATGTGTGAGCTAAAAAGTGGAGCTCCGGTTTCTTCGAAGTGCTTTTCGTTTGCTTCGATCATGCCATCTACCCAAGGGAGCAATTTACGAGCTGCATGATCCGTGTGTAGAATTACTGAAACTCCATATTGCTCTGCGAGCTGATGCACGTGCTTGGCACCGGCTACAGCACCGGCCACAGCCGCTTTTTGGCCGTCATTGCTTAAACCTTTACCAGCGATGAAAGCTGCACCTCCATTGGAGAATTGCACGATGACAGGGGCTTTTACGTCTCTTGCAGTCTCCAAAACAGCATTTATTGAGTTAGTGCCGATTGTGTTTACAGCCGGAAGCGCAAATCCGTTTTCATTAGCGTAATTGAGCAGTTCGGTTGCTTCTTTTCCAGTAAGTACACCAGGTCTGAATTTCATAAGTAAGTATTTTGGTTATTCTAAGATGTCACAAATATAAGAGCTTCCCTTCATACCTGTCCCTACCTTTTAAATTCTTCTATTATGGGTGCTGTATTATTGGTAATTTCCTATTTTAACCCAGAGAAAAACGGTCTCAATTGTCAAAAAACCAATAAAACCTGTGTAGTTGAAGCTTTCAAACGTTTGTATTTTTCAGATAGAGTAGGATCAAGATTTTTGATGTTTCCAAAAAGTTGACCCATTAGTAGTAAAATCGGGTTGAAGAGGATTAAAAATCAGCACTGGATCAAAAAAAATAATTCGATTTGATGATTGTATTTTGGAATGGGATTGAGACTTGTAGGACGATTATGTGAAGCCAAAAAAGAAGTATGAAACTAAAGTTTGTAATTAGCTACCGTACCAGCTGGGGTGAGCAAGTGTGTATTTGTGGATCTTTGCCTGAGCTGGGCAATGATGAAGAACGTAATGCCGTACCCTTGGTGCCTACCTCGGGAGATCAGTGGGAACTAGAAGTGGACGTGAAAGATGTAGGAGAGGTTAGTTACCGATACCTGATCAAATCTAATGAGGAAACTATTCATCGAGAGTTTGGAAAACCCAGAATTCATCGCAGTTTAAAGCAGTTTCGCAATTTGACGTTCAGGGACATATGGCGCCCAAATAAGCACGTGGAAAATGCACTATATACAGCTCCATTTTACAAAGCCTTTTTTCAGCGAGCTCATCAAGAACAACCGACCCATACCTATGACGCTAAGTCAAACTATGTACGGTTTCAGCTACGAGCTCCGCGTATAGGGAGAGATTATCAGATGGCTATAGTGGGTAGCCATGAATGTCTGGGCAGCTGGGACGAAAACAACATAGTGCTGATGAGTGATGAGGACTTTCCGGTGTGGACTGTGGATGTTCCTATTTCGGAGGGAGCTCCACCTTTTGAGTATAAATATGTGATTTACAGTCATAAGGACAAAAAGGTAGTTACCTGGGAAGAAGGGGAAAACCGCTATTTTCCACTCCTTGATTTTAAGCAGAAGAAGCGATTAGTTGTACAGTCCGACGAATTTTTCAAATATCCTGTGGGTGCCTGGAAGACTGCTGGTGTGGCTATTCCAGTTTTCTCTATTCGTACAGAAAACGGGGCCGGAATAGGAGAGTTTGCCGATATCCCCAAATTGGTGGACTGGTCAGTTAAAACTGGACTGGAAATTATTCAGGTATTACCCGTAAATGATACTGTAGCCACAAAAACCTGGACGGATAGTTATCCATATGCAGCCATCTCGGTAGATGCTCTTCATCCAATCTATGGCAGTATGAAAGCCATAGGGGACTTGAAAGACAAGAAACTGCAAAAGCAGATTGATGAGGAAGCAACTAAACTCAATGACCTCCCTGAAATAGATTATGAGGGGGTGATGAACCTTAAAATGAAGTTTTACCGACAGAGCTACGCAGACAACAAAGCGAAGTTTCTGAAGAGCAAGGCCTTTAAAGCCTTTTTGGCTACAAACGAAAATTGGTTAAAAGATTATGCGGCTTTTTGCTATCTCAGAGATAAACATGAAACGGTAGATTTTACACAGTGGGGAAGCTATGCAAGCATTACCGATGAGCAATTGGAACAGCTGGTAGCTCCAGACAAGAAACACTACGATGAGGTAGCGGTGCACTACTACATTCAGTTTCACCTGGATGCGCAACTAAAAAACGCCACCAACTACGCCCGAAAGCATGGTGTGGTGTTGAAGGGGGATATTCCTATTGGTATTTATCGAAACTCCGTGGATGCCTGGCGGCTGCCCCACCTTTTTAACATGGATACGCAGGCAGGGGCGCCACCTGATGATTTTTCGATTTCAGGTCAAAACTGGGGGTTTCCCACTTACAACTGGGAAGAAATGGCCAAAGATGGTTACCAGTGGTGGAAAGATCGAATGGTAAAAATGTCAGATTATTTTGATGTCTTTCGAATAGATCACATTTTAGGTTTTTTCAGAATCTGGGAAATTCCTCGTGACCATGTAGAAGGAATTCTTGGGCATTTCAACCCTGCTTTGCCCGTGTTTAAGTCTGAGTTGCAGGAGCGAGGCATAGCCTTTGATTATGACCGGTTTTGCAAGCCATACATTCGTGAACATATGATGTTCGATCTGTTTGGTAGCCATGCAGAGCAGGTAATTGGGCAGTATCTAACAAAAAGTGAAGCTCAAAGTGCTTATCAGCTTAAGCCTGAGTATGATACGCAGCGCAAGCTCCAAGAACACTTTGATCAGCAGGTTGCTAATGAACCACTGAGTGCGGAGTATAATAACTGGTTGAAAAGCAATCTGTTGAGGTTGTGTGGTGAAGTATTGTTGCTGGAGGCCCCGGGCACCGGCGGAGAAGCTTTTAACCCCCGCATTGGGATGCACAGCACCTATAGCTACCAGGAGTTGGACGATTATACAAAACAACGACTGGACGATTTGTATAATCATTATTTCTACCATCGACATAATGACTTTTGGAGAGAAAGTGCCATGCAAAAACTTCCCATGCTGAAGGAGGCTACAGATATGTTGATCTGTGGTGAGGATCTGGGGATGGTTCCTGCGTGTGTTCCCGGTGTGATGGATGAGTTGCAAATATTGAGTTTGGCTATACAGCGAATGCCCAATGATGATCGCGAGTTTTGGCATCCTGCAGATACACCTTACTTGAGTGTGACCAGCACGGGAAGCCATGACATGTCCACGCTGCGTGAGTGGTGGCAGGAGGACCCTGATCGAACGCAGCGATTTTATACTACTATCCTCGGAAAAGAGGGAGGCGCCCCGTACTATTGTGAGCCCTGGGTAGCTAAAGAGGTAATTCAGCAACATCTGGAATCTCCGAGCATGTTGTCCATCATTCCATTGCAGGATTTTGTGGCAATGGATGGTCAGCTCAGAAGGCTTCTTCCCGAAGAGGAGCGTATCAATGTGCCTGCCAATCCGCAACACTATTGGCGCTACAGATTTCATCTCACCATGGAAGAACTTTTAGCACAGGAAAACTTCAATGGCTTTTTACGAGAAATGATTGATAAAGGCGGGCGCAGCTCGGACTATTAATCTTCTCGTTAAAAAATAATCCTGTCAAGAACCAACGGTTTGGTTGATTGTAGTGTCAATATTACAAACAACCAAACCGTCTATGAGAGTACTTATTTCTTCACTTTTAATGGCTGGCAGTTTACTGATCGGTTGTACCGATAGTTTCGAGCCGGACTTTGAACAGGAGTCTGTAATGGGCTTCAAGCCGATCTATGCTGATGGTGATCAGCAGTTAGCATTGGAATCTGCCAGGGCTATAGAACTGGCCGGTAAAATATACGCGTATCAAAACCTGCTTTTTGTCAATGAAGTAGGTAAAGGGGTGCATATTTTTGACAATACCGACCCTAAAAATCCAACAAACTTGCGCTTTTTGTCTATTCCTGGGAATAATGATGTGGCAATCAAAAAGGGTGTTATGTATGCAGACAGTTACAATGATCTCCTCGCTCTGGAAGTCACCCAGGACACTGTGCTGCTCCTAAAGCGTATAGAATCAGTAATGGGTTTTTCGGAGGAATACCCTTTTGAAAACAATTCATACTTTGAGTGTGTGGACCCTGAAAAAGGAAAAGTAGTGGG
This sequence comes from Marinoscillum furvescens DSM 4134, assembly GCF_003386095.1. Lineage (GTDB taxonomy): Bacteria > Bacteroidota > Bacteroidia > Cytophagales > Cyclobacteriaceae > Marinoscillum > Marinoscillum furvescens. The sequence continues at coordinate 139,486 of NZ_QREG01000011.1, read as the reverse complement.
CTGGGAGCGCACTGAATTGGAAAAACCTAAATGCTACCGACCATGAAAAGGCTTTTTTGGATACTATCTATTGTAACGATAGCGGGCTGTATGGACACCGCTGGTGAAATGGCCATAGATTTTAATGAAACCGGAGTAGGGGGCTCTACTGCCCGATTTTCTATAGCTGGTGACTTTTTATATGTAGTGAATGACTCAGAACTTCAGGCCATCGATATCTCTGATGAAAGAAACCCCAAACACGCTTCTTCTACCTCTTTAGGATGGGGGATAGAAACCATTTTTGGCTATGATGGCATGTTGTTTATCGGAGGACAAACAGGGATGCAAATTTATGGGATTCAAGAGGATGGCTCTCCAGTTTATGTTTCTGATTATACACATTCTACAGCTTGTGATCCGGTCATTGCCAATGATCAATATGCTTACGTGACGATTCGCTCCGGGGAGTTTTGCAACAACATTATGGAGGTCAATAATTTACTTGTATTGGACATAAGCAATATCAGAAGCCCTCAATTGGTAGCTGAGATCCCAATGACGAACCCCAGAGGATTGGCTTTTTTCAAAGGAGATTTGTTTGTGGGAGAAGGTCAGTTTGGGCTTGTCCGATTTAGTCTGGAGGACCCTTCATTCCCGAGACAAAAGGAGGTGTATGACATTCCCGCCAATGATATGATTCCTCTGGATAATACGCTAATCATTACACGTGATGAAGGTATCTTTCAGTTTGGGTGCGAAGAAGATGAGTTGCTACTATACAGTCCCTTAAGATGAGAGTGGTTTATACAGCACTATGTTTGAGCATGCTGCTATTGGATGTAAAGGCTCAAAACCCGGATAGCGCGCAGGCACATGTATCTACTTTCAATAAATGGGTTTTAAAAGTAGATGGTACAGATTTGGTTCACCCAAAAGACCCAGCTCTGACCCTGGCCATGGAACACAGGTTTTTGCAACGGTTTTCTGTTAGTCAGGAGTTGGGGTATGTTATGGCCGTATACGAAACCAACGAACCAGCATCCAATTTTATCGGGGTTAAAACCTCTACGGATTTAAGGGCTTATATAGCTCCTTATTCACCGAGCGGCTCTTTGTATGTTGGTATTGCTGGGGATTATCGTTTCTTAAAAGTGAAGGATAGGCTGACACTTGGTTATGGCTGTACTGGAGATGATCTTTGGTCCTGTAATTATCTGAGTTCTGAAGAAACGGAAGTGTCAACGAATCGCTGGACAGGTATTTTGAAGTTTGGAGTGCAGGAACAAGCTCATCCAAGAGTACTGATTGAAGTAGATGCAGGTATCGGGCTAGGGTACTTGTCTAGTAAAAACAGCGCCAACGACGAAAACGTTACGATTTTTGAGTTTGAAAATCAGGGAGATGGAAACCAACTGCTCAGCAATACCTGGTCTCACATTTTTACTTTCAATGCTAAAGTGGGCATAGTACTTTCACAGTACGACTAATAGCCTTTTACAAAAGGAACCGTTCGTTCAAAATATGCGAGCAACCAGTTCCAAATTTCATTGGGGTGGTAGGTCTTTTGTATGCCGGGATATTGTTGGTGTAGCTGAACGATGATTTGGTCATATTCTGCGCTATCTAATCCGTAGATAGCGCTTAGTTTCTTTCGCACCGAGTCCTGCGCTATATACTTTTGATAAGTGATCGTTTCTCTTGTTTCTTCATAGGCCTCTAGCGCTGCTCTTTTCTCTCGTTCATCCTTACTGAAATAAGTAATGGGGCCATGAATTGTGGCCGCCGGCACTGGTACACCACCTACTCCAGAGGCTCCTAAAGTGACATCACCAGGCTTGATAGGGTCAGGAGGGTTGGTGATAGTTACACCTGGTATATGGATAGCAGGGCCTTTGATATTCAAAGGAACCTTGTAGTAGCGATCAGCGTAAATCGTGATTTTTGGGAGCTGGATCGTGTCTATGGGTAATGTGACCTTTACGAAATTCACCAACATATCGTTAGTTACGGGCAACGTGAGCGTTTGATGCCCTACGTACGAAATCTCAAGTGTGTCATTGCGACGCGCCATTATCTTAAAATTACCATGGATGTCGCTTACTTTTCCAAGACCAGTAGAGCGGTTGACTACATGACAAAAGCCCACAGCTTCTTCCTTCTCATTTTCCACCTTGCCTGTCACGCTATGCTGCCCCATGACGGTCACAGCACCCAATAAAAATATCACTACAATCCACCGCATGTGTAAAGAAAGATAAAATTGTATCGAACAGTTTCCCAATTTTAGCATTTTAACACTATTTAAGAGGTCAATTTTTACCCCATTCTACAAGACTAAATTGTATCTTTAGTTCGTTTGAAAATATGGAATATGAACAACAATAGCCGATTTCACGAGAACCCTTACCTTTTTTCTTTTATGCCCATGTTTTACATGGTTTGGGCAGATGCTATATTGACGCCTAGTGAGATCCTGAAAATTCGGGAGCTTGTCGATAATCAGCTATGGGTTACAGAAGAGGATCGGGCGTTTCTGTTAGGCAAGCTGGACCCCAAAACTCCTCCGAGTCCTGATGAACTTAAAAGCTGGCTGGTGGAAATTCGTCGGGCAGCGGGAAGTCTATCTGCAGACATGAAAAAAAGTTTGGTAGATATAGGGATAGAATTAGCTCGGCTCAATGCTCGCAACCAGGATGATAAGACATTGGATGAAGCAAGAGCTCCACTCACAGATATAGAAGAAGCGCTAGGGATCATTTCGCATGAAGCTGCTTTTCATTTGCGATCGCAAGACCGGGTAGCCCAAACTCAAAGTACACGATCCTCTTCAAGTTTTGAAATCGATCAAATGACTTCTATTTTGGAAGGTGAGGAGTCTGAGGTCATCAAACGAGTAAAAACCATCATTTCTGATCCAGAATTCATTTATTTCCCAAAACAGGATGTCGATGAGTATCGGGAGCAGGTCTTCACCTGGTGCAAATACCTGGCTGATCAGGGGTTTGGCAGTATGGCTTACCCAAAAGCCTATGGAGGTGGAGACAGCATACGCGATTATTTTGCCATAATGGAAACCCTATCGTATCATGATCTGAGTTTGGTGATCAAATTTGGCGTGCAGTTTGGGTTATGGGGGATGAGTGTCTATTTTTTAGGGACTGAGAAGCACCATAAGGCCTACCTGAAGAGGATTGGTGCATTGGAGCTTCCCGGCTGTTTTGCAATGACAGAAACTGGCCACGGAAGCAATGTGAAGGGAATAGAAACCACAGCTACTTATGATCATGAAAGTGCATCATTTGTGATAAACACACCTCATGAAGCCGCAGGAAAAGAGTACATCGGAAATGCCGCAGTACATGGAAAAATGGCTACTGTATTTGCGAAACTTATTATCGGTGATACGGACTATGGTGTGAATGCATTTGTGGTGCCGCTAAGAGACGACCATGGACATGAGCTACCAGGTGTTCGCATAGCCGACTGTGGCCATAAAATGGGCCTAAATGGAGTGGATAATGGGCGTATTTGGTTTGATCAGGTTCGAATTCCGAAAGATAACATGTTGGACCGGTTCGCCTCTGTAGATTCCTCCGGGCAGTTTACAAGTCCGATAGCCAGTGACAACCGTCGCTTTTTTACGATGCTGGGAACTCTGGTAGGAGGCAGGATAGGGATACCACGATCAGGTCTGAGTGCGCTAAAAAGTGGGTTGACGATTGCGATACGCTATGGTGATCAACGCAGGCAGTTTGGACCTGAAAATGGCGCAGAAGTGCCTATACTCAACTACCGGACACATCAGCGGAGATTGATGCCGCTATTAGCGGAAAGCTATGCGCTGCATTTTGCCTTAAAGCACCTCACGCAGCGATTTTTGGATCGAACTGACGATGATATGCAGGAAATAGAGGCCATGGCAGCCGGGCTGAAAGCCTACGCAACCTGGGCCACTACCAGAGGACTGCAAGAATGCAGGGAAGCATGTGGAGGTAAGGGTTATCTGAGTGAAAACCGGCTGGATCGATTAAAAAATGATACCGACGTGTACACCACGTTTGAAGGAGACAATACGGTCTTGATGCAGTTGGTTGCCAAAAGTCGGCTTTCAGAATTTAAAAAGGAGTTTGCAGACATCAACCTGTTTGGGATCATCAATTACGTGGCTTCACAGGCAAAAACGAGTCTGACAGAGCTCAACCCAATCATTACCAGAAATACAGACCCTGAACATTTATTGGATTTGGACTTTCATAAAAGCGCATTTGAATACCGGGAGCGGGATATTCTTACTTCTGCTGCTCGTCGTATCAAGAAGCATCTTGATAATGGAATGGATTCTTTTGATGCTTTTAATCAAACACAATATCACATGGTGAATGTGGGGTTTGCTTACATTGAGCGAATTGTTCTCACGCAGTTTCAAGATGCTCTAAAGAAAGTAAGTGATCCACAGTGCAAATCGGCACTTCAGAAAGCGTGTCAGCTGTATGCCCTTAGCCGAATGGAGAAAAACAAAGGCTGGTACCTGGAGCATGGTTATATGGAAGGAGCAAAGACCAAAGCAATTCGTCGAGTAATCAATCAGCTATGCCTGGAAATGCGGGAAGATGCTGTGGCGCTGGTAGATGCTTTTGGTATTCCTGAAAGTTGTTTGGCTGCACCAATTGCCATGCGATCTTAGGCGAATAGTTCTGGAGTTTTTGGCAATGCACCTTCTAGTTCCAGTAAAGCTTTTTTGCGCCAAAGTTTGCCGCCATAGCCTACCAAACTGCCATCACTACCAATTACACGGTGGCATGGAATGAGTATCGCCAGTCGGTTGTCTCCATTTGCTTTAGCCATCGCTCTAATGGCTTTTTTATCTCCCAGCAGTTCTGACTGCTGGGCATATGAGTGCACTTTTCCGTAGGGTATTTTTAATAACGACTGCCATACTTTTTGCTGAAAAGCAGACCCAGGATAGGTGATGGGCACATCAAACTGTGTGCGTTTCTGCTCAAAATATTCTGCAAGCTGGTTGCGCAAAGTATCAAAATGTGGGTGGTGACCTTCTTGCAGTTTTGATTTTAGAAGTGATGTGATTCGTTTTTCCTGAGTAGGCAGCATTCGGCGATCGTGAAATTCCAGTAAACAGATGCCGCTATCTACAGCCCCCGCTACCATGTCTCCAAGTGGCGTGTGAATGCGAGTGGTCTGTATAGTCATTTGTGATAGGAGAAATCGTTGTGCTTAGGTATTTTGAATATCCCCAACATCCAGTCGGTCCATTCTTTCTCGTCTAGCAGTCGTATGCCTGGTTTTCGTTCAAGTGGATGCTCTTTATCTATTCGCGTGTTGATGATCAGCTCGGCATGGTGATTCCCTTGAAGTTGGAGTTGTTTGACCATCTCCGAGCCGGGTAGCACATTCATGTCAAAAAGGCTGCGATGGTATTTTGATAGCTGCCAGTTGATGTCGGTATCGTAGTACAGTCTTACCGGGATGCTTTGTAGGTGTTTCGCATTACCTCCTTTCTCCTCAAATGTGTTAAACGGGCTCAAACCTTCGTATTTATAGGTTTTTTCTTCAGGTGTGCCACCAAGCTCGCGGTGCATGATGCCTAAAACCATTTCCGGCTCCATACCATTGGCAGTGGCTTGATCACTCAGTTCCCGGGTCAGGCTATTATGTTTGAAGGTAAGGTCTACAGGTGCATCTATGGCGAAAACAGCTTTTGGCTGAATCGGGTAGTCGTCTGAATAGGCAAGGCAATACTCAGCATAACGCAATGCAATAGTGCCCCCAGCTCCAAATCCTCCGATCATTATCTTTTCTTCAGGGTACTCGTATTTGCTTTTTACAGAGTCAATCACCTGATTTATTTGCTTGACTACATGTCTGTCTGCATAGAGTTTGGGACCACACGGAATCACTACTGTAGCTACTCCATGTACATATGCAAACTCCTCCATGTCAGTATCACTCAGGAGGTGTTCTGTGGATTGATTAAAATCAGGGATAAATACTACCAGCGCCTTAGGTGCTGAGGGTGGGGCTACCACATGGTAGGATTTACCGCCGTGTAATTGGTACGGTACGGGAGTTTGAGCCAGCGATAGCATATTGGCCAAACACATAATCAACAAAGTAATAGTTAATCTCATGGTCGGAAATACTTTACTTCTAAGTAAATTGAATCTAATGGGAATAGAAAATTATTTTTTTATTGTTGTGGTCTTAGTGGTAATTCCACTGTTTTTTTGGTGGAGGGTAAAGACCTTCAACCGTCAGAAAAACACTGTGGTGGTGAAATGCCCTTCATGCGCTACAGTGCAGCGACTGTCACACTTACATAATTATACCTGTAAAAAATGCTCCACTGCAGTCCGGTATTTGGACGACAATGGAGCATTGCTGTTGGAAGTGAATAAGTATCACTGTGTAGCCTGCGGTGCTGAAAACCCCAAAGGTGTCCTCACATGTATAAGCTGCGGGCTGGCCAATGCAGAGCGTTTATCCAGCTGAAAAAAATTCCTCCGGATTAAGTCGTAGTTAACGAAACTTTTTATCGTAATCTTCAATGGCTTTAGACACTATGTCCAGGGCTGTTTTTCTATTCTGAAAGTCCTCTATGACTACCGTCTTGTTTTCCAGTTTCTTGTAATCTTCAAAGAAGTTTTGAAGCTCTTTTACAAAGTGAGGTCCCAGGTCTGTGATGTCATTTAGGTGGTTGACACTCATATCCCCAGCAGCCACAGCAATGATCTTATCATCTTTTTCGCCCTGGTCCAGCATTTGCATAGCCCCAATTACTTTGGCAGGCACTATACACAATGGATCTACAGTGATTTGTGTCAGCACAAGAATGTCTAAGGGATCCTGATCGTCACAGTAAGTTTGAGGAATGAAACCGTAGTTAGCTGGATAATACATCGATGAATAGATCACCCGATCCAAAATCAGCATCCCAGACTCTTTATCCAGTTCGTATTTTGCTCGTGAGTTTTTGGGGATTTCAATGATACCATTGACCACTTCTGGGGCGTCTTCACCAAGTCTTACATCATGCCAGGGGTTCATCATAAGGCTTTATTTTTTTGTTTGCAAAGATACACGCGGTAGTTGCGCTATGTAGATAGTTTGCTCAATTCTTTTTTAGCTTCTTCGTAACCGATTTTATATACCTCATCAGCCACACTACTGTCTAGTATGCTGTAGTCTGCCAGTTGGTCAGGTGCTATGACCAGGTCACAGTGATCCAGGCTTTTTACCACAGTGGCATTTACGCTCAGCTGAAACACGCGAGCGGCTATCTGAAGCATAGAGTTTAACTCCTTTACTGGACGTATGGGGCTGATATTGATCGCTATTATTTGCTCACAGTCGTTCATGATGGGAGTGACCGGAAGGTTGTCAAATGTGCCGCCATCTATGTACAATGCTCCATCCACCTCTATGGGGCTAAATAAAATAGGAATGCATGCAGAAGCAGCGACTACATTGCAGAGGTTTCCCTTGTTGTGGTATTCAATAGTTCCTTTGTTGAGATTGGTGGCTGCAAAAAATGCCGGCTTGGACAATTCACTGATGTCTTCGCAGGGAATGTTATCTTTTACTTCCTTGATGAGACCTTTTAGTGAGAGCAGGCCATTTAACGGAAAGTTGAATTTACTATAATCAAATAGTCCTTTTTCTTTCAATAAATCCAGGGTGTCCTCTGGCGACATACCGTAGGCATAAAAGGCACCAACAATAGCTCCTGCACTTACTCCTGAGATTACATCTGGGTAAATACCTGCTTCGTGCAGTGCCTGAATAGCGCCCAGGTGAGCAAATCCTCTAGCTCCTCCGCCGCTGAGTACCAGTCCTGTCTTGTATTTTTTCTTAGCCACGTAATGGGGTGTTTGTTGTTAATGCAGGAATTTAAACTCATTCAAAAAGAATAGCTAATTCTTCTTGTAGAAAGCGAAATAGATCGGATCCAGAACGTGAAATGAGGTGAGGAAAGGCGCGGTAATCTTCTCCTGTCACTTCAGTTCCTTTCTTTAGACCTATAAAACCAATAGGAGCAGGGTGTAGATAATGGTACGTAGCTAGTCGATATCCTACTTGTTTGCCTTTATCGTCTGGCAATGGATGCGGTACCACGAGATGGAAAACAATGGACTGGAGGGCCAGGGCATAATTGAAGTGTTCGGTGGTTACCTGGACGGTGAGCATTGCATCCAGCTGCAGCTTTTTGCATAAAGTACCGATTTCATTCACAATCTTTTGGTGGTCACCTTCACTCAGTGTGCTGGCTATAAAATCGATGCCTTCAGGCGTGTTATGAAGACGGTTTGATTCCAGAACGTCCAGCAACTTCACTCTTTTTCTGGCCAAGTCATTGATGAGGGCTTGGGTGTTGTGAAAGGATGCTTTAGCATTGGCTGTTTGTAAATAATCCTGTGGCAATAAAAGCTCTACACTTGCTGCTTTCAATGTGTCTTCGAGGTGGTGATAGGAGCTATTGTAAATGTGTGAAATGAGATTGAGAGAGCTCTCAGGCCCATGGGTATAAGCGAAAAGAGCCTTTTTGCTGTTAAAATCAGTCTCTACATGTGCAAAAGTGAGAAGTCCGATTTTTGATAGTGGCAATTGCTCAGCGGTGAGTTGGCCTTTGGCTACAGGTCGTTTAAAATCACTTAAAAGTGAGCAGTGTATCTCTACATTCTTGTAAAACTCACGGTCTGGAGCTGTCGAATACTCATAAAGGCTTTTCTGACCAAGGCAACAAACAACCTGAAGGCTACTAAGCAGTAGCATTGTGTAACGAATCATGGCGGTGACTATGTCTTTAGGGTGATCTGTAAAGTTATAAAGCTTCTATATATGGTGTCAAAACATTCGTCCAGATGGCGTACCCCTGTTCATTCATATGCAAATCATCTTCAATGAAAAGTGATTCATCCAGTAGACCGTGTTTGTTCATCATTGGTGTCCATACGTCTACATATACTACGTTTGCTTCCGTTTCTGTCCAGGCTTCAAGTGTAGTATTGAATGCCTTGTATGTTTCTGCAAGGTGCCAACGAGCAATGCTTGGTTTGGGACACACATAGTAAACGGGAACGTCAGGAAAATCCCTACGTATAAGGGACAATAGCGTCTTGGCATCAGCCATCACCTGATCTATGGGTTTGCCTGCCGCCAGGTCATTGTCACCTTCATAGAGAAAAATGGCAGATGGATTTGTAGCCGCTATTAACTCTTTGTAATAGAAAATAAGGTCACTAAAATGTGATCCGCCAAACCCATTGTTAATGATTTTATCGTTTTCAAGGTCAGTAGCTACATCTTTCCACATTCTAAAGCTTGAGCTTCCTGCAAATACGACAGGTTTTTTGATAGCCGCTTGCTTGTTTTTTGCCTGCAGGCGAATGACTTCCTCTTTAAACCTGGAAGGATCCTGAGCAAAAGAAAGGAAATAAAAGGCGGTCAGTAAAGCTGAAAAAATAAAGCGTCGGGTAGTCATAAGGTATCTAGCTGTTTGAAGTTTAAACTTAAAACAATCTAGCATTGCTAAAAAATACTACATAGTGTAAGTGACTGCCCGACTATATGGCAACTAGGCTATTTTTCGAACTTCACGGGTAATTTCGTTTGCCTGTGCTACTCCTGACTTCCTCCAGATGATTTTACCATTCTTAAAAAGGATGAGTGTCGGTATGCTGCGTATACCGTATTTATTAGCCGCCTTATTGTTTTTATCTACATCTACTTTAAGGATGTTTACGTTACTTCCGAGCTCGTTTTTTACTTGTGTAAGTATGGGAGGCATCATCTTGCAGGGACCACACCAGTCCGCATAAAAGTCTACAAGTGTCGGGGTGTTCCTATTTATCAGTTCGTGAAAATTTGCCATGATTTGGAAACTCCGTTTTAATAAAAATGGTTCGTTTCGGTTATTTCGTTGTATTTCCTTTGAGCCAGTCGGTAAAGACCTCATCTACTGGTTCCCAAAGCTCTATTTTTTGACCGTTTGGATCTAGGATGTGGACAAATTTACCGTAATCGAATGCTTCTATTTCGTCACAGATGGTCACACCTGCTGCTCTGAGTTTTTCCACGAGTCCTTCGATGTTTTGAACCCGGTAGTTGATCATAAACTCCTTTTGAGATGGCTCAAAATAGTCTGTATCAGCGTTGAAAGGGCTCCACTGCAAGTAGTTGATTTGGTCTGGTTGGTGAGTATTACGAAACTCAAAGGTGGATCCGTATTGATCTGTAGCTAGTCCGAGGTGTTCGTGGTACCAGTTTTTGGTGGCTTCAGGGTCACTGCATTTAAAAAAAATACCTCCCAGCCCCGTCACTTTAGGTTCTTTTTGGCTCATGATTGTTTGGTCTGTTCAATGTCAAATTTACCGGATTTTATCTCACTGTCGGGCTGCACTGTTCCCAGATATTCATATACCCAGCATTGGATGGTTTTACCTTCGAGCCTTATGGGCCTAAGCCTGCGGGCATATTCTGGTGCATTAGTGATCAATGGGCTGGCATGCTCGTATTCATCCAGGATTGGTAGAGTCCGGTTGGGGTGATTTAACCAGAAAACCTCACCGTAGACCTGTTTGTCGCCTTCAGGCCTGTAAATGACACCGGGGTAGCTGGCTACCCGATAGAGCAATCCATCATAGGTTCCCAAACCTAACAGACGAGCGTCTAATGGCGGTGTTTGTGTTTGTTCGTTTCCATGGAAAACGGACATCAAAAATCCATAAGCGAACAAGTAAGGGTCGGGCATGTAGTCGTCAGTTGTGACATTCTGCAAGTTTTTGCGCTAGTACTCGAGCCTTGTGTGCTTCAAGAGTGGCCCTGGCAGCGGCCTCTTCTGCTAATTGGGTTTGGCGGAGCGCTGACTGTGCTTGCGCTTCGGCCTCTTGCTGAGCCTTACTTAGCTGGTTTTTTAGTTCGCTGTTGGTGCTTTTACCCTGAATCAAGAGATAGGCCAGAACTGCGATAATTATAATTGGAACGGTTAGTTTGAGTATGTTTTTCATGACGGTGCTTTTAATCAATAAATATAAGGTGAAGTGACAGGTTTTGCTAATTGCTTGTGTTTTTCATGTGAGCTACCTTCAATTCTTTACTGGTCAGAAATGTAAAACGTTTGCATTTTTAGAATTGCTAATAATTGTTGGTATTCATGCCAAATTGTGGGCATCCGTTTCGGGGTTCTGCATATATTTGATTTTTTAATGATTTTAAACGCTTGATATAACATATTTTCTATGTCTAAGAAAGTCGCCATTGGAGTGGATATTGGAGGTACACTTACGAAAGTCGGAATTGTAGACCGTGAGGGAAACTTGTACGCCAATACAAGTTTTTCCACTACAATGCATCAAGAATTTGGAGACTATTTGGATGAGTTGAAACAGCAAATAGAGACCTTGCGTGGGCAGCTAGATTTTGAGCACGAAGTATTGGGTACCGGAGTAGGAGCACCAAATGCCAATTACTATAGGGGCACCATAGAGCATGCTGCCAATTTACTTTGGAAGGGTATCATTCCATTTGTAAATGAAATGAAAGCTCGCTTCGATGTACCGACCTACATTACCAATGATGCCAATGCTGCGGCGATTGGAGAGATGATCTATGGCAAGGCGGCCGACATGAAAGATTTTATGGTGATTACTCTGGGTACTGGTCTCGGGAGTGGTATTGTCTCAAATGGCGAATTGATTTATGGACATGATTCTCAGGCAGGAGAGTTGGGTCATGTGGTAATAGACCCCAATGGGAGATACACCGGATTAGGAAGACGTGGAGGGCTAGAGGCCTATGTGAGTAGTACTGGACTGAAGCGAACAGTATATTTTCTGTTAGCCGACAGAATGGATGATAGTATTTTGAGAGATGTTGCTTACAATGACTTGCATGGAGAGATGATTATGGATGCCGCTGAGAAGGGAGATCCCATCGCTCAGGCGGCATTTGACATGACTGGTCGAATATTGGGAGAACAATTAGCGAATTTTACTACCTTTTCTCATCCGGAAGCATATTTTCTCCTAGGTGGATTGGCTAAAGCCGGAAAATGGATTTTTGAGCCCACTCAGACGCATCTGGAGAAAAATTTGTTGCCTTTTTATCAGGGAAAGGTCAAATTACTTCCTTCGGGTATGTTGGATAAGAACGCAGCAGTTTTAGGGGCTGCAGCACTTGTTTGGAAACAGCACGAAGGGTGAAAGTTAACTTGATTTAACCTTTGGGGAAATAATATGGTCTGGTTTTTGAAATCTTAAAACCAAATCATTCGTTGTAAAGAAAAAGTAAATATTGGATGAATAAGTTAGTATTGATATTGGGGTCGGTGCTCATGACCTACGGGTTTAGTGAGTTTACCGCAGAGGAGTCCGTAGCATCATCAGCCAACCCAACAGCCGACTCGTTGGTGTATCTGGAACCAAAGCCAGAACATGCCAGTGAAACCTTCGTGATCGTAAACTTGCTCAACCGATATCACTACCGCAAAATTGATCTGGATGATTCGTTGAGTTCGGTGGTTTTTGATAACTACTTTGAGTCTTTAGACCCTAACAAATCCTACTTTCTAAAATCTGATAGAGAGTACTTTGAAAAATACAGGTATACGCTAGATGAGCATTTTCCTGAAGGAAACCTGGATTTTGGCTACCAGCTGTTTAGTGTTTATCGTGAGCGATCATTAGCGCGAATTGAGAACATCTACAACCTTCTGGAAAAAGAGCCTGATTTTAATCAAGACCAATACTTTGAGACCGATCGTGACAAACTGCCCTGGGCTGAAACTCATGCTGAACTAGACAGTATATGGGTCAAAATCATTAAGAATCAGGCCATGAGTTATAAACTCGCAGGCAAGGAGTGGCCTGATATAGCTGATGCACTGAAAAAACGCTACCAGCGTGTAGAGAAAGCACTTTATCAGTACAACAGCGAAGATGTGTACCAGGCATATATGAATGCCCTGACCAGTGCTTACGACCCGCATACGAACTATTTTTCGCCTATAGCGAAGGAGAACTTTCAGATAGATATGAGTTTGTCTCTGGAAGGAATAGGAGCACAGCTCACACAGCAGCTGGATTATACCAAAGTAGCAGACATCATTCCAGGAGGTCCGGCCTATAAGAGTAAGCAACTACAAAAAGATGACAAGATCATCGGTGTGGCGCAAGGCGATGACGGAGAGTTTGTAGACGTTATCGGGTGGCGTCTAGATGAAGTGGTTCAGAAAATCCGAGGACCTAAAGGCTCCATTGTAAGACTGCAAATTATTAAGCATAATAAAGACATCAATTCACTGCCTGACACCTTGCGATTGGTACGTGACAAGATAAAACTGGAGAAATCTGCCGCAAAAGGGGAAATAATTCCCATCACGGAAGGTAATCAACAATACCAGTTAGGAGTGATCACAGTGCCCAGCTTCTACCTCAACTTTGAGGATATGAATAAAGGTGTAAAAGACTATCGCAGTACTACACGTGACGTGCGGAAGCTTATCGATAGTTTGAATGTGAAAGGAATGGACGGATTAGTAATAGATCTAAGGTACAATGGTGGCGGCTCGCTTCAGGAGGCCATAGAGCTCACCGGTCTTTTTATTCCTGATGGTCCAGTAGTACAGGTGAGAAATACAGACAATAGCGTAGAAGTGATGAAAGACACCGATGGAGGGAAGGTCTTTTATGATGGACCCCTTGCCGTACTTACTAATCGCTATAGTGCTTCTGCCTCTGAGATATTTTCTGGAGCAATTCAGGATTACAAACGAGGAGTGGTTCTTGGGGAAAATACTTTTGGTAAAGGTACTGTTCAAAACCTGATCGATATAGGACGCTACATGCAGCAAAAAGACGTAGACCTTGGACAGTTGAAAATGACGCTGGCTAAGTTTTATCGGGTGTCAGGCAGTAGCACTCAGCTCATGGGGGTTTCTCCGGATATTGCATTTCCATCTCCATACGAAGATGAAAACTTTGGGGAAAGTGGGCGTCCTACAGCGTTGCCATGGGACGAAATTCGTACCACAAAATACGATCCTACCAACACGATTTCAGATCAAATGATTGTACATCTAAGAAAGCTTTACAACAAACACCTTCAAACAGATGAGGACCTGGCTGACTTACAGAAAGATGTAGAACGTGTGCGTAAGCTTCGAGAAGAAACAAAAGTGTCATTGAATCTGGAAGAGCGTAAGGCACAAGAGCAGCAAGAAAGCGAAACAGAAGCGGACCTCTCTACTACACTTCAACCAAGCGAAGTGTTTACAGACGAGGTAAACAGCGAAAAACTATCAGAAGATCCTTACCTAAAAGAGGCCCTGAGGCTTTTAGCTGAGCTTTCTAAAAATAAGATTGGTTGATATGCAACCTTATTGGCAAGTCTCGCATCTGTAAAAGAAAAAGATATGAGACTTGCCTTAACCTTACTCTTTGCCCTCAGCCTGATGGGCGCTACAGCTCAGCAAACACTTGCTGAAATTCATTTTGAGTCAGAAAATATTTCAAGCGTCATTGTACAGGGAGTATTTTGTGATGTCACCGTGGAGCCGGGACGTACTACGAAAATCGATGGATTGATTGCTGGAGATGGCTCTCCAGGTGATTACGAGTTTGTAAAATCGATGGATGGAGGGCAACTTTTGATAAAAGTTGAGTCCAGACGAACCAAAAACAAGTGGAGTTGGGGGAGCAGTAGGGATTCAAAAATTGCGGTGACACTTCCAGAAGGTGTTACCCTTCAAATCAAAAACACTTCAGGTGATGTACAGGTAGAGCGCTATACAGCCAATACGCTGGATGTGCAGGTTACCAGTGGTGATGTTTCGCTGGAGACTATAAATGCAAACTTATCATTAAATGCGACTTCTGGCGATTTGAGTGTAGAAGGGCTCACGGGTGATGTCACTTCAAAGACCACATCAGGCGATCAGGAATTTACATCAATCAAAGGAAATATTTCTGTAGTTGCCACATCTGGTGATTTGGAACTAGCAGCTGTTGTGGGCAACATCACCGGCCAGGCTACCAGTGGTGATATAGAAATAGAAGATGCTGAAGGTGCTATTGTACTTCAAACTACCTCTGGAGATATATCCGGGGAAGAGGTCTTAATCACCGGAGACAGCCGCTTCAAAGCTACTTCTGGAGATGTAGAGTTTGAATTGTTGAATGATTTTTCTGATTTGAGTTTTGACCTAAAGACTTCATCAGGGAGTTTGCGAGCGGGAGCTGTAAAAGAATCTAAGCGACTCATCCTGGAAGGCGGGAAGTTTGACGTTCTGGGAGTCACAACTAGTGGCAGTCAGTATTTCTACGAGTAATGTCCGTATTATTACGGGTTTGATTTGTCATTCTATTGGCTATTTTTGGAATCGATATAAAATGAATAAGCATTCTAAAAACACAATAAAATGACGTCACAGGAAGCATTATCTCAGCTAAAAGAGGGAAATCAGCGCTATGTCGCAGGAAATTTACAGCATCCACACTCAGATGTAAACCGTAGAGAGTCGCTCACAGGCGGGCAGCAACCATTTGCGGTAATATTGAGTTGTGCAGATTCACGAGTAGTTCCAGAGTTGGTTTTCGATCAGGGTATCGGAGACATCTTTGTGATTCGCGTGGCGGGAAATATTGCCAATGACGATGTTACGGGAAGTATTGAGTATGCTGTGAAGCATCTAGGTTCTAAGCTCGTGGTAGTATTGGGTCACGAAAAATGTGGAGCAGTAGGAGCTAGCCTTGGAGATGAAGATCCTGGAGGGCACATCAGCGCTATTGTAAAGAAAATCAAGCCTTCAGTTGAAGAAGCAAAAGCACTTGATGGTGATTTGCTCACCAATGCAGTAAAAACCAATGCAAAAAATACCGCAAAAGAGCTAGCAGGGTCAAAGCCTACAATGGCTCCAGCTGTAGCTTCGGATGGTGTTGAGGTAGTTTCAGCTTACTACAAGCTAGAAACCGGAGAAGTAGAGTTTCTTTAATAAAAACCACTGCTTTAGCAGTTATTACTATAAAAAGCCACGACCAGAACAGGTCGTGGCTTTTTTGTTTTTAATGGCTAAATCCACATTTTTGTTGGATACCAAAATTGAACCCTAACATTATCCCATATCAGTATGCACAAACCTCACATCAGTCCTGAGACTCGTCTCAACGAACTGACCTTACGGTCCATCCTAATTGGAGCACTGCTATCTGTAGTGCTCGGAGCTGCCAACGCTTATTTTGGCTTGTTTTCAGGACTAACAGTCTCGGCTTCCATTCCAGCAGCGGTCATTTCCATGGCTATTTTGAAAGCCTTTAAAAACTCCAATATTCTGGAAAACAACATGGTGCAAACAGCTGCCTCTGCAGGAGAGTCACTCGCGGCTGGAGTAATTTTCACTATTCCTGCTCTTGTGATTATGGGGTATTGGCAAGAGTTTAATTACGTAGAAACTACGCTAATATCTATTTGTGGAGGTGTATTGGGGGTGTTGTTTACCATACCACTACGCCAGGCCCTGATCGTCAAGGAAAAGTTGATGTTTCCAGAAGGTATAGCTACGGCTGAGGTCCTGAAGACAGGTGAAAAAGGAGGTAAATCCGTAAAGCATCTAGTGTACGGAAGTTTAATAGGCGGGGTTTTTAAGTTTGGCTCGGAGGCTTTAAACCTGTGGCATGGCATTTTTGAAAAAGCAACAGTAGTTCAGCAGAAGGCTTATTTGTACTTTAGTCTTAACCTTTCGCCGGCTTTGGTAGCCGTAGGGTATATCGTAGGTCTCAATATCAGCACCCTGGTTTTCATGGGTGGAGTCATTACCTGGTGGATAGCAATTCCAGCCTATGTGGGCATGAATGGCTTCGATGCAGTGGCCCAAGAACTGGTGAATGCAGGAAAATTTGTGTCCGTAGAAGGCGTTACAGCGGAGGCTCTGGGTGGAGCGCTTTGGAGCGTGAAGATGCGCTATCTGGGCGTAGGTGCTATGATTGTCGGAGGCCTGTGGGCGCTGCTAAGCTTGCGCAGTGCATTGGTTACAGCATTTACATCAGGAGTAAAAGCGTTTAAAGAAGGCTCAAAGAAACTCTCAGAAACCTTACGTACCGATCTGGACACGCCAATGTCATGGGTTTTGATCGGAATCGGAGTGATGATTGTGCCTGTGTTTTTCATCTACCTTACCATTATTCAAGACGTACCCGTCACACTTTTTATGGCTGTTTTGATGGTGGTGGCTGGGTTTCTCTTTTCAGCTGTGGCAGGCTACATGGCTGGCCTTGTAGGCAGTAGCAACAACCCCATTAGCGGTGTTACCATTGCTACGATTTTAAGTACAGCTTTACTGCTTCTTTTATTGTTAGGAGGTTCTGACCCTGGTAGAGGTGCTGCAGGAGCTATTCTTGTAGGAGCGGTGGTATGCTGTGCTGCTGCTATCGCTGGAGACAACATGCAGGATTTAAAAGCTGGCTATGTACTTGGTGCCACACCAAGAAATCAGCAGGTGATGCAAATGATAGGAGTAGTGGCGGGAGCACTGCTAATCGCTCCGGTGCTTAATTTGCTACTGGAGTCTAAAGGTATTGGAAGCCCTACTGCAGAACATCCTAATCCACTGACAGCCCCGCAGGCTACATTAATGATGAGTGTAGCTACAGGTATATTTGGAGGTGAACTTCCGTGGACCATCATTACGATAGGTGGCTGTCTGGGTGTAGTGATCATCATTGCTGACCAATACCTCAAATCGATCAATTCTAATTTTAGAATGCCAGTGTTGGCAGTGGCTGTCGGGCTATATCTTCCCTTTGAACTGGATTCTTCCATATTCATAGGAGGGGTCATCGCCTGGATGATTGACCGTAGTTTTAGAAAAAACAATATTACAGGCGAGCCAGCTGATAAAGCAAACAATGCCGGTTTGCTGATCGCTTCTGGACTTATCACAGGCGAAGCGTTGATGGGTATTTTAATTGCACTGCTGGCTACTTTTGGACTGAACCTACAGCTGGGAGCAGAACCCCTGGGAGGCAGTCTGGTTGGGCTGGGCATACTAGGGCTCATTCTGGTCTATCTGTATAGAGCAGTCATCCAACAATCGAGAAAATAAGGCATGCAGAAACACGAAGAATTTAGTAACCGGTGGGGCATTATTCTGGCCTCACTCGGTATGGCCATTGGTGCGGGTAACTTGTGGCGATTTCCGCGTCTTGCAGGCCAATATGGTGGGAGCTTTATTATCCTTTGGATCCTATTTCTATTTATCTGGTCTATACCGTTACTACTTGCAGAGTTTTCCATTGGGAAAAAGTTCAAAAGTGGGGTTATTGGCAGCTTTGGAAAACTCGTGGGGTCAAAACTCACCTGGATGGGTTTTTTTATTACCGTCTGCACATTAGGCATTGCTTTTTACTACTCAGTAGTTACGGCCTGGTCGCTAGAGTATCTGGGGATTTCGATTGGCAACCTGATCAATGGCCTCAGTGGTGGGGTGTCGCTCGGTGAGCGCTTGAGCAACAACCCGGAATACTTACAGGAGCAGTGGGCATTGCTTTCCAATCAAAACTTACTTACAATCGCCTTGTATGCCCTGGTAGTAGGGTTGGGTGTTTTTGTGGTGAGCAGGGGAGTGAAGGGTGGCTTGGAGAAGGCCAACAAAGTTTTAATTCCCAGTTTGTTTGTACTGCTGCTTATTGTGGCAGTAGCAGCCTTACTTATGCCGGATGGGGTAAAAGGGCTGGAATACATGTTTACGATAGACCCTAAAAACTTATCTAACCCAACCATTTGGATAGAAGCGCTATCCCAGTCGGCATGGAGTACAGGGGCTGGATGGGGGCTGATGATAACTATTTCATCCTATTCCAGATCAAAAGAAGATATTACACTCAATACCTTTATTGGTGCCTTTGGGAATAATACAGCCTCTATTTTGGCTGGTATGGCCATACTGCCAGCGGTTTTTGCATTGGCAAGTTCAGAGCAAGCGGCCATAGCTTCATTACAGTCAGGCAGTCAGGCACTGACTTTCACAATTATTCCAGAACTTTTTGCTACGCTGCCCGGCGGAGGTTTTTTGGCTGTGGTCTTCTTTTTAGCACTTACGCTCGCTGCTTTTAGTTCTTTCTTGCCAATGCTTGAGCTGCTAAAAACCAACCTGGTTCGCACGAACCTAACACAGCGAGGAATCATTGTGGTGATGGTTTTGGTGTTTATTCTATTTGGGTTTCCATCAGCTTACTCCTTAGATTATTTTAGTAATCAGGATTGGGTCTGGGGACTCGGCCTGATAGTAAGTGGTGTATTTATTGCCATAGCTACAGCGGTGTATGGCCCTAATCGTTTTAAAACGGAATTGATGGATATTGATTCGGATTTTAAAGTATCAGGGTGGTACTTTAGTGCTGCTATCTATCTAAACATTGTGATGGGTGTGGGAATTATTTACTGGTGGATGTCGCAAGGCTATAGCCAAAACCCATGGTTTGATGAAAATGGTGCCTGGAACTGGTGGGATGTGTATAGTAATGCCACTATCACTACGCAATGGGGAACTGTCCTATTGCTGGGGATACTACTAAATAGCCTGTTGTACAGACAATTTGTCCAAAAAGAAAAACGATGAGTGTATCTTCTATTATCAGTATGTTGGCGATTATTGCAGTGGTGCTGGGAGGTTTTCTATACTTTCTGACCAAAGCAATTAAAAAAGAAAAGGAAAAATAGCATGGACAAAATCGATTCATTGAATCAAGTAGCAGAATTTCATAAAACGTTTAAACACCCTATCGAGCCATCTCCGGTGATACCTGCGAAGGAGCGATGTGAGTTGCGCGTATCGCTTATTGCCGAGGAGCTGAAAGAATTACAGGAAGCTATCACCAATAATGATTTGGTAGAAGTAGCCGACGCACTTTGTGATATCCAATATGTGCTTTCAGGAGCAGTCCTGGAATTTGGCTTAGGGGAAAAATTTGTGGAGCTCTTCAATGAAGTGCAGCGCTCCAATATGAGCAAAGCATGTGTTTCGAAAGAGGAAGCTGAAAAAACAGTAGCGCATTATCGCGAACACAAAAACACGGAAGCTTACATCGTAGAGGAAGATGGTAAATTTTTAGTTTACCGAAAGGGGGACAATAAGACCCTTAAATCTATCAACTATTCACCGGCTAATTTGGAGTCTATTATAAACCAGGAATCAATAGCGAAATCGTAGAGGTTAAGCTGCTTTGAATATCCATGAGGTTATTCAGAGTTTTCTCGTCACATCCTAAGCCAAACATAATGATGGCGTAGATAGAAAGAGAAGTCAATAGTTGGATTAGCGGCTTGTTCTTCATCTTAGAAAGTCTGAATTATTTTGCTAAATTATAAATAATTTATTGATCTATGGATCAAAATAGCAAAATAATTCAGTCTATGGTGCAAATCCTGTATTTTAAGGGTTGATTGCCTTGTGTATTATTGGTCTATAGAAACCATGTATACATTGGCGTTGGGCTCACCGTCATCTTCATAGGCTACCAACATACCATCATCCATAAGCCAGTAATCATCTACATCCATATCAAAGTGGTCTGTGTCTTTTATGTATAGTCTACCATTTTTAATGCTCCATTCAGAGTACTCAATTTCCCGCTCGCCAAATGCCTCTACGGCTATTTTTAGTTCGCCATCAGGGCGAAAATCCATGTAGATTTCTATTTCTTCTAGTATTCCGGATACAAGACCAGAAACTGAACTGAGAATAACTTTGCCTAGTAAGCTTTCTTCAGAAGCTTCTTCTTCAGCATCTTTTAAAGCGTCTTCTACGTCAATAATTAGTTTCCAAGTTCCTATAACCTCTTTTTCCTTCACCTTATGCTGGGCTTGAGTAGTGGTGGCTAGTGAGGCAACTAGAATAATCAATAAGATCCTTTTCATGAGTTCGATGTTTTTGTTGTATTATGTATTGCAAGGTACTGCATAATGTATCATACTGAAAATCGAATACTTTAGTTACAGTAAATAGATGTTTATTAGTTTTGCAGCTAGGAAAAAGACACGATCGAATGTTTGATAATCTTAGTGTAAAGCTCGACCGGGCTTTTAAAACCCTGAAAGGTCAGGGAAGTATTACAGAAGTAAACGTTGCATCTACCATAAAGGAAATCAGACGAGCGCTGATAGATGCTGATGTCAACTATAAAGTAGCCAAAGAAGTGACCGACTCCATCAAGGAAAAGGCACTTGGGCGAGATGTATTGATAGCTGTTTCTCCTGGTCAGTTGCTCACCAAAATAGTAGCTGAAGAGCTTACCTTGCTCATGGGTGAGACTAATGTCCCTATGGATCAGACAGGGAATCCCAATACCATATTGATTGCCGGATTGCAAGGTTCGGGTAAAACCACTTTTAGTGGAAAACTCGCCAATATGCTAAAGAAGCAAGGACGTACCGTATTGTTGGCTGCATGTGATGTTTACCGCCCTGCAGCGATAGATCAGCTGAAGGTGCTGGGTGAGCAGATAGGTGTTGAGGTATACACAGAACCCGATGAAAAGAACCCTGTGAAAATAGCTAAGAACGCTATTAAATATGCGAAGGAGCAGGGTAAAAAGTCTCTGATCATTGATACAGCTGGACGACTTGCTGTGGATGAGGAAATGATGCAGGAGATTTCTGCAATTAAAAAGGAAATCAATCCTTCAGAGACCTTATTTGTGGTGGACTCTATGACAGGACAAGATGCTGTAAATACTGCAGCTGTCTTCAATGAGCGTTTAGATTTTGACGGAGTAGTCCTCACCAAGCTCGATGGTGACACTCGGGGTGGAGCAGCGCTTTCTATACGCAAGGAGGTCACTAAGCCTATCAAGTTTATCAGTACTGGTGAAAAGATGGATGCCATCGATCTTTTCCACCCTGACCGTATGGCAAAGCGAATCCTCGGTATGGGTGATGTACTATCACTTGTAGAAAAGGCTCAGCAAAATTTCGATCAGGAAGAAGCCCGCAGAATCAATAAGAAAATCAAAAAGAATCAGTTTGGTTTTGATGATTTTCTGTCACAGATGGAGCAAATCAAGAAGATGGGTAACATCAAAGATTTGCTGGGCATGGTACCTGGTGTAGGAAAGGCCATTAAAGACATAGATATAGACGATGATTCTCTGAAGCCTATTGAGGCGATAATCAAGTCAATGACCCCTGATGAGCGTGAAAACCCTGACCTGATCAATGGCTCTAGGCGTCAGCGCATAGCTAAGGGTAGTGGTACCTCTGTGAATCAGGTGAATCAATTGCTGAAGCAATTCCAGCAGATGCGTAAAATGATGAAAACAATGAATAAGATGGGAGGTGCAAAAGCACTTTCTAACCTGATGCGCTAAAAGAATAAGTTCATTCTATTAAACGACAAAGGCTAGAGACTCTCTAGCCTTTTTTTGTGCCTCATGAGGCTGCAGATTAAAATTAAACCATAAAAAAAGAGGTGCATACTGAGCACCTCTTTCTCTAAAGCAAATATCTTAGGATAGCTTATTATCTGTAGCAAACAGCGTTTATTGCCTCTACTGTACGCTTTACATTTGGAAGTATCTCCTCGATCAAGGTAGGAGCATACGGCAATGGCAAGTCTCTGTTATTTACCTTATGCACTGGTGCATCCAGGAAGTCAAATGCATATCGCTGGATGTGGTGGCTGATTTCTGTTGCAATTGATGAAAGTGGCCAAGCCTCTTCTACCACTACAAGTCTATTGGTTTTCTTTACAGACTCTACGATAGCAGCATAGTCAATAGGACGAACAGTACGGAGGTCAATCACCTCTGCGCTCACGCCTTCTTTTTCCATTTCAGCAGCGGCTTCATTCGCTACTTTCATCATTTTACCAAATGAAACCAGTGTAACGTCACTACCTTCTTTGACTAGTTTCGCTTCACCAATGGGGATGAGGTACTCTTCTTCAGGAACCTCTCCTTTATCACCATACATGAGCTCAGACTCCATAAAGATTACAGGGTCATTGTCACGGATGGAGGTTTTTAGTAGACCTTTAGCATCGTATGGATTAGAAGGTACTACCACCTTCAATCCTGGAGTATTGGCATACCAGTTTTCAAAGTTTTGTGAGTGTTGTGAACTGAGCATTCCGGCATTACCGGTAGGGCCACGAAATACGATAGGCACGTTAAACTGACCCCCAGACATGGACATCATTTTAGCAGCACCATTGATCACCTGATCGATAGCAACAAGAGAGAAGTTGAAAGTCATGAACTCTACGATAGGACGGAGGCCATTCATAGCTGCACCTACTCCCAAACCACCAAAACCCAACTCTGCGATGGGTGTATCAATCACGCGATCAGGACCAAACTCGTCGAGCATTCCCTGACTCACCTTGTAAGCACCATTGTATTCAGCGACTTCTTCTCCCATCAAAAAGACTTTCTCGTCTTTTCTCATTTCTTCGCTCATCGCTTCACCAAGTGCTTGTCTAAATTGTATTTCTCGCATGATTTATTCGTTGATTTTAAAGCCCTGCTAAATTAAAAGATTAGGGCGATATAAATAAAAAAAGCTCTCCAAAATGGAGAGCTTTTCCTTATAAAATTCTCTTTGATCCTTATTTCACCGCTTTTGCTACTGCATCAGCGTAGTTTGTAAACTCAAGGTCGTTGAGCGCTTTGTCCTTCAGTGAAGGATCTTTCTCAACTGCTGCTTTCAGGCTGCTTGTTACGTCTGCAGCATTGTTTTCACGAGCTGAAGCCACAGCAATCAGGTAGTGTGCCTGAGCACCTACTTTTTCGCTGCTAGTAACATTTCCTAAAGTTGATTTTGCAGCACTGTACTCGCCACCTAGAAGGTGAGCAAGACCGTGATCAAAAGTAACTATATCACTTTTTGCAGAAGATGCAAATGAAGCGCGAGCTTCTTCGTATTGACCGTTCATCACCTGGATGGAACCTTTCATTCCTTTTACATTAGAAGATGTGGTGTTAGAAGGAGATGCAGTTTCTGCAGTTTTAAGGGCATCCATTGCTTTAGCATAGTCAGCTTGCATCAAATATGCAGCACCGAGGTTAGCATTTACAATTGCAGATTTGCTCTTATTAGCAGCGATTTCAAGTTGTGTGATTGCATCCTGAACAAGTCCAGTTTTTGCTGATCCTTCAGCTTTTTTCGCTTTGTCAAGGTAAACAGCCGCAAGGTTGTTGTGAGCTACCCAGCTACCAGATTTTGTAGCTGCTTTGTAGATAGCTTCTTTCTCATCCAGTGAAGGAGTAAGTGTAGCTGAGAAAAGGAACTCCTCAGTAGAAAGTGTATCTGCATCTACATCACCGTTTACGATCTGCTTAGAAAGTACAGCAATCTGTGCATTAGATTTCTTCTCCTTAACTGTAAGGATTTCAGTTTTTGCAGTACGCAATCCAGGATATACTTCTTTCAAAAGTTTGTCGTAAACAGGAAGCTTCTGTAGTTCATCTTCTTTTTCTTCGAAAGATCCGTTTCCGTTTACAATTCTAAGCACTTTGTCTTTTGCACTTTGCTCGATACCATCGTACTCAGCAAGGGCTGTTTTAAAGCTGCTCCAGTCTTCTACTACTGGCTTCAAGATAAACTTGATAGAGTCAGCCATGCCTTTGTAATCGTATCTTCTCATCTGCTTTCTGTAGAAGTTTTCGATTGTTTCAGCACGATTTTCAGCAAGACTGCTATTTACTCTTTCAGGACCTTCTGGAGAGTGAGTACCAGTGATGGTTACAGTTCTGGTTACGTTTTTCTCAGCGATAAAAGCAGCAAGGTTGTTGCTTTTTGTTCTGTTTGAAGAGCCTTCGATGCTCAAAGAAGGGTTTAAACGAGATAGCCCCTGCTCGAAGTAGAAGTTTACTCGTGTAGGGATCAATTCTTCTTTGTCGTTGTACCCGTGATCAGCATACGTGCTGAAAACTACAGGCTTAGCAAAACGGCTTGTCATTACAAGACCTTTAGCTACCTCCATACGAGGCGTAGTTTTAGACTTTCCAGATCTTGGATCGCTAGCTACTCCTTCTACATAAAGCGTTCCAGGATTCATGCCTTCCTGATAAGGGAAAGTCATTTGAGAAGATTTTCTGGATGTAGAAGAACTGCTAGAAGGGAAGTCCTCAGCTTTGAACTCGATAGATCCTACCTCAACCTCTTGGTCGCCATATTGATAGATGGTGTTGATAGTGTATACTTTACCAGTTGGGAGCATTTTAGGAGGTAAAACCGCTGATAGTTCGAAAGGAACCGTGCTTCCATGTACTTCTAGTGGATTAGGGTCTACCTGCAAATCTTGGTCTGAGGCAAGCTTAATCATTTTGCTTAGCGCACAGCCAGAAAAAATCATTGCTCCAGCAACGAATGCTATAGCAAAATTAACTTTTTTCATTTGGATCATTTTTTTGAATTTTCAGTAACAATAATGGTCAATACCTAAATGTTGAATGCAATAATACGGAAATTTAAACATTCTTCGTAATGCATGAATAACAAATGTAATTGGCTTTTGTTATCTTTGGTGACATCTTAATCGATGGTTTTTATGCAGGAGTTTTTTGAAAAATATGCTTTCGGTGTATGTACTCGTCTCGGGGAGAAACTTCGCATCCCTACCTCGAGTATTCGGTTATTTTTCATTTACACCTCTTTCCTTACGTTTGGATCCCCTGTGGTCATCTATCTCGCTCTTGCTTTTGTGATGAACTTTCGGAAGATGCTCAGAAGACGGGATAATTCTATTTGGTATTACTAAGGTCTGAGTATTTTTTCTTTCCCTGGAGATAGTATGCTGTCAAAATACTGTTAGTTGGCCTGGGAGATGGGGTTGACCTGTTTTCATTCTGAATGCTTGTTTTCCACCTTGAAAGCGCATCTTTGTGCGCAGTGAATACCGCCTTGAAGTGCGCAAAAGATTGGTCATTCCAAAATTTTATGCCTGCGATTAGGTCCAGCACTATTCGGAAGGGTAATTTCCACCAAAGCTGGTTCTTAGGTAAGTTTTTGATGAGTAAGGTGAGCCCGTTTCGAAAGTTTAAATAAGTTTTTCTCGGGCTGGTTTTGTTGAGCGTTCCTCCACCTACATGATACACAGTTGCCTGGGGCACACAGGCCAATTGATATCCTTGGCTGCGCATTCGCCAGCAAAAATCAATCTCTTCCATGTGAGCAAAGAAAGAAGCATCAAACCCCGAGAGTGCATGAAACACCTCCGATCTAACCATAAAACATGCCCCTGTAGCCCAAAAAACATCACAGATCGAGTCATATTGACCTGTGTCTTGCTCCAAAGTATCGAATATGCGCCCCCTACAGAATGGATAACCAAGCGAATCCAAAAACCCTCCAGCCGCGCCGGCATATTCAAAATGTGACTTATTGTATATGTCGTTGATTTTTGGCTGAACGGCTCCATAAGTGGGGTTTTCATCCAGAAAACGCACCATCGGAACAAGCCAGTTGCTGGTAACTTCTATGTCACTATTGAGAAGTAGGAAGTACTCAGCCTCTATCTGATTGAGCGCTTCGTTATACCCCCCAGCATAACCATAATTTTCTGAAAGTTTAAGAACTTCTACCTCAGGAAAATTCTCCAAAACTGCTAAAGAGTCATCTGTGCTGGCATTATCAGCAACTATAATCTTTGCCTCCGAAGAATGAAGGATTAAGGTTGGTAAAAATCTTTTGAGGTAATCCTGTCCATTCCAATTCAGAATTACTACGGCGGTTTTAACCATCAAACCATATTGTTTAAGTCAAAACCAGGAATGTTAGGCATCATGCCTTCTGTGGCTTTTTTCATATGGGCTTTGGCTTCCTGGTCGATATCAGTAAGAGCCTTATTAACCGCTGCGATCACCAGATCTCGCATCATTTCTGCATCGTCAGTGCTTACAATGGATGGATCTATTTCCAGTGAAATGAGTTCTTTTTGTCCGTTCACGGTAGCTTTTACCATGCCGGCACCAGATTCTGCTGTTGTGGTGATGTCTTTGAGTCCCTCTTGTGCTTTCTTCATGTTCTCTTGCACTTCCTTGAGTTTCCCCATCATTTTCATCATATCAAACATAAGCCTTCCAATTTTTTCAGTTTCTAATGAGCGCAAAAGTACCAACTTGCGTTTTAAGTTTCCCGCTTTGCAGCTTAAACCTAAGTTCGTACAAATAAGTGCCAGATGGCATTAGTTCTTTGCCTATTCGTCCGTTCCAAACCGGGTTTTGGTTAGAAGTGTGAACGACAGCACCCCAGCGGTTATAAATGGAGATCTCAAATTCTGGAGTAGGCAGGCCAAAGAGCTCAAGCCAGTCATTCATGCCATTGCCGTCGGGCGAAAAGGCTTTTGGGACAAACACGATGGTTTCAAATGTTGTGGTCACCGCGTTGGAGTAGCTACAGATTGAATCGTAACAGTATCTGGTTCGCAGGTGAATCACTTCACCGAGGCCTGAAGGAAGCTCCAGATTATCCTGATAATCCATAACAACCGACTGGGAGCTGTCTGCACTGTAAAGCAGCAATTCTTTTTTGGCCGTACCCAGCTGATTGATAGGGTCTTTAGATGAAAGACTGACATTGTTTCCTTCATAGCTCCGATCTACTAACCGAAGTGTGGGGGCAGCAATGACCATGCTATCCAGAGCATTGTCACAGGTGTCTAGTAGATGCAGTCTGTAAAAATACTGTCTGGAAAAGGAGGGAGGGCTATCGCGAAATGGTCCGTTAGTAGATGTGAGGTGATTAAAAGCGTTTTGACTGGCGCCTCTTCCTATATCCACTTTTCTAGAAGTGCTGAGCTCAGGGATAGCTAAAAGGATTTGATTGTCTTGCACAGACGCATAAATGTTTTGAAAACTATCAGAAGATGTAGGCGAATACAGACATATTTCTTGCTCAATCACTGTGGAGGCGTCACAAGCGTTGAGCTGGGCAATGGTCACACACAGGCTATCACTATCGAATGAGGGGAGCTTTAGCTGCATTTCAATTGATAAATACCCCGTATAGAGGTTTTGAGTATTGAGTGAGTTGGTTGCTACTGCGATCGAGTATTTGGCAAGTGGAAGAAAATTCGTAGGCTGTAATATCAAGTGCGATTGATTTAGACAGCCTGGAGCTATGAGTGCTCTGCTGAATGACAACTCTGACTGTGTGCCTAGATTTACACTGATGCTCGTATCATCACATGTTGCAAATGATTGATCCCTTAACCCCTTAATATAAATCTTCCCAGAGGAGCTGCTGAAGTCATACTGCACGGTATTCGGGAGTCGAGTGGTTAGGGAGTCACGATCGTTGAAAACGATGAGGTATTCATCATAAAATTCGTCTTGAAGCTCCAGAGAAATGGCAGACTGGCTGCATTGGTAAATTTCATATTGTGGGGGAGTGCTGTCCACCACTTCAAAAGTTAATGTGTCCGTTTTAGGGACTATATCCCGCCCAATTACCTGCACAATTTCATATATCCCGGGCTCAGAGTAAGTATAAAATGTATCGGATGTTTCTACCTGTCCTGATTCATAAAAATACTGACGACTAACATCCCCAAAGCTATCAGTACTGGTGATGTGTATGGTAACGGGTGCACAGCCTTCAGGAAAGTCAATAGCAAAGCGGCCCAACTGACTTGAGTGCTGGGCCACTGTGGTATGTAGTTGTAGGCAAACGAATATGACTAATATAATCCGCAAACGAGCGTATGGTTTATTATTAGCTAACGTAAAAAACGAGCAATAATTTTAGCTGAGTAGCTGGATTAATTGCTCTATGGTATAAGATGCTTGCTCACCACTCACCATGTTTTTTACCCCATATTGCTGTTTTTCAATTTCTTCCGTACCGATAACCAGCACATGAGGAATGGCCTTTTTGTCTGCATAGTTAAACTGCTTTTTCAGTTTTGCCTGGTCGGGATATATCTCAACCTGAATCCCCGAACTACGCAGTTTTTGGAGTAAGCTCAATCCATGTTTGAAACAATCTTCATCAAGGTGCGCTATGAGAAGGTCAACTGATTTGGTAAGGTGATCAGGGAAAAGTCCTTTTTCTTCTAAAACATCATAAATTCGATCCAGACCGAATGAGATGCCAACACCAGAAATCCCCTTGAGCCCAAACACTCCAGTGAGGTTGTCATATCTACCTCCACCGGTGATACTGCCAATTTTCACATCAGTAGCTTTTACTTCGAAGATAATGCCTGTGTAGTAGGAGAGGCCTCGAGCCAGGCTAAGGTCTAATTCTACTTTTAGCGGAGTGCTCGAATGAGCACTCAGAAACTCAAAATATTGTTGAACTTCTTCAGTTCCTCGGTTTTTACCAATGAGTTTTTCAAATGCATCCACCTTGTCTGATGCCGATGCAGTAGAGTGAAACAACCCAACTACATCTTGAAGTTTTGTCTCGTCTGCTCCTAAAGCTATCAGTTCTTCATTTACTTTTTCTTCGCCTATTTTATCGAGTTTATCTATTGTCACACAAAAGGGCATTTCTTTACCTGCAAGCCCAATGAAACGAGCCATTTCCATGAGCAGTTCACGGTGATTGATCTTCAAGACAAACCCATCGTACTGGAGGTTGGCATATACTTCGTGCAGCATCAGCGTAAGTTCTGCTTCATTCCAAAGTGAATCAGAACCCACGATATCGGCATCACATTGATAAAACTCGCGATATCTGCCTTTTTGCGGTCTATCCGCTCGCCATACAGGCTGTATCTGAAAACGTTTAAAAGGAAATGTAATGTCGTTTTGGTTTTGCACCACGAATCTGGCAAAGGGCACAGTGAGGTCGTAACGCAACCCTTTCTCCGCTATTTTAGGTAGTAGAGCACCGCTTCCCGCTTGATAATCCTGTTCGGATGTTTTTTTAAGATAATCTCCGGAATTCAGGATTTTAAAAAGCAGTTGATCACCTTCGTCACCGTACTTTCCGGTGAGTACGGAGAGCTGTTCCATTGCCGGCGTTTCTATTTGGCTAAATCCATATTTGATGAAACTCTTACGGATGGTATCAATGATATATGAGCGCTTGGCCGACTGAACGGGTCCAAAATCGCGTGTTCCTTTCGGTATAGATGGTTTTGAAGTTGCCATATATTTGTTTTGGACAAAACTAACTAATCCTCTAAATTTGCACCTCGTTTAATAGAAATGATCAGAAAATGGCTGTTACAAGATTAGAAAGAAAAGGTAGAAGAAATAAGACAAGAGCTAAGAACCGCGTAAATACAATCAAGAAATTGAATGCGGTACCTACCATCAAGAATGTAGATGTAGAAGAGATCAAGAAAAGCTTCGAAAAGCCTGCCAAAAAAGCAGCTCCTAAGAAGGAGGCAAAAGCTGAAGAAGCAAAGGCTGAAGCTCCTGCAAAAGAAGAAAAGAAAACAAAGGCAAAAGCAGCTCCTAAAGCAGAAGCTAAAAAGGAAGAAAAGCCTAAGAAAGCAGCAGCCAAAAAAACAGAGAAGAAAGACGAAGAATAATTCGTTTACCTCTTATATACATTTGAAATACCCGGCCTTGGTCGGGTATTTTTTTATGTGTACCCTAGAAGCTTGTAGGCGATTATTCCCACCCATTCATGCAGAAGCTTATACCAGATAATCAATCCTTCCACATTTGGAACGACAATAGCTGGAGACCACAATAGCTTACCTGCCTGATAGTCTACAGGATAGGGAATCACTTCAAAGCCCTGCTTTTGAAAACATTTTACTGCTCTGTACATGTGTGTAGCAGATGTAACCAAAATTATGGGTCTGTTATCGATGCCTCTTGCCTTTAGCATATTCTTTGTGTGAACGACATTCTCATGAGTGTTGCGTGAGAGGGTGTCTGCTAAAAGTGCAGCTGAGGCTACACCACTGGCCAGGAAAAAGTCAATAAGCTGCGTGCTTTCCTTTTCATCGTTGTAAATGAGCTCCCCTGAACCGCCAGATAACAGGATGCTTTTTGTAATTCCCTGATGGTAAAGCATTAGTGCCTCGGTCACTCGATCTGCACTTTCATTTAAATGCATTTGATCACTTATCCCCATATTGGTTTTATTGGCGCCTCCCAGTACTACTGTCACATCGGTCAGAGGCAAGTGATCTTTTGGCACTGGTGGATATTCACTTTTCCTGAGTACCAAGTGTAGGATGAGCGGGTTAGTAAACACAAACAGGAGAAATATACCCATCAAGCCAAATAGCTTCTTCCAAAGAGCTGATTTAGCCCACCAGGAAAGCAGCCAAAGTAGAATGATCCAAAGAATAGGATTGAGTAGTAAACCTAAGATTTTAGATAAAATGAAAGCCACGAGTAACTAAGCGACTAGTTTACGATTTTTTTCAACCAATCAAAATACAATGCCACGAACAGGAATATGGACATGAGCCAAATCACCGTGACATTAAAATAAAGGGTGTCTATATACATACCTGCAAAGTGTTTTTGCGGCTGATAGAATTGTGCTCTTACGTCCAATACATGGTCTGGGAATTCTGGATCATGGTAAATAGGATAAAGTTTTTGCACCAATTCATTGTTGTGCTCCAGTATGCGGTGAGCAGTGGCCACATTTTTAACCAGTTGCGCTACGGCTTCATTGTGATGGTCTTGCTTGAGCTCATTAAAAACCTGTCTTTGTTCAGGACTACTTGTAAGTTCTTTGAGTTTCGACTGCTTCGTTGAATTGGCTTTTTTAAACCTGAGGTTGTAGTAGGTGACCAATTTGCCTAAAAACTCTTTGGTGTCATCAAACAGCTCATCTGACCAGTTGCTCAAAGTCAGCTGATCAACCTGAGGAAATTTATCGTACCCAATTTTGCTGAGTTCTTTGTTTAGTTCATTGCGAAGGGTGGTGAGTTTATAGGCAATGATTTCGCGTTCTTCTTCTGAAGCACCTGCAATGTTGTGATGAATGTATTCCAGGTCATCCTCCAGGCGAGGGAAGGTATAAACTGTTTTAAACTCACTCTCAGCCATTTGTTTGTCTTGAGGATAAAACATAGCATTGAATGCATTGGACTTAAACTGGTGTACAGCTAGCGCTTCAAATGCCCACCGAGAGGCCATGACTTCACCTATCATAGGTACTTTGTCTTCTGTAGTAATCGATGGGTTTAGTTTGTCAAAGTTTACCACTACGCCACTAAGTATGAGTTGAGGTATGACAAGGAGTGGAATAAGAATGTATACCGTAACTGCAGACTTGAAAGCAGCGGAGATGTTAAGACCCAGTAAGTTGGCAAAACATGATGTACTAAAAAGCACTAACCAAAAAGGAAGAAACATGCCTTTTATTTCGAGAATCCAGTGACCGAGAGCCAGATAAGTAGCTGTTTGAAAAGCTGATATCGAAAACAGTATGATCAACTTGGAATAGAGGTAACTAGACCTGCTCAAGTGCAAAAACGCTTCTCTTTTGAGTATTTTCCGATCCTTAATGATTTCTTCTGCACTTACTGTGAGTCCCATAAAAAGGGAAACGATCACACTCATGAAGAAAAACACAGGAATGTTCAGGTTTTCTGAAAAGTGATAAGTGGTGGTGTCTTCGGGCATGTACCGAATGATAAAAGCGAGCAGAAGCGCAAGAATAGGAGCTTCTAGCAGATTGATCAGTAGGTACTGCTTGTTGCTTAGTTTGCTTTTTAGGTCTCTAATGGTAAAAATACCGAGTTGCTTCAGGTGGCTCGGCAGATGTAAAGTCTTGTGCGGTATTACGTCTGTTTCCTTGATTTTCGGAAGCTTAATTTTCTCCTTGAAGTGGGCATACCATTGTTCTGGAGAGGTTTTTCGTTCTTTGGTAAAGTTTCCAAACTCATTGATCACCTTCGATTCAATGATATTAAAAATTTGTTCGGGGTTTGCTGTGCGTGACTGGTCCACCATCTTTACGATCTGCTTGAAATAAGAGATTCCTTCGATAGGGTTTCCATAATAGACCTGATAGCCCCCAACATCCAAAACGATCAGTTTATCGAACATTTTGAAAATGTCTTCGGAGGGCTGATGGATCACAACAAATACCATTTTGCCCTTCAGCGAAAGTTCTTTGAGCAGGTCCATAATGTTTTCCGAATCCCGAGAGGAGAGGCCGCTTGTGGGCTCATCCACATACAATAGACTAGGTTCGCGAAGTAGTTCGAGACCAATATTTAATCGTTTTCGTTGACCTCCCGATATGGTCTTTTCCAGCGGAGAGCCCACCTTCAAATGACGCGTTTCGTACAGGCCAAGTGATTCCAGGGTTTTGTTGACAAGCTCACTTATTTCGTCGCCAGACAAGTCTTTAAAGCACAGCTTAGCGGCATAGTACAGGTTGTCGAAAACTGTAAGCTCTTCTATTAGTAGATCATCTTGTGGGACATAACCAATCACACCGTCAATTTTCTTGGGGCTGACATGTATATCTACTCCATTGACCCGCACACTGCCTTCGGAGGGCTTGTCATTGCCATTCAGGACATTGAGTAGGGTAGACTTACCTGCACCACTACCACCCATAAGCGCTATAAGCTGGCCACCTTCTTCCTGAATATTGATGTTTCTGAGGCCAATGTTTCCATTTTTGAATTTAAATGAAACCTGATCTGCCACGAATGTTAGGTGGTGTTCGGCGGCTATTGACCGAAATCTGTTAACAATTTCACTATGATAAAGAGGATCAGATGACTCAAATTTAATGCTGCTACCTGACGCCAAATTATAGATGCGGTTTGTACGCATTGGTATTTCATTGAGCACAGGATTGTGCTCGCCCACATACTTAGCCAGGTACACTTC
The DNA here is from genome assembly GCF_003386095.1 of Marinoscillum furvescens DSM 4134. Classification (GTDB taxonomy): domain Bacteria; phylum Bacteroidota; class Bacteroidia; order Cytophagales; family Cyclobacteriaceae; genus Marinoscillum; species Marinoscillum furvescens. The sequence goes on along the minus strand of NZ_QREG01000011.1, from coordinate 105,728 downwards.
TTCATTGGGAATGCGAAGAATCAGTATGAATCCGTCGAACTCCGGCCGAATGATTCGTTGGCATTTTTCGGGGATTTGATAATTGCCGTCATCTACAATCATCAGGTTGCGGGAGCTTATCTTGCTACGTTCCTGAAAAATGACAAAAGCTTTGATCAGATCTGTGAGACGCTTGTCAATATTTAAATGGTCTGAAATCAAGTAAAGCAGCTCATTTTCTCGCTCTGAGATACGACCATCAGCATTGATCACAATGATGAGGTTCAGGATAATAATGATCTTCTGTTGGGAGGTTTGCTCCTGATTGATCCTCATGCATATCTCAGAGATATGTGCAGCTTCGTCTCCAGGGCTATGGGCATTGGCAGTAAGTTCATCAAAAAGAGAAAGAAACCTGATGGAGGAGTCTTGAGTTAAATTGTCTTCCAAAAAATTCTGGATGGAAGCACGCTCATCAGCAGTAACTTCGTCCTCTTTGGCCACTATGGCCAATAGCTCAACTATAGCTCTTAATATTTCTTCACTCATGATCTGGCGACGATATTAGGTGTGTCTAAAACTACAAAAAGCATTGGAGAACCAATGCTTTTTGATATAGTTAAGATAGGTTGTATAAAATGCTTATTTGTATTCCACGATATCTCTGCGTACCCGTTTTACCTCTTTAGTAATATCCAGTAGCATATCTTGGGTCAATACAAAGTTTCCTGTGTTTTCAGAGATTTTCTCTTCGATCTCCGCCAGGTCTCCATCGTAGAGAATTCGCAAGATATTGAGCTCGGCTATCATTTTAGCGATGATATCGTCTTGTGGAAGGTCTTTGAGCATAGCGATCACATCCAATAAAGGTTTTTTCTGATCCAATACCACTTTTACCATAGGCTCAAGAATGAGGTTTCTGTTTTCTTCATCCAGCACATCTGTAGGGTAAGTTTCTATCACACGTACTGCCAGGTGTAGGCCCTCTACAAAACTGCCTGTCAGCACTAATGCTGCCATCGTAGCGCGATCTGCATTTTCTAGCTTGCTTTCAGCTTCGATTATCGCCTCACTCAGGATTTTATTCAGGCTGTCGGCATTGTTCAGGTTATTTTGGAATTTTTCAATAGTGGCCACATTAAACACTGAAGCAACACCCAGGCTTTCTGCCAGCTTTTGACAACTTTCCATGTAGTTAGTGGCTTCTTCTATCTTATTGTAGGAGATAAGGTACCCCATATCGGTAGCATATACACCTAAATTAAGGGCTGCTTCATCTTCGTTGGTTTGATACTGGGGTAACTTTTCTAATGAATTGATGAGCTCTGCATTGTAATCTGCTCCGGTAGCTTGCAGCAAATACGGGACCTCAGTTGGTGAAGGTAAATCATGGATCACCTGATCCATATCCGAAACGATTTTTTTCTCAGCTTCAGAGAAGGCCACTTCATCAGCCTCCGCCTTGGCTTTCTCGCTAGAGGAGCTACCTCCACAAGAAGAAAAAAATATGGCAACCGGAAAAAGTAAAGCAAAAGCGCGTAACGAATTGTTCATTTTAAACGAGGGTTAGGTTTAAGTACTCTCAATTTTAATGCTTTTTTGGGTTGCATTGAAATTTAGTGTAGATAATTTCGCCCAACGAATAAGAAAAGAACAAATAGGAATGAAAGGATTGGCTTACAATAATCTAAGAGCAGGAAAACAATATTGGCTGCTCAATTACGGGGAGCGGTATGAATTCGAAATCCTGGAAGTAATGTACCCCCAGGATTTCAAACTTAAAGATCTCAATACGCTCGAGCACTTTCACATGTCGGATATTACACGCTACGGTACTGGCGAGGATTTTGAAATACGTGAATTACGCTAATTGGTAAAACGATTCTGATTTAGAAGGAAGCTTAGAGCTGCCCATGATAAACTGATCAACAGCGCGAGCGGCTTCACGGCCTTCGGAGATCGCCCAAACTACGAGCGACTGACCTCTGCGCATATCTCCAGCTGCAAAGACTCCTTTTTCACTTGTTGCATAATTGTCAGCTTTCACATTGCCGCGCTGATCCAAATCCACTCCGAGCTGATCGATCATTCCTTCTTTTTGAGGGTGCACAAATCCTGCAGCAATCAGAGCAAGCTCACATGGAATCACACGGTCCGTACCTCTGATTTCTTCCATGCCATTGTCACCCCACTTGATGTCAACAATCTTTAGCCCTACCAGCTCACCTTTATCATTCCCGATAAACTCTTTAGTAAGGACAGCCCAATCTCTCTGCGCCCCTTCTTCATGAGAGGAAGAAGTTTTGAGCGTCATTGGCCACTCAGGCCAAGGGTTGTTTTGAGCTCTAGATTCTGGTGGTTTTGAAAGCAGTTCAATCTGCGTGATCGACTTGGCACTATGACGGTTGGAAGTACCCACACAGTCAGATCCGGTATCACCGCCACCTATTACAACAACATTTTTGTCAGTAGCAAAAACCTCTGCTTCAAGTTTGTCTCCTTTATGGTTCACCAAAACGTTAGGATTTTCACCAACACGTTTGTTTTGCTGACTTAGGAAATCCATAGCGAAGTGAATGCCCTTCAGATCTCTGCCCGGCAATGGTAGATCTCTTGGGACCGTAGATCCTCCACAAAGAAGTACTGCATCGTACTGATCCTGAAGGTCTTTCACGGGAATATCTACACCAATATTGCAATTGGTTTTAAAGGTGATGCCTTCTTCTTCCATTACTTTGAGTCTGCGGTCTATTGTCCACTTCTCTAGTTTGAAATCTGGAATTCCAAATCGCAGCAATCCACCGATTCTGTCTGCTCTTTCATAAACAGTGACGTTGTGACCGGCACGATTGAGCTGAGCTGCAGCTGCCAGTCCGGCAGGACCGGAGCCAACCACTGCTACAGATTTGCCTGTGCGGTGCTCTGGTGGGTTGGCCTTGATCAGACCTCTTTCCCAAGCCTCTTCTGCTATGGACTTTTCGATGTGCTCTATGGCTACAGGGTCCTTATTGATCCCCAGCACACATGAGCCTTCACACGGAGCAGGGCAGATGCGCCCTGTAAACTCCGGAAAGTTATTCGTAGAAGAAAGGATTTTGTAAGCATTGGCCCAATCCTGCTTGAATACAGCATCATTGAAGTCAGGTATTTGGTTGCCCAGTGGACAGCCATTGTGGCAAAATGGGATGCCACAATCCATGCAACGTGCTGCTTGCTTATTTGTCTTTTCTTCTGCAAAGGGCTCGTAGATTTCCTTGTAATCTTCAATCCTTTGTTTAGGATCCCTTGACTTGGGAAGTTCTCTGTCGTATTTTAAAAAACCGTCTACTGCTCCCATTATGCTACTTTTTCTTTAATTTTTCTTTCTTCTAAAACTCTTTTCAAATCATTCGGCATCACTTTCACAAAGTACTGCTGCATGTGATCCCAATCATCCAGGATGTTGGCCGCCAGGCTACTTCCTGTAAGCTCAGCATGTGTGCTTATTTCTTGTTTGATATAGCTCAGGTCTTCTTCGTCCATAGGGTCGAGGTTGACCATTTCCATGTTGAGCTTGTCTTTGAATGATTCATTGGTATCAAGTATGTAGGCAATTCCACCACTCATACCCGCTGCGAAGTTGTTTCCGGTCTCACCGAGAATAATCACGCGACCTCCGGTCATATACTCGCATCCGTGATCCCCAACACCTTCTACTACGGCTTCTACTCCGGAGTTTCTTACACAGAACCGCTCTCCAGCCTGTCCATTGATGTAAGCCTTTCCACTGGTAGCACCATAGAAGGCTACGTTTCCAATGATGATGTTTTGTTCAGGCTTGAACGTAGCCACTTCTGGAGCTTTCACTACAAGCTGTCCACCAGAAAGGCCTTTTCCACAGTAATCATTGGCTTCACCTTCCAGATAGAAGTGAACTCCTGGTGCCAGGAATGTGCCAAAGCTTTGACCAGCAGAACCTTTGAAGCCTACTTTGAATGGAGTGCCTTCTACACCTTTGCTGCCGTACTTCTTCGAAACTTCATGCGAGAGCATAGCTCCAACAGATCGGTCGATGTTGATGATCTTGTACGTTTTGTCGTTTTCTCCTTTTTTGAGGTAATCACGCACCAGCTTGGTGTCCAATACTTTCTCCAATTCATGGTTCTGATCGATCTGATGGTGTTTTCCAAAAGACGATGGTACCTGCATTTGATGAAGGATAGGAGAGAAGTCGATGTTTTGCATCTTCCAGTGGTCCAGGTCCGGCTTCACTTTGAGTACGTCTGAATGACCCACCATCTCATTGATAGTGCGGAAGCCTAACTCAGCCATGATTTCGCGCATTTCTTCGGCTATGAACGTAAAGAAATTAACGACGTGATCAGGGTTTCCTGTAAAGAGTTTTCTGAGCTCTGGTTTTTGAGTAGCAATTCCTACCGGACAAGTATTCAAGTGACACTTACGCATCATGATACAACCCTCAACAATGAGAGCGGTAGTACTAAAGCCATATTCCTCAGCACCTAGTAGGGTAGCTACTGCTACATCTCTTCCAGTCATCAGCTTACCATCTGTCTGCACTACTACTCGAGATCTGAGGTTGTTTTTCAGAAGCGTCTGATGTGCTTCAGAAAGTCCCATTTCCCATGGAAGACCTGCATGACGAATAGATGATAGTGGTGATGCTCCCGTACCTCCGTCTGCACCTGATATCAGAATTACATCGGCTTTAGCTTTAGCTACACCAGAAGCAATCGTACCTACACCTGCTTCAGACACTAGCTTCACGTTGATACGTGCATGTCTGTTGGCATTTTTCAAGTCATAAATTAACTGCTTCAGATCTTCGATAGAGTAGATGTCGTGGTGAGGTGGAGGAGAGATAAGTCCTACACCTGGAGTAGAGTGACGTACTTTTGCTATCCACTCATCTACTTTGTGACCTGGAAGCTGACCACCTTCACCTGGCTTGGCTCCCTGAGCAATTTTAATTTGTATTTCTTCAGCTTCTTTGAGGTAATTGCTCGTTACGCCGAAACGTCCGGAAGCTACCTGTTTGATGGCTGAGCGTTCCCAGTCGCCATTTGGTTTGCGTTGGAAACGGATTTCGTCTTCTCCACCTTCTCCACTGTTACTCTTTCCACCTATGCGGTTCATAGCGATCGCCAGCGTAGAGTGAGCTTCGTGTGAGATGGACCCAAACGACATGGCACCTGTAGCGAAGCGTTTCATGATATTGCTAGCAGGCTCTACTTCCTCTAATGGCACCGGGGTGCGTTTTTTAAAGTTGAAGAGGCTACGAATCGTAAGGTTTTTCGCCTCGTGCTCCTGCACTGCTTTGGAGTACTGCTTAAAGAGTTTGTAATCTCCCAGGGAAGTAGACTTCTGCAACAAGTGGATGGTTTCCGGATTGAGCAGGTGAGCTTCACCATTGCGCTTCCATTGAAAATACCCACCGACTTCTAGTAGGTTGTTGTCCGTACCAAACCCTGCGTGGTGCTTGATTAGACATTCTTTTTCCAGATCGTCGAAGGTGAGTCCATCTAATCGACTAACTGTGCCTTTAAAACACTTGTTGACTATTTCAGACCCAAGCCCCACACACTCAAAAATCTGAGCGGACTGATAAGACTGAAGGGTGGATATTCCCATTTTAGAGAGGATTTTCAATAATCCTCCGCCTACTCCTGTGGTATATCTTTCGAAGTATTCGGTTACAGGCTTATCGTTATCCAGTTTACCTTCTTCATATTGATCTTCAAGAACTTCGTAAACTTTAAAAGGATATATTGCACTAGCACCGTATCCCACTACTGTCGCAAAATGGTGCGTTTCCCACACATCACCAGCTTCGGCTATTAGCCCTGCTTCTGTTCGCAAGTTTTTAGCTACGAGATGTTGGTGTACTCCACCCACACTCAAGAGTGTAGGTAGTGGTACGCGTTTATCACCAATATTTCTATTAGAGATGATAAGGATCGTTTTGCCTTCTCCTACAGCTTTTTCAGCATCTGCACATACCTTATCCAATGCTGTTTTTAGGTTCACCTCACTTGGATCGTACGTAGCGTCCAAAATAGCATAGTCAAACCCGATAGCTTTTTGGTTGGTGAGCTTATAAAAATCCTCACGTGAAAGCACAGGCTGAGAGATATGAATCTGACGGGTGTGCTCAGGCGTTTCATCCAATATGTTTAGCGACTTACCTACACGAGTGAATAGTGACATCACCAATCGCTCACGAATCGGGTCGATAGGAGGGTTACTTACCTGAGCAAAGTATTGCTTGAAGTAATTGGAAATATGCTGGCTCTGACGAGAAAGTACAGCAAGAGGCGCATCAGCTCCCATAGAACCTACAGGATCCTTGGCCTGAGCAGCCATAGGTACTATAGTTTCTTTAAGGTCTTCTTGTGTATACCCGTAGGCTTTGAGTTGCCTTTTGAGCAGAGACTTTTCTGTTTTTTCTTCCTTCACTTCAGGGTCTGGAAGCAATCGAAGCTTGATACGCTCTTTTTTGATCCAGTCAAAGTAAGGTTTGTTTTCAACAATGCTCTTTTTGATTTCATCATCTTTAACGAGCTTGTTATTGGGCAGGTCCAGCCAAAGCATTTTGCCTGGCTGTAGTCTGCCATTTTCCACTACATTTTCTGGCTTGATCTGGATGGCACCTGTTTCAGACGCCATTATCAGCCTATTGTCTTTAGTGACTGTATATCGAACAGGACGGAGACCATTTCTGTCAAGGGTAGCACCTAGTTGTTTACCATTAGTAAAGAAGAGGGCTGCAGGGCCATCCCACGGCTCCATAAGTGATGCATGGTATTTGTAGAATGCCTTTTTCAATGGATCCATGAAGGAGTTGTCTTGCCAAGCCTCAGGCACGAGCATCATCATGACGTGAGGTAGTGATCTTCCTCCGAGCACGAGGAGTTCGATCAATGCATCCAGGTTTGCCGAATCTGAGTTTTTAGGATTCGTAACGGGTAGCAGCCATTTCAATTCCTTCTCAGAGAAAAGAGGCGAGTTCATATTTGCCTCTTTAGATTTCATTTTGTTTACGTTACCTCGAATGGTGTTGATTTCACCATTGTGAGCGAGGTAGCGGAAGGGTTGGGCAAGCTTCCAGTTTGGAAATGTGTTGGTCGAAAACCTAGAGTGAACAATCGCAAAGACAGATTTGAAATTCTTGTTTTGCAAATCGTGGTAATACTCTTCGAGTTGATCAGTTTTTAGCTGACCTTTATAAATGACTGTACGAGAAGAGAGGCTACAAACATAAAAATCACCATTTTCACCTTCTACGTTACTTTTGATTTCATGCGTGGCGTAGTTGCTCAGCACAAACAGCTTACGCTCCAGCTCCTCTTCAGTGAGTCCCTCTTTGGGTTCTACGAAAAGCTGTTCGATGTAAGGTTCAGCAGCTTTGGATTCATGACCAGGTACTTGTTCGTTTACAGGCACCAATCGGTAGCCTATCAGTCCCAGGTCAAGGTCTTTAATACATTTATTTAGGATGCGTCTACATTCTTCCCTGAGCTGATAGTTCTTAGGGAAAAATAACATACCCACACCATAGGCTCCTTTTTCAGGAAGTGTGATGGCGAAGTTTTCCAACTCAGCCTTAAAAAACTGATGAGGAATCTGGACCAAGATTCCAGCTCCATCACCTGTATTTTCGTCACTGCCTGTGCCACCCCGGTGCTCCATGTTTTTCAGCATGGTTAGGGCATCCTTTACGTTTTTGTGGGATTCTTTATTGTTGATGTCTGCTACACATCCAACGCCACAAGAATCGTGCTCTAACTCTTTGGTATACAGTCCTTTATTCGACATTAATAATTTCATTTAGTTGTTAAACCAACCTCAAAAATACTGAAAGAGAGGCGCTAAGAGAAATAAAAGTTCTTAAAACAGCTTCCTTACCGAACAATATTTCAAAATTGCCAATGGTTTACTGGTTTGATTGAATGATTTCAAAATTCACAAAAAATAGCCAATATAAAATGTTAATTTTTTAATGAAATGAAATTTTACTGTAATATTTGTTATTTGGTGTGTGATAGGTTGCAATTTGTAATGTTAAAACATGGCCTATCTCCGAGATAGCCCACATTTTATGAATGATCTATATTTGAGGAATCTGTTTAATGAGTTGTGTGATATGAAAAAATACGTCCTTTTTATCCTGATTTTGACAGCAACTAAAGCCTGGTCTCAACCAGCGAATGTGGCCTTCGAAATACAAGGTTTAAATGCGGATACCGTATATGTCGGATATCATTTTGGTAGTCAGAAATACTTAATGGATACTTTGGCTGTAAAAGATGATGCATTTGTGCTTGAAGTAGAAAAGGTAAAAAAGGGTTTGTACTTCGTTTACAGGCCCGACTATTATTTGGAGTTTATACTTCACTTAGGTGACTACCGGTTGAGTACTTCTAGAGCAGGAGGGACAAGGGAAATGGAAGTTCAGAATTCAAAAGAAAATTCGTTGTTTCAGCAGTTTCAGAAAACAATGATTGGGCTTCAAAGTGAGCAGCGATCCTTGTCAGAAAAGCTACAGGAAGCCTCAGGAGAAGATTCCTTGCAAATCAGGCGTAGCCTCCAGCAGTTGGCGACAGATCAGGAGGAGTTTCGTCAAGGGCTAATTTCCGATAATCCAGAGACCTTTCTTGCCAGTTTTGTTGGATTGATGGATGAAGTAGCAGTACCTAAAATGGATGAAATTAGTGATGAAAAGGAGCGTCAAAAAAGACGCTATAACTATTACAAAGAGCATTATTTTGATAATGTGGATCTAAGTGATCCAGCTCTTCTGAGAACTCCTCTGCTGCACAATAAAGTCATGAAATACTTCAACGATGTACTTGTGCAACATCCGGATACCCTTATTCAAGGCGTTGATTTTTTGTTTAATCAAGTGAATAATGAACCGGAATTGTTTCGGTATTGGTTGGTCACATTATTTAAGAAATACGCCGAAGCTAAAATAATGGGACTTGATAAGGTGATGATCCACCTGATAGAACACTATTACCTTACACCACAAGTGGACTGGATCTCCGAAGAATACGAAAAGACCCTTCGCGAAGAAGTAGCCTATATCAAGCACAATGTGATAGGTAATGAAGCGCCACCACTAAATGTTGTGGATACTTTGATGCAGCCATTTTCCTTAAGGCAAGTGGCTTCCGAATATACCTTACTGTTTATTTACGATCCGGATTGTGGGCATTGCAAAAAGGCCATTAAGAAACTTGAAGAACTTGACACTGAATTTGCAAATCAAGGGGTGGAGGTAGTGGCTGTATGTACCACTACGGATGTAGACAAATGGAAGAACTTTGTAAGTGAGCACAATCCTATGTGGCACCATACGATAGATCCCACGGGTAAAAGCTACTTTCGGGTTTACTACGATGTGCGCAGTACACCAAAAATCTACTTGCTCGATGGTCAGAAGAAAATTATTGCTAAAAAGCTCGACGTAGAGCAGCTTCTGGATTTTGTAAAAAACGCTGAGAAACTTTAAAGGGTGTCAACTTTCCCATTTGTGGGTGTCATTTGTTCATTATTGTTCATAGATAGCTTGAAGAGTTGTATATTTCTGCTGGAGGCCACGCCTTCACATTTTTTTAGATCTAAATACACACTATGAATCACAATCGACGCAAAACACTAAAACACATCGGTATGACGGGTGCCGGTCTGGCTGTATTGGGCAGTTCGGGAATCATGAGCGCGTGCTCTGGCTCCACCAATAAAAATCAGACCACAGAAACTCCGAAGGAGGACGCAACCGCTTCCGCTGGAAGCCTTTTCTTTAGTATTTCTTTGGCTCAGTGGTCACTGAATCGTTCCTTTTTTGGAGCTAGTCGCCAGCTTAGCTGGGCAGAATTCGGCGAGCGGCTACAGTCCGACCCAGACTCTTTACTTCAAGGCGAATTGGACCCCATTAATTTCCCCACAATTGCCAAGAACCAATTTGGCATTGATGCCGTGGAGTATGTCAATACCTTCTATTTCGGTAAAGCAAAAGATGCCAACTTTTGGAAGGAAATGAGGAAGCGATGTGATGATGCGGGTGTGAGTAGCTTGCTCATCATGTGTGATGCCGAGGGTAGCCTTGGGGATTTGGACGAGAAGGCCAGAGTACAAGCTGTAGAAAACCACTACAAATGGGTGGATCACGCCAAAACTTTGGGTTGTCACTCAATAAGAGTAAATGCTGCTGGAAATGGTACCGCAGAGGAAGTAAAAACATCGGCTATTGATGGACTAGGCAGACTCACCGAGTATGGAGCTAAAACCGGGATCAATATCATCGTAGAAAATCATGGGGGGTATTCTTCCAATGGCCAGTGGCTATCAGAAGTCATTCAAGGGGTTGGCAGTGAATACTGCGGCACGCTGCCTGATTTTGGGAATTTCTGTATAGAACGAGGCGAAGATGGCTGTGCCAATGAATATGATCGCTACCAGGGCGTGAAGGAGCTCATGCCATTTGCCAAAGGCGTGAGTGCAAAGTCTCATGGCTTTGATGCCAACGGGGCTGAAATACATACGGATTATGAAAAAATGATGGCTATCGTGAAGGCTGCAGGTTTTACCGGCCATGTGGGTGTCGAATATGAAGGCGATGAGCTGTCTGAAGCAGAAGGTATCCTTGCTACCATAAAGCTCCTCGAACGCGTAGGGGAAATTTGAGAAAAGAACCAACACTTGAAAAGGTCATCAAATCAACATGATGACCTTTTTATGCAATAGAACTTCCCGAAAATACTAAAACTGGAAAAGGCTCCATTTCAGGTTCCTGCTCCCATCATATTGCAATGCCTAATCAAACATCCTGCAATGTCTTTTCTACCCAATGGGAGTACACATGTTTTAGGCCTGCTTACAAAAAAATAACAGGCGCTTACAAAGCACCATGGGACAAAGTGCATTTTTCCATTTTTTATGATTAATTATTGCAGGAATTACCGTTCTGAGTACTTACTCCATTTTTATGATCCTCAACACAAGAATTACATGCCTTGCTGTGTTATTTTTCACTTTTCACTTCGGCATTGCACAAAAGCCTGATAGTCTTTTCACTTTCAACTCAAGCGACTCTACACGCTATCGTTATGAGTATGTCTTTAATGATATGGACCAACTCGAACAGGAGTTAGTTTATTTATTTGATGACGATTCCAAGAGCTACGATTTGTCCTACAGATATTATTACACCTATGATGATTCAGGAAATCAATCATCTCGTGAGCAGCAAAATGTCAGCTATTCTGAATTTTTTGACATGGACATGTTTCGTACTTATCACTATACTAGTAGTGGAAGTGGTTACGATCGTAGAACTTCTCGATATGAAAATGTAGAGGGAAATGTGCTATATAAATGGCAAAGCGACTATGACTATGATAGGGGTAGCTATACTCGGGAGACAGATCGGTTAAACAGATATACCACGACGAATTATTCTGAGGGTACCATTGTAGAGGTTTACTCCAGGGTGGATGACTTTGATTGTACGGATGTATTTAGGTGTGGCAGTGATTATACGAACTATACCAATACGAAAACCACTTCCACTTACAGTGACAATACCATGAGTGACCTTATCCTTCGATTGGTAGCCTATGGTGATGAGAATAATGAAAACTGGAGGGACTCAATACAGACTACCTATACTAGAAGTGCAGATACACTTACTACGGTAATCACCAGATGGACAGGAGTAGAGTGGCTCAATGACGCTAAGACAACTTCAGCTACTTCTGAAGGTAAACAAACCCTAAACGAAAGCTACAACTGGAATAGTGACGAGCTTATTTGGGTGGGAGTGAGTAAATGGACTAGGGAATATGATGCTTCAGGAAACCTTACTGATTACATAACCTATTCCTGGGATGATACCCACAGCACCTGGGTAGCTGCCAATAGTCAGCGAACAGTAAACACTTATAATGATGTAGATAGCCTTGTCGTCAAAGAAAAGTTTGAATGGAACGAAGTGGACATGGAGTGGAGTCCACTTGAAAAGTATGTTTACGACTATGACGAATGGAGCAATGAAACCCTAAATGAGCGCTACACATGGAATGGGAGCGCATATGATCAGCAAAGCGGCAATAAATTCACTTATGCTTATGATGCGAATGACAACATGACGCTCTATGAAAGACAAACTTTTAACTCAAGTAGTGACGCTTATATTCCGTTTGATAAGAAAGTATATCAATACGATTCGGTAAGTCAACAATTACTGTATGAGAGGTATTCCTGGGATACTGATGCTAGTGACTGGTATGTGAAAAACAGAACAAAATCAGCATATGACGAGTCTGGTAATCTGATTCTTCACGAAACCTATTTTTATCATTCAGGATTGGGTAAATTATACGGTAGTGAAAAATGGGAGAAGGTTTTTGATGGTGACTTTCAAACCCTTGAGTTGAACTATACATGGGATAGCTCCACAGACAGTTGGAGTGGTAGTGATGGGTATCAAAGGTCCCTTACCACCAATGAGCAAAAGCTGAATACATCGTTTGAATACTATACCTACAACAGTTCCATACAGGATTTTGTAGGTAGTCAAAAGTATGAAGCCACCTATAACTCCGAAGGCAAAGTACTTACCAAAACAAGTTACGGTTGGGATACGGGTACGGAAAGCTGGTATGTGAATAAAACAGAGAACTACGAGTACTATGATGGAATCAGACATACTTTACAAGAAATTTATTCACGTGCTTCTATAGGTGAAGAACTTTCTGGTCTATCAAAAGTCGTGAATCTATATGATGAGTTAGGAAACAACACTGAAACTATCAATTATGTCTGGGACGATATTATTGGGGACTGGGCCAATACAGGAACAAGATCCAGTCAGGAGTTTAATGAATATAATGTTCAAATTCGCTACAAAGCAGAAGTCTGGAATGAATCTGAAATGAAGTGGGATACCACACAAATAAGGAAGTACGACTATACTTATTTGGAAGATACGTCATTGTACACCGAGCGGATTTACTCCACCTTAGACCTGTCTACAAAACAGTTTGACCCTATCCAAAGAAATGTAAAGGCCTATGATCGGTTTTATAAGGATACCCTCATTTTGAATTATACCTGGAGTACTGATGTCTGGGCGCTTCAGAGTGGGAATAAATACAAATTTAACTATGACAGCTATGGAAACCAGACGGAATATGAAAAGTACTATTATCACTCGGGTACTGAGAGTTTTATCGGGCAGGAAAAATGGGAGAAATTATTTGATAGCAATGGTACAAAGCTTAGGCACTATGTATACCGATGGGACAATGCAGGCAAGGAATGGATATTGGACTATGGATCTGAAACCTATTACGATGATGACGAAGATGGAGTAATTAATCGCGAGGATGTAGCTGTGAATGACCCAAATGCCTGGCATGATTTGGATGGCGTGGATGATCACTACGATCAATGTGAAGGTACGGTTATTCCTGAATTTGAAATTACCGAGGCTAATTATCAATCATATGATTTTACAGAAGTGAGCCAAACGCTATGCGGAGAAGAAACCTTTGATTTTGGGGGTCAAGTTATTGCAGAAGCTGGAAACTACTATGAGTATTTTGTGAGTAGTACGGGATGTGATTCCGTTGTGGTGCTCAGTATTCAAAAAGGGATAATCTATGATGAAACCATCGAAGTTACCCGGTGTGCTAGTGATGTACCATATGCTTTTGGGTCGCTGGCTCTATCAGAATCTGGTAACTACACGCAAACCTTGAGTTCTTCATACGGCTGTGACAGTACGGTGAATCTTACATTTACACTATTGCCAGAGCCACAGCAGACCATAGAGCAAGTGCTTTGTCATGGAGAATCGTTTGATTTTGATGGGCAATCCCTTTCTACGACAGGTGTTTATGAGAAAATATATACTTCTCAGACTGGTTGTGATTCATTGGTTACAGTAAACCTCACAGTAAACGAAGCGGTGATAGCTACGCAAGACCCAATCACATCGTGTGGTAGCGTCTCTATCAATGGAACAACTTATAATGAATCCCAGACTATTACCGATCTATTTCCGGGTGGAGCAGCGAATGGTTGTGATAGCACCAGCATCACAGAGTTAACCATATTATCGCCAGTTGTTGCCACACAACCTGCCATCACAGGTTGTGAAAGTGTAACATACAAAGGAGTTACTTATAATAGCTCACAAACTGTGGAAGAGGTGTTTGCCGGACAAGCAAGCAATGGCTGTGATAGTACGAGCATTACAGAAATCATTGTGTTAGAACCGGTGGTAACCACCCAGAACCCCGTTACTGCTTGTGGGAGTGTTTCTATTAATGGAACTACTTACTATGAGTCGCAGACAGTTACCGATCTTTTTCCGGGTGGTGCAGAGAATGGTTGTGATAGCACTAGCATTACAGAGTTAACCATATTAGCGCCAGTTGTTGCTACACAACCTGCCATCACAGGTTGTGAAAGTGTAACATACAAAGGACTTACCTATAATAGCTCACAAACTGTGGAAGAGGTGTTTGCCGGACAAGCAAGCAATGGCTGTGATAGTACGAGCATTACAGAAATCATTGTGTTAGAACCGGTGGTAAGCACCCAGGACCCCGTTACTGCTTGTGGGAGTGCTTCTATCAATGGAACTACTTACTATGAGTCGCAGACAGTTACCGATCTTTTCCCTGGTGGTGCAGCGAATGGTTGTGATAGCACCAGCATCACAGAGCTGACCATATTAGCGCCAGTTATTGCAAAGCAACCTGCCATCTCAGGTTGTGAAAGTGTAACGTACAAAGGAGTTACTTATAATAGCTCACAAACAGTGGAAGAGGTGTTTGCTGGACAAGCAAGCAATGGTTGTGATAGTACGAGCATTACAGAAATCATTGTGTTAGAACCGGTGGTAAGCACCCAGGACCCCGTTATTGCTTGTGGGAGTATTTCTATAAATGGAACAACTTACTACGAGTCGCAGACAGTTACTGATGTTTTTGCAGGAGGTGCAGCGAATGGTTGTGATAGTACGAGTATCACCGAGGTTGTAATAATAAACGCTACGCCTGAAACAACTCAAACTGATAATCAAATCTCCACAGAAACACTTGCAGACACTTATCAATGGATTGATTGTGCGTCTGATCAAGAAATAGAGGGGGAAATAAGCGCCACCTTCGTTCCACTTGTTTCTGGAAGCTATGCGGTCAGAACAATACTAGATAATTGTTCATTTATTTCTGACTGCATAGATTTCAAAGTTGAAAATGCTGATGTGTTAAACGCTAAAAAGCAGATTAGAATTTCCCCTAATCCAACCAATGATTTCGTGGAAATCAACCTCTTACAATCGGCTAATATCACTATTGTAGATATGAACGGGCGTGTGGTCATTTCATCTCACTCGAACGACTCCAAGCTTATCAAATTGGATCTTTCCGAATTAAGCGAAGGTATTTACTTACTCAATATCCTTAGCGAATCGAAAAGTCAGACACATAAAATAATCAAGAGATAAGATCCGATTTTCTCTAAATCTGATTCGAAAGCCAATTGGAGCACTCCAATTGGCTTTTTATTTATGCAGCACATCTACTCTATCTTGTAGGGCTATTTTACTGTATAGCACGGGAACGAATTTCATCACTACAAGCTTGCTGCTTTTCTATTTGTGGCTTTGAATCAGCACATAGAATGCAGCAAAATTTAATGGTTTTGAATCTTAACTCACAGAGTTTTTTTACAAGGTCACCAAAGGAAAAACACCCTATTGAGAGCCCTTTGGCGGTGTATGATCATTTTATGGGTATCATTTGTCTTTTGATTTCTCCTTCCTCCGTGTAGCTAGTATAATTACTCCATACCAAATTATTTAGGTATCACTTCATTCTTCATAGGTTAAGAGAGTCGGTTATAGCCGACTCTTGTTTTTCGATTCTCAACGCACACAAATGAAACACATCTTTGGTCTATTTGCTCTTACTATTTTAATCCAACAAACACTTGCTCAGACACCTATCGATCTGGATGCAACCCGTGAAACTAAAAGCTTATTACTAAACCTACATCATATAGCTAAAGAGGGATTTATGTTTGGACATCAGGACGATTTGGCATATGGGGTGAAATGGAAAGCAGAGAAGAAGAGATCTGATGTAAAAGAAACTGTGGGTACATACCCAGCTGTAATAGGATGGGACCTGGGTAGTAGGATGGATTTGGATGCGAATCTGGATGATGTCCGATTTCAGAATATGAAGCGGTGGATCAAGCAGAGTTACCGGATGGGGAGTATAACTACCATTTCGTGGCATCTGGATAACCTCTCTACCGGTGGCAATAGCTGGGATAAGACACCCTCTGTAAGCGATTTACTTCCTGGTGGAAGCAAGCACGAGGAGTTTAAGCAGCAACTGAACCTGGTGGCAGCCTGGCTGGATCAATTGCGAGTGGGTTGGTTTAAGCGTATTCCAGTCATTTTCAGACCCTGGCATGAGCATAATGGTGACTGGTTTTGGTGGGGAAAAGGTAATTGCTCGGAAGAAGAGTATATTGAGCTGTATCGCTTCACTGTAGATTATCTGAAAAACGAGAAAGACATCCATCACTTGCTGTATGCATTTTCTCCAGATCGCAGTAGATGGAAAATGGATAGCCTGGCAAAATCGACTTATTTCTATGGCTATCCGGGTGATGAGTACGTGGACATAATAGGTTTGGATAACTATGGCGATGTGGGTAGAATTGGAGGAAGTGACAGCCCAGAGTTGCAGCGAAAATACTTTATAGAAAGTCTGGAATTGATCACTGAGATCGCTCGTGAGCGAGGCAAAGTAGCGGCGCTTTCTGAAACAGGTTTGGAAGGGGTGACCAATGAAAAGTGGTTTACAGATGTGTTGCTTGACCCTATTTTGGCAAACGATATTGCGATAGCCTGGGTGCTGGTGTGGCGCAATGCCAACACCACCCATCACTATGCGCCATACCCGTCTCACCCTTCAGTCGCCGATTTTATTAAATTCGAGGAACACGAAAAGACATTTTTTGAGCGGGATATGAACAATCCGTACAAATCAGGAAAAGCACTCAAATAATCCAACCTATGAAACAACTCCTATTTCTCGTATTTGCATGCATCGCTGCTGTTTCTAATGGGCAAGTGTCGTTGAATCTGCTTTTTCAGGACCATATGGTGTTGCAAAGAGATCATCTAGTACGATTTTGGGGAACCGGAAAGCCTTCAGAAAAGATTAGTTTGAGTGTCGATGGAATAACGGTGAATACTGTCGTTGACAAATCAGGAAAATGGGAAGTATTATACCCGGCACATGGGGCAGGAGGGCCTTACCAAATAGTTATAGAAAGTACAGATTACCGATCAACTATAAAAGATGTCTGGTTTGGCGATGTATGGATTGCTAGTGGACAATCGAATATGGAATGGCCACTCAATGGAAATGTAGATGGCTGGCAAAGCGAAGTTGCCAATTCGAGCTATAATCAGATTCGATTTTTCAAGGTTCCGCATCAAATAGGGTCTTCTCCACAACAATCCTTTAATGGTGGTGAATGGAAAATCGCCAACCCAGAGACCAGTGAGCACTTTTCTGCTGTTGCCTGGTTTTTTGCCAAGAAAAATCATTTAGAGAAAGATGTGCCCGTGGGCATCATAGAAAGCAACTGGGGTGGTACTCCAGCCGAGGCCTGGACCCCCGCTTCAAGGTTGGTAGGCGTGCCAGGCTATGAATTGGCGGCAAAAGAGATTTTAGATCCTAAAGCAAACTGGTCAGATAGTATTCGTGCCAACAATGAGCGAAATGAAACCAAATACCGAAGAATTGGCGATGAACATTCCTTCTTAAAAACAGGTACTCAGCTTCCAGGTTACAACGATTCCAACTGGCAGCAGGTAGCATTGCCTAATCAAGAGGCATTGACAGATTTTGTCTGGTTGCGGAAACATATCAGTCTGGAAAACACCGCCGAATCTTCATTATTTCTCGGAGATGTGACCAAAACTGCGACCTATTTTGTGAATGGCAAACTGGTGGGCCGAGAGTCCTGGCAGGATGACACCCCTGTGTTAAAAATCCCGGAAAATGTGTTGAGAGAAGGGGATAATGTGATAGCTATTCGATGCATCAACGATTGGGACAATAAGGTGTATGTAGGTAAACCAGGAGCCATGTATTTAGAGGTGGGAAGCGAGCGTATGGACCTCTCAGGAGATTGGCTTTTCAGTAATCAGGTGGAGCCACCTATGCCTGTTGTAAAGCGATATAACTGGCTGCCAGGAATGATTTATCATGCAATGATTGCTCCAATAGCTGGCTACACCATAAAAGGTGTCATCTGGTATCAGGGAGAGAGCAATGCCGACAAGCCAGACCAGTACTATGAGCTTTTCAAAACAATGATTGAAAGCTGGCGGATCGCCTGGAGACAAGGAGAGTTTCCATTTTTGTTTGTTCAGTTAGCTAATTTTATGGAAAGGAAACCCGAGCCCTCGGAGAGTCAGTGGGCAGCACTTAGAGAAGCACAAAGTCAGGTGCTACAATTGCCTAAGACTGGCATGGCCGTGGCCTTGGATATAGGGGATGCACTAGATATACATCCACGAAACAAGCGAGATGTGGGAGAGCGACTTTGGCTTGCTGCGCGAAATGTGGCCTTTGGTGAAGCTCTTATCCATAGTGGCCCTACTTACAAAGCCCATACAATGTCGGGCAATAGACTTGTCATTAGCTATGACTATGTAGGGAATGGATTGATTTCCAATGGGCCTGTGAAGGGCTTTGCTTTGGCTGGTGCCGATGGTAAGTATGTTTGGGCTGAAGCCAAAATAAGTGACAATCAGGTAGTAGTATGGAGCGATGAGATCACTACGCCAAAGTATGTGCGCTATGGCTGGGCTGACAACCCGGAGGTTTCGCTTTACAATGCAAACGGACTACCCGCTGTGCCTTTCCAGCAACAACTATGATTTCCATATGTAAGTACCCGAACATGTATATTATTAGACCTTAACCCAAATCGTGATGAGACCCATTTTGCAAAAAATCCTGGTTCAGTTTTTTGTTTTGCTTGCCATAGTATGCCACGGACAGCATTCGCAAATCCGATTTGAGCATTTGGATAGTAAAGACGGACTCTCGCACAATCGAATCAACAGCATTTATCAGGATCAACTTGGGTTTATTTGGTTCGGGACCCCGTCAGGTCTCAATCGCTATGATGGCAGTATGATCAAAGTATTTGAGCCTGATGAAGACAATCAGTTTGCCTTGAGTAACCCAAATATCTTTTGGATGAAAGAAGGTCCCGAAGGCCACATGTGGATCAAGCCAAACTATGGCGTTTTTGCTTATGATGTCTTTCAGGAACGGTTTATCAACATTCAGGACTTGATTATTCAGTTGCGAATAGATGATTATAACCTCACAGACCTCATAAAGGACGAACATGGTAATTACTGGTTTATCATCGAAAACCTGGGAGTGAAGACCTATCTGTCAGACCAGGACACCATTTACCACTATGGCGGGGCATATCGGGACGTAGTTTCTGCTGCATTAGATGGCAAAGGAAATATTGCACTTACGCATATGAATGGCAGTATTGAGCTGATTGATACTGGCGATCCACAAAAAACAACTTTCATCAAATATCCGGAACACTTACAGGGAAAAAGTGAGCTCAAAACCTTTATTGACAATGCCGGAGATTTTTGGTTTTACAGCGAAGCATACCCTTTTGGTGCGTGTCGGTTTTCTCCTGAAACGAGTAGCTGCAAACACTATGATGCAGACGTACTGGGTAGCACACTAGTCAGTGGTATCATCCAAGACCAGGCGGGAAGGGTAATCATAGGGGTGGATCACGGAGGACTCACGATTATAGATGATCAGCAACAAACTATACAATCCATCAGGAATAATACTTCTGACCCTAATTCACTAAGTATCAATTCGGTCATTTCTATCTACAAGGACAAATCGGAGCTCGTGTGGATAGGTACCAATAAGGGAGGAGTCAATTATTTTTCACCTAAGTCAGTAAATTTCAATTTTTATAAGAATGTAGATGCCCGATCACCAAAAGCCAACGATCTACTAGCGATTATGCAAGCAGATGAACATACCCTTTGGCTCGGGTCGGATGGGGCTGGGCTACATCGTTTTGATCGCCGCTCCGGTTCCTTTACTACCTATCGGCATGACCCTCAGGACCCGCATAGTTTGAGCTCAGATATTGTGGTGAGTCTATCTCCTGCAGCAGATGGGGGCATCTGGATGGGTACTTACATGGGAGGGCTCAATTACTTTGATGGCCAAAAATTCACTACATATAGGCACCAAAAAGATGATCCTAATTCACCCTCTGGTGATAGCGTATGGAAGCTTTACCTTGATTCGAAAAACCGGCTTTGGTTAGGGACCTTAAAGGGAGGAGTCAATGTTTATGATAGTGCATTTCAAAAAATCTATGAGTTTAACCGCGAGAACGGCACGATAAAATCGAACTATGCGACCTCATTTAGCGAGGATCGAAGTGGCCGCATGTGGGTGGGTACAGGCTATGGTATTGAGATTTTTCATCCAGAAACGCAGACCTTCAGCCACATCCTACAGGACGAAAGCAAAGAAGGCTCACTTAGCAACAATTCCGTATTAGACATTTATTGTGCTTCCGATGGCACCATGTGGGTAGGTACTATGTATGGCCTAAACCGTTTTGATAAGGATAAACAGCAGTTTGAGACCTTTACCAAAGAAGACGGGCTGCCAGACAATATCATTTCTTCGATTTTGGAGGATGATTCAGGCGATATGTGGTTTGGCACCTTCAAAGGCCTGTCTAAACTGACCATTACCGATGACAGCCTCAGGATTTTCGAAAACTTTGATTTATCTGACGGTTTGCAAGGCGAAATGTTCAATGAACGCTCTGCGCTCAAGTTGCAGTCAGGGCATTTGGCTTTTGGTGGCAGCAACGGTCTCAATATTTTTGATCCGGAGCAAGTACAGTTTACCAATGAGGAAAATAAACTGGTATTTCTGGACTTTTACATCTCCAATCACCGCATTAGGTCTGGCGAGTGGTACAATGGCCGAGAGTGGTTTGCAGATGGCCTCAACCAAACATCAGCAATTACACTTAAACATTTTGAAAACTCATTTACCATAGAGTTTACAGCACTCAATTACTACCAAAATGAAAATACGGTTTATAAGTATCGGTTAAAGGGGTTTGATGATCAGTGGGTGACAGACCCTAATATACATCGGGTAAACTACACCAATCTTGACCCGGGTCGTTATACGTTTGAGGTGATGGCTACTGACCAAAGTCACATGTGGAGTGGTGAAACAAAAACACTAAACATCACAGTTTTGGCGCCCTTTTGGGAAACACCTCTGGCCTACGTAATCTATATGTTCGTATTTGCTCTGGCGCTAATCTTCACTCGCAGAGTCATCATCAATAAAGAGCGGTTTAGAGCCAAAGTGGCTCAGGAGCAATTGGAAGCAAAGCGCCTACACGAACTGGATCTGATGAAAATCAAATTTTTCACCAACATCAGCCATGAGTTTCGCACACCACTTACGCTGATCCTTACACCAATAGAGAGGCTGATGAAAAGCACTGAGGATGAAGCAAAAAAGGTGCATTATGAGCTGATTCATAGAAATGCCCGCCGCTTACTCAATCTGGTCAACCAACTGTTGGATTTTCGTAAAATGGAAGCCAATCAGCATCGTTTGTCATTGGCATCTGGTGATATTATCGCTTTCATGAAGAGTATCGTAGACTCGTTTACAGACCTGTCAAGTGAACGCCACATTCACTTGAGCTTTGAATCATCCGTTCCTCAATTTTTCACCCGATTTGATCGTGATAAGCTAGAAAAAGTGATGTTTAACCTCTTATCCAATGCGTTTAAATTTACACACCCTCAGGGTAAGGTAGCTGTTGAGATCGATGAGGTAGCCCAAAAAGAAGGAGTACATACCATTCGCTTTGCAGTAAGAGATACCGGTATAGGTATTCCTCAGGAGCGCAAAGCACAAGTTTTTAATCGGTTTTTTCAGGTAGACAATGCTTCATTTAACCTAAATCACGGTAGTGGAATTGGGCTTTCGATTTCGAAAGAGTTTGTAGAAATGCATCATGGTGAAATTTGGGTAGAAAGTGAAGTGGAGAAAGGTAGCAAGTTCATCTTTGAGTTACCACTCAAAAGACTTTTAGAGCATAGGGAGGAAATTGAAACCACACAGATAGTCAACAGTCAGGAATCCGTGATCGAACCAGAAGTGCATCAGGAAAACTGCCCAACCATTCTGCTGGCAGATGACAATGAGGATTTTAGGTTTTACCTAAGAGATAACCTAAAAGCTCTTTATAACATCTATGAGGCACCAAATGGCAAAGAAGCCTGGAAACTGGCAATGGACAAGCAGCCAGATCTGGTGGTAACCGATATTATGATGCCTGTGATGACAGGTATTGAGCTTTGTCAAAAGATAAAGCGCGACCCGCGAACAGGACATATTCCGGTTATTTTGCTCACCGCTCATTATTCAGATGATCAAAAACTTGAAGGATTTGAGGCCGGAGCCACAGAGTATATTACGAAGCCTTTCAATTTTGAAATTCTAATACAGGGCATTAAATCAGCTATTCAACTTCAGAAGCAAATCCATGCATCTGAACATCGGATTGTGGCCAAACCATCTGAGATTGCAATCAAGTCTCTGGATGAAAAGTTTATAGAAAAGGCCATTGCCATAGTAGAGGAAAATATCTCCAATGCCAATTTTTCGGTTCAGGAACTCAGCAGGGAGCTGGCTGTGAGTAGGGGGCAACTCTACAAAAAGACCTTGGAGATCACAGGTAAGTCTCCCATCGAGTTTATCCGATTGATACGCTTAAAGAGAGCAGCGGCGCTTTTAGAAAAAAGCCAGCTAAGTGTAGCTGAGGTTGCTTATAAAGTAGGCTTCAACAATCCGAAATATTTTACCAAATACTTCAAGCAAGAATACAAAGTATTGCCGTCCAAATATGCCCAATCACTGGACCGGCAGGACACCTAGTTCCGCCTACTCAAAATCAAGCGAAAATATTCACCAAAAGCGATAAGAGTCAGTGAGCCAGTGACTTTAGGTAGCTAGCTAGTCGGTGGAATTAGGTATTAAATGACTTTGAAATAGTGTACATATGATTACTGAAGATGTTGGGGCTTGTCCGAAGACATTTTATGACCTTCATGTGATAAAATGACGGAGCTAATTGGGAATAATTCCTACTATCATTGAATAATCCTTAATCTAATTAGTCTGAACTGATGATTAAATGAGGATTTTGAAATCAATCATACAACCGATTAAGATTTTCTAAAAAGTCACATTATGAGAAACGATTACAGTAAAATGAAACCAAAAGAACCCGTCAGGTCATGGCCTGGTGTTTCTTTTGTGATGGTATGTCTCCTGCTTTTTGGGGGATATGTCAGTAAGGCACAAAACACCACCCGAGTGACTGGTACAATTAGCTCCGATGAAGATGGAGGCACACTTCCCGGAGTAACTGTACTAGTAAAGGGTACCACCAACGGTACCATTACAGACATTGAAGGAAACTATTCTATTCAAGTACCTGAAGATGCTACATTGATTATTTCGTTTGTGGGGTTTCAGACACAGGAGATTCCTGTAAATGGACGAAGTGTTATCAATGTAAACATGCAAACTGATGTAGCCGCACTAGATGAAGTAGTGGTAGTAGGCTATGGTACCCAAAAGAAAAGTGATTTAACAGGCGCCGTGGCCTCATTGGATGGGGAGACCCTCAATGACATGGTAGCGGCCAACATAGATCAGGCACTAAAGGGACGGATAGCAGGTGTGCAAGTAACACAAAACACAGGTGCACCTGGGGGAGCGGTTTCGCTGCGTATTCGTGGTACCAGTTCTATCACGGGCAGTAGTGAGCCTCTATATGTAATAGATGGTATTCCTATTTCAGGAGAAGGCCAGTCTATTGCAGGGTTTGATTGGGCAGGGGGTGCCAACGGACAAAACCGGGTAAACCCACTTGCTTCAATCAACCCCAATGATATAGTAAGTATAGAGGTGTTAAAAGATGCCTCAGCTACAGCCATCTACGGATCGCGAGCAGCCAATGGTGTGGTCATGGTCACCACCAGACGTGGAAAAGCTGGCGAAGCTAAGATCAGCTATGATGGCTACTATGCCGTGCAGGAGCTTCCCAGAAAGCTTGATATGATGAATCTACGGGAGTTTGCAGCGTATCAGGCTCAAGTGGCAGAAGAAATCGATGGAATCGAACTCAATGAACGGTTTCAAGACCCATCACTTCTCGGAGAAGGTACTGACTGGCAGGATGCCGTTTTTGAACAAGCGCCTATTCAAAGTCACCAACTTTCTGTTTCTGGAGGTGTGGATGATTTCAAATATGCGATATCTGGAGGCTATTTTTCACAGGATGGGATCATCATTGGCTCTGGATTTGAGCGTTTCACCACCCGGGTAAACCTGGATGTAAAAGTAAAAGAGTGGTTCAAGATGGGTACTAGCATCACCTATGCCGATATAGATGAAGTGATCACGCTAAATAGTGGTGGAGATGGTGTGATTTCTCAAGCGCTACAGATGTCTCCCGCAGTACCGGTTCGGGATATAGATGGAAACTTCGCCGGACCTGTGCAAAATACTGCTGAGATAGGGTCCAACCCTGTGGCCCTGGCCTTATTGAGAAACAACACCCTTAAGCGTGAACGCCTCATGGCTAATTTTTTCGCAGATTTGGATTTAGCTAAAGGACTAAAACTACGCACCGAATATGGGCTAGACAATGCACATGGCCTCAATAAATCTTTTAATCCAACCTATGAATGGGGAGTCATTCGAAATGATGTGAATGATTTGCGTCAGCGGGAGGAGAACAACTTCTTTTGGATTTGGAAAAACTACCTGACTTATAATTTTAAATCTGGGGTGCATGATCTCACCGCGATGTTGGGTAATGAAATGCAGGAGTCACGCTGGAATGGATCAGAAGTTTATAAAACCAACTTTGTGTCCAATGACATTCAAGTACTTAACCAGGGAGAAAACTCTACAGTGCCTACCAATGGATGGCTTGGAAACTCTACGCTGGCTTCCTACTACACCCGTTTAAATTATATTCTTTCAGATAAATACCTCTTTACCTTCACTGTGAGAGCAGATGGATCATCTAAGTTTGGTCCGAACAACCGATGGGCAGTATTTCCGTCTGGTTCCTTTGCGTGGAGGGTGATGAACGAGGATTTTATGCCCAAAACCAATGTGCTCACAGATTTGAAATTTAGAGCTGGATATGGCGAAGTGGGTAACCAAAGTATTCCAAATTATGCGTACGGATCTGCTCTGCGTACAGAGAACTCTCAATTTGGCACTGCCAACATCAACCAGCGTTTTTCAAACCCCAACTTAAGATGGGAGGCTACTACTCAGTATAATATTGGACTAGACCTGAGCCTGTGGGGGGGGAGAATCGACCTTACTGCTGACTACTACAATAAGCAGACAAGGGATCTTTTGCTCGAGGTGTCCCTGCCAGATTACATCAGTGGTGGTGGCGCTGGTATCGCATCACCGTTTGCCAACGTAGGTAAATTGGAAAATAAGGGATTGGAGCTGAGCCTCAATACCAGAAACATCACAAGAGATAAGTTTTCCTGGAATACTGACGTGACCTTCACGCTGAATAGAAACAAGATTCTGGAGATTGACAGAGACTATACCAGAAACCTGTACTGGTATAGCAACTTCCAATCGGTGACCAGAACCACTGAAGGTCAGCCGGTAGGGGTATTTTATGGCTATAAGACCAATGGAATATTCACGGACAGTACGGACATAGCGAATTCTCCGGTACAAGTAGAGGACCAAACGCAAGATGGCAATCAAAACCTTATACACGTTCGGGATGGCGTTTGGCTGGGGGATATGAAATTTCAAGACCTCAATGGAGACGGCATTGTCAACTCAGAAGATCAAACGATCATCGGCGATCCGAACCCTGACTTCACCTATGGTATCAACAACTCTTTCAATTTTGGGCCGGTTAACCTGGGAATTTATCTCACAGGATCCTACGGTGCAGATGTGTTAAATTTCTCCAAAGTTAGAAATGAGCAGATGTCTAGTGTTTACAACAACCAATCATCTGATATTGTAAAACGGGCTCGGATCGAACTGGTAAATGAGGAAGGATCTTATAACAACATTAGTGATGTAACATTGACTAATCCAAATACTGACATTCCCAGATTTTCACAGACTGACAACAACACTAACGATCGCATGTCAGACCGATGGATTGAGGATGGATCGTATGTT
Organism: Marinoscillum furvescens DSM 4134; assembly: GCF_003386095.1. Taxonomy (GTDB): domain Bacteria; phylum Bacteroidota; class Bacteroidia; order Cytophagales; family Cyclobacteriaceae; genus Marinoscillum; species Marinoscillum furvescens. The sequence goes on along the minus strand of NZ_QREG01000011.1, from coordinate 79,338 downwards.
CGCATCCAGACCATTACAGTAGGTTATTCTTTACCTACCAGCCTACTCAATCGCGTAAAAATCAACTCGATGAGAGTTTATGTAAAAGGACAGAACCTTTACACATTCACCAACTACAGTGGGTATGACCCTGAAGTAGGGGCATTCAACCAGGACCCGCTGATGCAAAACATCGACATGGGTAGGTACCCGTCACCTCGAGTGTATACAGTAGGTGCAAATATCACTTTCTAACCAGACAAAACGATTGTTATGAAAAAGATTACAACATATTTAAGTGCTTTCGCACTGCTTCTGACGATCAACGGATGTCAGGACGAGTTTTTAGAAGTACTACCGGCGGACAATGCTGTGGTAGATGCTTTTTATCGAAACGAAGCGGAAATCAAAACGGTCACTGCATCGCTGTACGGAAGACCATGGTTTAGTTTCAATGATAAGTTTAGCTGGGCAGCCGGAGATGGACTGGCTGGTGACTTGTACAATGATTACCAGGACGAAGGACAGTTTTTCTTCTTCACTTTCACCGATGCCAATAGTATCGTATCGGGAGCATGGGGGAGTTTGTACTCTGTAATTGCTCGTACCAATGTCATCATCAATGACATGCCTCGAATCGCTTCGAGCTATGGAGTAAATGATGAGGTGATCAATGCCGGAGTAGCCGAAGCAAAGTTCTTCAGAGCATTTGCATACTACTTTCTTACCGAATACTGGGGAGATGTTCCCGTGGTAACCAACCCTACACAGTTGATCAGTGATGACAACCTGGATCTGCCAAAGAACACGCGTGAAAGTATCTATCAGTTTATCGTAAGTGACCTGGAGTTTGCTGCGGAGCATCTGCCTGGCAGTGATCAGCCTGGGAGGTTGACCAGCTGGTCTGCGAAGGGCTTATTGTCCAAAATATATCTGACCATGGGATCAAATCTTAGCTCGGGTGATGCTGCGGCACACTTTGCGAAAGCAATGGAGCTTGCAGATGACGTGATCATGAATAGTGGTGCAGAACTCATGGAAAATTATGAAGACCTTTTTAAGGTGGAAAATGAGAATAATGCTGAATCGTTGTTTGCACTTCAATGGATCTCAGGTGCCTGGGGCACAGGCAATAGCCGACAAGCAGTATTTGCGCGCAGTAGCCTCATCACAGGAAACTCTGAGGCCTGGGGTGGAGGTAAGTCCATGACCTATGATTTTGTGAGAGCTCTAGATGCCAATGATGGCGCTGAGGATAGTGTATTCGAAGACTTGCGAAGACCGGCCATCTTTATGATGAATGGAGATGTATATCCAAACATCAACAGCAAAGAAGGCGGATATGAATACCATATTGTCAATACTGATGACAATGGTGATCAGCTGGAATATAAAGCACCAGTTTGTAACAACGTAAGAAAATACATTGTCGGAACGCAGGATGATATTGGAGCTCCAGTGGTCAATCAGGCAACACCACTCAATCAGTATATGCTTCGTCTGGCTGATGTGTACCTGATCTATGCAGAGGCAGCCATTGGTACGGGTTCTTCCACCACCGATGCTAAAGCCCTTCAATATTACAATGCCATCCGATCGCGTGCCGGGTTGGATACTCGTGCTGTCATTACCTATGCTGACATCCTCAGAGAGCGTAGAGTAGAGTTTGCAGCAGAAGGGATCAATTGGCTGGATGTCAAGCGTTTGTACTATCGTGATGAAGCAGGGGCTTTGGCCTATCTCAATAATCAAAGAAGAGCCCACACGGTGGTGCTTCCTGATGGATCTACTGCTGATGCGAATGATGAGTCGGCCTACATCGCCGAGGCTCCAGAAAGTCCCGTAGTTGTTTCGCCAGAGGATATGTTTTTGCCAGTTCCGGTTACGGAGCTCATCAATAATCCAAACCTGGGACCTGATGCGGAAGCAGTTCCTTTTGAGATTCCGCAGTAAGATGGTAGTAATAACTTGTGGTACTTGGCACAACTATAAAAGATAAAATAAGATGAAAAAATTATATAAAAACAGATTAGCACTGCTACTTCCCCTTATGCTCGTTGTAGCATTGATGAGTAGCTGTGAAGACGATGATACAGGCAGCCCGGCCATTCATTATGTGCGGGTGGCTAATCCAGAGAGTTCCGATTCATTGTTAGCAGGGGCCTTTTTAGGAGACCTCATAGTGGTAGTTGGAGAAAACCTTGGAGGAGCAAGAGAGCTGTGGTTTAATGACAAGCAAGCCGTATTGATACCAACCTATATCACGGATCAAGCAATTTTTGTAGATATACCCAACCAGGCGCCTACTGAGGTCACGAATACCATTCAAATCGTATTCAAAGACGGTAGTACGCTTGCTTATGATTTTGAGGTGGCAATATCTGAACCTGTATTGAGCAGCATGACGCATGAGTATGCTGAAGTGGGAAGTACTACCACAATTACCGGAGACTTCTTTTTCGAACCTATTACCGTAAGCTTTACGGGCAATGTGGAAGCATCTGTAGAAGTAGTAGATCAAAATACACTTCAGGTGACCATACCAGAGGGAGCTCAATCAGGTCCATTGACGGTAAGCACCAATTTTGGTACTACAGAAACCAGTTTTCATTATAAAGATGAACGTAACATCTTCTTAAACTATGATGACAAAAATGCAGATGGCAGCTGGAGACCAGGGTTATATGTAACCGACCAGCACAGTTTGGATGGCAATTACCTAAAGCTGAGTGGAAACTACAGTGCGGATAGTCCTCGTGAAGAGGGACCTGTAGGAGACAATCATTATGAATCTCAGTTTTGGGGGCAGGCTGCCGGACGTCCTGAGGGTAGCCTGATACCTATACCTGCCGAACCACAAAACTATGTATTGAAGTTTGAAGCGAAGGTAATAAGCTGGTATGCTTCCTATCTCAACATTTGCTTTTCACCTTGGGACAATGCTGGTAACCAGGAAGTATGGACGAACGCTTTCAATCCGAGAGCCATATGGGGCCCGTGGGCGGCTGCTGATCAAAACTTTGATACGGGAGGCCGTTGGATTACTGTCACCATTCCTTTGACAGATTTTATGTATGACATGGACATGAATGATAGCGATGAGGTGGAATATACTCCATCAGCTACTAAGTGGAACCCGGACAATACTGGCGGGCTGTCGTTTTGGGTACTGGCAGCGCCTATGGCTGACAATAGTCCATTTGAGATTTATATAGATAATGTGCGCATTGTAGAACAATAAACTCCTTACTAAAAAGAATCAAGATGAAACATTTAATAGTTCAGAATAAGTGGGGAGTAAAGCTCCTGCTTATGTTGCTAATCGTGGGTGGGCTTACTACTGCCTGCGACGAGGAAGAGCCTACAGTAGATGAAGTGGTACTGTTGAGTTTCGGTCCATCAGGAGTCCACCACGGAGATACTATCAAGTTCATAGGGCTCAATTTGGACAAAGTGAGCAGCATCATGCTTGCTCCTGAAGTGTCTGTGACAGATTTTATTTCTAAATCTTCCACGGTAATAGAAATCAAAGTACCACGGGAGGCCGAGGCAGGCCTGGTGACCCTTAAATCCAGTAAAGGCGATGTAGTTTCAAAGACACCATTGAGTTTTGAGGTGCCGGTGACTATTAGCACTATAGATGATGAAGTGAAACCTGGCGGTACACTGACCATCACAGGTGAGATGCTCAACTGGATCGAGACAGTCACCTTCAAAGATGGACTTTTGGTAGATGAGTTTGAGTCTCAGAGCATGACCGAGCTGAAAGTGAAAGTGCCAATGGAGGCAGAAACAGGCTTTTTGGTATTTAGCTCAGGAGGTACCGAGCCTCTAACTTTTGCCTCGGAGCAGGAGCTAAAGGTCACATTGCCACGAGTGACGGCACTGAGTCCTGCAGAAGTAAGACATACAGCAGACCTGACCATTACGGGTACGGATCTAGATCTGGTAACATCTATTTTATTTGCTGGTGATCAGATAGTAGGTGCCGCAGGGTTTAAGACACATACGGCTACAGAAATCGTTTTGGCCGTGCCAAAGCAAACAGAGAGAGGTAGCATGGTGCTAAGACAAGTATCTCCGGTGGAAGTGACCACTTCACAAGAGGTCGTTATACAGCTACCTATGGGTGCATCGGTATCTCCTGAGCCCGCAGTGCCGGGCACCGACGATATCACCATCACAGGTACAAACCTGGATCTCGTTGCGTCACTTACTCTTCCGGGAGTTGATCCTGTGGCTGCCGCATCTTTCACCGCTCATAGTGCTACGGAAATTGTCGTAGGGGTTCCGGAAGGAGCTAAAAATGGTGGTATCACCTACAAAACCATTCATGACTATGAAGGCCTGCTTGGCGCAAACTTGCTGGTACCCGGAGAAGGACCCAAACCTTTGGCAGTCACACTATATGATGACGGCATTCAATTTGGTGGGGGAGACTGGAGCTGGAATACTGTAGAATCCGATCCAGCCAGCACTGAGCAATTCTTCTCAGGAGACGTTTCGTGGAAATTTACAACGGATAGCGATGGTGGAGTATCTGCTGGCGGACTTACGGGTGTAGATGCTTCAGAGCAAAAAGTGTTTGCCTTTTCAGTGTTTGGAGGAGCAGGAACTGACGGAGCTCAGCTCGCATGTATCCTTGGTTCGGATGGTGCTGATAAGTGGGACAGCTACAATAGTGTTACCCTTAAAGAAGGCGAATGGACTTCTTATGAAATAGACCTTAGCAACTATGCCACGGTAAACCTTCAAAACATCACACGATTTATTTTCAAGGTGGAAGGAGTCGCTGGTACTACGATTTATGTAGATCGAGTAGGGTTTGATATGGGTGGACCTGCACCACTTCCAGTAAGCCTGTTTGATGATGAAACTGCCGCAGGTGGTGGAGATTGGAGCTGGGAGGCGGCCACCTCTGATCCTGCAAATAAAGAACAGGTCTATAGCGGTGAGGTAAGCTGGAAGTTTGAAACTACCAATGGTGGGGGACTTTCTGTAGGTGGGATAGATCCAGCTATAGATGCCAGTACACGCACGAGCTTTTCATTTGCGCTATATGGAGGCCCTGGTACCGATGGAGCACAAGTTGCTTGTATTTTGAATGACAACTGGGATGATTACAATACGGTCACTTTAGTAGAAGGTGAATGGACAGAGTACCAAGTTCCATTGGCCAATTATTCAACCACCGATTTGTCTCAGGTTGTTCGTTTTGCTCTCAAGGTTGATGGGATCACCTCTTCCGTAATCTATGCAGATCGCATAGGATTTGAATAATTGATTTTTGACATTTTCCAGCGAGCTCGTTTGATCACTGAAAATAATACCCACAAGGGTGGCTCGCTGGAGAATGTTTTTTGTAACAGTCCTACATAATACCATGAAGATTAGCCCCTCTGTTTCAAATATCTGCACAGTAGTGCTCGTCATGATCACTGCGCTGCTTATGAATGGTTGCTACCTGCCCTCAAAAGGCTCATCGGAGCAGTCACCAATTTTCCGTGTCAATCAGGTTGGCTATCTCACGAACGGTCAGAAACAAGCTGTTTTGGTTCAACCAAATCGGGATTCATTTGAGATCCTGAACACAAATGAGCAGATTGTCTACACTGCGGCATTGTTACCTGCTGCTACCTGGCAGTATTCTCAGGAGGAAGTGGCCATTGCAGATTTCTCAGATTTTCAAGAGTCAGGCACATTCCAACTTCGGTCGGGTGGAGTAAAGTCGCACCCATTTCAGATCAACGCTAAGCCTTATGACAACTTGCTCAAGGCAAGTATCAAGGCATACTACTACAATCGGGCATCCACTGCTTTGGAAGCTAAGCACGCAGGAGAATTTGCTCGTAAAGCGGGACATCCCGATACCGCGGTTCAGCTGCATGTTTCAGCAGTAGACACACATGGAGGTAAAGATCAGGTGATAAAGGCACCATTTGGCTGGTATGATGCTGGTGATTACAACAAATATGTGGTCAACTCTGGAATTACAACTTACACATTGCTTTTGGCGCTGGAGCACTATGAAAGCTCTCTTCTGGACATGAAGCTAAACATTCCGGAAAGTAACAATGCCAATCCGGATATTCTCGATGAAGTTTTATGGAACCTCCGATGGATGGAGCAAATGCAAGACCCCAATGATGGAGGAGTATATCATAAGCTAACTACTGCCAATTTTGAAGGCTTTGTGCCTCCGCATGATGCAAATAGCACACGATATGTAGTTGCCAAAGGAACGGCAGCATCCTTGAATTTTGCTGCAGTACTAGCTCGTAGCTATCATAGTCTAAAGGAAGTGGATAGCGTAATGGCAAAGCGATTGCTCAATAAAGCTGAATATGCCTGGTCATGGGCCTCAAAAAACCCTCATAAGGCATATACCAATTCTACAGAATACCCTGCTGTAAAAACCGGTGAATATGGAGATAAACAACTACAGGATGAATTTCTTTGGGCGGCAACAGAGCTTTATCTGGCAACTGAAGATGAGCAGTATCTCGCGGCGATTGACCTGGAGCAGTTTGGTCATTTTTCTGTGCCCAATTGGGCTTCAGTGGAAACACTGGCTATTTTTTCATTGGCAAGTTGTCCGGATTTACCCAATACCTTTCACAAGCAGGTGTCGGATAAGTTGCTTCAACTAGCAAAAGCACAGGTCGAAAAATGGAGAGCGTCTGCTTATCGGGTTCCCATAGATCAGTTTCAATGGGGGAGTAATTCCTATATTCTAAATCAGGCGATGGTCATGATCAATGCCTACCGACTGGTAGGGCATCGAGAATTTTTTGAAGCCGCACAATCCTGCCTGGATTATGTGTTGGGTAAGAATGCCACCGGCTACTGTTTTGTCACGGGTTTCGGTGTGGTATCACCCCAAAGAATTCATCATCGCCTTTCTGAGGCAGATGGAATAGCCGCACCTATTCCAGGCTGGCTGGTAGGTGGTCCAAATCCCCACAATCGATCACAAGACTGTGGGCTGAGTTACTATCCAGATACTGCACCTGCAAAATGTTATATCGATGAGCTGTGTAGCTATAGTACGAACGAAATAGCCATCAATTGGAATGCTCCGCTAGTATATGTTGCTGCTGCAATGAAAACCTTATACGAGCAGGACTTTAATGTAGCAGCCAATTAATCACAATTGATTGGCTAGTTTGAGCGAAAACCCTTTGCTCGCCTGTTTTTCATATTTGCTCTGATCAAATTGAAAAAGGTAAGATCCCTTTTTGCTGGATGTCATATCTTTTTCATCCAGTTTGGTCAGGATGTCTAGCTGATTGATCTTCTTTACAAAGTTGCGTTTATCAAGCTCTTCGTCGAGAATTGCCTCGTAGAGCTTCTGAAGCTGGCGCATGGTAAATTTCTCTGGCAAGAGTTCAAAACCAATGGGCTGCACGGAGGTTTTGTAGCGTAACTTTTGAATGGCTGCTGTTACCATCTGCTCGTGATCAAAAATGAGCTTTGGCGCTTCTTTCAGACTAAACCACTTCGCACCGTGTTGTTCAGATAGCTCCTCATTGTGATCTTCAATATTAATCAGGGCGTAGTAGGCAATTGAAACTGTGCGTTCTACAGGATCCCTGCCAGGAGCACTAAAAGTATGTACCTGATCGAGATATACATCCTGTAAGCCTGTGAGTCGGTGAAGTACTCGCTTCGCAGCTTCATCAGCCGTTTCCTGGGGCCTTAGAAACCCACCCATTAAGGACCATTTGTCACGCTCAGGTTCAAAATCCCTTTTAATCAAAAGAAGTTTCAGCTCTTCATTGTCAAAGCCAAAGATGATGCAATCAACCGCTACCAGTAAGTGGGTTTGATCTTGATATTGAGTCATATTTTAGGATATCGGGTGAGTACCAAAAAGAAAGGGCAATTAAGTCATTCTAACCCTAAAAATCCACAAGTACTTTCAAATTTTAATAAGCTGAAATTATTTAAATATGAACGATAAATAGGTTGTTTGTGGCCGATAGGGGTATGGTATGTTTATATAATGTATTAAGTACACTTAAAAGTCGTATATTGAAACATGAATAATATCTAACACATACCTACCATGAAAAATTTTTTATTGATAACATCAATCATTCTTATTTCTCGAATTTCGGTAATTGCTCAGGTTGAAGTTGAGCTTTTTGAAGACCAGATTAATCATACCATAAATAAAAATATCTACGGACATTTTGCCGAACACTTGGGGCGGTGTATCTACGATGGGTTCTATGTAGGCGAAGACAATACAACGATCCCACATAAAAATGGTGTGCGTTTGGACGTGATAGAGGCGTTGAGGGATCTCGAAATCCCTGTATTGCGATGGCCAGGAGGTTGTTTTGCTGATACATATCATTGGAAAGATGGCGTAGGACCCAAAAACAAGAGACCTACTATCGTGAATCAATGGTGGGGCGGAGTTGTGGAAGACAACAGTTTTGGTACTCATGATTTTCTAAACATGTGCGAGGTTTTAGGAGCAGAGCCTTACCTGGCGGCAAATGTGGGTAGTGGAACTGTAAAAGAGCTTGCTGACTGGGTACAATATGTAAACCACGATGGTATCAGCCCTATGGCCAAATGGAGAAAGGAAAATGGTAGAGATAAACCATGGAATGTTAAGTACTGGGGAGTAGGTAACGAAATGTGGGGGTGTGGTGGAAATATGACTCCCGAGTATTATGCTAACCTCTACAAGCAATATGCCACATTTATGGTGGATTGGTCCAACAGCGCAGGTCTTTACAGAATAGCCTCCGGGGCCAGTGATAATGATTATCACTGGACGGAAATAATGATGAGGGATATTCCTAAACATCTCATCGAAGCAATAGCGCTACACTCTTATGCAGTCATAGATTGGAATGATAAAGGTTCAGCAACAGCCTTTAACGAATCCCAGTATTTTACTACAATGGAGCGAGCGTTAAACATGGAAACGCTAGTGACCAAACATAGCGCCATAATGGATAAGTATGATCCTGAAAAAGAAATAGCGCTTTTCGTAGATGAGTGGGGAGGATGGTACAATGTAGAGGAAGGTACCAATCCTGGCTTTTTATATCAACAGAATACCATGCGTGACGCTATGATCGCAGGCACCACACTAAATATTTTTAACAATCACGCAGATCGGGTGAAAATGGCCAACCTTGCTCAAACCATTAATGTCCTACAGGCTGTGTTACTTACGAAAGAAGAGAAATTGGTGCTCACGCCTACTTATCATGTTATGAATATGTATAAGGTGCATCAAGATGCTAAACTTATACCAGTATCTCTTAACAATAATACCTCTTATGAAATGGGAGGAAAGTCCTTACCTGCAGTTTCAGTTTCTGCTTCGTTGAATGACAAAGGCGAGGTTCATATTTCATTGGTAAATATACATGTCACTAAGTCGGTCAAAGTGGATCTGTTGTTGACAGATCTAAAAGCAAAATCAATCACTGGTCAAATCTTGAGTTCAGACCATTTACAAGATCATAATACCTTCGATAACCCTTCCAAAATTTCACAAGTGTCATTTAGTTCGTTTAAAAAACGAAAAGAAAAATTGGAAGTGTCCATTCCTCAAGCTTCAGTAATTGTATTGAAGATCAAGTAATACCAGGGAGTCATAGGCCTCTAGCAGGTGTAAAGGTTTATAGCTGTTTCTTTATTTCAAAATTATAAGTGTTGTAAATACACTAATAAACACATTTCCATTATATTAGCGTAAGTATGAAAATTTGACAGTATTGGGATGGTAAATAGCTATGTTATTGGATTAGACTTTGGTTCGGACTCCGTTAGGTCGGTATTGGTAAATGCCAGTAATGGAGAGGTTATTGGAGCTAAAGTTCATTGGTATGAGCGGTGGAAGGAGGGCAAATATTGTAAGCCTGAGCAAAATCAATTTAGGCAACATCCTCTGGATCATGTGGATGGAATGGAATCTACCATTAGGGAGCTTGTAGCAGCTTGTGATGTAAACTCCTCAGCGATAAAAGGTATCTGTGTAGATACTACTGGATCATCACCTATTCCGGTAAATGAATCAGGAGAGGCATTGGCTATGCTTCCTGAATTTTCTCAAAACCCAAATGCCATGATGGTATTATGGAAAGACCATACCGCCATTGCTGAGGCCGAGGAAATTACGCAGCTCGCCAAAACCTGGGGAGGGGAGGATTATACCCGCTATGTGGGAGGGACTTATTCATCTGAATGGTTTTGGGCGAAGGTTCTTCATATTGTACGACAAGATGATGCAGTAAAAAGGCAGGCTTACAGCTGGGTGGAGCACTGCGATTACATGACCTATTTGCTCACAGGAGGAGAAAAACTAAATGAGTTAAAGCGTTCACGTTGTGCAGCTGGGCATAAGGCCATGTGGCACGAGAGCTGGGGTGGTTTGCCTTCAGATACGTTTTTGGGACAATTAGACCCATACCTTGTCGACTTAAAAAAGCGGCTTTATACAGAGACCTATACTGCAGATCAGGCAGCTGGACGCCTATCCAGTGAATGGGCACAGAAACTGGGGTTGACTGAAGATACAGTGGTAGCCGTGGGAACTTTTGACGCCCATGCCGGTGCTATCGGCGCTGAAGTAAAGGAACATACGCTTGTGCGTGTCATGGGTACTTCTACTTGTGATATTATCGTGTCTTCAAAAGAAGTAGTAGGCAAACGCACCATACATGGAATATGTGGGCAGGTAGATGGGGCGGTCATACCCGGCCTAATCGGTCTGGAGGCTGGTCAGTCTGCATTTGGGGATGTGTTGGCCTGGTTTAAAAACCTGCTTAGCTGGCCTCTAGATCACTTGGCTACAAGCAAACTTTCTCCACAGGATATTGAAGAACTCAAAGAAGAGATTCTTACTCAGCTTTCTACACAGGCAGAGCAAACACCTATAGCCGAGTCAGCTCCTCTTGCGCTGGATTGGGTAAATGGCAGACGTACACCAGATGCTAATCAAAACCTGAAGGCAGCTATCATGAACTTAAGTCTTGGCACCCAGGCTCCACATGTTTTTCGAGCGTTGGTTGAGTCCATTTGCTATGGCTCAAAGCTAATCGTAGACCGATTTGAGACGGAGGGTGTGCCCATCAAAGAAATAGTGGGTATAGGGGGAGTGGCCAAAAAATCAACGTTCATCATGCAGACTTTAGCCAATGTGCTCAATATGCCTATAAAAGTAGCAGTGTCAGACCAGGCCCCCGCTTTAGGTGCGGCAATGTACGCGGCTGTAGCTGCCGGTTTGTACCCAAATACAGAATCAGCCATAGCAGCTATGGGCAATGGGTTTGAGAAGACCTACCATCCACAACCAGAATTGGTAAAACAATACCAGAATCTTTATAGCAATTATCAAAAACTAGGAGGGTTTGTAGAGTCCTCTATTTAATTATCTAAGCCGATGAAGTCACCTTATCAAAACATAAAGGAAGCGTGCTACGAAGCTAATATGCAACTACCAGCACTTGATCTGGTAGTTTATACCTTTGGAAATGTCAGTCAGGTAGACCGTGAGAAAGAGGTTTTTGCCATCAAACCAAGTGGGGTACCATATGAGGAACTGCAGGTGTCGGATATAGTAGTTGTAGATTTTGACAACCAGCTGGTGGAAGGCAAAATGCGTCCTTCATCCGATACCAAAACACATGCTTTTCTCTATAAATCCTGGGATAAAATTGGAGGTATATCGCATACACATGCGACCTACTCTGTAGCCTGGGCTCAGGCTCAGATGGATATTCCAAATTTTGGGACCACACATGCAGATCACCTCACGGCGGATATACCCTGCGCTCCACCGATGAGCGATGAACTGATCCAGGGAGATTACGAACATATGACAGGACAGCAGATCATCGACTGTTTCGAATCAAAAGGATTATCCTATGAGGAAGTGGAGATGGTACTTTTGGGCAACCATGGCCCCTTTAGCTGGGGGAAAAGCGCAGAAAAAGCCGTCTACAACAGCAAAGTAATGGAAGAACTCGCACGGATGGCCTTTCTTACATTACAGATCAACCCAAAGGCTCCGAGGCTTAAAGAAGCATTGGTCAACAAGCATTACGAAAGAAAACACGGGAAAAACGCCTATTACGGTCAAAAATAAGAGATAAATGATCACATTAAATACACTTGAAATTTGGTTTGTCACTGGAAGTCAGCACCTCTATGGTGATGAAATTCTTCAAAACGTAGCAGATCACTCTAAAAAAATAGCTGACGCTCTGCATAAAAGCACGCACATTCCTGTAGCCGTACATTATAAAGGAGTGGTAAAAAGTCCCGAAGAAATCTACCAAGTATGCGAGGCTGCCAACAATTCGGCAAACTGTGTAGGTATTGTGAGTTGGATGCATACATTTTCTCCTGCTAAAATGTGGATTCGAGGATTGCAAATTCTTCGAAAACCATTGGTTCATTTTCATACCCAGTTTAACGACGAGATTCCATGGGACAAAATTGATATGGATTTCATGAATGAAAACCAATCAGCACATGGAGGTAGAGAATTTGGTTTTATGGCTAGTCGCCTACGAAAAAACCGTAAAGTCATTGTGGGTCATTGGCAGGCACAAAAAGCACAACAGGCACTGGGTAAATGGTCCAGGGTGGCTGCCGGTTGGCATGCTCTACAAAACCTGAAATTGGCGAGAATAGGTGATAACATGCGTGAAGTGGCTGTGACGGAAGGTGATAAAGTGGAAGCACAAATGAAATTTGGCTTTTCAGTAAATGGATACGGTGTAGGGGATGTTGTCAAGTTTATTGAAGCTGTGAGTGAGCAAGAGGTGAAATCCTTGTTAGAAATTTATCAGGATACTTACGTGATAAGCGATGATGTTTTGAAAAGTGCATCACTAAAAGATGCAGCACAAATCGAACTGGGGCTAAAGGCGTTTTTAGAAGATGGTGGCTTTGGAGCGTACACAGATACTTTTGAAGACTTGCACGGCATTAAGCAGCTACCAGGAATAGCATCACAACGTCTGATGGCAGCAGGGTATGGCTTTGGTGCGGAAGGAGACTGGAAGCATTCGGCATTGCTCTATGCCATCAAAGTAATGGACCAGGGACTTGAGGGCGGTAGTTCGTTTATGGAAGATTATACTTATGATTTTAGGAATGGGCGCTCTCGGGTGTTGGGCTCACACATGCTCGAAATATGCCCTTCCATTGCATTGGGTAAACCAAAGTGCGAAGTGCACCCATTAGGAATTGGAGGAAAAGACGACCCGGCACGTCTGGTCTTTGATGTAGATTCCGGAGAGGCCATTAACGTATCGATGGTAGATATGGGAAGCAGGTTTAGGCTGATTGTGAATGAAGTGGACGCTGTAAAGCCAGAACAAGAATTACCCAAACTGCCTGTCGCACGAGTATTGTGGGATCCCAGACCAAACCTCGAAGTGGCTGCTCAATCCTGGATACATGCTGGAGGCGCCCATCACACGGTATTCAGTAAAGCTTTAGATACAGAATACATAGAAGATTTTGCTGAGATTGCGGATGTGGAGTTGGTAGTTATTGATCAAAACACCAATGTGCGCGAATTTAAAGAGAAACTTCGTTGGAATGAGGTATATTATCACATTCACTAATCTCAAAACTCAACCATTGAAATGAAGCAACTTAATATGCACCTGTTCACACTGATCATTTTGTTTCTGGTTTTGGCAGGATGTACCAACTCTAAAAAAACAAATGAGTCTCATGTAAAAACAGCTGTTCAGAAGGAGTTATTTGGTATACTAGATGATGGTACCAAAGTTTTTGCCTATACCCTCACCAATGCGAATGGGTTCTCTATGAAAGTAATTTCATATGGAGGTATTATAACTAGTATTAAAACACCGGATCGAAAAGGTAATTTCGATGATATTGTGCTGGGCTATGATGACTTAGAAGGTTATTTAGAGAAAAACCCCTACTTCGGAGCACTCATCGGTAGGTTTGGGAATAGGATAGCAGGTGGTCAGTTTACACTGGAAGGAAAAACGTACACGCTTGCGACAAATGATGGAAACAATCACTTGCACGGCGGTGAAAGGGGTTTTGACAAAGTAGTTTGGGAATTAAAAGAAGCTGCTGTTGAAAATGGAGTGGCAGTGACTTTGGAGTATCTAAGCCCAGCTATGGAAGAAGGCTACCCAGGTAACTTGGATGTAAAAGTACAGTACACTTTGACAAATGATAATGAGCTTATCGTAGACTACCATGCTACTTCAGACCAAACGACCATTGTCAATTTAACTCAGCATACTTACTTTAATCTCACTGGAAGGGAGTCAGATATATTGGACCATGAGCTGATGATTAACGCTCAGAAGTTTTTACCGGTAGATAGTACGTTGATTCCTACTGGCGAACTAAGGTCAGTACAAGGCACACCTTTTGACTTTACAAGTTTCAAGAGAATTGGGAAGGACATTAATGCCGATAATCAACAAATTGCGTATGGATTAGGCTTTGATCATTGCTGGGCAATTGATCAGGAGAAAAAGGGATTAAACCTTGCTGCTGCGGCGTTTGACGCTAAGAGTGGGAGACAGGTGAGTGTTTATACTACGGAGCCAGGCATCCAGTTCTACTCAGGAAATTTCCTGGATGGTACCATTACTGGTAAGGGCGGAAAGAACTATGGACACAGAAGTGGTTTTTGTCTGGAAACCCAACATTTTCCTAATTCCCCTAATCAGCCTGATTTTCCAGAGGTAGTGCTTAGGGCAGGAGATGTCTACAAAAGCACTACGAAATACGTTTTTATTACCAAAAGCTAAGAAGATCGTTTATATTGCCAAGCAAATGCCCCTGCCCCGGCAATATTTTATTAAACTTTTAATCTCTAACGAACAATGAAGAGTTTAGACACGCTGGACTGGGTATTTATATCCATCTACTTCATCATCTTGTTCGGGGTGGCCATTTGGGTCATTTTCCGAAAAAACAATAATACTGAGGACTACTTCCTGGCGGGCCGTAATGTGGGCTGGTTTGTAGTCGGAGCTTCTATTTTTGCCTCCAACATTGGATCTGAACATGTAGTAGGTCTGGCTGGCGCTGGCGCTGGAAATAAGATTCCGATGCTTATCTATGAAATTCACGCCTGGGTGGTATTGTTGCTTGGTTGGGTGTTTTTGCCTTTTTATGCCCGTAGCGGAGTTTTTACCATGCCAGAATTCCTGGAAAAGCGCTTTAGTGCTAAATCACGCTGGTTTCTCTCAGTGGTATCTCTGGTAGCTTATATCCTCACCAAAATATCCGTAACCATTTATGCTGGTGGGGTGGTAGTAGCCTCACTATTGGGAATCAACTTTTGGGTAGGTGCACTTTCTACTGTAGTACTTACAGGGTTGTATACTGTATTTGGTGGTATGCGGGCCGTAGTGTATACCGAGACCCTTCAAGCCATCGTGCTGGTATTTGGAGCCGCTGCACTGACCTTTATCGGTCTCAACGAAGTAGGCGGCTGGGCTGAAATGCAGTCAACATTGGGTAAGGAGTACTTTAATATGTGGAGACCGGCCACAGACCCTGACTTTCCATGGCCATCTTTGGTGATTACCAGTTCCATTGTCGGGATTTGGTACTGGTGTACAGATCAGTATATCGTACAACGAACACTTACTGCCAAAAACCTGAAAGAAGGCAGGCGAGGAGCGATTTGGGGTGCGTTTCTTAAGTTATTGCCTGTATTCTTGTTTTTGGTGCCAGGTATCGTAGCGCTTACGCTAAAAACACAAGGTAAATTACACTGGGATACTCCAGATCAGGCATTTCCTGTGTTGATGAGTAATTTGTTGCCATCTGGCCTTAGAGGACTGGTTGCTGCAGGATTATTGGCTGCGCTCATGAGCTCATTAGCATCTGTATTCAATTCTTGCTCTACACTTTTCACAGTAGATATTTATAAAAAACTAAGACCGGATACATCTGAAAAGAAACTGGTAAACATCGGGCGTGTGGCTACGCTCGTAGTGGTAGTACTGGGTATCCTGTGGATCCCAATCATGCAAAACATTTCAGGGGTTTTGTATGAGTACTTACAGTCAGTGCAGGCATACATTGCTCCTCCGATAGCAGCCGTATTCTTGCTGGGCATCTTTTACAAGCGCATCAATGCCCATGGGGCCTATGCTACCCTGGTAGTCGGGTTTATCGTAGGTGGTTTGCGTATTGTCCTTGAAGTACTGTCAGACAGTTTTGCTCCCGGGAGCTTCCTGCATACGATGGGCACCATGAACTTCCTAACATTCGGTGCGTGGTTCTTCTTGTTTTGTGTGATTCTGGCCGTAGGGGTGAGTTTTGCCACAGCTCCTCAAACCAAAGAGCAACTGGCCGGAATGACCTATGGTACGCTTAGTGATGAAGACAAGGCGAGCAATAAAACATCCTATAACTGGAAAGATATAGTAGTGTCTGTAATCGTGGTAGCGATTGTGATCTCTATCATGATCTTTTTCAACGGCAAATAGGCACAGTTAAAACCATTGGAAGCCCACCTTTAAGTCTCTAAAGATGGGCTTTCTTTTTAGGAAATGCCTATGGCATGCGTCACTTCTGTGACTATTAACACCCCTCCACGCTCTGAAATAAATGGGTCTAGCTTTTGAATCACTTGCTCTGAGAGTTTCTCTTCTGTAATCGTAAAGACCAGTGAATTTCTGGTAATAGGGAGCAGTCCTTCAGAAAGCTGTTCGCCGCGTTGAGTGCCTTTTCCACGAAAAATCTCCAAAGCCGTATAACCATGAATTCCGCAACCTTCCAGTTGCTGGATAAGGTCTTGCAGAAAGCTGTTAGCTATAATTATTTCTATTTTTTGTAGTTTCATTTTACCAGAAAATTTGAATGATGAAATAATAGAGAGGAATACCCAGAGCAATATTGAAGGTGAAAGTCACACCTAAAGCCATGGGTAGAAGTATGCTCATATTGGCCTGAGGCACAGCCATTCGCATGGCGGCAGGTACAGCTATATAGGAAGCACTGGCCAAAAGTATGGTTTGCAGCAAGGCATCCCCTGCAGAATACCCCAGTGCATATGAAAGTGCTATTCCCAGGACAGCAATTGCTGGTGGAAACAGTGCTGCAAAGGAAACAACAAAAGCACCTGCTTTGCGAAGTTCACGAATCCTGCGACCTGCTAACAGTCCCATGTCCAGCATGTATAGACTGAGCATCCCAAAGAATATCTCATTTACAAATGGTTTGAGTTCCTTTTCGCCTGTTTCTCCAGCGACATAGCCGATCACTAAACTCCCTACTAACAGGAGAACTGATCCATTGAAAAAGGATTCTCGGAGTATGTGATTAAAATTGCCAGATCTTGTTTCGCTTTCATCAGTTTTGTTGTTTAGGCGAATAAGTATCAGGCCAGCTATGATGGCAGGAGATTCCATCAGGGCCATACCAGCCACCATATATCCACCGAAGGGTTCATTTTGGCCTTCAAGGAAAGCAGTAGCCGTTGCAAATGTCACGGCGGAAATAGAACCGTAAGTAGCAGCTACAGCGCCTGCATCATACACGCTCAGCTTGCGGTTGAGGATATAATACATGGCAAATGGCACCAGAAATGAGGCGCTCACACAAACAAGAATCACTGTGAGCACCTGGCTGTTGAAGCCACTGTGAAAGAGTTCTTCACCTCCTTTTATCCCGATATCAAACAACAGATAGATGCTCAGGAACTTGGCGATTTGAGGTGGAATCTCAAGGTCAGATTTTACGATCACGGCTAGCATGCCGAGAAAGAAAAAGAGGGTAGCCGGATGGGCAAAATTTTCTAAAATTGTGGATAATGACATAAGTACAATTCAATTGAGTTTTGTATTGGAGAGAATGGGACATAGCTATCCCATGCAGTACATCGATGATGTCTGCTAAAAATTATTATGACCGAATTGTACTTTAGCTGTAAATGATTATCTGGCAGATTTCCAGATACTTAGGAGGTTTGTTGTGTGTGATGTCTGGGGCAAAGGAATTGCCATTTTTAATGTACCCTGAGCCAGGGCCTATAGAAAGTTTTGGTTGATTGTGTTTGGCCAGATATAAGCCAATTAGCAACAGCTCTTTCTTTACATGGTGTTCAGTCTCTTTGAGTTTTTCCTCTTCGTTTTCCTGCTCCTTTTCCTTTTCCAGTTCGAGATCAATACATACGATATCCTCGTGAAACATTTCCAGCCAGATATAATCTGTGACTGCAAATGCCAGAATAGAGCAAAGAATGATATGTAAAAGACTTTTTCGCATCTAATCGAGACTTGAAGATGAAGTTACGATCTTTTTTTCATTCTTGCCTCCACCATCGATTTTTTTCATAGGACTAGATAGAATCTGATTTCTACTCAACGCAAACCCTGAATGATGCTTAGATTAGCATGCTATGAAAAGAATACTTACCAGGATAGGCCCCGGTTTGCTGGTAGCGGCTACTGGTGTAGGTGCTGGAGACCTGGCTACTTCGGCTTTAGCCGGGTCCAATATTGGGCTGGTGGCTATATGGGCTGTTGTCATAGGGGGAATAATGAAGTTTGTACTGAATGAAGGCCTCACCAAATGGCAGTTGGATACCAACAGCACCCTCATAGAAGGGGCTTTGCTCAATACATCGAAACTTGTGGGCTGGTCATTCCTGGTATATCTGACTGTTTGGAGTTTTACGGTAGCTGTAGCCCTCATGAGCGCTAATGGCATTGCGGTTCATGCAATCTGGCCAGTTTTTGATGATCCGGGAAAGGCAAAGGTTGTGTTTGGCATTGTGTTGAGTTTGACGGGCTGGTTGCTAGTAAAGGTAGGTGGCTTTACTGCCTTTGAGCGGATCATGAGTTTGTCTGTGGCTCTGATGGTAGTAGCTGTATGCTTCACCCTTTTCAAACTGGATTTTGCCTTTGACGATTTTTCAGGGTTTTGGCAATCTTCTTCTACTGATTTGAGCTGGTTTATAGCCACTATGGGAGGTGTAGGAGGTACGGTTACGGTCTTGTGTTATGGCTATTGGATTCGCGAACATCAACGAGAAGGACGGGAAGGATTGCGTCAATCCCGGATAGATCTTGCCCTGGCCTACGGTACCACGGTGCTATTGGGAGTAGGTATGGTTATCATAGGCAGTCGGATAGAAATACAGGGAGGGGGTGCTAGCCTGCTGGTACAACTAGCTGCAGAGCTAGAGACCCACTCCGGGCCATTGGTGGCTTGGATTTTCCGTCTTGGTGCTTTTGCGGCCATTTTTAGCAGCTTGCTGGGGGTATGGCAAAGTGTTCCTTATTTGTATGCTGATGTACTGCAGCGTTTGCTACCTGCCACTACTCCAGCCAAAACCTATAACCGATCGTTGGCCTTGCTGGCATTAGTGCCTATATGTGGTCTGCCACTAGGATTTGCAAAAATGCAAAAACTATATGCCTTGAGTGGAGCCCTGTTCGTGCCCATGCTAGCAGGCATCCTGATCTATTTGGGCTATCGGTCCAATGTATTCCAACCTTCCAAAAGAACAATATTCCTTTATTTCGCAGTATTTGGAGTGTTCACCTGGCTATTAGTTCGCTGGCTTATAAGCTAAAGAAAACTACTGTCAATGAAGAGGGTGTTTTTGGTGCTCTCGCAGGTAAGCGATCTTGTACTGAAACATTTCAGCCATTTTGTGTGCTCTCCATTTAGCTTCATCAGCTTTTTCACCTTCAAACAACTCATCTACGGTTTGCTCAAATAGTGCTAGCCAACGCTCAAAGTGCTGCTTATCCACTGGCAATTGAGCATGAGGGGGAAAAGGCCGTCCGCTGTACGTATAAGTTCCGAGTAAGACGGTCTGCCAAAAGCTATACATCTTGGTGAGATGATTTTCCCAATGATCGCCTAACTTCTCTGAGAAAATGGGTCCCAAAAGCTCATCTTTACGCACACAGCCGTAAAACGTATCTACGAGCATTTTTATATCCTCCAGGCTTTCGATGCTTTTCATAAAGGCTATTTTCACGCAAGTTAAACCTTGCAAAAAGCTCTGCAAAGTCAATGGCCCACCTTATTGAGGCATCGGCTTACCTACTACCCATTGGGATGATACCACAAAGTGAATCATCAGACCGAGAATGATGAGCAATCCAATTTCCAGCTGAACGGTCATGCGATTAGAAGCAATCGTTTGGTTAGAGGCCTTCAATACGTTCTTGCCTTCGTACAGTTGGATGCCTGATAGCTGATGAAGTGCGTTTTGAGCATTTCCATAGCGCGTTTTTATGGTAGCCACTAAAGCGGGTTGTGCCTCGTTTTGAGCCTCCAGCTTTTCTGCAATGCGCAGGTGTTTTTTCAATGCTTCAAACACTTGTGCTTCCTCTTTGGTCAGACGTGTTTTTTCATAGCTGCTAATTAAGGAAGCTATGGAGTCATTGAGTTGGAGGTTTTGCTCGGCCTGGTAGCTATCCGCAGTTACCAGAAGGGCTTCCTTTTGATGAAGCAGGTCCGCAAGCTGATATATGTAACCATTGGCCATCAGCCGGTCCTGATAGATGGCTTCCAGAGACTCTTCTAGCTGAGTAAGATGTACCTTGTTGAGTACACAGGTCATCAGAAAAAGGATAAACACAGATACCAGCGTTAGCGCTGTATTTCTTTTTTGATTTAGGATGTCTTTCCAGGTTTTGGGTTGCATAGGCTTTAAGTTTTGTTTTTTAAAAAGTAATAGCTAGCGCAGGTTTACTCCGGCCAGGTCGTTCATCATGGCCGTCAGCTCAGCTCGGTGATATTTTTCAAACACTTCATAAGCGCAATCTGACACCTGGAAGGGTACGTTGGCACCTGAATTCAGGCATTGGAGGTGACAATCCATGGTTTCAGATTGTAAGGTCCTGATAAATTGCTGCGCATGCTGCTCTGCCTGTTGAAGGCGAAGCTCATATGTCTGCTGGCTTAGTGTATGCTGGCGCAAGTCCATCTTTGTATAAATGGCAAACGTCAGTGCTACTAATAGGAGTACAAATCGGGGCATGGTTGTTTGGGTTTTGGTGTAAAAATTTGTTTAAGAGTGATCCCACGCAGGTTTTCTTCTATAGAAGTGCCCCACATGTTTGCGGATTCTTACAATTTTTCGGGTTAGCTTTTTGATATACCGATACATTTCTACTTCCTGGGCGTAGACTTTACCACTGTAGGAGTGCACCCCAAACCCAGCTTTATAATGAGCGGAACGCCTTTCTATCTTCTGTTGGAGCCCACATTGATCGTGGAAAAACAACTTAAACGCATGTACATTATAATGTTCTTCTAAATGGTCCAAATGCCTGATAAGTCTCCGGGCCACACGGGTGGTATGTGCGGAGTGCGGGCTGGTTAGCAACTTCTCCAATTCATCATGATAGGCATGTATTTCGTGGAGCATGGCTATGACCTGCCTTCTGTATGCTGACTGCTCGCAAAAAGATTTCAGTCCCTGATATTCGGTGAGCTTCTGCATTTCGGACTTCCACTGAGAAGTCACCCTTGAAATTCTCATTTCAAGGCTCTCGGCAGTAAGGCCAATCGGTAGCATGAGCCCTAAATAAATTACCAGTGCTTTCATGAGTATCAAATTAAGCTTGATACTCTAAATCATTCAATAGCAATTTATTACGAGCAAAAATTGCTCAAAATACGGTGTGGTATCGAGTAAATCCATCATATGACTGATTGTAAGCTACAAGCAGCGACCACAATTCCGTACATTTTTCTGTTCAAATCCGTACAGACAGACTAACTAAGCTGATCTATGACATTGATTTATAGATAGTTAAAATGGTTGGCATAATGATTGGCTTTTACAAGAGAGTAAAACTCTGATTACCTGTAACCTGCTTGCCATGCTCAAAAACTTCCTCATTATCGCTTTTCGCAACTTGCTCAAAAACAAAGTCTATGTGGCCATCAATATAGTTGGGCTGGGACTGGCACTTGCGTGTTGTATCGTGGCTTATCTCAATACCAAGTACAATATTGACTTTGATAAAAACCATGCACAGATAGATCACATCTATAAAATCCATAGCATCCGCGAAAATCAGGGCGACCTCCATGAATACGGACGTATACCCATGCCTATGGCGCCGGCTATACGCAATGACCTATCGGGTGCCTCACGGGTGTTTCGATTTGAAAGTCATGTGTTTTCTGCACGTGATGTCAACATGGACAAAATCTTCAATACAAGCGTATGCTATGCGGAGCCAGGCTTTATGGAGTCCTTTACATTTCCAGCTGTATCCGGTGATCCTTTGGCTTATCAACAACTGGAAAATGCGGTAGTTACCAAAGAATATGCCAATAAGTTTTATGGTGATGAAGACCCGATAGGGAAGGTATTGACGGTATTTGATGATACTGGGATGAGCTTCAATTTCACCATAGGTGGAGTAGTGGAGAAAGCACCACAAAACTCTTCTGTGCACTTTGAGGTACTGGTCAGCTTCGAAAATCGCTTTAGGATGTACGATGACAATGTAAAAGGGAACTGGGAAGCATTCGCTCAAAACACCTTTTTGTACTTTGATCAGCCTGAGCAAGCGGATGCTTTTGAAGGTTTATTGGATAAGTATATCCCAATTCAAAATGCAGCACGACAGGATTTTATTGTCAGTTCTTTTGTGCTTTCTCCAATGAACAATCACGCCCACATTTCGAATGACATTCGGTGGGACAACTTGCGTGACGCCATGCCTACAGCAGCAGTGCTTACCCCTCAGGTAATGGCACTACTCATACTGCTGGTAGCGTGCTTCAATTTTACCAATACCGCCATTGCCAATAGCAACAGAAGACTCAAAGAAATTGGGATACGAAAGGTGCTGGGCGGCAGCAGAAGACAGCTGATTCAGCAGTTTATGACCGAAAATCTGGCCGTGTGTTTTCTTGCCCTGATCACTTCTATAGGCATTGCACTTTACCTGGTACCTATGTACAGTGCTATGTGGGAAGGCATGGAGCTTCAGTTGGAGTTGATGGAAGACTTTACTTTTTACATGTTTTTGGCAGGCTTGCTCATCTTTACTACGATGCTGGCCGGTCTATATCCATCACTGTATATCAGTAAATACCGGCCTGTCAACATTCTTAGGGGAAGTATGAGTATTGGCGGAGCAGGTAAACTCACCCGGTTTTTATTAGCCACTCAGTACACCTTTACGGTGATTGCATTGTTTGCTAGTGTGGCTTTTATACAAAATGCGCGGTATCAGGACACGCTGGATCTGGGCTATGAACGGAATCAGGTCATCGGTGTGAGTTTGCTCAATGATACACAGTATCAAAAGATTCTTGCTGCCATGGAGGCCAACCCGGCTATTGAGTCAGTGGCCAGTGCCAAAAATCACATCGGCCGAGGTAATTATGGTGGCCTGCTCAAAAATGGTGATCAGGAGGTGAACGTTGATATGCTGGATGTAGGGATCAACTATATAGAAACTATGGGGCTGGAAGTGGTGCAGGGCAGACCCTTTCAAAAGGAATTGGAAGCTTCGGACAGTCGAAACTCCATAGTGGTCAATGAAAAGTTGGTGGAGGCGTTTGACTGGGTAGACCCTATTGGCCAACGACTGGTCGTGGATGACAGCACTACGCTCACGGTAGTAGGAGTGGTTAAAAATTTCTATATGTATGGATTTTGGGCACCGTTGGAGCCAGTAGGCATCCGCCTAAAAAGCCTGAAATTCGAGGATGATGGCACTTATAGCTTTATGGTAGCCCGCACCAATATTTCGAATGTAAAAGAAGTCTACAGCTACCTGGAGGAGTCCTGGAATGCTAAAATTCCCACCAAAACCTTTGCTGGCTTTTATCAGGACGATTTACTGCGCAATGCTCGGGAAGTGAACAACAACATTCTAACTATTTTCGGCTTCCTGGGCATCGTAGCATTTATCCTGTCCAGTTTAGGGCTGTTTACTTTGGTGTCCATCAACCTCATACGCAGAACTAAAGAAATAGGTGTTCGAAAAGTGCTGGGAGGTGGTTTGGGTCACATTGTATTTCTCATCAGCAGAGGGTATGCCATATTACTCGTCATAGCTTCTGTAGTGGGCGTCACCATGGGATATTACCTCATCGACGGGTTAATTGCTTCCATTTTTAGAAACTACAAAGACATGGATGTATTTACATTCCTTATTCCAGCCATTGTGATTATATCTATCTCACTGACTATAGCTGGGCTACGGACATTAAAAGCAGCCATGGTCAACCCGGTACAGTCACTACGGTATGAATAACAGTTAGTTTTCTGCTGATTTAGATCTGCTCAGGCGTATTTGTTCACTGTCCCATTGCTGGTCACTGTCCACTATACCTCTGCGCAGATCTTCTTCGAGCAGCTTTTCCTGCTGCTCGATTTCCTGGCGGACCTTGAAAATAAAATCCTCTCCAGTTCGTGGCGAATCAGCCAGCCGGCGTAAACTATCTTCATCGTATTTAATGAAATTTTGCGCCTGTCGATAGACGGTGTATTTTCTAAAACCCATATGATGCAGCACATCAGATGCCATGCGTACGGAGGTTTCCAAGGTTTCGCGGTAGACATTTGTAATGCCCAGGTTTAACAGTTCGGATGCATCTATTCTGTTTTTAGCACGCATCATGAGTTTCAAGTGGGGGTATTTGTCTTTGAGCACCCTGGCGAGCTCTACAGATACGTCTGGGTTGTCTATGGCACAAATGACCACTTCAGCCTCTTCGATCCCCGCAGATTCCAAAAGTTCCAGTCTGGTAGCATCGCCATAGTACACTTCAAACCCCATTTTTCGGAGTAAGTCCACTCGGTTGGAGTCCTGATCCAAAATGGTGGCTTCTATACCGTAGGATCGCAAAAACCTACCTACCGAACCCCCAAAATGGCCAAAACCGATCAATATGACCCGATGAGTTTTAGCGATGTGATCAGCAGTACGCTCAGCAGAGCGTTTTGTGCCTATACGGGGTATGATAAACCGCTCGTTGATGATGCCAAGAATAGGTGCCAGCGTCATGCTCAGAGCGGTTACTACCAGCATCATGTCCAGATATGTTCGGTCTAAAATGCTGAGTTGGAATGCAAAGGAAAGTAAGACAAAGGCAAATTCACCTACTTGAGCCAGACTCACGCTGAGAAGAATTTTTTGGTCTAGCTTCATTTTAAACAAGCTGCCGACAATAAACAGTACGATTGCTTTGAGCACGATTACACCCAGTACCAATCCGGTAATCATTAGTGGGTTGTCGCCGATCACGATAAAGTTGATAGAAGCTCCTACAGCCATAAAAAACAATCCCAGCAATAGTCCTTTAAATGGCTCCAGGTTGCTTTCGAGCTCGTGTTTAAATTCGCTGGTAGCGAGGACGACTCCTCCTAGAAATGCGCCAAGTGCTGGACTGAGCCCTACCAGCTCCATGACCAAAGACAACCCCAGCACTATCAGAAGGGCCGACGCGGAAAGTAGCTCCCGTAGACGTGTTTTGGCTACCAATCTCAACATCGGTACAAACAAATAACGACCTGCGAGTATGACGAGTACCACCGAAAGGATTACTGCCAGCGTTTGCACACCCAGAGGCAGATCTTCTAGCAAATAAACGTGCAGCTCATCACCATGTCCTGAATCCACGTGAGTATTTCCAGAAGATAGCAAGGGTATAATGGCCAACATGGGAATCACTATGATATCTTGAAAAAGCAGAATGGAAAACGAGGAATTGCCAAACGAGGTATCCATCAGCCCTTTTTCTTTCAATGTTTGGAGTACAATGGCCGTAGACGACAAAACCACGGACATGCCTATAACGAGCGAGACCTTGGAGTCAAAGCCGAGTGTAATAAACAGCAGGTATGCTAAACTTAATGTAAGTGCCAGCTGTGCACCACCCATTCCAGCTATGGCTTTGCGCATTTTCCAAAAACTTCTTGGCTCTATCTCCAATCCAATCAGAAACAGCATAATCACCACCCCGAACTCTGCAAAATGAAGAATATCCTCACCTTCTTCACCCACAAAACCCAATACATATGGACCAATCACAATTCCGGCGATCAGATATCCTAGCACCGAGCTCAACCCAAAGCGCTTGGCGATAGGCACGCAGATAATGGCACCCGCTAAAAATATAATGGCTTGAAACAGGATACTTCCACTCATGATGATGTAGTGTTTTTAAGAGCTGGTAAATCGTTCATAAAACGGGATGAGTTAGACAAGTCTACCTCGCCGTTTTTTAACAGGGTCAGTATTTTATTGAATTTTTCTGCATAAGTATCCAGGTCTACTTCTGATAGCTGGTAGGTGCCCATTACCGCAAATGGAGGTAGATAGTCCATTCCACATAGCCTGGCAGTTTGTTCGAACGGGCGCAAAAACTCATTCACTGAGTAGTTGTTGTTTCCCTGGGCACAATAAACCTCAGGTGTTCCTCCGGTGGTAATTACACTCAGTACCTGTTTGCCCTGTAGTGCATTCCCTTTTGGACCATAAGCCCAGTTGTATTCCAATACCACGTCTATCCACTGTTTCATCAATGGAGGGCAACTGTACCAGTAAAAGGGGTGATGCCAAATGATGACATCATGGTTAGTCAGTAGGTTTTTTTCCAGTACCACATCGATGTTAAAGTCCGGATATTGCTGATACAAGTCATGAAAAGTGACCTCTTCATGGTGTTTGATTTGCTCCACAAGTCTGCGATTGACTCTGGATCGTTCATATTTCGGATGTGCAAAAAGCACCAGTACTTTAGCCATAGGAATCTTTGTATGCTCGCTAAAATACGATGCAATCACTATTTGGTTAAGTAAATCTGCTGATTGCTGCTTAAAATGTCGTGCATACCAATGCACAACGTCGGATGCTTTTAGGACAAAATAAATCTGCTATCAACAGGACACTTTTGTACACGGTTTACGTAGATGAGCAAAACACTATTTCTAATCTATGGAAGCTCTACATCTGGCCTTTAAAGCCCACCACATCGCAGACAAGCTGGATGTGGCCAAATACAAACAGACGTACCCTGATTGTCTGATTGCTACGGGTACTCGCGAGCTCTATTATCAGTTTGAAATGAACCGATATGCATACATCGTGAGCTACGGCGCTGTGGTACTAGCGGGATTTGATGACGAAGAGGAATTTCTCAAAAAGCTCAAACCCTTTGCTACAGAGCTGCATCAGCATCCGTCAAAAGATGATCTCGAAGTAATTTACGCAAGCGAAGATCAATCTTTGAGCCTCAGCTTCGATACACTTTCGTTAGGGAGGCTGGACGTACCCACGAATAAGCTGGTGATGATGCACCTGGCCCAAACGGTGGCTTTGGCGCATTACAATACGCAAAGTCAGGCGCTCTTGAGCGAATTAAAGACTTACACGCTTTATATGCAGAAGTATGGTAAAGTAAAACTCGGTCATAAAAAGGCACTCCAATTCATCGGCAAAAGTCTAACAGCCAAAAACAACATAGCGGAAAATCTCTACATACTGGATAGCCCTAAGGTAGCCTGGGAAGATGAATACCTCGACAAGTTACACGCCACGCTAGCGCATCATTTTGAGTTGGTGCCCCGATACCGGGAAATAGACAATACGTTGAAAATCATCGAGGACAACCTGGCTATTTACATTTCTTATAACCATCACCGGGAAAGTAGTCGACTGGAGTGGATCATTATCATCCTGATAGTCATCGAAGTGATAGACACCTTTTGGAGCAAGCTTTAAAGTCTGACAGAAAGCCTAGTTTTGTCGGATATGGACATGCTCAAGCGAAGTTTGGATCATTTATATCACGACGAACTACTTCCATTGATACAAGATGCATTTGAAGAATGTAGCTACGATCATGGCAGGCATTTGATCAATTTATCCAATGAAAATGGAAGTGAAATAGGCTATGTGAGATTGCCTCTTCACCTGCAGGTAACTGACGACCTGCAGGTGGTAGACCATGAAGCCATGTCCTTGTATCTCGCCGTTGAATCGGGGAATGCCGCTATCTGCCTAATGGATGGCACAGAGCTAGAATATCACACTACCTTTTCGGCCTACATGACCCGCAAAAAGCAGGGCTTTAGCCAAATCAAATACCTCAACAAAAAAGGGAAATCCCGTGCTGGATCAAGGGTGCGCCTGGCTGAAACCGTCACCTTTTTTGAGAATATCAACACCACCATGGTAGAGCTTATGGAAGACTATGCCATCGATCGGTTGGGGCTGTCTTGCAGCACTTCGTTGATCCCTTATCTGTTTCAATCCAAAGTCCCTTTTCCAGTAGATAAAAAGGACTCCATGCTTTACAAAATCCCCCTTCACATCCCGCAATCCAATTTCACTAATCTCAAAGCAGCTATCGACGAGCTATCGGTGCCTACAGTTTTTTACAAAGCGGAGAATGAGTCTTCGGTACAGGAAGCTTTTTCTTTTTGAGCACGCCATTTAAAGTGTTCGCTTATTTGCTCAGCTTGTTCACTGCCAATAGAAGAGGACAGGAAGGAGGTCTTTGCCCTCCCTTGCGGAAGGAGTTGAGCACTTTAACGGACTGTTGTGCCAGCTGTCTGCGCACTTTTCTCCGCTCACCTTTCACTCTGGCTATTTTTAGGTTGTCGTAGTTGGTGGTATGATGCCTCATCCAGGCAATGACCGCTTTGCCGGCTCGGTCTTCTATTGGTATTTGACTGGTGCGGGCCACGGTACCACTTCCTATCGGTATGGCATGTTCGGTGACCAACTCAGCCAGCGTTTTCTGCAAGCCTTCATAGCAGGTAGGGAAGTTTAGGTAATTCGTTACCGCTTCTGTAAATTCCTGTCGGTAAGCCTCTTGCTTTCGCGCACGAGATTTTGCAGCGGAGGCCTGTTTTTTGGCATAGTCTGGAGCTGACCGCATGGCGTCCACAGCTTCTTTGGCCTGAGTGATGTGATGGGTAGGTGCCCAAATGCCTTTAGACATGGTGCGTCTGCCTTTTTTGATCTGTACCCGCCAGCATTCGCCCATAGCTGTTACTTTTCTGGTCACAGCGGCATCACCCGCCGGCAAAAAGCTCCATCCAGCAGGAGGCTTTTCATGAATGCCGTATTCGTTGGTGATGTATCCGGCAGGCCCCTGGCTGACTACTCGAATGTTGCTCATAGACTGAAATCTGAAACGGTCCGCAATTTGTAAAGATCTTACCAAAATAGCAGTAGGAAATGGCAAGACGTGTGCATTCCTTGCAAAAAGATGTCCATCTTTGAACTCTACTTTTGAAAGACACAGAAGCTTATGTTTGACGGTGCCGATTTTCCTAAATCCCTCGATGAAGACGTTTTTGATGCCTGGCTCGAAGAAGGACGATCCAAAAAGATCAGTTACAACTTTATGCTGGTCGTTTGGAATGAGTTTGACGGTAAGTACTTACCAGTATACGCTGAAGATCGCTCCGCCTTCACTGAGTATGAGCAATATGGAGCTTCTAATAGCCATGAATCTCTCGTGGCAGTTTATGATTTGTTTTCTGAGTCTAGAGTGCATGTCTAAGACACTGCGTTGGTAGGTGGACACCTTACTGGCTGTAGATGACTTTAATTATTTGATTAATTATCAGTAACTTATAGGAAGTGAATTTTCTTTCTGAACCATAGTCAGAACGTGCTCCATGGTACAACCTAAATACATTTGGCAATTTCACTATACCATGTTTAGGGTAACATGTGTAGTATGAAAGGCGAAAGGTGTCCTATGGTGTCACAAAGAAAATTCAGATAATTATGACGAACAGATCATACCGCCATGAAAACTTTCACTACCATCCTATTGGCTAGTCTGCTTGCTTACAGTGTAAAGGCACAGACTACAGTTACGCTCAACCCCGCTAAAGACAACACGCTTTTTGCCGAAAGTGGCAGCAAATCCAATGGGCAAGGTTATTTATTCGCTGGTATTACCAACACTGCCAAGTCTGGAAACATCCGTCGGGCCTTGTTACAATTTGATTTGTCCTCGATTCCTACCGATGCTACCATTACCAGTGCATCCTTGACGCTAAATGTCAATAAAGCAAGCAAAGCCTCCGCGGGCCAAACCTTTTCGCTACACCGCCTTACTAAAGATTGGGGAGAGGGTACCTCCGATGCCACTGGTGCAGAAGGTGGAGGAGCCACAGCCATTGCACCAGATGCAACATGGACAGATGCGATGCTTGGTACTTCGAGTTGGACAAATGCCGGTGGAGACTATGAAAGCACTGCGTCAGCCTCCTTGGCTATGTCTTCAGGCACGGGCAATCAGACTTTTAGTTCCAGTTCTGGTTTGATTGCTGATATTCAGGCCTGGCTAGATGGAAGTAGCTCGAACTTTGGGTGGATACTTATAGGCGAGGAGTCTGCCACCAGTGCAAGAAGGTTTGGGAGCAAGGAGCAGGGTACTGCGCCAGTATTGTCTATAACCTATGAGGCGCCACTTACTTGGACGGGTAGTAGTTCCACCGATTGGAATACAGCGTCTAATTGGTCATCGGGTACAGTGCCTGGTGAGACCGATGATGTGATTATTCCTGATGTCTCGGGTGCCTCTGGAAATTTCCCCGTGGTAACAGGTGATTTTTCCATCCACGATCTTGAAATAGCTGCTAGTGCCAGTCTTACGGTGAGTTCTGGGGTGTCATTCGCTATCATGGGCGCTGTAAGCGGCACTGGTATGGGTATTGTAGAGCAAGCCATGATGGGAGGGAACGGGACCAAAAACTCTGGTGGCTACAATATCCTGAGTAGTCCTTTTTCGAATGCGACAATTGGTTCTTTAGGGAGTCCCAATCTGGTGTATACGTTTGATGGTGCCAACTATGTAAACATCACTTCAAGTACCTCAACGCCACTGACACCAGGTGCCGGCTATTTTGTAGCTTATGATAAGACAAGTCCTACACTTTCGCTCCAAGGTAAATTCAATCATGGGAGTGTTTCCTATTCCCTTTCAGGAAGTTCTGAGTTTCATTTGGTGGGCAATCCCTATGCGGCGGCTATTAGTCGCACGGATTTTTTGGCGGCCAATTCTACAGATCATATCGATGGTGCACTCTACTTTTGGGATGATGGTGGTAGTAACAATGGCGCTGTACGTGCCGGAGTGTACGTTTCAGTAGATGCTGCTGGCAACACCACCAATGGTTCCTTCGACGGAAACATTCGGTCTATGCAGGGCTTTTATGTCTTCACAGGGACCAATAATAACCCGACGGTGCAATTTACCCCCGCCATGCAGCAAGCAACTGCCGGAGTAAATAGTGATGGCGGCTATTACCGCCAAAGCAGTCAACAGGTGCGGATAGCCGTAACTGATGGCAAAATAGTGGATGAACTTCTGCTGAACTTTTCAACGGAAGCAAGCTTCGAAAATGAAGCGGGCCTGGATGTTCACAAGCTCCTAAACCCTCAGTTGTCTTTCTACAGCATATTCAACGAAGAAAAGTGGGCCATTCAGGCCTTGCCACTTGAACCTATGGTTTTAGATCTGGGGATTGAGGCAGAACCAGCTGCTAGTCTGTCGATTAAAATGAAAACCAATACCACAGGTTTTCCTATTTACCTGGTAGATCAAGTAACCCAGACTTATCACTTGTTGGCCGATCATTCTTTTGAATTACCCTCCGGTCAGCACAATGAACGATTTGCTCTTAGTATTGGTAGTTCACCTTTACAGGCTGAAAGTGATAGACCAATCACTGTGCATGCACATAGCAATCAGCTAAAAATCATGGCTGATTATCAGGGGTCTGTCGGTGCTGCTGTTTACAGCCTTGACGGAAAAGAGGTGGTTAAGAAAAACATATGGTTTGTTGATAGCCAGGCGCTTATGGACGTACGCTTATCTAAAAATCAGCTTTATATCTTGAAAATAGCAGGGCAAACCATCAAGTTTTTGATGCTGTAGGCTAGGACAGCACCTCCTTGATTTGCTCAAAATGGATTTCTTTAAAATTCTTAATCACTTTATCTGCCTGACTGTAGTCTTGATTTTTTGAATGCACGCTATCAAAAGCCACACAGTAAATGCCTGCACCTTTGGCTGCAGCTATGCCATTGGTAGCATCCTCTATCACAATACACTCTTCCGTTCCAAATCCGGTAGCTTCAGCAGCTTTGATGAAAATTTCCGGGTGTGGCTTAGAAGCTTCAAGGTCCGCTCCACTGAGCTTAGCTTTGAAATACTTGTTTAGGTCGAAGCGTTTGAAGATACGCTCGATGCTCGCCATAGTGGCAGAAGACCCCAACACCAGCGTAAGCCCATTTTGATAGTAGTCTTCGATGAGTTCACGTACTCCGGCAATCAGATCAAAATCCTTATCATTATCAAAAATTACATCGTAATGCCTTCGCTTGATGGCCGCCAGTTCTTCGGGTGAGTGTGAGAGGCTAAAGGTTTCTTTTAGCTGTTTGCAGACGTTGATCGTAGATTTGCCAGTGAGAGAGTCGTACAGTTCCTCAGAAACATCAACCCCCACTTCATCAAACATCTGGTAATAGGCACGGTAGTGTAGCGGTTCGCTATCGATGATCACACCGTCCATATCAAATATCACAGCTTTTAGCATTTGTCTTTTTTATTGCGAATATAGCATTCCATTTTTTGATCCATTGCTGACAAGGTGGCCTAAACAAAGATTTACTGAGTTTTTCAAAATTTGTGGTGCATCACATAATAATAAGCCAATCCGAGGGTTGTCCCTTTATAGTCATGTCAACACCCAACTCGAATTAAACGCCAATAACCATGAGACAAGCAATTCTAAACCAAAATGAAACAGCTTATCATCCTGTTTTTACTTTTAACCATCACAACGGCTAGCTACACACAAAGCGGAAACGCAGCTTTAAAAAACACCACACCGGTAAGCCGCGAAATGGGAGCCGTAGACGGCTACCTGTTGCATTTACCACCTGGCTATCATCAAAACCCTCAAAAACGATATCCCCTTATTGTTTACCTGCACGGTACTGGAGAGCGTGGCAATGGATCTTCAGACTTGTACAAGATTGCGAAAGTAGGATGTCCTTCCCGACGAGCTGAAGAGCAGGGGAGTCTCTGCTTTACGGTGGATGGAAAGGAGCATTGCTTTATAGTCATCAGTCCGCAACTGCGCCCGCAGAACAACTGGACAGCCAACAATCAGGAGCGTTTTTGGCAACATATACTGGAAGAAGCTGATTATCGCATTGACTACAGCCGGGTATACCTGACCGGACACTCGCTAGGAGGCAATGGCACCTGGGAAGCCGCCTATGCTGATCAAAACGAGCCCAATCGCTTTGCCGCCATTGCGCCTCTTTCTTATTGGACCAACAAATCAAGGCTGTGTAGAGTCGCCGACCGTGAAATCCCGGTTTGGGCATTTTGCGGCACCCAAGACGGCAGATTCATTGGCCATAGCCGCAGCGCTATCAAAACCCTCCGAGAATGCCCACGCAACCCCAATGTGGAAATCAAGTTTACAGAGGTGAAGGGGGCCGGACATAGCATTACCGGGCCTACCTACCGTACGAATCACTCCATGTACAATCCTAATTTGTACGAATGGCTGCTGACCAAGGTCAAAGGATCCAATTCGACGCATGCTTCTGCTCCAGCACCACCCAATCAACTGTCAGCTAATGCTAAAGGACCCAACACCATCGCTTTGACCTGGACAGATCGGTCTGCTGATGAAGAGGGATTCAAGGTATTTCGATCTACAGTTTCTGGAAATGACTTTGAGCACATTATGACCTTAAGCACCAACAAGTCAAGCTTTCAAGATCAGGATCTCAAGGCATCTACGAAGTACTATTACAAATTACAGGCATTCAATACTGAGGGTACCTCGCCGTATACGCAGCAGGTTTCAGCTACCACAGAAGGCACGACTCAGATGGAAAATTCCATTTCCTGGACGGAAATTATTGGAGCAGATTTAAAGTATGGTCAGCTACTCAAAACCGCCGCTTATGGATGGGGAAATAGCGGGGCAGTTTCAGAAGAAACGATTCCATACGGATCAGATGGCTGGGTTTCGATGCGTATCGAAGATCCTGATAAGGCTGACCTTGCCTTTGGACTTTCTTCAGAAAATATAAACAACAATCCAACAAGTATTGATTTTGGCTTTGAGCTGTCTCGACACAATCGTGCCTTCTGGATCCGTGAAAAAGGGGATCGGCGCTATATGGGTTCCTTTTCCATGGGCGATGTATTCAAAATAGAGCGTAAGGCCTCAGTGATCTATTACTACCAATCCGGACAATTGATTGCTACGAGTAATCAGCAGTCGAAATCTGCGCTCATGGCGGATGTGGCACTGCTACACACTGGCGTCACGCTTTTCGATGGCAAAATGGGTGCAGACTCTAAAGGCAATCCGGCCCAATATGTGAATTGGGTGGAAGTAAAGGGTGCGAAAGTGGAGAGCACTCGGCTGGTTAAAACTGCAAAATACGGATGGGGAAATGCCGGTGCAGCCACAGCCAGCAATATCCCAGCACATGCCGATGGTTGGCTGCAAATGACCATTGGTGATGCCAGCAAAGCCAATCTGGCCATAGGCCTGTCGCCATATAACCCAGACGATCACCCCGAAACGGTGGCGTATGGCTTTGAGCTTTCTCAGTATAACAATGCTTATTGGAAAAGGGAGGGCAGCCAGCGAACTTACCTGGGCAGTTTTGACACAGGCGATGTGCTACGCGTGGAGCGCAAAGGCCATGAAATGCGCTATTTGCGAAATGGAAACATCATAGCTCGGTCTTCCATCTCTAATGCCCCGGAGCTCGTAGGAGATGTAAGTCTTTTGCACACAGGTGCATGTGCTGAGGCGGTAAAATTGTACACAGATTCGGAGAATACTCAAGCACGCCAGGAGGCAACAAAACCTGCTGCTGTGGACCGTACGATTAATTTATACCCCAATCCAATCGGTGCAGCTGGTAGTCTTCATATAGTAATAGAAGGCTATGAGTCGGAAGGTAAGCTGATGGTCTATGACATGAGCGGAAAGCTAGTTGTACAACAGGCTCTTACTGGCGGTCAAAATCGTTTGGATTTCAGTCACTTGCAGCAGTCGATGTATGCATACCGACTAATGATCAATGGGCAATCAGTGAAAAATGGGGTGCTAAGGAGGTGATGATAGTTGAAAAAGACCTCTCAATCTTTATTGAAGAGGTCTTTTACCATTTCCTTTGAGATCCCCATGCGTAACCCAATTTTAAATCCGCTCCAGTCAATTTTTCTTTCTGGGATGTCTCCAAAATCACCGTTTTTGTCTTCTTTTCTTTTAATATCTGAGCCGAGCATGGAGAAATCAAATTGAGCAATCATAGATATTCTCGGCTTCCGCACTAATTCGTATTCGATTCCCCCAATAAGAGTTCCGTTATAGGCATCATAGTAATCCCGATAAGTACCTGATAACTCTTCAAAAATCAACAAACGTTGTTCTATTAAAAAAGACGAATAAGTAACCCCAAGGCTGTAAATAAAATAAGTTCTTTTCATGGTAAGGTCAACTTGGCCTGAAAGGCCGAAAGTGTATCCCTGGAGTAACATATCCGTAGTAAAGTAACCTGTTCTATCCTCGTAGTAACTTCGTCCGCCTGTAGACTGATACATAAACCAGGGGCCAATCATTCCTCTCCGAGATTTTAAACGAATAGAAGCATCAAA
This sequence comes from Marinoscillum furvescens DSM 4134, assembly GCF_003386095.1. Taxonomy (GTDB): domain Bacteria; phylum Bacteroidota; class Bacteroidia; order Cytophagales; family Cyclobacteriaceae; genus Marinoscillum; species Marinoscillum furvescens. The sequence goes on along the minus strand of NZ_QREG01000011.1, from coordinate 43,695 downwards.
TGCCAAATAAGGAGGGAATGATTCGGTCTTTTCAGATCCCACGAAAATTCCATTAAAATCCTCTTGAAGATTACGAATGTCCTTTAAGTGGAAATTAGCGCCATAAACACCCAAATTGAAATCAATATCTTGTCCAAGTAGGGTTAATGATAAAGCCATCAATATAGTAATGAACACAGGTTTCATGTTTATTCTTATTAAAGGTTGAATTTGATGGCTTTGCCTTTCCGGTCAAATAAATGGTTTTGCAGATATCTAACTTTTGAGGAATCCCACACCTTAAATGTCTGTACTGTGTCTCCTTCAAAGTTCATTACAAATGAAAGCTCATTCCGGCTATGGTAACCTTTAATTAAGATAATCCTTCGTTCGTTCGAGGGTATGTCATAGCCAAGTGGTATTAATCCATATTTACTGATTGATTCCCCATAATGGTTTAATTTAAATAAAGGAGAAATTTCCTGAGTGTTTAAATCATAATGATTTATGGTCGTATCTGTAAAATGAAGAAGCTCAGAGTTGTTGATAAAATGACCACTAGCGAAATGGTTACTGAGTGTCAAATAGTCTTCAAAATAGCCACCGTTATTTTTATACATTTTACCTTCACGAAATAGGTGTTCACCATTAGGAGACATGTGCACGGCTTGCCCGTATAATCCCGTTTGCCAGTTTTCCATTATTAATTTTTCGTTATTGATATCGTAAATGATACTTTCTCTACTGCCGAGCAATACCATGCCATTATTTGAGAAAACACTATGATGTCGATGATGTAGAGGTTTATAATATCCAAATGCAGACAAGTCTATCTGATTTTTAATAGAGAGGTCAGAAACAGCTATGTCGTATAGCATCCCAGAGGCTGCATCCACTGAGATGAGACGATCACCAGTGGATGTAATTGCATATTGACCATAATCACTGGTGTTATTTGGAACCGGATATTGCAAAGTGTCCAATACCTCCATGCTGTTTTCATCAACCTTATAAAGATAATGTGTTCGATCGTTCAGCTTTCTTAGGATAAAGCTTCGTGAGGCTTCAGAGTAGACTACTTCATCGAATTCTGGAATGGATCTGCCTAAAGAATTTTCGTTGAAGAAAAGAAAAGAATGATCTGAAGTATTCACTTTTATCATCGAACTGACAGTTTTTCCAAAAATTGGTTCATCTGTCAGATGAATGTGCTGGTATGCTGTGTCCAGTTTACTGTAGGTCTTATCTTCAATATTAGTGATAATATTATAACTGGTGATGAACTTGTATAATTGTGGTTGACGCATCTTGACAGCTATGGTGCTATCACTATTTGGGTAGATGATAAATGGATCATCCAATCTGAAGTCCATTGAGGAACCTTTTGTTTTCAACCGTTCATAAGTGAAAGTACTTAAACTGAAGGAAATTTCACCGTTAAGAAAGTAGGGGTAAGACACTTGAGTTTCACTCGGCTCTATCCTCATTGACGGGTAGTTAATATTCGGATTACTAGGGTCGATTGCCCGCAACAAGAAATAGTCAAAATTTAATAATTCTGGCCTTTCCCAACTCACGATTAATTCACCGTCCTTAACAGCTACTGAAGAGATATTAACCGTGTCTGGTGTAGTATCCACAAAAAGCTCCCATTGTAAGCTATAGGTATTAGTCACTCCGGCTCTTCCAGCCAGTTCATTTCCATAGAATTCTATCTTAGGATTGATTTCAAGCGTGTGAGGTCCTTCTTCAAGCGAAAACGGGTCAATTTCAAATCTGATCTTTTTACTGAAATGTTCTGGATTTACAGTAGCTATCTCTTCACCATCAACTGAAACGGTGGCATCATTATATCGGAGATTGTAGTCAGATTTATTATGGAAGTTGAAAGTAAAAACTGTTGTCTTATAAATGGTGTACTCTCGTGAATCCGAGGATAATTCTACCTCAAAATCTCTATCTGTTGGGGGCTCAGTCTCTGGTCCTTTGATTTCATCAAAATCAAAAGTGCAAGAAGTTAGGGAGATAATAAGTAGAATGGTCAGGTGTTGAACTGCAAACCAGTTCTTCTTAAGGAGGTTCTTCATTAATCTTAGTTGGGCAATAAAATATTAATCAAAAGTAACGCATTTTGATCAACCCAATGCTGTCAGGGCTTTGTTCATAGCTAAAAATCCCTCAGATTTGGCTTTCATGTCAGATTTCAAGCAAAGGATACTTCAGCTGTGTGGAGCTACTGCAGTGCAGGATAATGAGCAAGTGCAAGAGCTCTGGAGTGGGTATGGCCAGATTGTGCGGTATCACCTCCAGGGAGGAACCACTGCTTCTGTAATTGCCAAGCACATTCAGTTTCCCAATACCGTAAACCATCCCAGAGGGTGGCATACCTCCATTTCGCATGAGCGGAAACTCCAATCGTATCGCGTGGAAAGTCACTGGTATCAGCACTATGCTAAACACGTTGCTACAAACTGTAAAGTGCCTAACCTGTTGCATGTTGAAGATACCTCGGACGGTTTGTTGCTGGTGCTGGAAGACCTCAATGCCTCTGGATTTACGTTGCGTCATACACCGCCGACCGTCAAACTAGATACCGCAAAATCCTGCCTTAGCTGGTTGGCATGTTTTCATGCACAGCATCTCCACAAGGCACCTGAGGGCTTGTGGCCCAAGGGCACCTACTGGCACCTGGAAACGCGTCCTGATGAATGGAATGCCATGACGAATGAATCGCTAAAAGCTGCTGCTAAGGCCATCGATGAGCGTCTGAGTGCGAGTAGGTTTCAGACCATCGTGCACGGTGATGCCAAGTTGGCCAATTTTTGTTTTTCCCCCACGGGAGCAGTAGCCGCAGTAGATTTTCAATACGTAGGAGGTGGCTGCGGTATGAAAGATGTGGCGTACTTCATCAGCAGCTGCTATTCAGGGGTGGAGTGTGAAAAACTGGCTCCCAGGCTCTTAAACCATTACTTTGAGCAGCTGGAAGTAGCAGTGGATAATACCATTGATTTTAAGCTGCTTAAAAAAGAATGGTTAGCGCTGTATCCGTTTGCCTGGGCAGATTTTTGCCGATTTTTAGACGGCTGGAGTCCTGGGCATTGGAAAGTACATGCCTACAGCAAACGCATGACACAAACTGCACTTAAAGCATTGACACAATGACACTTACTGAACCAGAGCTACAGCACCTATGCCAGGTTGCCATATCTGCAGCAGAAAAGGCCGGGAACTATATCCAGTCGCAGTTTGACCAACACTACGAAAAGCAACGCAAAACCGGAGGTGATTCACTGGCATCACAGGTAGTCACAGCGGTAGATATTGAGGCTCAGGATATTACACTGGATCACCTCAATCCAACCAGAGATACCTACGACCTTGGGCTGCTCACCGAGGAGCTAGCTGATGACCATTCGAGATTGACAAAGGAGTATTTCTGGTGCATCGATCCCATGGATGGCACTTTGCCATTTACCGAAAGGCGCACAGGCTATGCCGTCTCTATAGCCCTGATTAGCAAAGCAGGCGACCCGGTGGTGGGTGTAGTAATGGTGCCGGATCTGGGGCTCTGTTACCATGCCATCAAAGGATCTGGTGTCTTTTGTAATGGTGATGAACTTGATAAGCCTCAATCAGATGACAAAACGCTTCATTTTTTCATGGACCAAAGCTTTTTGGCAGAACCGTACTTTAAAGATGTACAGGAAAAGGTAAGTGCATCCGCACAAAAGCTTGGTCTACAAGGGGTGAAGTATATTCATGATTTCGGTGGTGTGCGCAATGCCCTGGGTGTGCTGCAGTCCAAACATGGGTGCTATGTAAAGTATCCTAAAAAGCGCAAGGGTTGTGGCAGTATCTGGGACTATGCAGCCACTCGGCTAATGGGAGAGGAGTTGGGCTGTGTAGTGAGTAATGCACAAGGTGAGCGCCTACACCTCAATAATGAGAACACCACCTTTATGAACACTACCGGAATACTCTATGCCACAGACCCGGCATTGGCCAGGGAGCTACTGCAGATCGGTAGAATCGTGGTTGGATAAGTGTAAGACAGCTTTCGAACGCACGAAACAGGCCAAATGACAGAAAATATTGAAATTATTTAGTGAAAACTATAAAATAACGTTGCCTATCTAAAGAATGTAGTACATTTGCGGTAGCTCGTAAAAGTTAATGAGCGCTTCAGTAGTTCCTCAGACGTGCTGTATTCACGGTAAGTCTACAATTCGTTTCTAATAGTTTCTTTCCAAAGAATTCCATTTTTAAACGTATGAGTTAGGCCGGTCCAACGAAAGTTGGTACTGCTTATTGGTTGATTATTGAAGATGTTAAGCAATGGTCCGCTTTGGCGAAACATTGTCTCACTGCTTTAGACAGCAATGATTATTAAGAATATCAATTAAATAAGTAGTACAATGCAAGAAGGAACTGTAAAGTTTTTCAACAAAGAAAAAGGGTACGGATTTATCACCCCAAGTGATTCAGGAAAAGATGTTTTCGTTCACATGAGCGGCTTGATCCACGAGATCATGGAAAATGACAAGGTGTCATTTGAAGTAGAAGAAGGAAAGAAGGGCTTGAATGCCGTAAACGTAGAGCGCATCGACTAAGATCGCATAATACAATCTATAATTATAATACAATGCAAGAAGGAAAAGTTAAATTTTTCAACACCGAAAAAGGATACGGATTCATTACTCCATCCAATTCGAGTCAAGACATATTTGTACATGCCAATGGACTGATCGATGAGATCAGAGAAAATGACATGGTACAATTTGATACTGAAGAAGGCAGAAAAGGTCTTAACGCTATCAACGTAGAGTTGATCAACGACTAATTCTCGTCAAAGGCCAGTTCGCTGGCACTTACAAAAGGGTGATTTTGCGCAAGCAAGGTCACCCTTTTTTTATGCAACAGACATGAGACTTAAGACTTAAGACATAAGACAATAGACAAGTATGAATAGGCAATAGGCAAATGGGGAAGCAGTCATCGTGCCCGCCTGCCACGCCGATAGGTGGGCCTGCCGGAGTTTACGTAGGCATGGAGCCCGTCGAAGGATAAGACACTTTTGTGATGGGTCTTGGCGAATAGGGAGGGTGGGAAGTGCACGACCCGTATGCGATTAATTTGGCGTCATTCCTGTATTTTTATACGATCTGCCACCTGGTCGATTGAATATTTAAACTGTACTAGCCATTGTATTTGAATCTGATGAAATTAATCTATTGTCAATTATGAGTCAACGAATTCAATTGGGAGTCACATCGCTGGCGATCTTACTCACCCTCACGGCATGCGAAAGTCCAAAAACGAAGAAATTAGAGCAAGAGCTCACCAATGCACAAGTGACAATCGATAGCCTTACAATCGAACTTGACAAGGCCAAGAAACAAATTCAGGAATGGAAGTCATTGGCCGAATTTCAGAATGCATTAAGACTTAAGTCCAAAGATTCAGTTGCAGACAGAAGACGATAGAAAATGGGCAGAATTCAATAGGCAATAAACAATGTACAATAGGCAATGCTAAGTAGACAAAAGACATGAGACAGAAGAAAATAGAAAATAGACAAAAGATACATCAAAAGGGTCATCGTGCCCGTCTGCCGGAGTTTACGTAGGCATGGAGCCTGCCCGCCTGCCGGAGTGAACGCACGCACGATCGAAGTTTAAGATGAAATCTTCCAGAATCAAAGCGAGAAATCAGAATTCAATAGGCAGTAGGCAACGAGCAATAGCGGGTGCACTTGCAGCGTGACATACTTGCTAACCAAGGGTTATTGAACTCCATTAAATTCTCTGTAGTTTTAACGAAAAACTAAACAAGTTCATCAAGCTCATCATTTCTAAAAATACACTATTCCATGGCTTTAGATGTAATCCAGGCAGCAGATACGATCAATGAGTTAGAAAACTTTTTGGACCGCAAACGGCCAGCTGAGCACATACGGGATCAGCTGGATATAGCTTACAAAATCGACAATCAAAGCATCATCATACATGAGGTGAGGCCTGCTTTTGAAGACCCAGATCGAACCATTGAACCACCAATAGCGAAGGCTACCTGGGTGCATACCCGCAACGAATGGAAAGTCTTTTGGATGCGAGGCAATCTCAAATGGAGTAGCTACCAAGCAAAACCCACTGTAAAATCAATTAAAGATTTTATAAAGCTTGTAGAAGAGGATAGTCATTATTGCTTCTGGGGTTAGGAGCTATCAATAGACAGCCTCATTAGGCAAACTCCAATAGGAAATGCTTAATAGACTGTAGAAGACATTAATCAAAGAGCAATAGGCAAAGATGAGATTAAAAGGGTCATCGTGCTTGCCTGCCACGCCGATAGACGAGTCCGCCTCCGGCGTGACAGGCCTACCGGAGTGTACATAGGCACGATCAAAGTTTTAGACAAAATGATCACACATCTCTTTTGAGTAGGCAGTAGCAAATCCATCGAGCATAAAAGGGCAATAAATACATTAGGCTTCCATGTTGGTCTTGGGACCAACATGCTTGCTTTTTATAATTTAATATTGGTAATTACCCCAAAATTTTGATTGCCTGGGATTCGGTAAGTGCCTTGTAGACCAAAAATATAGGCTTCTAGCAACTATCATTCACCACATATACCCCAATTGGGGTATGCGTGAGACTTGGGTTTTCTCTACCTTTCGTATTCTAATTACTAACCTAATACGAACAAGCTATGAGAAAATCACTCATCACCTACTGGGGTGTGGGCATATGTATGCTAGCAGCCTGTAAGACCACTACCAAACAAGCTCCTCAAGAGGAGTTGGAAACTGCCTCACCTTCTGAGCTATCGATCAGCTACAAGGTGCCTGGAGACCTTGCATCACCTGATGCTACTATTGAAGAGTTGGCCACCTTTGCGTGGAACGAGTTTTTTGCCCTGAATTGGCGAGCAGAATGGGCTGCGCAGGCAAGTTCACCTGCCAGCAGTCGCTCACGAGGATTGCCAGATACCAGTTGGGATTTTGCTACAAGTGGAGCGGCCCCCGATCTGGCCGTTTGGGAAACGTACATCCACCGCACGGAGCTCCGACCTGCAGACAGTAACCGCTATAAGGTCAACCTCAATACAGGAAAACCGGACTACACCTTTATAGATCCTATCAATACCAATGGAATCGAACTCTCAGACTACTGGGTAAACCTGGATGAAGACAATGAGATTGGTTCGTGCTATCTGTATGCCTACAGCGAAAACCAAGTGCTCTACATGGCCAAGTCTAACCTGACAGAGTACAACTACGTGCGTGATAAGTTTCCAGATGATGCATTGCTTTTTAAAGCAGTAAATAATGGTCAGGACCTGGAATACCTGAAAAAAGTCTCTCAGGGACAATCTTGCAATAGCGATACAGCCAGTAATGTGGTGTGCCTGCCATGTGGCGAATACGGAGGGCAAGAAGGTGCCATAGAAATCAAAACCGCCTGGAGGAAACTCACCGCGGCAGATGATCCCACTCGCTTCTTTACTCGCAAGGCAGTGTACTACACCTATATGGATAAAGACGGTGAGGCTACAGCCCAGACAGATGAGTTTGGCCTCATAGGGCTACACATCATTCACAAAACGAAAAACTACCCGGCCTTTGTCTTTGCTTCGTGGGAGCAGGTAGATGTGCGTCAGGCGCAAATGCAAACCATCGGGCAAGATGTGCCTCAAAAGATCATTAATGGAGATACGATCAACGACCCCAATGTGGATCCGCACCGCCCAGAGCCGGTAATAGACCGGGAGATCCCTTCCGAAATTCAAACAGTAAATGCTGCGGCCAAAGCGCTGATCACCAGTCAAAACGCAGCTTCTGTGTGGCAATATTACCAACTCATTGGTGTGCAGGGCAAACCGATTAACTATGAGGATCGGGCGACAGATCCCAATTATTTCATGGCCAATTATGTGATCGAATCGGATAGTACGCTCACCTTTTTTCACGGCTCATTTGGAATACCTTTCGACGAGTCCATCCAAAATGTAGTCTACAATGGCGCTACCTATAATATGGGCGGATGCCAGGGGTGTCATGGCCAGGCCCAATTGAAAGGTTCGGATTTTAGCTTCCTGCTGGACTTTGGAGCCGGAAAGCCCGTAGACCGACCAGATCCTTACCTGGCATTTGATGTGGCGCTGGATAGCGTAGGGTATGAACCTACACAGCTTATACAGATGATCAAAGCATACAGCAAGCGTAACTAATTGTTTTGCGACTATTGTTTAGGTTAGGACAGGGGTACCGGTCCGTAGTGAGTGTATTGGCACTGGTACTCCTTCCTAAATGCTCTTTGTGTGTATTCGCTATTGGTTCGGCCATATCTGTGTGTGGCCTGGACCGTGCTACTACTCCCACATGGGAATATGCCCTAATACTGGCGCTATGCCTGTTGCCTCTATGGCAACTGCGGCGTGACTGTGCAGGCAAAATTCACCTCATGGCTATAGCACTATGTGTGCTCGGCACGGGAGTTATACTGCTGAGTTTTAGTGGCAACACCTTTAGTGCCACGGGCTATTATGTAGGCATAAGCCTGCTGTCTGGTGGTCAGCTGGTGGCCGGTTCTATGTGGCGAATACCTCGCAAAGCACAACCCCATTGTAAGTCGCTCTTCAGGAACTAAAACCAATCCTTTAATGGCTAAGAAAAAACAACGGAGCAGGTATGAGCAGGTAAGGCTCATACTGGAAAAAGCTCAGGGCAAAGACTGCCCAGACTATGACGGCTATCACCGCTTTTGGGACCGTCCTTATGAGGAGTTTATCTCCATGAAACTCTATGGTATACCCATGTTTGTATTGGGTGAAAACCCAAATGAGCAGCCACCGTCTCACAGCTGCTGCCACAGCAGTGCTCAGCCGGTAGCAAAGTCCACAACAGCCGCTACTACTACCGGAGATCCGGAAGCTTCAGGACTGATACGAGGACTCAAAGGTAAATTTCCTTTTGATGGCACTCAGTTTCCCAAACTGCTATGGTCTGCGGAGCGAGAGGTGTCGGCACCAGACATACAGCTCATCGCCGACTGGATCGCAGATGGCTGCCCACAGGAAGACACTACCGATTCGCTCGACCAGGTAGAGCGCCAGCAGCTAGCTACTGGCAAAGCCACGTTTGGCGTATGCACTGCCACTACGAACCAGAAGCGACGCTCTAACGGACACCTGGCGCAGCGAAAAAACGTGGAAGAGCTCAGTGAATCAGAGCTAAACTGCTACCGTGATGCACTCAGGATTGTAAAATCAAGACCAGAGCAGGACCGCAGATCGTTTGCATACTGGGGCCGGGTGCATGGCAATTCTTGCCAGCATGGCTGGGAGAAGTTTCTGCCCTGGCATAGGTGCCAGATGTATGAGATGGAGCAGCTACTCATGGACGAAGACGAAAGCGTGGCGCTGCACTACTGGCAGTGGTCCAATAAACACTATCTGGATCCCGATACGGGCGACTACTTCATCCCCGAGGCATATCAGCTATGGATTACAGAAGAGGCTATCAGCAAGCTGGAGGCGCGTGATTTTCCCTCCGACTTGGCAGACGTGCTACGCAAGCACACAGACAAACCCTTCCAGACACTGGATGACCTCTGTTATGCGGCTTTTTATCCATCTAAAAAGCTCGACTACTACGCGGTAATCAAACCATGGAAGCAGCAGTTTTACGACCTCCTGGAGGACATCAACCCGCTCTGGTATCCCTACCGGTACCCGATGAAAACTAACTATGACCCAAAGCGTTACCCTACGCCACTTCGCACACTTCGGGACTTTCATCACCATTATCCTACCAGAACAGATATCGAGCAGATACTCGCCACCAGGTCTTTTCAGCAATTTGGTGGTGGTGATGCGTACAATGAATCCTTTGGTGTGCTGGACATGGATCCGCACAATACCATCCATATCTGGTCAGGAGGATACAACCCCAACTACGACCCCAATGACCCTCTGGAGCCTAAATACGGAGATATGCTCAATAACCTGACGGCTGGTTTTGACCCGATCTTCTACGCGCACCATGCCAATGTGGACCGAATGTGGTACAAGTGGCAGGTGAAGCATCCCGGGCTTACTCCAGACGGTGGAAACAGCGTGTTGGTACCTTTCAACTATTTGGTGGGAGAGACCTACAACATCCATCGGTTTGGCTACGAATATGTTCGCTCTGGTCATTACATGCAGGGTAATAAGGAGCTAGGCATCAGGAAGTTAAAGACTGACAAAGTGAATGTCTCTCATACTGCACTGGAGCATCACGAAAAGGCCGAGGTAAAGCTCATCAATGTTACACAGCCTAACCAATCATTGTTTGTAAAAGTCTTTTTGAACCTGGACAGTCCAGAGCCTGGAGACCGTGACAAGCACCCGGATCACTATGTGGGCAGCTTCGTTTTATTCGGGCATGGGCAGTGTATAGGCAGTAGCGGGCATTGCGACCCTCCGGGCCGCCGCAGGGTAGGTGATGTACGTGAGCGTCATCACAACACACCGTGGAATTACCGGCTGGATGCCACGCAGTGTGTCTCCAAACTTATAGAGCAAGGTGAAAAAGACTTTCATGTGAACCTACTGGTGCAAGACACGGATGGTGAAGCGCTCACCGACCTGCTCCGTATGGAAGCACTTTCTCTTGATTTTATCGACTAAATCCGTTCCTCATGGCAAAAAAGACACAAAAGAAAGGAAAGCGTATAGGTATCGTGCTTTACCCGACGTTTGATTCACTCGATGTTATTGGAGCACATCAGGTGTTTCACTACGCATGCCGGTACCATTCCGACTCAGAAGTATTGCTTTTGGGCCCAGACCCTAAAGACCTCCAACACGACAAACTGAAACCCTATCTGGCGGCTGCCAAAAAGGGGGAGGTGGTAAGTGGAGAGCAGGTGAAAATAGCTCAGGACATCACCTATCAGGATTACTTAAATGATAAGAAAGGCCGCTACCAACTGGACCTGATCTATGTGCCCGGCGCTATGGATACGAGCTGTCCGCTGTATTATAGTCAAAAGATGGCTGATAATCCATTTTTCAAGGTTTTGGAAAAGGCCCGCCAGGAAGCGGAAATTATTGCTTCGGTATGCACGGGGGCACTACTGCTCGGTACGGCAGGTCTACTGGCCGGCCGAAAAGCCACTACTCACTGGATGACTGCCACACTACTGGCCCAGTTTCCACAGGTGACCCTGGCGGCCGGCTATCCGCGCTACGTCGTGGATCAGAACATCTTTACCGGTGGCGGTATCTCGTCTACTATAGACGAAGCACTGGCGATCGTCACCGCCCTGTTTGACCAGCAGACCGCCGAGAAGGTGCAGCTGATGATGCAGTACCACCCAGATCCGCCTGTGAAAGGGGGTGATCCGGCACATGCCAAACCAGAAATTATCTATGAAGTAAGTCGTCACGAGACGCCTTATACTCCCGGGTTTTCCGCCGCGGGAGATGTATTTCTTTATTACCTAAAACACCACGAAATCCCATCATGAACACTACATATAAAATACATCCTGCCATAGGCATAGCCCGGGTAGGCAATAGCCCTGACGAATTTTATTTATCACCAGAAGCGCTCGCTGAACTACCCATAGCCTGCACAGCCAATGGCACTCCGCTTCGAAAGGGCAAAGACAAAAGTTATGAGCGAGTTACTGCTTTTAAGGACGCGCAGCAGCGCATCAAAAAACAGGCCGCCCGATTTACCATCTACGTGTATGATGAGCAAAATCCAAAAGGCCGCCCTATCCAACCCGGAGATGAAGTGATAGGGGTAGGCAGCAAAGGCAAACTCGTGGATATAGAATGGACGGTATGGCTGGCCAACAAGAAAGCCTCCTGGTATCAGTTTGATCAGCTGGAGGGCGAGCACGGCTACCAACCAGACCATCCGCTGCGCAATGCCCACATTACCGACCCGGATGAGCGCACCAAATTACTGATCATCGATCCGGGGCCACAGTCCATCAACTGCACCCAAAAGCGTGAAGCGGAATTTGCCAAAGGAAAAAACCCAAACTACGCGCAGACTTTTCCGCCACCATTACAGCCTCAGAGCATCGATACGCTGGGCAAGATCATGACCAATGATCAAAATGAGCTCATCGTAATCGGCGGCAATGGCCACTCGGGCAGCTACCTCTCTGGCCCGGGAGAACCCAAAATAGAAGCCTATGCCAATAATGACGGGTGGTTTGATGACACCAGCGATGGTCCTGTGTATGCGAAGCTAATCTTTGCTGACGAGCGCGACAACCAATATCGGTATGCAGCGGTGGAAGACCCCAGCTGGGTAGTGGTGGGCTATCCTCGCTATGTGCCTCAGATTGCGGATATGATCACACTGGAAGACCTGCTCACTGACGTAAACATCCAGCACTTTGGTACCAACCAGTACCTGTACGGCGAGGCGCCCTTCGATGGCTCGAAAACCGTGGATACGGCCAAAAACCTGGAAGACTGGCGCATCAACCCTCGGAAGCAGTGGAACGATGACTATTACCCATATTTCTACCGGGATGTGTGGCCCATCTTGCAGCGCCCCAATCAGATGCAATGGGTGAGCAACATAGTGATGGCCTCTAACTTACCACACTACGCCGGGCCGAGGGGCACTTTTGACGAAAGTATCCTGAGTGTGCCTCCCAAAACTGAAGCGGACCCTGAGCTTCGTAAACGCAATGATATGTACCGCAAGCGCATCTACAACATGCTGCGGCAGCGAGAGGAGCGCAACATTTTTCGCAATACGAAAAACCCCAAAAGCCAAAACTACAACTACTTACTCATGCCACTGCTGGCAGGGGACAATCCCATATCCAACACCATACCTTCCAAGTTTTTGGTGCTTACCGAAACGCAACTCTTTATCCTCAAACAGTGGGCCGAGGGTAAGTTTATCAATGAAAAGCTGGAGCACATCACGCCGGAGCCCAAACCTGAAAGCGAGCAGCTGGATGGGGGTGTGATCAGCAATATCATTGGTGGGGCTTTTTGTCCGGGAGGTGAAGTGTCGTGGATCATGCGCAATCCCGCCATTTACAGTAAGCCGTTCCGGATCAAGGCCGATCCTCGTTTTATCCCCGGTATGGACAATAGCACCGCGGGCACCACGCCAGGAGTGGAGGCGTATTACCACCCCGACAGCCTAAGCCTGGGAGCGGACTATGCCGAGGGGTTGCAGCCGGGAGACATCACACGAATGAGTGCCTTGCCCTGGCAGGCTGACTTCAATGAGTGTAGCTCGCAGGATGTCAATGTGACCTTTCAGGAGTGGAATAAAATCAACCCTGATGATCCTAAAGACCCTTTTCTGCAAAAGTACCAGGAAACCTTTACGGTATTGTGGTGGCCTTCGCACCGGCCCATGCAGGTCTTTAAAGTAGTGAAAGACCAAAACGGCAATCCGCTAATGAATGGCTCCAACCCGGTGGTGAACCAGGTAAACTGGGCGAGAGGCATACCTCAAACTTATGAGGGTGACTTAAAAATGGTTTCCTACTGGAGTGAGTTGGGCTTTGTGCTCCAGCAGGGGGCTAGCTACCTGGAGCAGGAGCGAAATTTTGATGACACCATTTCCGACCAGTACGCTGGTCCCGTTTCTAACACTAAAAAAGTAAAAAAATGAATGAGCTATTACTAGGCAACTGGTCATACCGGAGCCTTCTCAACAATCCCGACCTGTCGGTAGCCTTTAACGACCTACAGTTTGGTAAGGGAACCATTCGCATCGACGAATCCCCAGTCAATGAATTCAAAGGCCTGATTTATGGCCCTGGTTGGTCGCTGGACCTCAAAGGCTCGGTAAACTACGGCAGCCCGTTTGAGCTGCGCTTTCAGGGCAAAGGCGTAGTAGGAGGCGAAGAGTGGATCTACAACTATGTAGGGTACATGGTGCAGCCGTGGGTAGATGGCAACAATCAGCCGCCAACTATCGTGGGGTCTATAGTGCGGGTGATTCCACACTCCGGAGGTAGTGGGCAAACCATCCATCCGGCAGGTGTAGTAGCCTCGTGGTATGCGGTAAAGCAAGAAGAATGAAAACGGTACTCATCGTAGGGGCTGGTCCGGCGGGGCTGGCCACCGCGCTAGCCATTCGAAAGCAGCTGCCAGACCTCTCCATCACCGTGGTAGAGCGAACGCAGCAGCGGGGCTTTAGACCGGGCGAAACGGTGCCTGGCCGAATTTTGCGTCTTTTTGAGGCACTGCACTTAAAGGATTCCTTTCTTGCCCAAGACCACTGGCCAGCATATGGCCGACGCATACTTTGGGAGGGTAATACCGATGTGCCTGCGCTCCTGCAGACGGAAGGTACAGGATGGCACCTAAACAGACCATTGTTTGACGAATGGCTGGAGGAGCACTGCCAGGCGCGTGGTATCCGGGTAGTGCGTGGTTTTGGCAAGGCACATGCCGTGCAAAAAGGTGATCACTGGATAGTCACAGGGCAGTCGCTGGCTATCAAGGCGGACTTTCTCATCAATGCTACAGGAAGCGCTGCGATCCTGGCGGACCATCGCAAAAGCTGTGAGGTAAAGGACCAGCTGGTGGCCACCTATTTTTTTGGTGAAAAGATCGGGGAGGAGACCTATACTACGATAGCTGCCGCTCAAAATGGCTGGTGGTACCACTGCAACCTGGCCGATCGGTCGGTATTTACGCTAGTGACGGATCCCGAACACGTAAAAACGCATGCATTTAAAACTGCAGGCGATCTGCACCATGAGCTTCCGGATGATGAAGCCTTTCGGTCGGCATTTGCTACGGTGCCGCATCATCAGGAGGGACAATGGTTTACCGTCCGCGTGCACCAAAGTGCTGCATACGGTGAGGGCTGGCTAGCGGTAGGCGATGCGCTGATGAAGTTTGACCCGCTTTCTGGGCAGGGCATCTACAAGGCCTTTGAAACGGCGCTATGGTGTAGCTACGCACTCAAGGACTATCGAAACAAGAAGCCCATGGCGATGCGGAAGTATCAGGCTATAGCCCGGACCATGTTTGAGGCGTATGAGCAGCAAAGTGCCCGGTATTATGGTGTGATGCCTGAAAGCCGCGGAGGATTTTGGGAAAGAAGAAGACAAAACTCAATAGGTAGAATTCAATTGGCAGTAAGCAAAAAACAATAGGCAATGCTCTGTAGACAAAAGACATGAGACAATAGACAATAGGCAAAAAACAATAGGCAAAGAATAGACCAAAAGGGTCATCCTGAGCTTGCCTGCCTGCCGTAGGCACGGTCGAAGGATAAGACACTTTTGTCAAATCAACAGGTAATGCTCAGTAGACAAAAGACATGAGACAGAAGACACTAGAAGGAATAATATCAATTGATTTTGTCAAGCTGAGCTTGTCGAAGTTTAAGACAAAATCTTCCAGAATCAATAGCGAGTAGGTAGAATTCAATAGGCAGTAGGCAAGAATTTAGACACTAGACTGTAGACAACCGCAAAGGACAAAAGGCAAATTTTCCGTCCCTGTTGGTCTTGTGACCAACAGGATGTAATTTCTGGTAGTTTCCCAATAGTCAATAGGCAATGCTCAGTAGACAAAAGACATAAGACATAAGACCAAAGACAATAGACCAAAGACAATAGACAAGTTTCAATAGGCAATGGATTCAATTTGCAATAGGCAGAATACAATAGGCAATAGGCAAAATTCAATAGGCAATGTATCGATTGAGGTAGGTCTGTAAGTTTTGGTCTACTGCTCGTTGCCTACTGTCAATTACCATTCTACTAACACTCAAGACCAGCCACGCATGGCAAGTAGCAAAACCTCACAATCCTGCCAGGGAAATCCTGCAATCCGACACAAGTTTAGCCCTGGTGAAAATCGCACACCTAAGCTGATTAGTAGGGCTGAAAAACTAAACAACCCGTAATAAGGTCCATACAGGCGGATTATTACTGGCATTTTTCATGCTGTCATACGCATAAACCTGACAACATCCCCCTTAAGTACTCCAAAATCAGGTAGTTATGACTTTGGCAGGATTGTGAGGTTTTTGGCAGGTCTCTAAATAGTTGCCTGTACATCTTTGACTTGAGAAATCCGGACAACACCGGGTAGTAGCACCGTTTCACTTAAGAACTCCAAGTCATATGAAAAAGAAACCTCACATCTTAAACTTTTGGAAGATTCTCCTGCTATTGCTAGTAGGGCTTTTTCTTACAAAGTTCACCTGCCAAGGCCAGACACATGAGCTAATAGGCCTGGGTACTCTGTCTATCTTTTCTGTATCAGCAGATGGCTCGAAGGCCAATGTATTGAAAGGGTTGGATGAAGGGATACACCCTACTTCACGGCGCCTCACTTTGGCTCAGGATAAGCTATGGGGCCTCACCACTGACGATGGCTTTTCCGATGCAGGAACAATCTTTTCTATCCGCACCGATGGTACAGGCTATCTTGATGTCCATCATTTTCCTTTAGACATCAACTCCAACTGTCAGCTGGTATGGTTTCAGAGTAAGCTCTGGGGAACGACCAACAATGGAGGTACTGAAGGTTTAGGTACCATTTTTAGTTTTGATCCAACGACACTGGAATACACCCGGCACTTTGATTTTCTAGATCTGGGCACCCAAAAGCATGGTAGGCAACCGGGCTCCCTTGTAGCAGTAGGCGAAGAACTGTGGGGTGTTTGCCACTCTGGTGGTGAAAACATGAAGGGCACCTTGTTTAAATACAATGTAAGTGCCGCACAATTTGAAAAGATTCATGATTTTGAAACTGGCGATGGCCCACATGCTGACCTGACCATGGCCGGCACTTTTCTTTGGGGTACCACCCAGCAGGGTGGTGATAATGATCTGGGTGTGATTTATACTATAGACACTGAAAACAATACCATTTCTATTGTTTATCATCTAACTGCCGCAGATGGGGAAAACCCCAGTGCGGCCCTCACCGCATACGATGGCAATATGTATGGAGTAACTACTGAAGGTGGAGCCAACAACCTGGGAACCATTTACAAGATCAACGAAGCTGAGGGGTTTACCAAACTGATGGATTTCTCGGCAGCTACTGGAGGCACCCCCGTACAAAGCATGGTGTGGGTGGATTCGGTGTTTGTAGGGCTTACTTCATCTGACCTCACTGAAGACCTGGGAGGCTTCTATGCGTTCAACCCAGAATCAGAGACTCTCCGGGTACTGCGGGAGTTTGACGAGCTGGACGAATACCGCTCAGGAATGATACTGGTAGGCGAAGAGCTCTGGGGCACCACTTACAATAGTGGAGCACATGCCAAAGGCAGTATTTTTTCTTACCAGCTCAATACAGAGCAGTATAAAACGGCTTTTGATTTTGGCAATCACCCGGGCAATGCATCTGCCTTAAGTGAACTGCTCCACGCAAATGGCCGGTACTGGGGGACTACACAGCTTGGAGGCACGCATAATAGTGGTGTGCTGTTTTCCATTGATGAAGATGGGAGCGATTTCACCATGAACCATCATTTCACGCTAATTGATGGCAATCCGCTGGGCAGTCTTCAGGCTATAGACGATGATCGATTTTGGGGAGTGCTGATCGGTGCAGGGCAACATGGAGCCATCTATGAATACAATCACACGCTGCAGCAGTTTAGCATCATTCACTATTTTGATCAGCAGGATGGCAATGTGCCCTATTCGGGGCTGACCAAAATAGACGATCAGCTGTGGGGAGTCACTGAACTGGGCGGAGCCAACAATATGGGGGTGATCTACAAGGTAGACCTCAATAACTCCAATGACGTAACAGTAGTGCATGAGTTTGATGGCACGGATGGGCAATTGCCTCATGGTGATTTAACCCTGTTTAATGGTAGGATGTACGGGACTACCACGGCTGGCGGCAATGCACAAGTGGGTACTCTGTTTAGTGTAGATGTCAATTCGCTTGAATTTGCCGTAGAGCATTATTTCACAGCTCAGGAAAGCGTCACTGCCACTGGTGGACTTACCGCATTTTACTCCAGGCTCTGGGGAATTTCTCAGAATGGAGGGCAGGGCGCAGGTACCATATTTGCGTATGATCCGAAAAATCAAGAACTGGAGGTGGTACATGAGTTTTCGGGAGAGGATGGTGCTGTGCCTTCTGGCAGCCTAACACTACTGGACAACAACCTGTACGGTACCACCTTTGCGGATGGGGAGTATTATGATGGCGTCTTGTTTGTGATTACTGATGAAACTACGCAGTTTTTGAAACTGAGGGATTTTGACAAGTCCACGGGAGGCAAGGTGTTGTTTGGGCGCCTGCTCTCTACAGGTGCATCAGACCCCGACGCTCTGGTATGGGACGGCAACCAGTGGCAGGGAGGTGTAAGCCCTCAAATCAACGATGATGTGCGATTAGCAGGCGATTACACCTGTAGTATAGATGGAAACCTAAGTGTCAATAACCTGTACATTGATGAATTTGAACTTGTGACTGTAGACGCGGGCCACACACTAGAAGTACATGGCCACCTGATCTCCCATGGGGTGCTCCTCATAGAGTCTGGCGGAACGTTGATCACTTATGAAGGAAATATGCACGGCGGACTCCACGCTTTTGTGGAGCGCAACACGCGGTTTGACAATGGCAGATATAGCTTTGTAGGCACTCCGATGAAAGCTTCTAGCTTAATCACGGGAGAGACCATGGGTATGCATGTGTACTCCTATGATGAATCGCGCGCTGAAAGTGAACTGGACCTAAGCAGATGGGTGGATGCAGCCTCTGACACACTGAAGCCCGGCAAAGGCTATACTCAGACGAACATGCAATTTTTAACCTTTGGAGGAATTCCCAATGATGGCACCATCACTTACACGGGCACCTATGAAAACGACGGATGGCATCTGGTGAGCAATCCATACCCGGCAGCCATAGAGCTGGACGCTTTTTTGGATGCCAATACAAACACTACGGGGGCCATATACCTGTGGGATGATAATGGCTCTGACCAGGGAAGAGGGACTAACAACGACTATGTGGTGGTAAACAAAGTAGGGGCTGTAGACCTGGGCGGTGAAAACAATGAGCACCGATGGAATGGCTACATAGGATCTTCTCAGGGCTTTTTTATACAACTAGATGGGGCTGCGGGCACTGTGGTATTTACCGAAGACATGCGCGTGGCTGGCCATAATCTAAGCGACAATTTCTACAGAACAGCTCTTGAAACTGTGCCCTATGTGCGTCTGGATCTGGCTACACAAGCTGGCACACATCTAAGCCAGTGCATGGTGGCCTGGAAATCTGATGTGCCGGGTAATTTACCGCTCAAGGGGTACGATGCCCCTGTGTTTAATGCACATCAGTCGGATTTGCTCTTTGTGCCGCAGTATGGCAAAAAACTATCCATACACACCACTAATCTTGAAAATATGCAGGTGCCGATCGGTTTTCATACAGCCACGAACGATTCATTTACACTGACCATCACTGAAGATCGGGCTGGTGACCTGTATTACCTGCGTGACCTGCATGCCGGCACGCTTACGGCTATGCCAGTGGGTAAGCCTTATACTTTTCACTCCAAAGCAGGGGAGTTTAATGATCGGTTTGAACTGGTAGCTGCGAAAAAACTGCTGGCTAACCAACCACAAGATTCACCGCGACTATTTGTGTATGATAAGCAAGTGAGGATACATGGCGAGCTCAACGCAAAGGAGCTGCGGATAGTTGATCTGGCCGGACAGCTGGTAGGAGTGTACCCTGACGTAAGCAATGGCACGGTAGATCTAACGGCCATCCGAGATGGTGTCTATCTGCTGATCTATGGAGACGCTGTGCAGAAAGTATTGCTCAAATAACCTATCAATTTACATGACCATGAACGCATCAAAGAAACACATCTTCAGGATACTCTGCTGTGTAGCAATTACCCCCGTTTTTGCTCAGGGGCCTCCACCAGCCACACCTATAGATGGCGGCATATCTGTACTGCTCGCAGCAGCAGGGGTGTATGTCTTACGTATGTTATGCAAAAACGAAAAACCACGGTAAGTTGGCGTGGTTCATTAGGGCAGCCAACCACAGATTAGGGCGCGGTGGTTTGGCTTGCCCTTTTTTTGACTTCTTTCTACAGAAAACTGATGCCTGCTTTGGCTTTAGCCCAAAGCTCTCCTGTGCGGTCCAATCTGTGCGCTGGGAAGGTATCATGGGTTTTGTTGCTGAAAGTTTCGGATTAGTTGTGCTGGTGAGAGGTGTGGCCTGCCCACTAGCGTTTCAAAATCTGAAGGTACGTCATTGGCACCTTTTCTGATGCCTTCATAAATGCCAGCAATGATTGTACCCATAAACTCACCCAGCTCGGCTATTCGATCTTCTTTGTAAGCACGTACTGATAACTCTTTGTATTTCAGATTGGTATGATACACACTATTGATTGCTTCTGCCAATTCGCTCTGAGTAATGGGCTGGCCTGCCAGGCGGTATGTTTTGCCTGAGGTGTGGTCATCTAGCAGCATTTTGGCGTATGCCACAGCCAGCTCCGCTCTGCTGGTATAAGTACACCTGCCATCACCGGCGCAGTTGTGTATCTCACCGGCTTGGAGGTAGGTGTCCAGGTACTCCAGATCCGGCTCTATGTAGATGCCATTGCGGCCTATGGACCAGTCCATACCAGAGGCACGTACGTCGGCTTCCGTTTGTCGG
This sequence comes from Marinoscillum furvescens DSM 4134, assembly GCF_003386095.1. Taxonomy (GTDB): domain Bacteria; phylum Bacteroidota; class Bacteroidia; order Cytophagales; family Cyclobacteriaceae; genus Marinoscillum; species Marinoscillum furvescens. The sequence continues at coordinate 23,055 of NZ_QREG01000011.1, read as the reverse complement.
TTGCTCTGTACGATAGGGCTAAACGCGGTGCCTTCCTCAAGGCCGATGATGCTGGTGTAGACCACTTTCTCCACGCCGTTGGATTTGGCTGCCTGTATCACATTGCGGTGTTGGCCGATCCGTTTGTCCGGAGCATCCATTCCTGAAACCAGCAACAACCGGGATACGCCCTTGAGTGCTTCGTCAAATTGTTCGCGACTGTTGTAGTCTCCCTTTCTGACTTCTACACCGAGGTGGGCCGCATTTTGAGGAGTACGTGCTATAGCTACCACGCTTTCTTTTCCTATTTTGGAGATCAGTTGCTTTACAATGGTAGCGCCGAGCTTTCCACTGGCTGAGGTGATGGCTATTTTCATCTTTTATGAATTGTGGTTTGGATTGTTTGGTAATTTTAGGACGGGTCCCGTGCATTGAGGTTTTACACTCATGCATTAAGGTATTACACTCATGCATTGAGGTTTTACACCCATGCATTGAGGTTTTACACTCATGCATTAAGGTATTACACCCGTGCATTAAGGTATTACACCCGTGCATTAAGGTTTTACACTCGTGCATTGAGGTATTACACTCGTGCATTGAGGTTTTACACTCGTGCATTGAGGTATTACACCCGTGCATTGAGGTATTACACTCGTGCATTGAGGTTTTACACCCGTGCATTAAGGTATTACAGTCATGCATTGAGGTATTACACCCGTGCATTGAGGTTTTACACTCATGCATTAAGGTATTACACCCGTGCATTGAGGTTTTACACTCAAGCATTAAGGTATTACACCCGAGCATTGGTAATAGGCATTATTATACCTGATGTTGTGCCTGCGAACGGGCAGCGGCCCCAGCATAAAGGCAACTATTTCAAAAAGCCCTGGTGAGCCAGACGGTATTCTTGTTTTCTACATACATGGACCTGACGTCTTCAAATTCGGTGTTGTAATAGTAATGGTTGGTATTGTGTCTTTGGAGCTTGTACTGCGTGTAGAGCAACTCCAGCGTGGGCCGAATGGACTCGCGAGGAAGTACCTGATCTTCCAGCACCCGCTTGTAGGAGACCACCGGGTATTCGGCGCTATGCCTGGCGATATGGTCTAGCAGGGTGCGGGCATCATCGGACAGGTTATGGGTGGAAAACAGGACAGCCAGGTGGTGGCAATGGTTGCAGGCTTTTTTGAGAGCGGCCTGGATGTATTTTGGGAACGCTTCCAGGTCTATTTCGGCGGGAGACTGATACAGCTTTTCGCCACGAGAAGTGCTGCGGTAGTCGATGAGGCGTACCTGGAGCATGCCATCGATGAGCACCACGTCTACGATCGCTGTACCGGTAATGAGTTTGTTTGTAATGGGGTATACCGTAGTTTCCATATAAAAAAATAAGTGTGATATGAGGAATGACTGTAAAACTAAGGTTTCATGAAGAGATGTAGGTAACATTGGTTAAAATAATCATATTATAATTTCCATTTGAGCACGTCCATGCCTAATAAATTGAGTTTGCGCAGGTAATAAAAGCGCGCGGTTACCTTGTTTTGAGGAGTAATTGCTTAACCAAAGATTGGAAATTTTTGAAACATATCGTTATCTTCGATAGGTGTTGTAAGGTTGATGTGGACCCGGCATAGCATCCTAACTTTCCGGGGTGTACACAACGGAAGTATGGAAGAATTTCTAGATGTCTTCAGATCTGAAATGGCACCGTCACGAATCTTAGCTTCATGTAAAAGCGATGGATCATTTCTAAAATATCATATTGGCTGATGCGTATGGATGTATTTGAGTAAAAAATCAGAAAGATGACTTTAAAAGATTTAATCAATAATCACGACTTTCTCAGCGTGAAATCGGAGTTGGCGCGATTATACACAGATGAGCAAGAGCAACTAGATGCCTATGGGGATGTTTTTAGTCAACTTCGTGTAATGCCAGAAGCACTTTCGGATATCACAATCCGGCTCACAGAAATAATAGATGAAGATGAAAGCTATATAAATGTGGATGGCTATTATACGGATGGGACGGTCGATGAGCTAAGCGGCAATGATGCACTAGCTTTGGACTTTACACCATGGAGTCAATGGCTAGGCATGAAAATCGATACATGCGCCTTAAGGGACTTTACGGAATTGGAAATCATTGCTCATTGTCTCTATGAGATGACATTTATCTCCTTTGACCAGGAGGAAATTCAGTCTAAGTGGGACGAGTTGAAAAGGACTGTTGATGAGTATGAAAAGATGTTGCCGGAAGAGCGTCAGGCAAATACCATATCCCTGGAAGATTTTCTAAAGGAGATAGATGATGAACATGAAGAAGATGAGAACTGACTTCAAGCTAAAATTCCAAACTACTGAAATCGATTATTTTGCCTCAAAGTACTCATATCGTATTTCTGATCAGGAGGTGATTGGAAACGCTAAACATATCAAGAATAGGGGCTACCTCACAAAAAATGAACTCCAAATCATCGGTGAATGGAAAACACCACGGTCCAAATCCAGGATAGCTTCTAATTCAGAGGATTTCATCAAAGAAGTTACGCAAATAGCATTCTCCACAACTAGCGAGCAATTAAGAATTGAAATTCTCAATTTACTGACTGGGGTAAGTTGGCCAACAGCTTCAGTGCTGTTGCATTTCTATCATACAGACCGCTATCCAATTCTCGACTTCAGAGCGCTGTTTTCCTTGAGTTGCGAGCATATCAAGTCAAATGATTACAGGTTTGCTTTTTGGGAGAAGTATACAGCTTTCACCAGGAGTTTAGCAGATAAAGCCAATGTAGACATGAGAACATTGGATAAGGCCCTTTGGCAGTATTCTAATGAACAGCAAAACTCTTGATGCTAGGTTAAGTATCATAAAGCAGCAATTTTCACTACCCATTTTGTTAGCAGTTACTCTTTCAGCCTACCCGTGCCAGCGTTTACGCTTTAGACCGTGCCACTCTTTGGCGATAGCGCCACTCAATTTACCCTACTTCTGATACTCGATCTTCAGGATTTTCCAGACAAAGTCTCCCAATTTGGTAGTGACCACAACTTCGTCACCTACAGTTTTACCAAGAAGCGCTTTCGCCATGGGGGAGTCCATAGAGATGTAACTTTTGTTACTTTTTAACTCTTCGTACCCGACAATCCGAAAACGATTTTGGAGGCCTTTTGCTTCGTTTTTGATTTCTACCCAGGCACCAAAGTTGACTTTTCCTTCCTGGTTGGGGTGGTAGCTAATGACCTTGAAGTCATCTATGCACTTGCGCAAGTAGCGCAGGCGGCTATCAATCTCCCTTAGCCGTTTTTTGTTGTAGTGGTAATCGGCATTTTCTGAGCGATCTCCCAGGCTGGCGGCCCATGACACCTTGGCGGTAACGTCTGGGCGTTCCACTCGCCACAAGTGATCATGTTCTTCCCGTAGTTTTTCCATGCCTTCGGGAGTAATCATCTGCGAGCGATTGAGTTTGGGTAGCGTAGATTCTGGGATTTTTCGTCTCATATGATCTGGTTTAGCAATCGTGCTGCAAAATAAGTAAATGAATAGGAGAGTGGGGGGAAGAACAAAGCTTTTTGAGGGTCGTATCGAGAGAGTAAATGGGTTGGCTGTGTTGACTTTTTAGAAATTGAAGAAGATATTTTTTTGAGACTGTTTAGTGAAGACTAATACCCGATACTAATCTCATTTAAATCAGCAAAGCTGACCGCAAATCACTAAGTATGTTATATAATATTCTGCGTTATCAATATGTGTGTCTGTTAATGTAGCTTTGTTCTTAGGCGGGACTAATAGATTAGGATTTGACCTACATTATCCATCAAAAGCAAACAGGCTATTTTTTGGTAAAAAGCATTCATTCAATTTTTAAGGGTAGGATGCAGGGAAGCAAAAGGTAAATGTGTGCGGTGGATCTGAATAGATTACACTTATTTTTTTTGACTTGAAAAGAAAGCAACTAAATAACGCCACAAAAGAAGAGTTACTGACCGGTGCCAAATATTGTATTGAAAATGCCCAATCTCTCTTTGAAAGCGGAAAATCAATTGGTGAGATATCAAATTATGGTCACGGATGCTCAATGCTTGTACTATCTATAGAAGAGGCTGTGAAATGCCTTGTTCTAATCGCCAAATTTTTTGAGATCGAAGTTCCTGAAAGTGCTGTAAAAGTCTTTTATGACCATAAATATAAGCATGGTCAAGGAAAAGAAATTCAGCCGTTACTGAGTACCATTCAATGGATTTCAGATAATATAAATGCTCTTAAAAGCAAATCAAAGAACTTAGTGATTGAGCTTGGTATTTTATTTCTTCTTCCGAATATACTAGATAGAATTTTTAAAGTAAATGACACCCAAAGAGACTGGTGGTTATCTGCCAATGACCTAAAAAATAATGGTTTATACGTTAGTTTTGTCGATGATGCTTGGAAGACACCAAAGGCTATTGATTCCTCTACTTTTAATAGCACACTGGAAATAGCAAGATCCTTTGTAGAAATACTCGCTGTTATTGAAAAGCTACAACCAGAAGATCACAGAGTAATTACTGGTGGTCAATTTAATGAGGACCTACGAAGTACAAATGATAAACTCTAAAAGTTCTTTTTCACAAATAGCTGACCTTTAGAAGGTCACATGTGTCAAAAATTAGCTCGTGAGTATCAAGCTTAATTAAGTAGGCATACTAGTCTTTTCCAATCTACGTGGATTTAATCATAATGTCCTGCGTTATGCCTACGTGGCCCGGTTAATGTAGCTTAGGGATTGAGAGAAGGGACTAATCATTTTTCATTTAAGAGGGGAGAAAAGAGTTTTTCATTTATTGGGTTGGGTAAGACACACTCTTTTGACTTCTTTGGTTGTTTGAGGATTTTGAGTGGATGACAAATGTGTGTGGCTATTGTTCCGTGAACATTTTGAATTGCCAATAAATTTAGTATTTTTGACAAATAATGTCCTGAATTATTCTTCAATGCACAAAAAGGAAACATTTGGTGAGGTGGTGAGAAAACTTAGAGAAGAACGTAAACTACCTATTAGGAAAGTAGCCGCTATTCTTGATTTAGACCCATCTACCTTGAGTAAAATTGAAAGAAACGATAGATCAGCAAATAAGGATCTCATCCCAATATTCGCAAGAATTTTTGAGGTCGAAGAAAAAGAACTGCTAATCCATTTTTTAAGTGATAAGGTAACTTATGATTTAATTGATGAAGATTATACAAAGGAGGTATTGATGGTGGCTGAGGAAAAAATAAATTATCAAAGATCAAAAAAGGCTCAACAAGGAAAGCTTAAACTATAAAATCTTAACAATGAATTTCGAAAGAGGTACTACGAATAGAGCTAGAGAAATATCACTTAAGTGGATATCTGAAAATTTGACAGATAGTAAAGAGGTGATTTCCCTAGGTTTACCAGAGTATGATGATAGGTTTGATGCTTGGAGAGTACCACTTCATCACCAAAACGGCAAAAAAGTTCATCTTGGTGAAATTAAATTAAATAATCAGGCTGAATCCATAGTAGGTTTTACTGAAGTTTCTCTGATTAAGGAGAGAATTAAGAAAATTAAAGATCATAAACCTGAAAAAGCTCAAAAAAGACGTAAAACACTTTTCCAGCCAGCCGCAATTCCAAATCAGGTAATTCTTGGAAACAGTTTAAATGTACTATCCGACTTTCCTCCAGATACTGCTCAGTTAGTATTTACATCACCTCCATATTTTAATGCCAAACCAGAATATTCAGAATATGTCGATTATCAAGATTATCTTGATTTCATGGGTGAGATTATTAAGAAATGTCATGAAATACTGTCGGAAGGAAGATTTTTCATAATTAATACTTCTCCGGTTCTAATTCGTAGAACTTCCAGAAACACATCTAGTAGAAGATTGGCCATTCCATTTGATTTACATGTGATAATTGAAAAAATGGGATTTGAGTTTATTGACGATATAATTTGGGCTAAGCCGGAGGGCGCAGGGTGGAACTTAGGAAGAGGGAGAAGATTTAAAGCTGACAGAAACGCACTTCAATACAAGCCAGTTCCAGTAACTGAACATGTAATGGTTTATCGAAAGAAAACAGACAAGTTAATAGACTGGAACTTGAGAAATCATCACGATCCTCAATTAGTTGAAGATTCAAAAATTCTTGGTGATTATGATGTTACTGATATTTGGAAAATTCATCCCGGACATTCAAAAATACATCCGGCCGTTTTTCCTGACGAGTTAGCTAAAAGAGTGATTCAATATTACTCATTTAAAAAAGATTTAGTACTTGACCCATTTGGTGGTACTGGCACTACGGGAAGAGTAGCTCAAAAGATGGATAGACGATTCTTATTAATTGACAATGAAATTAGATACTTTCACCATATGAAAAATTACTTTGAACAATTGGAAATTGGCGGCAGAGTAGATTTTGATATACACGAAAGTTTTCAAATAAAATAAATGGCTATAGATTACAATTTAGACCCTTATAGGAATTGGTTAGAAGAAAATACATCATTAACAGACCCGTTTTCACCACAAGCCCTTCGAGATATGGTATACCATATTCTTATGGGTAGGAATTATCGACTTCTTACTGAGCCTAATACTAAAGGCAGATTATTTGCTACATTTTTTTGGTTATCTAAAGTTCAAGAAAGTGCCATTGACAATTACGGAGATGACTGGATTGAGAGATTAACAGAGGATTTAGTTTCTACTGATAAGAAACCAGAAGAGCTTAAAAATCTATTGTTATGGATTTTAGGACTAACGAATAAAACATCCGTTAATCTTGGTCTTGACAAAAATGATTATGTGGAAATAGTTAGGGAGACTATTGGACATTTTAATGAACTTTTTGACAGAATTGATATTGACTTTAAAAATGATGCATGGTTACTGTTAATGGCAGGCTCTGCGACTCTCAGTATTCGAGGATCTCAAAAATCTAAAGTTGGTAAGCAAGTCGAAAGGATATTCTTAAAAGCCATTCTCACCATTTTGGGATTTGAATTAGATAATAATTTTTGGATGAATGTTGAAAGGGATTTGGAGGTTGAAAGAGAAGCAGATGCAGAAGTCCAGTCACGTAGAGGAAGAATAAGGATTGAAGTTGGTTTAATTGCTCAAGGAAATCAAGAGGTCGTAGAAGATAAGATCGCTAGAGTAGGAAGACATGGAATCATCTTATTTGATAAGCTTGGAAATAAATCAAGAGTATATCAAACAGCTGACAGAGCTCAGGTTAAATTAATTCAAATTCGTAATGGGAATCCATTATTGGAAGTTTATCGACATCTCCAACCACTTGTAGATTTCGAGTTAAATGAAGTTCATGAAGAAGATTCAGATGAGATAAGAGATCTGGTTAATGATTTACCTGATGAATTATTTCGAATCTGAGGAGAGCGTTGGCCTGCCAAAATACCGAGGGTGTGGTGGACTGTGTGTTGGGAGTGATTATTTTGTCTCGGCGGGAAATCGCTAGATTTTTTATTTACTTTTTCACCGAAACGTTGGCCCGGCAATGAAAAAAGGCTAGGCGCCCCGGTAAATGCCCAAATGTCACGATCAATATTCAAACTCACGGAATTTCAAATAAACTCTACTGGGGTTGATGGAGGACATTTCTATGTAATTGCAGAAGTGGAATATCAAGCAAGAAGTAGAAAGCTTGTGGTATACTTTAAGGATAAGTCGGATGAAAGAAAACTTCATGGTTTGGATGAGATGATTGTAGAGGGAAACCTGATTGATGATAGCAATCAATACTCACTGAACCTACTTAATTCAATCCTTATAGATTAGCGTGTAGTAAGGAGATTGTTGCCACATCATCAATCAGCTAACGGGTAGAAAGTTTCTCACACAATATTGTACTGACATCCAAGAATTGATCTTATCATGTATCGAAAAAGCTCCTCGTTTTCAATCTCAAATAGTATTAATATAATTTACATTATGTTAAGTTATGTTCTGGAAATAACTCCCTATTCGCAGAATAACCTTTAGATAACCCTCTGATATTTAGCAGACTAAAGTAACCCGCTTGTACTGCTAAGTGAGTTAAACTAAATGTGAGCTGTTGGTCTACACCATGCAAAGATGGTCGAGTCTTATTCTTCGACAGGCTCAGAATGACTCGACAATTATTCCAGCCGAGTCTTATTCTTCAACCTTGTCTACGGCAGGCACGCAAGCTCCATGCCTACGTACACTCCGGCAGGCTTGTCACGCCGGAGGCGGATCCGCCTATCGGCGTGGCAAGCAGGCAGGCTCCATTCCTGCGGAAGGCAGGCAGAATGACTCGACAATTATTACAGCCGAATCTTATTCTTCAACCTTGTCTACGAACATTAGGCAAACTCAGAATGACAAGATCAAATGAGTTACTTTTTACTTTACTGTCTTCCGTCTATTGTCTTCAAAGCGTTTGCCTACTGTTTTTTGCATATTGTCTATTGAATTTTGGCTGTTTCTTAGCGAAAAAGTGTCTTATCCTTCGACCGTGCCTACGTATACTCCGGCAGGCTCGCCTATCGGCGTAGCAAGCAGGCAGGCTCCATGCCTACGTACACTCCGGCAGGCCCGCCTATCGGCGTGGCAAGCGGGCACGATGACTGCTTCCCCATTTGCATATTGCCTATTGAAACTTGTCTATTGTCTTTGGTCTATTGTCTTCTGTCTATTGTCTTCGATCTAATGTCTTTTGTCTCCAAAGCATTTGCCTACTGCTTTTTGCATTATTGCCTATTGAATTTAAAGTTTTCACTCACAAGTCTCACATACTTCTGATTCACTGCCAATTAGCTAAAAACAGGTCAAGTATTGCGTGAATTTTGACGTGATTTTTAAGGGAATTTGGTGAAAAATGGTCATCGTGTAAATCTCATCATTCACCGAACTGACGGTGTTACTTTTCAGTTACATTACCATCTTACAGTAGGTATTTTAAACAAAAACAGGTACCATAGAATTATAATATTATGCAAGAAGGACAGTCTCTCCCAACCTGCATTTAATCACAGCTTACTATGTAACACTTAAACCACTTGCCACCATGTATTACACGCCCTTCAGAACAATGAGCCAGCTCCAGTCTGAGCTGAGTCGCTTACAGTCAGAAATGCTCGAAAAGCATCGCGAACGCAAGCATGAAGAAGTTGAGAACATTGCTTACCGGATCGATCGGATCCATACCGAGCTGGTAACGCTCCGCTCTCAGCAGCGTGCAGAGTCCTAGGACATCTTTTACATATAAACATTAGCATTCCAGGCGTACGGCCTGATATAGAAAAGGCACCCTTTTGGGTGCCTTTGTTGTTTCCTAAATACTCAAAAATGAGTTGAAAACATTCACTTCATCAGGTAAAATGAATAGCCGACCTGGGCCTGATGAAAGCTGGTATTCCAAAACCTGTTTTGCCAAAAGAAACGATACCTGAAAAACAGTTTACCTCCACTATCCTCTTGATTTGGAGGATTCCATTGAGCATTAAACTCTGTACGAAAAAAGAATTTATGATTTCTTTCTTCTTGTGAAGTGGCCAATGGGTCCTGCTGTAAAAACAGGGCTTCGTCCCCTACCTGATATATGTCCTGATGCCGGAGGTCGAGGTAGTTTACAGACCAATTAAAGTCAAACTGAAAGTCCTCTACCGTCTGCAGTCTCCAGGTTAACAGGACGGGTCGAATTCTCCAGGTATTTGCTCCAATTTCTAACGCTTGCCCCGTATACCTGATGCTGTCACCTTCGTATCTCCTGGTGCTATCTACAAGCGCCACTCTCCCGTAAAACATACCGGAACTTAAACAGAATGTTGATTTTAATGAAGGCACATCGAGTAGCCCCCATGTTATGTCAAATCCTGTGTTGAAATTTTCATAGCTGCGTAAGTGAAGTGATTCAACATACCTTGCTGGCCGGTATTGCAGATTAATTACGTCATTACGATAGCTGATGGGAAGGTGTTTATTGGTTTCTTCAAGTTTTGAGATGGTCACACTAGGTGTAATTTCTGGAATTATCCCCCAGTTGATTACATCTCCAAAAATCAACCTTGGAAAGCGCTTCGTTACAATGTTTAGCTGTTTGCTAATCGATGTTTGGATCAACCCGTTTTCTTTCGATTCATCAAGTCCAATAAAATCACTGAATACATGTGCCTCAAATAGCTTTTTCCTCATTTTTTTGACCAGACGAATCGATTCATTAGGCTCATCTGTAAACACGATACTTTTGACCTGATCCTTTGGGCTAAAGTCTCTCCTGCCCACGGCGTGATTTTGCAGGTAGTTTTGTATGATGGCTCGTGTTGGTAGGTAGAAGGCGTCCTCTTTCTTTTTAGAAGTTTTCCCTGTGGAGCTATAGCCAATAAGTCTTGGATATTCACCTGAAATCAAATATTGATAATCGCGCTTTCTGGAAAACCCTATGGGGTATTGATTGTCAAATTTAATTTGGTCTTCCTGTTTGGGTCTGAGTGAGTCCGGTAGTTTTTTACTTAAAGCTTCATTTCCATATTGGAGGTTACCGACCACCAACATATTTTCTATGTATCCACTCTTAAATTCTATTTGAATAGAATCTATTTTATAAGGAAGAACATAGAGTTGTTTGTTAAGCTTATTTAGTTTTATTATTCCTTTTGCAATTTTCGCCTTACTATCCAGGATGCTTTTCCATTTAATTTTCACTGTTGAGTCTTTTTTAGCAATTATTACACTATTAGGATATCGCAACTCAGTGTGCTTTATTTTTTCCTGTACATCTTTCTCCTTTTCTCTAAATTTCAAAAGTAGGAGGTTTTTTAACTGGAGGTCTAAACTATCCTGCAATGCACGGAGAGAATTTTCGATGTTGAATTTCTTGATTCTCATTTTTTGATTGAGGATTTCATATGTTCCTTCTCCATAGCTCCCATTTGGGGCAACTTCTCCGGTTTCTTGTTGAATACGCTTTATCAGTGCAGTAGTCATAGTCAGGTAGTTACCAGTAATCGGAATATTATAGTTTAGCCAGACTAGACATTCTTGAAGTTGTTTAATACGATCTTTCGAATTGACAGAATTAGAATCAAGTACTGGATCCGCCTTGGGCAATTGAATTTCAAGTGAATCTTTTAGTTTTTCAATATTAGAATTAATCTCGGCTGTATCTGCTTGCAATTTTGGGATATCACTTGTTTCTAAATTTGAGTTATTAGGGTTTTCAAGGTTTTTAATTGATTCTAGAAATGAAATTTGCTCCAATTTCAAAGAATCTTTCAATCTTTTCAATTCGTTAAACTTTCTTAAGTCTACTTGATATTCTTGATTCTGTATTTTATAATCTATTTCGAGCTTTTGAAGGTTGTTCAGTTCACCTAGTAAATTATGAAGTGTCTGACCGTATTGATGTTCCGAAATAGCCGTCAGTGAATCCTTCGAGTGCTTAATAAATAGTTCTTTAAGTGACCTTTTAGAATGCCATCCAGAAATTGTCGAATCAAATGGCATGGAAGCAAAGTGTTTCCGTCGCTGAAACAATTTCACTTTGGTGGCATCAGACCACAATTGATTGGCTTCATCAATAGCCTTTGATCGTTCATATTTTCCTAAAGCCCTGGACACTTCCACTTGCCGATTCAAAATCAAATCTCCAGCAACTGGTTCTTTGTTGAGCGCTAAAGCCTTGGAGGATGCGATGTAGTTATAAAACAACTGCCTGGCAGTTGTTCTAAGTCGAGCCTCTTCTTCGGCACTCTTATGCTGGCTAGACAGTTTTTGAACTTTACTTATAAATGAAGCTACAAATAAAGATTCGGTGGTCGTTTCCAAAGTAAAACTTTCCGTTTGCTCATTTACTGAGATATCAAATCGGTATTTCAATTCTTCGTCGAGTTTATATCCTGTGATTTTATAAGATGCACTATCCAAAAATTGTAGCGTAGGTAGCTTTTGACCTGATTGCGAAAAGGCGCCGAATCCTAAAAACATAAGAACGGCGATTATCCATAGTTTTTTCATCGTTTCATTAGGTTTAGGTGAATGGTATCATTGCTGGAATTGGCCAATACAAAAGGCTCCTGAGTGAAGTTGGCAGGCAAAGCACCATACCAGTTAGAATGGGTAGTATCGGCTATAGCTAAGCTGAAATAGGCACTGTCAGACATATCGATCGTACCTGAAAGCGCCCCCTGTAGTGTCCCGAATACTCCATTGAGATGAAACCTCCACTGGTTTTTGTAATCCACTATTCCTGAGATGTTGCCTACATGTGAACCAGTATCAGTAAGTAATACGTACTGCCCTTTGTACAAACCTCCCTTCCCATCCACATCAGTGTTTAGTACAAATAGCTTAATATGATCTACCTGAGATCGCTGGGGGTTGTGAAAGTGAACCTGATTTGTGAAAGATGCGCCATGGACGAGGGCATTTTCAGAAAGAACTTGCTGAAAGATTATTTCAGCGTTTTGGCTCTTTATCTGCATGAGCATTTCCAACTGGTCTATTGTAAATCCAGATTGATTGGTAAACGTGGTAACAATTTGTGTGTCTTTTGCTACTCGAAATTTTACGGTAACCTGCCCGAGTTCTGATGCCGTTCTGGTCAACTGATATTCCTTCGGTACAGGTGTCGGGTGTTCATCCGCCCAGAAATCGCAAGCCATTCCCAGGGCTAGAATTAGAAGTATAGTGAGTCTATGCATGGTTAGTTAATTGGTGAAATATGAAATTACCAATTAGACCATTAGCTATCAATCACTAAAAAGGGGTATTTAACAGTAAACGGTAAGAATAATTAGAGAATAAATTGTATCCTTCGAAGCTTTGCTTCTAAAGCTTCTCAACAAAATACTATTTGACCTACACCTCCCGATACATCACCAGCGCATCTACCAGCCCCAGGTCGGCATGGTCAAAGGCTTTGGGAAGCCGGCCAACGATCTCAAAGCCATATTTCTGCCACAGATGAATCGCAGCGGTATTGGTGCTGACCACCAGGTTAAACTGAATCGCTTTAAAGCCTAGTCGCTCAGCCTCTTGCAGCGAATGCGCACATAGTTTCTTGCCAATGCCCTGGCCGTGTGCTTTGGGATGCACCATGTACGAACCATTGGCCACATGACTCCCCCTACCCAACTGATTGGGTTTCAAAATGTAAGTCCCTAGCACCTCGCCTGCTGCTTCATATACATAGGTGTGCATATAGTCTGCAAACCAATGCTTCTCCAGATCGGCTTTAGGAGTTTGAGGATCAAAAACATAGGTATCACCAGACTGAATCACCTGATGGAATATTTCCCATACAGCATCATAGTCTGCCCGTGTAGCTTTTCGGATCACGGCTTTAGCGTATAGATTTCAAAACCATAGGGACCTAGTTGCAGGGTGTCTTGCTGTTCCAGGGAAATAGAAGCCCGGCTATTGAAGCTTTTATACCTTCCTGAAGGAAAGCTGTCGAGTAGTTTAAAATCCACGGACTTGTCCGTAAAATTGAAGACCCCCAGCACGTGATTGTTACCTGACGAATGTAAGTAAGCGATCACCTGATCGTCAGCAGATGTACGCATGAGGGTAACTGATTTTTCGGCGGTAAGCCATAATGCAGGGTGGTCTTTGCGCAGCTTATGGAGGCGGTCATAGAAGCTATTGAAGGGATGGTCTCCCCAGGCGATGGTGTCCTTTTCTGACTCACTCAGGGACACCTTTAGGCCTACCTCCTGTCCGGAATAGACCATGGGCATACCGGGCTTCAGTTGAGTATATGCAGCCCATAATTTGGCCGAAGCCCCCAGTCGTTCAAACACCGTGCCCTGGCGTGCGTTGATCAGCATGCTAGAGGTATAGTTGAGCGAATAAGGTACAGTGCTGGCTGCCTGAAACTGCTGTGCAAGGGTCTTTCGCAGTAGTTTGCCTTCCAGGGCATTTCTGGCCGTTACCAAGACCTGGTTTTCATCTGCCACATGCAAAAAGGAGCGGTTGGCATCAGTGAGCACATCCGCTATGGTCAGTAGCGGCTTCATTTTCGCCACACCGTCACGGTAGGCTGTCCAGAAGTCTGGCGGCAGCTGCCCGGCATGCTGAAAGTAAAAACCGTCTACCTCGAAGGACTGCACCCAATGCTGCATGCGCTGCACCTGAAACTGAATGACTTCAGGTACTGAAAGATCGAACAGTGCGAGTCCTTTGGCCTGAAGGGAGTCTTCACCTAAAAACCACTCCGGGTGCTCCACCACTAGTGGGTGCTCACTGCTGGCACACTGTGCTTCCCAGGTGAGCATCACACGCATACCTTTGCCTTGTGCCGCACGCACTAGCGCACGAAAGTCTTCATCCGTACCGTAAGCCGGGTTTACTCCGTCATGGCTGGTCATCAGGCTTTGTGGGCCATAAAAATTGGCGCGTGGGTTATCTCCTACCGGAAAAACAGGACTCAGCCATAGCATTTCTACTCCCAGGTTTTGGAGGCGAGGCAGGTGCAGCTCTAATGCCTTAAAAGTGCCTTCGGGAGTGAAATCCTGGACGTTTACCTGATACACTACGGCATCCTTTGCCCATTCGGGAAAAGCTCCTACTGGCGTCTGTTGTCTGGAAGTACAAGCTGTAAAAAACAGGGCTGTCAGCAGCCCGAGCATCCCTATTGCTCTATTCGCTCCGATCATTCAAAGTATGTTTGTAAGGTCCATGGCTTTTCAGCCCTAAAATCTTTCTGTATCCGCCAGTTGGCCGGATATAAGTTGTTGAAGCGGTTGCCGAGGTGATTGATCCACCCCAGGGTTTGTCCCGCATACTGCACGGTCTGAAATCCCCTATCGGCTTGCATGTCAAAGGGGGCCTTCATCAGGTAGCTCAGTGCCTGCTCATAGGTGAGCTCCACAGCAGGATAGCTATCAGATTCTAATAAGTCGCTTAGCGCAAACTCATGGGCCGGAACTACCTTGTTTTTTTTCTGCTCTCCTAGCAGTACTCCAGACTTTTCCACGCGAACATGTTTTCGTAGGGCGTCCAGCTCTTGAGGAAATGGCGTAGCTACGAGTAGTTGGTCTTGCGCTATTACTTTCAGGCCATCAACCGACCGGAGGCCTTTGACCTCTATCTCCTTTGCCACGCGTTTTCCGCGCTGCTTGCGTGCTTTGCGCCGCGAAAGTCCTTCTGCTTCCCACCTGTCGGCACCGTTCTTTTTGCGAAGCACAAAAAAGCAATAGCCTTCGCCCTGCACCAGTCCGGGGATCATTTTATGACCTGCTGCCGAGTCAGTAAAAGAACGTGCGCCCCACTCCTGCTGCAAGTTGATGGCGATGAGTTCTGCTTCAAAGTTTTGTAGCAGCCAGTCAAGCATTTGTTCGTTTTCGTCGGTATTGAAGGTGCAGGTAGAGTAGATCAGCACTCCATCGTAAGTCAGGGTATCCCATACATCTGCCAAAATTCGTCGCTGGCGGTCGGCACACAGCTGCACGTGCTCGGGTGACCATTCGGCTATAGCGGCAGGGTCCTTTCGAAACATCCCTTCTCCAGAGCATGGGGCGTCTACCACTACCAGGTCAAAAAATCCTTCCAGCTGCCCAAAGGAAGCTGGGTCATCGCAGGTGACTACTGCATTAGCGCTTCCCCATTTAGCAAGGTTTTCGTGGAGAATGCGTGCTCGTGCCTGTATCACTTCATTGGCTACCAGCCAATCATTTGCGTGTAGCATGGACAGCAGATGAGTGCTTTTGCCGCCAGGCGCTGCACAGAGGTCTAAAACGCGGATGGGATGCTCGGGCCGCGACTGAGCTACGGCTTGCTCCAGCATCATAGAGCTGGCTTCCTGCACATAGTAAGCTCCGGCATGCAGCCACGGATCTTTGGTAAATACAGGCCGCTCAGGCAGGTAAAACCCATTTGGTGCCCACGGCACCTCAGCCAGGTCTGGCGTGGTAGTGAGTTTCTGGCCATTGAGCCGAATACTCACTGGAGGCTCATGGGCCTGGATGGTGGCTAGCACTTTGGGTGCTTCAGTTCCCAGCAGGGTTTTGGTTTGGTTTACAAATGCTTCAGGCAGACTCACTGCTCAGTGTTTTTTTTGATGTTTGGCAATGATAAAAACTATCTGTCAATCGGCCCTACTCATTGTGGTAGATCGATGTGAAGCTTTTTGTAAAGAGCTTTGCGACTGATCTGGGTGAGCTCACCCGGCTGTAGGGGAAAGAGTGACAGGTCTTCGATACCCACACGAACCAGGCGCAAGGTGGGATGCCCTACTTTGGCGGTCATTTTGCGTACCTGTCGGTTTTTACCTTCGATCAGCTTGATTTCTAACCACGTGCGTACGGGGTGTTTTTGATAATTGACTGGAGGGTTGCGCTCGGCCAGATCTGGTGCATCTATGACCTGCACTTCACAAGGGCGTGTGGCGTACGGTCCTTTTACGTTGATGGTCACCCCATCGCGAAGTTGCTGCAAGGCTTGCTGGCTGGGCTCGCCATCCACCTCTACCCAGTACGTGCGCTGATGTTCATTTTTCGGATTCAATAGTGCGCCGTTGAGGTATTTATCGTTGGTCAGAAGCAGCAGGCCTTCACTGTCCAGGTCCAGGCGCCCGACGGGATATACGTCTTTGGGCACATCAAAAACGCTGCCCAAACCGGCATTGCCGTCTTCATCGGTAAACTGACTCAGTACTTTGAAGGGCTTATAAATGATGAAATACTTTTTGCTTCGTGCCATAGTGTTTTATCTTTCGCTTCATGACTGTAGCAGACCATATTCTTCGCTTTTACCAAACGCTCACGCCACCAGACGGCCTGCCCGCAGATGTGGGCGTCATGAATCCCTACAAAGATGAGGAAGCCTGGCGTGTCACCACGGCCTTTTATCAGAAATATTACAGCGACACCAATGAACGGATCATCCTATTTGGCATCAACCCGGGTAGGTTTGGAGGTGGTATTACGGGTGTGCCGTTTACGGACCCCATCAAAATGGAGGAAGACTGCAGCATACCCAATGCGTTTGACAAGCGTGCGGAGCTCAGCAGCCGTTTCGTTTACGAGATGATTGATGCTTATGGAGGGCCCAAAGCTTTTTACAGCAAGTTTTACATCTCTGCCTTATCTCCTTTGGGCTTTGTGAGAGATGGCAAAAACCTCAATTATTACGATATCGAAGGGTGGAAGCCACTGTTTGAGCACTATGCGCTGGACCGTATACGTGAGCAGCTGCCTTTTCCCTGTAGCCGGCAGATCGCTTTTAGCATTGGGCAGGGCCAAAACTTAAAGTTTTTGCAGGAGCTCAATAAGAAGCACGGACTTTTTGATGCCATAGAAACCGTGCCGCACCCACGATGGGTGATGCAGTACCGCACCAAACGCAAGGAGGAGTTTATACAGCAGTACGTGGAGCGACTTGGGCAGGCATAGTTTACCTGGTCGTTAGTCGCAGGGTTTTGTCTCCAGATTCAGAGTTGGCGATTAGGCTATCGGCAGTGTAGCTCACTACGTGCCACTCATCATTGATCAGCTCCTGATTTTCAAACTCCGTATCCAGATCGATGGCCAGAATAAGCTCCTGCTCTATTTCCAGCTCCCATTCCCCTACTAAGTTTTCCTCCTGGTAAGTAGCATCGATGGTAAAATCCTGATTAAAGGTGAATTCAAGGCTTTCAAAATATTGAGTTTGGAGCTCTCCCTCTACGCTCAGTTCAGCTACGTCCCATACGGCACCCGTCAGGTACTGAAACAACTCATGGTCCTCTACCCGCTCCTCATCTTCAAAGTCAAGTTCGGGCACCACATCCCCTTCATCACAGCTAGAGGCATAGTGCTCCAGGTCGGCCTGAAGCTCGCTGTGAGCTTGTACAGTCAGTTGTTCACCTGAACGCGTTATGAGCCCAATAGGCCAATCAAAACTTATGACGTTGCTCTCCATGGAAGTAAAAAAAGCGTACGCCTGCTCATCATTGGTGAGCACTACCGAATTACTCACTTCCGTGATAGTATCAAAAGCCAACAGCTGCACGGGATAGTCAAAATCTATACACTCTATATCTGGGTCACCACCACCCTCCACACAGTTTTCCTGCAGATCTTCCAGTTGGTCATCATCTGTAAGTGTTATCATGCTGTAGTCTGCCAGCTGCAGGGTAACTGGAAACTCCAACTCAAACTCGATGCTGTCTAGCAACAGTTGAGCTAAATCCTCTGG
Organism: Marinoscillum furvescens DSM 4134; assembly: GCF_003386095.1. Classification (GTDB taxonomy): domain Bacteria; phylum Bacteroidota; class Bacteroidia; order Cytophagales; family Cyclobacteriaceae; genus Marinoscillum; species Marinoscillum furvescens. The sequence continues at coordinate 4,890 of NZ_QREG01000011.1, read as the reverse complement.
ACCAGTTAAAGTCTCCAGCTGATCACTTCGCTCTACGGTAATAGGATAAACCACAGCAGCACAACTCATCCCGTCGAGCGCATTGTCTGCAGAGCCATCGAGCATCACCATGCGTGTAGCAAGATCTACTGCGGAGTGATTGGCATCCAGTGCGTCCCGCTGATCAGCAGGCAGCGTGTCTACATAGGCCTCCTGACAGCCTGCGGCCAGGACCAGCAATATCGCTATGATGGTACCGAATTTGATGATGATCGATAATTTGATTCCTATTCTCACAAATTAAAAACAGAATAAGTTGGATTTCTCCTACCAGCCATGCTATTTATTTTATGCTGTTGGTTTCTATGCCCATTTTGACTTAATCTTACGTTCCAATCTGACAAGCTATGGAGAAAGATGTATGTAGCGAAAAAGTATTTAGCGAGCTTTTCAAAAACTACTCGGAAGAGCTCTACAAATTTTTGTATTATAAATACGGTGCTCAGTATAACCCACGAGACCTGGTACAGGATGCTTTCAGCAAGCTGTGGGACAACTGCAAAAAAGTACTTCCTGAGAAAGCCAGAGGATTTTTGTTTACGGTAGCCAACAATCTTACGTTAAATGTAATTTCACGTCAAAAAACAGCCTGGAGCTATGAGCAACTTCCACATTCGGGAAATACCAACGAGTCGCCTGAGTATGTGATGGAAGAGGCAGAATACATGGATCAGCTGCAAGAAGCACTTGACAGCCTTACAGAAGAGCAACGCGTGACCTTTATGCTCAATCGTGTGGAAGGCAAAAAGCATCAGGAGATCGCCGATATGTTGGGCATTTCGCGCAAAGCTGTAGAAAAACGGATCTATAAAGCGCTGGCCATCCTGCGTGAAAAAGTGGAAGGGCTGTGAGATTTATGCTACGGCCGGTAGGAAAACCGATAATTGACCTGTTGTATTAATAAGGCATGAAAGAATCAAACAACATATTGATAGAAAAGTGGCTCCAGGGCACGCTCACTGATGAGGAGCGTTCGCAGCTCCAGGCTTCCGGCGAACTCCAAAAGCTTGAACGCCTGGATCGTGCCATACAGGCTTTCAAAGCGCCTGCCTATGACGTGGAGCAAGAGCTGGAGCGTGCGTTGGCTGAAGATTCTACACCTGTGGTTTCCATGTATCGCCATGTTTGGAAGGCAGCCGCAGTTTTTGTGCTGATCACAGCGGCTGTAGTGCTGTATTTCTTCCAGGCCCCACAGGCTACCACGGTGATGGCTGAAGCCCAAAACACAGAACTGCATTACCTCCCTGACTCGAGTAAGGTATGGCTCAATGCTGGCGCCAGGTTGACATACAACAAGGAGCAATGGAATGAAAACCGTGAAGTAGCGCTTACAGGCGAAGCTTTTTTTGAAGTGCGCAAGGGTGAGAGATTTACAGTGACAAGCGAGCCTGGCACAGTAGAAGTGCTGGGCACGCAATTTAACGTGCGGTCATATAATGAGTACTATGAAGTGGCCTGCTATGAAGGAAGCGTACGGGTTGCCAACATTGAAAATAAAATAATACTGAAACCTAATCAGCTGGCTCGCAGCCTTGACCTGGCGCCTTTGGAGCTAAGGAATATTTCTGCGATGAATCGCCCGGCCTGGATAGCGGAAGGACTTTCGCAGTTTGAGCGGGTGCCATTTAAAGTAGTAGTAAAGGCGCTTGAAACCCAATATGGAATTACAATATCACCTGTTGATAGTAATGAAATGTTTACTGGATCTTTTCCGAATAATAACCTCAATGTTGCCTTGGATGCAGTCATGATTCCTGTAGGATATGCTTACGAAATTGCTGGTGATGAGGTAATATTGAAGCGTGAATAGATGGATTTCTCTAATCGTTTTAACGCTTTCCCTCTTATTTCCTGGCTATCAACCACTTATTGCTCAGGAAAAAGACATTTCTCTTGAGGCATATTTTGAGCTATTAGAGGCCCAGTACGATGTGCATTTCAATTATGTGGGGAGTCAGGTTGGACACCTGAAACTTGCTCCACCGCCCGATAGTCTGACTTTAATGGAGGCAATCACCTTCGTTGGCGCCAATTTCAACCTGAAAGTGGAAGGCATCGAGAATGATTATTTTCTAATACATCCGAACATTACGCGAGCTTGTGGGAAGGTAGTGAACCCCCAGGGCTCTCCCATAGAAGGAGTGTCCGTACGTACAGAAGGCACCTTTAGCCGAACTGATTCCTCGGGATATTTTGAGTTAGATCTAAGCTCGGCGGATTCCTTGATTACCTTCCAGCATGTAGCCTACAAGCCCAGGCAGGTGCGTATAACTCGCCAGCCATCCCCCTGTTTGCCCATAGTCTTGCATGAGTCGATTACAGAACTCGAGGCAGTCACTGTGCAGCACTATGTAGCTCCAGGTATTAGCAAAAACTCAAATGGAGCTATTGCACTGAACCTTTCGGAAATTGGCGTACTTGCCGGCATGACGGAAGCAGATGTATTGCACTCCCTGCAAGTGCTGCCCGGCATACAGAGTTTTAATGAAACCGTCTCTCATCTCAATATTCGCGGTGCCAGCAACGACCAGCACAACCTGAGCTGGGAAGGTATTCGGTTGTATCAGCCAGGGCATTTTTTTGGGTTGATTACTGCAGTAAACCCTCGCATTACAAATCGGGTGAGAGTAATAAAAAACGGAACTCCTGCACGCTATGGTGGAGGCACCTCTGGTCATATTCTCATGCAGGCAGCCGATCAGCAAAACACGAGCCTGGTGGCAGAAGCCGGTGCTAACATGCTGTACGGAGACGTGCTGTTGAAAGCTCCGCTAGCCAATGACTCAGGGCTGCAGTTGGCAGCCAGAATTGGTCCCGGAAATTTGATCGCTACCCCAACTTATCAGCGTTACTACAACCGGGCATTTAATGACACGGAAGTGCGGGCACAAGTCAGAAATCCGGACATCATTCAAACCAAAGAGCAATTTACATTTCAGGATTTCACAGCTCAACTATTTCGGAAGATAAACAATCATAACCACCTATCCTTTAATAGTTTATATATCCAAAACGAATTAAGCTACCAGCAGCGACAATCATCGAATGCTCAAGATGAAAACCGGGAGAGCTCCTTAGCTCAGGGTAGTTTGCTACTAGGCCTTTCGCATACCTACAGCCGAAAAAAGTGGTCGCTATTGTCATCGTTTCATTACTCCGAATACCTGCTCTCGGCCACCAATAATGACGTGACGAATAGCCAGCGGCTAGACCAGGAAAATGAAGTGCTGGATGTGGGGCTGCGTGAAGAGTGGACCTACTCCCCTAATCAAAACTGGCGATGGGTTATCGGAGGAAGCTTTCAGGAGCTTGGGGTTCGCAATTACCGCACCATCAACCGACCAGAGTTTCGCTCGGATATCAAGGAAGTCATGCGTGTATTGGCTCCTTATGGCAGTGTAGATTGGACCAGCCCCACTCTGCGCACACGAGTATATGGAGGGCTACGGTCATCGATTTTTCTTCCATTGAACAAGGTGGTAGTCGAACCTCGTTTATCAATCACACATGCACTTAGTAGTAAAATGTATGTGGAAGCCAAAGCGGAGCGGAAGAGCCAGCACCTCACACAGATCATTGATTTTCAGGATGACTTTCTGGGAGTGGAAAAGCGTAAATGGGTGCTTGCCAATGAAGAGAACATTCCGCTTTTGGTTAGCCACCAGGTATCTGTAGGGCCTTCTGTAGAAACCAAAAACTGGCTGCTTAGCGTAGAGGGTTTTTACAGACATATCAACGGTGTAGCTTCGGCTAGTCAGGGATTTCAAAACCAATATGAACGTTCGCGTGTAGATGGTGAAACCTCCAGCTACGGCATGGAAGCCCTGATCAACCCGCAGTTTGAAACCTTTTCCGGCTGGCTAAACTACACCTGGACCTATAACCACTATTTCTTTGGAGATCTGGTTCCACCGGAGTTTAGAAGCAATTTCGATATTCGCCATTTGATCTCGTCGGGAATCCGCATAGAAATCGACCAGTTCACCTTGTCTACAGCAGCCAATTGGCATACTGGCCGGCCATACACTCCGCTGGACGATGCTGCCAGTCAGGAAGCTAATGCCCTGGTGTTTGCGGTGCCCAATAGCGCAAACCTGCCCCACTATTTTCGTTGGGATCTCTCCGCAGGATATCAGCGGCAGTGGTCTGAACATCTGGTAGGAACCGTCGGGATTTCGCTTTGGAACCTCACCAACCGAACCAATGTGGTAAACTCCTACTATATCTATGAAGACAGTCCTGAACGCATAGACAACCAGGCGCTTGGCTTTACGCCTAATTTGCAGCTCCGTATTGCTTTTCAGTAAATGCAAAATGGAGTGACATAGGGTTGTCACTCGCCCTTCTTTCTTTGAGTCATTATTTCACTAAACATCAAATCGAAATGACAACTCAAGAGATTGCAGAAAAGCTAGTTAACCTATGTAGAGCAGGAAAATACGAGCAGGTATACCTGGAACTCTACGCTCCTGAAATAGTGAGCAAAGAACCTGAAGAAGGTGGCTGGAAGACCACACATGGTATGGATGAGCTCCAGGCCAAAGGAGATCAATGGCGTGACATGGTGGAAGAAGTATTGGAAAGTGAGATTTCAGATCCACTTGCTGCGGATGATTATTTTACCTGCCGCATGCGCATGAAAGTAAAACTCAAGGGCTTTGATGAACCTTCTGAATGGGATGAGCTATGCCTCTATCAGGTAAAAGATGGCAAGGTCGTGCTTGAGCAGTTTTTCTATACGCCCACCACTGAAATGATCGAGTAGAGCAAAGTAAAGGAGACTTTTAGACCTTCGGAAACCCGGAAAGGATTTCTTCTTTACTTCAGCCCTCTCACACCACCGTACGTACG
>NZ_QREG01000010.1:137268-196160 GCF_003386095.1 Marinoscillum furvescens DSM 4134 | reverse complement strand
TCGTAAAGAATCACCCAATAAACTCCTGTAGCTTCCATCGCAACAGTTTCAACCTTGTTGGTAATCAAATACTCAACAGCCTCTCTTAATCCAGAAGTGAAGGTTTCAAATACACGAACCTCCCCATTTTTGATAGAGACAAAAATGTTCTTAGCGCCAATATCAATCCCTGCGCAGTTTTCCCTAATCTTTTTCATAAATAATACTGCTAAAGATGTAAAATGCTGCGCTGAAAGAAATTAACACTGTGACAGACTACCGACCGGGCATTCATAAAAATATGAAGCACCATAATTTGTGACTCTTTTCTTCCATCCAGGCTCAGCAACAGGCATACAAGCACTATTCCCTAGTACGGACATATTGCGCAGCTCTAGTATTAAACGTCACCTCATTTTGTGCGGTTTGCAAAACTGTTACTTCTCAGCATGACAAAACCGCCAAATCAACATGACAAAACCAACCGGCCTGCCATGCCGGAGGCGGGCTCACCAAGACAAAACCGACGGGCACACTATGACAAAAATTCTTTAAAAGTTATTTTTAATGTTTTCATTAATGATCCTTTTATGAGATACGCAGTTTACATCTTGGAATGTCACAATGGAGCTTACTACGTAGGCATGACCAATAATCTGGAAAGAAGGCTATCTGAACACCATGAAGGATTAGACCCAAAGTCATATACCTTCAATAGACGACCAGTGAAACTCGTATTTCAAGAATATTTTCAAAATGTAAACCACGCCATTGATTTCGAAAAGCAAATCAAAGGTTGGCGCAGAGAAAAGAAAGAAGCGCTTATCGCACGTAATTGGGACCTCCTTCCTGAATTAGCAAAAAACTACTCGCTGAAATCTAAGGAGGACTAAAAACTAAGAAAACATCATTACTCGATTTTAATCTCAGGCTGGTAGATCAACCCTGAGTCGAGTCGCCTGGAACTGGTGGTCACCCTGAGCCCGTCGAAGGGTCAGACCGCCAGTTCGATGCTGCACATGGTTTTGTCTAATGCTTCGACGGGCCTGTCTGCCGACAGAGGCAGGCTCACCATGACAAAACCGACGGGCTCACTATGACAAAACCGCCAACTCACCATGACAAAACCAACGGGCTCACCACGCCGGAGGCGGGCCTGCGGAGGCATGGTCGGGTCACCTCGAACTGGTGGTCACCTTGTTTACCTGCCGCAGGCATGGAGCCTGTCGAAGGGTAAGGCCGCCAGTTCGATGCTGCACAAGGTTTTGTCTAATGCTTCGACGGGCTCACCATGACAAAACCGACGGGCTCACTATGACAAAACCGCCATTTCACCATGACAAAACTTTCGAACTCACCATAACAAAACCCACCACCTCCCAAAAACCCTGGAGGTTTTCAAAACCTCCAGGGTTTCTTCACATCCCACTCTTTTTCTCAAATAGTACCTGCTACAGGCCCCTGTAAGACACCTCCTACACCAATACCCTGGCTTTTTCATTCATCAGGCAATCTTTTCCGCAACTTTATTGCATTTACACGAAATGAATAATTTAATTTGCAACATAATTGCATTTAAAGGAAGTACCCAAAGGCACAGGAGACCATAGTAGCCTCTTTAATACCCAAACGACTACATACAGGATGATTGATTTTTTAAAAAGAAAGAAAAAACTACCCGTCACCGTACTGAGTGGCTTTCTTGGAGCAGGAAAAACCACCCTGCTCAACCATGTACTCAACAACCGACAAGGCCTCAAAGTAGCCGTGATTGTCAACGACATGAGCGAGATCAACATCGACGAAAAGCTCATCGCAAACGGGGCCCAGCTCTCCCGAACGGATGAAAAACTCGTGGAAATGAGCAACGGATGCATCTGCTGTACCCTCCGCGAAGACCTCATGATCGAAGTGGAAAAGCTAGCCAAGATGAACAAGTTTGACTACCTCCTCATTGAGAGTACCGGCATCTCGGAACCCATCCCTGTAGCTCAGACGTTTTCTTTTGCCACTGGCGACGAGCTGTACGACCTCACCCAAATCAGTCAGCTCGACACCATGGTCACAGTAGTAGATGCCTTCAACTTCTTTAAGGATTTTGGCAGTGCCGACTCTATACTGGACCGAAAAATGACCGATGACCCAGAAGACGAGCGCTCCATTGTAAACTTGCTCACCGATCAGGTGGAATTTGCCAATGTAATCCTGCTCAACAAAACGGACCTGGTAAGCCCGGAACAGCTCGGACTGCTAGAAAAAACCCTCCATAAGCTCAACCCGAAAGCCAAAATTCTGCGATCGCAGCACAGCCAGATAGACCCAAAAGAGATACTCAACACTGGTTTGTTTGACTATGACGAAGCAGAGCAGTCGGCTGGCTGGCAAAAGGAACTGGAGCTGGCACAAAAAGGTATCAGTCACAGCCCCGAAACGGAAGAATACGGCATCAGCTCATTTGTCTACCGCAACGCCCGGCCCTTTCACCCGGCCCGTTTTTTGGACTATGTCAGCAAATCCTTCCCCACCACCATCATTCGCAGCAAAGGCATCTTTTGGATCGCCTCACGTGAAGACAAAGCCATCCTGTGGAGCCAGGCAGGCGGTTCGCTCAAAGCAGAAGTGTATGGCCGCTGGTGGGCAAGTGTACCGCTAAAGCAGCGCGCCATGAGCCCCTCGTATCTGGAAAACCAACGGGAGATCCAAATGAAATGGGACTCGCAATGGGGCGACCGAATGAATGAACTCGTTTTCATCGGGCAGGACATGGATAAGGAGCGCATCACCAAAGAGCTGGACAGCTGCCTCGTTACAGACTATGAAGCCATCGGAATGCAGTCTGGCAACACCTTTCAGGATGATTGGCCCATATGACAGTTGCTCCCCAACTGCTCTACTTGAATGGTGGTAAAATATTCACCTCCTTTTGCTTTGATTTAAAACAGTTGCAACAGAGTTTTGCGGCATGACATGGATACGGTCATCGGTAATTGCACTTATAGCACTGTCCAACCTGGGCAGCGTACTGGTCACGCCACTCATCTATTTGGATTTTGAGCTGCGCCGTGACTACCTGGCCGAGGTGCTTTGTATCAACCGCGACCAGCCCATCACCGTCTGTAGAGCCCAGTGCTATCTGGACGATCAGCTATCCAGAGCTGCAGAGCAGCAAGAGCAGGAAGACCAATCCACACAGGAATTCCAGCAAATCCAGTTTTTTCAGTCGGATAGTCACCCCATTGATTTAAACACTACTTTCCGCTGGTCGGCACAAAAGCTCCACCCAGAATCTCACGCTACCCCCATTCACAGGGTGATAGGAATCTTCCGACCACCACAAGGCTAGCCCCGCACCTTCTGAGCATCCATCACAACCGGTAGCGTGCATTCGCAGACCGGGACGGGATCGTCATGCCGTACACCGACTGCCGGGATCAGGGCTCTGCCTTTCCTCTAGTCGGCAATCGGCACCGGCTACTTTCGTCACATTTGGTGCTCACCCACTTCTTTTCCATTTCATACACCGGACAAATGCGCAGGTGCCAGCCACCTGCATGTCCCCATATTTTGTACATACACATGAAAAACATACAGCAAGGAATCATTGCCTTATTGGCGCTATGCTATTCTCTAGGGGCATACGCCCAAAATACATTCACAGGATCCATCACCGACAAAAGCACAGGTGAACCGCTCATTGGAGCAGAAATTCTCATAGTAAACACCACTCAGGGCACAATTACCAACACCCTGGGCGCTTTTTCTCTTTCCTCTGCAGAGGAAAACCCTACCCTACAAATCAGCTATGTGGGCTACAAGCCGCTACAGCTTACAGCTAAAGAGCTCCTTACCTCCCCGGCTATTGGGCTGGAGCCCGCCACCAATGCTCTGGAGCAGGTGGTCGTGTCCGCCAACCGTGAGCGCGAGCTGCGTTCAGAGGTGCCTGCAGCCATTTCTACACTTTCACTCACCACCATAGAGGAAACCGCGCCCAACACCCTGGATCAGGTGCTCAACAAAGTACCTGGAGTCTTTGTGGCCGACCTGGCCAACGAGCAGCACATGACAGCCATCAGGCAGCCTATTTCCTCCAAGGGACTATTCCTCTACCTCGAAGATGGCCTCCCCACGCGTCCTACGGGCGTATTCAATCACAATGCCATGAATGAGCTGAATCAGGCAGCTATCAGCAGCATAGAAGTCATCCGCGGACCGGCATCCTCCACTTACGGTGCAGAAGCCATCGGAGGTGTCATCAACGTGATTACCAAAAAACCAACACTGGCCCCCACTGCACAGGCAGCTATTCGCACCAACTCCAACGGACTGTACCGCGCGGATGCCTCTGCCAGTACCACACAGGGTAACACCGGTTTTCTGGTAGCAGGATACAGCGCCATACGGCGAAATGGGTATTTTGAGCATAGCGACATGAACAAGTACGGCGCTACCCTCAAAGTGACGCAGGTACTGTCGCCAAAAACTGACCTCAATGCCTCACTCACCTATGCCTACCTCCTCACCGATATGACCGGGAGCCTCGACAGTGCAGCCTTTTACGGAGGAGATGTCACCAGCCAGCAGACGTTTACCAACCGCGAGGTGAGTGCCCTGCGTGCGCAGGCTACGCTCCATCACGACTGGACACCAAATGCCAATACTACTGCGCGTATCTTTGGCAGAGTCAACCGCCTGGGGCAAATCCCCTCCTACCGCATCCGCACAGATCGCACCACAGGGTCTTCTTCAGGCACCATCAACGAGCGCTCCTTCGAAAGCATAGGCACCCTGCTACAGCATGCACAAAAGCTACCACAGCTCAATGCGCAGCTCATCGCCGGCTTATCAATAGACCATAGCCCTACGGACTATTTCGAAGAGTACATCTCCGTAGACCGGGACGAAAACGGCACCTACACCAGCTACGAGCAGCCAGACTCATTGCTCACCAACAACAGCATCGTCCTCACCAACCTGGGAAGCTATGCCACACTCAAGCTCTCTCCCCTGGAAAAGCTGCAGCTCTCAGCATCCCTGCGCTATGACCGGTTCCAATACCTGCATACCAACCACCTGGAACCATCAGCATTTTCAGGATCACCAGATGCCCGCAGTACTTTTCAGGCCATCACTCCCAAAATAGGCGTTACACTTACCCTCTCGCCCAGCAAGGGCATGTATGCCAACTATGCACAGGGCTTTGTGCCTCCGCAAGTGGGCGAGCTTTACAATGGGGTAAAAGTCCCTACTTTGGACCCATCCATCTATCATAGCTATGAGGTAGGCGGCTGGTATGCCGCACAGCTCTCTGACCAACTTAGAGCAAACCTCAGCCTCTCGCTCTACCAGATGAGCGCTACCAACCAAATCATCTCCGTACAGCTAGATGATGGCACCTATCAAAATCGAAATGCCGGCGAGACCTCCAGCCGTGGTATCGAATATCAGCTCCAGGCATCGCATAAGGCAGGGGTATCATTTCGCTGGAGTGGCGCTTTTGCACGCCATGAGTTTGTCACATTCGTGGAAAATGGCAACGACTACAGTGGCAACGAAATGCCTCATGGAGCCAATGTGCAGTACAATTGGGAGGTGAGTTACAAACCTTCATTCGTACCTAATCTCGGTGTGTCATTAGAAAACCAACACCTGGGCCCCTACTGGATGAATAGCGACAACACCCGCCAGTATGATGGTTTTAGTTTGTGGAATGTGCGGGCACGCTATCAGCTTGGAGGCTTTCAGCTTTCGGCTGCCATACTCAACCTCTCCGACGAACTTTGGTCTCCACGCGCCAGTGCTTCCAGCTGGGGCACCACCTACACACTGGGAATCCCCCGTACCTGGCAGCTTAGTATCGGTTACCAATTTAAAAGCACCAACTAATGCGAACGAAATCAGCCCACAACTGGATCTGGAAATGGCACCTCATCGGAGGTGTCTTTTGCCTGCCCTTTATTCTATTGCTCTCCATCACTGGTATCATCTACCTGTTTAAGGACACCTACGAAGCAGAAGACCTGCGTGCTCTGCGTCAGGTCCAAAAAGGCGAGCAGCGTCTCAGTTATGATGAACAATACCGTATAGCATCAGAAAAATGGGAAAAGCCCATCAATAGCATCCTCTTACCAACCGGAGAAAATGAAGCCATAGCTTTTGTATCCGGGCGCTTTGGCGCCAAGTCTACCTGGTATCTGGACCCCTATACCGGCAAAGCAAAGGGTGTTTGGTCGGCTACCAGCTCTGACATGTACCAGGTACGCAAGCTCCATGGCGAACTCCTTGCTGGCAAACCCGGCACTTTGCTCATAGAGCTGGTGGGAAGCTGGCTGGTAGTGCTTATCATCACAGGGATATACCTGTTTTTACCGCTCAGGCGCAAAGACCTGATCAAACTGGTACGCATCCGATTTGCAGCCCCCAGGGCAGTGTTTTTCAGAGACCTGCACATGGTAAGCGGCTTTTGGTTTTCGGTAGTACTACTGCTCATACTGGCTGGCGGCCTCCCCTGGACCGACGTATGGGGTGGTGGCTTCAAATGGGTACAAGACCAAACACGTACAGGCTTTCCCATGGAGTGGTCTGGACGCGGTATCCAATCCACCCCGTCTGACACACCACTATCACTTGATGAGGTAATAACCCTCGCCGAGAGCTATCAGCTCCCCGGAGAAGTAGCCATCTCCATTCCAAAAGGCCCCACAGGTGTTTACAGCATCCACAACACCCACTACGCCAACCTTTCGGATCAGGTAGCCATTCATCTGGACCAGTACACGGGACAGGAGCTGGATAGACTGCAGTGGAGCGATGTAGGTATGCTGATGCGTGCCCGCATGTGGGCCATGGCCTTCCATCAGGGGCAGTTTGGTAGTTGGAACTGGACACTGGTACTTATCACCGCTCTATTTCTGGTGATCATCAGCAGCTCTGGATTACTTGCATTTGCATTTCGGCACAAGCGCAACAACTATGGGATCCCCGAGCGGCATTCCTATCAGGTAAAACCTACCTATTTGATAAGCCTTGCCGCGCTTTGTATGCTGCTACCCATGTTTGGAGCTAGTGTAGTGTGTATTGCCTTAGGCGAATTTATTCGCCACCGGAAGCGTAAACTCCAGCTACAGGCCACTTAGAGCAAATATTCGTAGACATTTATGGACTTGTAATTTACATGGAGAAAAGCTTCGTTTCATAGCCGCAGGTGACAACCCCTGCAGCGGCAAAGAAAAGCCACGTTTCATGCCTGCAGGTGACAACACCTGCAGTGGCAAAGGCGGACCTGCCGTTGGCATGGTCGAGTCATCTTGAGCTGGGGAGGCACCCTGAGCCTGCCTGCCTGCCGAAGGCATGGTCGAAGGATAAGACTCGACTGCAAGTCAAAACCTCACAAAAGGATAAGACTCGACGGGTAAGCCCCCAACTCAATAGTGCAAAATGTTTTGTCTGATAGTTCGAGACTGGCCGTCCGCGACTGGGCGTCCCCCAAGCTAACTATGACAAAACCAACGGGCCTGCCGTAGACATGGTCGAGTCGCCAGGAACTGGTGGTCACGCTGAGTCGGGTCATCTTGAGCCTGCCTGCCGTAGGCATGGTCGAAAGATAGAACCGACTCATCATACCACATCCCAAATGGTTTTGCCTAATGTTTCGAGACTGGCCGTCCGCGACCAGCCGTCCGCGACTAGCCGTCCACGACTAGCCGCCCGCCAACTCAACATGACAAAACCGGGGGCCTGCCACGCTGTAGGCGGGTTTACCTTGCCGCAGGTGGGTTTACCTCGCCGCAGGCGGGACTGTCACGCTGTAGGCTGGCTGAACCCACCAACTCACAAAAAAACCCTGGAGGTTCTCTAAACCTCCAGGGTTTCTACATGCCAGATGAAGTTAACTACATTTAAAACAAAGTGCTTCTGATAGCCGCAGGTGACAACACCTGCAGCGGCATATACACTTCAAAGCCGCAGGTCACAACACCACAACACAATCACATGTCCTTTATCGCTTGATCAATGCAGCCCAGTCGTCATCGCCCTTTTTAGGCGCCTCAAGGGTTACTTTTCCTGCGGTTAGCTTTTTAGGCTTTTTCAAATATTCACCGGTTCGGGGGTTAAACCACTGAATGGTAAAATCTCCTTCAGTCTGCATGTCCAGTACGGTACTTCCACCTGTTCGCAGGTACACCACATACACCTCGCCTGGTTGAGCAAAGCAATAATCTTTTGTACTCAGTAGCTCGTCATGGTTCTCCATCTGCCAAAAGGGCAATGCATTGAAAAAGTCAAGGGCAATCTTGCACTGATCCCAAAACAGGTCACGCGAGCGCCAGTCCTGACAGGTGAGGTCACTGTGGTCATGCTTGTAGCCAAAATACCACTCAAGCCCCCACGCACCAGCCGTAAGGGCTCCCCAGAGTGCATTTTGTCGGGCCAGGTTGTGCTCAGGGTCATCTTTATCGGGCACCAGTGAGTGCTGTGCATCGCCTGGCTCGTCCACAGCCACAGCCCACTGTTTCCCTGCTTCCTTAGAGGCCTTGAGCCATTTCAGCGTGTGAGGATGCACGAGATCAAAATTTTTGTGGTGAGTCTGCAGTGATGCACCTGTATATTTTGATTCTGTCCCCAGCACATCATAAAAAGGGGCTCCATTGTGAATCACTACATGGTGGCGATAGGGGTCATGGTCATAAAAGTATTGAGCCATGGCCAGTTTTTGATACTTAAACTGTGGCGCTGTGCGATTATTTTTCACCCAGTCACCCACCTCTTCACACATGTTCCAGTTGAGGGCCAGGTGATGACCAAAACGTGCGATCAGCTCCCGGTAGTACAGCTTGCGGTGTGCACCAACACCGCCATTGTCCAGCAGTCCCTGATTTTCCACTTCCTGAGTTTTGAAATGCAAAAACAGCCCCAACTGCTGCGCATGATCCATCACAATCTCCCACTGATCCAGCTTAGACACATCATAGCGGTCATAAGTATCATAGTCTGTGAAAGGGAATACATTCTGATCATCGCCTTTGATATTGAGCGTAAGAAACGACACAGCATTCATGCCTTCAGATGCCAGGTAATTGAGTGCTCCGATTAGTGCTTTTCCTTTGCCATCCTGCCAGGTAGGGTCTCCACCACGATAGTCCCGCAGGTGTGCTTCATAGGTCTTTACCAGCTGATCTTTGTGGCCATCATCGTGAAATGTGCCATCAAAATCTGCATACGCAAACAGGTTTTCTGGTGCATCTGCACCACTTTTCAGGAAATACTCACCACTTTCGGTAAAGCGTAAATACCGCTCACCTACATACTGAAGCCTTCCTTTGGCTCTAAAATCCCTTCCGGATTTGTCGCTAGCGCCTATTTGGAAGCTTCCGGTAGCACCGTCCATGTATTCGCCGCTTACCCCGGTATCCTTTCGGTCGCTTACCGCTACATAATTGCCTTTACGAAACTGAACCACATAAGTCCATGCGCCTTCTTCGTCAGGTGCAAAATGTACCTTCCATTTATTCCCAGAAGTAGCAGAGGAATTGCCAGCATCGCCATCTGCAGCAAAATATCCCGGAACGAGGTATTCTTTACCTGTGGCGGCATGCTTAAATGTGACATTGAGTCGATAGTTCATAAAAGGGTTAAACTCGTCGGACTCGGAAGCTTCAGGCCCTTCAAAGGTTAGGGTTACTTTGTGCCATTTTTTGAGTTCACCCGATAGTTGTTGAGCATGAACCAACGGAGATAGCACTGCCAATATCAATAGGCAGCACCAATGGTTGAGATTTTTCATCAAGATTGGAATTCTTAAGTTATGAAATAAAAAAAACGAATGACACACCTATGTACCAGATGTGCGAAGGGGGGACGGCTAATATAGCCGATCATACCGTCAATTAATAATGAATTGGCATTTTAACGTGCTACAAATACAAATCTACAGTCACGTCTTACCGCACCCATACCATTTATCTCAAACTCACTTGCACATGCATCAGCAATTGTCTCAACAAAAAAGGCCACCAATTGGTGGCCTTTTCACATTTCTGCTTGACATATTCTGGGATTATCCCATCAATTCTTTTTCCAGGTCTTCCAGCGATCGACCTTTGGTCTCGGGCATCATAAAATGCACAAACACCAGCTGGAGGCACATCAGCCCACCAAAGATGGCAAAGGCCACCCAGGGCTCCAGGCTATTGATCAGCAATGATCCTGTAAGGGTGATCAGCGCCGCAAATACCCAGTGCGTACCACTACCCCATGCCTGACCATAGGCCCGCACCTGATTGGGGAATATCTCAGAAATAAATATCCAAATAACTGCCCCCTGCCCTATGGCATGTGAGGCGATAAACATCAAGATAAATACAAGCTTAAACTCTGCCGCTGCGCCTGTATAGAAGCCATAGGCCACCATGAGCAAACTCACAATGTAACCAAACGACCCAATGTACATGAGCTGTTTTCTACCGGCCTTGTCGATCAGCGCCATACCCAGGAGTGTGAAGATCAGGTTGATCAGCCCGATAACTATGGAGCTAAACAGAGAGCCTGAAGTACCAAAACCTGCTTTTTCGAGAATTTCTGGTGCGTAATACAGGATAAAGTTGATCCCACTGGCCTGGTTGAAGAAGGCAATCAAAAAAGCCAAAAGCAATGGCTTGGAATACTTTGCCGTAAAAAGCGATGCCTTTTTGGCGGAAGCCTCCTCTGGCGACACAGTACCTGCTGCTACCATCTCCTGAGCGGCGGCAGCATTGCTGGTGAGCCGTGTAGCGGCGGCCAGGGCCGCTTCATGATCTCTTCTGTGGCGTAGCAGCCATCGTGGACTTTGCGGCACACGCATCACCAAAACGGTGTAAACCAACGCTGGCAAAGCTTCTATCCCCAGCATGTAACGCCAGTCGGCCTCACCCCCCACTCCTTCGAGCAGGTAGTTGGACACATAGGCGATCAAAATTCCAAATACGATATTGAACTGGTACAAGATTCCCAACCGTCCACGGTTATGAGCTGCGGAGATTTCAGAGATATAAGTAGGTGCCGCTATAGACGAAACTCCTACTCCTAAACCACCGATAAAGCGAAACAGAGAAAACGAGTAAGGGTCTGGTGCCAATGCCGAACCCAGTGCTGACACGAAGTAAAACACCCCGATCCATACCAGCGTAGTTTTGCGACCAAGCTTATTGGTAGGAATACCGGCCAGCAGTGCTCCTACTACTGTACCCCACAGCGCCATGGACATGATAAACGTACCGTGAAACCAGTCAGAGGTTTGCCAAAGTTCTTTAATGGGGAGATTGGCGCCGGAGATGACTACCGTATCAAACCCAAACAAAAACCCAGAGAGTGCTGCAGCTATTGAAGCCAGCACAGATTTATTTGAACTCATAGCTATGATTCTGATTCGTTTAATGCCAGTACAGACGTGATAGCTTCTTCGTTGTTGTAGTAAGCTTTCAGTCTTAGCAGCGCCTCAATATAGTAATAGTCCGCATATATAATGGAATAGTCAATCTCACTGCGGTTGGGCTTATGCCCTGTAGAGTGCAACAAAAACGCCGAATTGCGCTCACGACTCTGGTAAGCAGCTGTAGAGAGCTCTTCCAGCATAGCCTGCGCACTGGTAATGTACCTGCGGCTAAGCTCAGGATCTTTGGTATGGCCAGCCAGCTCTATCAGCGCAGAAGCTACCACAGCCGCTGCAGAGGCATCACGAGGTTCATCCGGAATATTGGGCGCATTGAAGTCCCAGTATGTGATCATGTCTTCTGGCAAGCGATCGAGGTACACGTTGGTTACCTTCTGCGCAAAGTCGAGGTACTTCTCGTCACCGGTCTCACGATAGACCATAGTATAGCCATAGATGGCCCACGCCTGTCCGCGAGCCCACATGCTTTCGTCGCTATAGCCCTGGTGGGTCACTCCTTTGATCTTTTCACCCGTGAGGGTATCATATACGACCACATGGTATGAAGTATAGTCGTCACGAAAATGGTTAGCCATTGTCTTATCGGCATGGCTTACCGCCAGGTCGTAGAGGCCTTTGTTATCCCCGTTTTTAGCAGCCCAGAAAAGCATTTCGAGGTTGATCATGTTATCCATGATGGTGTTGTGCTGTGGCCATTCCATATTGGGCACTGGTCGTGGCCAGGATAGGATGGTACCCACATTCGGATTGTAAAGTGTCTCCAGCGTGTCTGAAGTCATCAGCACCACTTTTTTGTAATCCTCATTGCCCGTGAGGCGGTAGCCGTGCCCAAAGCTGTTGTGTACTTGGAAACCCAGGTCGTGATCATTGGCAGGGCTCACCGAAAGAGGTCTGAGGTATTCGCTAAACTGCTGAGCGCGGGCTTTCCACTCTGGCTCCTGCGTATGCTCATATACGTACCACAGTACTCCCGGCCAAAAGCCGCTGGTCCAATCCTGATACTCCACAAAACGCCACTTGGTGCTATTTGGAGCAATATTGCGTGGTATGGATTTGCCATCATCTGGTGTGAGGGCTATGGTGCGCTCAGCTTGTGCTGCACAGTAATCGAGCTGGTCGTCTATATTGAAAACCTCTTTTTGCTTGAGTTGGCAAGAGGCTACAGCCAATGCAAAAAACAGGACACTCATACTCGGTCCAAATTGCTCAAGTCTGGCGCGGAAAATTCCTTTCATTTGGTTGTTCATTGTCATTTTAGATCGTCGAATTCTTAGATATAAAACAAAGGGTGTTGTCCGAATAGGCCAGGCATTGTGCCCGTGGCACCCGCTTTGTTTCACAACTCAATGATCGTAAGAACACCTCCGCACAACTATCAACTATGATTCAAAGCAGATAACAAAATGACCAAAAGTGCTTCAGACAGACTTCTATGCTAGTTTTAAGTGCAAATTACCTGGCAATGGTAGGCAGTACATCTAATGGTGAATCTAAGCAAACGCTTTTAAAAATGATCGTACATTTACCAGGCTATCCAAAAAATGAACAGGTTCTAATGAAGAAAAAAGGCGAGATAACTATTTATGATATTGCGAGCCACCTGAAGGTATCTCCTTCTACCGTATCTAGAGCGCTAAAGGATCACCCGAGTATTGGCAAAAAAACAAAAAAAGCCATTCAAAACTATGCTGCAAAATACGGATATCAACCCAACACCATAGCTGCTAGTCTTCGCAATAACAAAACCAACACCATAGGTATAATTATCTCCTGGATCAACAGGCCCTTCATTGCATCATTAATAAGCGGGATAGAACAAGCGGCTAACGATGCGGGTTATAATGTCATCATCACCCAGTCTCAGGACAGCTACGAGAAGGAAGTGGCCAACGCACAGGCACTTTTCGCAGGGCGTGTGGAAGGCGTAGTAATTTCGCTAGCTATGGAAACCGAAAAGTTTGATCACTTTGAGCAGTTTATCAACAAGGACATCCCGCTGGTTTTTGTAGACCGTGTAACTGACCAACTCAACTCAGACCTGGTCGCCATTGACAATTTTGATGCAGGTTTCAAAGCCACAGAACACCTGATCACTCAGGGTTGCAAACGCATCGCGCATCTAGGAGGCTCTCAGATACGCAACGTGTACAGCGAGCGGCAAAAAGGCTACATAGCAGCACTCTCCAAACACAACCTCCCCCTCGACGAAAGCCTCATTCTACACAGTTCATTAAGCGCAGAAGATGGACATCACTGTGCCGAACAACTTTTCGGTTTGAATGAGCGCCCAGACGGGGTATTTAGCGCAAATGATACAGCTGCGGTCTCGCTCATTCAATCGGCCAAAAGTAAAGGGATCAAGATTCCTGAAGAACTTGCCGTCATTGGCTTCAACAATGACCCTATATCTTCAATTATTGAACCTCAGCTCTCCAC
Organism: Marinoscillum furvescens DSM 4134; assembly: GCF_003386095.1. Lineage (GTDB taxonomy): Bacteria > Bacteroidota > Bacteroidia > Cytophagales > Cyclobacteriaceae > Marinoscillum > Marinoscillum furvescens. The sequence goes on along the minus strand of NZ_QREG01000010.1, from coordinate 182,320 downwards.
TATTTATCATCCGGCCACAGATATGGGGGTAATTGCCGCTACCCAGGTCTTGAAACACAGAAAAAATAAGGAAATAGTGAAATCAGAATCCATCGTCCTCAATACCGAACTAATGGTACGTGCATCGTCAGACCGCTCCATTCATAAGCAATTAGTCGGATAAGCTGCCTCTTCCTAACCTGACAAGAACACTACTCAAGAAGACTTAACAAACTTATAAGCAATGGTCAAATAGTATCTGGAAGTATTTCTTGTATATATGCTCTCAGAAACAAATGTTTCAGACTGATCCACATCAACTGAGCGTTTCCATGTGTGAAAAACATCTGCCATACGAAGGTTAAGGTTCACAGACTTATCAAAAAGCTGGTGACGTAAGTACACATCTGCGAAATAGTATCCTTCCATGGAACCCTGTGCCGTGAGCACATCTGAGAAACAATTGAATTGCACTTTAGCCGAAGTGCCTTTGGGCAAGGTATATTCCACACTGGTTTTGCTAGTGAGGCTTGTAGCTCTACGGCGTATTTCTTCCTGATCTGCGTTATAGGTGGTATACCCTGCATTGTAAACATTCAAGCTATTCTGAACCTTAAGCTTCTTGACCAGCTTCAGTTGGGTAATAGACTCCAACCCTACAGCGCCCATAGAAGGCACATTAGCAAAGGTGTTGTTGATCACCTCCTGATCATCTTCAAACCGGTGCCTTACAGTGGCATTGGATACATTTCGGTAATAAATGCTATTGCTGGCAAAGACTTTGTTGTCTTTCCATGATTTATCGTACTCGAGCTCCACAGTTTGGATCACCTCAGGCTCTAGAAGTGGATTTCCATAACTCATGAAACTGGGACTATAAATCGTGCGAAAGGGATTAAGAAAACGATAATTCGGCGCTTTGTTTTTATGCGTATAGCTCAAAGCCACTCCAGAAGTTTCGCTTAGCCGGTAGGATAACTGTAAACTAGGCTGAAGACTCCAGTAATTATTGGTGGTCAGGCTATCCACACCATCTGCTTCAGGTCTTATGGAGGTATAAGTCAGCCGTCCTCCTACGGTAAACGTAAAGGTTTCGTGAGCTGGATGCTGACCATTGAGCAAAACATAGCCGCCATACTCCTCATCCAGATAGTGATAGCGGTTGCTACGTATACTATCCAGCTCCCAGCTGTCTTTCAGCCGGTAGTATTGGTAGTGGCGACTGGTAATTCGCCTTTTGGCAAAAGCTCCATAGTCCAACTGAAAACTGCCTGGCAATGTGTGCTCATAATCACCAAGTAACTCCAACTGCCAATCTGGAATCAAATCATCCTGAATGCTGTCGGTTCTCGCTATTCGCTGAAAGCCCTGCTCACCCACAAACAAACTATCTACAAAAGCAAACGCATATTTCCTGCTGCTATACCCCGCCTTGGCTGTAATTTTGAGAGCGTTTTCTCCTATAGGCTTACGAAATACCAGGCTGCTCCTATTCCAGGCACGGCTATCCTGCCCCTGGCGGTCACGAAGCGTAACCCTTTCGTCGGTATCAGCCCTCGTTCTGGATATGGCATACTCCCGGTCATTTCTGTAGTCAGCAAAGCCCAACGCCATACTTCCCTGAACCAACGCCCCACCATCAAATTTTTGACTAAGCGACAACCGATAATTATGAGCTATTTCGTTGATGTTTCCTGTGTATAGCTGGCGGGTATGGATTGGGTTATCGTAGTATGCTGTACGCAGGCTTGTTTGGCGGTCAAGCCGCTCGTCCCAGCGCATATTGCCATACATCCCTATTTTGAGTTTATTTTGACTGAAGTTTGCTCCCGCTGCCAGCTTTTTGTAATGGTCCCCGCCGAGCGTTGCAGCGATATTTCCATTTATTCCAATCGTGCTATTCTTTTTGAGTATAATATTGATCACACTCTCTCCATTGCGTGCATCATACTTGGCAGAGGGATTGCTGATTACCTCTATGGAGGCAATCTGACTGGCAGGTATTTGCTCTAAAATATTCTCAACATCGGTAGCTACACCATCTATCAGAATTGCCACCTTTCTTCCTCTGTAGGTGACTTCATCATCCATGCCCACGGCAGTAGAAGGTATGTTTTGCATGAGATCCATAGCGCTGCTCGCCTCCAACCCCGTAGTATTGCTCAGGTTATAGGTTGTCATGCCTGGCTTCACCTCTACATTCACCTTTTTAGCCTCTACCACTACCTCTTGCATCTGCTGGGTGTTGGGCTGGAGCCTAATAGCACTTAACAAGGTATCTGTCTGCAGCAGAAACGGCGCTGTATAGGTCTTTCGATAACCAATGTACGAAACATGAATAAGGTAGTACCCCTGTGCTAACTGAGCCTGAAACCGCCCATCCACCGCTGCCACCACGCCCGATACAAAAGAGGAGTCTGTGGCTTGTAAAAACACCACATTTGCAAATGGTACCGCCTCTTCATTTTCGTTTTCTATTGCCCCACTAATTTGGTACTGCGACTGACCAATGGCCGAAAACGCTCCTATGAGTGCTAAAAGTGTACAGGATTTGGTGAAAAATTGCATGAGTCAGGATTTGCTGGCCTTCGCACAAAAACCCCACCAGAGTCTTGCGCAAAGGTTTGTTCATTTCTCAAAACTACAAAAATGCTGCACCAAAAACGCCAGCGCTATCCCCTAGCTTCGGTTTCACTACAGCCCCTTCAAAAGTGCCGTCAAACACATTCGGTGCAATGGCCTCTACTCCTTTCGTATAAAGCTCTGAAATGTTCCCTACGCCTCCTCCGATCACTATTACATCCGGATCGAGGATATTCACCACCACGCTGATGGCCATCCCAAAGCCGGCAATCAAACGATCGAGGGTAGCTACAGCCACTGCGTCTTTTCCTTCGCGCGCAAGCGTTACTATTTCCTTTAGCGGCTTTTGCTGTCCCGACTGCTGCGCATAGTACCACTCCAGAGAAGGACCAGAAAGCACACTTTCATTATCTCCTTTTTTACCACAAAAACAGTCACGACCTTCAAAGCCCGGCAGGTAATTGTGTCCCCACTCACCACCGATGGCATGTCGGCCGTTGATAAGCTGGCCGTTTACTACCACACCTCCTCCTACTCCTGTGCCGAGTATTACGCCAAACACCACCTTGGCGTCTGGAAAATCTTGCTTTACAGCACCCATGGTGGCTTCAGCCAGTGCAAAGCAATTGGCATCATTGGCCATGCGTACTTCAATGCCCAAAAGCTTCTCCAGATCAGCTTTCATAGGCTTTCCGTTGAGAGCGGTAGCGTTACAGTTTTTCATCAAGCCTGTAGAAGGCATACAGATTCCTGGCGTCCCTATCCCTATTCGTTGAGGGCTTTCTCCTGTTTCGTTTTGCAGTACATTGACGAGCTTTTGCACCTGTCCCAGTACGTGCTCGTAGCCCTGATTAGCTTCGGTGGGCACCCGATGGCGACACAATACTTCTGGATTTTCCGCACTTGCCAATACTACACCTTCTATTTTTGTTCCGCCCAGGTCTATACCCCACAGCTTGTCACTTCCGTTCATTCTCTTTTTGAAAAAGTTTACGATTTAGACTCCCGACAGCACAGTCGGTTTTGAGGGCGCAATATCGTAATTTTTTACATTGAGGTGCTTTGAATTTCGTCTCGAATACTTTCAATTAATGCTCTTTTTCTAAAAAGGCATAAAAAAGCAGACCCCAATCCATAAGCTTCGGATCAGGGTCTGCATTTCTTCATTCCCAGTCAGGGAAGTGCTTTACAGAACACTTGATTTTTAAGTTATTTCACAACTACTTTCATCATTTGGGTCTTTGTAGCTGCTCCGCTCAGTTTTAGCATGTAAAGACCGCCAGTGAGGCCACTTACATCTATTTTCTGCTGATCGGCCGTCAGCACTCCGTGGCGCAGCTGCTGGCCACCCAACGAAAAGATAGCATAATGCTTAAACTGCTGCTCAGGCGCATCGATATAGAGCACGTCAGTAGCAGGGTTCGGGTATACGCTCAGTGCCACTTTTGGCTGAGTGTCCGCCTTGCGGGCACCAGAAGTACAGCTAGAGGCTGCCACATTGGGGCCTGTCACCTCCATATAGTCAATATTGGCCAGACCACTGGAAGTCACCCCTTCCAATCTTACCGTTTTCACGCCGGCAGCCAGGTTTACGGTCACGGCTGCAGTATTGGCCCATGAAGTCCATGCTCCTGTCAGGTCAAAGGCAATATTGCTCGCCACTGTGGAACTGTTTACAATGAGGTCCGCCGGACGGTCAGAAGTACTGGCATAGCGCCAAACCAAGGTATAGTCACCTGCATCACCGTCTATCTCATAGTCGATACCAGTCCCAAGACTATTGGTAGTATTGGCAAAGCCTGTTCCGGTATGTCCGGCATGGTTGCTGTCGATGGTGCCCTCTACTCCGCAAAAGCCGGTTTCATTTTCCTGAACAGTGATGGTGTTGACACTTTCAAAAACCTGCACTTCAGCAAGAGAAAGCGGGTTGGTATCGTCTAGCTGTACACGTACTACATCACCAATAGCTCCTCCCGCATCTACTGTAATGGAAGGATCCGGATAAGAGGTGTAAGACTGTGAGAAGGTAGTGCTGCCGCCATTGATCACCGATACAGTGAAGTTGGTAAGCCTGGCCTTGCAGCAGCCATCCGTACGGTTAAAAATATTGATATCGCCAATGCTATAGACCGTATCCAGTGCTACTTCCCACCACGGATTGGCCTCATTGTTGGTATGCGTTACAGAATTTCCAGACCATTTCCCGTTGGTGTCTCCATCGATGGCACGGTTGGCCACCCCACCATATCCTGTAGAGGACTGTGAAGCCATTCCGAATAAAGCAATATTGCTATTGCACGCAGTAGACTGTGACAGGGTATTGGAGGTGCCATTGTCAGTAATAGTACCGCACGACTGACCGCTAATGTTTGAACTACCTGATGTCAGTAATACAGGAAATCCAGTAAAATTATTCAGCGTTACATTATCCGGTGTATGGTTGTTTTGCGAGGCATTGGCTCCGTTTAGGAAACGGATACCGGGCAGATCTCCGCCAAACATCACCTGAATGCCTTGATTGGGATTTGGGTCAGAACTACGAAGTGTAATGTTATGGTTGTATCCTCCAATATAAGCCAGCACCCCAGAGCCATTGTAGTAAGGCGCACTTGGTGGCAAAACAGTAATGTCAGCATTCACACCATTGTTGGAGTCATAAGCATCTTTATACACCCATCCGTAAGCGGCATCTGCGCTACAGTTGACCAGATCACCATTAGATCCCAGGCTAAAGCCTGTCTCACAACCGATGGCTGAGCAGCCTTCTACATATTTGGTGCCTGAGGCATGCGCCAGCACCACGCCTGTACGCATATTTTTAATGGTACAGTTGAGCACTGTAGGGTTGGAAGTACCTCGCTGATACTCCACTCCATCGATTCGGGTAGTTCCGGCGTTGTATGCTCTAATACCGCCTTCACCCAGGCTAAGCATATATCCCGGGGGCAGTCGATAGCCCCACACTGTTTGGAAATCAATGTCATAAGCCGGGCCAGATGTCTCCGCGAGCATGTCGTCAGTAGAGCGCATCTCTCCTTCTATGTAGCAGCCCTCGATGATCGGATTACTAGCTGCCTGCATAAACAAACAGTGTCCGTAAGAGCGCTGAATAAAGGTAGAGTTTTTCAGATGATTGGACTCCCCTCTAATGAGACAGCCACTGTGCTTGTAATGCTTGATGGTCCAGCTGCCACCTTTGCCAAAAGCATCTCCATAACCATAGGGATAAGACCCTTTTACAGTGACATGAAAGCCTTCAATACGATTGCCTGAGCCATCCATCACGATGTTTTGAGCGCGCTTGGTAGGGCGATCGTCTACAGATCCCAAATCTACCAACGTGAGGTTTTTCAGCACATTGTTGTTACCAAGGATTTGGATCTCATTGACATCATAATTGCCCAGAGAAGAAAACACCGAGGTTTCCACATTGATGGTAACACCTGTGAAATCGTAGGTGCTATTGTTACCTTTAAAAAGGAAGAGCACCTTATTGGTCTTACCGTTCATAATCACCGTATCCGGATAATCTCCATTCAATGCTTCAGCTCCAGTGACGGTATACGTACCCGGGCTCAGTATTACGTGTACATTGTCATCATCGAGATAAGGTTTAAGATCATCCAGTGAATACACTGTAGTTTGCGCAGAAAGTGCATAGGCACTTAGCAAAGAAAAAGTCATCAGACAAAGGCGCTGAGCCAACTGTCTTGAGCACTTGAATAGGTAGCTGTGTTTTAACATATCAATTGGTTTAGGTTGTACATTTCATGGCCTTTATAGACCACTCACCGGAGCTGGTAATCCTCCGATTCTTTTATCAAGATGAACAACTCTTCCCTAAACCGAAATCACACACTTCCCAAAACCTATAAATTATTACCCATTAATATTTTGATACTTTTCACAGGTGCTAAAACAGCTAAATTACTGATTTAGCAAATATTTTGACTCTAATTAAAATATTACCAATAAATAGTAGAACGTCCCATTTTCTGAATTTGGCACCTCCACTGTGTGTTTTGGTGCACAAAAAAAGAGGTTACCTTCACACGAAAGCAACCTCTAAACAACTAATCTAAGAACTACTATTGAATCGACTTAACTAAATACATTGCCTAACCATATCATGTGTTCTTTTAATACTTATTTCAAACGAATCTGAAGTTCTTCAGGACTTTGATTTCGCATCACCACGACTTGCATCTCCCCTTGTTCCTGATATTTTTTGGTTTGCGTCAAAAAGTCTAAGGTGTTCTTTATCTTTTCTCCTCCTGCGGACAGGATCACATCTCCTTTGCGCAAGCCATTGCCCTGCACTGCCGGACTGGGCTTCCAAATTCTCAATACGATTACACCCTCTGCTGTAGGCAGGCCATAGGCAGATTGTTCTTGCTCAGATTCCACACTTTTGAGCTGATTGCGCAACCATGCCACCACTGGAGTGGCTTTACGGCTACTTTTAGCTTTACTCATGTCGGGCACTTCTGGTGTTTTAGCCATGGCCTTGAGCGCTGGTATCTGCACACCAAACTGATCCATCGGAAAGTTCTCAAAGCCTATTTCGAAGGCAGGTGACCCTTCCTTTACTGAAAAGTCAAGATTAGCAGGATCTTTAAACTTCGGGTCTCCATAGGTACTGTTGAGATCACGATCATAAATCTGCGATTTCATCAGAGCTTCTTTTGTTGGGAAGAGGTTGTGATCCAACTCCTTGCCCCAGCCCAGGAGCCTCACGTCCTGGTAAGCATCACCTACAATATTGTTAGTGAAGACATCCCGACTGTTGGCAAACCACACGTGCGGGTGGAGCGAGTTGTTTACCAGTATATTGTTTTCTACCACCCGTTCAAATCCTTCGCGTAGCTTGATACCACTATTCAAACACAGGTTGTTGTAAATGTGGTAATTAGAAGAGCCATCATCCAGGTCTATGTCCCATCCATGGTCACACCGGAATCGGTTGTTACGAATAGTCGTGGTATAAACGGCATCCAGCTTATACAGGTCTGGATGTGCAGTAGTGATGCTGTCCATTTTCTTACGATTTGGCAGCCAAAAGCGATCCCGCCCCCAGGAGTTGAAAGAACCATGATCGCTGGTTTCCAATACCGTATTGAATACATCATTGAACTCCAGCACGTGCCCTCCCCAGGTACCATCGCCTATATTAATACCTGCTCGGGGCACGTCATAGATGGAGTTATGGCTTATAGTGATGCCCTTCGCCATGGAGACTTGCACTCCAGCCGTTTGTTTTTCTACCCTACCTATCCGATAGATCAAGTTATTTTCTACCAGGCATTCTCGTGGATACAACTCATTTTTAGGTCCGGGCTGCATGTCCATATCTGCCAGGTCTACGTATTCTCTGTAATTGAACGAGGGTGACCGTACCGCCGAAGGATCTCCAATAAACGACACCGCACTGGCTCCACAATCATGAATGTGATTTCCTGAAATGGTCAGACCAGTATTATAGCTGCTAGCCATCAGCACATTGCCACCCAAATGCACAAATTCACTATCAGTAACCTTACAATCCTCGGTACCTTCAAAAAACAAAGCACTTCCTCTATAGATCATCCAGTCGCTACGCAGCAATGGTTCATAATCTTCCATGAGGGTACGTCGGGTGTGCTCAAACCGGATACCACTTATCGTCACATGGTGCACCGGGTTGTCTAAAGTACCTACTACTTGCACGAGGCTTTTAAGGCTGGACACCTCTACAGTGGCGTTTTTCAAAGACACCTCCTTTTGTGGCCAGAAATAGAGTTTGTTTTCTTTTCGGTCCAAATACCATTCACCAGGGCTATCTAGCTCTTCGAACACATTTTCAACCATGCGGTACTCCTCATGTGGACGAGAGCCTCTGTTGTTTTGATGGCCTCCTTCCAGTATAGCCTCCCCGCTGGCATCCACACCAGTCACTTGCCAGTGAAAACCGCCCCATCTACCGCCATGCAAAGCATGAAAAAACGCACCCTTTGGATCTTCCCAGGTAGCGATTCGCTCTTTGGATAAAGCATCGGCCGCATATCCCTGCCAGTATTTAGCAGACTCGTCATAGTTTGGATAGCGCGCCAGTATCTGAGGATGTCCGTTGATTACCAACTGATCAAAGCTGATGTCTTTGGGCACTTTAGCAACCATGATGTCTCCATCGTATTCAGACCATTTTAGTTTTAACAAGCGTGACCCTTTGATACGAACGCTTTCAGGCCCCTCACCTTTGAGGGTAAGATTGCTGAGCTCTGGAGTGATCTCTAATGGAGACTCCAGGTAATATGCCCCCTCTTTTATATGTATAACAACGTGTAAACCCGTGTCCTCTGATTTTAGCTTACGAGCCTCTTCCAGGGCATCCGGTATCGATTTGAATATGGATGATTTGGGGACACCTGATATTTTTTCACCATCCGCTACTACGTATAGTTGCACTTCTTCAGAATACCCGCCATAAGCCAAAAACGACAAACTCATGGCTAACCACAGTATAATCTTAGTGTTCATATTGCTCGTTTCTAAGTGTTAATTATTGCCTTTACCCAACCTATCTTCCCTCTTAATCTATCGTTTGATTTTACATGAGCAAGCTAGGCTCAAATTCAAATAACAAATTTTTATTATTACTCAAAAGGCATAAAACATGGTTCATTTACAACTACAGCTCTCCTAAAAAGAGCCCTTATTTCAAACAATGGTGACATATTGCTAGACCCTTGTCTTTTAGATGCCAAAAAGCCATTTTCCTGCAGGATTTGACACCTCTTCACCTCAGTAATGGACCATAACCTACAGGTAATGCACCATAAGTGATAGCCTTGAAGCCCCACTCAGACATAGCTTTGAAAAATCTGATGAAAATCTGAAGTCACAAACCAGCGTACTACCCGGTTTGCCAGTCACTCATCACCAAACTAAAACCTAATGATTTATGAAAAAACAGAGACTCCATGTGTTTAAAGCAGCAGTTTTCATCTGTATGCTAGGGCTGGGATTTTTTTCTCAGGCACAAACCAATTTCATTCATACCTTTTCATCGAACACCAATGGGCATTATACTAGCTCAGCCGCTGCAGGAGGAGAAGTTCGATTGAGAGACCCCTGGGGAGGGAGCAACTTCACACTCAATACCATGACAGATCGTTATTTCGCCGTAAAGTTCATCGGTGCTGCTCCCCTTGGCCCCAACGATCAGGACTACATAGATAATGGCGGTTCAGTAGACGGAGAAGTTCACACCGTTTGTGAAGTTTATTTTGCACCTCTACCTGCCCAGGCCACAGCTAAAAACTCGGTAGACTTAAAAATCGAGCATAAAACCTACGGGTATTATACTACGGCAGCAGGAAATGAGGTCTACTACGTAAAATTAGATACGCTAGACGATGGCAGCCCACAATTCGGAATAGAAGGCTGGCGCCAACTGATGGAAGCAGAATACGGAGACGTTACGTTGAGCAATTTTCAGTTTAAGTATAAAGGTGGAAGCCAGGCTGTAAACCTTGCAGTAGATTGGATGGGTTTTTTCGAAACCGTAGCTGATATAGAGGCTTATGCTGCTACTGCTGATGATGGCACAGGTGATAACGACGAAGTTATTGGCACTGATGCTAAGCTTTCTAACCTTACGATGGATGGCACCACTATCCCAGGGTTTTCTGAAAACGTATTCTCATACGACATTGTATTACCGGAAGGCACCACCACACCTCCGACCATTGCCGGTACCCTTTCAGACCAAAACGCTACGATAACAGCTACTACTCAAGCGAGTAATTTGCCAGGTACAGCCACCATTGAGGTAACTGCTGCTGACGGCAATACGACCCAAACACATACTGTGAATTTCACCGCTTATGATCGCACACACGATCAGCTGCTAATCACCTTCTCAGATGCAGACCAAAATGCGAAATTGGATTTGGAATCTGGTAGTTTTGAAACGATCGATGGTCACTTCATGGCAGCAGGCTATGAGGAAAGCACAGGAAACTTCCGCCAGGATTTTCAATATGGATTTATCGATGGAACTAACGAAACCCTGACGCTAAACCCAATTAGAGACAAATACCTTGCTGTTAAATTCATTGGAGCTTTGCAAGGTGGATTTACATTGGACCAAACTCCTTTTGATGTTTATGTTGACTTAAAGCATACAGCTGTTTCTTCAGACGTAAGTTTTGCAGGCTCAATAGACGCCAATGATTACCCACTTACAGACTACAACTATACTACAGCCAATGGCAATGTAGTCATTTACGTACCGATAGACTCCTTAGGAAACACCAGCTGGGCTGATTTTAGTCTAGATGCCCAAAATGGTGTGAATGGTGGAGATCCAGAGTCAAGTTATGATGTATGGGTAAACAGAATAGAATTCAAATTCCGCCACGCCTCTGAGGCATTCGATTGGAACATCGACTTTGTAGGCTTTTTCACCACTGTGGCCGACATAGAAGCCGCTGCTAATGGCATGGATGATGGCCATGGAGATTTTGATGAGGCGGTAACCTGGGACGGAGCCAACTGGTCAGCATCAGTAACTGAGGATGTACCAGCTACCCTCAATGCCAACTATACAGGTGCAGGGTTTACCTGTGCAGCTCTCAATGTAGGCACCAGCGACCTGTCGATCACATCAGGTACACTGGACGTAAAAGGTGACCTGGCCGGATCCGGAGCGGTGAACATTGCTTCTGGTGCATCACTACTTACTTACGAAGGCATGAATGTGGCCAATGTCACACTCAATAGAAATACCAACGGTTCTGCACTTGGTTACAGCTTTGTAGGCTCGCCTGTAGTGTCAGACCCTGCCATCACTGGCGCAAACCTTGGCTCAACTGTATACAGCTATGACGAAACGCAGGCGTACAGTGCTGAGGGCGGTGCACGATGGGCAAATGCGGCAGCTACTCAGCTACAGGCTGGGGTAGGCTATGCACAGGCTGGCCAGAGCAGCATTTCGCTTACTGGAACACCTAACAGTGGAAACGTAACCGTAGCAGGACTCACCTACTCTGCTGGTACTGCCAGTGAACAGGGTTGGAACTTACTCAGCAACCCCTATGCTGCAGCCATTAGCACGCAGGCTTTTATAGATGCCAATACCAACCTGGATGCGGCCATCTACCTATGGGATGACAAAAATGATGGTAGCCAGGGCACCAACAGTGATTACCTCACGGTAACCAACCTTGGAGCTGTAGCCGCTGGCCCGAACGGAGGTTCTTACAATGGCAACATCGGTGCCATGCAGGGCTTCTTTGTAAAAGTAGCTGCTCAGGGTACTGCTGATGTCACATTTACTGAAGCAATGCGCGTATCTGGCCATAATGATGACGCTAGCTTTTTCCGCAAAGCCGACGCGCATGAGCTAAACTTAAAACTGGCGCTCACTTCTGCAGATGGTAGTCTTTACAATGAAACGCTTATCGGATTGCGTGAAGACGCTACACTGGCCAATGACCGTGGCTATGATGCTGCTAAGCTTTTTGGAAACAGCGACATAGCGCTATACAGCCTCATGGACGATCAGCCTATGGCTATCCAGGGACTGCCAGTAGTGGAGGGCACCAGCACAGAGCTTGCTTTTAACCTGTCAGTAGATACTGAGCTTACCCTCAGTGTGGCAGCACTTACAGGCCTCACAGATGATTTTACCTTCACCCTTACCGACCTGCAAACAGGTAAAAACTACAACCTCAGCGAGGTGCAAAACATCACTTTCCAGGCCACTAAGGGCAACAACCAAAACCGATTTAGACTGACCTATGGTACTAAGTCTATTTTGGCAGCTGACAAAGCGCTACACACGGTTTTCAAAACACTGGAAGACCGCATTGAGCTTTCATTTGGCAAAGAAGTAAGCGTACAGGGCTATGTACTGTATGATCTTTCTGGAAGTGTGCTGTCGCAAAACGAACTCACACTGCAAACGAAGCAACTGATCATCCCGGTGCAAAATGAAGGTATCAAAATCCTGAAAGTATTCACTGCAGACGGGCAGATCACTCGCAAGTTTTTATTCTAAATCCAACGTCCATTTAACCTAAGTAATAAGATGAAAAAGATACATATCCTACTAACACTCGGTTTACTGATCAGCGCACTGGTGCCAGCTCTGGCACAGGGTGCGCCCCCAGCCACTCCTATAGATGGAGGGCTCTCGATCTTGCTCGCTGCAGGTGGTGCCTATGGCATCAAGAAGCTGCGCGACAGCCGAAAAGGCTAATTCATACGGTTTGTTTTTAATCAAAAGTCCCTAAGCCCCTGGCTTGGGGACTTTTCCCCTACTGCCCGGCATAAATGGGCATTAGTGACAAGCCTTAGCACCATGGTTGATAGTGCCAGCTAACACATGCCAGTACTTTTATCAACATCAAAATGGTCACTATTTCATAAACTAACCCTTTCTTTAAATGAGACACTCTTACTTAAACAAGAAAATGTTGATGCTTACATTACTTCTTTGTGTAAGCTTCGCTGGATGGTCCCAAATCACGGGGAACTTCTTCGTCAATTTTACCGATAGCATACATAATGCTGCTTCTAAAATTGCGGGAAAAACCCCCGAATTTACAAATGGGCATTTGTTATACACCACAGAAGCAGTGCGACATGATTACGAATATGGCTTCTCTGATGCTGCCGGTGACTCCAGCTTTATGCTCAATGCTAGCACAGATGTTTACTTTGCAGTAAAAGCTTTCGGGGCCTTTTCACCTAATATCGATCTAGATACAGCTGAGGGCGAACAACATGCCCTTCAATTTTATTTTAACAACATTTCAGCCTCACCTTCTGAATATGGTGGCAATAGTACAATCACTGAGGTTTCATTTAGCAATACGTTCAAGCTAAGCAAATTCAAAACTGATGCAGGGAATGAAGTCATCTATTTTAAGATCACTGATGGTGGAAATGAAGTATGGAACGAATGGGACTCTTTGGCACAAAATGGGACAGCCGTTGATTTATATGCACACCGCATTGAGCTTAAATTCATAGGAAACGAACCATTTGGATTGAACCTGGACTGGGTGGGCACTTTTTCATCGGTAGCTGAAATAGAAGCGATGGCCATTGGAAAAGATGACGGTGAAAATGATCCAGATGAAGATTTGGACTCAAATGCCAGACTATCTGAGCTAACCTATGATGGGGTATCGGTCCCAGATTTCAATGAGAATAAGTATAGTTATGACGTGCGTCTACCTGAAGGTACTTCTACTCCCCCCACAGTGGCAGCGGTAGCTTCAAATGCCAGTGCAACCATTAACATCACTCAATCAGGTAGTCTACCTGGAACTGCCGAAGTAGTGGTAACATCACCTAATCAGGCGATAACGCTTACCTATTTCGTTAACTTTTCTGTCAATGAAAAATCTCCTCAATTTTTCGATTCCTTTACAACAGGCGAAGGAGACCTGGCGAGAATCGAAAGAGGTAAAGGAACCTATGAAAATGGCCATTTCAACTGGACTGGAGCAGAGGATACAAGACATGATTTTGAGTATGGATTTGAGGATGGTTCTACCGAGTCATTCGTAATCAACCCTTATACCGACAATTACTTTGCGGTAAAGTTTGCTGGAGACTTTCCTACCACATTTGACATAGATACTGCTGGCGGTGGCCATGACATTCAGTTTTACATGGAATTTGCAGCTCCTGGAAATGCAGCTGGTGCTGGCAATGGAGCAAGTACGGATATGAAAACCGGAAAAACCGATGAGTTTATCATACACACGTTCATTACCGAAAAGGGCAACCGCGTAATGTACTGGAAAATAGTAGATACAGATGCTGCCGAGCCATGGGCTACCTGGAAGGCTCAAGCTACTGAAGGTGTAGGAAATGGAGACGAAATTTCCGCATATGATATTGCGAGTAATCGACTAGAATTTAAACTAGTAGCTGCAGAGGCATGGACCGGCATACACCTGGATTGGATCGGGACGTTTACCACTGAAGAAGACATTCAGCTTGCAGCTGTTACCCGAGACGATGGCAATGACGACCGTGATGACTACACACCGAATACACTTTCGGACTTGACAGTAGACGGAACAACCGTCGAAGGGTTTGATTCTACGGTAGTGAACTACGATTTGGTTCTACCATTTGGAACCACTACAATTCCAACAGTGGCGGGCACTGCCCTGGCATCTGAATCTACAGTAGAAATCAACCAGGCAACAGAACTTCCTGGTACAGCTACGGTTGTAGTATCCGGATACGATTTAGGCGCAGCGACTTCAAACACCTACTCGGTAAACTTTACTGTGGCAGCTCCTTCTGATGATGCTACCTTGGCCTCTATGACCATTGATGGGGCAGCTTATGCGGGATTTGATGCAGCGGTATTGGAGTATGACACCACATTGGCATTTGGCACTACTACAGTACCTACCATAGCTGCAAATGCGGCTCACGAGGGTGCTACTGTGGTAGTAACTGAGGCTCAGTCATTGCCAGGCACCACCACTGTGGAGGTTACGGCAGAAGACGGCCAAACCAAAAAAACGTATTCTGTGAATTTCAAAGTGGCTGAAAAAGCGTCAGACGATGCTACACTAGCTAGTTTGAGTATAGACGGTAACGCTTACCCGGGATTTGCGGCAGCTACCTTGACTTATGATACTACCCTTGCTTATGGTACCACAGTAGTACCTACCATTACAGCAGCGGCGAATCATGTAAAGGCATCCATAGAAGTAAACGCAGCTACAGAACTACCGGGATCTACTACTGTAGTAGTGACCGCACAAGATGGTAGCACACAGACGTATACCGTAAACTTTAAAATTGCAGATCCTTCTACTGATGCTACACTAGCAAGCCTTACTGTAGACGGTGAAGCTGTGGCGGGATTTGATGCTGCTACGCTCTCCTATGAAGTGACGCTGGCTTATGGCACTACTGTGGTACCTACGGTAGCAGCTACTGCCAACGACGCGAACGCTACTGTAGAAATCACTGCTGCTACCTCCCTACCGGGCGCTACTACAGTGGTGGTGACTGCTCAGGATGGAAGTACTGCGAGCACGTATACGGTAGACTTCAAGGTAGAAGCTCCTGCAACGGACGCTACGCTGGCTGACCTTACTGTGGATGGTACCACCATCACGGGATTTGATGCTGCCACGCTCTCTTATGAGCTGGAACTGGCTACTGGCACCACTACTGTACCTACTGTGGCTGCTACAGCTACTGACGCCAATGCTACTGTAGAAATCACTGCAGCTACTTCCCTGCCGGGAGCTACGACTATAGTAGTCACTGCTCAGGATGGAAGCACTACACAGACCTACGCTGTAAACTTCACACTTGAGCCACTAAGCACTCCTCATGTGGAACTGGCCGTATACCCTAACCCTACGGTGGGTATCGTCACGCTGACTGGCGTACAAAACGTAAACGAAGTGCGTATCATCAACCTCGGTGGACTGGAAATCACCAAGCCGGTGATCAACCAGCAAATCGATGTGACGGATCTGGAAGCTGGCGTGTACTTCATCAACATAGAAAATCTTGCAGCTATTCGCTTGGTGAAGCACTAAGAATACTAAGGCGGACAATTACCAGGTAATTGTCAAAATCGCTCCGGGTCCCAGGGACCTGGAGCTTTCTTTACAAAACTGACTAGCTGTGAAAGCTAAAATGTAAGTAGTTTGGTTAAGATCGCCCGGTATTCACATCGAATACCGGGCTTTTTTGCTTTAAATACCACATATTGCCCTACCCATGTAAGCTGGCGCCTATACCCCACTCAACCTCCGTACCAATACGATTAAGATGAAACATTTACTGGCTCTTACGTTCATCCTACACGGCATCACCTTGTTTAGCCAGGGATTCAGACCCATAGAGCGGCAAGCCGGGCTGGATCAGGTAAAAGACATCAATGGCATAGCTCTGGCTGACATAGACGGAGACTTTGACCTGGACTTATTTGCAGTAGTGAGGCAGGACATGGAGCAATCCGCACAGGGCATGGAAAGCCGCCTGTATCTCAACAACAATGACGGCACCTTTACAGACATTACCGAGGCATCGGGCATCTACAGCGCCTTTGACTATGGTGAGCTACCCTTTGGGCAATACCCGGGTATGAAAGGCGGCGCCTCCTGGGGTGACTTTAACAATGACGGGCTGCCCGACCTGCTGCTCACTAGCGTATACCATGTGCAGCTCTACCAAAACATGGGAAACCTTCAGTTTTTTGACATCACTGCACAAAGCAACCTGCCGGAAACCAACAACTGCTGGAATGTAGGGGCTACCTGGTTTGACTACAACAACGACGGTTTTTTGGACCTGTACATCTCCAAGTGGGGTGGCTGCGCCAGTAATATGCTCTACCGCAATAATCAGGACGGCACATTTACGGAAGTCACCAGAGCGGAAGGCCTACACGAGTCGCAGTATTATCCTGCAAACGAACAATCCAACTTTGATCCCTCCTGGATGAGCTACCCTCTGGATGCCAACGAGGACGGCCTCATGGACCTGATGGTGGCCAATGATTTTGGGCTGGTCAATCGGCTGTATATCAACACCGGCGAAGCGGGCTTTGTAGACAGGGCTGCTGAATATCAGGTGGCTGGCGACAATGACGACATGGGCATAGCCTATGGTGATCCAAACAACGATGGGCAGTTTGACATGTACATCAGCGACATCATCAGCAGTGCGTTTTACCTAAACAACGGGGATGGCACCTATACCGATGCTGCCGAGGCGCTGGATATATGGGAAACCGGATGGGCCTGGGGAACGGAGTTTTTTGATTTTGACCATGACGCGGATGAAGACCTCTTTGTAGTGAATGGCTTTGTATCTGCAGCAGAAAACTACCTGTACGAAAACCACCTGGATAGCGACACCCTGAGGTTTTCTAATGCTACTACCACCTGGGGCCTGGAAAGGGAAGGCAATGCCAATGGCCTGGCGGTGTTTGACTATGACAATGATGGCGACCAGGATGTGCTCATCAGCAACAGTGACGACATCATGCATTTTTATGAAAACACCCTACTGCAGGACTCTACCCCGGCTAACAAAGGCTGGCTGCAGCTCTGGCTGGAGGGCTCACAGTCTAACCGTAGTGCTATAGGCACACGGCTGGAGCTCACTACCGACCAGGGCGTACAGCACCGCTATTTTACCGGTGCGGATTTTATGGCCCAAAACTTAAAGCCAGTACACTTTGGGCTGGGTACAGCTACCCAAATCACCCAACTAAAAATCACCTGGCCGCTGGGAGGCGTTCAGGAACTATCGGGCCTGGAAATCAACCAATCCTATCTCCTCCGCGAAGGTGCTGCTCCTGAGCTACTCGATGTGGGCGCTAGCAAGGTGCTGGGCTGCCCAGACCCCAAATCATGCAACTACGACCCCAATGCCACAGGCTACAACAACACCTGCAGCTACCTGCCCTCTCACCCGATCAGCGGTAATCCTCAGCCGGCAAACCTGGCTACCGAATCTTATAGCTATCCCGAAGCATCGCTTACTGACTACCACTGGACGGTGACCGGAGGTACCATCATCGAAGGACAAAGCACGAGCCGCATTCGCGTAAAATGGGGCCTGGGAGCATCGGGGCTTGTGCAACTAACCGCAGCTGACCAAAACTGCCACAGTGAGGGGTCGCATTTGGCCATCAGCCTCCATGCCAGCACCAGTGACACCAGCCATAGTATAGCCAGGCTATGGAATGAAGTGCTGCTGGAAGCCATCCGCAGCGACTATGCCAGACCCACGGTGCATGCCCGCAACCTCTTTCACGCAAGTGTGGCCATGTATGACGCCTGGGCACTCTACCACCCCGAAAAAGCACAACCCTACCTGCTGGGCAATGTGGTAGGCAACTACCAAAGTACCTTTCCCAGCCAAAGGCCTGCAGCTAGTGAGGAAAACCTACGCCAAACCATGAGCTATGCGGTATATCGGCTGCTCAAACACCGCTTTGCCCACTCACCGGGAAGGCATGAGACCTATCGGCTCATGGACCAGCTGATGCAAAACCTCGGCTATGACCCGAACTATACAGCCACCAACCCTGATGATGGTCCTGCCGCACTGGGAAACTTCATTGCTCAGGAGCTCATCCAATACGGCCAAACGGATGGCGCCAGAGAAAGTACGGGGTATGACAATGCCTTTTATGAGCCTGCAAATGCTCCATTGGTGCCACACAACCCGGGCAATGCCAGCATGAGCGCCCCCAACCGATGGCAGCCACTGCAGCTTCGCACCTTTATAGACCAGGCTGGCAACCCTGTAGCTGGCAACACGCCGGAGTTTTTAAGCCCGGAATGGGGCACCGTGCAGGGCTTTGCTCTGGCAGACCATCAGGCGGCAGTGCATACCCGCAATGACGGTGAATACCGGGTGCACTTTGATCCGGGAGCACCTCCCCTGCTAGACACCATGCAGGAGACTGTATCCTCCGAGCTGTTTCAGTGGAACTTCGCCCTGGTAGCCCTATGGAGCTCACACCTGGACCCTACGGATGGGGTGCTGTGGGACATCTCACCTCGCAGTATGGGCAATATAGCGCTGGAAGACCTCCCTACGGCTTTTGATCAATACAATCAGTTTTACCAGTATACCGCTGGTGGAGACGTGAGCAAAGGCTACGCAAAAAACCCACACACCAACCTACCCTATGAAGAGCAGCTGGTCCCCAGGGGCGACTACACACGTGTACTGGCGGAGTTTTGGGCAGATGGCCCCGACTCTGAAACCCCTCCAGGCCACTGGTTTACACTACTCAACTACGTAAGTGACCATCCGGCGCTTGTAAAAAAACTACAAGGCAAGGGCCCTGAACTGGGAAACCTGGAGTGGGATGTGAAATCCTACTTTCTGCTGGGTGGAGCCATGCATGATGCCGCCATCACCGCATGGAGCATCAAGGGCTGGTACGACTATGTGCGCCCCATATCGGCGATCAGGTATATGGCAGCAAGAGGCCAAAGTACTGACCCCAGCCTACCCAGCTATGATGCTGGTGGCATACCGCTGGTGCCGGGCTTTATAGAGCTGGTAGGTACTGACGACCCACTGGCGGGTGAAGACCGGTCCCATGTGGGAAAAATCAAACTCAAAAGCTGGAAAGGCCACTCTGCCATCAAAGACACCCGCTATGATCAGGCTGGTGTGGGCTGGATCCTGGCCGAAAACTGGTGGCCCTACCAACGCCCCTCTTTCGTGACGCCACCATTTGCAGGCTATGTGTCTGGGCACTCTACCTTTTCGCGTGCTGCAGCAGAGATGCTCACCCTGATCACCGGAGACGCTTATTTCCCCGGAGGTATGGGAGAGTTTGTAGCACGAAAAAATGAATTTCTTGTCTTTGAAGAAGGCCCCAGCCAGAATGTGGTACTGCAGTGGGCTACCTACCGCGATGCTTCCGACCAGTGCAGCCTGTCGCGTATATGGGGAGGTATACACCCGCCTGTAGATGATATCCCCGGCCGCCTGATCGGCGAAAAAATCGGTGTTCAGGCGTTTGAGCATGGTACATCTTACTTTGTCCCTACTGTGCTGGGCGCCACATCTGGCGGTCAGGTGAGCCTATACCCCAACCCTGCATCAAGCGGTGAAACACTGACCCTCACCAACTGCACAGCAGCGGCCATCAGTGACCTCACGCTGGTAGACATGCAGGGCAAATGCTACCGACTACAGCAGGTGCAGCCTACTGGTGCAGGAGCATGGAGCGTAGCCTTGCCCAGACTCAGCCCTGGCCTATACCTGCTAAAGACCCGCCACCATACAGTGAAAGTACTGATCCAATAAGCCATGTGCATACCGCAGGCTGTCGGATAGCCCACACCCTGACGCCTACGCCGTAGCTGCGGTTTTTTGGCCGTAGCTGCCACTTTTCAGCCCGTAGCTGTGATTTTTACGTGGTAGCTGTCGTTTTTCAGCCCGTAGCTGCCGTTTATAGGTGGTAGCTGTCACTTGTGGGTCGGTAGCTGTGATTGCTGAGCCGTAGCTGTGACCTGCGGCCTGGTAGGTCTCATGGATAGCTGGTAGCTATCAATATCCGCCCGGTAGCGGTGCTATTGGGAGTGGTAGCTAGCCGGAGAGCACGTAGCTCTGTGGAGCAAGGCCTTGGAATGCCAAAGGGCAAAAGCGCCAGAAGGCAGCTGATAGGACAAAAAAAGGGCTACCTCCCGATAGCCCTTTCTGGTAAACTGCAATTTTATTAACTATTCAGGTATAGCGTGCTCATCTACTTCGCTAGGGAAGTCATAGTAAGCGCTTTCTGTAGGATGGTAGAAGCTCTGTACTTCGAGCGTACGTCCAGCCTGAAAATCACCTATTTTGGTTTCTGTTTCGTCATTAGGCACTACTACGGTCACAGTGCTGCCACTAGCATCCGGGTAAGTGATCTGAGAAGACACTATACCAGAAACAGGGTCAGCTGTAGCCCATTTCACACTCAATGAATCCGAAGCTATGCTTACAGAGTTTACCTTTCTGGCAAGCAGTACACTTTGATAGTTGGGGCCATAAGAGATGGCCGCCACTTCCTTAGACACTGACTTATTGCCGTCATCATCTAGCATGTATACAGCCAGCGAGTATTGCCCTTCAGGTATCGCAAACTTGTGATACGCGGTATCCACGCCATCATTTTTGCGGGTTATCTCAAACTTCGAAGAATCTGTACCATCTATCAGCACCATTCCTGCTGTGATTTTGGGGTCCGAATTGAACCGTATGCCCAACTCCAACTCTTCGTATCCATGAGATACCATCACAGAATCGGCTTTACCGATGTAAATCACCTCAGGTATGGTCGAAAACTCAGCGAACGTCTCGCTGGTAGTTTCGCAGGATATCAAGGCGGTTGCACATAAGGCAACCACCATTGATTTTATATTCTTGAATTTCATTTCAATCATGTTTAGTTCAGGTTTTGATTAATCGCTACCGCCCCAGGCATTGAGCTCCATTAAGTGGAAAAACTTACCACCTGACCAGCTTTCGAAACATACAAATCGTACATATCTCACTGGTGTACGGTCTACCACAGCCAGCTCATGGCCTGCAGCTGCAGCAGCTACATCCTCGGCAGAGTTGGTCCCTGGAGGCAGCCCTGAAGGCTTGATGGTCTTACCATCTGGCACCAGTAGTACCCAGCCATTGTTCTCCATAGAGGCACCATTGTCAGCAGGCAGCTCATCCACACCCCAGATTTCAAAGGATTTAGGGTTACCATGGTTGTAAGCCCATCTGGAGCCCTGACGCTGCCAAAACTTAAACCTACTGAGCACACGAGGCTTTTTGAGGTCTAGCGTAAACATATGGTAGGGCTCTACATATGGTGGCACGATATGGCCCGGCTCCGATTGTCCGGTGTGGTAGCCCTTGCCACCTACACTTGCGTCGTAGAGATAAAACAGCTCCCACGTAAAAGCAGCGATTTGATCACCTTCGAGCACAATATCCGCATAACTGGAAAGCGGTATTTGTTCCTCTTTTAGTGGTTTCACCATTGCCGTTTTTAGTTCGGTCACGTTGTCCCATCGGTCAATAATCTGCACACCTACTTCCATAGAGTCTGTAGACTCAAACGGTCTGAAGACATGGAAATCGAACTGATCATTGCTGATAAACACAGACTGATTGTAAGTCATGAGGCCAGACACAGAATCCCTCACATGCAGCTGGATTTCAGCGTTTAGGAGGTTGCTGTTGTCATAGTTCATACGCACTCCACCAAAGTCTCCCAACAGCTCGATGGTCTCAAAGAGTATATCGATAGGAGCAGTTTCGGGACTGATGTCTACCGTAACAGGCTCAGACATGTTGCCACTGCGATCCACAGCCTGCAGCTTCACTTCCTTAGAAGTCTCTGCTTCGCGCAGCCCTTCCACTATCACGTAGTTTTTGAAAATAGAAGACTTACGTACTTCTATTTCGCCAGAAGCAAGCTCATACTGCGCCTGTACATAGAGCAAGTCATCATCCTTAGGGATTTTGTACTCAATTTTCGCCCCTCCGGGTCGGTTGGTCACCACCGGATTACTAATGGGTGAAGGAGCCTCGCTATCCGACCGATTGATTCCTCTTGTGTCTTCCTCGGCACAAGAAGAAAAAACCAGCCCAACACATAATATTATATAGCTTAAGTTTTTCATTTTTTTCAGGTTTTTAATCATCACCAGCCTGGGCTTTGGATCAGGTTCGAATTCGTGATCAGATCGTGCTCAGAGATTGGCCATAGATAGTATCTATTCAAAAACTGGAAGTTTCCGGTGGTCACTACTTTGTAGTAGTCCTCCGTTTCTTCACCGAAGATGTTCCATCCTCTAATCGGAGTGTTTAGGTACTCAGAAGCCAGTTTCCATCTTCTCAAATCCCAGAAGCGCTGCCCTTCGAACACCAACTCAATCATGCGCTCACGCTGAATGATTTCTCTGAGTCCTTCGGCAGAGAGCGGCTTGCTGGGGTTGTTGGAGTGATTGGCCCATGACTGTACCACACCGTCTAGTCCTGCACGCTCGCGCACAGCATCTATCCACTCATAAGCGGCACCCGTTTGGCCAGACTCGTTGAGGGCCTCAGCATACATGAGGTAGAGATCAGCCAGACGCACCACAGGGAATGGGTATGGTCTGCTCGTGTATCCACGACCACCAGACACGGTCTGGAAGTTGGTATACCATACCAGCTTCTTAGGCCAGTAGCCTGTACGTGAGTAGCGCACCCCGCCAAAGTATCCGGCGAGTTCTTTGTTTTTGGCATTTACGACATAGGCATCTTCTGGATTGATAATACCATGGCCAAACCACTTGCCCTGGTCAAAACCAAGCGATGCATAGAATCTAGGCTCTCTAAACTGGTGCAGAATGGCAGTTTCTTCGCCGGTTTTTAGGTACAGGTCTGCATTGTCAGCCTCTGTAACTGCGCGCAGTGAAAACCTATTGGTATAGTCATAAGACGGGTCTTCTTCGATAGGTACTCCATTCTGAGAGTAAAACATCTCAGCTATACGCATGGTAGGAGCCCAGTTGCTACCTACACTTTCTATGTACTCTGAAGTAAGGTCTGGGTGGATCCGTGCCTGGCAGTTGCCCTGCATACCTCCACTCACCGTACGTCCTGAGGCACCCCAGATGAGCTCTTCGTTCCATCTGTCGGTCACACTACCACGAATGGACAACTCCAAAATGGTGGTATCTGACCAGGTGTCTAGTCCTTCCTTGAACGTGTAGAGCGAATGCCCTGCAGAGTGCGCCAGCATAATGGCTGAATCACAAGCGGCAGCCGCTTTAGACCACTTTTGTGGATCATAAGAAGTGTTGATAAGCTCACGACCTTCAGCATCTACAAATCCGCTGTAGTCAGAGTTTCCGTTGAACAACGGACTGGCAGCAAGCATCAGCACTCTGGCTTTGATAGCTGCTGCAGCT
This sequence comes from Marinoscillum furvescens DSM 4134, assembly GCF_003386095.1. GTDB lineage: Bacteria > Bacteroidota > Bacteroidia > Cytophagales > Cyclobacteriaceae > Marinoscillum > Marinoscillum furvescens. The sequence goes on along the minus strand of NZ_QREG01000010.1, from coordinate 158,306 downwards.
GGCGCTGTAGCTCTTCCCATCTCCTCAGGGTTGCTGATGGTCAGCGGCAGGTAAGGAATGGCTTCATCCAAAAGCTGTACGATGTAGTCAGTCACCACATCTACTGGCTCACGTGATACACGCACTGCATCTACTCCTTCACTCACCTCTATGTTTTCACGCACAATAGGAATGGGACCGTACATGCGCATGAGGTAAAAGTGGTAGTATGCCTTTAGAAATTTGGCCTCTGCTGTCCAGCGAATGCGCTCTCCCAGCGTCAGGTCAAATGGTAAATCCACATTTTCCAGGAAGATGTTACAGTTTCGAAGAGGGATGTACAGGTTAGATACCGAGTTGGCCTTGCTTTGATCTGTACTGCCCATATAAGCTAAAACCGGACGGGGATATCCCTGACCACCTCTTTGCATGGTATAATAACCTCTACCGAATGCCTGGTCGTCATTTACAGCGATCTCATCTCCAGCCAATAGTGCGGGGTTAACTTCACTTGCAAAGCTCGGTAAGTCGCCATACAGTGATGCCAGGAAGTTCTCCGCCTGATCCCGTGTTTTGAAGGCATCTTCTATCACGGCAATATTATCAGGTACTACGTCTACAAAATCAGCACAGGAAACGCTTGAAAACACAAGCATTGCCAGGCCAATAATCCGAATATTTATTTTCGTTTTCATAATGTCTCTTTAAAAATCTGCTAGCAATCCGATATTAAACACACGCTGAAGCGGGTAATTCAGTCCATTACCTCTCAACTCCGGATCCCACAAGTCAAAAGCACTCATAACCAACAGGTTGGTGCCAGACACATAGCCTCTCAAGCCTCTCAGACCTTTTGTGTCTTTCTTGTTTTTCAAGAAATCATAGCCGATTTCTACTTGCTTCAGTCTTAGGAAAGAAGCATCTCTCAGCCACCAGGTGCTCAGCTCGTTGTTGTTCAGTACAGGTCGGGTAGATAGTCTTGGCCAGGTAGCATATACATCGCCATTTTCTTCTGACCAGTGGCTGTCCGCAAACGCCTGGATCAGGCCATTCTCAATCAAAATACCGTTACTCCATCCGTTGCCATTGTTTTCTACATCTATGATGTCGTCATCATAGTAGGTAAGGAATGGACCGGTCTCCTCAGGGTTGATGAAGAAAGAAACACCGTCGAGTCCCTGGAAGAAAGCACTGAAGTCCCAACGCTTGTAGCCTACTGAGAAACCAAAGCCATAAGTCACCTTAGGCATGGTAGGGTTTCCGATAGGTGCTCTGTCCAGATCAGAGATCACACCATCACCATTGAGGTCTTTGTATTTGATATCACCTCCTCCATAGTCTATACCTGGTACTCTACCCATCTGAATCGGCGAGTTGAGGGCCTCTTCGTCATCTACAAACAAGCGCTCTGCGATGAGTCCGTGCTTCACATTTACATTTTTGCCCACATTGGATGTCCATGGTGCTCCAAGTGCTCCGTAGTTGGCTTCTTCGTAAACTTTGAATTGGTTGTCTGAGTATACAAATGTACCTCTACCGGTAATCCAAAATTCGTTGTTGAAGTAGTGGTTGACATCAATAGAGGCATCTATACCGTGTGCTGTCACCTCTCCTACGTTGGTTTTGAGATCAGCCTGCAGTCCAAGCGTAGATGGGATATCCGCACGCTCTTGCAGGATGCTGGTTCTCAGCTCGTGGAAGATGTCTGTTCTAAACTGAATCGCATCATCTGCAAAGTTTAGCTCCAAACCGATGTTAGCTTTTCTGGAACGTTCCCAGGTTACTAGTGGGTTTGCGTAGCGGCTGATAGATACACCAGGGATGAAGTTGTTGAGCTCCTGTCCAAACAGGTATCCTTGTCCACCGTGATTGAGGTTAACTTCTGATAAGTAGAAGAAACGATCGTTTCGGTTGTTACCGATTCTGTCGTTACCCACCCATCCAAAAGAAGCTCTCAGCTTCAATCGGCTGATGAAAGGATTGAGTCCACTTAGGAAAGGCTCGTCAGATGCCAACCAGCCCAGACCAAACGATGGGAAGAAACCGAATCGGTTGTTTCGTGCAAATCGCTCAGATCCATTGTAGCCAAAGTTAAACTCCGCAAAGTAGCGGTTGTCAAAATCGTAGTTGTATCTACCTGCCAGCGTCAGGTTTCTGCTAGGCAGTGAGTTCTGCACAGAGTTTGCGTTACCGTCCAGGTATTCACGAGCAGTAAACACGAGCAATCCAGACACATTGTGCTTTTCGGCAAACGTCTGGTAGTAGTTGAGCGCAGACTCCATGTAGAATACGGAGTTATTTTTTCGCTCACCAGTACCCAAAAGCTCTAGAGACTCACCCCCTCCGCCTTGTGCAGTACGGAGCAGCTTGTACTCTTCTGTAGCCGGATCGTAAGTCTGCAAGCGGTAGAAAAACGGAGCGTACGAACGTCTGTTCTCGAAGAAAGAGGTAGAGTTAGCGTTTACTAGCGCTCTGGCGCTCAGTCCCGGGATCAGGAAATCTAACTTTTGCTTTAACTCAAACTGTACGAGTGAGAGGGTATTTCGGTAATCTCTATAACCACGCTGCAATTCTGCGTAAGGGTTAAACCACACAGGCAGTGACCCTTCATCATCGTATACGATGTTGCTACCAGCTGGAGGCAGGGCATTTCCAAACGGAATATGCGGAAGCCCCTGAAGCTCTGGAGGCAAGTCGTAAGTAGCCGGGAATCTTGTAGGGCTAGTTCTTACTGCTGCTTTGTAGAATGCGTTACCACCGGGTAGAGGTCCTCTATAATCGTCGATAGTAGAATGCAAACGTACGATCATTTCTGTATTCTCATGAAGATCTACGTTTACGTTTGATCTGAGCAGGTATCGCTTCAGGTCTATGCCATTGGTAAAATTGTTTCTGTCGTCTACCTTCAGCAGGCCATTATCCTGAGTAAATGATCCTGCCACATAGTATCTTACCCGGCTACCTCCACCACGTACGTTGAGGTTTACTCTGCGGGTAGATGCATAGTCTTTGAAAAGTGCATCGTACCAGTCAGTGGCCGGATAGATGTTAGGGTTGCCACCGTTTTCTACACCTGCTATGTTTTGCAGGGTGTATACGTTGAAGCCATCACGTGTTCTGCTGGCCTCATTGTGGAGGTTCATATAAGTAACCGGGTCTGCCAGGTCTATCACTGACACAGGCTCACTTACAGACTGCTCCATACGCAAGCTCACTCTGGCAGGTCCTTCTTCACCAGATTTGGTAGTTACCAGGATTACTCCGTTGGCACCTTTGGCACCATAAATCGCCGTAGTGGTAGGATCCTTTAGTACTGCAAAGCTTTCGATATCATCTGGCTGAAGACGTGCCAAATCACTTGAAGTCAGCTGCACCCCATCAATCAGGATCAAAGGATCGTTTTGATCATTGAAAGATGCCACACCTCTTACGAAGAACTGAGCATTGTCTTCTCCAGGCTCCCCACTGTTTTGATATGCTACCACACCAGACACACGTCCGGCCAATGCTGTAGTCAGGTTACTGGAGGGTACCTTTAGTTCGGATGGTTTCACAGAGGACATAGCCCCTACTACTGCTTCTTTCTTTTGAGTACCAAATCCTACAACTACTACTTCTTCCAAAGCATCCGTATCCAACTCTAAGGACACATCTATAGTTGTAGATCCTTTTACTGCAATCTCCTGAGTGGAATACCCCACAAAAGAGTAAGCGATAACTGCATCGGACTCTACTTTAAGAGAGTACTCTCCAGTGATATCAGTAACTGTACCGTTTGTCGTTCCTTTCTCCAGGACCGTAGCCCCAGGTAAGCCTTCTCCATTTTCATCAGTCACCTTTCCCTTTACTGTAACAGACTGTGCCGCTGCGATACTCACAGAAACAGCAAATACAACAAAAGTCAAAGCGAGTCTCATAGAAAGTTTATTATTCAACCAATTCAATTGAGCTTCCATAGTTAGATCGCATTTAAGGTGATTGATTTCACGAATGAAACAGCCAGATGCCTGCCTCCATGAAAAAGGTGATTCCGTAATTGTAACAGTGTTGTCATCATACGTTTTTTAGTTTTAGAGTTAGAGTTTCAAAGTGACTAATCGGTATGGCCAGATTGGACGGTCACACCTCGAAATCATATCTGTAAGATTAGCTCACAACCCAAATTTTGAGTTTAAATCATGTCCCAAAACACATGACTCATGGCTCTAAAATCGCTTTAAAATGGCTACAATTGAACATTTAGAGGTATCTGTACACCTTTTGCAGAAAACATTTATAGCAATACCCTTAGAATGGTTAAAAGGTGCGGGTAAAGCCCTGTGAAAAAGGCGGATATCAGTGATTTAGCATGGCGACACAGGCAGTAAAACCTGGCAGCCTCACCTAAGCAGTTATAAATCCGTGCAGATCAGACCAGGGAAGTCACTTACCCAATGTTATATAATGCTATGTATAGGGCATTTTACTACTCCTGGCTCCTGACATGGCGTCTGCCTGCATTTCTGATAATGTATCGAGACCCAACAGCGCTGACCAGTTTAAAGCCCACAGAGACAGTGCAAGGCAGTCTAAGCCTGGATAGAGACTCACTACTATTTGAGCTTAATAGGTACCCATTGCAAATCGGTGGCTTTCATTTAATAGGTCTTTGCCGGGATGTTGCGTGTGGCGCTTTTGTAGGCAAATAAAAAAGCACAGCCGGATGAGAGCTGTGCTTCGGTAAAAGATATGAGTAGATTAACTAAATAAACCAACACTCAGCAGCAGGTCGTTAATCAATCTCCAAACTGCTGATATCTATGAACTACTAGAAACAAATACACTTTAAAAAAGGGGCTGACTTAAGTGCAATTACTTGTGTGAAAGTCATTTTACCTCTGAGTCAGCCCCTTGCGATACAACTAACTAAAAAGAAAGAATAATATCATTTTGTGCGTTTATAATGCGTTTTTAAGTTCTATTTTAATCACGGACACAGCATCATCTGGTGCCTGCTCAGGCAGCTCTACTGTTGCATTAGCTCCGTCAAACTTCAAGGTAGCGCTCTCGTCTGCCAGCAAGCTTACACGTCCGGGGTTTACCTCTGGGTGCAAGGCTAACTTTCCGTCTGCTGGCCAGTCAAACACGTGCGCATACAATACATTGTCTTTGATCGTGTAGCGTCCCCACTCTGGTTTTTCGAATGGACTAGCTTCGGCACCGTAGATGGATTCTCCGTTTACCTCTACCCAGTCACCCATAGCAGCAAGGCGCTCCACACTAGCCTGAGGTATTTCACCCTCAGCAGTAGGCCCTACATTGAGCAGCAGGTTACCACCTTTAGAGACAATCTCTACCAGGTTATGAATCAGTGTTTTTTCACTTTTCCAGTTGTGGTCTGTAGACTTAAAGCCCCAGCTTCCGTTCATGGTAAGGCAAGACTCCCAGTCTACACCATCCATGCCCGTATCGGGTATTTCTTTTTCGGGTGTACCGAAATCACCCGCGTAAACGCCTTCTTTGTTCATACCACTCATCCCTGCACGACCTTTGTCTACACGGTTGTTGACGATCGTTTGTGGCTGTAAGTCACGGATAAAGCTGTACAATTCTTTTCCCATTTCGGTGGTATAATCTGGGATCCAGTCACCGTCAAACCATACCACGCCAATATCTCCGTATTCGGTGAGGAGCTCCTTTACCTGTGGTTTCAGGTAGTTTTCATAGTACTTGGGAAAGTCCGGGTTGAATACCGTGGAGTCACGCTGACCAGCATTGTAGTTTGGAAACAATGGCGCCTGTGCCTGCGGGTGGTGCCAGTCTACTATAGAGTAGTACACACAAAACTTGATGCCTTCCCGGCGGCAAGCCTCGGCCAGTTCTTTGATGATATCACGGTTGAAAGGTGATGCCTCCATTACGTCATAATCTGTGGTTTTGGAATCCCAAAGGCAAAACCCTTCGTGGTGCTTGGAAGTAATGACAATGTATTTCATGCCCGCATCTTTAGCTATTGACACCCACTTTTCGGCATCAAACTTCACGGGGTTAAACTGACTGGCAAATTGCTCATATTCCTTCACCGGAATATCCAGCTTATCCATGATCCATTCCGCATTGCCACGTACGGTATCTCCTTTATATACTCCCGCAGGTATGGCATAGAGTCCCCAGTGAATGAACATGCCAAAACCGGCATCACGCCACCATTCCATCCGTTGGTCTTCAGATATACTTAATTGGGGCTTCTTAGGAGGAGTAGACTTACAGGCCGCTCCGATTAGCAGAACAGCTACCAGTAAGTAGTTCGTCAGTTTTCTCATTTTACATTCAATCTTTAGCAAAAAATTTTTAAAATCCCGGATTTAACCGAGCGGGTTACATATGCCTGAAGCCAAGCGTTCTTCTATGAGTTTTATGACTGCTGTCAGATCCCTCGAACATTAGTAGCTGATCATACGACTATCAGACTCTTTTGCAAGATCGGAGCTAGCCCAAATGAAGTGTATAACTGATGGTTCTGATGTGATAACTCATGATTCATTCGTTCGTTTTACGCTTATTGAGGGCATTTTTTTATCTTTTTTGAATTATTTCACCCCCCTTGCCCAGCCCGTTTCATCAGGATTGTTTGCGTTTAGATGTACTGTTACCACTCACTATCTGGTGCTTTCACTTCTCTGCAGTTCGCCATCTTGCCATTCCCGGATGGAAACTTTCGGGTCATCCATGCCTAACCCCTCGATCCGTACCTCCTGCTTTCTCCCGTCTGCCAGCGTAACGATCACTTCACCTTGATTGGGTGCGCTAACGCTGCGAAGAGCTGATGTCCCTTTGTAAGGCTCCAAGATGGTTAAGAACACGGTTTCCTTTGCATTGACACTCACTCCGAAGGTGCTGCGGTCCGGATTGTTACGAATGCCCTGATGACGGCCCGCATTTGGGTATTCGGCTATGAACACATCAGCCTTTTGTGGCCATAGTGTATGCACATCCAGTTTCATAGCTTTTTCCTGAAAACTCACTACCGTACCTCCTTTCATGCGATACCACTGCGCATTGTTGAAATACTTGTAGGGTGAGTCAAAGGCGGTTTCCAACTGGGGTTGCAATGGTCCTTTTTTGGATGCATTGGTCATTCCCTGAAAGCCTACGGGATGTATCAGCCAGTCGTATTGGTGGCGCTGTGAAGCGTTTACATAGTCTGCCAGTACCACATAGTCATCCGTCACTACGGTGATTCTGCGCTGCTGTACATGTTCAAAACCTTCGGCATAACCCTTATCATCCCAGGGCGGAAACTTATCGATGTTCCAGGTAGGGATTTTTCGCCAGCGGGCGACCGTCTCCACTGCACTGACCTGCATCAGATCACCTGCATAAAAGAGCAGCTGCTCTGAGGGCAAGGCTTCTTGCTGCAGGCCATCCACCACTACCATGTTGTGCGTAGCAGAGGTCTGCACACATTCTTTATAGCCAGGATTGCCATAGCCGTACCAGGTCATTTCCGTCCCAAAGTACTTATGTCCATAACGATCCAGAGCCAACATTCCCGTCCGATCAAAATGACCATGCCAGCCGCCATGCGTTCCGTACTTTACATAAGCCTGGATCTGATCGGCAGCACTTCTACCCGGTTTTTGTGAACGCAATGCCGTGATTCCTACATTGGGCACGTAGGTAGATTTACTTCTCGGGTCCTGTACATCAGGCAGCTCAGGCACCCCGTAGAGCAGTGCCTCCCACCCCATTCGCTCTGAATGGTGCAGCACCCACGCTATTTCGTCTTTAGGAAAATGTCGGTAAGCCAGTTCATAAAAAGGGTGTGGGCCTGTGGCTTTGGAGTCATTGCTGGAAACTACATAGGCTTTTTCGTCCATCAAGGGGATGTGGCCTGTGTACATCTCTTCGAAACCTATGGTGTTTTGGTTCATAGGTCCCCACACATCGAACTTCATGCCTGTAAAGCCCTCTTTGGCATTGTCATAGTCTTTGCTTTTGTAGCGAATAGGAAATCGCCGATCAAAGAAGTTCCAGCCATAGTTTTCAAAAGCCTGTGCCAGCAGGGTAAAGCGCTCCACCACCACATAGCTATAGTTTACGGTACTTTCAAACCACCATCCATCAGGCATGGTGCCCTTGGCCAGCTGATCGATCAGGCCGCCTTCCGTTTCCATTAGATGATCTAGTGTGGCCATGTCTTCCATAAAAAGCGCCGCAAATACTGCTCCTGTCAGTGCGCTGGCTTCATGGTTCATGATGGCTTCCCCTGTCAGGTCTTCGCCCTGTAGGCTGATGTAGTGACGAAAGGTAGCTGCTATATTGGCCTTGTCAGTATCAGACAAAAGCCCCTCACCATACAGCACGTCACAGATGGCAGCCAGGTAAAGAAAGAAATTGCCTTCATGAACCTGCACCCCGGTAGTAGCGGCGCCCACAGCGACATAGCCTTCTTTAGGATCACAAACGGCTCTAACAAAACCCAAAACCTCATCGCGCAAGGCTTCACTACCCGCAAATTTCCATACCAGCACTTTTTTAAAAACCTCTTCCGTGGTATTGGCTTTGTAATTAAAACTCGACCATTCCAGCGTATTTCGTGCTTTGGTGATGACCTTTCGCTCAGGTATGCGATAGCTTAGGGCTTCTTTTTTCACCTGCTCAAATGCCGCCGATGCCCAGGCATGGTTGGCCATTTTTGCTTTTGCTTCGGCGATTAGCTCGTCCGTCACGAGTAAATACGGGTGAGGTTTGGCGCGGACCGTGATGAACTGAAATGTACCTGTTAACATACCTTCACTCGATATCCGCAAAGTAGCCTCCTCAAAGGCTCCCGGAGGGATTCGATCACTAACTGTTACTGCCAACTCTCCTTTATAACTCGCTCCAGGTGATAGAGTCACTTCATCACGAGCCAGCTCATAGGTACAAGCTAGCAATCGTGGATTGGAGATGACCAGTGAATAAGTTTTGGGCTGCTCACTATCGTTAGTAAAAGAAAACGGATACCTAATTACCGCTCCGGCCTGCCCAGAACGGGATACCTTTTGGCTGACTTCAGCTTGTAGACCAACCAGCACAATCAACTGCAAGGCAATCGCTGCAAAAATTCTAAACATAACTATTAAGGTTGAAGGATTATGGCGTAGTGAAAGTGGCTGCAGGCAACCCCTCACGGTTGTAAAGGTTGATGCCTTCAGGGTTGGACGACCAGGCAAACCGTACTGCTACCGGCTCCTGTACCTGATCGCTGCTGACCATTACTTTGTCTTTGCCAGCAATCGTAGCCTCTGCCGGGTACCACACGCCATCACTACCTGCTATTTCAAAACCCACCAGGGGCTCATCTACTTCTTTTGTTGGCTCCATCAGGTGCTTCTGTCCCACCATGAGCCCTGAGCCTACCTGCTCAAACTTCACGATAGACCTGCCTTTTTTGTGCTTTACAGCAGAAAATAGCGGGCCACTTACCGCTTCCACGTCTACTCCATAATTTTTGGCCAGTGCCCAGCGAGCGAGGCGATCGCCTACATCCATTTTGTTGTGCGGGTGTACATCTTTGGCCTCACCTATGTCTGTGAGTACTGCCATCCCTGTATTGGGTAGCTCCAGCCCGCGGCGCATCGCGTCATTCACCATGGCCCAGCCTCCATCCGATCGTTTGTCTCGTGCTTCATAGTTGGCCAGCTGCACATAGTAAAAAGGAAATGCTCCCTGATTCCAGGCAGCGCGCCAGCTGCTGATGAGTGTTTTGAAATACAGCTCATGCTCCTCCTCCTTGAAGTGGGAGTTGCTTTCTCCCTGATACCACAGGGCTCCAGCGATGCGGTAAGGAACCACCGCTGCCAGCATCCCATTGTAGAGCGTGGCAGGCACCTGCTTATCGTTTTGCGGATGCACGCGGGGCCATGGCCGACTGTCTGAGCGATCGCTCGCCTGCCATGCGGCAAATCGTGCTTCGAACTCCACGTCCTTAAAATCCTCCACACTCACACTGTCAATGATTCGGCGAATGTGTTTGCGGTTGTTTTCAAAATAAGTGCGTAAATCAGGATGTTGCCGATACGCCTCCACTGGAATCCACGGCTGTATACGCGTGCCACCCCACGAGCATTCTACCAGTCCCACGGGCACATTTAATGCCTTGCGCAGCTTTCGCGCAAAAAAATAGGCCGTAGCAGAGATTTTACCCGTCTGCTCCGGCCCCACACTGCGCCAGTCTGCCGAAAAATCTTTTTCCTCTTTCGCTATGGAAGTTCGGCGTGGCACTTCGATATGGCGAATCAGAGTATCTGAAGCCGTAGCTATTTCCTTTCTTATATAGTCCACCAAAGGCTGATATTTAGGCTCTCGAGCATCTTTGGTGAGCTGACTCATCGTAAAATCCATATTGGACTGACCGGTGCACAGCCACACTTCCCCCGTCCACACATCGCTGATGGTCAGGGTATTCTGACCAGCAATAGTTAGCTCAAAGGGTCCACCTGCTTCTGGAGTAGCCAGCTGTACCTGCCAGCTGCTATCTGCACTAGCCACTGTTTCAGCGCGTGCTCCCCAGCTAGCGGTGACTATCACCTGTTCGCCAGGTGCAGCCCAGCCCCACACGGGCGCCTGGGAATTGCGCTGCAATACCATGCCATCGCTGAAAAGACCGTGCACGCGTACTTCAGCGCTGACCAGATGACCTAATGCCACTCCGAACAGGAGAAAAACAAGGGACAATGTATTTTTCATAGTTGCTCGTTTCAAGGTACAGCACCTTTCGATGCTACTACACAATATTCGAACATCACCGCAGCAAACTGTATCAGCTATGATTCTGAGGATATCAATTATCGTGCATTTCTTTGTTTGTGGGCTTTTTTACGGCCACAGCTCAAAGTTTCTTAAAGGTTCTGCGCGTTCCATATGGCTGGTATTTTGCGGTAGAAAACAGTACCAGTGGCACTACTCCATGGATGTGATCTGCTGGTAAAAAACCCCAATACCTGGAATCTTTGGAGTTGTAACGGTTATCGCCAAACACCAGAAAATAATCTTGCTTAAAAGTGTACATGTCTGTAAATGCTCCATTGATATAGTAGAACCCTGTATGCTGTGAGCGCTCGAAACTTGCACCTTCCTGTAATATGATAAGCGGCAGGTACCACTCCAGGTTATCTTCTGTTAGAGTCACGGTAAGTCCTTTTTGTGGAATGGTTGGAGGGGTCCAGTCGTCCAAAGTGCTTTGCACGTTTTTGCTTTTGGGATACATCCCTTTACCAACCTGCTTATGCTCAGGCCTCAGCTCCACGGATAAGCTATCCATCATATCAAGTGCCTCTTGCCAGGTAAGTCTCAAGGCACCACCATAGTACCTGCTTCTTCCGCCTACATTTGTTGACAAAGTATCATCTTCAATATGCCATTTTATGCGAGTGCCGCCTACTGGGTCCGATGGGACTCCACTGATGGTGACCGTACCGTGCACCAGCGCCAGGGTATCTCCTGGCAATCCTACTACACGTTTGATCATCACAATATCGCTCTGAGGGTGATCAAATACGACTATATCACCCCGGTCTATTGAGCCTATACCTGCCAACCGCTTTGGAGGAAGGGTGTGCTGGGAAAACCAACGGTGTAACTCTGGAACAAGCGCCAGCAAATTTCCCAGATTTGGAACTTCTGCGAGCGAGGCTGGTCGCCGGGGTCCGAAGGTCCACCTTTCCATCAGCACCACGTCACCGGGCTTGATAGCTGACTCCATAGAGCCACTGGGAATGGCATAGATACCAAGTAAAAACACACGTACAGCCAGTGCAGCAAATACCGTAAGTATGACCAATTTGACATATCTGTAGCCACGATAAATGATTCCATGTTGCAGAGATTGATACGGTTGCCAGCGAGCCAGTGTTATTGATACTAGCGCGAGACCTGCCCATATTAGTCCCCACCATATGCCGGTCCAATACGCAAGAAAGGCCCATAAACAGCTCATGAAAAGTTTACGAGTGACCTTAGTGTGCTTCATTTTGCTTAGATGCTTTGAGACTACTATAAATCAGCTTATAGGCCACTGGTATAAAATAAAGGCTCACGAAAGTCCCGATGAGCATGCCCCCAATCACGGCTACTGCCAGTGGGCGTTGGAGAACGGCTCCCATGTCCTGCCCCCATAAGAAAGGTACCATGGCCAGTATAGTGGTGGCACTTGTCATGATGATCGCCTTTAACCGGCGCTTTCCGGCCATTTGTATAGCCGTATCTACGGAATGTCCCGCTTTTCTAAGTCTGTTGATGGTGTCGATCTTTAAGATGGAATCGTTGATAATGATGCCAGACATCACGATGATGCCAATCAGTGACATCAGGTTGATGCTTTGGCCAAACCCCCACAAGGCTACCAGGGCGCTGGCCACCCCAATGGGCAGCTCCAAAAACACGATCAAAGGCTGAAGGAGCGATTCAAACTGAGAAGCCAGAATGAAATACAGCAACAGCAACGCCACTAAAAATGTCACCCATAGTTCCGAAATGAGTAGTCGGCTATCGAGTACGCTGCCCGCAAACGAGGCCTTTAGCTGGCCATCGGCTGCTATCAACCGTTTTACCGAGGCTATGAAATGATCTGCACCCTTTTCAGAAACCTGATAGTCCAGCGGAACATAAGCCCCAGACTTATCGCCCGTGTATCCTTTATAATCTACCGCAATATGTACTTCCACCAGCTCACTAGCAGGAATTTGCGCACCCTTACGAGAAGGCACCAGGGTTTGGGACAGTATGCTATGTAGGTCTTTGGTGCGCTCGGTAATCACTACAGGCACTTCGTACTGCCCTTGCTTGAGCTGAAAGGCCGGAAACCTCCCCAGCGCAACCTGCAGCACTCCCATCAGCCGGTCTACGCCTACTTCATAGAGCAACAGCTTTTCAAAGTGAGGTCTGAGCTCATAAACCTGCTGCAATGCCTGCTTGCTTTCAGAAGGCATTCCAGTCTGACGCTTAATCAGACTTTCGACGCTTCGGACTTTTTCCGGATCAGGCAGCCCTGTGCTGTTTTCGGCGGTTAGGCGCACCTCTACTGGTGCCTGGCCATTACCAAACACCCGATCGAAGATGCTTTCAGGCGCTTTCAACTCCAGAGCGGCCTCCGGATAATTTTGCGCTACCCAGGGAACTACCTGCTCGCGGAGCGTACGTACTCCATCTGCAGACTGGCACTCCAGGAAAATACTGGCCTGAGTGCCAGAAAGGTTGGCGGTATGGTCTAGCAAAAACCACTGCTCTCCCACCATAGCCGACACAGATAGCAAAAGGCTGTCTACCTCCTGCACCAGCTGAGTCACGCGTTTTCCATTTTCAGCTTTGGTAATGCTTTCGTTCCAATCGATTGCGATCAATAGCTCCGACTTTTCCATAGCCGGAAAGCGCTCTTTGGGCAACACCCTATAAGCCAGCATACCTACCAGTAACAGGATGATGGTAGCACCTACAAACACCTTTTGATGACCCATCACCCACTGATAGCCAAGCTCGTAAGTATTTGCCAATCGACTTCCTTCTCGTCTGGACCATTTTCGCGAAAGCACCTTTTGCTGCCCCAGCACCACATACAGCACCGGAATAAGCGCAACAGACACCACCAGCGATGATGCCAGCCCTATGGTGATGGACAATGCCTGATCGTAAAAAAGTGCCCCAGCGATGCCTCCCAGAAATATGAGTGGCACAAAAACCGCGCAGGTGGTCATTGCCGAACTGAGCAGCGGCGCAATGACCTCAGTGGTAGCAGACGCACTGGCCTGGTGTACAGCCGACTCTCTGCGGGCGATATGCTGCCCGATGTTGTCAATTACGATAATGGAATTATCGATCATCAGACCGATCCCCACTATGAGTCCGGAAAGTGAAATTACATTGATGGAAATGCCGAGTAAGTAGAAAAACAAAAGGCTGATCACCAAGCTCACAGGTATAGAGATACCAATGAGTAGCGGTGAGCGAAAATCATTGAGAAACACCAGCAGTACCAGAAAGGCTAACGTGCCTCCTATCCACAAACTACTTTTCAAACTGGAGATGGCGTAGGCTAATAGTTGTGTTTGATTACGGTTTTGCTCTATAGTGATTCGAGGATAATCTGTACGGATGGCTTCCAACAGTTCATCTGTACGCTCCCTCAGCTGCTCCATGCGGGCATTAGATTTTTTGATAACGGCCATGGATATGGCTTTGCCTGTCTTATCCAGCACAAAACCCTTGGAGGATCGTGGAACAACCGTAATCGTTGCTATTTCCGAAAGTTTAAAGACCCTGCCTCCACTACGTAGCATCAGGTTTTCTATGTCGTGTCTGTTGGTGAGCAGGCTACTGTATTTGACATTGAACTCATACAGCCCGTTTCGCACTTTGATGTTGCTAGAGCTAAGGTTGTTTTCTTCCATGGTTTTCTTTAGCACCCAGGGATCCATCCCCAGTGCCCCCAACTTTTGCAGGTCTACTTCCACATGGATTTCGGGATATTCCATCCCGCTGATGTCCACCATGGCCACTTCATCGAGCTGCTCTATCCTCCTCTTGATGACTTGCTCTGCAAATTCGCTGAGTTCCATAAACCGGTTGCCCAGGCCGTCGGTATTTTGATCTTTGAGCGCCAGGGTGAGGTAAAAAACCGGGATATCCGTTGCAGAAGCTTTGATAACCCTGGGACGTTCAAATCCCTCGGGCATGCGTTGCATCAGTGCATCTATCTTTTCATTTACTTCTATAAAAGCATAATGCAGCCGGGTACCATAGTCAAATTTGAGGCGGATATAGCCATACTCATTGTAAGCATAACTTTCCATATCAGCCAGATGTCCTACTTGCAGCAGCTGCCTGCGTATCAGGTGGATGTAGTTTTCCTCCACCTGGTGGGCTGATTGCTCAGGAGCAGCTACCTGTATGGTGATCTCGGGGATTTCTACATCCGGCATGAGTGAAACAGGTATTTGCTGAAACGATACTGCCCCCAATACCACAATGGCTATAAACACCATGATTACCGATACTGGCCGGTCTACCAAAAACCTAATCATCGGACCGCTGGTTTATAAGGGTTACCAAATCTTGCTGAGTGATAAAGTCATACAGGCATAGCTGACGGATGACATAGTATTGCGTCCAGAAGCTTTGCAGCTGGCTCAGGTAGCTGAGCCGAGCTGCTTGCCTGCGCTCCTCTGCATTGATCATGTCTACGATAGAAGCCTTGCCCAGCACAAAGCGCTCTCTGGTGGCTTCATAGACTACCTGGCCCAGGGTATCGGACTTGGCATAGCTCTCGATCTGTGAAGCCGAAACCTCAAAATTGTTCACCTGCTGAAGGATTTCGTTTTCGAGCTCCAGGCGTGTTTGACGTAGCGACTTTTGCTGGTACTCCTGGCTGACTCGTGCGCGTTGGACATTGCGCGACAGCCGGCCACCATCATAGATGGGAATGCTGACACTCAGCGATACGCCTTGCTGGTCGAGCAGATCGCGATAGGCTGCGTCGATTTGGTTTCGGTTTTGATTGTAACCAACATTGGCCTGTAGGCTTACATTGTATGGCTGCCGCCGTGCAGCTTCCAGCGAACGTTCTGCTTCCAGAATGGCACGCCGGATGCGGAGCAGTTCGGGGTTATTGGCGTGCACTTTATCCAGTGCGTCCAGCGCACTGATGCTGATAACAGGGACCTTATCCGGCACCTGGCACACCAGCTCAACATCGCGTGAAAGGCCTAGAAAAGTGGTAAACGCATTGCGTAAGTTGACCAGTCGGATCCGGGCCTTTTGATACGCAATCTCCGAATTGGACTGCTGCAGTTCCAGATTGAGGTAATCGGCTCTGGAGATAGCAAAAATGGCATTTTTTTGTTCGGCCATCCACTGCAGCGAGTCGGCATTGAGTTTACTCAGCCTGGCAATCTCCACCTGGTTTTGGGCGATGAGCACATCGAAAAACATGCTGACAGCCCGCACCCTTACGGCTTCCTGGCTTCTGGCCAAATCTCCCTGCGCCTGTTCAAACTGCAGGTTGCCAATGGTCCGATTCCATTTATAATAGTTGGGCTGATTGAAGTTTTGGCGGTAGCTCACCCCCACAGGCGCCGAGATATAGTTTAGCGTATTGCCATTTTCGGCAAAGGTCTGGTTGCGCCTAAGGCTCGACGATATATTTAACGAGCCTCCGGTAAACCAAACCGGTTGGTTGAGCGTGATGCTGCCCGAGTTGATCAGTCGCTGGACGTCATAGGGCAAAAACTGCTGCTGATCGGAGTTCCACTGCTCCTGGATCGCACGGGTATAGTTTACCGCTGTAGCGGAAAAGCGAATCTCCGGATGCAAAAGCTTTCGAGTATCCAGGTAATTGAACTTGCTGAGCTGAAACTGGTACTGGCTACTGTAAGCATCGAACGACTGCTCTACAGCCATAGCCACCGCTTCCTGCATGGTAAGGTGTATCTGCTGAGCCTGTAAGCCCGTAAACCTGCCAACTACCAGCAGTAGGATGGTCATCCAAATTGGCTTCAAAGTCATGGCTTACTGTTTTTGGTCTATGACTTCCACTGTGGCAAGGTGCGCCAGGTTAAAGTGCCCTTCTATCACGACTTCATCTCCCGGGCTAACCCCTTTTTTGATGACCGTATAGCGGGAATTGGTCGGCCCTACTTTTACGTAGTTCCAATAGGCCGTATCACTGCGGTGGGTAAACACCACATGCCGCTCCTGCCTCAGAGTCACAGCTTCTTTTGGCACATACGTCCTACGGCCCACCAGTTTGCGCACCAGCACTTTTACGTTCATTCCTTCGGCCAGTCGGCCATCGGTATTGGGCACGGTGGCAGTTACCTTCATCATGCCATTATCTTCTACCTTTGGGTTGATCGTACTCAGCGTACCAGCTATCATGTAATCCTCCACAGCAAATGGTCGCACTTCTACGGCCATGCCTTTTTCCATTTCTAACAGCTCAGCTTCCAATATGGAAAACTCCACCTGGAAGTAGCGGTCATCGATGAGCAAGCAAAAGAATTTGTACTGGTCGGACTGGTTGTGCAAGCGTACCTGCAGGTCTGCTACTATACCGTCAAATGGTGCAGTGATGCGGGTGTTGGCCAGACGCAGGGCTGCTAGCTGCTGTTCGTTGATTGCATCCAGACAGCCGGACTTGATCAGTGCACGCTGCCATACCTGCTCAGGTACATTGGCCGAATCTGCCAATGTGTACCCCTGCTCTATGAGCAGTGTGGCCAGCTCCAGACGAGCCTTTTGCAAGTTGCGCGTGGCACGCTCGAGGGCATACCTTTGCTGATCATTGGCTATTTCCGCAAGTAGCTGCCCTTTTTGTACCCGGTCGCCATTGCTGACATGCAGTGCCTCAATCATCCCTGCCTCTTTCATGACCACCGTAGCTTTGTGCCGGGCTTCCAGCACGCCATTGTTTTCATATTCTTTAAAAAAGTCTCCTTCTTTTACCTGGCTCGTGACTACCACGGTGCGGTCTTCCTCATAGCTGGGTCTGGCCATGGCCAGTGACGATTTGGCCTCTCCCTGACAACTGGCAATACACAGCCCCAGCAAGCACAGGCCGATGAATGTAGGCCCTGCGGCCTTTTGATGAGTTTTCTTTCCTAGATTGGTCATAGAATAGTCATTTCTTTAGCGGTTATTTCTTTTTGCGACACTTCGCTTTACAAATACAGGCAACACCCCCCAGATTCCGAGCATAGAGGCGATCAGGCCACCTATGGTACCTGCGGATAATGATGTCCAAAACACTCCGGCTGACCCTTCAATGAGAAAGGGTACCAGCCCCAGCGCTGTAGACAGGATCGTGAGCACGATAGGAATGATCTTCTGGTGATAGGCCTTTAAATAGAGCTGCTCCTGTGTGCGTCTGGGGTATTGTTTTCTTAAAGAATTGAGGTCATTGAGAATGTAGATCACCGAATTGACCGTGAGGCCACTTAGGAGAATGAGTGCGGCAAACCCGCCTTCATCAAAAGGTAAATCGAACAGGTAAAAGGTAAGAAATGCCCCCATGAAGCTCACCGGAATAAGTAAAATCACCATCAGAGGTTGGATCAAAGAGCCAAACACTACAGCACTGACAAAATAGATGATGACCACCACCAGCAGTACAAGCCACAGCCGCTTATTGCTTTCATCCTCCTTGCCCCAGCGCCCACCTGAGTAGTTGAGTGTTTTTACGGAATACCCGATGGGCAGCTGCTGCTCCAGCCGATCCATCACCTGCCCCAGAAAATACTTTTGCTGCCCCCAGCTGCCAATAAAGTCAAATTCGACCACCATGGTATACTGCATATTTTCTTTGTTGATCAGCTCTTGTCGTCGTTTTTTCACAAAATCACCATAGTGATGTAGTTTGGTAAACCGCTCCTCTGTAAGGTGTAGTGGGCGATGGTAAAACCCCCACAAATCGGGCACTGTGGCATGGGCCTCTGTAAGGTATACCTGCTCATGGCTGCCTCCATGGCTGACGGCCATCACCCTGTCACGGTCGGCAGACATTTGCTGCAGCCGACTCAAGACTCCTCCTGCTGAGATGCCCGTGCGCCGCATGTAGTCCAGGTCAAAGTCCAGCTCATATTCACGGCGAATCTTGGCCTCATAGGTAGCCCGTCCATTGATAAAAATGGATTCATCGTCTACACGCTGAATTTCTTTCAGGTAGTCACTCAGTTTTGCAGCATACCCCTTGAGCTGGTCCAGGTTATAGCCATAAAGCACCATGCGGTTGTTACGCCTGGCTTCATTGAGCGAATTGTCAAAGGCCCTGCCTACACCACTTATTTTCCAGTCGGCGCTGCCCAGATCGATGCAGAAGCGCTCTACCTCGCTTTTTAGCTGATGCGGAAAACCGGATGCCTCTGCCTCCTGGGTAAACTGCACACTGATGCGGGCTGCGGATGGGCTGCGGATGGAAGTATTAAACTGCTCAATTTCTTCATACTGCAACAAGAAATTTTCAATCCGCCCGAATACGGCATTGGTTTGCTCCAGTGTAGTGCCATCGTCCATGACCCCTGCCACGTGCAGCACGGTACGGTCATTGGACCTATTGAATTTTTTGCCTTTGGTGTTGTCTAAAAACAGCCGTAACACACCGCCTACCGCCACATCGCTTACCGGCCGAATGTGCTCGGTATACATCGCCGAGCCAAAGACCTCATTGTACCAGCGGACATAGAAGGCTTCCCCTTTGAGGTGGTTGGGCATCAGGAATGTCGGCAATCCAAACCCGAGGATCAGGATCAGCCATAAGAGCCAGCGCTTGCCTTTCAGCCAATAGATCAATCTGGCATACAGGTGGCTAAAACGTACTATGCGTCGGCTTTTTCGGAATCTTTTGGCCATCGGCCGCTTACGCAGCGGCACCTGCTGCATGAGTGCGGGAATAAAAAAGAATGTGATCACCAATGAGACCGATAGGTTTATGACCATGGCCAGGGTAAAGTCTACGAGTTTTAGTTGTGTTTGCGCATCTAGAAAAAACACCACCACCAGCGACCCTATGGTGGTCAGAGTGGCCGCTACAATAGCTCGAATCACACTGATTCCTTTTCCATGTCGAAGCTGATCCGTCATCACAATGGTATTGTCCATGATAATGCCCAGCGAAATGGCTATACCCGCCAGCGAATAGATGTGTATGGTGAGCCCCAGGTAGTAGTATGCAATAAAAGCCACCACGATATTGATAAGAATGGACAATCCGATCACGGCCAGATATCTCCAACTGCGGCTAACCAGGAAAACAAATACCAACAATATGCCTACTGCTGCTGCTATTCTCCACAGGATGTTTTGGAGCTCCTTGCTGATAAACTCAGAGGCATCATAGGTCATCTGTAGGCTATAACCGTCTGGCAAAGAGGTGGCAAGTCGCAGGGCCTCCTGCTTCAGGGCATTGGCACTGGAGATAAAATTAGCTGACCCCCGTGCGGTGACCAGGATGTTGATAGCATGCAGTCCATTGATGCGCTCATAGTGTGATGGAGCAGCTTCCTGCCGCTTGACTTCTACCAGGTCGGTCAACCGAAACAGCCTGCCCTTGTGACTAATCTGGAGGTCGCTGGCAGCAAACGTATGGCTGCTCATTCCCTGAAATTTTACAGGAATGTAACTTAACACGTCACTTCCTGTGGACTCCTCATATATGCCTCCAAGATCGCGCGTCTGATAATACTGGCGGATTTGTTTGCGTATGTCTGAGGGCTTCAAGCCTAGCTTGTCTAGCACGGACCGCCTATAGGTGAGCTCCCACTCATAGGGAAACGCTCCATACACCGCCACTTCGTGTACTCCTGCTACTTCTGAAAAGGCAGGTACCAGGTGCTCTTCTGCCCACTGTCCTACTACTGGGTTGGGGTCTTTGCCGGTGAGTGTAAAGCTCATCAGCCGCTCAGGGCGGTCTTCGTCCTCCTGGCTACTCATCCCGATGTACGGATAGCTCACCCCCTCTGGAAGCTGAGGATACAACTGGCGTACGATGGTGGCCACCTCAAACCTCACCGCATCCATGTCTGCATCTTCGTGGAAGCGCAGCACCAGGCTGCCCCCACCAGCACGGGTGCGTGATTCCAACTTTTTTAGGGCAGGTATCCTCGAGAAGGCTCCTTCCAGCTTGCTGGTCACCTCATTGTCCACCACGATGGCACTGGCATCCCGCATACCAAAGTACACGTATACCGACGGCTCATAGCGGCTGGGCAGCAGCCTAAGCTGCAGCTTAGGTACCAGCGCCAGGCCGATGATCACCAATACGGTAAACAACGTGAGGATGGAAAAGGCAGATGTGAATGAAGGCTGGTTCAAGTTTTATAGTGAGTGATAGTGTTAGCTCATAACAAATAACGCTCAAAACTTGACTCCTGAGGCTAAATTATGATCCATAATAGATAAGCCATGGCACATTACGGTGTTAAGTGTAGTACTTTTTAAGTTTTGACGTGATGAATTACAAATACCTTTATGAATAATGAGATTGTAATTGAGATAACACTCAAAATCTAGTAGGTTACATATTACAATTTGGACTTTAGTCTCAAAAA
>NZ_QREG01000010.1:89592-137172 GCF_003386095.1 Marinoscillum furvescens DSM 4134 | reverse complement strand
ATGAATTACAAATACCTTTATGAATAATGAGATTGTAATTGAGATAACACTCAAAATCTAGTAGGTTACATATTACAATTTGGACTTTAGTCTCAAAAAGAGCAGAGAAAGATTTTCATCTGGGTTTGTCTTTTTCATGAATAACTCATTTATAATATTACCCATCTCACTGCAATGAAATTAGCTTGAAATTGCTAACCACCAAAACAGTATTTGTAATACTCTGATTCTCAAATAAAATATCTCTATTATTGTTTGGTTCCTTAACACTGACTAGGAAAGAATTTAAGCCAGCCATAAAAGAAGCAATAAGAACAATTTGATTAATCGAAGTTCGCATTCTTTTTGATTTTGTAAAGAATCAATATCGGATTATCAAAGTCACCAACCGTCATCTTTGAAAGTATTGATCCATAGGGGTGATTCTCTAAATTTATATCATGGATTCTTTGATTGAAAATATTAGCTGGGATAATAGAAATAAAATAATTCGCGTTCACATTGTGTCGGCCAATACTCGACACACCTCCCCAAAGTCCATCCATGTCATTATTCAATTCTTTGATATAATAAAGACTGTTATGACTCTTATCAAGAATAGCCATTCTCCCTTGATTGCCTTTAATAAGGCCCAACATCATAAAACTCGGTGAATCCACAATTTGATCACTTAACGAAATAATGTCATTTTCTTTAAATCTTTTAAAAACATCCGCCGCGTCATAAGTAATATCAGGCTCATAGTTAAAGGAACCAGAACTGAAACTGATTGAGATTAACTTGGATAAAGAATCGCCTTTAGTCTCAATAAGTTTATTAGAAAATGTATTCTTAGCGTATAGACCTGCTCCATCATAATTTTGATATAAATAATTCTCTACTACACCATTTACAATGTGGATATCATCTTCCAAATGAATATAAACGGACTTCATTTTATTCAAATCCAAATCATAAAGCACAAGGCTCGTCTTACCGGTTTGATCAAAGGTGAACGCACAAAGAACTCCATTAACATATTGTAAATCTCTAATATTCAGGTTCATTGGTTTCTCCCATAGAAATTCACCCTTCAGTGAATAGACCAATATCTTATTTTGCCCTGAATCCTGAATATAAATTCTTTCGTCATCTTCAACCAATACCACATTATTTGGATGCTTGTACTCACCTGGACCTTTACCTAAACGACGGATTTTAGTTTTTAATTTTCCATGAAAATCATAAAGAAATATTGCTTTGCTCATTTGAGCATCTAAGACCAATAAAATCTCTTTACCTATTATAACACTTGATATCTTACCTATTAGGTTTTCTTTTGTTGTATTTAATGGTACAATAAAGCAAGTGTCAAAAAGCTGTGAGTAATGATAGACTTTCTCATCATCGACATCAAGAATATAATGTTCAGAGTTTACATCTCCATTCATCTCTTTTCGATGAATATCACAGGCGTATAAAAACATGCCTGATATTACTATTAAACAGGTTTTTCTCATATCATGGGCAATCTGATTCATCTTGACAGTATGCACTACTTTCGTCTTCATTGGGTTCGCAATCATCCCAGAAATATGATACTGGTACTGGAGGTACGGTTCTAACTATGCCATTCTTGTCGGTGCTTCTGTGCCAGTACTTCAGCCTCAGTTTTTTGATTATTGGCCTCATAAAGCATGGCCAATAGGTATTTGTGATAAAGCTTGTGGCCACCATGGCGCTTGCTTGCTCAAAGCTCTTAGCAGCTTCTCTGGCCTTTCCCAGTATCTTATTCTACTCATCCAATGTTAGGTAGTTATTTGTATTTTGATTTTCGGCTCTTGATAGCTTGGCCATCATAAACAGCGTGAGGGTAGAAAATGCGGATGTAAATGAAGACTGGTTCAAGATTTATATTGAGTGATTGTGTTAAGTCATAACAAATAACGCTCAAAACTTGACTCCTGAGGCTAAATGATGATCCATAATGGATAAGCCATGGCACATTACGGTGTTAAGTGTAGTACTTTCTAAGTTTAGCTGGTATTAATTACAAATACCTTTATGAATAATGAGATTGTAATTGAGATAACACTCAAAATCTAGTAGGTTACATATTACAATTTGGACTTTAGTCTCAAAAAGAGCAGAGAAAGATTTTCATCTGGGTTTGACTTTTTCATGAATAACTCATTTAGAACATAAGCTCGATCATATGGATGGATTAGAGGACATTGTGTATACAACAAGGACCGGATTGCTAGAGACATCAAAGTTTTCAAATCTTTCTATAACATCCAGTGGAAGATTCTGATCTTGACCTTGCTTAATCAAGTTGAATTTTACTTTTTAAATATCAGGAAACTTGAGTTCATAAAGAAGATACTCTGGCCCTGAGTCACATACATTTATGGTAGTTTGTCCAGCAAATAAGTCATCTACAATTTTTGCCTTTTTTACTTGGCCTGTGAACTTATCCACAAAAACAAATAGCAGCTTGTTTGAGGATTTATAAAAAAAATTAATCATACGGTCAGTTTCCAGGTAGTTCTGAATTCCCCACATCCCGGTATATTCATTGGATGCACTAAATGGGAGTCCCTGGTCATCTAGTTCGCCGCGACCTTGTTTGGCTTGAAGCCTTTCGAGTAAGTCTAAATCAACACTGAATTCGGGTACTATTTCTATCCACTCGGATAAATCATTCCCGTCAAAGCTGTAAATTTTCGAGAAGTAAGAGGGAAAAAAGCGAATTGTATTTTTATACCTCTTAAAACTCCCATTACGGAAGCTTGAAGAAGTATAAATGGCATTCTCTTCGAAAAATGAACGAACAATACCACCGTTTTTATCAATCAAAAGTAATGGGCTAATATTTTGACCAGGCTGGGGGCTTGGTTGAATGAAAAATTGATCGTCTCCAGCGTAACAAAATGATTTTACTTGACAGCCAATTTTAAACTTTACTTCACCGATAAATTGCCCACTAGATAAAAATGAAATTATTTTTTGCTGCAACGCATCTAAAATGAATATCCTCTCGCTTTCAGCATCGAAATCAACATACCATAGCGTACTATACTCACCCGGCCCACTTCCATATTTGCCAATCGTGGTGACATATGATCCTAGTGAATCAAATAGGAATATGTTCTCGGACCTATTGTCAGCTATGAGTATTTTATCATTCATTAACCAGGCCCCTGACAGGTGACTTATTAAGCAGTTTTTGTTCGTTTCGAGTAATACCAATTGAGTTGACTCCACAATATCTGACAAAACGATAGAATCTGATTCTCCCATATTCTTTCTTTCATCAAATACATAGTCAGCGTTACCAGCAGGCAATGCATGTTTTACACAACCTGCTAGCATTACACACATTACAGCAAGAAATAAGATCGATTTCATTCCGTTTATTTATCCTTTTAAGTGGCCACAATTAGGGTTCCTTCCTGCATTAATCTACTCAAACACCTTATCATCCTCTCTTCGTGTTGATGTCCTAAAATCTTTAAATCTTTTGCGTTCACGTTTCCCGACAAGTACTATTCCGAAACCGTCTGAGGTCTGTTTGTTCTACTTGTTATCTAGTTTTTGCTTTATGTTTTCCCTAAGATGATAAATAGTCAAAATTGGATTGCTATCAATCTTAACATTCTGAAAGTAATGGTCAAATACATTTTTTTCATCTTTATATTCCACTCCAGAAGATTCAAAATACTGTCGGGTTCTAATAATATCTTGAGCCATCACCGTTCCTACTAATTTGTTGTGATCCGCAAAAACCATAGGACTGAAAGGGACCCATTCCAAATCATTTCTAAGAGCACCGACTCGCAATTCCCTGGAGACTTTATCGTAAAAACAACTTAGGGTTTCGTAAGCGTCAAAAAATAAAAAATATAGATAATTGGTGTTTTCCACATAGCTATCTAAAACCCTGGAGTGTTTATTCAGTTGCTCTTCCAAATTCATAACATCATATGTCGAATCAGTGAGGTTCATACTCTCCCCTACGAAATCCAGTTGATAACTAATTTCTGAACCTTCAGCTTCGAATGAATGGAGTTTACTATCAAGCGATTGAACCAACCTCAAAGAATTATCCCCTATTTTATGTAAGTTCCAACTCGATTCAAAATAAACTGGTGTACTGAAAGGAAAATCTTTTGATACAATATCCCCATCGAGGTTGGATCTAATGATGTTGTACTTCCCGTGAACTGTTTCAGCATATCCTGTGTAGAAATAAATTTCATCTCGCAATATTTCAATATCAATAGCATGGAAATCAAATTTCAATGACCTCTCAAACCTACCCTTTTCGTTAAAGATTGATAGTTGGTATGAATCAGCGTCATAAACATATATTCTACCTGATTCGTCCAAACAAAAAGTTGTGACCTCAGAGAACTCTCCTGGGCCATTACCAAACTGACCTAATTTGAATAAAAATTCCCCAGTGATATCAAAAACAAAAAGGGCTTGTGCAATTTCTCGATCAAGAACGAAAAATTTATTGTCGTGAACTTTAAGCTTGTCTATGTTTCCTACCATGCTTTCATGGGAAAGCTGCAACTGAACATGCTCAATTGAAAAAACAAAATCAGAGACTAAAAATGATCCGTTCTGAACAAGTGGTATTTTTTGATAAGCATCATTCTCAGTCCTGACATTGCAGGATGAAACTGAAATAATCAACAACAAAAGTGCTGTCTTGAAATTATTAAAAAGATTCATTAGGAAATTAAATTTTATTGTAAATCATATGTCATTAATAGCTTGATAAATTATTCACCTCACCTAATGTTAGGAAGTTATTTTTATTTTTGGCTCTTGATAGCATAGCCATCATAAACAACGTGAGGATGGAAAAGGCAGATGTGAATGAAGGCTGGTTCAAGTTTTATAGTGAGTGCTAGTGTCAGGTCATAACAAATAACGCTCAAAACTTGACTCCTGAGGCTAAATTATGATCCATAATGGATAAGCCATGGCACATTACGGTGTTTGAGGAGGTAGTTTCTAAGTAGCCTGCTGGATGCTTGAATACTGTGGGAATTATGGAATTCTCCAACTCTATGGTACGTGTTTTTCTGGCGTTCCATAAATTACTGAATATCGAAAGTTATCAAAAATGGATTATCCCCTACATCAGTCGGTTTTTCTGTAACATTGACATGTCCTGGCTCCCCAAAATGAACCATTTCCGATGCCTCTACAACGGCATAAAACAACCCACCTTGTGTTATTTGAATAAATTGACATTTGGGTAGCCTCCCTTGATCGATAAAATCATTTATTCGCAACACCTTTCCCGTTTGCTTATTGATGGCCATGTAAATAAGCTCACCTGCGTATTGGACGTCAAATAGGAGATATTGTTCATTTTCTGATATCCCAAGAGGGTGAGAAACCCTACGACCTGATTTTACTGAACGCCACACCGCTGGTATTCCACCATATTCTACTTCTGATTGCTGGAGATTGAAATCACCAAAATCTAAATAGTAAACACTCGTTGCACCATCTTTAGTTAGCTGGTAAATGTGATAATCAAAAGCAGAGAGAAAAAGCGTTCTCTGTTTTACATAGTTTATCGCTTTCCCAAGGGCCTGCGAACCCCGATAAGTATATCCTGGCACAAACCTATTGATCACTTCAAAATTACTATCATATAAAGTATACTCATAATCCTTCTCAAATGTGGATCGGATCAAAACGTCCTGATTTGGTATCCTTTGGAAATCTGTCAATGGAACCCCTGGATAACTTTTCACTTTCAACAAATTGAGGTCCTGGTCGTAAATAAAGAACTTCTTGAGCGTCTGATCATAAATCCATATGTCAGGATCATTTTCTGTCCCTGTATCAAAGGCGTAGGGGTTGATCATTTCCTCTGGACCCTTTCCATATTTTGTTTTGTTCACAAATTTACCCGATAGCGAAAAGGCATAAAGCGCCTTAGAAACTCGTGAATCTAATAGGTAAAACCGATCTCCAGCAAGGCGAACAGTGCTTATTTCTCCAAAAATACTCTGGTCACTAGTCTCAAAATTTACTACATGATTTATCTTGATTTGTGGCAGTGGATTTTTAGTTTTCGCATTGATATCAATTTCTATCTTGCCATCAGGTTCATCATTACACCCAAATTGCATAGCCCCAACCAAAAACAATGAACAAAGACATCTTAAGTAATGTGATTTATTGAAAATTTGACGTTTCATCTTTTTTTATGTAATTAATGATCCTTTTGAAATATGGAGAATTTATAATCTGATCTCCTCCAGCCTTATACACAAATCGTGTGTACAAACTTTTCTCCAACACAAAAAATGAAGCTACGTACCTATCATTTTCAATGGGAATCGGAAAACTCTCAGAATAACTATAGAATGAGCATCGTATCTCTTTTCTCTTGATGAGGCTAATTAGCTTATTTAGGTTGAAAGTAGATATTATGGCAATATTTCGAATACCAACACTATCTTCAAGTTGCTTCACTATATCTAATTCATCCTCAACACATTGGGAGCATGTTTCATCATAGAAGCGATATATCAGCAATTTATCCTCCATAAATATGGAGGATAAATTTTTTGATTCATTCTTAGAATTAATTAATCGCACATCTGGTAATTGTACGTTCTCAGAAAAAAGGTTATAAATAATAGCTCGCTGGTTACTTTTTCTATCCCTTTCGCAATTATTGTAACTATTTCCACATTCAATAACTTCAGTGTTCAATTCATAAATTTGAATTACTAAATAGGTTATTTCCCCAATCAGCATGCAAGTAATCAACCCGAAGAATAAGTATTTAATCTTCATTTGTTATTTCTTCTTATTCCCTGAAGAATTGGTCATAGCACCACAGCAATAAGGCCCGTTACCTTGTCTATCATAACCGTCACCTGATGGTTCACCTCCCTTATCCGAGCATTTGGCGGTCGATGAACAATCTTCACCTTCCGAAGAAGTTTCAGCTAAAACATTCGATATTTCAAGCACCATGGATAATTTTTCGCGAGTTGAAACCTTTGACATTGAAGTGAACTGTACAATGTTTAGGTTGAGAACAGTTAATGATACCATGAACAATAGAATAATTGAATATAGAATTAAACTTATTTTTTTCATAACGTTATTATTAATATATAAAGGATATTATAATCTACTCCCCATCTATCCTTTCAGGGGCAGAAGCGTATAGCTTCTCGTACTATCTATCAATACTCTTTACCTTTGCACCTCCTTTCCTTTTAAAGGGGAGCTCGGAGCGGAAGGCTTTAGAGTTTTGCGGCTCACCTTCCGCTCCTCATTCCCAGATTCTACCATTGATTTACTCAAGATGTCCTGCATGGCTTGCCGTATTTCCGTTATAGCCGTGGACATCACCTTCACTTCTGAAGTGAGGATCTCATTAGCCAGTATTTTGGCCTCAGTTTTTTGATTATTGGCCTCATAAAGCAGCGCCAATAGGTATTTAGGATAAAGCTTGTGTGGCACCATAGCGCTGGCTTGCTCATAGCACTTTGCAGCTTCTCCAGCCTTTCCCAGCGCTTTATTCACCTCACCCAATGTTATATACCAGAAATCGTCTTTGTAGAATTCTCCGGATTGATCTAGTACCGCTAGTGCCTGGTCATAGTTTCCTGCCATTTGCAGGCACTTGCCGTATTGCTGCATGAATAGCCCATTCGTGTGAAGTACCTCCCTGGCTTCTTCAAAACTTTCATTGGCCGCTTCGTAGGCCTTGATCTGGTACAGAGATTTTGCTTCATCCCACAGCCAATAGGCTTCATCGAGCTTAGGAGCCTGAAGAAGCCCAAACGCTGAAAACCCTACCAACACCAGAGCCATTATAGGATTAAGGACAGGCAACAATTTTGTGCCTTTACTTATCCGCCTGGACTTCAGGTTTGCAGCGATCACGGCCAGAGCAAAAAAGAATAGCAACACGATGGCCGGAGAATGAAAGGGATAGGAAAACAACCCAAAACTAAAAACACCAATTACTGACCCCCTGGCAGCCAGGACTATTTGGTTCTGAATTTTTGACGGATCAGTTTTAAGAGGATATGTAAGCGCAATAACCACAACAGCCAGAAAGCAAAGCATCCCCGGAAAACCCAGCTCCACCCCCAGTTGTAGTGCTTCGTTGAACGCCCAGGGCACATTGCCCGCCAGCATTTGTTCGGCAGGTGTGTCGGATCCGCCGGCAAAATAGGCGGCTAGTGCCGGGGCATAATGAGCCTGAAATGTATCGAAGCCTGTTCCAATTACTGGATGCTCCAGTAGAATACTTTTACTCACTTTCCAGATCAACAATCGCCCATCAGCACTGTCTTCTTTGAAGCGATACAGTCCGTAGCTCCCCATGCCCCCTACCACTACCAATCCTAGCATAAGTGCAGCTACAAGTACTTTACGCTTCTGATATAAAGCTTGTAAGCGAGCCATTAGGTCATAATACTGTAGTGCAAAATAGGTCAGTACGCACGCGGCGGCTATCCAGGCTGCTCTGCTTTGAGTGGCCGGCAAGATGGCCAATATCAGCAGGGACCCAAGTAAACCTAACCAGGACAGTGTCTTCCACGCTGTGGTGGATACCGGGCAATTAGCTACTAACAGCGCATAAGGTAAACAAGCCACCAAAAATCCGGCATAGGGTCCCGGATTAAAAAATGTGCCCGTAACCCGATAAATCCCATGATATATGGGGTAACGATCTAGAATTTGGAGTTGCCCTAGAATGACTTCTGTACCTCCAAGCAGTACGATGACCACTACTGGTATCCAGAGTGGGTTAAAAGTTGATTGGTTAGTATTCGCTAAAAGAGCAGTCTTAACGATCCAAAAAAAGGTAAAACTAACGGAGAAATAAAGGAATTTTTCACTGTGCCAAATACCTCCTGGTCTACCCACTATTAGAAGCCACCCCATGAAAAGCAGCAGCAGCGCGCTGAGTACATCAAAGGCTGAACTTCTACTCCAGACCAACAAAGGAAGGGCTACCACTACCAGCACCGGTAGTGTATATAGCAGGTACAACCACTTACCCGAGCGGGTAGGATCATATAAGTCTGAAGATACCATCAGCACACAGCATAGGCATAGGGCCATTGCCGCAAACAGACAGCATTGATAGGTTAGGCGGTTCATTAGCTAGGTTCTTTAAACAAACAGTGCGTTAACACTTTATCAAAAGCTGACGATAACAAATAGCGTTGATTATGAATTTTTAAGGTATAAATTATGGATCATCTTATATCACTTATGTCCCTTTTAGGTGTATAGCATAAAATGGCACCTCTTTTTTAAGAAGAAATTTGTCACTGTTCTTGGTTTTAAAAAGAATTGAATCAAGTGTAACGCCTTATAGTTCATTAACTAACTTCTTCCCACTCCAGTCTTCAGCATAGAGGTGCTACATACGAACATGGATCAATTATAATTGTCAAAACCAAGCCACCGCTGCTTTCCGGAAGCACTTACTGTAAAAACATGTTCTTCTTTCCCTCGAGAGTGATTCTTTAACCAAAACAATGTATTGGAAGGCACCTGATAATACAATACGGTGTCCTGTGCCCTCTGTCTATCCCAAGATACCCATTGCCCCTGGTGTGAATTCATGTCTACGTCCCAATAAAACAATTCATAATCGTCTTGCTTTACAATGTGATTCTCGTCATTTCGAACCATATATTCTATAATAGGAATGGGTTGAGGCGATCGTAGTTCCAACCCTTGGGTAATCCATGCACTATGTGGTAGTTTTTCATTCTTTGGATTGATCACGCTCCCTTTGATTTTTTGATTCGCAGAATTTTTATAGGCTACAAACTGAAAAAGGTGTGGCTCGCTAGTCTGTGTATAAAATCGCATGTATTTATACACGTTCTGGTTATTTGTTTCGATTCGCTGGGGGTGTGTGGAACGACACGACTCGATTTTATGTAGCACGGTATAGTTTCTAAAATCAGGGAAATTGGAAGCTTGAAACTCTCCCCCTTCGATATTTTTAAACCATTGCAAGTCGGCCCGATACCTGGGCACCGTAAGACCATACTTGCGTAGCACGGTGAGGGAGTCTTTTTGCCTTAGGTTTACCCGAAAGTGCTCCACACGGCCATCAGCGTTTATAAAAAATGGGAAATTAACCGCTACCATCCCTGAGCTAGTGAGAATTCCTGGTAGGTACAGTACGTTAGGCCCGAGATCTGAAAATTTAAACTGGCTTCCATTCCACTCCCCAATGTCTACGGGCTCCCACTCTTTATGAAAATTGAATACACTCACAACCGGCACAAAGCTATTGCTCCAATCGCACCAGGGGTTATCTACTTGCACGTCATAGGTTTTAGTGTACTCATGGGTAACGTCTATACTATGAGGATACAATTCCCTATCTGACTCGGAGGAGTATTTTTTGCGGTAAACTTTTGGCACACTTTCATTCAGAGAACTGTAAAAGGACCTCAACCCCGTCTCATAGTTGGCTCCTGAGATATTAAAAGCACGTTCTTGCCCTCCATAAGCAACGGAAAACCATGAATGACCATTGGAAGCACTATTTCCCCATTGGGGTATAGACTCTCGGGAGGCTACGAGCCCAACAGACCTCAAAATGGACACGAGCAAATTGACTCCATCGTCGCATAAACCAAACTTTGACCGGATGCTTTGTGATGCACTTAGTGGAATGGGATAAATCTGACTGACTTCCGTAGCCACTTGAAAATTTACCGCTTTCATGAGCTGAAGCACAGTGCTGTCCAATGACACTCCATTTTCCAGGGAGTCCACCACCCAACCATAAGTTTTTCTAAACACTTTTCGTGTTTCTATTTCAATAGGCTCATTGTTACACTTATAGGGTAAAATAAACTCGCAAAAGTCGTCAAAATCGGCACGTTTGGATACGTGGATGTTCATCCATGCGTCATAGGCTTCATCTATATTTTGGATCAAATCTTCGGCACGCAATACTTGTACATCCTTACGACGAACCGTTCTAAAGCCAGTACCCAGTTGCTTAACACGCTGATCAAGCATCGCTTTATAGACGTGCTTCCTGTCCTGATCATTGTCATATGTAGATGCACTGTCAAAAACCGATTCTAGCTCATTTAAAAGCTGATATGACTCATGCTCAGCCATATTTTCAAGGAGAAAGAGAGCAGCTCTGAATTTTTCTGACAACACCCCCTCTTTTCTATAATGAATCAACACCTCCTCTAGCTCTTGGCGGTTGGCCCCTGCAAGTGCCAGTGTCTGCTTCAGGCGAGGAGAAAAAAGCTCCGCCCAGTATACGATATGGCTACAACCGGATAAAATGATCAATGAGAAAATAAGGCTCAGATTGAATGGCGTTACTCGTACCCTTGATAAGTTATTGGTTTTCATAGTTAGGTGATGTGCGTTCTATAGGCCGTGTTTTGTCAGCAGACTTTAGTTTTTCATTACAGATATGGTGAACCTGCGTACGTAACAAATAACGCTTAAAACATGACTTTTTGGGTTAAACCATGATCCAGAATGGATAAGGTATGGCACATTACGGTGTTTGGGAGTAATTTCCATCCGCCTTTAGTTTTTTTCATCTTTCACCTTAAAATTGTATACCATCAATACCGGATTGTTTTGATGGGTATAGTGATCAAGTATCTTCCTGTTCTCCTTATTTAATCGAATGGAGCCATCATTGACTTTCTCAAAAAAGGGGTCAACACTAAACCGACTGGAATTAATCCTCCTTCCAAACAGGTATGAAACCATTCCCTTTTCGCTTATAGACAGAAACTTTCCTGCTGAATAACCACCTGTCATGTCATCGATTAGGCGATTCGTAACGATTGGATCATTTGCTGACTTGGCATAAAAGACACTATGGTCATTCCCTTTGGATAAGTATTTGAAGTAAATCCATTCGTCATTTTCAAGGTAATTATGAATACCCCATACACCTGGAATAGACCGGAAGCCCGTAGATGGGTCTGTAGGGTCATAAGTATGTTTTAACGTTTCGCCCAGGATCGTCCGCTTAGGTACGGTGGCAGATTTGAGATGAACGTATTTGGTCATGCGCTTATCTTCTAATGAATAAACATAATTGGAGAACTCGGTGTAGCATCGCAACCCATTTTGATAGTTAAAAAACGGGGATGACGAGTCCAATCCAAGTTTGGAAAACACGGATACATCTGTCAAATAAGATTGATCAGGACGTCCACGATCATCAATGTGCATCACCAGGGCATTGCCAGACTGATTAGGGTGGTTCGGTACATTGTGAACGTAGAGGTTACTGTGCTCTACCCCTACTGACAGTACCATATCGCATTTTCTCGGCACAATTTCTTCGATGTACTCACCTCGGTAATTATACCTGACAATTTTGGATAGCATACGATCGACAATAAGTACGGTATGGGTTTGGACATCTACTGTAAATGAAGAGGGCTTTAAGTACTCCCCTTTTCCTCTTCCTACTTTTCCGACCTTTCTCAGAAATTTCCCATTCGATGCAAAAAGTAAAACGGACCTGGCGTAAGCATCGTCCAAAATGAAAAAAGTATCATTAACCACTTCGATCTGGGAAATTTTCCCCAACTGGCTCATTTCACTTGTTTCAAGCTGAATGAACTCAACATCTTCAAACAGTGATGAATACCGTACGGTATTTTCCGTAGGAAGGCTATCTACATCTACAGTAATGAGTGCTACGTCCTTGTCGCCAGCAATAGCAGGCTTTTCAGCAGCTGGTAATTGACAGGAACATATCACCAATGTCATTAAAACATACACAATACCTAAGCCCTTACCACGTGAATAAAGCGTCACCTTTTCTTGTATTATAGCTTTGTGATGTTTCACCAACCTGTACAAGCCGCTATTCGACATCACATGTTTTATAGTTGTCATTGCTTACCAAATAACGCTCAAAACACAACAATTGACGCTAAACCATGATCCAGAATGGATAAGGTATGGCACATTACGGTATTTGAGGAAGTAGTTTCTATGTTTAGCCAGGATGCATTAATAAGGGGGCTCTTGTGTTTATGCAACTCTAACGAGACTTTACGAATCAGTAGTTTTGCTCAACGAGACCTAATTGGAAAGCAAAGAGCGTTAATCAGCTCACTCTTTAAACTTGAAAAATGTCAATACGGGTTCACTGTTCATATCAATTTCATCAAGGCCTTGTTGTGAAAGTAAATCCTCGAAACCTCCCACCTTTTCTGGGAAGTATTTATTTAAGTAGTCTCTGTAAAATTGAATGGATTCATAGATCGAAACACCATCGTTCACCATTACAAAATAGCCTTCATATGCACCCACAATTTTGCCAGTCGTCCAGTTAAAGAATAAATTATCCAGCAAGAAAGTTGATTTAAACATATCTGGCACACCTGGTTTGAGTCCCTTCCATAGCCGATACCGATTAGTCCCTTTTCCTATTTCGAAGTAGATAGATTGATCTGTTTTGTAGGAGCAACCTGAGAGAAAGTAATATTTATTGAGACTGACTGGATCTTTTGAAGGGCTAATAATCTGATCTTTAGGTAATGATTCTTTACCAAAATCCAGGCCGTAAATAGTACTAATACCAACTGGTTCATCTTTAGAAGGAATGGAAAATTCATAAACAGACGCGCTAAATTGATCTGTAAATAAAATGGCATCAGAGCCATCACTTGAAAAATACGACCTGGCCAAATAGGTAGATTTTTGTTCTCTTTCGGAGTAAGGCATCCAACTTGATCGTATTCCTTCAACTCCTATTTCTATTTCGTTAATTGCATAGTAAGTCTCCTTGTGACCCCTGCTCGAATACCCGTCAAATACCATCATTCTGCCACCGTTGAAAAAAGCCATATCCACCAAGGCAAATTTGAATTTAAAACTCCCAACGTACTCCCCATTAGCAGTGTATTTCACTAAATTGTAACGCCTGTCGTATATCAGCAATTCATCTGTTTTGGTGTCAACAGTGAAGGCTTGTATGCCATTAAACTCTCCCGGCCCATCACCATGGTTATCAACCCTGAAAAGTTCCTTTCCTTTAAGGTCATACACTGTCACCAAACCTCGGTTCTCATCCTCAACATAAATCTTGTGGTTTCGCACTATGACTTTTCCAACTACGGAAGTGTAGTTTAGGCCTTGTAATGGGACATAGTAGAAGTCTTCAATCAGCTTTGTCAGAGAAATATCCTTTCCTGATTCGGTTACGTTAATATCTACCCTCCTTACATCTTCTATTTTACCCCCATCGTTAATCGGATTGCATTGACTACAAGCTAATGTGATAGCCCAACAAATCATGAGTCTTGAAGAGTACATAGTTCTTATATTCTATTACTAACAGGTGAAAGGCAGTAGGTCAGAGCCATGGCTATTACCGTATTTTCATTAACAATAGGATAGGATTGTCAAATTCATTTACCGTTAAATTCAGAACCTTCTGTTTCATTGGTGTAATCTCGTTATCTGTCAGTACCTCTTTGTATGCTTTTTGATATTTGATTATAATACCGGCTGGAACAACCGCTATAAATGAATTATCACTGAGTTGATGAAGAAAAACCTCCAATGCTAATTCTTCTATGAAAAATGAATAGATAGAATTAGCAATACATTTACGGTTATGCTTGTCATAAAGTGAAAATCTTCTAAATCCCCTTTTTTGTCCTTTTATGATCTCTGAAAACTCCAGGAAGAGGTATTTATCTGTTTCCATTACCTTATTTAAGGAAGTACGATTTTGGTGTAGTGATTCGGTCAGTAAATTCTCAAGCCTACTTTCGTAACTACTTTTACTGAATTCATATTGAATATTATATTTTGGCGTTGGACCATTTTCTGTTAATAGGTAGACAACTGAATTAAACGGTTCAAAGAAATGGACTTTGTTCTGATAGGTATAAAAGTTAAACATTGAACTGGTAGGAAAAACAGTTCGGTCTTTAATGTAAGGATAAGGAAAGCTCATGTACTCAACCTTGTTCTTATTTAAGAAAAACAACCTGTAGAGGGTATCTTCTGGAGCATTCATATCAAACCTAAAATTGTTATATAGAAAACTCAATTCCTTCCCAGCTGGGTAAATGGCATCAAGACTAAAATTGTCAAAAACCAGCCTGCTTTCTTCTAATGCTTCACCGGACGCAACGTCATATTGAATAAGTTTCCTACTAACATCCATCAAATCCATTGTATTAGACCATTGATTGTAGAAGAGCGACCTTATTTGTGTATACTCCATAATCCCTTTGCCTAATCGCCCTATCTTCCTTTCATAAGACCCGGAATTTTTAAATTTGAGAATGCGCTCTAACTGTCCGTCATAAATAATGTAAGAAGAGTCTGCAAAGAAGATCTTATCTACTCCCCCAATCAACGACTCATCAGTTGTTTCTAAAGCGATGAACTCGATTGAATTAGGTTCAAGAATGCTGTCAAGCGAAATTATTTTATTTGTCACTAAATCAATATTTACAATTTCAGTGCTTTCATCAACCTCATTTTGAGTTTCTGAGGATGTGTATTGCGAGCAACCCAGACACAAGAGTAGGAAGCCCATTTTGACGTTTTTCAGATAGGTCATTTGCTGATCTTGCAGAAGATTTGATGTTTCTTTTTTAGCACTGCCGACAGTAATTAAAACTACACTCCATCACATTAACCTCATCTAATATTATACATCATCAATCGTTTTGTTTAACCAGTCCTGACACCATCGCTCCATTAAGGTGAAAATGAGGTAATTAAAAAAGGCAGATGTTACATAAGACTGGTTCATGTTTCATAATGTGATAAGTGCCAGGTAAAACCAAATAACGCTCAAAACACAACGATTGACGCTAAACCATGATCCAGAATGGATAAGTCATGGCACATTGCGGTGTTTGACAGAAATTTCTTTCTACCAGCCCCAGGCATAGCCTATTCATTCTTTCTTCGGCATGTACACCGAGGAGTAGCTAGTTGATAAGACCTATGTACATTTTCATCAGTTTTCAGTCTATTATTTGGATTTACCCCCGTTTTGAATCATAATTTATAGCTACTGAGCCACCATTAACAGTATAACTTACGTTTTTTCGCTACCATTGTGATATAACAATCATCCTGCGATGGTAAGATTGGTTCCCAACCCAAAATTGATGATTCCTGTATGAAAACCACTTTTTCTGTAGCTGTTAGTTATACATTGGTTTTATTGGCACTCATTGCCATTCCTCTCGGCGATTGGCAGACCTCTCCAATAGCTGCATTTCTAGGCAACTTCCATCCACTGGTACTCCACCTGCCCATCGGGGCGCTGCTGGCCTTGTTTACCCTGGAGGTAGTCAATCTGCTGGCTCCCAAACTGGCCCTCGACAATGCCGCCAAAGTCTTGCTATGGTTTTCTGCTGCCAGTCTCTTGCCTGCCGTGCTGTTTGGTTTTTTTCTCGCTGCTGGAGGTGGCTACCGTGAGGAGCTCCTCACCTTCCACCAATGGCTCGGCTGGAGCACGGCATTGCTGTGCATATGGCTGTTGGTTTTGCGCCAGTGGGCACATCAGCGGGGAGGCACATTCGTGCGAATCTACCAGTTCACCCTCTTAGTCAACGTAGCTACACTCAGTGCAGCAGGACATTTTGGAGGCTCGCTCACCCATGGCCCCAACTACCTCACCAAAGACATGCCCGTGGCATTGAAAAAACTAGTGGGCATGCCAGTAGCTGCTTCCAAACCGGCTACCACATCTACCGTAGCTCAGCAGGTATCGGCCCCTACTGAAGAAGCCGTACAATTTCTGGAGCACATTTACCCGGTGTTGGAGCAGCGGTGCTTTGAGTGTCACAACGCCAACAAGCAAAAAGGAGACCTGAGACTAGACACAATCACGGGTTTTTGGGCCACAGCTAAGGCTCAGGACCTGTGGGACGATATTCTGTACGAGGTAACCGAGCGAAACATGCCTCCAGAGGAAAAAGCCCCCCTCTCTGATCAGGACTATCAGCTGCTTACCAGCTGGATTGACGAATCGCTCAAAGCAGCAGCACCGCCCAAAAATACCCAAGCACAGGTAAAGCTAGCCAGTCTAAATACCTCTCCGCCCCCGGCGCCACGAGAGGAACCGAAAGCACCTCCCTATTACCTACAAAACATTCAGCCCATCTTTGAGCAATACTGCTATGGATGCCACGGGCCCGACCGGCAAAAGGGTGGCGTGCGTCTAGATGTGTTGGACGCTGACTTCATCAATGGTGCAGATGCCCAAAGGTGGCATGCCGCACTAGATGAGATCAATGCAGGCAACATGCCTCCAAAGAAAAAGCCTCAGCTTTCAGCGGAAGAGCTGGAGCTGGTGTCGTCCTGGATCACTGCTTCCCTCAAAGAGGCCGCCAAAGCTCATAAAGGCAAGCAGCAGGTCAAAGCACGCAGGCTCACTAAGGTGCAATACACCAACACCCTCAATGAGCTACTAAAACTGCCAATCAACTTCGGAGACGTACTGCCCGATGATGCCAAGTCTAAATCAGGTTTTACCAACAATGCCGAAGCACTTCAGGTATCACAACTCCACATCGAGTATTACCAAAAAATTGCGCGGGAAGCGCTGGATAAGGCTATCGTGTCCGGCCCAAAGCCTCAGCCCATACGGTATAAGATCACTTTTGGTGAAGGTATCGGCCAGGGCCTGCCTGCTGCGGAGTTTAAAGGCTACCAAACAGCAGCCATCAGTGGAGACCATTTTCGCATCGACATCCTGGATGCTAATGGTCAGGAAATTATAGGTACCACCGAGGAGGAGCGAGACTCGCTACGTCAGGTAAAAGAACTTATAGGGGTAGGAATGCGTGGGTCCTCCAGTGACCGCTACGGCATCACCGACCAGGGACTGATCCTCTATTCGGCCATCCCGCACAAAGAACAACCCCCACGCTCCTGGCAAGGCCCCTCTCCCAACATGAAGGTGCTGATCAAAAATAACTACCCGCAAAGTGGAAGCTTTGTCTTTCGGGTGGAAGCCTCCAAGGGCACCACGCTTCCGCTAAAAGAGGGCATCTATGCACTCAGAGAGGAAGCTCCGGCAGCACCTACCGCCGATCAGATCGAATTGCCTGCCACCGCCTTTGGTCAGCTAAAAAATCTGGAGCTCCGCGCCGATGGCAAGCTGATCCCTAAAGAAACGGATGCTGAAGCCAGCGCCAAAGGTGTACTGAAGGTCAGCAAAGCAGGGATCTACCAGATCGATATGGTTCACCCTTACGTCTCGCAGGAGAACATGCCCTCTTTTCGTCTGCGGATTGGTAAATTTCGCCGGCTACAGGAGCGCCTCAGGTTTGAGCCTGTGCATGCCACCTCTGACAGCCTCATTACGCCCATTACGCTGGCATACCTTAAGCCGGGCACCTACGACCTCAACATCGGAGGGAAGTTTTTTGTGGGCTTCAAAAGCCTGCTGGTCACTCCTCTGGCCGATGACCACCCCATCTCACGCTCCCTCTTTGAGGAAGCTGCTACCAATACGGAAAAATATGCCGGAGAAACTCCAGCCATCCGGGTGTATGCCGGTAGTAGAACAGACGATGGCATGGACTACAGTAATTTTGGAGAAGTGGTAGCAGTCACTTCGCCACTGGGCGAATACCAGACCTTTGAATTTAGCGGACAGTTGGAAAACCTGCCTATTCCGGACTTTGACATCAACGACAACAACCCCTTGTCCAACACCATGAACGTGGGACTTTGGAACAACTACTTTGTCACAAGCAAGACCGAAACGGGCCCTCCTCTGCTCATCCGATCTGTGGAGCTGGAAGCTCCCTATCATCCTCAGTGGCCACCAGAAAGCCATACCACCATCTTTTTCGAGTCGCCAAATCAGGACAACCCTGAAATCTATACGGCTGAGGTACTGCTGGCCTTTATGGAAAAGGGCTTCCGAAGACCTGTGAGCATGGACGAGCTCAATCGCTACCTGGAGTTTTGGAAAGAAATCAAAGACGACTACACCTCCTACGAGCAAAGTGTGAAAGAAGTACTGGTGGCCGTGCTCTGCTCACCTAGCTTTCTCTACATCCTGGAAGACACACCCGCTAAAGCCTACGGCAATGAGGATCAATACGTGCTGGCCTCCAAGCTCTCGTATTTCCTCTGGAATGCACCTCCAGATCAGGAGCTACTAGACCTGGCAAGGCTAGGCCTGCTAAAAGATCAATTGCCGGCCCAAATCCAGCGGATGACACAAGACCCGCGCGTCATGCGGATG
Source organism: Marinoscillum furvescens DSM 4134 (assembly GCF_003386095.1). Taxonomy (GTDB): domain Bacteria; phylum Bacteroidota; class Bacteroidia; order Cytophagales; family Cyclobacteriaceae; genus Marinoscillum; species Marinoscillum furvescens. The sequence continues at coordinate 117,914 of NZ_QREG01000010.1, read as the reverse complement.
GTGGAAGCCTTTGCCTACGACTGGTTACGCATCGATCGGCTAAAAACCATGAACACCAGCGTGAAGTACTACCCGGATTTTACGCATTTTGTGAAAGAAGACATGGAAAAGGAGACGTATTATTTCCTCCATCGCCTATTGCAGGAAAACCTAAGCGTACTCAATATCATCGACTCGGACTTTGCCATGCTCAACCAAAACCTGGCAGAGTTTTATGGAATTGATGGTGTGGTAGGCAGTCATTTTCGGCCAGTAGCCATACCCCCTGCGGCCAATAGAGGCGGACTGCTATCGCAGGGAGCTTTCCTCACAGGGCATTCTGATGGAGTGCAGGCACACCCCATCAAGCGTGCTGTATGGCTCAAAGAGAAAATATTGGGTGACCCGCCACCACCGCCACCACCCAATGTACCCGAACTTGACCCTGAAACGCCGGGCTTTGAACACCTGACACTCAAAGAACAGCTGGAGCTGCACCGAAACAAGCCTTCGTGTGTGAGCTGTCACCTAAAAATTGACCCGTATGGAGTGGTTTTTGAAAACTACGATGCGGTGGGCAGGTACCAGCAAACTGCAAAAGATAAGCCCATAGATGCCGTATCTATTTTGCCGGATGGCACCAAGATAGAAGGCGTACAGGGGATAAAGGACTACATCCGCAACTATAAAAGAGACCAGTTTGCACATGCCTTTGTGGAGCATCTATACACCTATGCGCTCGGACGCGAAGTGGGCTTTGCCGACGATGAAGCCCTGGAAGCAATCGTAGCGCAGCTCAAAGGAGGTGACTACAAAATCCATAGCGCCATAGAAGCCATTGTACTCAGCGAATCATTTACCCATCAAGTGAACTAAAACAACGAAACCATGAAAAGAAAATCCTGGCACCTCGATCGACGAACATTTCTGAAAGGCATGGGAGCAGTATGTATGCTGCCCTACCTGGAAAGTATGGGTATGGACAAGCTCTCACGGTTTGCCACTGGCCAGGCGCCTAAACGCCTGTGCTTTTTGTATTTCCCGAATGGGGTAAGCATCGTGGGAGATGACAACCCTGCTGCAAGAGATTGGAACTGGTTTCCGCACACAGAAGGACGAGATTATACGCTCAATAAGTCCCTAAAACCTCTGGAACCATTTCGTGACGATTTTTCCATACTTGGTGGACTGAGCCATCCACTCAGCCGTCAGGTACTAGGGCATATCGCAGGAGATACCTGGCTCACGGCCGGTGACCTGCGAGGCAGCGCCTACCTCAACAACATATCCGTGGATCAGGTAGCGGCACGTCATCTTAGCAAATACACGCGAATACCGTTTTTGAGCCTGTCTACCGATGGTGGTGTAGGCTATAAGTCCCGAGCCTCCACCCTGTCCTATGACTCGCGTGGTGTGGCCATTCCTTCGGAGCATCGCCAGCGAGAGATCTTTGAGCGCTACTTTTCGCCAAATGGCGGGGGCACAACGGCTGAGCGCCGAAAAAGCCTGCAAAAAGGCAAGAAGATTGTAGACCTGGTACTGGAAGACAGCAAGAGCCTCAAAAACAAGCTAGGCTACAATGACCGGTCAAAGCTCGACGAGTACATGACGTCTCTCAACCGCGTGGAAGAGCAGGTCATACGCAATGAAAAGTGGCTGGATGTACCACTGAAAGAATTTGATGCGTCTAAGCTTAACTTAAATCCCGATGCTAGTGTGGATCCGGAAGCCTACCTGCGGTCTACCATAGACCTGATGGTGCTGGGCTTTCAGCTAGACCTCACACGGGTGATGACCTTTATGATGGCTCGCGAAGACGGCATGGGACTGGGGGACAACTTCCCAAAACTGGCCCTGAACCTGAGCGGACACCACAGCATTTCGCATGACAAAACCACCGGCCACTCTGAACGCTGGGGACAATATGACCAGTGGTTAACGAGACAGTTTGCCTACTTCCTGGAGCAAATGAAAAACACCCAGGATGAACATGGCTCGTTGCTAGACAATACCATTGTGCTGTACGGCAGTGCGTGCAGCTCTACACATAATGCCAACAATTGCCCGCTAGTGCTGGCAGGGGGAAAAAACATGGGCCTCAAGCATGGTAGCTACACCACATTTGATCCAGATCATGTGTACCTGTCCAACCTGTTTGTGAGCATGCTCAACACCGTAGGGCTGCCTACCACCAGTTTTGCCGACAGCACAGGCCCACTACCAGCGATTTTTCCTTCATAACCTATCAACAACAATTCATCTATAGCTAAATGAGTCAATCACGTAAAAAACCAGTAGTCAGCAAGGAGCTGCTCTTCCCATTTATCATCATCACCTCGCTGTTTGCCCTCTGGGGCATAGCCAATGACCTCACCAACCCGATGGTGTCGGCATTTAAAAAGGTGATGCCCGAACTCTCCAACGTGCAGGCATCGCTGGTGCAGTTTGCTTTCTACTTCGGTTACTTCTTCATGGCGCTGCCAGCATCGCTTTTTATCCGCAAATACAGCTATAAGTCGGGCATTGTCCTGGGTTTGCTGCTGTATGCTATTGGTGCGTTTATGTTTTATCCGGCAGCCAGGTATGAAGAATACAACTTCTTCCTGATTTCGCTATGGGTGCTTACCTGCGGCCTGGCCTTTTTGGAAACGACAGCCAATCCGCTCATACTAGCCCTCGGCGACAAAGAAACGGCCACCCGCCGCCTTAACCTGGCGCAGGCGTTTAACCCCATCGGGTCGCTCACCGGGATGATCATCGCTCAGGTGTTTGTGCTGCAGCTGCTGCGCTCCGACGACTATACGGCTGAGGCTTATCAGGCACTTACTGCTACAGAGCTGGCCGCAGTACGCGAAAACGACCTTGGGATTATTAGTATTCCTTATATCACGTTAGGCATGCTGGTGCTGGTGATCATGGCCATTGTATTGTTTACCAAAATCCCTAAAACTCCAGAGGAGCAAAAAATTAGTCTACCGGATGCCTTCAAAAAACTCTTTGCCAACAAAAACTACAAACTAGGGGTACTGGCCCAGGCAGCATGTGTAGGCTCACAGATCATGTGCTGGACGTATGTATTTCAATATGTAGACAACCTCAACGCAAATACGGGCTCCAATCTGACGGCCACCAATTTCAATGTGGCAGCCATGGTGCTGTTCCTTTCCGGGCGGTGGATAGGTACGGTGCTTATGCGCAGGTCTTCACCGGCTCGTATTCTCATGCTTTTTGGACTGGGCGGTGCCATTTGTAGCGCAGGAGCCATATTGCTTCCTGGTATTGCGGGGCTCATCTCACTGGTAGGCATTTCAGTGTTTATGTCCATCATGTTTCCTACGATCTACGGCATTGCCCTCAAGGACATGGGCGATGAAGCCAAAATCGCTTCGGCCGGCCTGGTGATGGCCATCGTAGGAGGTGCGCTCATGCCGGTGGTGCAGGGCGCCATGCTCGACTGGGGTGGTGATGGATTCGATGACCTGAGTATCCTCGGCTATATTCCCGAAATCAACTTTTCATTTATCCTACCGATGATCTGCATGCTGGTGGTAGGCTATTACGGCTTCACAGCGAGATCAAAAAAGAAAGCGTCACCTGAAGAAATCAACGAGCCAGTTGTGAGTAAGGAACTGGTAGAAGCTTAAAATACCCCCTGGTTACTGACTCACCTCAGTAGCCTTTTCTTTCAATCAAAAAAACACCTCCAACCTGAGAAAGGAAGGAGGTGTTTTTGTGTGATGCAATACCTGAAAAACATAATAATGGGCGACCCCTTGGGTCGCCCTGGATTCATCATTTTGATAAATCCTGCCTTAGTTTCATTTACCTTAAGAAGTAATAATACCGTCCGACAAGCATTCATAAAGACTACTGTTGGTTGTTTTAATAAGGTGTTGATCATTGCTCCAATTGATCTCTGACAACTTCAAACTCCTCCTTGAAATATTGATTTAACAGATGTACCATTGTTAATGAATCTTTCGGGTTTGAAAGCGTTTGTGATACTTCGCTTAGCTTTTTAGCCAGCTCGTACTTACTGGTATCAGGCACAAATCCTTTTCCCACCAGTCTAAGGATATTTTTCTCAGTCTGCAGAATATACTGATATCCATGCTCTACGCTTGGTTCTACTTCTGTTCCTTCATTCCAATCGTTCCAGGTTTCCACCATTACATATGCCATGGGTAATGTCCCGGAGTAATTCGAAATATACTGCCAGGTAGAATCATAAACTCCTCCACCCTGACGGGCAATGAGTCGATTTCCTCCCCAGGAAACATTATTGCGATCGTCAAACCCTGGCCATACTCCACCTCCAACGAATCGATGCGTTGAAATATCAAAGCGATCCACCTCCTGGTAGAAATAATCGAGGTAGTCCGCGCCCCAATTGAGCCCGGATGCTTCCCATGGCCCACCTGGCTGAACCCACGGATAAAACGCATCAACATAATCCTGGGTGTTTTCACCTTCGCCGAAGGTATTCCAAACAAGCAAGGCACCACGATCACCAAAAACCTGATCGAGGCTAGCACGCAAGGTCTCGGCTGTTAAAAACTTATGTGGATAATCAAACGAAAATATGACCGGTTTGCCCTCATAAGTAAGGTAGGCATCGTTGTTTTTATAGTTCACCATTTTGAACTGCGTAATCTTCCGCAAAGCAGTGTCAAGAGGAGGTTCCAAATCGAATCCCTGATCATCAAAACTAATGGCTGACTGGAGGTCAAAAAGACCTCCAGAAATCAACCTTAATTCTGCAATAACCTCTTGCACCTTGAGCAGGGTTTGCCGATCATACTCATCCTTCACATTCACCACCACAGCATCAATACCTGCTGCCCAGCTCCACATCATGTGACACAATATCACCGACTTATTGTGCGAATTGTAGTGCCCTAGCAATGGACGGTTGGCGGTACCGTGTTTCCAGTGCCTCATGGAGTCTACCCCTTCATGTGTATCGCTGTACCACCCCATGTAATGAATGACAGTCTTGGGTGTGTTAGGCACGGTCATTGATGAATTTGATTTTGGCTCACAAGAGAGAATCAAAATCGTCAGTAAAACGAACCAAAATCCATATTTTCTAATCATAAAAGCTTTATTGTACGATTAATCTTTGTACAGATTTTTGCGTTTGGGTGGTAATCTCAATGAGATAAAGTCCCTGAGCACCAGACGCATTCCATTGAATAGCTTTCTGAGCAGGATCTACCACTTGTGTATACACTTTCTTTCCAGCAAAATCATGTATTGTTACTTCTGCCTTTTCGTTTGGTAAAGGTATATTGACCAGTCCAAATGACGGATTTGGGTAAATTTCAGGAACTACCAACTCCTGGCTGCTTGCCAAAGCAACTACCGGGTTTATTATCTGGTCCAAAGAAGTAAGTGCTCCTTTAGCATCCCTATCGATAAAACTACCTATAGCATCTTGTAAAAAACCATAGAACGTAGCTGAGTCTCGCTCACCTGTTTCTATCATTTCCGCAGCAAAATAGAGTTTGGTAGCTGCTGAAAACAAGCTGTCATTCACGACGTAAGTGGTATCCTTAAATGCTGCTATATTTTCAGCTGATTTGGTAGCATAAGCAAAACCATGTTCCTTACTGGGCTCGAGCTCCGTTCCTTCGTTCCAGTCATTCCATGTTTCTAGAATCACCCATTTGATTGCACTCTCCTCCTGATACTTATGGATCAAATCCCATGTCTGCTGTAGCGTTTCACCATCTTTTCGATCAATCCATCTATTTTGCCCCCAGCTTGCCGCTCTATCATCAAATCCAGCCCAAACACCCCCTGTTGAAAAGGCAATATCTTCCCGTATTTGCAAGGTACGGTAGTACCAATCCAAGTATCCTTCACCCCAGTTGGTACCCTCATCATCAAAACCCTGAACCCACGGATAATAAGAGTCTATTGCTTCTTTGGTCGTGTTAAAATCAATTTCATTTCTCAACAGTACCGCATTCTTCGTAGGAAATGTAGCTGACACAGCCTCACGATAATCTTCTGACGAAAGGAAGCCGTCATAGTTCCATATGAATATTACGGGATCATCACCGGCATGTAGATAATGATCTGTAGTACCAATTATGTCATCTCTGAGCACCGCCAATTCCTCTTTTACAGACTCAATGGTCATGTCCTGGTCGTCATAGCTAACTGCAATCTGATAATTGAAGTCTGCATCTACATCCACTATTCGCTGAAGTGATGGAAATAACATTTTCAAACTAGCTTCGTCATAGTCAGTACGTACGTTTACCACCATGCCGTCTACGCCCAGCGCAGAAGAAATTAAGATGTGGTAAAGGTGTGTAGACCATGATTGTGAGTTATAAAAACCAATAATTGGCTCTTGGGCAGTACCGTCTTTCCAGTGGTTTCCATCTTCACCTGCGCCGTACCAGGCCATGTAATGCATGAAAACTTTATTATTTACTTCTCGTGATGCAGTTGCATCCTGAGCAAAGGTTGAGAAAGAAAATAATAAGCTATAGAGAATAATAAATTGAACTCTTGATCTCATAAGTTTTAGGAATTTAGTGATAAATAGATTTTATGGTATAGCCACATGATGAAGTATGTGCATCACGGAAGCTTCGATTGTTTCAGATATCTGTCATGACACATCTAGCTACTGGTTTCTTTAATAATGTGCCTGGCAAGCAGTATGGATAGCATTTGAAACAGCCCTATAAATACGAGGGAGAACCGTATGGCAAACACTTCCGATATAAAGGCATCCAGGCCAATGAAAAGCGCAAGGCCTGTAAACCGTCCAATATATAAGCCGAATTCATGATTGACGATGTAAGAAAATTCACCACGACCATCCTTGTCACACAAATAGTTGATGACTTTCATCTGGATGGGAAAGTACGCCATATCATGGAGTGGCTGGTACAGCACTTTGCACATGATGAAGATGATCACACCGATAGCTGAAAAGAGTACACTGTGCACTACTGCTCCGACAAAAAAGATGACATACCCTAGCGAAAACACATAAATTCTATGTTCTGGCCCAGTAACACGCCCTAGCACATACAACAGTAGCGCCGTGAGTAATCCGCTGATACTTTGCACGGATGATAGCGCCCCTTCATCTCCTACCATTTGCATGACCAATATGGCCGGAACGGTGACGAGATAGCCTTGTGCAAGCCCCTTCAACGAAGACAAGACCAATAGCTTTTTCCATAGCATGGAAAACCTAAAATGAAGAATCCTATCGACCTTTGGGTTCTTGAAATTTCCTCGATGCACCACAATACTTGAAAGTACCGTCAGAGCGAAGACACCCACAGTAATCAGTCGGTAAACGGCTACTGCATCACCTTCCAGCAGTCCAAACCGAGAAGTAAGCACAAAGACCAAACCTATTCCAGCTGGCACAGCAATTCCTGTGATGGTATAGAAAAAAGTTTCCAGACCATAATAGTAGTTCCTGTTTTCATCTACTGTGGTTTCTATGGCCAGGAAGTCACGATTGGACCAGAAGAAGCCATAAGAAATCCCCATCAGCAAGCCTGACAATGCAACCTGAATGATGTTCAGCTCTGGCAAATACATCATGGCCGAAATGGACACTCCGCTGAGCAACATCCCAAGGCTATAGAGTCCCTTGACACTAAACCTGCGGAGTAGGTAGCCGTTTAACACGAACGTGATAGGAATTCCTGTAAATACGGTGATCTGATAGATCATCACAGCCCTCGGGCTATTTAGGCTCCTCATGATGTAAGCACTGACGAAAATTTCAATAATGGGCAGCACCAGTGCGTAAATCATGTTGGTAATCAATAGCACGCGCATATCTCGCGGCATTGATTTGAAATACTCAAACTCTTTTTTTAAGTGACCTATCATCGTTCGTTAATCGGTTATTGATTCAAGCATTAATCATTGAATAGGCTATTTACCAGATCGTCAATAGCTACTGTAGCCAAACCGATGCTCGTGTCACAACAGCCATAGTAGATATAACCTACCCCATCTTTTTCCACAATACTGGTTGGAAAAACGACATTTGGAATTACCAATCCACATTTTTCATAGTACTCAGTTGGTTCCATTATCGGATCTTTACTTCTCGCCACTACTTTAGTTGGGTCATTTGAATCCAACATAAGGGCTCCTACCCGATACACGATCTCGCTATCTACACCATGATAGAGCACAAGCCATCCTCGAGACGTCTTTATCGGGTTGCAAGCTGCTCCGATCTTTTCACCTTCCCAGGGTTCTTGTGCTGTAGCCAGTAGCTTCGGTTGTGACCAGTCAAAAAGATCTTCAGAAAAGGTGATCCACATGCCGGGTCTGTCTGTACCGTATTCCTCCCCAACAAAATCCATCGGTCTACGAAGTAAGCAAAATTTCCCATCTATCTTTTCTGGAAACAGGGCATGATCTCGATCATCTATATCTTCCGGAGAAGTAAAACAAAGGTGTTCCCAATTCACTCCATCTAAAGATGTAGCAATCCCAGAACGCGTAATCATTGGATAAGGGCATTTTTCCCAGTTTTGATATTTTGATGTGTCATAAAATGGCACCCCTTCACCCGTAGGAAAGCAATCAAATCCATAGGGTTGGAAAGCGTAGTTCATATAAAAAACCTCATCTATTTTTACGACCCTCGCGTCTTGAACACTACCTTCAGGATATCCCAACATCTCTGAAGTAAAGACAGGTTGGTCTCCCACAGGCTTAAAATTCTTTCCATCTTCACTTTCAAACATACCAATAGCAGTACGAAAAGGACTCAGGGTACACGCTGCACGGTCATAAAGCAAGAATTTACCATTGTCATAAATGGCTCCAGGGTTGAAGGTTACTACCTTTCTAAAGTCTTTACCATTCGGAAAAATTATTGGGTTTTGGGCGTACTTTTCTATTGTCAGTGGCATTCTGAATTGATTAAATATTCTAGTTTATATGTGTTATGCGTTAATTACTACTTAGCTAGTTTGGGATTTTTGAGCACTTCCGCCTCCGGGATAGGCGCATACAAATTATCCAATGTTACATTTCCGATTATGGGCACTTGCTCACTCGGGTCTCGCTTATTTACCACTTCCTGAACTTTTTCTGTCCTCAGTAAATCGTACCAGCGTTTGCCTTCTCCTGCAAATTCCCAGCCTCTTTCTGCGATCACTGCATCTACAAACCCCTCCCTGGCAAGGCCTTCAGTCAGATCATCCAGTCCTGCGCGGTTTCTCACTTCATTGATAGCTGCATAAGCCGTGGCATCCGCACCGTGAGCCTGGGCCTGAGCTTCAGCATAAATGAGCAATACGTCTGCATAGCGCATGAGCATATAGGCTCCTGCTGTATGGTAAGCATTGACCCATGGAGTCTGCTCATCTACAGCGCCATCTCTGAACTTTGCATAATATGGATGTCCGGCTGCTGATTCCTGATAAGGGACTGTATCTCCTTCTTGTGTATAAAACTGCGTTCGGAACGTAGCATCTTTTCGTGGGCCTGCCGGAAACTCATTAAAAAATGTCAATTCGCAGAAAAAATCCTCCCAGCCATTTTCTTCCTTCGGCATGGAAGCCGTACCCATGAGGTGATTGGCGTGGGCTCCGTCACCGGTATTTCTGTCGTACTGGAGCGCAAACACCGACTCTGTGCTGTTGTCATTAGCCCTTAGCCACAGCGAACCAAAATCGGCCAGCAAATCATATGCCCACCTGGACTTTCCATCAATCACCTCTTTAGCTTTGGAAGCTGCCAATGCGTAGCTGGCCTGATCTTTCACTGGCCATCCAGCCCTGGTCAAATAGGCTTTCGCCAAAAAAGCCTTTGCTGCACCGCTGGTAGGCCTACCTACCTCTGCTTGATTATCTGGCAATAACTCTTCCGCTCGAAGGAAGTCATCAACCACCTGATTGTAAATGTCGTCTACAGGAGATAGTCCTATGTCTATGTGTGCCCCAGGTGTGGTGTAGAGTGGTACCTCGCCCCAGCTTCTCACTAAATAAAAGTAGCTCAACCCTCTTATGAAATACGCCTGACCTATCAGGTTGTCTATGTCATCAGGGTCAGCTTGTGTGTATTGCGCATATTCGATCAATGCATTGGCATTCAAAATTGCACGGTAGCATCCTTTGTACAAGTTGGACATCCAGATATTACTTGCAGACTTGCTGAAGGAGTCAAACTCACGATAAGGTTCTTTGTTGCCCCCAGCAATGGTGGTGAGGTCATCCGCGCCAAACATGGTAGTCATATGTTGGGCTGTAGCAAAGCCCTCCGCCCAGCTTCCATCGCCCCTTAGGGCTGCATACATGGCTATGCTTAAGGCATCCAGATTAGCTAATTCCTGAAAGGCCGTTTCCGGGTTATTTAGTCTGCCGTAGGGATTTTCGTCCAGCTCTACACACGCTGCTGCCAATAGCATGGCTAACAAAGCGACGATTATAGTATTTGATTGATTCTTTTTCATTGCTCTCTAATTAAAATCCGATTTTCAAACCAACAGTCACCGTCCTTGGGCTTGGATATGCTCCTGTATCAATATTTTGATCCACATCTGTATTTGACCCACCACCAACGGTGTTTCCCGCAGAAGACGCCTCAGGATCATATCCCTTGTAATTGGTCTTAACCCACAGGTTATCTCCACTTAGATACATCTGTGCAGAAGCAATCGGCATCTTATTCGTAATGAACGCAGGCAGATTATATGCTGCAGTTACGTTTTTGAGTCTCAGGTAACTACCATCCTCCAGCCATCTGCTACTGTTAGCAAATAGTTTAGAAGAAGTGCTAAACGCTGGCACATCGGTGTTTTCATTTTCCTCCGTCCACCGATCGTAGTGATCCGGGCTGGTAAAGGCCTGACTTTGTCCAAATAGTCCCACAGACTTTTGGTGCATGCCATTGAAAACCTGTCCCCCTTGTACTCCTTGAAATAAAACATTCAGTGAAAATGCCTTGTAACGAACGCTACTGCTAAGCCCAAAAATAAAATCTGGTTGGGCTACACCTATCACGCCCAAATCTTCCGTATCGATCACCTGGTCGTTATTAAGGTCTTTGTATTTGGCATCACCAGGTACATTTCCATAGCGCGCTGCCTCGGCAGCCTCACTGCTTTTCCACACGCCTTCATATAGATACCCATAAAAGGTACCCAGTGAGTGGCCCTGTTTGATAATGTTAATCGGAGCATCCGCATCCCCATATCTGGTAGTGGGAAAAATGACCTCTTCATCACCCAGGTCCAGCACCTTGTTTCTATTCACTGAGATGTTTCCCGATACATCCCAACCCCAATCATTCTGGTCTACTATGATTGCATTAGCGGCCAGCTCAAACCCCTTATTGCTCACTTCACCAATGTTGGAAATAACCGTTCCATTGCCTGCGTAAAACGGGAGTCTAAAGTCGAGCAATAGGTCTTCTGTGAATTTTTCGTAATAGTCAAAATTTACAAAGACCCGATCTTCCCAGACCCCAACTTCCATTCCCAAATCCAATTGTTTGGTTGTTTCCCATTTCAAAGACCTGTTACCGGGTGCTCCTATCCCCAGTCCGGTGATGCTTTCAGAAGTAGGCCCTCCAGGACTGTAATCTACCGTAGGATTTTGTACAAAATAGGGCAAAGTACCATACGAGCCCACAGCCTGATTGCCCGTCAGTCCATAGCTGGCCCTAAGTTTCAGCGTACTAAACAAGCCAAGATCTTTAATGAATGCTTCGTCCCCTAGATGCCAGGCCAATGCTACCGACGGAAAAACACTGTATTTATTGGCTCCATAGAATTTGGAAGAACCATCTCTGCGAACAGTAGCTGTGAGTAAATATTTATAGTTCAGCATATAGTTCACCCTAAAAGCCAGTGACGATAAATACTCGTCGTAGTAATAAGAAGATGCCCGCTGATTCCCACTGAGTGAAAGATTGTAATACTGTAAAGAGGAAGCATTTAAGTTAGACACGTCTGCTCCAAACCCCTCATCTTTAAACGATGTACCTTCATAGATTCCTGTAAGCTGTAAATCATGGACTCCAAAAGACTTCTTGTAGTTGGTGATTAGGCTATATTGAGTTCGAACGCGTCGCGATTTGTTCAATCCTGCACTGGTTACACCGCTAGGTCCTTCGAGCAAATAGTTGTCATTAAAATAATGGTTCGTCTGATTTTTCACATCGATTGCCGTGGAAGCCTTGACATCCAACCCTGGAATAATCAGATACGACAGAGAAGCTGAAGGAAGATAATTATCTGCTACATACCCGAATAACTGGGTGTTTTGCAAGCCAACTGGATTTCCGGTGACGGCCCCATATTCTGGAGAGTTATTATAAAATGTCCCATTTTCATCGAAAATAGGCTCTGTGGCTACCCACTGAGGCATCCTGCCTATTGCGCCAAACTGTGAACCAACATTGGTGTTGTTTTTCCCCTTTAATCTGCTTCCAAAGACATTGAGGCCTAGTTTCCATTTTTCCGATAGATCTATATCCACTTTCGAGCGAATATTAAACCTTTCAAACCCGGTATTGATCAATATCCCTTCCTGATCCAACAAAGAAGCTGACAGTGCATATTTTACTGATTCATTTGCACCGCGAACCGAAACTTCATGACTTTGAGTATGTCCCTGTTGAAATAGCTCATCCTGCCAATCTGTTCCTCCATTTTGACGAAATGCGGTTATCTGCTCCTCTGAGAAAGGCGCTTCGTATGGAAACAGTGGGTTATAATAAATGTCGCGATCATACGCATTATACAGTTCGGCGAATTCCGCTGCAGACAGGTAGTCGATTTTACGAGGCAACTCCGATACACTGTAAAAACTGTGAAGGTTTACAGCAACTCCCCCTGGAGTACCTTCCCTGGTAGTAATCATTACTACTCCATTCGCTCCTCTACTGCCATAAATGGCTGTAGCAGATGCATCTTTAAGAATATCTATCGACTGGATATCGCTCTGGGAGATCAACTGCATGTCGGCGCCAATCACACCATCAATAACTATAAGTGGTTGGTTATTACCCAATATAGAGTTTGCCCCTCTGATTCTTATTTTCACATCACCACCAGGAGCTCCCGAATTGGCATTGACCTGCACACCAGCTGCTCGCCCACTTAGTGCATTGTCTAGTCGTACAATCGGCTGGCTCTCGAAAACATCACTATCTATGGACGAAATAGAACCGGTGAAATCCTCCTTCTTTTGTGTGCCATAGCCGATCACCACTACTTCCTCCATCAAATCAAGATCCTCATAGAGTGTAATATTTACTGGAGAACCCGCTGCAACATTTAGCATTTCTGTCTGAAAACCAAGCATAGAGACACTGATATCTACCGAACTATCAGTGACCAGCAGATCAAACGCACCTGAGATATCGGTAATCGCTCCACGTGCTTCACCCACGACTAATACATGTGCTCCTATTAGTGGCTCGCCGTGTTCATCCACTACCGTACCTGACACTCGTAGGTCCTGGCCTACCAGATCGGAAACTCCCAGCGCAAAACACAGCATAACCAATACTCGAATACTCCTTAAAACTTTCATTTTCTTCTCTTTTATCCCGACAAAACACACCAGCGTAAGCAATTCATTTTCAGCTTGATAAAAACATGACAAACGCTAAACGCTCGCAAAATGGAGCTGGCGAACTAATTCGTTGTACAGACAAAACTAGAGAAGCATAGCAGCTAAAAATGATACTATAAATCCTTTTTTTGATACTCATATGAAGGCTACTCATCAAACTATTGATACTTTCACATATTATGGAGTAATCAGCCCTGATGCATTAGCGATTAGACAAAAAAATGAACCTCATTTGTGAGAATTTAAATCTCCTAAACCTGATAATTGCCAACACTTTTTTTGAGGGATGAATCATAAAAACACCACGAGCAAAATGGCAAATATGAATGACTCGCTGTGTTTGCTCTGAGTTCAAAGAAAATTACGGCTCTCAAACAAGACATTTTTTACAATGGATTGATAAAAAAGCTAAAAGGCCATCTCCTTTTCAATAAGAAGATGGCCTTATAATCAATCCTATTAATAGGATAAAACCACCGCTATGCCAGGTCTCATAATCCGCTGAAGTTACTTTCCTTTTATGATAGCTAATTGTGCGACTACCCTAATATGATTTGTTCTGCCAAATCATGCGCTTCCTGGCCATTGGTTTTTAAATAATGCTCAATAGCATCTTCTAATATGGGGTGAAAAACACTGCAGTCCCGGTCTCCATCTTCAATAAGCTTTGCGGCCTCATAGATTTTAATTGCGGCTTTAAACATCCACTGTTCACTATCGATTAAACTTGGCTCACCTTTATAACTTGCTATATGCGTAGCGGTTAAACCCAGGTATTGATAATTATCAGTAGTCGTTGGCTCTAGCTCTGAACCTTCGTTGAAGTCATTCCAGGTTTCCAGTATAACCCAATCTATGTCTCCAGTAAATGAATTATTAATGAATGACCAGGTATCTGTATATGTTTGTCCTCCTCTTCTATCTATCCATCGGTTTTGTCCCCAAACAACATTTCTGTCATCGAACCCAGGCCATACAGCTCCGGTTACAAACTCTACCTTGTTGTTTAGCTGAAAATCAATTTTAGTGTTGTAAAACCAATTTAAGTAGGTCTGTCCCCATTCGGAGCCATCACTTGCCCACCCTTGTATCCATGGGTAGTACGAATTCATTACAAACTGCCCGGGCACAGCATTCACATCAATTTCATTTTTTAGCAATACTGGTGAACCATAAAATACATTATTGGCAATATTTCGATATTCTTGAGGGGAAACATTGCCTGCATAATCCCAAATGAATATTACAGGTTCTCCGTTTTTATACAGGTAGTGTGTTGTATTTGGGATGATACTATCCCTTATATTGGAAAACCTTTGTGTCACCGAATTGATGGTAGCATCCTGGTCATCCGTGCTGAGTGATATATCATACTCAAAGTCCGGGTAGATGGCATCAATACGCTTAATTGATTCAATGAATTTTTCAAAAGACTGCTGATCGTATTCCGTCCTAACATTGATCACGGCACCGTCTATTCCTACTGCTGCTGACAAAAGAATATGATACAAATGTGTTGCCCAGGATTGTGAATCGTAATATCCAATTAAGGGTTCACTAACCGTTCCATCCGTCCAGTGTCTTCCGCCTATCCCCTCACCAAACCATGCTAAGTAATGCATATACACTTTTTCATTCACATTGGATGGTTTTCCTACTTCGAATGTTTCATTCAACTGAGGAGCATTCGATGAAGTAACCTGATCGGTGGAGTATTCAGCCTCTAACTCATCTACGTCACCTTCACAAGATGATAGCAAGAGTACTGTCAATGCGATTTGCAGAGGAATAATTTGTTTTAATTGACTATAAATCATGATAATTAGGTATTTGGTTTCTTGTATCGTCCTGCGTGCTAATTCGTGCATCTGACTAAAAAACTTATGTTTTTTTCATCCGGGCAGCAGAGTCTTTGATTGTGAAAATGGATCTGACCAGTGATTAACACACGTGAATTACAATGGCATGAAAGAAGGAGTCAACTCTCCCTTACCCTAACAGGCAAACTCGACAACCCACTTCAATGCTTCTTCCCTCATTTAGATTTTAAATCTTCAGCATAAACATTTCATTATCAGTTCGATAAAAAGCATTATATATGCCAAAGCTGAGGAAAAGCAAGGCTGATGATTACGCCATTATATAAGTCAAATCTAGAGAAGCGTAGATGCTGTAAATGATACTTTGAATCCTTTTTGTGATACTATGCTGAATCCAAATTGATTAGAAATTGATATTATCATACTTTTCAACCTAATTCGGCATATAAAATTGAGACTCAACCAAAATCAAATAAGATAAATTGAAAAAATTCAAAAGAGAACTTACACCCCTGGTAGATTACTCTTGTTTTATTCTGCAAAATCACTTTGATGCCAAGTTTGACTACCCGGTACACCTACACCCTGAATATGAGATCAACGTGGTACTGAACACCAATGGCACCAGAATAATTGGTGATAACCAGGAGCACTTTGAGCAAAGCGATATCGCACTTATAGGCCCAAACCTGTTGCATGCATGGAGAGGATCAGAAGAAAAAGGCGTCCGAGTAATTACCATCCAATTTTCAAACGAACTATTCGAATTTAACCTGCTCAAAACAGAAGGAATGTGGGCCATCTCCAAGCTACTTGACGATTCGAGTAGTGGAGTGATCTTCGACAAGAAAGACATTCCGCCTTTAACGGGTAAAATCATGGAGCTAATAGATCTTGAGGGGTTTGATGCGTTTATTGCCTTTCTTCAGTTGCTCAATTTCATGGCCTCATTGCAATACCGAAAGGCACTCCTGCACTTCAATCACAGGCAAACAGAAATGAATGAGATAGATTTCAGAATAGAAAAAGTATGCCGGTACATTGACGATCATTTTCACGAAAACATCAGTATGCATGAAATTGCGGAAAAATTTAACTTCTCCCCTTCTTCATTCAGTCATTTTTTTAAAAAATACACTTACCGATCATTTACTCAATACCTACTCGACCTGAGGATAAAACGAGCTTGCCAACTACTGATTGAATCAGACACTCCTGTTGGGGTTGTTTATGGGTTGTCCGGCTTTACCAATGCATCAAACTTCAATAGGATTTTCAAAAAAACTAAGAATGTAACGCCTCTGCAGTATCGAAAGAAATTTGGTCTAAAATTAAACTAGAAAATCTTTCAGACAGCACACCTCAAAATACTGCTTATTAAGCTATTAACCACACATCAATAACCAAAAACACCTCCCCCGAAATTACTCGAAGGAGGTGTCTTGATCGTTTTGATAGCTACTAGTGTACAGTTACTATTCAATCCTTTTTACCAAAAATCATTGCCTTTCTCTACTTGCATGCTTTTGTAGATGTCGATATACTTTTGGTCCAGCTCAGGCGAATCTTTGTACTGCTTTCGCAGGTCTGCCAGTTTGGTTTTTAGCTCGGCTACCACCCCTGCATAATCTGGATCATTATAGACATTGTTTAGCTCCTGTGGATCGTTGAGTCGATCGTATAGCTCCCACTCGTCCACATCGTAGTAGAAATGTGCCAGCTTGTATTCCTTAGTCACTATACCATAGTGGCGCTTTACCATATGCACACTCGGATACTCGTAGTAGTGGTAGTACACGGCATCACGATCCCACTGCTCTTTGTTGCCGGTGAGTAGCGGCATCAGGCTTTCGCCCTGCATGTCCTCAGGAGGGTTGATGCCTGCAGCTTGCAGCAGCGTTTGGGCAAAGTCCAGGTTTTGAACCATTTCATTTTCCACGGTTCCGGCCTTGACCTTTTCAGGCCACCGCACCATGAGAGGCGTTTTGAACGACTCGTCATAGATAAAACGCTTATCAAACCATCCGTGCTCGCCGAGGTAGAAGCCCTGATCTGAGGTGTACACCACGATGGTGTTTTCGGCCAGGCCACTTTCATCCAGGTAATCCAACACGCGGCCTACATTGTCATCCACAGACGATATACAGCCCAGGTAGTCCTGCATATAGCGCTGGTATTTCCATTTCATTTTCTCCTCCTGAGAGAGTGTCGGCCAGTTTTGTTCAAACCAGTTGTTGATAGAATCCAAAATGGGATCATATAGTGCTTTCTGCTCATCCGTAGCTCGACCATAAGGTCCGTAGAAGCCATTTTCAAACTCCTCTACTTTAGGACTCGCTTTATCCCCCATCTGCTCCAGTAGCTCCGGTCGGATCTTGCTATCGTGGCTGTACATCATATGAGTCAGCAGGTTCATTTCGGCAGTTTTGGCAGCCGTGCCTCTGTTTTCATAGTCATCAAACAATGTAGCCGGCTCTGGAAATCGCTTTTTGGTAAACTCCGCAAACTTATCTGCTCGGGGCCACCATGGGCGGTGTGGCGCCTTGTGCATATACATCATCATGAATGGCTTGTCTTCATCACGCCCGTCCTGGAGCCAGTTGAGCGTCAGGTCGGTGATCACATCGGTGACATAGCCCATGATGGTGGTATCCCCCTCCGGGGTATTAAAATCTGGGTTGAGGTAATAGCCCTGGCCGGGCAAAATCATGAAATCATCCACTCCTTTTGGATTGTTGCCAAAGTGGAGCTTGCCAAACATGGCCGTTTGATAGCCATTGGCCTGAAAGATCTGAGGAAAAGTCACCTGCGTGGTATCAAATGGCATCAGGTTATCAATCTTTCCATTGATGTGGTTGTGCTTGCCAGTAAGGATCGTAGCTCGGGACGGTGCACAGATCGAGTTGGTGACGCAGGCATTGGTAAAAAGCATCCCCTCTTTGGCCAGGCGGTCAATGTTTGGGGTGCTGATTAGCTTGCTGCCATAGGCGCTAATGGCCTGGTAGGCATGATCATCAGACATGATAAACAGGATATTAGGGCGTTTCGCTTCTTGCGCTGGTTTTTGCTGACAAGCTGCGGCTAAAAGCAGTCCTGTAAGGTAGATCAAATACGGTTTGAATTTCATAAATCAACGTTATTGGTTTTACTAAAAATAGTCTTTTAAATCCTTTTCAAATCACTGCCCTTCCACAGCGTTCACTTCATACTGCACACGGCTCACTAAAGGTACGCCTGTATTGGTAATTCCTTCCAGCACTACATTTACCGGAGCTGCCACGTCACTGTTGTAATATGATACAGTAACCTGACCGGTAGTATCTGGCTGTATGTAAGGGTTCCAGTAGATAGTATTTCGAATATCGGGCTCTGTGGTCTGAGCTATGGTGTCGTACTTTGGTGCATAAAATACCCGTGCGTCATAATAGCCCCGGAGCTGTGTGGAAACCGAGTGCCGTGCAATGGACTGATCACCGGTATACCCTTCACGAGTGTATAGGGCCAAAACGCCATTGGCAGCCTGGGAACCAAATACAGCACCTCCTGCTGAGTTGCTAATGGTCTCCACCCGATCGATATCTGTAGGCAGTAGCGTAGCCAGCACCTCCATATCCACCTGAGCGCCATCTAGCAAAATAAGGGGTTTGCCTCTGGCAAAGGACACCGACTTGCCAGTGGTAGTAAGGCCCGGAACTACAAACTGCAGGAAGATAAAAATATTCGAAAACCGTCGCTCTTTATCGGTCACTTCAAAAGCAAAGTCCGGAGTACCGTATATGCTTTCGTTTCCATCGTTTACTTCCTCATTAAACTTACTCCCTCGCACTACCAGGTCTTCGAGCAACATGGTATTGGCCTCTAGTGGGACTTGAAATTCGATGTGTTTTTTCATTACAGCTTCCTGAAAGCCTTCTACCTCCGTACTCCCATAGTTTTGATCGATTAGTCGGTACTGGGGCTTTGGTGATGGGGCGTACATAGAATCTATTGAAAGATGGCCTTTTGCGCGGTTGTACTTATCCTGATTGGTAAGCAGCAAGGTGGCGTTACCCTTAAACATTACATCATCAAATACAAAGCGGCCATTTTCATCTGTGGTTTCGTCTATTGTTAGCGATTTGCCCTTGTTGGTGAGCAGCATATTGATTTTAGTATCCGGTATCGGGCTGTTGCCTATGAGCCTTTTTAGCCGGCCTGAGATTTGGAGATCTCGCTCCAGATCATAAGCAGGAAGTTCGGGTAGAGTTGGCAGCTTTTTCCATAAAAAATCTCTCCATCCCTGAGTGAGCAGAAGAAGGTCCATCTGCTGTAGGCGCTGTTCATTCTCAGGGTCAAAATAGCTCCCGGGGTTGTAAACGGACCCTTTGATTTCCGATTGCAAAAAGAAATAGGAAGCAATATTCATTTCATGTACATCAACAGTACCTGGAATGTTGGCATCAGTAACGGAAAGCGAAAAACTACCTACTGCAGGTGTACCTCCGTTTGTCTTTAGCTCTACGTTCAATTGCACTTTTTCGCGTGTAGCATAAGTCTGCTGATCGGTACGAACTACCAGGGAAACATCATGCTCTTTGGCTACATAAATCAGCCGCTCCGCATGAGGGCGACCATCCGCATCGCGTAAGGTCAAAAACGCAATGCCTTCAGGCAAATCCGACGAAGGCAATATGAAGGAATGATTGATGGTGCTGAGTGGCTGCTGACCTTCCACATAGGTAATGCCTCTGCTCGTACAGCTCATGGCCATGAGCTGACCGGGATTGGCTGCCAGTGTCTCGGCATTGGTTTTTATGGAGACAATGTGCTTGCCTTTGTGCTGCATTACACTCATCGTGTACCCTGTAGGTAATGCTTCTGGCAATTTCCACTCTTGCTGATTGCCATGCTGGTCTGTCACCTGGGCAATGTAGACCTTCCCGGCTTCCGGAGTAAGGACAAAGCTACCCATACCAGCGTGTAAGGTCGTGATTTCAGCCACCTGCTCCCCTTCCAGTGTTTTTACGATTCCAGATACCTTACAAGGTTTTCCATTGGCATACGTGGCCTTGAATGCCACCTGACTTGCCACGCCAGCCACCAGGCTTCCCCCTTCCGGGAAAAGCTCCATGTCATACAGGAAATTGTCGGTAGTGTTGGTAGCTACTTCTACCTCCTCTCGTACATCCACTATGTCTATTTCTTTGGTAAAGAAATAATCTTGTCCGAAGTTTCTCGACCAGTTGGTATAGGCACGTAACTGATAGGTCCCAGCCTCAATTCCCAGTGTATCCAGTAAGGCCATATCTCCATGCCCCAGGCCAAGCTGCATGTGGGTAACGTTTCTCACCACCACTTCAGATGCTGGCGAAATCAGCTCTACATAGAGCACCCGACTATGATCAAAAAGGGCATTGGTGTAGGCATACGTGGTGTAGGCTTTGTACCATAAATCTTCGCCCACAGCATACTGGTCACGATCTGTATGCAGGTAGATTTTTTCCACATCAGGAATGGTTGGGGTCTGTGCCTGGCTTTCGCCGAACTGTAGGCAAATCAGTAATAACGTAGTGAGTAATTTTAGTTGGTTCATTTTAATGATGATTGCGGTGAGTATTATGTATTCTTTCAAACATAAACACCAGCAAGCGGACCAAACAGCTACAAGCGGTATATGAAACAAGGGTTATAGCCTTTGAGCCATAAGTTAAAAGCTCAGTACTGATTCCCGTCCTGATCCGAATTAAACACCCTTTTTCATCCACTTTCACCTACCAACCTTATTACAGTGAACCTTAATTGATATGCACCAATTTACCGCGATGCTTTTGCCCATCAGGGGCTGTGAGTTGCATGATATAAATGCCCCCACTCCAGCCTTTTGGCGCCAGCCTAAACTGTACCGTACCGGGACGGACATCCTGTAGTTTGTGATACATTATGGCTCCACTGAGATCAAAAATCTCCAACAGCGCGCTACCCGAAGTGGACGACTGAAACTCAATCGTGACCTGGCTGTCAAAAGGATTAGGATAGCAATGGATGAGAGATGACTGATCTTCACTTGCCAGTACCGCTTCATTGCCCGTTACCTCTATCCATACAGTCCGGAGGGGACTCCATTCGCCATTATGAAAGGTACGCGTCTTTAGCAGCGAAGAGTGGGTTAGCGAGAATGATCCTTCATAGGTTTCCGCATTCGCGGAAAGGTAGTTTACCTGATCATTTGAAGGCGCAGCTGTGAGCATCGCTGAAATCAGAAAATCGCTGCTATTTAAAGACAGATTAGCGCCATGGATGGCCAGCAAGTTGGTACCTTCCGTCAGCACACCGATGTAAGGCGAGATATCGAACGTGCTCCAGCTATTTCCGGCTTCATGGCCACTGCTGGCTTTGGTGTTCCATTGTGGGTCGCCATTCACGTTTTGGCGCTGTACCTCCACCCCATTGAGGTAAGCCACAAATCCATCATCCATACGCATGAGCAAAGTGAGCGCTCCGATATCCTTCAGTGATGTTTCGTCCAACTCAAAAGGTATTCGCACCAAACAACTGGTATTGCTTCCTTTCATAGATGTGACATTTATTCCTATCCAGTCCTGGTAACCATTGCCTGTCTCATATCCCACACCTCCAGTGCCCTGTAACCACCCCGCATCATCAAAAGCTGCGTTTGTTTTCCAATCTTCTGCCACAGGTCCATCAGGGATCCAAGCCGTTTTTGGGGCATTTTCCCCTATCAAAGTACGAATTTCTGCAGTGTTATGCTCTGCGTGATTGGGTATAGCATATGGGTCAGAGCCATCCAGCGTATAGTACACTGCTCCCGAAGTGGCTTTCAATTCCACCTTTGCCTGCTGATAAGAAGAGGTAGAATCTGATAGTAGCGTAGCACCATCGACTACTACCTGAGGTGGCTCAGCCGCTGGTAAGAAGCCCGCCCCTCTAAAGTCCACGATCACATCCTCAGTACGTGTGGTCAGTACATCGTTGATGTAGTTGTCTCGGGCTTCACGCCATGACTCTGGTGTGCGGTAGCCCCATCGGGCGGACTCCGCCAAAAAGGCGGTTTCTACTTCATTGCATCTTTGCAGCAAACGATCGCGATTCTTTTCAAAAGTCAGCGCACCGTCATTGAAATAATGCTCATAAATGCGGTCAGCCACAAGTGCTTTAAATTTTGGGTGACCTTCTTTGTACAACATGCTAAAAATACTGCCCGGACCATCGGCATTAGTCCTGCCCGGCTGCTTCCAGCCAGTACGGTTTCCGCTGCTGCGCAAAAAGCCATCAGCATCATTGAGGTAAAACTTAAAACCTCCGGCGCCAGGTGTAGCCGGCGCTACGGTGCGGTACTCGTTCTCGCTACGGCCAAACATATACAGCAGCATAAAATCTACATAATGAGCCACATCTACATAGTCCTGAATGGCTTCAAAGTCTTCACGCAGCGACTTGGCTGTCTCCCAAAAGCTGCCATCTCCGTCATAGGGCTCACCCGGGTCTGCCCAGCCTCCCTGGTTCCAGTTGCCATTGATGGCTTCATATTCTACTTTTTCACCACCCAGATACTGGGCATGCATGTCGGCATTCCATCGCTCACGCAGGTGATACTGCCCCCAGTAGGTGCCATTGATATACAGGTGCACGAATCTTCCATGTGGATTTAGATTGCCCATGTCCAGCATGGTGTCATCTGTAAAGCGATTGGACATGTAAAAACCGCGCATCACCATATCATGCGAGCCTGCCCGCAATTCCAGCTGATCAAATTTTTCAACCGGAGCAATGCCTCTGCCAAAGCCCTCAAACAACGGATACCTCAGCTTAGATACGCCATATTCACTTTTGAAATACAGCCGAAAGTTCTCTTTGTCAAAGTCCGTAAAAGCACCTCCAAAGTAGCGCACGCCTGCATCCACCTGAAAGCTCGAAGATTGGCCTGGTTCCAGCCATTCCACGGATGTGGCAATCAAGTAATCATCATTTACGGCTCCATTAGGCATCACCAGCGATACCGTGGGCAGTGCTTCCAATGCCTCCCGCATGCTGCGGCTGTAGCGCTCATCACCCGTGATTTCGGGATTCATCACCTCAGATGTGATGACATCATCGATGAATAGGAAGGAATATGTGCTGATGGTATTTCGCCATTTATCAGACTGATAGGCCGCCGAACGAATCACCGTGGTACGGTCGATCACAAAAGTGGTATCTGCTATGGAAGATGTAGTGGCAGGCCGTACCAGCGTGCCATTTGTTAGTGATGGTACACTGCCGTCCAGCGTAAAGGCCAACGTCTCTCCTGCCGCACCTGCTGAGAGTGTGAGCTCAACTGGGTCCTCATAAAATCCCCCTTTGTGACTAGCAATCGTTTTGGCTGTAAACCCACTCACTGAGTTGCCATTGGGCGTACCAGGTGTCGGGTGATAAAAATACCTTTTTTCCGGATCTCCTATTTTCACTGCTTCCAACCTCAAATCCATCAGTAAGGATTGATCATCTACATGGTGATTCATCACATGCACAGCTAAAATATTCTCTCCACTCTGAAGGTAAGTCTTAGGCACTCGAATGGACTCCTCCTGATACATTGGCGTATCGCTGGCTGCAGCAGAACGATAGGTCACTTCGTCAGGTGCATTGGCGCTAGCTATCTGCTTTCCGTTAAGGTAAGCCTCAAACCCACCATCAAAGGCCGCATGCAAATAGAGCTCGTCAATATCTTCTGTTTCTTCCAGCGTAAAACCGTACCGCAAGTAGGCGGAAGCATTTACTCCTTTCATGGCGGCCTGTACATTTGTAGTGATGTGTTGATCGTAGTTTTCAGAGCCGATTATTTCCACTTCTGCTAATGTGAGGTAAGTGTTGGTGCCAGGAGCCGGATCCTTGCGTACGCGCACGTAGCGCCCGTGTACCGGTGCATCCTCCAGGGACAGGGTAAGCTCATCTCCCGGACTCGTGGGTGTTTCTCCTGCTGCCACAGGGTTGAGCTTTTCGGAAGTATAGATCACCTCCTGTGCCTCATTCCTGATCTCTACTATGATGCTATTGAGCCGATCGTTGCAGCACCCCCGGCGATTATGCAAGACTACCTCACCTATCAGCAGGCTTTCGCCCAAATCTACCTCCCACCAGGGCGTTTCGTCTCCATCGGCAGTATGCGCAAAATTGGTGAGCACCCCGTCCACGGCATACTCAGCGGTAAAACCTGGCCAGGTGGATGACTGGCTAGCCACTTTTCCTAGTGCCAGGTTTCCAGACTGATCCGTTCCTTCGCGGGTATCATACCCCACGCTTCCGGTGACATTTGACCATGCGCCATCATCGAAAGATAAGGATTGGTTGTTTTTCCAGCTCTGACCTATGGATTCATCGTCCTCAGCTGTAGGTACTAAAAGTTTACCAGGTGATTTGCGCCCTACCAGGTCTATGCTACTATGCTTTTGGGCTCTTCCGTAGGTTACCTGTGGAATATGATTGACCCCATAGCCCGGCTTGTATTCATCCACCAGCGTTTTTCCGTCTGTGAAAACCAGCCCCATAAATTGTCCTCCGGGCTTAAACTCAAAATTGGTGTGCAGCGACGAATCAGGATTGGTTTTGTTTTGACCAGAAGTATAAACCACTAGAAACTCCCCGGCTTGCAGACTAATTTCTGGAAACTGCCACTTGGGCAAGTAGCTATAGTCGTCCGTGAGAAACCAACCGCGCAAATTTACGGTCTCCTCCGATGGATTATACAATTCTATCCAGGTACTGTTGGCCCCAGTATCATCCTCTGAGGTAGATTGTCCTGAAGCCGATAATTCATTGATTACTATAGCAGGATTTTGTTGGGCCCAAAGTCCGAAATGTAGGCTGATCAAGAATAGCAACATGAAGCTTTTGATCGTAGAAGTCTTCATAGCTTTATGGAATATTTGAGTGCCAAAACCTGAGAATGTCCGTCCTTGACCGTTCGGTTCATTTCAAAATCAAACAGATAACTGACGTCTATGGTGGAGCTATTGGAGCATTCGTAAGCCAGCCCAAAGGTGGTACGGCATTTATCGACATATGGAGCCGGGTTTTGATTCAGCTGATAAAACATTTCTTCTGCCAAGCTGAAGGTTATGGGTGTGCCAAACAGGTGGTATTCCATTTTAGCTTTAGTGCGATTAGTAAGCTCATTGCGCCGATCAAAAAGCTCCTGATGCGCTTCTTCCATCCCGTATTGCAGGGCGGTTTTTACCCCCAGCTCAAAATCAGACCATACATCCATTTTGTACTGTACAAAGGCAGTTGCCCGTTGTTCTCTAACGATGTGTCCCGTCCTGGCTTTGCGCGAAAAGCGAAACCGATATTCTGCTCCTGCTGACCATCGGTCGTTCAGCGCTTGTTCTACGAAAGGCTCTATAAATGCCTGATCAAATGTAGACCAGTTAGCTTCCCGACGGTACTGGGTAGACACGCCCAATTCTGTGTTTTTTCCTACCTCCTTTTCGACCTTAAGCCCTAGCCAAAGTCTAGAATCTACATTTTGCGCCTGTGCCAGCAAACCAGCAAACACCAGCAGCCAACCCCAGCCATATTTTGTATATGTACTCACGTTTGTCCGTTCGGGTAAAAGTAAATGTTGACTTGTGCCGATTGTGAAATGAAATTGATGTCGCTAACCACCACCCGATTGATCTTAATACCTGTTCGCTCTTCCAGGTCACGGTGGAGCAATTCCTTGTGCTCAGGCTTGATCAGCTCCAGTTTCTCGTATTTGATAGATTTTTTGGCTTCTCGTTTCAATCGGAGAAGTCGCTCCATGCTATAGGCTACTGCTACTATGGCCAAATTGGTAAAAACTAGTTCGGCATAGCTGATCCTGCGATTGGATAGCGCGTTGATGACCGACACGCCAATGACCACAAACAAATACGTCATCTCTTTGATGGGCATCTCCTTGGTACGGTACCTAATGATGCCAAAAATGGCAAAAAGCCCCAGAGCAAAGCCAAGCTCCAGCTTTACATTCTCTAGCAGGTAACACAGCAAAAAGATGACCGTAGAGATCAGAATGTAGGTGAAAAAATAATCCTTGCGATGCGTGGTTTGATAATACAGCCCACGAACGATGATGAAGATCACCAGAAAATTGAAGCCAAATCGAAACAACAGTTCCAAAAAAGCCTCCAGATCGATCAGTTCTATTTCAAATAAAGCCATAACGGAAACCCTTAGTGGTACTGGTATTCATATTTTTTCATTTTGTACAGCCTGTCACGGTCATCGTAATAGCGCTTTTCTACTCTTAGGCCATTTTCGTAGGTGTATTCTAGCCGTAGCTCCTGCTTGCCGCCATCGGACAGGTGGGTTTCTACCAGGACATTACCCTCTCCATCACGTTCATACTTTATCCAGCTTTTGATCCTGCCTTTTTCCGAAATCTCTTTTTCCTCGATCAGCTCCCCGTCCGAATCAAAGTATTCTTCCTTTTCTATGAGCATGGATTTTTCGCCCTGAATGATGTCTTGCTCATAGGTTTTGATCACGGATACACCTTTATTTCGAATAGTCTTTTTGCTTTGGGCTGAGCCATATGAGCAAATGAGCAACAGCACGAATAAGGTCAGTAGTGGTTTCATAGGTTGTAGATGTATAGGTCTCCTAAATCCGTCGAGGTTTCGGTTTGATTGATTTCTACCGTTTTGGAAATTACCACGTCCTCTGTGGCGCCTTTCGGATCTTCAGAAAATAAATGAATGGTGTAAGTACCCTTTATCAGGTTTTTGAAAGTAAAAGTGCCATCAGCGTTAGTTCTTATGCGCTCATCATACTGGCTATGGTTACCATAAGTTAGATAGACTTCCTGTTCCTGGGCTCTGGAAGTATCCTTTACAATCAGGTTGGGCCACTGTGAAAAATTGTAATAGTTCACCTTGAAAACTCGACCCGAAATCTGTGCATGACCGTCATCAAAATCAAGCAATTTCACGATCTCCAACTCCTGCAGGTCTACCTCCTCGCCTCTTTTCAGTGAAATCTCGTGGACAATTTCTACCTGGTCACCATGCGTAGCATTCGGTGTATCTGAGTAGTAAAACAAGCGGTAATCACCCGGCCAGAGATAACCGAATTGGAAATGGCCTGTATAGCTGGTTTCCACCTTTTCCCCTACCGTTTGCTCTTCACCAAATAGCAGGAATACATCTTCATCTTTAGCAGATTCTGTAGCAAGTAACAAGCTCTTATCGTCATTATAGATTTTTTTAACAATGCGTCCGCGGATCTGAGCATTGCCCCCAAGCCCTTCTTCAGGACTACATGCCACTATGGTGAGTAGCAATACCAGAGCCAGCGCCGAGCCAGAGATCGTTTTACCCTGCTTTAATTGGTGATTTTTCATTTATTCAGGTTTTTGCTTTAGAATTTTCAGTGTCTTTGTTAGGGATTTCCCTGAAAGTTGTAAGAAATAAACACCTTCCTGCTGAGCGCTCAAATCCAATACCTTTCCGCTTTGATTTGCCTCTAAGGAGCCTTTGAGGAGCACCCTACCATCAAGCGCAAAGAGTACAAACTCGCTAAAGTCATTATTAGGAATGTATACTAGTCCCTGTGTAGGATTAGGATAAACTGTTGCCTGATTAGATAAGGATAGTACATTGCCACCCAATACTGCCATGTTTTGGGCCACTTCATCCGCTGCAAAATACAGGTCATCTCCAGGCTGGCTGGCGGTGATGGTTACCACGCCGGACCCCTTGAGGTGTATCTTCCCATCAATAATTTCCGCTACGTCGGCATCAGAACTGGTATAAGTGATAGGCAAGCCAGATGATACCGTAGCACCCGGATCAAAAGGCTCATCTCCCACTGATTTCACTGGCAGTGCCTCGAAAGTGATCACTTGTTCTTTCTTCACCTGCAGTACCTGAGTGACCGGATCAGCTGGCTGATAAGCATTGCTACCTACCTGATA
>NZ_QREG01000010.1:0-89498 GCF_003386095.1 Marinoscillum furvescens DSM 4134 | reverse complement strand
TTCACTGGCAGTGCCTCGAAAGTGATCACTTGTTCTTTCTTCACCTGCAGTACCTGAGTGACCGGATCAGCTGGCTGATAAGCATTGCTACCTACCTGATACGCAGTAATGATGGTACTACCGACTCCTACAATATGTACTTCATTGTTGACGATAGTGGCCACTGTATCGTTGGAGCTGCTGTAAGTGACCAGCAAACCAGAACTAGCCGTAGCTCCCGGATCAAATGGTTCTGCACTCGTCTTACGAGGCGCCAGTGCCTCAAAGGTTATCGTCTGCGCGATTTTCTGAACCGTGAGGGTTTTGGTAGCTGTAGCTGGGTTGTAGGTAGCATTTCCGGCTTGTCTAGCCGTAATGTCGGTAACACCCGCACTTTTAAGTTCGATTTTGCCATCTGTGATGATCGCTACCTGCTCATTGGAGCTACTGAATGTCAGAGACAAGCCAGAACTGGCACTGGCTACCGGAGCAATTGGGTCATCTCCAAAGTGTACTTCTCCAAAGTCTTCAATTGTGATGGTTTGATTTGTTTTGGCCGGGTCAGAAACCATCAATACCTGAGCTACGTCTGCAGCAGCGTTGTAGGCATCATCGCCAGGCTGACTTGCCGTGATGGTGGTAACGCCCGAGCCAACCAAATGTATTTTGCCAGACTCGATAGTAGCTACTGCAGTATTGGAGCTCGAATAGGTGACCGTCAGTCCTGAGCTGGCCACAGCACCGGGATCAAAAGCCGCATCACCCAGTGTCTTTTCCGGTAGTGGATCAAAAGAGATGGATTGTCCTTTTTTCTGTACTTCATAGCCAAATACTTCTACCTCGGCTAGCGTGATGGCCTTAGCGGAAGTTTTCCAAATCCGTACATAGCGCCCTTTGAGATCACCGATGTTAATGGATATCGATGGGTTGGGATAGTCGGCATGAAAGGAGGTAAAAACAGTATCTTCTGCAGCATCGATGACTTCTACTGTGAAGTTGTTTAATAGCTCACTGTATGATGTGCTACCGGTGCGATTGTGGATGACCACACTGGAAATGACATGGTCTTTCCCCAGGTCCACCTGCCACCATTTCAATCCATCCTCGTGGCTGGTATGGCTAACGGAGTTGTTGTTGTAGTTGCCATTGGTATTGCCATCTATAGCGCGAGCGGCCTCTCCTCCATAAGCGGTAGTGGATTGGGTGGCTGTACCTGATAAGGCCAGGTTTTTCACCTCTGCCACGGACACTACTTCCAGGCTGATGCTGGTCAGCTTAAATGCGGAAGAAGCCCCAGTGGCACTTACTTTCATGGCATGTACTCCGGCGCTCAGGTATACTCCGGCGGATACTTCATGGTCCATCCACGTATCGAAACTTCCGGTAGCTGGTAGGTTAACGTTGCCCGTAGCATCTTCTCCATCAAAAGCGAAATTGATCTTGCCGTCAGCATTTTCCGCAGCATAGCGAACTTTGATCGCATAGGTGCCAGGGCCAGGAGCACTGACAGTATAAGTTAGATATTCACCCGTTTCAAAATCAGTGATATTGTAGCCTCCATCAGAGCTTACCTCCAGGTCTACACCTTCATCTGTACGGTAGATGCCGCCAGAGTTTTCGGCAGATAGGTCATGATAAGTGCGCCCTTGGCCCTCTGTGACAAAATAATCGTAGTGCTCAGCCTCAATGGTGGTCGGAATGGTGTGGAGACCATAAATCGGAATGCCCGCTGCATCAATTCCTTTAATTGGGTCACCGGGGCTTACCCGGCGAAATTTCAGGCCTCCATGACCCGGGTGATCGGTGTGAACTCCTTCGCCTTCTACTCCAATTTCTTTCGTCAGGTTTTCGAAGCCTCGGATGAGCCACTTGGTGTCTTCCTCAGACATTTTCAGTCGGTCTCGATAGTGTCCCAGGTTCATTTCAAAAACGGGGCTTAGGTTGTGTTTGGCTCTTTCCCGAAACTCTTCTCCTGTACTGCAAACAAGATAAGGGTTGATTTTTAAGGCTTTCCATCTTCCAGATCGGTCAAATCGCTCAATGTATTCACCCGACGCAACAGACGGCTCCCAGGGCTCCGGCTGATCGGGATAACTATTGTTATACGTCAGATTGTATTTGAAATAAAACTCCAACCCTTTCAAAAGTCGGTTGTCCAGATGACCATACAAGTCGTCCCCCTGATTCCATGCCATCTCGGCAATCACGGATATAGTGGCTACTCCTGCCAGACCGTGAGCCTGATCACGCGAGGACTCCTGACTTTGTCCATTTTCATAGATGTAATTGCTGATCACTTCATTGTAGCCATAATCTTCAACAGTCGTTTCAAAGCCCTGAAGTTTGTACTCATCAAAATATTCACATCCTCCGGTGGGTCCCGTAGTGATTGGCGGTCCTGAAGGATAGGCCAAATCGTCTGATCGGTGAGGTTGACCTTTCAGATAGCGCACCACACGGTCATACATGATTTCATTGTCGAGGAAGATCGCCATGGCCATCATAGTACGCATGCAAAACAGGCCCTGGTTGCCATGACGCGCCGGATCACCCTGATAAACTCTCCAATAAAAGGAAATATCATTGCTCGCAATAGCCTCCTCGGGCACCGTGGTACTGGAGTACCCCGGATACACGAGCATATCTTTAAACTTTTGGATGTCTGCTTCTGCCCAGCCATCATAAGTATGTGCTATGATCTCTGCCGCTTCAATCACCCGCCAAATTCGGCCTGAACTCAGCGGTACGGACATTTCGTTTCGTTTTATTCCAGACCAGGTATTCAATATTTCTACAGCTTTTTCTGCATGTCTACTGTCTTCGGTGATGTACCACATCAGTGCATTGTAGTAAGCCGCTGTACCGTCATTGATAAACCACCCGTCACTCTCGTTATTGTACACCGTAGTAAGTGCTGGATCTACATTTACGGCATAGGTATGTTGAGCCTTTTTATGGTTTTTAAGTTGATTGTAAGTAGTAATCCAGGGCTTTTCACCTGCTTCTACCATCGCTTTCATCCGATCAAGATCAGACAGCTTATGTGAGATGCCCGGATGTACGAATTGTCGCTGAGCCCACAGCGAGGTGCAGAACATCAGTACGACGATAATGGCTAATAATGGCTTATGCAATGACATGAATTAATCGATTTAGTGTTTTATCAATCTGAAAACCTGAGAAGTATTTTGATTACTTACTTTCAAAATGTAGAGGCCAGTATGGAAGTTGGGTAGCGCTATATGAACGGTGGTGGCTGTTGGACCAATGCTTCCACTCTTTAGTAGTTGACCATTAACAGCATATAAGCGGTAATCTGTAAAACGCTCTTGACTGGAATTAACAATCTTCACCCATGTATCCACCGGATTAGGGTAAACCCTTAGTCCATCAGCAACACTCAAGACAGTTCCTCCCAATACTGCCATGTTTTGGGCCACTTCATCCGCTGCAAAATACAGGTCATCTCCAGGCTGGCTGGCGGTGATGGTTACCACGCCGGATCCCTTGAGGTGTATCTTACCATCAATTATTTCCGCTACGTCGGCATCAGAACTGGTATAAGTGATAGGCAAACCAGATGATACCGTAGCACCCGGATCAAAAGGCTCATCTCCCACTGATTTCACAGGCAGTGCCTCGAAAGTGATCACTTGTTCTTTCTTCACCTGCAGTACCTGAGTGACCGGATCAGCTGGCTGATAAGCATTGCTACCTACCTGATACGCAGTAATGGTGGTACTACCGACTCCTACGATATGTACTTCATTGTTGACGATGGTGGCCACCGTATCGTTGGAGCTGCTGTAAGTGACCAGCAAACCAGAACTGGCCGTAGCTCCAGGGTCAAATGGTTCTGCGCTCGTCTTGCGCGGCTCCAGTGGCTCAAAGGTTATTGTCTGCGCGATTTTCTGAACTGTGAGGGTTTTGGTAGCTGTAGCCGGGTTGTAGGTAGCATCCCCTGCTTGTCTAGCCGTAATCTCCGTCACACCCGCACTTTTAAGTTCGATTTTGCCTTCTGTGATGATCGCTACCTGCTCATTGGAGCTACTGAATGTCAGCGAAAGGCCTGAACTTGCACTGGCTTCTGGCACAAAAGGAGCGTCTCCATAATAAACTGCACCAAAGTCTGCCAGAGTTATGGTTTGCTCTTCTTTTGCAGGGTCTGATACCATGAGTACCTGTGCTACTTCGTTCGCTGCACTATATGTGTCGTCTCCTGCCTGACTGGCAGTTATGGTGGTAACTCCTGAACCAACCAGTCGTATTTTTCCAGACTCGATAGTGGCTACAGAGGTATTGGAGCTGGTATAGGTGACCGGCAGTCCTGAGCTGGCCACGGCTCCCGCATCAAAGTCCGCATCACCTACCGTCTTCTCTGGTAGCGCATCAAACGTTATCGATTGGCTCTTTTTCTGAATTTCATAGCCAAACACCTCTACCTCTGCCAGCGTAATGGCCTTCTGAGAGGTTTTCCAAATGCGCACATAACGCCCTTTTTGTTCTCCTGTATTCACCGTGAGGGCTGGATTCGGATATTCTTCCTGAAAGTAGGAAAACACGGTGTCCTCTTTCGCATTGATTACCTCCACGGTGAAGTTGTTTAAAATCTCGCTGTATGACGTACTACCGGTACGGTTGTGTACCACCACGCTGGTGATCACGTAATCCTTGCCAAGGTCTACCTGCCACCATTTCAGGCCATCTTCATGGCTGGTGTGACTCACCGAGTTGTTGTTGTAGTTGCCATTGGTATTGCCGTCTATAGCGCGAGCGGCTTCTCCTCCATATGCGGTGGTAGATTGGCTAGCGGTGCCCGAGGTAGCCAGGTTTCGAAACTCTGCTACTGACACTACCTCCAGACTGATACTCGTCAGCTTAAATGCCGATGAAGCGCCAGTAGCACTGACTTTCATGCTATGGGCGCCGGCAGAAAGATACACCCCCGACGACACTTCATGATCTAGCCAGGTATCTAAACTTCCCGTAGCGGGCAGGGTCACATTGCCTGTCGCATCTTCTCCATCAAAAGCAAAATTGATTTTGCCATCAGCATTTTCCGCAGCATAGCGCACTTTGATCGCATAGGTACCCGGACCGGGAGCGCTGACGGTATAAGTTAGATATTCACCCATTTCAAAATCGGTGATATTGTAGCCTCCATCAGAGCTTACCTCCAGGTCTACACCTTCATCTGTACGGTAGATGCCGCCAGAGTTTTCTGTGGTCAAATCATGGTAGGTACGGCCTTCGCCATCAGTCACAAAATAATCGTAATGCTCCGCTTCAATGGTGGTGGGAATGGTATGCATCGCATAAACAGGCAGTCCTGCCACATCAAATCCTTTAATTGGGTCGCCATAGCAACCTTTGGGTCGGTGAAAAGAAAGACCTCCAAACCCCACATAAGCCCCTCCAGAAGGCCCCGTCTCATACCTACCATTAGCAACTATACTGTAATCCCTGGCTCGAATGGTCCATTTAGCATCTTCTTCGGATCTGAGTCCCCTTCCGACATAATGAGCAATTGGGAGCTCCCAGGTATCCTGATGAATAAAGGCATCACGCGTAAACCGGGTAGTATCCAGATCAATCACCGGACAAATGGCCAATGCATGATTTCTAAGTGTGGCATCATCTCGCTGAATAAACTCTCCTGATTCGACTGTTGGCTCCCAGGGGTTGGGCTGATCTGGGTGAGATTGAAAATAAGAAACTCCATATTTTAAGGAGTATTCCAATCCCAGCAGGATTCTGTCTTCGGCATGGCCCCAGATGTCGTCTCCCTGATTCCAGGCTATTTCGCCAATAGAACACAGCAACCCTAACCCAAATGAAGTATGGGCCTGATCCCGAGAGCTTTCCTGAGCCTGGCCATTTTCATACACATAATTTGTAAGTGCTCCATTGCCATAGAAATTTGCTTCCGTATCCAACACCTCTATGTCATAAGCGATACGGTATTTATTGCGATCTTTTTCACCTTTTCGTACATGTGGCCCTTTTGGGAAAGGGATGTCATCTGTCCGTCCCGGTTGCTTGGTGATATACCTCAAAGCCCGATCGTAGATTTTTTCATTGTCTAGAAAGATTCCTATGGCCATCGTGGTTCTGATACCACATAATTCCTGGTTTCCGGCTCTAACCGGATCAAATTTGTATGCTCTCCAGTACCAGGTGCCTTCCGCACTCTCATTGGGTGGTATGGTAGTATCCGAATAGCCAGGATAGACCAGCATATCTTCAAACTTCTTGATGTCCACTGCAGACCAGCCATCGTAAGTGCTTTTGACAAGCTCAGCAGCTTCCAGCATGATGATGATCACATTGGAAGTAAGGGCAGCTGTGCCATTATGCTGAACATAAGTGAGCCCAGTCCAGGCATTGAGACACTCCACTGCTTTTTGAGCGTGGCGCTCATCCCCTTCTATATACCACCTCAAGGCATTGTAATAGGCCGCCCTGCTATCATCTTCGAAGATTCTCAGGTTCGTCCTCGGTGCATCCCGATAGATTTGAGTGAGACTTGTATTGCCCTGCACCTGATAATCAAAACTTGCCGTGTGTTTAGAACACATGTCGATGTATGAGGAATACCAGGGATCTACTTTAGCATTGACCATGGCTTTCATTCGGTCCAGATCAGATTGCTTATGTGAAAGCCCTGGATGGACGAATTGACGCTGGGCGGGTGCAATCCATGGGATCATCACCAGAAACCATAATACAAATGTTATATTCTTCATTTTACAATCATCCAGGTTACAACTATTGCTTGATAAATCGCGTGGTGATGGACTGGTTGGCATTCGAAAGCCGAAGCATATAAAGCCCCTTCTCTACTTCACTCATGTCTAGCTGTAGGGTCGACTGATGATCTTGCAATGCCCCTGCTTTAATCACCTGGCCATTTACACCATAAAGCACATACTGCTTAAAATTGGCTTCAGGGATAGCCGCAAACAGCTGATCAGTCACAGGATTGGGGTACACTGAAAGTGTTTGTTCTGTAACCGCATTCAGAACAGTAGAAGGAATTACAGCCAGGTTTTGACTCACCTCAGCTGCAGCTGCATACGATGCATCTCCGGGTTGATAGGCCGTAATGGAACATATCCCTACCCCGACCGCTCTAATTTTATTGGCTACAATCTGAGCAACAGTTTCATCTGAGCTCTTAAACAACACTTCCAAGCCGGAAGTAGCAGTAGCTTGTGGCGAAAAGTCTGCATCTCCTACTGCCAGAATGGGCAGTGCATCAAACGTGATTTCCTGAGTGGCGGCTCCCACCACAAGGGTCTGGCTTGCCTCTGCCGAGTTGTAATACTCGTTTCCAGCTTGAATGGCGGTAATCTGCGCTGAACCTTTTCCCTGGATACGAACATTCCCTTCCACTATAGTGGCTACAGTTTCATCAGAGCTGGAATAGGCAACTGGCAAACCTGAGCTAGCAACGGCTCCCGGCCAAAAGTCTTCGTCACCTACTCCCTTTTCTGGAATCGGTCCAAAAGTGATGGTCTGGTCAGCTTTGGATACGGTAAGGTTTTGAGATGCTTTCGCGGAAGTATAATTTTCGTTGCCCTCCTGACTGGCAGTAATAGCCGTGGTGCCCACCCCTACGATCGTGACCATGCCATTTTGTATTTGAGCTACAGCCGAATTGGAACTGGAATAGGTAAGCTCCAGACCTGCCGAAGAAGTAGCCTGAGGGGCAAATTCCGGGTCCCCATATTTTTTACTTTCAAAAGCCTCGAATTGGATCGATTGAACAGCTTTTTCTACTTGTATAGTTTGCGTAGCAGTGGCAGGATTGTACATATCATTACCATCTTGTAATGCTGTAATGGTGGCAGAACCTACGCGTTGCACCTGGAGTTTTCCATCAGTAATTTTAGCTACTGTCTCATCCGAACTGGTAAATGTCACCGCTAGTCCGGAACTGGCAGAAGCCACCAGCTCCACATCAGAGTCACCATAGCGTATGGTAGCTAGCTGCTCAAAAGTGATGGTTTGATCTTGCCTGGCCTGGTCCTTCACGGTGAGTACCTGCGACACATCTGCAGCCGCAGCGTAGGTTTCATCACCAGCCTGTGAGGCTGTGATGGTAGCAACACCTGCTCCTACAATGTGGACTTTTCCTGATACAATACTTGCGACCTGCTCGTCCGAGCTGGTATAGGTGATCCCCAGACCAGAACTGGCACTTGCCCCCGGGTCAAAATCTGCATCTCCTACTTGCTTTTCAGGCAGTTCTGGAAAGGTTATTTGCTGTGCTGTTTTGGGTTTATCAAATCCAAAAACTTCAACCTCAGCGAGCGTCATGCCATTATCGGATGTTTTCCAAATGCGTACGTATTGCCCCAAAAGATCATCAATTGGAATGGTTAACGAGGGATTGGGGTATCCCGGATAAAACTGTGTAAAGAGGGTATCCATAGCCGCATTGATGATCTCTACAGTGATATCACTCAATCGCGAGGAATAGCTCGTGCTACCTGTGCGGTTGTGGATGATGATTTCATCTATGACATACTCACCACCAAGGTCTACCTGCCACCACTTCACCGGATCGTTATGCCCGGTGTGTGAAACGGAGCCGTTGCCATAGTTACCATCCGTATTGCCGTCTATGGCCAGGTGGGCTGGTCCATTGTAAGCGGTAGATGACTGTGTAGCTGTGCCCTCCAACGCCAAATTTCTTCCTACCAGTCTATTGACGGTGATTTTGGCACGGTCTACATGTGCTCCGTCCAACGTTTTCACCAGGATGTAGGTCACTCCATGACTTACTCCTGTCACCAATCCATTTTCATCTACAGTAGCTATGGCTGGGTTTTCACTTTCATAAATCACCTCCTGATTGGTAGCATTCGTTGGATATACCGTATAGGTCAACTGTAAACTTCCTTCCTCATCGATTTCGTTGTATTGGGGTATAAGTGAAACCCAGGAGACAAAAACATGATCAGAAGTGGCTTTTTCCAGCATAAACCAGTTGAAATGCCATCCTCCACTTGCTGCCTGTACACGGATGGTGCGCATGCCAGCTGTTAAAAATAGAGAAGCCGTGTTGGTAATCCAGTTGTCATCTCCTCCCGTAGCAGCTATACTCACGTGTGACGCCATGACGCCATCTACCTTGTATTGCATGGCCCCACCTGCTGCGCTGGCTACTCTACTATGAACGACGTACTCGCCTGCGGCAGGCACATGTACCTGATACTCTACCCAATCGCCATTGGTAGTCATGGCTACCTGCTGCCCTCCACTTTCGTCGGTAGTAGTTACTGACTCCACTCCGCTACTGGAGGTGAAGTTTTCGGCTTCTACCAAAATGCTGTCTACACTCAACTGACAGTCACTGGTGGTAATGTTATTGCCAGAACCAAGATCCGTTAACGGTCCGCATGATTCTCCAGAGATATTGGTAGACTCATCAGAAAGCACCAAGGGGTACCCAGTGAGGTTATTGATGGTGATGTTTTCTGCAGTAAAATGATCTTCCTCAGCTCGCAAGCCTATCGTATTGTTATCTCCTCCTACATTGACCTTTAGCTCCTGATCTGCGTGATCGTATTGCCCGCGCAGCGTAATATTGTGATTGGAACCTATAATAATGGCCGCATGCTTGCTTCCATTGTAAGAGCTACCGCTGTTGATCAGTGTGATGTCTGCATTCACCCCTCTATCCCGCACATAATCTACTCCAAGTGCCGGCCCATATTTGGTATCGGTGATGCAATCAATAATGTCTCCAGATCCTATGGCATAACCACGCTCACACTCTATCATGGAGCATCCTTCTACGCGCTTGGTACCTGTAGCATGGGTTAGTGTCACGCCAGCTCGCATGCGAAATACCGTACAATTTAGGATGGTAGGGTTAGAAGTACCTCGCTCGTACTCCACACCATCGATGACGGTCTCACCTGCATTGTAGGCTCTGATACCCCCTTCGCCAGTACTCATCATGTATCCTGCTGGTAGCTTGTAGCCCCATGTGGTCGTAAAGCCCACTTTGTCTGCTGGCGAGCCGGTACCTTGCTCCAGCAACATATCGTCTGTAGTTCGTACCTCCCCTTCCACATAGCAGCCTTCTATTTTAGGATTGTTGGCGGCCTGCATAAAAATGCAGTGGCCATAAGTCTGGTGGATAAATGAACTGTTGAGTAGGTGGTTGGATTCTCCACGAATCAGACAGGCACTGTGTTTTTGGTGTGGAATAACCGGCCCTCCTCCTTTACCAAAAGCATCTCCATAGCCATACGGAAAGGAACCTTTGGCTGTCACATGGAAGCCTTCTACACGATTTCGTGCACCATCCATACAGATGTTGAGCGCGCCACGTACCGGGCCATCGTGGACTGACCCCACATCCACCAGGGTAAGGTTTTTCAGGACATTGTCATTACCGATAATCTGCACCTCATATACCTGATTTCCACCGTAAGCCCTAAAAACTGCTGTTTCTACATTGATGGTCACTCCTGTGAAATCATAGGTGCTGTTGTTGCCCTCAAAAAGCAACAATACACTTGCCGTACGCCCAACGATGGTTGTTTCGGAGGTAAACAAGCCTTTATCGACATCAGCTTTAGTAATGTTATATACTCCCGGGGCCAATTTCACGTTAACCCCATCTTGTTTCAGGTATGGTTTCAATTCCTGCAGCGTGTTAACCGTAACCTGCGCAGTTGCTGCTATGACTAGCATTACAAAAAGAGGTACCAACAAAAGGCGACCGTACTTTGCTTTCATATCTTTTAGTTTCTGTGACCTTAGTGTAGCCAGCCCCCGAAAGAGTAACTGGCCATTAATACTTTTATACCTATTCCAAATCTATCATTTGGAGTCCCACGTGTTTAGAAATTATGGTTCAAAACCAATGACTTATGGCCCTGAAACCTTGAATAACGCTTTCTAGGACCTATAACTATTTTTTTACCACCTTAAAGAGCTCTTGGGATGTCTGCCCTGATAGCTGAACCAAATAGACTCCTGGAGGCAAGTGCTCAAGTGACACTACAGTAGCTCCGTCGAGAGTTATAGTACCTGACGCCACTACCTGCCCGGCAGTATTGCTCAGCTGGTAGTAATTAAAGTCACCCCCGTTGGTATTTATTAGAAGTGTCGTAGTGGCGGGGTTGGGATAGACAGCTATTTGATCGGGGGAAATATTGAGCACCTCTGCATCCATCACGATCAGGTTTTGCTTTTCTACAGGGGCTTCCGCATAGGTTTCGTCTCCTGCCTGCATGGCTTTGATGAGCGTAACGCCCGGTGCTTTTGCGCGTATGTGCCCACCAACAATGACCGCTACAGACGTATCTGAGCTGCTATATGTGACCGCTAAGCCTGAAGAGGCGGTAGCTTGTGGCAGGTAGTCAGACTCACCCACGGTCAGTACTGGCAATGGTTCGAATGTGATTTCCTGACTTAGCTTGACCACTAGCTGGTGCGTGACCGCCGGTGCCGCGGCAATGAGTTCGTTACCTGGCTGTGTGGCTGTAATGGTAGTAGTCCCTGCCTGCAGCAGAACCAATAAATTGCCTTCTACTTTGGCAATCTGTTCATCATCAGATTGGAATGCCACCTCTAAACCAGAGCTGGTATTCGCCGAAAGCATATAGCTTGAATCACCCAGCAGCATTTCCGGAATGGGATCGAATGATATGGACTGTGTGGCTTTATCTACTGTCAGCAGGCGCTCCGCTGTAGCCGGATTGTAGGTCTGATTTCCTGCCTGAAAGGCAATAATTTGTGTCGACCCTACTCCTTTGATATGAATTTTGTTTTCCACCACTGTGGCAACTGACTCATTAGAACTGGACCATTCCACAGCTAGTCCCGAGCTCACAGAAGCTTCAGGCTGTAACGGGCTATCGCCATAGCGCACGGTCCCAAACGCTTCTATCGTGATGGTTTGCTCTTGTTTTTGCGGGTCCTTCACCACGAGCGTTTGCGACACCTCTGCAGCCGCATGGTAAGTATCATCTCCTGGCTGTGACGCGATGATCTGTGCCGTACCACCTCCTACGATGCTGATTTTGTTTTCCACCACAGTGGCTACCGATTCATTCGAACTGGTGTAAATCACTGCTAAACCTGAGCTGGCCGTGGCTCCTGGATCAAAATCCGGGTCTCCTACTGTTTTTTCTGTTAGCTCCGGGAAATCGATGGTCTGTTGTGATTTTTCCACGTCATAGCCTATCACCTGTACTTCTGCCAGGTTCAAAGTCCCGGTATTGTTCAGCTGAACCCTGACCACCCTGCCTTTCACCAGTTCCACAGGGATGAGCAACGAAGGATTAGGTGCTGTGGTAAACGACCTGGAGAAAACTTCCCGTTGATCACTGTCAAAAATGGTTACCGTAAAGTCCTGCAGGCGGTTTGAGCAGCAGCGATCTGTTCTATTGTATATTTTGATCTCCTGGATGCGCTTGTTGCCGCCAAGATCTACCTGCCACCAGGGTTGGTGCTCATCGCTCGTATGGGTGACCGATCCAGCTCCAAATGAGCCATTGGTGTTGCCATCAATCGCACGACTGGCCACTCCATCATAGGCAGTAGAAGACTGTGTCGCCGTGCCTGATTTTGCCAGGTTGTCAGCTGTTTCTTGGATGTAGTAGGTAGTCAGTGGTTGTTTTTCCGAGGTAGCACTTTCATACAGGATTTCTATTGTTTCATCTGCAGAACTCCCCATGATGTCTAGCCTAAAGCGATGATAACCAGCCTCTAGACAAACCGTCCCTGAAGAGGTTGTACTACTGCCATGCTGATCAGCGACTTTCACCCCGTCTATATAAAGCTGATGGGTGAGCGAGGTATTCGTGGTGAATGTATAGCTGTCTTTCTGGTCCAGGTATACAAACCCCAGAAACCTAAATAAAAAGCCGTTTGAGCCTGCTGCCGAGGTAAATGAGGGTGCATCTACCTTGCCAGTTTGTGACGGCTCCAGCGTATCCAGTCTCGGTAATTGTTCCCAGTTTCCTTCATATTGGTAATAGCGCAAACCTGGAGTAGCGCCGAGCGGCGCTTCCTTGCCAGCAAAATAATGACAGGTAGTTTCTGCACAGTCTGTTAGCTGCGTGATGCTGTTGTTTGTTCCTTTGTCGGTTACGTCACCGCAAGATTTAATGGTATTGCCCGTACTCCCCGCTGCTATGTGCAGCGGAAAGTTGGTGTGATTGGTGATGGTGTTGTTGGCCGCCGTATGTGGCTCGGCCCTCAGCTGCCCTACGTTGTGAGTCTTCCCTCCCACTTTGATGACCAGGCCTTCGGCATATGCGCCTTCTTCCGCATAGATGTTGAGGTCAGAATTTTCTCCTCCCAAAAAGGCTACCGCGCCAGTCCCGTTGTAATACCCATCACTCGGTGCTAATATGGTTAGATCACCCGTGACTTTATTTCGTTTGTCATCATAAGCGTTCATATAGGCGGGGCCATATACGGCATCTGCACGGCAATTGATCAGCTTGGCATCACCCACCGAAAAGCCAAATTCATTACCTATGAGGGTAACATTCTCTACATGTCGAAAGCCGGACGATAGCACAATGGAACATCCTCCACGGGCATTTTTGACTGTGGTGTTTTTGATGGTTATGTCATTGGTGCCACGTTCGATGTATTCTCCGTCTATCAGTGTTTCTCCCCGGTTGTACGTGCGAATACCTTCTTCTGTGAGTGCTTTCATATAGCCGCTTGGTAATCGGTACCCCCAGGTGGTGGTAGGTGGTGACATAATAGTGGGATCTGCCAGCATATCGTCCGTAGACCGCATCTCACCTTCTATATAGCACGAGTCAATGGTAGGGTTATTAGCCGCCTGCATCACCAGGCAGTGCCCATATGCCCTGTGGATGATGGTCGTATTCTTTACAGTATTGTAATCTCCTCGTAGCGTGAGGGCACTGTGTTTTTGGAGTTTTACAAGGGAGCCCGCCCCTTTTCCAAAAGAATCTCCCCAGGCATAAGGGGAAGAGCCTTTTCCCGTAATATGAAAACCATCCACAATGTTGTGTTTACCATCTACATGTACATTGGTGACTCCTTTTGTAGGTGCATCATACACTGAGCCATCGTCTACCATGGTAAGGTTTTTGTAGGTGCTGTAGTTTCCACGAAATTCGATTTCCCAGATGTCTTTGTTGCCAAAAGCAGTAAACAGGTCGGTATTAAAGTAAATGGTTGCTCCTGTAAAATCGAAGGTGCAGTGACTACCGGTAAAAATAAATAAGCCTTTGGCCCAGTCCATATATGGGATGTCTTCTCCCCAATCGCCACTGGCTACATCAGCTGCACTGAGGTAGTAGTCTCCAGGCGCAAGCTTTACATGTACGCTATCTTTTTTCAGAAATGGCTTCAGCTCTAGCAAAGAATGTACGGTAGTTTGGGACTGGGCAGACTGCACCATTCCTAAGAAGCCCAGTAGGGCAAGCAACAGGTATTTGATCATGTTTTAGTCAGGTTTGTGAGCCGAAGTATGACCATCGGCTATCACAAAAATGACTTTGTTACAAAGTTTGGTGTATCAATTATGATCTTTTGGGTATAAGCCATTGACCAGAATCGCTATTGATTTATAGGCTAGGTCGTTAGTTTACATTGCTCGGGCAAATCTGAACGCAACGTATTTTAATAGTCAACGTAAGCCCGTAAGCAAAACTTATCTTTCTGAAAGGACGCAGCTTTTTCCACCATATTGTGTGGAACCAATGAAAATCGGAGAGCGCTGATGAAGTTCTAATGGTTCTAGTTTCATAATTTTCCTTGTGCCATCTAGAGCTAGTCCTCCACTTTGTTCTGCTAAAAAGGTCAAAAGGTTTATTTCATACATCAATCACAGCTTACCTTGAGGATTATCTTACGATTTTGGATATATATAAATCCAGTCTTAAAGGAGATTACGTTGAAAGCCCGAAACTAATGACTCAATGTATCTGGAGCTATAATTTTCTTATTTACAAATATCAACCTAATAGATACTGATTTATCAAATCCTCTATATCCCCCAAAATCAAGAAACATCGATCACCCACAACTTCCAGCCATTATAAATGATGTAAAAATCTATATATGGGAGCATGTTCATGAAGATGTCGATCTTAAAAAATTCTGTAAAAGCCGATTTAAATCCAGATGGATTTTCAAAAAATCATAGAATTCTTAATCTCGAAAGCATTAAAGGTTTTCTATTACAGCGAATTCCTTAAAACCAATTTGAACTCATTTTTTACCGCACCACTCAATTCGTTTAAAATTATTTTAGATGCTAAAACCCCCAATTGCGAAAATTCAGTAGAAATAACGGATATGCCTTCCAGTAACACTTCTTTCAGGGGAGTATCATTGTAAGTGAGGATACCAACATCCAAGCCAATTTTTAAATTCTGATTTCTTACATTCTTAATCAATTTGGAAAGATCACTCTCCTCTATAATCAAGTACGCTGTACCTTTAGATACCGGTGTATTGGCCTTGATTTCAGTAACTTCTTCAAATTCAAAATTATTGAACCCACAAAATTTCCTAAATCCCTCTAAAATCTTTTTTGGATAGGGATATGGGACATTCTGAGGAAAAACTATAACTAATTTTTTGTACTTTCTTAATTGTTCTGACGCTTCGGATAACGCATTAAAAACATCTGATTTGAAGTCCTGATAGACAGCACCTTTGTACTTTACCACATTA
The DNA here is from genome assembly GCF_003386095.1 of Marinoscillum furvescens DSM 4134. Lineage (GTDB taxonomy): Bacteria > Bacteroidota > Bacteroidia > Cytophagales > Cyclobacteriaceae > Marinoscillum > Marinoscillum furvescens. Next base: position 73,823 of record NZ_QREG01000010.1, on the reverse strand, counting down.
TCAACAATGTTGTCAAGGAAGATGAGCTTTTCAGGATTTATTTTATTTAAAACGGTTGTAATTCGGTTCTTTTCAGCGGGACCTATTTCAGAGTCAATGAAATGTGGCATAATAACATAGTAATTATACCGACCCAATTTATCTGTTATATAGCTTTCAAAAAGCTCAAGATTACAGTGATAAACAAACAGCTCTAGCTTCGCGTGATTTCTCAATTCGTAAGCCAAAGAATTATAAACAACCTTCTTGTAGGAGCTTAGTTTATTAAACAGGACAAAAACTCGAATTTTTGAGCCTGGAGAGGATATTAGCACATAAAAACCTTTTCCTTTGACTGACTCCACCACACCCTGATCTCTTAATAATCGGTATGCTTTTTCTACAGTATCACGAGACACCAAATAGTCTATACTCAACTGGCTTATGGAAGGCAACTGATCCCCAACATGAATTCTTCCAGCTTCAATATTTTCAACAATGCTTTTTGCTATTTGCTTATACTTGGGTTCACTCGAATTTTCATCAAAGTCAAGAACAAATTTACGCAGCTCCATATGTGTTTTTGATTATTTTAAATCCATTCAAAACGCCAATGTAGCAAAAGTCAGGAATAGTTTCATAGCTCGAATGATTAGTTTAAAAATTGATATTAGTCGTTCGTTATGGTTCTTTCACAGGTATTTTAGGTGCCTTTTTGCCTCTGTTAAAAATAAAATTAATCCTAAAAATTATTCCATTTGAGTGAATTCAGTGCTTAAAAAATACACGATACAGAAAGGTGCAGGATGCGTATGCGTCATGCATTGTTCAATTTTATCGCTTGAATTAATATCAATTACCATAGCAAAGAAAGAGATGGAATCTAGAACCTTGAAATTTAATCACGTTGATTACCTCTGGGATGAAGCAAAAGCGGCAGAACTAGGAGACGATCAGATAGCACTTTTACTATATAGATCCAACCTACTTGGAACAGATCTTAGAATAACCAATTATGGTGGAGGAAACACAAGCTGTAAGGTAGACGAAAAAGATCCACTCACAGGAGAAATAGTCGAAATAATGTATGTCAAAGGGTCTGGAGGTGATATCGGCACCCTAGACAGAGCCGGACTTGCCGGACTATACGTCGACAAACTCCGTGCTTTAAAGAACGTCTACCGAGGCATAGAATTTGAAGATGAGATGGTGGAGCTTTTCAACCACTGCATCTACGATCAAAACTCCAAAGCCCCGTCGATCGACACCCCTTTACATGCCCTGCTTCCCTACAAGCACATTGACCACCTCCATCCAGATGCCGCTATCGCCATCGCTGCGTCTAAAGACGGTGAGAAAATCATGAAAGAAATTTATGGGGATGATTTTGCTTGGATCCCATGGCAAAAGCCTGGGTTCGATCTCTCCTTGCAGCTAGAAGAGGCAATCAATAAAAACCCTAACCTCAAAGGGCTCTACTTAGGAGGCCATGGGCTGTTCACATGGGCCGACAATGCCTACGATTGCTATATCAACTCTCTTGAGTCGGTCGAAAAAGCGTCTGCTTATCTAGGAGCAAACTATGGCAAAAATCGTCCTGTTTTTGGCGGACAAAGGACAGAATCCCTCAATAAAGAAGATAGAACCAGTCAAGCGTCAGACATTGCACCAATTCTAAGAGGTTTGTGTTCTTCAAACCAGTTGATGGTAGGACATTTCAGTGATGATGAGCGTATTCTTGAGTTTGCCAATAGCTTTGATATAGACAAACTGGCCCCACTAGGAACAAGCTGTCCTGATCACTTCCTGAGAACTAAAATAAGGCCTTTGGTTCTTGACTTGCCTAAAGATGCTGACCTCTCAGACTCAGAAGCAATAAAATCCAAAATTGAGCACCAGTGGATAGAATACCGTGAGTATTACAACAACTATTACGAATCATGTAAACGCAACAACTCTCCGGCAATCAGAGACAATAACCCGGTAATCATTATTTGGCCTGGGGTAGGTATGTTCTCCTTCGCTAAGAATAAGCAAACAGCCAGAGTAGCGAATGAATTTTACCTGAATGCTATCAACGTAATGAAAGGTGCTGAAGCGGTATCAGAATACGTCGCACTTCCACTTCAAGAAGCATTTGACATTGAATACTGGCTTTTGGAAGAAGCGAAGCTTCAGAGAATGCCCAAAGAGAAATCGCTCTCAAGAAAGGTCGCTTTGATATCCGGATCAGGTGGCGGCATAGGTCTGGAAATAGCCAAATTGATGGTGGAAAATGGTGCTTGTGTGGTGCTGACGGATATAGACGAATCAAGGCTTGTAGAAGCTCACAAAGGATTCAAAAGGGATACTGCTGAGTATGCCGTAATGGATGTAACATCAGGAAACTCTATCAAAGAAGCCTTTAGAAAAGCATCTTTGGCGTTTGGTGGTGTAGACATCATTGTGAATAATGCTGGAATCGCAACCTCTAAGTCTCTCAAAGACACTGAGGAAAAGGACTGGGATCTACTCCATAATATTCTGGTGAAAGGGTCATTCCTGACGGCAAAAGAAGGGGCTGAAATCCTGAGAAAACAAGGTCTAGGTGGAGATATTGTAAACATTGCGAGCAAAAATGCCCTGGTATCCGGCCCAAACAACCTTGGTTATGGTTCTGCAAAAGCGGCTCAGGTTCATATGACCAGACTGCTAGCCACAGAGCTTGGTGTAGATGGTATACGTGTAAATACTGTAAACCCTGATGCAGTGATCAAAGGATCAAACATCTGGGAAGGCGGATGGGGCGAAGGTCGTGCCAAAGCTTATGGCATCACCGTAGATGAACTGCCTGCGCACTACGCAAAAAGAACTATTTTGAACGCCATTCTTGAAAGAGAAGACATTGCAAAAGCTGTTCTAGTTTTTGTTGATGGATCTTTGAGTAAATCCACTGGAAATATTCTTAATGTAGATGGTGGAGTAGCTGCAGCGTTCGTTCGATAACTTTACAAATTCTTAATTGCCAATCGGGGACACGGTGCAAACAGTGTCCCCTTTTTTATGTCCTAAGGGAGCGGATGAGTTCGTTCAATAAGTGAGCCCAGCATACTTTTTAAGTCGGTATAGTGCAGGATGCAAACTTCGTTTATAAGTGATACATTCGGCAGATCATAGATTCTTTTCATCATGATGAAGTAACGACGCAATTATCTTAAAAATGAAAGCATTATTTCGAACAGCCTTACCCATTCTTCTACTAACTGCTTTTTCAGCGTGTAAAAAGCCACAAATATCCCAACCCAACATCATTTTCATTCTGGCAGACGATTACGGAATCATGGATACTCAGGCTTATGCCAAAAAATTCACTGGAATTGAAAATCATAAAATGTTTTACGAAACACCAAATATTGACAGACTTATGAATGAAGGTGTATCGTTTTCTCAAGCCTATGCAAACCAACTATGCTCACCAACGCGTGCCAGCATACTTACCGGAAAGTATGCTGCCCGTTTGGGCTTTACTACGGCAATGCCATTTAGAGACACCTATTACAACCAAAACATGGAAGTTCCAGAGGGGTACTATGCCCATGATGTATTAGAACACAAAGACGATATCAAAATTCAACAAGCCCTAACGAATGGAATTTCTAATTCAGCAATCCCGACAGGAACGGAATGGGACAATGGTCTCGATGAGCTAACCATTGCGGAAGCCTTAAAAGACTATAATTCGGCTTTTATCGGAAAATGGCACGTCGGAGGCTTTGGGGCTATGGGGTATCAACCAGGAGACAATGGGTTTGAAGCACTTGCCTGGGCAGATGCAGGAGGCAGTCGTTACTTTGATTGGAGAGATGGGTGGAATAACAAATCCAAAAACCGCTTTCCCAATATGCCACAGGACAAGTGGGCATTCGGCGATGCTGGAGAAAAAACGGGAGAAGATTACCTCACCGACGATTTGACGGCACAGGCCTTGAGTTACATAGACCGTCAGACTGAAAATCAAGAGAAACCATTTTTTCTCTACTTTTCACATTTTGCAGTGCACTCTCCTATTCAAGCTCCGAAAGAAGACATCAACTATTTTGAATCAAAAGATAGTAAGGGGTGGAACGGTCATGAAGATGCCACTTATGCAGCTATGATCAAGCACCTTGATATGTCCGTTGGAGCGATCCTCGATATGTTGGAGGAGAAAGGGATAGCTGAGAATACCCTGGTGGTCTTTATGTCTGACAATGGCGGTATCGACAGAAAAATTACCCCAAAAGGTGATGGAACAGATAACGCACCATTCTTCGGAGGTAAAGCATGCGTTACTGAAGGAGGCATAAGAGTTCCTCTTATTTTTAGATGGAAAGGCCAATTTCAGGAAGGTAGATGGGTAGATGAAGTAGTGGACTGCACCGATATCTTCCCAACTTTAGCCTCTGCAGGAGGCTTAGATGAAAAGCAACTCATAAAACAACAAAAACTTGATGGACAAAGCCTGCTACCTTTGATTTCCGATAAATACGCAGGAGCATACGCTAAGACCACCCGGTACTGGCACTATCCTTTCAACGTGATATATAATAGCCCTTACGATGGACTCCCGCTCACCCCTCATTCGGCTATCAGAGATGGTGATTTCAAACTCATCTTTGATTGGTACGGAAGGCTACACCTGTACAACATTGCATTAGATCCATTTGAGAAAAATGATTTAGCTAAAGCCAATCCAGAAATGACCGACAAGTTATTCGATAAGCTTATCAATTGGCTGGAAGAAAACGTGGACAGACGCTATTGGCCAAGTGAAAACCCAGATTACATTGCAGCCGAAGAAGCTCGGGACACACCTTTTGTCAACCTATATAAAGAGAGTAAAACCTCAACCGGTTTATAAAAAGAGAATCCCCTATTCATATTTTCGTAAAGACAGTCGGGTGTCTGCATTGGCAATATACAAAGGCGCTCTTAGTGATTAGAAATAGGTCAAAACCAGCCTCAATCATGTGGTCAAGGTGAAACCACCATGCCAGCCGCTGGACTAGTGCTTCTCTCAATGAACTTACTTCTATTCATTGCATTTCTCAGTCAGATTCAACACTAATTAATGGAAAGTCAGTAAGTACAGTATTACCTCTTGATCAACCTTAATGAGGAAACAATTTTACCATCACATACAAGCTGAACAAGATAAACTCCAGGATCAAATGAAGATACATCCGTACGTATGTTATTCACACTTTGACTGTTGTTCTTCTCTATCAACAGGGTCTTCCCATCCAATGACATAAAAACAAGCATGCTATTTTTATACTTTGCCGACCCTAGCTGTATATCCACTTTTCCTGAGGATGTTGGATTGGGAAAGATGCTAAACGAATTGCTTCCTGAAACCTCTGCATTGGTCAAAACAGGATCTTCTGGTTCCGCCACGTCATTCCTAACAAAACCGATGTAGCTAATTTCAACGCTTCCATGACTTGCTCCGGGTTGTTGAGGATCTATGCGAATACCTTCTACTGTTCCACCCCAGTTCGCGTGCTCAGACATATCTACGATGAAGTCCTGAAATTGATCGTCATTTGCTGTTAAAGTAAACAGTACAAAGTTTCCCACGAAAGAAGGATTTTCGCTTGTTCTAAAGTAAATAGCTCCGTTAGAAGCACTTGATGCATTTTTCATCCTAATTCGCATTTCGGAGTAGTAAAGCGATGGAACATTTAGCCCTCCTCTAAGGGTCAATATCGGGTCAATTCCTAAAACACTGGCTACCAAAGCACCATCCTCAACCTCGCCTGAAAGGTGTTTTTCAAGATTCCAGCAGCTGGCATCACGCTCAAAGTCCCATTCGAGCTGCGGCGTACAAATAGCAGGAGCGTTATTTTCACTCAGCCCCGCAATAACGCCCTTTGAGTCAAGCTCCCAGGTTCTCAATTCCTCTTCACTTTGAGAGAGCAATCGAATATTTCTCAATTCTATCTCTCCTTCTCCGGATGATGACTGAATTCTCAATCCCCGAAGTGTTTCTGTATTACCCAGAGTAAAATCTACAGTCACTGATTGCCAGTTTCCATCATGCTTTCCTGTAAAACTCACAAAAGAGTCGAACGTATTTGAAGCAGAGGTTTTCCATAAAAACCTACCATTTCCATTGCTACTGGATCTCATATCAAAAGCCATTTTCAGGCTACCTCCTTTATAGTTGGGCACATGGTTCGTTTCTACATAAGGTGTGTTCCCTTCTGACACTAGTTTTAGAGTGTTGTCGTCAGTCAGCGATAGTTCAGTATCCCATGTTGAAAACCAGGCTGCTTCAGAGTTTCCGACAAAATTATCGTTCGGCTGTGGCTTCAGCATGTCTATATCCTCTTCATACGTCTCAATAAGTGCTGCCAGTTCTTGTGTCTTCTCAACCATTTGCTCAGAAAGATTGGTAGTCTCTCCTATATCGTCTGCAAGGTTGTATAACTCATATCTATGTTCCCGATTCGGTCCGTCATGATAAAATTTCAAAAGTTTCCAATCCCCCTTTCTCACAGAGGTATTATACCTGTTAGCCACTGCAGGCACGTCATGAGTGTACACAGAAAAAATAGGTGAACGCTCATAATACTGTCCCTTTAAAGCATTGACATAACTTTCTCCATCTGTAACCTGATTTGGGAAATCTATGTCCAACAGGTCTAACATGGTGGGGTAGTGATCCACGCTTTGGGTAACCACTTCGGAAACCGTTCCTGGTTTTGAAATCCCGGGCGCACGAACAATCATAGGTACTCTCACTCCGCCCTCATAATTATTCCCTTTTCCAGATCTCAAGGGAGCATTATTCGTGGGATTGGTATTGTCTACCAGATTATACATATGCCCTCCATTGTCACTTGTGAAAATCACAATGGTATTTTCATCGAGATTTCGATCTTCCAAATGATCTAGCAGTCTCCCTATGTTCTCGTCCATAACCTCAATCATGGCAGCCATGGTAGGAGATCGTTGAATATGATTCTTGTTAAGCTTAGCCTCATACTTCTGCTTAACATCATCCTTTGCTTGAAAGGGTGCATGAACGTCATAGTACCATAGACAAAGAAGGAAAGGGTCTGTGGTTTCGTCTATAAAATCAATAGCCTCATCGGTAAGTGCTTCGGCAATGTGTGTTCCTTGAGGCACCATAGGTAGCGTACTTAAATTCCATGGCCCAAAGTAATTATTGGGGCCTGGAGGGCCAGAGTGCTCCCTTCCACCAACCACAACATCAAATCCTTGATTTTCGGGAATGTAAGGAGCTTTACCAAGATGCCATTTACCCATGAAGGCAGTCCTGTAACCACTACCTTTCAGTACTTCGGCAAATGTTATATACTCAAGAGGAAGTCTGGATCTGGATTGAACTGTTCCGTTCTTTTTTTCGGGAGATGCTGTGCTGGTGGCCACAGGATCGAGTATTTCCTGCTCAATATGCCCGGAAGCACTTGTGAATCTCAATCTACCAGAGGTTTGTCCTGTCAAAATACTGGCGCGAGTCGGAGAACAAAGTGGGTTTGCAGAGTACGCATCCGTAAACTTAACACCCGAGGCAGCAAGTGCGTCTATATTGGGTGTCTGGTAAAAATCCGATCCATACGAACTCAGGTCTCTCCACCCCAGGTCATCGGCCAAAATGAAAATAACATTCTTGCGTTCTTCCTGGGAAGATGCCACCAGGTTCATAAAAAACAGAACAAGGACTAACCCCCTTCTTACCCTCATCATAAAACAACGATATTACCTTTATTCATTGATTTTTAAAAGTTCCAATGGTGGCGTGGTATAATTCCCGGCCCAGTCACCCTCCGGAGTAGCTGCCCTGAAATCTTCAGCATTATAAAAATCATCAGAAAATTCACTCATCCATTTTCTTGTAAGCACTTCAAATTGCTTCTGAATTGCCGCATTCCCTGGCGTATTAATTAGGTTCTCTAGTTGATTCGGATCATTTTTCCTATCAAACAATACATTCCCTATTGATTCTTCAGACATGTTTTCAGTCATTGCAAATGAGTAGTCTTTGGTGATAATCCCTCTCCAGTTAGGTACCTTGGAATGTTTAGCCCGCTGATAGACCCACACCGGAATCGACTCAACGGCATCCTCATCCCCTTCCAAAATGGACTGTGAAAGGTCTGTCCCATCGTATTCAAATGATGTTTCAATGCCCATCATCCCGAGAAATGTTGGCAGCATATTGATGGTACTCATAAGGAGTGATGTGGAGTCGCCACTTTTTATTTTTTCAGGATACCTCATCAAAAAAGGAATACGAGTTGAGTAATCATGGATATATTGTTTTGGTAAAACAGCCTCGTGTGACTCCAACATATCCCCATGGTCAGCTGAAAAAACGGTCAATGTATTTTCTTCCAACCCCAACTCTTCTAATTTATCCATCAACATGCCAAATGCCTCATCCACACCACTGACCATTGCCATATAACCATGATACATCGTCTTTCGATCGGGTGTGACCTCAATTCCCGGTCTCAATTCAATAGAATCCTTATTATAGAGAGCCATAAACTCACTCATAGTCTCGTACCGATAATGCATTTTACCGTCCACACCTTTGAACTTACCCCAGTCATGCGGAGGGTGCCAAGACACAATCAGGGCAAACGGCTTTTCTTTATCAACTTCATCCAGATATTGCAATGCCTGCCTGGTTTGCCCATAAACCTCCCATTCATCAAAATACTCCCGTTCACCTTTTTCATTCCAAAAAAAGCATTTCCCTGGTCGGAAATCCACGTGACAATTGTTGGTCAAGACCTTATCAAACCCGTACCGTAATTCGCCATCGGGAATAGGGCGTTTGCGATCGCCCCCTAAAAGATGCCACTTCCCAATGTATGCTGTTTGATAACCTTGTGACTTTAACACGTTCCCCAGAAGGCTTGGCTGAGGAATCAAAGGTACATCATTCACAAAAGCACCGTTCTTTAGTGGGTGCATACCACTTAAAAGCATCCCACGAAATGGGGTACAAACAGGTTGATTGCTGAAACAATTGTCGAACCTTAACCCTTCTCCCGCAAACTTGTCGAGGTTAGGTGTTTTAACCTGATCATTCCCGTAGCATCCAAGCATGTCGTACGAGTGTTGATCCGAGAGAACAATCAACAAGTTAGGCGGGCGACTGACACTTTGTTCCGGAATACAACTGGATAGTAGCAGTGCGCTGAAAAGAAGTGGCAATAAAGTTTGTTTCATAATCTAGGTATACTAGTCAGGTTCAAGTTTAAATAATCTCAATTGCTCCGGCATCCCGTTCCTACATGAACCACTATTTCGTCCAAACCAGAATTCTGATAGGTCTGATTGCACTTATTAACTCCCACCTCAGTAAGGTGCAGGATGAGTATCATTTTTTGATAGGATATTTTAGTGCATTCATTTAAAAACCCAAGTAAACATCAAAACAAACCGAAATTGCAGCTATTTAGAATCTTCATACCTCTACTCTTAGGACTGGCTCTATTTTCATGTTCTCCCAAGGAACCAAATATTATATTTCTCCTGGCTGATGATCTGCGTTACGATGGAATGGGAGCCGCCGGAAACAAGGTAATTCAGACGCCCGAAATTGACCTTCTGGCTAGTCAGGGTGCTTACTTCAGAAACACCTACGTAACTACATCGATATGCTGTAGCAGCAGAGCAAGTATTCTAACAGGACAATATATGGCAAGGCATAGGATTGAGGACTTTACCACAAGTCTCTCAGAAGAGGCTCTTTCAAAAACCTATCCTCTCTTGCTACAAGCAAATGGCTACCGGACAGGGTTTATTGGTAAATATGGGGTTGGAAAGCCTAAAGACCAACCCGCAGATAGGTTCGACTTTTGGGAATGTACGAACATGCATCAACCGAAATATGAGAACTACGACTCTTTAGGCAATATGACCCATTATACAGATATCGTCAACCAATCAATTCAAAGCTTTTTAGATTCCTCGGATGAACGTCCCTTTTGTCTCTCAGTGAGTTTTAAATCACCCCATTCTGAAGATGGTGATCCCAGGCAATTCATTCCTAAGGATGAATTCCTATCTCTATATTATGGCGTGGAAGTGCCTAAGGCACCAACAGCCACTGAAGAAGCATGGCGCAGGCTACCCGGATTTTTCAGAACAGATCAAAGCATTGCTCGAAAAAGGTGGAAATTGAGGTTCGAAACGGATTCTCTTTTCCAACAAAGTGTTAAAAACTACTTCAGACTCATTAACGGTATCGATCAGGTTCTTGGCAACATCAGGGCAACTCTTGAGGATAAAGGCCTGGCAGATAACACCATAATCATATTTACCAGCGACAATGGGTTTTATTTAGGTGAACATGGATTGGCAGGTAAGTGGTTTGGTCACAATGAGTCCATTCGTGTTCCATTGATCATTTTTGACCCACGCGACGAAAATGTAAGTGGTCTCCAGCCTGACCTCACAGCATTAAACCTGGATATCGCACCAACCATTTTAGGTCTGGCTGAAATCCCGACACCCCCGAATATGCAAGGTAGGGACTTACTCAAAGCGCTCAGGCAAGATCACCACCCCCCAAGAACATCCTTTTACTACGAGCACGTACTCAATGGTAGTCCCACTATTCCAAAAACCTACGGGCTGGTGACAGATAGTCTCAAATACCTACAATACCCTGAGCACAATTATGAAGAACTTTTTGACCTGAAAAATGACCCACTGGAAACAACAAACCTGGCAGATGCCCCTGCCTATGCCAATCAATTATCATTAATCAGAGCTGAGTTTGCGAAACAACAATCTTTAGTGAAATGACCATAATATGAAAAAATTAAAACTCTTCGTTGCATGCCTAATAACAATTTTCGCTACCTCCTGCGAAAAACCAGGAAGTCAGGGAATTGGACTTAATTACAATACCTTAAGGGACGGCTTTCAAACACCTGCTGACAGTGTAAAACCCTGGTGCTATTACTACTGGATTGGAGATGACATATCTAAGGAAGGGTTAACAAAAGACCTGGAAGCTATGAAGGAGGCAGGTATTGGTGCCGCCCTGATAGGCAATATCAACCCTGATGAAAAGGATGGTAAGGTACCACTCTTTAGTGAAAAATGGTGGGAAATCATGGTACATGCGGTGGTCGAAGGCAAGCGGCTCGGAGTAGATATCGGGATATTCAACTGTCCCGGGTGGAGCCAGTCCGGTGGGCCGTGGGTGAAGCCAGAAATGGCTATGCGCTACCTGACCTACTCAGAAACTAAAATAAATGGCGGGCGGAACATCACACTCCAACTGAGTAAACCAACCGCCGAATTTCAAGACACGTATGTATTGGCATTTCCATCAATAGCAGCAGAAAGCAAAAGACTCATTGCTGACAATTCGACCATTAGAATCCAGCCATCTGTTGGTAACAGTGAAAAATTGATTGACGGAAATAACTCGACGGCCACTGGCTTTCCAAAGTCGGTAGAAAAATTTCAAATAGACATAAAATCCCAAGTATCTATAAAAGCTAGAAGCGTAAAAATTATACCTTCTAAAGATGCATTCAAGGTTAAATGCGATATCTACGCGGAGGTTGACAATTCTTTCAACCTAGTAAAATCACTGATCATTGACCGGAGCAAACTAAGCCCTAATGTTGGTGCCGATCAATACGCTCCAGTACATATCGCAATACCAGAAACAGATGCGAAAAATTTCAGGTTAGCATTTCAAGCTCTGGGAGGAACTTTCAAGTCAAATACCTATCCAAATGCCAAAGTAGATAAGTGGCAATTGTCCGAGATCATCATTTCTGAGGCTGCCGGACTTGACAGTTACGCCGAAAAAAGTTTGGCAAAACTCCACCCCACTCCATTCCCATCCTTTGTAAGCTACCTGTGGGACACCCAACCAGATGTAGTTCAAAATGATTTAAGTATCTCCTCTAAAGAGGTTATCGATCTGAGTGACAAAATGGATGCTGATGGTAATCTAATCTGGGATGCACCGGAAGGAGAATGGACAATCCAACGATATGGAATGACCCCAACAGGAACAAAAAATGCACCGGCAGCACCACAAGGAAAAGGATACGAAATAGATAAGATGAGCGAAGAACTCGTTCGCTTTCATTTCGATCAGTTTGTAGGAGAATTTCTAAAGCGTCTTCCTGAAGAAAGCAAGTCTGCCTTTAAATATGTGATTGCAGATAGCTACGAAATGGGATCTCAAAACTGGAGTGATGATTTCCAGCAAAAATTTCAAGACAAATACAGTTACGATCCTAAACCATTTTTACCTACATATTCCGGGCGTATCGTTCAGAGTGTAGATGCTTCAGATAGATTTCTGTGGGATGTGAGAAGGTTAGTAGCTGACGAGGTGGCCTACGAGTATGTGGGAGGTTTACGTAAGGTGAGCAACGAACACAACCTTCAAATGTGGCTGGAAAACTATGGTCACTGGGGTTTCCCATCCGAGTTTTTGATGTATGGTGGGCAGTCTGACCTGGTCAGCGGTGAGTTCTGGAATGAAGGAACGCTTGGTGATATTGAATGTAAGGCTGCATCTTCTGCGGCTCATATTTATGGCAAACCCAGGGTGTCGGCAGAGGCTTTCACCGCAGCTTACCAATCCTACCTAAGGCACCCTGCGCTTCTGAAAAAACGTGGAGACTGGAGCTTCACAGAAGGTATTAATCACTTTGTGCTACACCTCTACATTCACCAACCTGATGACAATAGAAAGCCTGGTGTAAACGCCTGGTTTAGCACCGAGTTTAACCGTCACAATACGTGGTTTGAGCAATCGAAAGCATGGATGACCTACCTTAGAAGAAACCAGCACATGCTTACACAAGGACAATACAGTGCAGATGTTGCTTACTTTATTGGTGAAAACACACCTATCATGACTGGTACTCGCAATCCGGAATTGCCCCAGGGATATTCTTACGATTATCTAAATGCTGAAGTACTCCTAAACCGGGTTACTGTAAAAAATGGAAGACTCACTTTCCCTGATGGCATGTCTTATGGACTGCTCGTCTTGCCACCTGTAGACAATATGCGTCCATCAGTATTGGAGAAAATAAAATCGCTTGTACAAGCTGGCGCAAACATCTACGGAGCACCACCTACTACCTCCCCTAGCCTGGAAAACTACCCGGAATCTGACGCTCAAGTGCAGACCATGGCTGCTGAATTGTGGGGAGAACAAACTGATCAGCCACTTTTCAGATCATTTGGCGAAGGTCATGTCATCGACAATATGAGCTTAAAAGAAGCACTCGAAAAAATTGACCTGAAACGCGACTTGAAGCTGGATGGCGACTACAAAATACTCTGGACACATAGAGAAGCGGACAATGGCGACATCTATTTCATTACCAATCAAAGCGATGATGTTCTAAACATATCTCCATCGTTTAATGTACAAGGAATGAAGCCGCAGCTATGGGATGCAGTAACAGGTGAGATACGAGCATTGCCAGTTTTTAAAGAAACCGATGGGTACACCACAGTTCCATTATCTTTTGAAAAAGACCAGAGCTTTTACATCGTATTTTCTGAAACTGATCTCGACTCTAAATATGACTCAAACTTCCCCGAAGCTCAAATTACTACAAGTATAGAAGGCAGCTGGGAAGTAGACTTTTTAAACAAAGACATAGGACCAAAAGGCCCTGTCACTTTCAATACACTGAGCGATTGGAACCAATCTGATTCAGATGCGATAAAGTTTTACTCAGGGACCGCCAACTACTCCACCACTTTCGAAATGGGTGAGATCAGTCCAAACCAGATCTACATGATTGATTTGGGACAGGTATCTGTCATGGGGACCGTGACACTCAATGGACAAGAGGTTGGTACGACCTGGATTTACCCTTTTCAACTAGATGTCACAAATCAGCTGAAACAAGGAAAAAACGAACTAGTGGTGAAAGTGGCTAACCTTTGGAGAAACAGACTCATCAAGGACAAAATGCTTCCTGAAAATGAAAGGTACTCCTGGCACATAGTCGATGATATCAAACCCAATGAAGAACCGCCAAGTGCGGGGCTTTTAGGGCCAGTTTCGATAAAAAGCATCTCGAAAACCCGTCAATAATAATAGACTCCATTGCTTCTAAAAAGAAAAATCCAATGAATTTTAACTCACAAAAACTCTTTGTTCAATGCTTGTCATTGTTCATGCTCACCCTCACGATCTCAGCTTTGGCTCAAATGCCAGAAGGATATAAAGATACCCGAGTGAGGGAGTTTGTTACAGCAAAAAAAATCGTGTGGGCTAGCGGTGAAGAAGGTATTACCAACCTCGAAAACCTTTTAAAAGCAGGAAATGGTCAAGCTGATTTGGTAGGAAAAAACCTGATCACTTTGGATGGTTCCAAAAACCCGGCATTCGTTCTTGACTTTGGCAAAGAGCTTCATGGAGGGATCCAGCTAGTCACGGGAATGTTCGAAGGAAAGAATCCGATTAAGATCAAAATAACCCTCGGTGAATCTGTGAGCGAAGCGATGAACTCAATCAGTGATTCAGGATGTACGGCTACCAACGACCATGCTATTCGGGAATTTGAATTGATGCTACCCTGGCTGGGGAAAATTGAAATTGGGAATTCTGGTTTCCGGTTTGCCAAAATTGAGATGGTGGACACGGACAGAATACTAAAGCTGAAGGAAATCAGCGCCATTTCCATTTACAGGGATATCCCATACCTGGGCTCTTTTAAAAGTAACGACGAAAGACTGAATGAAATCTGGCAAACCGGGGCGTATACGGTGCACCTAAATATGCAGGATTACCTGTGGGACGGTATAAAGAGGGACCGATTGGTCTGGGTGGGAGATATGCACCCGGAGGTAAAAACGATTCAGGCAGTCTTTGGCCCCAACGAAGTAGTGCCTAAAAGCCTCGATTTAATACAGAGCATTACTGACTTACCCGGTTGGATGAACGGCATCAGCTCCTATTCTATGTGGTGGTTGTTGATCCAGCATGAATGGTACAATCAATACGGAGACCTGGCTTACCTGGAGAAACACAAAGCATATATTTTCGGCTTGCTAGACGAACTAAGTACCAACATTGATAAAAAAGGCAAAGAAACCCTTGATGGTGGTCGTTTCCTGGACTGGCCTACCAGTCCGAATAAAGAAGCCGTTCATGCGGGCTTGCAGAGTCTTATGGTGATGGTTTTCAAGACTGGTCTGGAATTTACCACGATTCTCGATGAACCATCAAAAAAGGCTACCTATGAAAAAACGCTCAAGAAACTACAAAAACATGTTCCTGATCCAAATGGAAATAAATCTGCTGCGGCATTATTGGCTATATCGGAACTAAGAGATAAAGACAAAGTAAATAACAAATGGCTCTCGCAAGATCCATTGTCGGGCGTATCAACCTTCTACGGTTACTACGTACTTCAAGCAAGAGCCCTTGCCGGAGATTATGTAGGAGCGATGGACGTGATCAGGGATTATTGGGGTGCCATGATTGACTTGGGAGCTACTACCTTCTGGGAAGACTTCAATATGGAGTGGGCAGAAAATGCAGGCCGTATCGACGAAGTACCAGCTCCGGGTAAAGTAGACATACACGCCGACTATGGTGATTACTGCTATGTGGGTTTGAGACACTCCCTTTGCCATGGCTGGGCTTCCGGTCCCACGGCTTGGTTATCTGAGCATGTTCTGGGTATTACCATTCATAACAATGGAAATGCAGTGAAGATCGCTCCTAATCTTGGTGACCTTCAGTGGGTAGAAGGAAGCTACCCTACAAAACATGGTGTGGTGAAAGTAAGACATGAAAAGCAGCCCCATGGAAGTGTAAAATCCGACATTGATATTCCAAATGGTTTGAACGTACTGGACTAAAAGTAACTAAACCAATTAATGCATTACATCAATATAGGAGTTAGAATCATGCTTCATGATCACATCAATAAACTCCAGTTTAAAAACATCAGGTTTAATGTGTTATAACTACATGTTCTTTTTTGTGCGCCTTATGGGTAAAAGCACGTTTTGGCCATGAACCTACAGGGTGGAAATAAATGTATGAACAAATAAGTTGTGACTTACTTTTTTAGCATATGAGCCTCAAAATCAACACACTTCATATACCAATCATCTTGTTCTGTATCCTGCTGTTGCTTTCATGTCAAAAAGTGGAGCTTAAGCAGCCAAACGTGATCATTATTCTCACTGATCAATGGAGAGCTTCGGCTTTAGGTTACAATGGCAATGAGGATGTGAAAACTCCAAATTTGGATGAATTTGCAGCGCAATCAGTGAACCTACCTAATGCGGTCTCCGTCTCTCCGGTTTGCACGCCTTTTCGAGCATCTCTTCTCACCGGAAAATTCCCAACCGAGACCGGCATGTTTTTAAATGACCTCCACTTCCCGGATGATGAAACCACAATGGCGGAGGTGCTAAAGGATGAAGGTTATCAGACGGCATTTTGGGGAAAGTGGCACCTGGATGGACATGGCAGGAAAGTAAATGTAGCCCCAAAACGCAGGCAAGGTTTTGAGTATTGGAAAGGAGCTGAGTGTTCTCATAACTACAATAGAATGATCTATTATGAAAATGACGACCCTACTCAAAAAATATGGACTGGATATTCCCCTTTTGCGATAGCGAATGATGTAAATGACTATGTAAAAAACAAGAGGCAAGCCAATAAACCGCAGTTTATGTTTATTTCACTGGCGACCCCTCATTTCCCACACCATTCTGCCCCAGAGGAATACCGACGGCTTTATCAAGGCAAAGATTTTTCAATTGACCCAAATGTTCCCAAAAACCTGTACGACACAGTGAGAAGGGAACTTGCAGGATATTACGCACACTGCACAGCTACAGATAAAGCTGTAGGAGATATCATTTCTCAACTCAAGGAAGCTGATATGTATGACAACTCAATCATCATCTTCACCTCTGATCATGGTGAAATGATGGGCGCGCATGGCCGGTATCCATTCAGAAAACAACTCCCTTGGAACGAGTCAAGCAACATTCCATTCCTCATTCACTACCCTGCTATCGACAATAACAAGGGCAAGAAGCTTTATGCAGGCATCACCACACCAGATATCATGCCCACACTCCTGAGTTTTGCGGGGGTTGCCCGTCCTGAGGGTATTCAGGGAGAGGATATATCTGATCTCATTAAAACTTGTGACCCTAACGCAGATCGTGCAGCTATGTTTATGAACATTCACCCATTCGATATAAATATGAAAGATCCAGAGTATCGGGCGGTGCGCAATAAACGATTCACATACGTAGTGGGCCTGGACGGGCCATTGATGCTCTTTGATAACCAGTCAGATCCATTTCAGCTTAATAATTTGGTTAACTCCGCAACCTATGCACAAAAGCAGGCGGAGTTGCATAGTGCGCTGCAAACGCAATTAATAGATATCGGGGACTTCCCCTTCAGGGATCGCTCCTTTTATCTGGATAAATTCAACCTGATACTGAATGCTGGCGGCAACAACATTAAATACAATTTCAAACCCGGAGAGCAACACGTGGTTCAAACTCCAAACAGTCAAAAATGAAAAGAATTCAGAGACCTATCATATTCACCGTATTCATATTCTTTATACTGAAACTGGTCAGCTGCTCTCAGCAACCTGAAAACCGTAAACCAAATTTTGTCCTGCTACTTACGGATGACCAATCCTACCACCTTGGCATGTTGGGAGTACCCGGCCTTAAAACGCCGAATATAGATGCGCTTGCTCAAAAAGGCACCTTCTTCACAAAGGCATATGCTTCAGCTGCATCATGTGCCCCGTCAAGGGGATCTATCCTGACTGGGATGTACCCACATTCCAATGGACATTGGCGGAACACCGTAACCCCTGGCCTAAATGCCCCGGATGTAGACTTTACCCGTAATGGCTCCAAGATCGACAAAGTGGGAGTACACGAGGATATACCGACCTTGATTGAGGTGCTCAAGCAAAATGGGTATTTCACAGGTATAACAGAAAAATGGCATTTGAGTCCTGTCTGGAAATTCCCTTTTGACTTCCGTGACAAGGCCAACTTAAAACCTTCCGGAAGTGCTCAGGCCATGAAAGACTTTATCACAGCTGCCAATGGAAAGCCATTTTTTATCCAAGCCAATGTGGACAACACCCACAGGCCTTTTCAGTCACACATCAAAATAAACAAGGAATTGCCTCGTGTTCATGCGGATTCTGTGGAACTCCCGCCCCACTGGCCCAACACCCCTAAAACAAGGCAGGATTATGCAGAGTATCTCACCACGGTTCAGCATGCCGATTCAGTCATTGGAGCTATCATTCAAACCGTGAAAGATGCCGGACTTCTGGACAATACCATTTTCATATATTCCAGTGACCAGGGTTTTTGTTATCACCGGGCCAAAGCCACGGCATACGATTGGGGCGTGCATGTGCCTCTATCCATCACCGGGCCTGGCATACTATCTAACCAAATCTCGGAAGACCTTATTGGTCATGTTGATATTATGCCCACGGTGCTGGATTTCGCTGGTTTAGACATCCCTCAAACGGTACAAGGTTTGTCCCTTCGTCCAATACTTGAAGGAAAAAGCAAAACTCTTGGGAGAAAATATATGGTTTCGGAGCACAATGCACATGGTCCGGCACCCAAAGAATATTACCCTACCCGAAGTATTACAGATGGAAAGTATCGTTTGATGTGGAACATCAATTATCAAAACGTACCCAAGGTAGATATTGACTCATATGCCACAGCTGAAAATGCTCGAAAACAACCACGAGCTTTAGCCTGGATGCCCTGGGATGCCACCCCTAGCGATGCATGGCAAAACAACGCCTTTGAAGAGATCATATTTCATAAGGACGAGTATCCCTTAGCCTATAAGCTATTAAAAAACAGCATGTTTCGTACAGAATTTGAGCTATATGATCTGGAAAATGATCCTCACGAAACAAGAAACCTGTCATTAAACCCTGAATTCAGCTTCAAGGTGGATCAAATGAAAGCGGCTTTAACTAATTGGATGCAAGTAACCAATGATATCGGAGATCCAAGAAGCATCCCAAGAAGACAATAATCACAGACATTATAAAATAGTCTTCATATCGGTTTATGAGTGCCCTTGATATTTGTTTTGCATTGAAACTATAAGTTTCTAAGCTATCAAGGCACCATATAGCTCGTGACAATGATATTGAAAACCTCGAAATTGGATAGATCCAATGAATTCGAAGTTCTGAATTTGACATTGAAGAAAGCGTAAAGTTTTGATGTCGGGATCGATTAGAAAAACATATTGTTTGATGTTCCACAAAGGAGGACGAGATTATATTTTTCCGGCCCAAAGATCGAAATTCAGCTGTTTTCTTCACAGCCTTGATTTTTTTTTGCTTCCTTTTTGGACGGTTTGCCGCTGCGATCAAACAAATTTTGAACGATCAGGTAAGCCCTCTTTAGTTGAAAAAAGTGGGTGTATCAAACAGGTAAGTTTAGAACTCAGGACATTGACTATGGCGTCCAGAGATTGTATGCATTGTAGACCTTACAAGGTCATGGGAAATTAGAAAGGGCGTTTTCACTTAAACTGAATCCCTACGGCGTTGGTTGTCTGGTTTTGAGCGTTTTTTTGTTAGGAACTTTTTGATAATAGCTTGGAGAGGCCAGTTACCTAGGCATCAGTCCATAAATAATACTATATCTCCAACATACCAGAAACCCCATCAAGTGCATCCAAAACGTACCTTTGTCACATGATAAAAGGTGTGGCACTATGATTGATAAGAATAGTCGTATTGTTTAATGTACTACACCTCATTTTGCTTGTTCAAAGCTTTTATATCTATTTTGGTTTGAAGTAAATCAAACCTCAGACCTTTTGTGGATCGCAGTAACAAAAAAAGGCGATCAAGATTGACCGCCCATTTCACATCTAACCATTTGTGATTAAAATTCTTATGGCACGTCGATAAAGTCCGCTATAGCCTCATAGTTAAACCCTTTGAGATAAGGTCTTGGGTTCGGGTCAAACTGGGGCTCAGTTCTAATTTCCCAGGTATCAGCACTCCAACCTGAGAAGTTAGAAAGGTTACCCCAATCAGAGGTTGGTAAGTCTGTCACCACCCCTGCATCAGAAAGCATCACTGGGGTTCCCCCGTTGTAGGCGCCGGCCCCACGATCTAACACAGTTGTGCCAACAGCATCTGAGTCGTAGTATATGCCGGATGCCGTCAAAATAATATTGGCTCCATGACCGAATATTGCTTTTTGAGTACCTCCTCCAAGGTTATAACAGTTCTGTACAGTCAGCGCACTAACAGGCAGTCCAATAAAGCTTGATTCAAACGGATTAGCTTTTTTCCCGGATATTTCCACTTTCGCAAAGCAGTCGGAAATAACAGCTCCATTTTGCGGACGTCCGATAAAACCACCTTGTTGACTTCCCATGTCCACGAATGAGCCCTGCACGAAACACTTTGACACAGTTGAATTATTAAGTTGACCAACCAATGTACCGCCTTGTCCCCCATTCAGCTGTTTGGTCGTTACCATCCTAAAGTTTATCAGACCAAGGTTACGTATTGACCCACCATCGATATTATTAAACACTCCAGTTCGCTCGTTCGGAGGACCGGCCATCCTGGACATACGCAATCCGGAGATCATATGAAATTGGCCATCGAAATTAATGGAAACCGTTTCAAGAATTGCATGAAAGCCATACCTACCATCCGGATCATCCAGGTTCCATCGTGCGGTTTCTGCAGCATCTATGTCTGTGGTAAGTACCCAATCGTTGTTCAGCTGCTCCTGAGTAGCCTCTTCACTGAACCAACGCAGTTCGGTAATACTTGAAATCTCACCAAATACAGCAGGTTCCTGAGCCGGTGACGTATAGTTGTTGTCTACGAAGTAAGTCAAGGCGTACATATCTCTCAAAACTGCGTCAAGTTCTATTCTTGTATCAAGAGACAGTTCATTTTCTATGGTATTGCCCACAGCTGTGATTCTTGCGTCCAGTCCTGCGTACAGATCCTTTTGCGCTTTCGAGAATTCAGGGGCGGTCTGCACCTCATTGGCTATAGTCGGATAATCTTGCTCCAATTGTGCATAGTCAGCATTGATTTTATCAACAAAAGCTTGCACCTCGGTTCCATCCAAATCAGACAGTCCTTGCAGTACAGCAATGTCAGATTGAAGGGATGCCATGTCAATTGAAGTAAATTCAACATCTGAGTCCAGATAAAGCCAGGTCTCGATCGAATCTGCCTTGAGAGATGTCGCGGTATATTGTTTGCTACCAAAATTGATCACTCCAAGTGATTCATCATCTACAGATTCGAATGGTTGAGTGATGTTGGTATCCCAAATAGAATCCATCTTTGACTCCACGTAGGCAATAGTAGTGTTGGTACTTGCCAGTGCTTCATCTGACTTGGCCAGCTTATAGGTTGAAGTCTCATATCCACCACTTTCAATTAGGTCCTTTACCGTAACCAGTCTCAATCTTTCTGACCTCAATCCAACAAGGGCTGAATTCCAGCTTGAGCCTGCAACAGTGATATCTACTGAGCCTTCTACCTGTGTAAGTATCCCGTCAATCATGGGATCAATGGCACTAACCTCTTCATCTTTGCAGCTCCAGACAAACAAAATAAGGAGTGCAAAAAGCAAATTTATTTTAGTTATTTCTTTCATTTTATTGGATCTAAATCGTTCTAAAAAACCACAGCTTGTCTTTAATTCCATGCTTCCGGCTGTCCTAATCCAGGCAACCTTCTGGCCTCCTCGATAGGCACAGGTAACTGCAAGTATTTATCTGAAGTTGCTTCTCTAGGAACGGATAGGTTCACCCGTTGATAAGAAAAATCTCCTGAAGAGGTTCCATCAGAACTCGTGATTCTCATGCCACTAATCACATCATTGGTGCTCAAAACATCCCACCGGCGTTGATCAAAAAATCGATGATTTTCGAAACAAAATTCAACCCTTTTCTCATTTCTGATTCTTTCACGAATAAATTCCTGAGTATTGGCAAAATCAGGCACGTTTTCAAGGTTTGGTTGTCCGGCTCTGTTTCTAACCATATTTAAGGCTGACAAAGCCCCTGCCAAATCATTAGCTTCACATGAAGCTTCGGCAAGGTTCAAATAGAGTTCCGCAAACCTGAAGTGGATTTTGAACGAATTGGTACCTCCAGCTGTAGACCCCCAATAACCGGCCGTCCTGAATTTACTTGTATAGTAGCCTGTGCTACTCCTTCTGACTTCTGATTCTATTTCCGACAAAGGATTACCGTTGAATCCGGAACCGGGCTGTCCTACAAAAGTATATACAACTACATTGGGATCTCCTCCAGGCATCCCTTTGTATCGACCATAATCGGCTCCATTGAACACAATGCTGGCATAAAAACGCGCATCTCTATTTGCGTAAGGGTCATCACCAGTACCTTCTGAGTATCCCGCATTAAAGGTAGCGGAGGTATGATTGGCATTGTAGGCTGACACAGGTAAAGTACCATCAGTCAACTCAAAGCAATCTACCAGTTCCTGAGTAGGGACAGCTCCGGCATTGTTGCTTTGGATATTTGAACCGTAAACAGACAGATCCACCCCATTGCTCGTGTTCAAAACTCCCGCATTGTTGGCGTTCCCTCTTAAAATAACCTCCTGGTTAAGCACAGTTTGATCCTCCAAAAACATGTCTCCATAGTTGGCAATTCCTACTAGTGAGTATTCACCACCCATAGCACTAATTGCATCCTGAGAAGCTGTTGCAGCAGCGGTCCACTTCGCAGCATCGTTACCTGAATTGAACAATGGGCTGGCTGCATAAAGTAAGACTCTGGACTTCAAGGCGTGTGCCACGCCCATATTTAGTCTATCATAATCTGTGGCCAGTTGATGCCTAAGTGGCAAATTATCGTTGGCAATGACCTGATCGATATCCGCAATTATTTTGGAAAATAGATCATCAGCAGTTGGTCGTGTGACAGTTCCCCAATCTGAGAAATCAGCACTTAGCGCCTCCTCCACAAAAGGGACAGGTCCAAAAAACCTAAGCAACTCAAAATGATACCAGGCCCTCATAAGCAGCGCTTCATCAACCCATTGATTGAGCTGATCCTCTGAAACCAGAATGTCAGATACTGTAGCTTGGGGCAGATACTCTATTGCAATGTTACATTTGCGAATCCCCTGCCAGTAATTGTTCCAAATAGAGTTTCCAAATAATGGAATCTCCGGAGAGAGAATCCCGTTATGCCAGTCAAATGCTACTGTAGAACCTCCTCTAAAAGCATCATCTGTATAAGCTTCCAGCACCTGTCCAGAATAAAGATTGATAAATGATGAGTTCATCTGATCATACACACGTGCACGCAGATTCTCTACAGTTACCTTGTTAAGTACTCTGTCAATCCCTACCTGATCTGGAGGAGTAATATCCAGTTCGCTCAAGCATCCCGTAATAGATAATGCTAGTGCAGCCCCTCCCAGTATATTCAACACTCTTTTTTGTATATTATTCATGATCATTTTCTTTAATATGTTTCCAAGGATTTCCATCAAAACTTCATGTTTATACCAGTATTGATCGCCTTTATAATGGGATATCCTATGTTACTCGAGTTGGCTGTTTCAGGATCAAAATCATCATTCGGAAGATTGTGGAATGTCAACAGGTTTAAGCCATTTACATATACTCTGATGCTGCTGGCATTGATCTTATCAGTCAACCTCGATGGGAGCGTGTAACCCATTTCTATGTTTTTCATACGAATGAAGCTACCATCCTCAATCCAATAGTCACTCTTAATAAAGTTTGTACCTCTGTTCCCAAGTCTTGGAAAAGAAGCGTTTTGATTGTCCTCAGTCCAGGCATCCTTCATGTGTGTAGTGAAATTGTCACGGTTGGACCATCTACCGAATCCCTGTAGGTAAACATTTCTGTTCAATGCTCCCGTAAAGAATACACTCAGATCGAATCCTTTAAAAGACGTATTCAGATTTAAACCAAACGTTGTTTCTGCAACATTGCCATTGCCAAGAGGAGCGATATCCCGCTCATCGATTAAATTGTCATCGTTTAGATCCACGTACTTAATATCTCCAGGTATCGGCGTGCCACCCAGGGCGCTTTGATCAGCCCAATTGTCTATTTCAGCCTGAGTATTAAACAATCCGTCAGTTTTGTAGCCAAAGTGGGTACCAAGCGCATATCCTTCTCTTCTATATGCAAATGCATATGAATTATCCAATGGTAGTTCTCCAACATCTACACGCTCATTTCTTGCGTGAGAAATATTTCCGGTGATATTCAAAGACAGATCATTTGCAAAAGACTTAGTATATCCCGCAGCTATCTCAAAGCCCTGGTTGGTCTGCAATCCGATGTTGCCCGGAGGCAACGCCCCTGCCGTTACCCCCAAAAAGCCTGTAGGAATCTCATCAATGCTACCAATCACGATATCCTTGTTGTCATGATAAAATGCATCGAAAGCCACAAAGAAGTCGTCTACTAGTTGAGCTTCTAACCCAATGTTATACTTGACAAAGGTCTCCCACTGATATCTCGGATTTCCAATTTGGTTCTCTGTGCCATTGGCATTCCAGGTTGTCAAAAAGAGATAAGAATTGGCTGAACCATACCCATAGGCATTGTTCCCAACTGCACCAACTGAAGCCTTAACTTTTAAATAGTCAATGGCATCAACATTCAAAAAGGATTCATTCGATGCTATCCATCCTAGTGAGATAGCAGGGAAAAAGCCGAACCTATTATTTTTCGCGTATTGCTCTGTCCCTTGATAGGCAAAGCTTACCTCGGCAAGGTATTTGTTGTCAAGCGCATAGTTTAACCTTCCTGATAGAGTAGCGTAATTAGAAGGAAGCAATATTTGAGATTGTGTTCTCTGTTGCTCGGCCAAAAGCATAGAATTAATCTGATGCTTACTTTCAAATGTTCTGGTGTAATCGACTCTACCCTGGAATGTATAACTGTAGCTGTAGTTCCTCGAAACTCCATCTGTCAGCGTGGAGTTAGAAGTTCCCGTAACACCAACAAAGGCCAAAGAATCAGACATATCACTAGCTGTCAACGTTCTAACCTCAAATGCCTCATATGATCTACTCCTTGTTAGCGCATTGTATGAGTTTACATCAAATGCCAACTGACCCGAAACAGAAAGTCCTTTCACTAATGGGCTCAAATCGCGTTTTAGTCCGAATGTATTACCCAGTCTTGTACGGGTTTCCAACAATGATCCGGTTCGGTTCAAGTAGCCGTAGACGGAGTTTGTGTTTCGAAAATTAAGTCTATCTCGTTTTACAAGGACCTCTCCATCAGGAGTCAGGTCATTGTGAGCGTTGTTTGGAGTTTCGTACAACTTAGCCAATACAAAATCCCAACTCTGACCGGCACCTATAAATGGAGCGTTGGTTTTTTCCAGCGACCCTCCTATTTGTACCCATCCACTCAGGTACTCCCCTAGAGCCAGGTCTATGTTTGATCTGAAGTTAAACCTTGTGGTTTTCGATTCGGCATCATAGCTATACAAGTCAAAAGGATCGTTTTCGAACAATCCACTTTGGTTTAAAATACCTACCGAGGTGAAGTATTTCATGTTTTCTCCCCCACCTTGAAAATTGATATTAAAACGAGTCAATGTTGAATAATCTCGCATAAACTCATCTACCATATCTCTCACCGGGTAGTACATTGTAGAGTCCGCCAACCGATATCTCTCAATCTCTCTGGCGGAATAAAAATCTGTGGCAGAATGATCTACCGGACTTTGAGCATCTTCATACAATGTATCATTCGCGACGCGCTGATTGTACATATTAGCATAATCATACGCAGATACGAACTCAGGTAACATGGTTGGGCTTTGAAAAGACTGATCCAAAGAAATACTGATCTTGGACTTCCCACTAAAACCCCGTTTAGTATCTATCAGAATAACTCCTCCGGCTCCTCTCATTCCATAAACAGCCGTAGCTGCCCCATCCTTGAGAACTGTTACCCTTTCTATCTCATTTAGATCTATTGCATTGGGCGATCGCTCAATACCATCAATCATGAATAAGATAGAGGAATTGTTTTGAGAGTCTACTCCACGGATATTCGAATTGAAGCTTTCTTTACCTGGCTCTCCATCAATTTGAAGTATGTTGACACCCGGGAACCTGCCTTGTAATGCCATAAGAAAACTGGTTGCTCTGGTTCTCAGTAATTCCTCTCCTGAAATGGAGTAGATTGATGATGAGACCAAATCCTTTTGAATTTTACCATACCCAATGCTCTGTTCTTGAGATGGTATGAGAAATACCGTATCTGCCTCCGGTAATTGTATTGTTTGTGCTTCAGACTTTTCAATGGTCAGCAATGTAATAATGGCAACCAGCACCAAAGCGAAATTTCTATGTATAATACTAGAATTCATGTCGTTAAGATTTTGTTGGTAAGTGATTATTGCCACGCTTCGGGCTGATCAATTGCAGGAAGTAATATTTTATCTTGCTGAGGTATTGGCAAGACTTTGTACTTCTCGTTGTGACATAACCATAGCCATGGCATCTGATAACGGGTGTGCGTATATACACCTGGTGAAACCTGCTCAACCAACATTCCGCTGATGGTGTTTACCTGATCGTCGCTAATGACATCCCATCTTCTCACATCAAAGAATCTGCTGTCCTCCACCATTAACTCCACGCGTCGCTCATTTCGTATTCGCATCATCAAATAGTCCTGAGTAGCTTGATACCCTGGCACCGTACGGATAGGCGGCTGACCAGCCCTGACCCTTGTCATGTCAAGAGCATCTGCAGCCAGCTCCAACTCTCCTGCTCCGCAAAGCGCTTCTGCATAGTTGAGGTATACCTCAGCTATCCTCATATAGAGCTGGTGCGAATAGGCTCTACCATTTCCTGATCCTGACCCACTACCTTCGCCATACCAAATTGGGTTTCTATCCTTGCCAAAATAGTATCCGGTGTAGGTCTTTTTCCTGTCACCGGTCACGGCGTTGCCGTTTGTTCCTGTACCCGGAGCACCAAAGTAGGTATATACCTGAATAGTCCCGAGACCGAACGACTCGCCAAAATGATCACTTGTGTTGAAAATAATATCCTTATAGAATCTGGCGTCTCTGTTGGCATAAGGTGCATTTACATCATCATACCCGGCCGCCAGTGCTTCAGCTGTAAAAGTCGGGTTGGCATGAGTGGGGTCATATTGCTCTATTACAAGTTCACCTGTGCTCAATTCATAAGCATCTACAGCTTCCTGTGTGGGTGTTTCTCCAGCTTTAAACGCCGGGAAGTTGCTGAACTTAGGTACTGCCGTACTTCCATCCATACCGTGAACATTTGTCAACTGATTGGCACGACTTCTACTTGCCCAAATAACCTCAGTTGAACCCATGACCTGAGCAAACGGAGACCTGTAAAGTGAAGGAAGGTCTTCAAAATCCACCAACGAATATTGTCCCAAATCTAAAAATGCTTTGGCTGCATCTGCTGCTGCCTGATACTTTGTCGGGTCATTCGATGGATTGTTTAGTGGGCTCGCATTATACAGGAGTACTCTGGTTTTAAGCCCATGAATAAAGCCCATAGGTATTCGGTAAGCGTCATTTGAATTAGGGTCCCTTCTCATGGGTATGTTACCTCTGCTTATAACCTCGTCGAGTTCAGCCACAATTTTATCTGTAATCTCCTGAAAAGTCGGTCGCGTCATTTCAGACCACCCACCAAAATTCACGGATGGATTCTCATCAAGAAATGGCAATGGCCCGTAGTAACTAATGAGCATAAAATGGAAATATGCCCTCATCGCAATAGCCTCATCCAACATCAACTCTCTTTCGCTCATCGGCAAATCATCCTCAGGAACAGTAATAGCATCAAAATTCTCAATGAATGTATTACAATGACGTATAGCTCCCCAGTATCTGCCCCACCATGACCAGTTAGGATTGGAGTAAGAATTACCAGCATTCTTACTTACCCAAGCTGCTGCATTTTGAGGAGACAATTGACCTGTTCTCCAATTTTCTATACTCTGACCTTGTGAGTCAAAAGCATTGTCAGTCAAAGCTTCCTGTGTTGACCAAAAATAGAGGTCGGTTCTATCCTGCTGCATACCCATGTACACGGCCGTCAACATTCCTCTTACCTTATCAGGGTCTCCCAGTACTCCATCCAAAGTTTCTCTTGAATCATCTGCTCTATCCAAAGCCTGATCAAAAGTATCCTCACATCCGGTAGAAAGCATTAAAACCGAAGCAAGAAGAAATATCGATTTATATATGTATTTGTTCATTTTATTTCTCTTTAGACTGATTAAAAGGTGATGTTAGCTCCGATATTGAAAGTTTTGAAAATCGGGTGACTTAGTGAGTTAGACACTTCCGGATCCATTACATCGTACTTCATATTATCCCATAGGAAAAGGTTCTGTCCATTGAAGAAAACTCTCACTTGATCTATTCCTGTTGGTGAAAGGAATTGCTTAGAAATGGTGTAACCAAACTCAATGTTTCGTAAGCGAACAAACCACAGATTCTGAATCCAGTAGTCGCTCGGCTGCTTACTCACCGAGACACCATCGAAGTGCAACCTTGGATATACAATTTTCTCTCCATTGGCTCTTCGCTCTTCTGACCATGCTTGTTGGTGGTGTTCAAAATAGTTTTTGTAGTTACCATACGCATTTCCATTCCAATCGTAAACCCCTCTACCTGATATATCAAAGGAGTAATTAGTCACTCCGTGGAATAAAAGGCTCATATCAAAACCCTTATAGTTAGCCGACAAACTATAGGACAGGTTCAACTCTGGAACATTAGGATAATCCATAGGCTTCTGATCACGTACATCTATGATGCCATCGCCATTTAAATCTTCATATTTCAAATCTCCGGGGCGAACAACTCCTCCTAGGCCTGACTGATCGGCCCAGCCATCAATCTCTTCCTGACTTTCAAAGTAACCAAGGTTGTGGTAACCAAACGCCGTACCTCTTGAATACCCTTCAACACGATATCGATATGCAAAGTCTGCATCCAATGCCACCTCATTGTAGTTGATTACCTTGTTACGCGCAAAGGAGGTTGTGAATGTGGTTGAGAATCTTCCGTTCTGACCTAATTTGGAATCATAACCTAAGGCAACTTCAAAACCTTTGTTCTCCATTACCCCTTCGTTTAATGGAGGAAGTCCCTGCTGACCAAACATTCCTGAGGGAATTGGGCTATTATTAATAAGAATGGAATTTCTTTTCTCATAGAAAACATCTGCATCTAACCGAATGCCACCTCTAAGATTGAGATCTAATCCAATATTAGTTTTAGCAGCCTCTTCCCATGTCACCAATTCATTGGGTATTGTTCTTTGATATACGGGATTTGGCAAACCAGGAACACCTCCCAGACCCGCGAAATAATTACCTTGACCTTGTGTCCAGTCTCCTACATAAAGAAATCGACTATTTGATATTTTATCGTTACCTACTATACCATAAGATCCCCGTACTTTAAGAAATTCGACGAGCGACTGGTTCTTCATGAAACCTTCCTCACTGAGAACCCATCCCAGTGATACTGAAGGGAAAAACCCGAAGCGTCTGCCCTTGGCAAATTGCTCAGATCCATTCATACCAAAGTTCATTTCAGCCAGATACCTACTATCGTATCCATAGGTCATCCTACCCACAAGTCCTACATAGTTAAAAGGAACCTGAATATTAGTGGTTCGCTGACTCTGCAGATACATGAATTGCCCCGTCACATCATGAATTCCGAAACTACGCTTATAGTTTAGCGAAGACTGCATGTCAAAGTTTGAGCCATGTCCCTGGGTTAAAACAGGAACCAACTCAATATCCGCTCCGGCCGCCGGAGTGTAATTAACAACAGACTCTCCACCAGTGTCATCAATAGAAGCATTATAGGTCAGGTAAGTTCTTCTGAAACCTCTGATATGCGAAGCATTCGCATCATAGGAAACAAGCACCCTGGCACTTAGTCCTTTAGTTAAGGCGTTTAAGTTTTGTTCAAGACCTATAGAAGTATTTAATGAATTAGTGGTTGTCACTCTGTACCCGGTTCTGTTGAGGTTACCATAGGGTGTTCGATCCTGCCCCGCTACACTCACCACTTGCCCCAAACTGTTTAGGTCCGGATAAGAAATAGCTGGTATATCTGCAAATGAGGCCATTTGAAGAAAATAGAAAGAAGCAGTAGTAGCCGCTGATTGGTTAGCTCCAAAAACAATTGGATCATTTTTATCCTGTAAGAAACCGGATAAGTTCAACCACGCTTTTAGGCCTTTTGTAACTTGAAAATCAATGTTTGCACGGTAAGTCAGGCGATTCAGACGTTGCTCATTGTCATAATTGTACTCATCCCATTTTTCTGTTTTAAATGGCCCTCCCTGACTCAGGTATCCAATACTCGTAAAGTATTTTACTTTATCACTACCCCCGCTTATGTTCACATTGCTACGAAGCATTGGTACATAGTCATGTAAAAACTCATCATAAAAGTTACGATCTACATAGTACTCAGGAAGAATATTGTTTTCATAAGCCTGAAACACGTCCTCACCAAATTCCAATGGATTGGATTGGCCGGTTGCGTCATTGTGCTGTTCAATAACTTCATTTCTTAAAGTCATATAGCTTACCGCATCCAATGGTTGAGGCAATCTTGTAGGCGCTTGCAACGAATAGTTTACATTGGCCGTCACTTTCGCTTTACCTGGCGTCCCTTTCTTTGTTGTGATGAGAATTACACCGTTGGCTCCTCTTACCCCGAAAATGGCAGTAGCAGAAGCATCTTTTAGAACAGATATAGACTCTATTTCATAAGGATCCAAATTGTTCATGCTACGCTCTACGTTATCTACGAGAACAAGGGGCGCTGAATTATTCAATGTCGCCTGCCCCCTGATGAGCATCTGTACATTTTCAGACCCGAGTTCGCCATCCTTAATTTGGATAGTCATTCCCGGAATCTTCCCAGCCAAACCCGATTGTAAGTTGCTGGTAGGAGATGTAACTATTTTATCCGTAGAAATAGACTCAATAGCACCGACAACTGTTTTCTTCTTCTGTTCGCCATAGCCCACAACCACTACTTCATTCAATTGCTGTAAATCTTCTTCTAGTGTTACATCAATGTTTGTTTGAGATTTAACCTCAATACTTTTTGATAGAAAGCCAACAAATGAAAATTGTAATATTGATCCTACATCAGCCTTTAGGCTGTAGCTACCGTTTATATCAGTTATAGTTCCTGATGTGGCCCCATCCCCAGTCTTGTTTTCCACGATAACAGTAACCCCGGGCAGTTCCTCTCCAGAAGAAGAGGTCACTTTACCTTTAACCTGGACCTCCTGACTGTATCCCTTCAGACACAGCATCAATCCAAGTAGGAATAAAATCCTGTAATTTTTTCCCATGATTTAAAATTTAAGTTGGTAGTTAATAGTACATCTTTGAGACACCCAGCCAATTGCCCGGGTTAAAATCAAGCTTAATTCTAGTGAAGGGCCCAAACGTTTTCATCCTGCCCCTACCTGCCGGATGATGACATAATTATAAATATACACGGTTTTACTTCTGTTTATTGAAATAATTATCACCAAACAGCAGGTTGAATTGATAGCGTCATAAATTGAAATAAAATCAATTGGCTATTATTTATCAAAAGATTACTAATAAACACGCCAATCAAGTTATCACCAGTGCGACTTAGACGCATCAAATTCTTGCGTTTCAGATAAGGGTTCTTACTTCTATTTGTGGGCAGATCTTATCCCCTTGACCAAAACTTCTCCTATTCGTGCTTAAACTCCTGTTAGGTAGGTACGGGATGCGAAAACTATTTAGATCCGCCATTTTTACTTCATATCAAAAAAACAGTTTAAGAATAATACCTACATAGATGAAAATTATAATTTTTTGGTTCACGTTATTTGCAATTTTGTTTACATCTAGACTAGTCTTCGCTCAAACGGACATGAGCTTCGATCTGCAAAATACTAATCAACTACAGATAGAATTGAATCAGGGAGTCTATCAAGTCCTTACTACTGGGTATGACCCTTATGTTCTAACTCAACCATTACGAAGCACCCGCCAGAACCAGGAGACGGTCTTGGCTTTTGAGTACTTCTGCCCTAAAGGTCTGGATCATATACAAATATATTTCGGGCCTGATATTGGTGAAGGTAGAACTATGTCTTCAGGTAAAATCAGTGCAACCGAAGGGTGGGTAAGTCATTCGATCGATTTGACTGATGCCATAAAAGACTGGGGGCAGGCTGGTGACTTTTTAAGGTTGGATTTTGGAAGGAAAAAAGACATCAACCTTCAGATTAGAAATTTAAGGCTACGAGTGATGTCTGAACGTGAAAAGGATATAGCTCGAACCAGAGAAGAGAAAAGAAGAAAGGAGGCTCGAATGGAACTGCATATTAAGAACTACCTCTCGTCCGACTATGAATCGGAGGTTAGCTTTGTCAGTGTTAGGTCAAAGACCATTGCTATAAGTGGTAAGGTCACTTCAGTGAATCCAACATTTTTATGTGAGATTTCTCCATCCATGGATATTACCGAAACCTCCGAATTTCGTTCATGGACCCCTATTAAAAATGGAGAATTTGAAATTACCCTAGATCGTTTCAGTAAATCCGAATTGACAAATTATGATCGGCTGCTTTCCAAATGGGCAGTTTTTGAAAAATCAGGCGACTCTTTGGTGATCGCATCTCATGCCCGATATGCGGATAAAATAGTATCGAAATATAACCTTCCAAAGGAAAAGGCCACAAGCAAGAAAGGATTGGGTGGATTTAGCATAGGCCGTGGACATACCGAAGACCTTGAAAAACTGGACATTACTAGTGCGACAGTGAATATCTGGTTTACCCGCTTCATGTTTACCGAACCTGCAGCTGACAGGATCAAACATACTTATCAAGGTAAAAGCTGGTACTTTGACACCAAACAAGTAGAGAAAATGGACCACACATTTCGGTTAACAGCCGAAAAAAATATTATCACTGCAGCCATACTCCTCGTTTCCAGTGCTGAAGATTGCCCTGATCCTAAAATTGGGAAACTACTCCAACATCCTGACATGCACCCATCGGGGATTTACAGCATGCCTAATATGACTACTCCGGAAAGTGTGGAATGCTATGCAGCCGCACTCGATTTTTTAGCAAACAGATATAGTCGTGAAGACAAAAAGTATGGACGAATCAATCACTGGATAATGCACAATGAGGTGGATGCAGGTTGGGTTTGGACCAATATGGGAGAAAAAACAGAGTTGATCTTCATGGACACTTATATAAAATCTATGCGCATGTGCTACAACATTGCCCGTACATACAATCCACATTCAGAAGTCTTTATCACCCTCACACATTATTGGGCCTGGACCATTGATGAGAAGTTCTACCCATCCAAAAACCTGATGGAAATTCTTTTGGACTACACGGAGGCTGAAGGAGATTTTGAATGGGCGCTGGCGCATCACCCCTACCCAGAATCCTTATTTGAACCGAAGACCTGGCTAGATCAAAAAGTGGACTTTACGTTTAACACCCCTCTTATCACGTTTAAAAACATTGAGGTCATTGATGCCTGGATCAAGCAGCCGCGTGCCCTGTACAAGGGCAAGCATAAGCGAACTCTGTGGCTTTCGGAAAATGGAACCAATTCAAGAACCTATTCGGAACAAGACCTAAAAGAACAAGCTGCCGGTTTTGCATATACCTGGAAGAAGCTAAAAAACCTTGACGGAATCGATGGTTTTCAGTGGCACAACTGGTTCGATAACAGACGCGAGGGAGGGCTCAGAATCGGATTAAGAAGATTTCCAGACGATGAAGAAGATCCGGGTGGTGTTAAACCTGTATGGTACGTATTTCAGGCCGCAGATCGTAAAAACGAAGATGCGGTTTTTGATCAGTACAAGCCCCTGCTTGGCATTGATCACTGGGACCAGGTGAATTTTATTGGGGAAATAGACCCTAGCGAGGAGTCCCAAACTTACAGGACCTTGAAACCCGACACTTGGGTAGCTACGGATGCACTAGGAAGAACGCTCACAACAGACCCACAAGAAAAAACCGCTAAAGACCGCTATGTGGGCATGTTCTATTTTCTCACTCATACAAAAACAGGAGGTTCGGGCCCATATGATGTTACCAAGATCAAAGCTGCAAACCCAGATAACCCGCAATGGGGAAATGGAAGTCATTTTTGGGGGGAGCCTGAGCTTGGCTACTACCTAAACTCGGAAAAATGGGTTCATAAAAAACATGCCAGAATGCTCTCAGATGCAGGAGTAGATGTGATCATCATAGACGCTACCAATAACAAGACATACCCTGAGGCTTATATCCCCTTATGTGAAGCGTGGCGAGAGATGAGAGCTGCAGGAGAAAAAACACCTGATATTGCATTTTTGGGAAGTGAAATCTCGGTGAATACGCTTTGGACAGAGTTTTACGAAAAGGGTATGTATCCGGACTTGTGGTTTATGTGGAAAGGCAAACCCCTCCTACTCTACGGGTGGCATGAGCAACCCAGCCGAAATAAAATCAATGATGTGGTCTTTTCAGAGGATATTCAGAAATTCTTCACATTAAAACAAAGTTGGGCCTGGACTTCCCTGCCATGGTATGATGACGGAAAAGACGAATGGCCGTGGATTGACCATTACCCACAAACCATTGGGTGGACAGACAGCATTGGCAGTCCAGAGCACGTTCCGGTGGCAGCCGCCCAACACCCTCTTTCCAACATTGGAAGGAGTTTTTATCAATTTCATCAACCTGAAACCAATAAATACGACCTCACCCCGGTTACGGACCGGGGGCTCTTCTTTCAGGAGCAGTGGGACCATGCAATCGAGGTAGACCCTGAGTTTGTCTTCGTTACAGGGTGGAACGAATGGTCTGCCGGAAAACAGCAATTGAAAGAACCTGTCAACGAGAACCTACTCAAATGGAATTTCTACCCCGGAGCTCATCTTGGAAAGGCAGGCAAACCGCTAAAGGTTGGTGACAATTACTTCATAGATCAGTATAATCAGGAGTTTAGTCGTGATATCGAACCCATGAAAGGTGGACATACAGACAATTACTACTATCAGCTCGTCAATAACATTCGCAAGTACAAAGGGGTATCTCCATCTGTTGAAGCCGGAAAAATGAAGTCTATAGACCTGGATGGTGGTTTTGCACAGTGGGATGAAGTGTCTTGCACGTACTATGACCACATCCACGATACAGAGCACCGTAACAGTCCTGGTGTGGGCAGCTCAGGCCCCTATACTATGACTTCAGGTCGCAATGACATTACGAAATTGAAGGTAGCAAGAGATATGGACGCCATCTATTTCTATGCAGAAACCAGCATCGCGTTGACCAACTATACTGACAACAACTGGATGCTACTCTTCATCGACTCAGATCAGGATAGCAAAACGGGCTGGGAAGGGTATGATTTACTGATCAATCATTCCCTGGTTAACGATTCGAAAACAACCATCAAGAAATACCACAAAGGAAAGTGGAAGACTATCGGAGAGCTGGACTACCGGTCAGATTCTAATCAATTGATGATAAAGGTGCCGAGAAATCTCATTGGAAATGAGAGCGCATCCTT
The DNA here is from genome assembly GCF_003386095.1 of Marinoscillum furvescens DSM 4134. Lineage (GTDB taxonomy): Bacteria > Bacteroidota > Bacteroidia > Cytophagales > Cyclobacteriaceae > Marinoscillum > Marinoscillum furvescens. Next base: position 38,144 of record NZ_QREG01000010.1, on the reverse strand, counting down.
TGACTTTCATTGGGTAGACAACCCTCAAAATCTCAAAAACATTTCTTCTTTCTTCAACGATGGAGACAGTGCTCCTGACAGAAGATTCAACTACCGTTTCACAGAATAAAAATCAAAAAAAAGCATTAGAACAATGAAAAAAGTACTGCTGTTTATCTGTATCATATCTACGCTTGTAAGCTGTAAAGAAAAGAAAAAGCCAAATGTCATTTTTATCCTGGCAGATGACTTGGGTTGGATGGATTTGTCCTGTATGGGTTCTGACTTTTACGAAACCCCCAACATCGATGCGCTAGCCGCCAAAGGAGTAAAATTCACAAATGCCTACACGGCCAGCCCACTATGCTCACCTACCCGAGCGAGTATCCTAACCGGACAAGAGCCCGGGAGATTGCGTTTTACAACTCCCACAGGACACTTGAAGAAAGTAGAACTGAACCCGAAGGAAACATCAAAGTCTTCACCTATTCATAAGACAGCCACGCCTCAGACAAGAACCAGGCTACCCAATGACTACCTGACATTTGCAGAAGTAATGAAGGAGGATGGCTACGCTACCGCTTTTATGGGCAAATGGCATCTGGGAAGAGATCCATACCTACCTGAAAATCAAGGATTTGACCTGGTAGTAGGAGGCAGAGAACATCCAGGTCCTCCCGGCCCTGGAGGATTCTTTTCTCCATGGAATTGCGAAACACTACCAGTAGTTCCGGAAGGCACACACGTATCGGACGTACTCACTGATGAAGCTCTAAAATTTGTAGAAAATAAGCGAGAAGAACCATTCCTGCTTTGTCTATGGTACTATGATGTACATGCTCCATTTCAAGCCAAGGAAGAGCTTATCGAAAAGTACAAAAACAAACTCAGTGACACCCATGTTCAGCGGTCGGCCATTATGGGTGCTATGATCGAGACCATGGACACCAACATAGGCCGACTTACTTCCAAATTGGAAGAATTAGGTTTAGACGAAAACACGATCATCGTATTTACCTCAGATAATGGTGGCAATATGTATGACGGCCCTGAGGGAACCATACCGACTAACAATTATCCACTTCGGGCAGGAAAAGGAAACAACTATGAAGGTGGTGTTCGGGTACCACTGATCGTAAACGTGCCTGGTATGACTAAAGCAGGTACCACTTCAGATGTAATCACTTCTACCGTAGACCATTATGCTACCGTATTGGAATTGGTAAACCTCCCATTTCCACAAGGTCTGGTTACTGATGGTCAAAGTTTCGTGCCCGCACTAAAAGGAGAAACCTACGAAAGAGCACCGATTTACTCCACCTTTTGCCACAATGTGGTTGCTACCGGCAACAGAGCGAACGTCTCCATGCGACAGGGTCCCTGGAGGTTTTACAAATTTTACTTCGATGGACCCAATCAGGAGCATCGCTATGAGCTATACAATCTTGATAATGACATAAGTGAAAAGAATAATCTTGCCGAAGAAATGCACGATAAGGTGAAGGAAATGGCCAGACTACTCGACGAACATACAGCTGAGGCAGGCATCTTACTTCCACAAAAAAACGAAAACTATGGCGGGAATGTCGCTGATGCCTGGATAGGTTCAGAAGATACAGAAATAGCCGTAGGTGATGGATCCATTCTCATCGCCTCAAAAGGCTCAAACCCATCCATCGAAACGGTATATACCCCCAATGTATCAGGTCAATACAAGTTGACGTTTGAGATGAAATCTTCCAGCTCAGGACAAGGGAAAGTAGCTTGGAAAGCTCGTGGAGACAAAGAATACATCTCTGAAAACGTATCAGCATTTGCTCCGATTCATGATGAATCTTGGCATGCATATTCAGTTGAATTATCGCCGAAAAGCAATCTGGACAGGCTAAGAATCACTCCTTCTTCGTCTAAAGGAAATATCGCCATTCGCAACATAGAGCTAACCACAATGGATGGCTACTACATTCGAGACTGGCCGATTAACTAAACCCTTATTGACCGAACCAGAATTTTAATTCAATCCAATAATTAACTACAAACATGAAAAATTACAGCATTTTCACCATGCTAGTCATGGCAATTATTGTGCACTGTAGTGCACAGCAGAAAAACAAAATAGTCGGTATAGGCTATAGCGTATGGCATGACTATTTTAAAGGGGGAGGATTCTATTACCATGATAAGTCCAGAAATCCCGGCAACCAATTTGGCCCCTATCCAGTGGATCATTGGTGGGGTGACCCGTCGGTAGTAGGCTCATTGAATGACTACACCATGATGATCAGCGACAACCCGAGTACCCCCAACAATACAGTTATTGATAATCACGCTGACCTGCTTTACGATGCTGGTGTAGACTATATCGCCTTAGATTTGACCAACGGTGAGCAATCGAAAATTTGGGATGGTGCCAAAGCCGTGTGTCTCCGCTATACTCAAAGGCTGGCATTGGGTTACTACTCACCCCAGATTGTGTTTTTTGTGCAAAAGGATGCAGGGGTTCAGAAATTCTACAACGAAGTATATACGAACACGGCCACATACAACCAGAATATCTTTTTCGAATATGAAGGCAAACCACTCGTACATGTAACTAAACAACTCAACCCTATACCAACCACGGGAATATACACCAACCTTAATGTGGTGAAGATGTGGGGTCTTCTCAATAGCACGGACATAGAAAATATGTGGTCTTACAAGCAAAATGTAGGCAGTGGTACCACTCAAGATTTTTTTGAAGCCAATGATTGGCCTGAAGAAATGTCTGTATGTGCCGCCACACAAAAGCAAGTGATGCTCAATGATGCTAACCCAAGTGAGCAGGCTGGAAGGATAGGAAGATACCAAACTGGATATACCGGCGGAACTTATTGGGACCAGCAGTGGCATTTCGTCAATAAGACCAACCCCTCCTTTGTCTTTATATGGGCATGGAATGAATGGATTTCTCAAAACACCGGATCATCTGCTCAAGGAAGATTCACGGACATCTATGGTGATGCCTATAGTGCCGATATAGAGCCAAGTGATCAAGCCGGTAACGCTTTGTACCTGTCATTAATTGACAAAGTGGCAAAATACAAAAGGAACGTTCCTAACATGATTTTAAGAGATGAATTAAATGGAAAATGGTACTTTAAGTTTTACGATGAAGAGGTTTCAGGAAGTAATGACCACCTGAAAAAGAATTTTACCAATACCTTTAGTGGGCATCAGGCTCCCATTACCAGTCGATTGTAGCTGACTTCAATGACGATGGTTATACGGATATCGCACTAAGAAATACTAGTACAGGTACATGGCACTTCGCTTTTCGCAACACATCCACCTTCGCCTTCAATAACACAGCAAACCTGACCTGGGTTTCAGGAAGTCATTATCAACCGATTGTTGGTGACTTTAATGGTGATAACAAAACAGATATTGGACTTAGAGATCCGAATAATGGTATCTGGTATTTCCGCCTAAAAAGCGGTACCACCTACACCTATCCTACCCAGCACACATATACCTGGTCAAGTGGCAGCCAATATCAACCTTATGTTGCTGATTTTGATGGTGATAACTACTATGACATTGGAATGCGAAACGCAACTACCGGAACCTTCTATTTCCGTCACAACAATGGAAGTTATAACTTCATAGACCAAGACTCATACACGTGGGTATCTGGTAGCAACTATCAGCCTGCGATAGATGATTATGACAATGATGGTTATGTAGACATTTCCTTAAGAGACACCACCACTGGTAAAATATTTCTAAGAAACGGCTCTACTAGCTACACATTCCCAACCCAGGAGGAGTATCTCTATGAACCTGGAAGTAATTTTAGCATTCACGCCTTAGGCTACACAGCCAGCAACGTTTCTGGCAGTAGACTCTCTTCTGTGAATCAAGAAGCCGGACTCAAACAAATCGAAAATGATTTTAAGCTTTACCCTAATCCGGCAGTAGACATCATTAACTTCTCTGAAAACAACAACATTGTAAAGGTTAGAATTTTTGATATCTACGGAAACCTTGTTCTGGAGTCCGACACCAACAGTGAAATAAATGTTAGCAGCGTTAAAACAGGAATGTATATTCTGAAAGCAATACATTCTGAAGGTGAATACGTCCAAAAACTGATGATAAAATAGCGAAAAAAATATCCCTGCAAGTATCCCATCGTTCGTTCTGGTGCTTGCAGGGGTTACCTCAGATAGTCACCTTTTCATTGAGTCAACTGGCAGAAAGAGTATCGTCAATATCTTGTACAAAAGCATACAATGATGAAAAAAATTGCATCATTTTAACCCTTCTATCACATCCCTGGATGCACCTCTCTGCCCAATCAAAAGTGAGCATTAAGGGAAAACAATTTCTTATCAATGGCAAACCAACCTATGAAGGCAGGAACTGGAAAAGCTATAAAATAGAAGGATTGCCTATCAACTCCCAATTGGTGCAAGGAGTCTTCGATGACCTCAACCCAGAATCGGCAGAACAGTTTGCGTATCACGATACAAATCATTGGGATGCGCAACGAAATAATGCAGAGTTTGTGTGTGCAATGAGAGAATGGAAAAATATCGTCTCAATGCTTTTACGCTTTTCCCAACCGGGAATCTACGGGATGGTTATTAGAAATAGCCTGCATTAATTAGCAGTTGGGCCACATTAGTCGCCTTCAAAAACAAATTGTCTCTAGCAATGCACTCAATAAAGAAAAACATATTCTTATTAGTGGCCTTATTTACCCAGGCACTTGTTTCTCAAGCCCAGGAGCCCATTTTTAAAAAATCTAGCTATGCAGGAAAGTCAGTCTCCTTAGAAAACAGCACACTGACACTGAATCTCTACCAAAGATACCTTGGTTGGGGTTGGGGAGAACTTTTGACACCTTCGGGGAAGTTGATGGCGATCATAGAACATCTCGGGGAGGTCATGTTACATGATCAGGATATCCCCATGCGGCTGGTAGCTAAATCCTATGAAAAAAGTCAATCTGTCGATGGTAAAACGTTGACCTTCGAAGTGCAATCGGTGGTAGTACGGGATGTTCTGGACGGGACTTCATTTGACAATTGGATGGTTTACCCATTCACCGAGCCCGTGCTTACCGGGCGTGTGAGTTTCACCCTAAAAAATGATTCCCCAGTGATCAAAGCCAGTTATGAACTAGTTGCCTCAGGGAATTATAACGTTCGCTACATCCGAGGGCCATGGCTAAAGGTGGGGGAATCTTCATTTGGTTCTACTAAGGAAGACGCTATCCTTCCTGGTGTAGATTGGGCGATAGGCGATGAGTGGACAAGCGGAACGGACTTTTTTAAAGACCCATGGGCTATGAGAGTAGCCCCTCATCCCAATAAAGTCTCCGTTCCACTCATGGCGATCAGTCATCAGGGCTATGGCATTGGCTTATCCTGGAACCCAAATCAGACCGCTACGCGCTGGTTCAATTACCGAGAGCACAACCCTCAGCCCGTTTTCGCCTCTCCTAACTTTGTCGATCGCAAAAGCAATCACCTAATGGGCCTTATGGTGCCAGATGCATCCATTGAGGGACATGAAAACGAAATATACGCTCAAATTCCCTTAGAACTAAAAATTGGTCAAATGATCAATTTCGATGCTGAGATTTGGCTCACCGAAGGCAACAGTGTAGATGTGATGGTCGATTATGTCAAAAGACAAGGCTTACCTGAACCATCGGCCCTCCGGTGGTCATACAAAGAAACCCTCGACAGAATTGCCAATGCTTACAACACCAACTTTTGGCATGAGGGTAAAGGTTTTGGCCTGATCCAACGTCCCGAAAAAACTATCAAACCAAATGTCCCGAGTTTTCTGGAGCGGTATGTAAGCGAAAACAAGAGGACACCTTTAGCCAAAGAGCTGAAAACAAAATTAAAATGGTCCAAAAATCAAATCAACAATGAAAGAAACAGCCAGGATGACCAAATCAAAAGAGGTGAAGCCCTTCTCTCCGAGCAAAACGAAGATGGATCCTTCCCTTTTAACCCCAATGACATTGGAAAGGACGACTTTAAAGTAGCAACCTCATTTATAGAGCCCATGGGGCTTAGAGGAGAAACTGCTCTGGATATAACCATCAGACCAGCCACTACCTTGTTGAAGATTGGTACAGCTACAGGTGATAAGCGTTTTTTAGATGCAGCCAGAAAAGCCTTTGATTTCTGTCTGGAAATGAGACGCCCGGAAGCTGGAGACTTTTGGGAAACCCCACTACATGCTGCCAACCTGTTGGCAGCAGGCCATGCAGCAGTTGGCAATTACTTAGCGTACGAACAATTCAATGACGAAAAGTATAAAAATAAGGCTATTTACTGGATGAGAACTCTTCTGGTATTTACCCATCTGTGGGAGCCAAAAAATATAGAGATGTTATACAACACCAAACCTGTACTCAGTTCCAGCGATTGGTATTTCGCAAATTGGGTGCGGGATCATGTCCAATGGGAAGTACTGGCTGTATTTTCAGATGTTGCCAGCAACAATTTGAAATGGGATGAAATTGACCCTGAAATAGACTGGATCAAATATCAAAAAGGGATCACACATGCTATTATCCGTTGGCTCAATGTAAGCGCCGAAAGAAAATGGTTGCCACACAACTTGCCTGAAACTTATGAGCGATATCTGAACGGTGAGTACGAATATGCCTACCCTGACACGCACAATAGCGTCACCGGAAATTATGGAGGAATGATGATTATGCCTGCTGGAGTGGCCAACAACATTTACTATCTACTGGACAGACAAAAGAAATAACTCATGAATAAGTTATTTATACCGTTATATTCATTACTACTCTTGACCATATTTTACAGGTCAAATGCTCAAAGTTTAGAGTCTCAAGTTTTTAAGGGGCCAAAATTTTCTACAGATGATTGGGTGGGCACAGATGCGCTGGGCAGGTCCCTTCCTACTCATGAAGAGGTTGGGGATAAGCGGCCCGGCAAACTGGTGGGGATGTTCTATTACATCTGGCATGGTTACCATGACAATACTGTATATGACATCACGAAGATTTTAAAAGAGAATCCCGAAAACCCAGAATACGGTCCAAAAGGGAAGTTTCATTTTTGGGGTGAACCAGAATACGGATATTACCTTCCTGACGATCCGTGGGTAATCAGGCATGATTTGCAAATGTTTGCCAATGCGGATATCGACTTCATCTTCTTTGATGTCACCAATAACTTCACTTACCTGAGTACAGTAAAAGTGCTTTGTGAAATCTCCCTCGAGATGAGAAAACAAGGAATCAATACGCCCGAAATCTGTTTTCTTTCAAACACAAAAAGTGGTCGAGTACTCAACGAACTTTATGATGAGTTCTACTCAAAAGCACTCTTTAAAGAGCTTTGGTTTTACTGGGATGGAAAGCCGCTGATACTTGGGCATGAAAACGATCCGGTATTGAGGTCTGAGGTAAAAGACTTCTTTACAATAAAATACAGCTGGGCCTGGACAGACACTCCGAAAGAGCCTAATCACTGGCAGTGGCTAGATACACATCCTCAAGATTATGGCTGGAGCAAATCGCGCCAAATTCCCGAGCAAATCGTAGTAACTACAGCAAACCATCCCCTACAACCGATGGGTAAAAGTTTCAACAATGGTGAGCAACCCGAAGTAGACAAATACTACATGACCGGGTATACAGACCAGGGCTTGTATTTTGCAGAGCAATGGGAACGTGCATTAGAAGTAGACCCGCAGGTTATTATGATAACCCAATGGAACGAATGGGTCGCCCAGCGATTCATCAACGATGATAAAAGAAAACAATATGGGGGCAGGCCAATCAAGGAAGGCGACACCTTCTTCGTAGATGCTTTTACTCAAGAGTTTAATAGGGATATTGCTCCTATGAAAGGTGGACACTCAGACAACTACTATTATCAACTGATCAGCAACATTCGCAAATTCAAAGGAATGGACAAACCCCCAACATACTCCACATCAAGTATCAGAATCGATCGTGAATTCGATGACTGGAATGATGTCTTACCTGTTTATTATGACCATGTTGGGGATACCTTGCATAGAGACTTCCTGGGCTACGACAAAACCACTCAATACACCAATAAGACAGGCAGGAATGACATTATAGAATGTCGAGTAAACATGGAAGATGATCAAGTATGCTTTTATGCTAAAACAAACAACGACCTAAGTCCTACTTCAGATAAAAACTGGATGCTGCTTTTCATTGATATCGATCAAAATAAATCAACAGGTTGGGAGGGTTATGATTTTGTAATTAACCATGGAGAAGTCACAAAAAACAGCACATCACTCAAAAAATGGAGTGGGAATGAATGGATAAAAGTGAAAAAATTGAAATTAGCTGTTGCAAACAATCAATTGGAATTCAGTATTCCTTGGAAAACACTGGGTAGCACATCTTTTGATTTCCATTGGGCGGACAACCCAGGGCAGTTAAAGGACATTTCCGGCTTCTTTCTGGATGGTGACTCTGCTCCTGACAGACGTTTTAACTATCACTTTCAACCCAATTAAACCTAAGGTTATGACTATAAGTAAAACCATATTGGGTATACTCCTGATGTTTTGTATCTCAGTGACTTCATATTCGACTGCACGTCCAGATCGGGTATTTAAAATTTATCAATTCCCTATCAATCAAATACCTCGTATAGATGGACAATTTAGCGATTGGGAGAAAATACCAGACACCTATACTATCGGCCTGGAAGAACTAAACGATACTCGGTTTGGAAACGGTACGAATCTGGATCCGTCGGACTATGACATAGACGTAAAGGTAGCCTGGGTCAAAGGACTCAACAGACTCTATTTTTATATAGACGCTTATGACGATTATTGGGATTTTGATCACCATGCACTTGGTCAGGATATTTTTGAATTGGTGGTGGATGGTGACCTGTCAGGAGGAACGTTTATCAATCAGCACAATGGGAACAAAAACCTGCTATCTAAAAACGAGCTTCATTACAAAGGACATGGATCCCACGCCCAGAACTATCACATTTTTACGCCCGTTCAAAACAAGGACTGGGCAATGGTCTGGGGAAACACACCATGGATCAAAGAATTTCCGCATTATAACTCAGCTTCTGCCTTTGATTTTGAACATGGTGAAAGTGGTAGGTTACAGATGGAGTTTTACATCACTCCTTTCGATCATGCAGCCTTTGATGGTTTCAGTAAATCATCAGTTTCCCAACTAAAAGAAGACGATTTTATTGGCCTGGCATGGTGTATTTTAGATTTTGATGGAAAAGGCAAGTGTGAGGCCTTCATGAATATCGCCCATGACACCAAAATGATTTATGACGCCTCGTATCTATGTGCATTCCGACTAATGCCATTGGAGCCAGAATGGCAAAAACCCATAGCAGCTAACTGGTCATTTTTAGAGGTGGACCGATCTAGTAGGTGGATTCAGTTCAAAGATGAATCGCAGGGGAAGATAGAAAAATGGCATTGGGATTTTGGTGACAACACTAACTCTACAGAACAACACCCCAAGCACATATATAAGCAGGGAGGCACATGGACCGTGACCCTAACCGTAGAAGGGCCAGCAGGAAAATCCATCAGGTCTAAGGTCTGGGATGTTGTGACTCAATAAAATATTAATGGAAAATAGACACATCACATGATAAGAAAAGCCTTTAAAATGAAATTACATCCGGGGGCCCTGGAGGAGTATACCAATCGTCACAACCCTATTTGGGAAACGCTTGAAATCACATTAAAAGAGCAGGGTGCACACGATTACAGCATATTTTATGATGAAGACACCAATACATTGTTCGGGTATGTCAATATCGAATGTGAGGAGCGTTGGAAAAACATAGCAAACACAACAGTTTGTCGTGATTGGTGGGAGTACATGGCGGATATTATGGAAACAAACGAAGACAATAGCCCAATAGCTCAGGAGCTGACAGAAGTTTTTTACTTAAAATAATATTTAATAATTCAGACCAATGAATAAACAAAGTTATTTCCTACTAATAATGGTTATTCTGACAGCTTGTCAGATAAAAGATTCACAAAGTATTGTTGAAACGAAAAAGCCAAATATTATTTTTTTGATGGATGATCAGCATCGCTGGGATGCTCTTGGGATAATAAATCAGCAAATCAAAACCCCTACTCTGGATAGTCTCGCTAGGTCTGGTATTCACTTCGATCAAGCAGTTTGTCAGGCACCTATGTGTGTACCAAGTAGAAATTCTATCATGCTTGGATTATACCCTAACCAAACTGGGGTTTTAAGAAATCCTGATGGACTGAAAGATGAAGAGCTACCCACTAAAACTTTAGCGGAGTACCTTCGTGATGCAGGTTATGAAACCGCTGGATTTGGAAAGACCCACTGGGGTAAGCACAAAACATCCACCAGAGGTTTTGAAACCAGATACGTTTCAGAAATCCCAGAAGAAGGTGCCAAATCCATGGCCGAACTTGATTCTGCTGCAAAAGCTAGGTACGACGCGGAAATAGCATCTATGGGTCCTGGAGAAGAAAATAACATCGGTTATTTAGGTTTTACAAGTAAAGTTCCAGAAGAAGATCATCGAGATGGTTGGATATCTAAGAAATGCTTGGAGTATATTGAGGAAAGAGACGATGATCGTCCCTTGTTTCTGTACTTATCCTTCATGAAGCCACATGCCGGACACAATGTACCCAAAGGCTATGAAGATCTCTACGAAGTTGATTCCATTGATTACGCACAACAGCCTCCATGGGATAAAGACTATTCCCCTCATGCCGCAGGAGTAAATAGACGAGACATGTACGTGGACTATTGGAAAGATGCCACCGAGCAAGAATGGAAACTCATGACCATGAGATACTATGCGAATGTCACCTGGATGGATGATATGATGGGGCGCGCGATTCGCGCACTCAAAACCAGGGGTCTTCTGGAAAATTCCATTATCATTTATACGTCTGATCATGGAGAGATGCTTGGAGAAAGATATTACCGATTTAACAAATATTGTCTATATGACGGAAGTGTGAGAGTTCCTCTGATATTGTCAGGAACAGTCATCCCCAAGAACGTTACAGATTCCCGCCCCGTAGATTTGGTGGATGTGCTCCCTACCCTATTGCAGTCAGCTGGCGTTTCGTATTCAGACCAACACCCCGGATACAATTTATTAGCACCCAATCAAAGAGAAGGAGCATTCACGGCACTTCATGAACGCCCCGATGAAGCCTCCTTTATGTGGCGTACCAAAAGGTATAAGCTGATTCTGATTATGAATAGAAAAGAAAACAATGCAGACTATAGTGAATCTGATATAAAGGGAGGCGAGTTGTACGATTTGCAGGATGATCCAAACGAATGGAAAGATTTATACAACAAGGAATCTGCATCCCAAATACGTTCTGAATACACTTCTAATATAATTGAGAAGTTGAACGCTCTGTCAAACTAGAATGCAATAATCAGTTCATAAAAAAGGGAAACAAAAAATGCTCCCCTTAAACATCTAACCAATCATGTAAATCAGTATGAAACGAACTGAAGTAATATAAATGTACAACTACCCAACAAAGGTAAAATAGGCCGTTCGCCTCAGCGTCTTGTAGCCACCTGATCGACCATATAAACATAAGAGTATGACCAAATCCATCTGTATTAAAACACTGTTGAGTCTTTTATTCTGCCACTTATTATTCCTGTCAAGCGCACAATTTCCAGTGCGAGCAGATAGCGAGGAAGGCTTCAAGCAGATCTTTAATGGATACTCGTTGCAAGGCTGGTTTGGGGATCCAGAATATTGGTCCGTTCAAGATAGCTGTATTGTTGGTATCGTCACCGAAGACAACCTTCTTGAAGAAAATTCCTTTTTGATATATAAAGACTCACTTGTAGGTAACCTGGAATTAAAGGCTGAGTTTAGAATATCACCAAATGGCAATAGCGGAATCAATTATCATAGTCAAAAGGTTGCTAACAAGCCCTACGCGCTAAAAGGGTATCAGGCGGACATTGATGGAGCTAACCAATGGACGGGCCAAAACTATGAAGAAAGAGGGCGTACATTTCTCGCTTTAAGAGGGCAGGTTACTCAAATATCAGAAAAGTCAAAACCACTAGAAATCGGTTCCTCGGGCGATAAAACAGACCTGTCAAAACTCATCAAATCTAACGATTGGAATGAATACCATATTCTGGTCAGGGGCAACACAATTTCTCATCTAATAAATGGGCAGCTTATGTGTGTGATCATAGATGATGATGACGAAAACAGATCTACAGGGGGCTTTCTTGGGGTTCAGGTACATGTCGGCCCTCCAATGAAAATTGAATACAGAAATGTAAGAATTAAAGTGAATTAGTTCTTCTCAGTGGTACAAACTGGAGCTAGCCTGCCATCCGAGTATGTATTATTACTTCAACTGGATATGGCCGTTCAGGTACGTGCAGGATAAACTTCGCAAACCCAAAATATAAATTAGTAATTAGGATTCTTCTTTCCCTGACTCAATTTCTGGAGTTGGACAAATGATTAGGACAAAAGTTCAAATGAAAAAATACATACTAGGACTGTTGATTTTTAGTATTGGGCACAGTAGCCTTTGGGCTCAAACCTGGGATGACCGACCTACTCAGACACTAAACACAGTCTATGACCAGGATTTCACGACCAATCAGTGGGATGAAACTTTCTTTTACAATTATTGGGAAACTGTTGACCCCAATATCTTTTCAGCATCAGACATTGAAAATGGTTACTTACAGTTTCAGTGGATCTCTAAACGTATTATTCGATCCAAAAACACACTTGTTCCACCATACATTCTAGTAGCAGAAATTGGCTATGGAAACGGTAGCCATCGAGGGGGTATCGTCATTAGAGTGGACAACAACCAAGGCGAAAGGGTACAAGAACCGGCCGAGGGTGATCCGGGCTTTAATTCTGAAGGGATTGCCTTGTACCCAACAGAAAACGGGGAATCATTGATCGTTCAGTTTACTGGGGCTTATGAAACAAATAATACACCGGTGACCAGGATTGAAGTCCCGAAACCAGCCGGTATTGCAAGCTTGAAGCATCAAAATACATTCAGAATTTAAGACAATGATAATGTGATATATGTATTTGTCAATGATGAACCACATTTTCTCATCCAGCTCTCAGACAAGGAAAACCTTACTTACACTTCAGGAAGCGTTTACGATTCTGAAATGGACGCACTCGGGTCTTTTGCCGAAAGAGAAGTCAAAGAAAACGGTAAAGTAGCCATATGTCAACGAAATGCTACCCTCAGGTTGTTCAATGCGAAGGTTTCAAATTCTGAGTTGCTAGAGCAATCCATAAGTTTCGATCCTGTAGATTCAAAAAACGTAGAGGATCCTCCTTTCGAAATCAATGCAACCGCCTCATCAGGTTTACCTGTCACCTATAGCATTGTTTCCGGGCCCGCCCAAATAGAGGGTAACATCATATCTCTCACAGGGCAAATTGGTCTAGTTGAGGTGCTGGCCACTCAGGAAGGCAACACTCAGTACGCCGCTGCAAGTGCTAAACTGACTTTTTATGTAGGTGAAGTGGACTCAGGAAATACGCCGGTCGCAAATCACGATTATATGAGCAACTGGGTGGTGACAGATGCACTGGGAAGGGAAATGCCCACTTTTGATGAGGTAGGACCAGTAAGAGACAATCGCACAGTTGGCGTTTTCTACTATCTATGGGCAGGCTATCATGGGGATGAAGTCTATGATATTTCTAAAATAATGGAAAGCAATCCGTCACATCCATTATCATCAGACAATCCTGCCTGGGGTGCTGTGAACCAGTTTCACTGGTGGGGTGAATCGGAGTACGGGTATTTCAGGTCCGAAGATCCCTGGGTCATTCGAAGGGATTTACAAATGCTAAGCAATGCTCGTGTTGATTTCATTTTCTTCGACGTAACCAATGCTGTTACCTATCTGGAAACAGTCAAGGAGCTCTGCAAGGTTTCGCTGCAAATGCGACTAGAGGGGATCCCCACACCAGACATATGTTTTCTGACCAATGCGAGAAGCGGTCAGATTATGAACGAACTGTATGATGAATTTTACTCGAAAGATTTATACAAAGATTTGTGGTTCTACTGGCAATTCAAACCATTGATATTGGGCATAGAGAGTGACCCTGACCTTAGACCAGAGGTTAGGAATTTTTTCAAAATCAGACGAAGCTGGGCCCATACCAACACGGTTAATGAACCATTCCACTGGCAGTGGCTTGACAAGTTTCCTCAAGATTGGGGGTGGGTCAATGACCCTAACATACCAGAACAAATTACCGTATCAACAGCCCACCATCCAGAAAGCCCTTATGGGAAAAGTTATCATAACGGAAGCCAACCCACTGTCAATGCTGACTATACGTCCAGCATAACCCACGAAGGAAAAGGATTTGAGGAGCAATGGAAAAGAGCCCTGGAGGTGGATCCGCAGGTAGTTATGATCACCCAATGGAACGAATGGTTAGCCCAGCGTAAGCTTTGGGACAATCCGTCCAAAACGCATTATGGAGGAAGGCCGATCAGCCATGGAGACACCTACTTTGTAGATGTACTCAACGTCGAGTTCAATCGCGACATTGCGCCAATGAAAGGAGGCTATACGGACAGTTACTATTATCAGATGATGTCTAACATTCTAAGATACAAAGGGATGGACGAACCTGAAGCTGCCTCTCCTCCAAAAACCATCACACTGGATAATGATTATTCCGATTGGCAAGATGTCACACCTTCTTTTGGGGATCCTGCTGGCGATGTTGAGCACCGGGACTTTATGGGATACGATAAAAGCGTTCAGTACACGAACACAACTGGCCGTAATGATATTGTTGAGTCTAAAGTCATGTCAGATGATGAAAACCTATACTTCTATGTTAGAACGAATCAAGCACTTACCTCCTCAACAGATAATTTCTGGATGCTTCTATTTATCGATGTGGACAGGGATTTAAAAACAGGTTGGGAAGGTTACGATTTTGTGGTCAACCATAGCCTCAACTCTGCTATGGAAACCACTATCAAGGAATGGAGCGGAACAGAATGGGGAAATGCGCAGCAACTATCCATATCTATTAGCGATCGCGAAATAGAGTTGGCTATTCCGAGGGTGGCGATGGGGCTTGAAAATTCCTCACTCAATTTTCATTTCAAATGGGCTGATAATCCGGGAGAATTGAACGATGAAACCACTTTTTTTCTCAACGGGGATGCGGCTCCTGATCGGAGGTTCAGGTATCACTATAAGGGGCAAAGTCTCATTACGGGTAACGAGAAACTCAATCAAAGTTGGATCAACGCTTATCCGAATCCGGCAGATGACAAACTACAGGTGACCCTTACCTCAAAATCCTATCTCATAATCTACAACCTGACCGGGCAGATTATTTACAAAAGCGAGAAACCCAACAAGGTATTCGAAATTAATGTGGATGGATGGAAAAAGGGAACCTATGTTATTCAAGCAAGAGGTCAATCCAACACGGTCATTACTGAAAAAATCATAGTAGAATAATAAAAACCTTAATCAATAAATAACACCCTCATGAACTATATGAATAGCCTTCCAAAGCTTCTTATTCTCTTCTGTCTGATCTCAAATATAAGTGCCCAGGCTCAAAGCAACCGTTCTAAAGTGGGCATAAGGCCATACCCACGGGACAGTGCGCATGAAGCCACCGGTGGCGGAACTGTGGCCCATTGGAAACCCGGTATTGGCAACTATGATGACGTGCTAAAACCAAACAACTATACAGCCAAACACATGGATGTGGTGAAGGGCTACAATGGCGCATTCAAAACCAAAGAGCGTTTTTTTGAACATTATATACACCAGCAAGGGAAAGATTGGGTAGACACCAATCCGAAAACCAACAAGCTAGTTCAAACCATTCGTCTGCACGAACAGGAAGGTAATGAAGTGAAACATATCATCATCTGTCGTGAAGGATGGCTATACGATAAAGAAAATGGCGATACTGGCCCCATAGAGGGAGACCCAAGAATACTGCATCAAAGAGACGTGGATGATACCCGAAAAGTATTTAAAGATGCCCATGCCCTGGGGCTCATCAGGCACGATAACTACAAACTGATCCAAATGGTCGTGCATCCGGCAGTTTTCCTGGATGACCCTAAAGCTAGAGCCATTATCAGTACCATGGACGGGATCTGTGTAGAGTCACATCAGTTTAACCGCTACTGGCCATTGGGAAATGAAATCTCCAACCCGGAGGAAATAGCCAGAGGAGCCAAGTGGGTATTAGATCAGGGTAAAGACTACATCTTTTACTATGGCCCTTACCAATAC
Organism: Marinoscillum furvescens DSM 4134; assembly: GCF_003386095.1. Lineage (GTDB taxonomy): Bacteria > Bacteroidota > Bacteroidia > Cytophagales > Cyclobacteriaceae > Marinoscillum > Marinoscillum furvescens. The sequence goes on along the minus strand of NZ_QREG01000010.1, from coordinate 21,805 downwards.
AAAGAGTGTGAGACTTACACAGACTTTCTGGAAAGAGACTGGCTCAGGGCTTTCTGGGAAAGAGGACTACCCAAGCATCACAAAAACATGTACTACTACCTGAATGCCTTTCCTCATTCATGCGGATCTCAAAGACCAGTAGGGCCCGAATCTGACCCCTACTCCTACCTTGGGTTTGCTAAATGGTTGATAAAGGAATTGGAAGATGGAAAGTAGTAGTACCATTTCGAGAAAGCTATGAACCTTTAACTACCTTTTCGGTATCGAGCGCATCAAGAGACATTTGAACGCACCGTGAAGTCAAAGCTCCAGACCGAATATTTGCATATCCAGGTTACTTACTCACTATCGAAAGGAAAGAATTGTTTTAAACAATTCTTTCCTTTTCTGTGCATTGGAACACCGTGCACGACAAAACCATTAGTATTAGCTTTCTCATTATTTATGGTCAAAAATTCACTTAAGACAGCATTATTTCACCGTGCTGATCATGTGCTCCTTCTCCTTACTGTTCATATCGACCTTAAGACCTGTAGCTCCATTTTTTTGGTGTGATCACAGGCTACATAGCATGTGGGTACTGTATGGATATTTGAAACCAAGTTTGTTATTTCACTCGACTAAAAAATTGAAATAAATGACATTATCAAATCTCAGCATTCAGTGTGCGGTCATCCTACTGTGTAATTCGTGCATCACACATCAAAATCAGCCCGTCTCTGAATCAAGCACCACGGGTAGTCCGATGTTTAGCACGCACCATTGGGTAGCTACGGACGCATTAGGGCGTACGCTTCCCAGCTATGAGGATGTTGGTCAAAAAAAAGAGGACAAGTTTGTAGGGGTTTTCTATTACATCTGGCATGGCTATCATGGTAACAAAATCTATGATATCACCCAGATACTGAAACAGCCTGAAAGTGACCGCCATTGGGGGCCGAAAGGTAAATTTCATTTTTGGGGTGAACCTGAGTATGGATATTACCGATCTGATGATCCCTGGGTAATCAGAAAGGATCTTCAAATGCTTTCTAATGCCGATGTTGATTTTATTTTCTTTGATGTAACGAACAATCGCACCTATCTCAAAACAGTCAAACTGCTATGTGAAATTTCAACGGAAATGAGACAGCAGGGCATATCAACCCCCGAAATATGTTTTCTGTCCAACACAAAAAGCGGCCGAGTAATGAACGAGCTCTACGATGAATTTTATTCTAAGGGATTGCATGAAGACTTATGGTTTAGGTGGGACGGAAAGCCATTGGTATTGGGACACCCGGAAGACACAGTACTCAGACCTGAGGTGAAGGACTTCTTTACTATCAAATACAGCTGGGCATGGACCAAAACCAAAGAAGAGCCTAACCACTGGCAATGGCTGGACAAGTACCCTCAGGACTATGGCTGGAAAGAGGATCCTAATGTACCTGAACAAATCACTGTATCAGTGGCTCATCACCCGGGAAACCCTTTAGGCAAGAGCTACCAAAATGGCAAACAACCACTAGTCAATGATGACTACAACACGGATTTTACAGATATGGGACTCCAGTTTCAGGAGCAATGGGACAGAGCTTTGGAAGTGGATCCACAAGTGGTCATGGTCACACAATGGAATGAATGGCTTGCCCAGAGGTTTGACCACCGGGCCGGAAAAACCGAATTTGCAGGCAAGCCAATTTCAGAACACGTCCCAATGTTCGTTGACGTATTTACCAAAGAATTTAACCGGGATATAGCCCCTATGAAAGGTGGCTACACGGATAACTACTATTACCAGCTCATCTCCAACATCAGAAGATACAAAGGCATAACTCCCCCTCCTAACGAGTACAGCAATGCCCCAATAAAAATTGATGGCCAGTTCTCTGATTGGGCCGACGTACTACCTGTTTACCAGGATCCGGTAAATGATATCACCCATCGAGACCATGCCGGTTATGATCCCAGCCTTAGGTTGACGAACACTACGGGTAGAAACGACATCATTGAGAGCAGAGTCTCCTACGATGAACAGGCGCTTTATGCCTATGCCAAAACCTCCAACGTGCTGACATCTTCAAAAGACCCTAACTGGATGCTTTTGTTTTTAGATACTGACAAAAATAAAAGTACGGGCTGGGAAGGCTATGACTTCTTAATCAACCAATCCGTGGACGAAAACACCTCTAGCATTCAAAAATGGACAGAAAATGGTTGGTCAACGATCGGAGAAACGAAACTCAGTTACTCAGGTTCGGAGCTTGAACTATCCATTCCGCTTGCAAAGCTCGAATTGGAAGCAAAACCTTCGTTTTACTTTCACTGGTCTGATAACCCGCAGCAATTAACCGATATCGACGCATTCTTTTTAGATGGAGATTCTGCGCCGGATCGTAGATTTGACTTTGACTACTAAGGTGTAGGTACTCAACCAGTAAGACTAAAAGATTAATTGTACTAACAAATGAGCCGATATCAGCTAGCGCAAATCAATGTAGCAGTTATCAAAGGAGAAAACATGAATGACCCTGTCATGAAAGAGTTCATGGATAACCTTGAAAGCGTTTATCAGGAGGCTGAAACCAGCCCAGGATATGTGTGGAGATTAGAGGAAGATCCCGATGCTCCTGAGGCTGACGACAAAACCCTGATCAATATCACCGTTTGGGAAAATGTGGAATCTCTCAAAAACTTCACGTTCAGCAATCTTCATGGAAAATTACTGAGAAGAAGAAAAGAATGGTTTGTCCACCTGAAGGAAGTCTATACTGCATTGTGGTGGATTGAAGAAGGAAACTACCCAAAAACCAGTGAGGCGTTAAATAAATTAACATTTTTAAGAGATAAGGGACCTTCAGCGGAGGCATTCGGATTTAAAGACATCAAATATCATGATCCTCTTCGGACAAGCTAAGGAGCACTCACCGCAATCATATTGCGGTGAGTAAGAGCCCCCCTGTTGATTAGCTATGTCAAAGCGAAGCTTACTTCTTCAGCTTAATCACTTCGCTTCCTGCCAATAGAAAAGCTCCGGTTCCAAAATTTTGCCAGCTTTCACTGGTAGCGTTGTTTGGCTCAGCACCAATATTCTGAACCCAGCCAACCTTTCCACTTTTCTGCTGACATTTCTGAAGCCCCTTCCAGGCGTCAATAGCCACACGCAGGTACTCATCCTTTTCCAAAAGTCCATTATTAATTCCCCAGGCAATAGCGAAAGTATAAAAACCACTCCCACTTACCTCACCAAAACTGTATGACTCTGGCGATAACAAACTAGGCCTCCAAAGACCATCCTTGTGTTGTAATTCTTTGAGTTTGGCTACCATCTCTCTATACAACTGCTCATAAAACTCCCGATGCTCATAGTCCTTTGGCATGTGATCAAGAACCAAAGCAAGGCCGCCAAGCACCCAACCATTACCCCTTCCCCAAAACACCTTTTTACCATTTTCCTCCTTTATATCATCTACGCCATCCCACAAGAACCGTGTGTCCCTCGCGAACAAGTGCTCTTCCTGATCATAAAGGAGGTCATATGTCTGCTTATATTGCTCGTGCATAGCGTCCAGTAAAGAGTTATCATTCGTTTGCTCGGCATAATAAGCGATGACCGGTGGTGCCATAAAAAGCGCATCACACCACCACCAAAGAATTTTCATAAGTGTGGTATCTGACCCATTGGTAAAGGCGTTGGGCTCATATAAGTGATGCTGAATAAACTCGTGAGTAGGTTTTAAGTCTACGATGCGTTTTCTTATCGTATTGGCATATAAATAGGAGTATGAGATAATGATATCATCTGCGTGATGAAGCCGCTTATACGGCTCCCAGTTGTTGTAGTGACCTGCCATCTTCAGTGCTGCCAGAAACACTTGATTGCGTGTAGACTTATGCGCTCTGGACACACCAGTATAGTACGCCCCACATGTCCAATCCCTGGTGTCCATTTCAAATATCGGATGCGCCTCCTGCCATTCCATGGCTCTGACCATCGCATTCTCTATTTTTTTCTGATCAAAGACAGTTTGAGCATAACTTCCGTTGTACAACAAAACCGCCACCCAAAGCATAATAATCTTTGAATTTAATTTCATCTAGTAATTATTTATTTGGACACAATTCTAGCCAAAACCATGAGTTCAGCCTTCCTGCACATACAGGTGTACCAAATAAACCATCAGGCTATTACACTCAACTGCCCATTCCAAATTGGCGACTCCTCAAAGACATGCACTTGGCATGACGATTTTATAAATAATCAATCAAAAACTTATAAAACTGAAAATTTGATAAAAACACAATCAACGGGTGGGTACGGGATGAGAATTTATCATTTTATAAGTTTCATTGCAGGCTAACTAAAACACTATCAATATGTTTAGAACCTTACAACTAGTGTTACTACTGGTAATACTCACGCTACCGGCAGCATTAAAAGCTGCTACAATTACCATTTCCAGCTCTGGCCTATGGTACCAGACTTCCACCTGGCCCGGCGGGAGTCTGCCCACAGAAAATGATGATGTCATTGTCCCTTCAGGCATGACCCTAACCATGGCCGGAATTTGTCGAGCGAAGACCATCACAGTGCATGGTACATTGAAAGGGGTCAATTGGCAACCAGGAGGTGCCTGGATTGATTTAAGAGCTCATGGCATTGTGGTGGAAAATGGAGGGTTAATGGAAATCGGAACGGAAGCTCAACCCTATCACGCCACTGACAGATGTGTCATAACATTGACAGGCAATAAAACAACCTCTCCTGGAGGATCCTACAAGGGAATCATGGTTAAGTCAGGAGGCGACCTGGAGCTGCATGGAAAGGTCAGAAAAAGCTGGACAAACCTTGGCGCTACGGCTAATGCAGGAGCAACACAGATCACCCTAAAGGAAGCCGTAGACTGGGAAGTGGGAGATATCATAGCACTGACCTCCACTGACCTGGCCAGTGCAGGAGGCGATGAATGGGAGCACGTGGATGAGGTGGAAATCACCAGCATCAGTGGAGATAGCAAAACCCTTACGCTGCAGAGTCCACTACAGTATAAGCACCTGGGAGAATCCAAGACCTATTCCAGGGCTTCAGATAGTAAAACCTGGGACGTAGCTATTGAAGGGGAAGTAGGACTGCTTTCTCACTACATAAAAATCCAGGGAGATATGAGCGGCACAAATGAAGCCGATGGTTTTGGTGGTCATATCATGCTGATGCCCGGCTCTATGGCACACGTGGAGCATGTAGAACTTTACAAAATGGGACAAAAAGGGGAATTGGGTCGGTATCCTTTCCACTGGCATTTGAATGAGGATATGGCTTATGGAAGTTACTTCAAAAACAGTAGCGTGCATAGGTCATTCAATAGAGCAGTAACCATTCACGGCACGGACTCTGTGACAGTAGATGGTATTTTTGCTTATGACCACATTGGACATGGCATATTTTTGGAAGATGGAGGAGAACGTTTCAATACAATAAAGAACAACGTTGTTTTTGTTACACGAAGACCGAATGCCGGAGATGAACTTACAGATTCAGACAATGAGTTAAATCAAGCACAAAACCGAACTCCGGCTTCCTTTTGGATCACCAATCCGAACAACTACTTTGAAAATAATGTAGCAGCGGGAACAGAAGGAACGGGCTTTTGGATAGCACTACCTACCAGCCCCATGGGGCCAAGTGGAAGTATCAGTCACTTTGATGGGATAAACCCAACAACAGAACCATTGGGAAAATTTGAAGGATTTGTAGCGCACACCTGCATGAATGGGTGGGATGTTTTTGATCAACTTAATCCAGATCACTCGATCAAGAAAAACTTTGGTTGGAATATTAATACGGATCAATACTTTGATGATGGCTTGTTTTACGGCAATGAAACAGCTCTTTATTGTGGACTAGGCAATGGTGGTGATCCTTCCAAAGTTGTCTATAGAAACTGTGTCTTTAGCGATAATCAGATCACAACCATGCTGGCTGCAGACCTAAAAATCCAGAACTCGCTCTTTGTCGGTGACTCTGATTTAGGCGTATTTACAGGGGATCGTGAGTTCTTTCGTTTCTATGATGGCCCAGGCCAGCATATCGACTGCCACTTCGAAGCATGGAACCGCTCTTACACTTACATGGTGCGACAAAATGTAGGTGGAGGAGCCACAGAAAACTTTAACCCTTCTTTCACAGGAACAACCAAAGGTTTTTATGAACCATTCAATTTCAGGTATGTACCCTTGCCCAGCAATGCTGAAGCACGAAAAGTCGGGCAATTTTTCAAAGATTATGACGGTGGTCTGACTGGTAAAGCCCACACCACCATCATCAGGGATATTCCATTCTTAACCGATGGCCATGAGTACAGGCATCCTTCGTGGAGAAATGCTGCCCGATCTGATTATTACTTTGCAGGGCTTTGGCTACATGCCATAGGTAATGACGTGGACATGTCTGTTACCAGAAGCAAATCAGGCACTTCTGATGTTTGCTTCTTTGAACCAGCAGCTGCGACCAGCGGCACCACGAAGTTTCCACTGATAGTAAATGAAGATTTTGAATACACCTACAGATTCAGTAAAGCCCCTGACACCAAAAAAGTGCAATTGATATGGTACAGAGGAGATGTTGACGATGAAACACTCGTGAGGTTTAAAGGGCTTGGAAAACTGGGCAATTTCAGGGTAAATGGACATCAGTTCACCATATTAAACCCAAGCACTGAACAGGGAGTAAGGGACGCTTCCGATAATGCATACTACATAAACCCCTCCAGTGGTGATGTCTTTTTGAAATTGGTAGCCGATGGAGGAGACACCCGAGTAAACATATTCTTCAACTGGGATAACAATGGCACCTACACAAACCCTGGTCTATCATGCACTTCGAGTGAACTGGAAGGTGTCACAGCTCTGGATACTGATGGAGATAGCAGGTCTGATGTTTTCGAACAGGAAAATTGTGGGCTTGTCAATAATGCTTCTGATCTAAATTTTGGTTTCAATGGAAGTACAGAATCTTTTACCATGAATCAAATCGCTGCACATAATGTAAATAGTGGTACAGACTGGCTACTCAGAGCGGACAATGCAAATGATCCATACATCGTAAGGGATGGGCTTTACTTCAGTGGAAGCCAGGTGACTGAGCTAAACATTCGGGCAAAATCTCAAGCAGCAGGGGCTTTTACGGTTTATTGGGCTACAACTACCCAAACGGGTTTTTCGGCTGCAAGATCAGTGACAGTAGCCCCGGCACAGACCAATGTGTATGAGGAACTGACATTTGACATGAGCAGTTTCTCTAGCTGGACGGGGGAAACCATCACGAAAATAAGACTGGATTTTCCCCCAGATGCCTCATCCAATGTACATACCTACATTGATTACATTCATGGCCCCAATGCCTCAGACGGTCCTTGTCCTAACCAATCACCGTCGGTAAGTGTCACTTCACCTGGCAATGGAGCAACTTTTACAGTTGGTCAAAATGTGACCATTACGGCCAATTCTGACGATAGTGACGGGTGGATTACCAAAGTTGACTTTTACTCAAATGGCAACTTAATTTCTACGGATACAGAGAGCCCTTATTCGATTACTACCAGTTTTGCGAGCCAGGGAAGCTACAACCTCAAAGCCAAAGCAACGGATAATGATGGAGCCTTCACAGAATCTGCAACGATAAATATTACAATAGCTAACTCAGATGCGGATGTTGATGGAGACGGACTTACTCAGACCGAGGAATCTAGTGTTTGTATGTCAGACAGTGATGCTGGGGATTTTAGCTATGATTTCACCAGTTCCAACCAGGGATTTTTGGACACACACCACATCAGTGCCTATGCCTTTACTGTAGCAGGCGAGTACCTGATGAGAGTGGACAATCTCAACGATCCTTACATAGTGAAAGATAGCCTGAACTTCGATGCTGATGAGGTTTCATCCATTGTGATTAGAGGAAAAACCCAGGTAACCGGCGGTCAGTTTCAACTGTTCTGGGCCACTGCCAGCAGCCCAAATTTCTCCGCAAACAAATCAATAACATCGGGAACGGTTACTGGCAGCTTACAGGATTTCACTTTTGATGTTGGAAGCCATTCAGAATGGCAGAATGAGACCATCACCAAGCTGAGAATCGACCTTCCGGTAGATGCGTCTGGTTCTTATCATACATGGATCGATTACGTAAGGGCTCAGGATTTTGTGGAAGATGCCTGCTCGGGCAGCAGAACAGCAAATGCTAATTCTGAAGATGAAGTCATACTCAACGAACAGTTCATACTTTTCCCGAATCCAGCAAAAGACTTCCTTAATGTTGCCTTTGCGAATGATGAGATGAAAAATGCAGAGGTCAATATTTTTGACCTGAGTGGCAAAATGGTTCATTCCCAAATACTTAATGACTCGAAAACAATCAATATCAAGTCATTAAAAACGGGTACCTATTTGCTCAAATTAGTTCATAATAACAAAACGCATGTAGAGAGGTTTATCAAGAACTAGGAAATAACCTTCGGCATATAATCACATAGAAAAACCCCGAAAGTGACTTTAGTCGCTTTCGGGGTTTTTGTTTTAGGATGCACGATTATATTATGGAAACCGGCAACAGGATTGAATAGACTCCTTGATTGTCCTGCAAGCCCAAGTTTAATCACAATTGTTTTTCATCATAAGCCTAGTGGACGAAATAATAACTGGATTGAGTAAAACACTTTTGTTTTTTCATCTATCGATCAGGGTGCTGCTGCCGCACTGAGTAGATAGTAGTCATACACAAACATAGCAAAAGAGCATAGTTATTGAGAGCCATTCTGGTACGGGGTGGGTACACTCAGGTCATTGTTTACTCTTCATATATTCAAATAAAACCCGAAGGTCGACTTTAGTCATAGTTCGGGCTTTATTCTCACTAAGACTGACTTTCAATAATCCATTCTTTCAAATCAGTGCTAAAATTTAAAGCCATGAACAATACTAAAAATACTTCGACGCTATTGTTTCCAAGTGCATGAAAAAGAATACTTACCCGAACCTATTTCAACCACGGCCTCATCTTCAATCACTTCCAAAATCTTAAGGCCTTCGTGCTTATTGAGTTTGGTCTTACCTTCCTTAATTGACGCAATTTTGGATGTGGGGATGTACACTTCTGCCCTGGTGTTGGCAGGAACGGTAACATTGAGGGTAAGTCTGTTGCCTTTCATCTCCCAACCTGATTCAATAAGTCCATTGATGCTCTCGTAACTGCCTACCATGCTCCCCATTTCCTTACTGATGGCTGGTTTGATGATGATATTCCTAAATCCCTCATCATTTGTATCAATCCCCAGGCCATGGATAAACATCCACTCCGCAACGGAACCAAAGGCATAGTGGCTGAATGAGTTCATGGCAGCATTGAGTGATGAATTTTCATCAGGGTTTTTGGTGTAGCTGTTCCATCGCTCCCATATAGAAGTACTGCCGTTTACCACTGAATACCCCCAGCTTGGGTACTCAGTCTGCTGAAACAGTTTAAAACATAAATCAGCATATCCATATTGTGCCAAAGCGAGCATCACATGCTTTGTCCCTAAAAACCCTGTTGAAAACTTATTCCCATTATTTATGACTTTTTCGGCCAGTCGGTCGGCTCCTTTTTGTGCCAGGTCATGCGGATATAGCCCGAAGTACAGTGCCAGCGCATAAGACGTCTGCGTGTCTTCTGTTGTGTATCCATTTTCAAGAATATACTTTTTAGCAAATGCTTTTTTGATGTTATTAAACAAATTCATATAAGAAACCGCATCCTCATTTTCACCAATAGCTTCGGCCATTTCTGCCATGAGCTTAGCATCATATCCATAATAAGAGCTGCCTATGAAATCATGACTGGTCTGCTCATCCACTGCCAGCCAGTCGCCCCAGTTATTACCTCCTCCTGGCCGCAAATAATCCGTACTGGCATCTGCCTGAAAATCCATGAATTTTTTCATGCCTGGATACATCCGTTCCACGATTCGGGTATCCCCGTAAACCTTGTACATATTCCAGGGGATAATCACACCGGCATCCATCCAGGCCGGAGCATATTGATCAGGCCTGGAATATGGAAATGGAGCGAAATTCGGATACGCCCCATACCAACGCTGTGCATCATCCAAATCCACAAGAAATTTGGTGAAAAAAGCCGAAACATCAGCGTTGTAACTTGCAGAGCGACAATAGGTCTGTGCATCCCCAGTCCAGCCGAGACGCTCGTCCCGCTGTGGACAGTCGGTTGGTACTTCAAAGAAATTCGCGCTTTGTGTAGTGAGGATATTACTATAAAGCTGGTTGTTCATCCCATTGGAGCTCTTGAAAGTACTAGCGTCCGTGGCTATAGAACTCAAGGCAATTCCAGTGATGGCATCCGCGTCTGGCTCACCGGGGTATCCTGTTACCTGCACATATTGAAACCCATGATAAGTAAACTTCGGCTGCCACAATTCCTCCCCCTGACCGCTGAGAATATAGGTATCTGTAGCTCGCGCCATTCTTAGATTTTCCGTAAGGACGGTACCGTCTGAATTGAGGATTTCACCATACTTAATTTTCACTTTCGTACCTTTCTGCCCCCTTACTTTAAGTTCTGCGATCCCTGCAATGTTCTTACCCAAATCAAAAACATAGGTGCCGGGTTTAGGCTCTTTGACCGAAAGAGGGGTCAGCCGTTCTCGCTCCTCGATTAGTTCGCCTGGATAGGCCTGCAGTCTGCCATTTGGATACGTGTAGACTTTAGGACTCATCCATAGGCTATCCTCAAACCCGGGGGCATCCCACCCTTCATTTTGCTGAGTGGCATCATAGGTCTCCCCCATCAGAATATCCGCTTCCCGAATGCCCCCCTGACTTGCCTTCCATGATTTGTTTGATGCTATTACTTCCTCGCTACCGTCTTCATATTCGATAACTATTTGCCCCATAAAAGATGGGTTTTCCCCGTAAAAACCACGAACCTTATCAAGCCTTACCAGGAGGGCATAGCCTATATACCCACTGTACCAGCCATCAGCCACCACTGCGCCGACAACATTTTCGCCTGTGGTAATCATATCGGTAACATCAAACGACTGATAATAAACTCTCTTGTTATAATCGGTCCATCCAGGTAAGAGGTAATAATCTCCAACTTTAGCCCCATTTAACCGAAATTCATAAACCCCCAAAGCCGTAGTGTAGGCTGTTGCTCTTTTTACTTTCTTATCCACCGAAAAGGACTTGCGCAAATAGCGTGCAGGTGGTAGGTATAGACTATCATATTTGTTACCTTCAAATTGACCTACATCTAAACCGATGAACAAACCTTCCCAGTCTGAGAAGTGTAGTACTCCCATAGACCACTTTGCGGGAACACTCCACTCTGATCGAATATCACCTTCATCCCAAACCCGAACTTTCCAGTGATATTCAGCTTTGGATTCCAGCAAAGCTCCGTTATACTCGATTTGGTTTGTCTGGTTGGTCACAGCCTTACCTGTATCCCATACATCCCAGTCTCCAGCAGCCAGTTTCTCCCGGGTAGTAGCAACAACGATCTGATATGCAGACTGAACCCTATTTCTTCCTTCTCCCCTAACTTTCCAGCTAAATCTGGGGTGCTCCACATCAATCGCAGAAGGATTTTCTAAATATTCAACCTTGAGGTCGTAGGCAGTTAATGGATTTTCCGTAGTGTTTGCCACACTCAGAAATGAAAATATTACCAGATAAATGAAGAAAACGGATCGCTTTGTCGTATCTCTCTGAACAATTGAAAACCCCATATTTGTAATCACTTTAAATTTTAATAAACTAGAACACCAAAAGCCCTCTCGAACCAATCGTGCTTCAATTTTCGAACCTTACTTGACTAATGATTTCTACTGGAAATTCACTAATTGGTGTCAATACAATCTCCTTGTAATACACCTCTGCTGCCTCGGACTGAATTTGTATTTGACCTGATCTAAGCGTAGTACCATCGGGCTTACGGGTATTTTCAAGTACATTTACAATTTGTCCATTTACAACATGAATGGCCCTATCCCCTACTACATATAGTTCCAGGTGATTCCATTCGCCGTGCGGAGCATCTAACTCCTTTGATGCTTGAATAAGCCCACCTGGCTTGAGGTATGAATCAGCAGTAGGGTCATACCACTTTCTGTTTTTTCCATTTTCCTCTTTCACTATTCCCTTAACATCTGCTTCGCTCCCCAAACCAATAAAATCTGCTAAATCAGTTTCTTGCACCTGAAATTCAAGGCAATATTTCCATACTTCCCAAAATGCAGCGTGAGGTCCATAGCAGTGGTAGAGAATCCCACTATCGCGCAGTGCGTTTTCACGCGGTGGCCACTTCTTGTCACCCCATTTTTGCCACATGCTCAGATGATAGTTGGCATACTCTGCCTTGGTCGTAAGGCCACCATATATCTCTCCCGACACTTTCAGCACTAGCTCCCCATCTTCTCTTATGACAGAAAAAACATCCTTCACATCATTGTTAAGCCCCATGGGCTCCCCATCATGAACGTTTTCAGATTGATATGTACCCTCAGGTAGTCCTGACACCGAAGCATGAGGAACACACATCCATGTTTCAAATTTCCGGAGTTTACGATCCAAAAGCTGGATTGATTTGCCGACCTTTTGCGCATACCCACCCCCTGAGAAGAACATGAAAATTACCAGTGTAACTATTGATAGTCGTTTCATTGTGTTTGGTTTATCCTGAGTTATAAGCCCTCCAGATTTAGTTTAATGAATCTATTTTTACTCATCTCAGGTACGACAATGATTCCGCGCTCCAGGTCAATTCCCAAATCAGCAAACTGATTGAATCCTGTCAAAACCTCCGTAACTGCTCCAGATTTGGTGATTTTTAATAGTCGCCCCCCTACCCAATCGGTAGCATAATAATGTTTTTTGAACTTAATTACTCCGTCGAAATTAGCAATGGGGCCTTTGCCAATGTTATTGATCTCCTTCGTCTTAAGGTTAATGCTCTTCAGGGTCCCCTTTCTACTTGTTTCGAAAGTTGCCTCATTGGTCATTGGTCCCCAGGTCGCTACAATTAACTGGTTGCCATCTACACACAATCCATTGGGGCATTCTAAAGCTCTAAGTTTTAACCAAACCTCTGCTTTTCCAGAACTCCCGATTTTATAAATGGTGTTGTCATAAGTTTCAGAAACGTAGATATCTCCATTTGCTGCTACAACTGCGTCATTGGGAAATCGAGCGCCGGGTAACTCAATCTTTTCCAGGATCTCACCAGTAGCTATGCTGATTTTCACCAGTACTCCTCTGTCTGTAACATACAGATATCCTTCGTGGGATGTCATGCCTGTAGGGGCATCTAAACCATCCACCCACCTTGAAGCAACCACCTCCAAATTATTGTTTAGTCTGGTTATCCAACCATAACCGTCTTTTTCAATAGTCACTTTACCCCCGCCCAGACTAGAGATAAACCAAGACTGTGAGCCCTGATCAAAGTAGGCATTTTCAGGAGCGTCCAGAATATCCGAAATGTTTTTAGACGATGATGGTAGTGTTCGGTTGATTTCATTCCATTTCTTCATGGACCTGCTCAGATGTTCTCTCGGCTCTTCTTCTAACCCAAAGGTGTGCAGGAATACTTCTCCATCGTACCTGATCTTGTCTAGCGCATAGACAAACTGAGCTATATCATAATCCCCCGCATCCAAAGGTTGGATAGCATCCGCCCAGTTGGCTGATCCCGTGGAATGCATAGTCACATCACTACCAGCTACAGATGCAAACTTTAGATATGGAGCCGCCTTAATCGCTACCTCTAGCATGCGACTCCCGTTTCCAGCTCGAATCTCATGGCATGAATGCATAGTTACATATAGATTTGACATACCTAATTCTTGAATGTATGGTAGTGCCTCTTCCGTAGATTCAATTAGGGTTTTATCGTGCGGGTATATGATAAGGTTCTTACCTTCACTCATAGCACTTTGGGCCATATAGCGCAGCTTTTCTTTTATTTCCTTTTGTGTAGCAGTAGAATCTCTATCTACAAAAATGACCCAGACATTTTTTAATGAAGGCACATCCAAAACCTTTTCCCACTGCCTTTGCTGAACCTCGGCACTTTGATGAAAATGATACGGGAAGTAAACCACCGGCACTGAAAATGCACCCGCTTTCGCTTCAACTGTACTTAGGTAGTCATTGTACTTCTTAATCTGGTCGTCATTTTTCATAGCGAACGTAACACCTGAGTACCCCTCCTCTACCAGCAGAGCAGTCCTTTCTGGCAGAGGAATATGCTCCATTTTGAAATCAAATGCGTACAAAGGCTTTGATTGTGCACAAAGCAAAAAGGTAGAGAATACAAAAATCACTATCAGATAAATCCTTTTCATGTTAAAAATTGCGTGAGCATTTATTTAAAATCCAAACTTCGAGTTTTCTGACTAGTATAAACTAGCTGATTGAGGCAAACTATCTCAAAACTATTTAATGATTGCAGAGATGGCATCCTGCAGATGCATGCCCATATAATTCCGTTAATTATGTAATAAAAATTTCAGAAAGAGCAGGAATGCACGGGATGTAAAGCCTGACATATTAAGGCATCTTTAGCACGTTCAAACTGATTTTTGGACTCAGGCTTTAGAATTAAATCAATACAGTCAAACATGAAAAATACGTTATATCTAATTCTGCTAGGGTTAGTACTCATTGCTTGTACAAATACGAACGATCCGATTTCCATAGAAAAAATCACCGTGAATTATTTCGAGAATCCGTTGGGTATCGATGACCCAGAGCCAAGCCTAACATGGGTTATGTCCTCTTCCGGGAGAAATAAAATTCAAACGGCTTATCAAATTAAAGTGGCCACCTCTAAAAAAAATCTCGAATCTGAGAGAAGCCTTCTGTGGAATACAGGTAAACAAAATTCAAACCAAAACTCCAATGTCCGCTATGCAGGCAAACCGCTTAGCTCTGGACAGAGTTGTTTTTTCCAGGTTCGGGTTTGGGATGAAAATAATCAGGCTTCAGAGTGGAGCCAAGTGGGTATGTGGTCGATGGGATTGCTAGATAAGGAAGACTGGGAAGCAAAGTGGATCGGATATAAGACCTCTGACCAGAATCCAACAGATCCACTGCATCTTCCGCCTGCACCGTATTTAAGAAAATCCTTCAACGTAAATAGTAAGATTAAAAACGCCACACTGTATGTAACGTCACTGGGTGTTTTTGAAATGTCTATCAATGGAAATAAAATTGGCAATGATCTGCTCACACCTGGTTGGACTGACTACAATAAACGAATCTATTACAAGACTTACAATGTGACGGACAACCTGAGATCAGGTGAAAACGCTCTGGGAGCAATCATTGCAGATGGGTGGTATGCCGGCTATGTTGGGCCCAAAGAATTGTCAAACCCAAGAAACAGAGAATTGTACGGTGTGCATCCTGCACTTTTTTGTCAGCTCGAGGTAGAATATGAAAACGGCGAAAAAATTACAGTAGCATCAGATGAAAGCTGGAAGGCCAGTGAAGGCGCCTTTATATCAGCTGATTTGTTGATGGGTGTAACCTATAATGCCAATCTTGAACCCTCCGGCTGGAATAAGCCCGGCTTTGATGACTCTAAATGGGCAAACGCTTACCTACACCAGGGAACCGAAGGTAAGTTACAAGCTTACCCAGGCAACAGCATCCAGGTTTATAATGAAATCACCCCTATTGAAATTACCGAACCACAGCATGGTAAATACATATTTAATCTTGGTCAAAACTTTGCCGGTCATGCAAGGCTAAATGTTAAGGGCAACAAGGGAGACACCATCGTTATGCGTTTTGGTGAGCGGCTCCATGATGACGGCTCTTTGATGACGGAAAATTTGCGATTTGCCAGAGCCACAGACACTTACATTCTTAAGGGAAATGGCGTAGAAATATGGGAGCCAAAATTCACCTATCATGGGTTTCAATATGTAGAGGTAAGCGGCCTGAAATCTAAACCGGAATCTAGTACAATCACGGGTATTCCCTTTGGGTCGTCAATCCCCATGGTGAGCACATTCAGTTCGTCCGACAAAGTATTGAACAAAATGTATGAAAATATCATCTGGACTCAACGCTCCAATTTCATGGAAGTTCCCACGGATAGCCCCCAAAGAGATGAGCGATTAGGGTGGCTAGGTGATGTACAGATCTTTTCCAGGACGGCATTATACAATGCCACTTTGGGTGCTTTTAATCAAAAGTGGTTCACAGACTTAAGGGATGCACAATATGACTTAGGCCCCTACTCCGTATTTGCCCCTCGGCCATACCCAAAACTAGTTTGGTACTCTCCAGGGTGGATGGACGCGGGTGTAATGGTACCTTACAATACCTATAAGTTTTATGGCGACACCAAAATCATCGAAAAACACTATGAATCGATGACCAAATTCACCGAATATCACATCCAAAAAAGTGCTGAGCATAAATTCTATCCAGAAGATTCATGGGATGATGCTAAACCGCGGGGAGGATTTGGAGATTGGTTAGAAATGACCGAAAAGCACACATCTCATGATATTTTGGCTTCATTATACTTTCAACATGTACTTCGGTGTATGTCTGAAATGAGTACTGCAATTGGACAAAAGAAAAATGCCGAACGGTATAAGAGCATCTATGATGAATCAGTAAATGCTTTCATCAAACACTATCTTAGTAAGGACGGTCGAATTCACGTCGATGAGTCGAAATACGGAGATGGCAAGGGGTACTTTGAAGGCGAACGGGGCTTTACTGGACACACTCAATCAGCCTATGCTACAGCTATATATTTCGATGTACTCCCTACCAACCTGAAAAAAAAGGCCGGTAAGCACCTTATTGACCTCATTACTGCCAACGACAACCTGCCAACCTCTGGAATTCTGGGAATCCGACAGTTGCTTCCAGCTCTATCATCTATAGGAAGGTCAGATATTGCTTTCAAAATTCTTCTCAATAAAGATTACCCTAGCTGGGGATTCCAGGTAAAGCATGGTGCAACTACCATCTGGGAAAGGTGGAATAGCTGGACACCCGAAGATGGGTATAATGGAGCCATGAATGCTAAAATGAATTCCTTCAATCACTATGCCTTTGGTGCTTTTGGACAGTACTTGTTTAGCAATATTGCAGGCATAGACCAAAATGGAGTTGGTTTTAAGAATATCGTTATTAAACCAGAACTTGGAAATAATGCACTCACTAATGCACGTGGTAAATATGGGTCTATTAATGGCAAAATAGTGTCATCTTGGAAAGTTGATGGTTCAGCATACACTCTAGAGGTAGAAATACCTGTAAACACCAAAGCCAAGGTCTATGTAATATCCAAAGAAGGAACTCCTATTAAAGAAGGTGGAAAAACCATAGATAATGAATCAATTAAAGTCCTGGGGCGAGATGGAATCTATCAGGTATTTGAAGTGGGGTCTGGGAAATACTCCTTCCAATCAGTGTTATAGGCACTCCTGAATAAATCAAAAGTGCGTCATTTTGAACCCCTTCAAAATGACGCCTTTTACATTGCGCTTCATTTCATATACCTGTCTGACATTTATGCCAGACTCCTTTAGAACGATACTTGACAGAGCATAAAGCCGGAAGGTACAGTATGACAGCAACAGGGTTTATTCTTACCTTTCGCAAAACAAGTTTTCATTTTGAACAACTAAAAATTATCCAGCAGCTATGAAGGCTATTAAAATATTACGCAATACTGCACCCATGAAAATGTCAGCTATTATAGCGCTTATATCACTTCATTCTGCAAGCATGGCCTTTGTCCCGATGGACCCTAAAGAGGGTAATAAACTAGACGATGGCATAACCACTTGTCGCACGTCTGCAGCTGTGTCATCGGCCATAGAGCCTATTCAATCTGGATTATGGTCTTCAGCAAGCACCTGGCCAAACGGAGATAAACCATCTGCCAGTGATGACATAATCATACCAGCAGGTGTCACCCTCACACTCATTGGTAGTTGTAAAGCCAAATCCATCACTGTGCATGGAACCCTCAACGCACTCAGCAGTCAAGAAGCGGATGCCGGGATCGCACTTGCAACCGAAAGTATACTTGTTGCCGGAGGAGGAAAACTGGAAATAGGATCGGAATCCAATCCTTATCACGCATCGGATCGATGTGTGATTACGTTAAAGGGAGCCAAAATCAATAATGCTCCTGCTGCATATAAAGGCATAATGGTTCTAGATGGAGGTACTTTGGAGCTTCATGGTAAACAAAGAAAAAGCTGGACAAATATTGCCACAACAGCCGAAGCGGGAGATTCACAGATCACGTTAAAAGAGCCTGTTGACTGGGAGGTTGGAGATATTATTGCACTCACATCCACAGCTCTGGCCATACACAAGAGCAATGCATGGGAAAGAGTAGATCAGGTAGAAATTAGTGCAATCAGTGCAGATCAAAAAACGCTTACACTGGCACAGCCACTTCAATACAAGCACATAGGCGGATCAAAGTCCTACACCAGACATACCGATGGAAAAACCTGGGATGTAGACATATTCGGAGAAGTTGGGTTACTCTCGCATTATATCAAAATCCAGGGTGATGAAACAAGCGACATGCAAGGTTTTGGTGGGCATATTATGGTTATGCGCGGATCTACCTCCCACGTAGAACATGTGGAACTGTACAAAATGGGGCAAAAAGGCATTCTGGCCAGGTATCCATTTCACTGGCATCTGAATGAAGATAAAGCAAAAGGCAGCTACCTAAAAAACAGCAGCATCCATAAATCCTATAACCGGGCCGTAACCATACATGGAACAGACTATGTAACGGTAGATGGCGTGTTTGCCTATGACCACATCGGGCACGGTATCTTTCTCGAAGATGGTGGTGAGCGTTTCAATACGATTAAAAACAATGTAGTATTTGTAACAAGAAGACCAAAACAAGGGGAACAAACGACCCCTTCTGATAATTTTTCAGATGAACCCTCTCTTGGAGACACTCCACAAAACAGAACACCCGCCTCCTACTGGATTACCAACCCCAATAACTACTTTGAAAACAATGTAGCCGCAGGAACGGAAGGTACGGGCTTTTGGTTTGCTTTTCCTAAAAGTCCAATGTTTGCAACAGGACAGCTGCCTTATTTTCAAGGATTGAATCCAACCACTCAGCCTCTAGGTTCTTTCGATGGATTTGTTGCTCATACATGCATGAATGGCTGGGATGTCTTTGATCAACTTAACGCCGACCATTCGATAAAAAGAAATTTTGGATGGAATATAGGCACTCGACAGCTCATTAAGAATGGTTTGTTTTATGGAAATGACCAGGCACTTTATTGTGGGTTAGGAAATAGTGATAACGAAAATGTCGTTTTCTACGATTGCGTTTTCAGTGACAATAAAACCATCACCATGCTCGCAGGGGATCTTACCATTGAAAACAGCCTTTTTAATGCAGATACAGAACTCGGTTTGTTTGAAGGCGTACGTGAGTTTTTTCGGTTTTATGACGGACCGGGCAGACATATTGATTGTCATTTCGAGGGATGGAATCGGTCTAATGCCGAAATGATTAAACAAATTGCCGGTGGGGGTGCCACCGAGAATTTCAACCCTTCTTTTAGAGGGACCACTAAGGGGTTTTCAGAACCTTTTCCATTTAGGTTTAAACCTTTGCCACATACAGAAGATACTCGAACCCGAAAGATTGGCCAATTTTTTAAGGACTATGATGGAGGTTTAACCGGCAAAGCAAATACAACACTGATCAGAGATATACCATTTCTAATAGATGGTCATGAATATAGACACGAATCTTGGGAGAACGCAGCGAGAAGTGATTATTTCTTTGCAGGATTGTGGCTTGCTGGCATAAATGCAAGTGGGGTTAGGATGTCTATTGTTCGTTCTAAACCCAGTACAGAGGACGTCTGTTTTTACGAATCAGGAACACCAGCATCTGGAACGTATAAGTTCCCCCTTATTGTTAATGAGGGTTTTATGTATAGCTATTATATGGATCAGGCTCCAGCAAATAAAAGTATCCTCCTTATATGGAACAGAGGTGAACCAGGAGATTTAGCTCTTACATGTTTTAAAGGATTAGGAAAGCTAGGTAATTTTCGAGTAACAGGACATCAATTTGAACTTCCACTACTAAATTCTAAGTCAGCGGTGGAAGACGCAACCGATAACGCCTACTTTATTGACCCAAGTAATGGAGACGTCTATTTAAAATTGAGAAATTTAGGTGGGAGTAATAGGTTAAATATTTTCTTCAATTGGGATCACAACGGAACCTTTCAACCTGATCCACTGCCATGTACTTCAAATGACCTAAATGGTATCAATGTGCTCACAGATAGTGATGGAGATGGAAGACCTGATATACATGAGCCAGAAACTTGCGGACTTATCAATAGTGCCTCTGATCTTAGGTTTGATTTTAAACATTCAAACGAAGGTTTTGAAAAGGTGAATTTCACTGAAAGTAACGAGGACAATGAAGCATACTGGGAAGTAATAGTGGATAAATCAAATGACCCTTATATTACCAGAGACGGTCTCAACTTCAAAGGATCGCAGGCTCCACAAATCGTTATAAGGGCAAAGTCCGAGGCAGACGGTCCCTTTCAATTCTTTTGGGGTACTTCCAAGGCTAATAGTTTCTCACCAGACCGGGTTGTTACGGTACACCCAAAAGAAACCAATGTCTTTGAGGAGCTCGTATTTGATATGAGTGATGACAATGCGTGGATGGACCAGACCATTACAAAAATTCGGTTGGACTTACCCGGAGACGCTTCGAATATTAGATATGCCTATATTGACTACATCCATGGGCCTAATGCCGAAACACCATTTTGTGAGTCCCTGGAGCTAAGTTTCGAAAAACCTTCAGGCGACGTGTTAGTCGAAGGAGATGATTTAGATGTGGAGGTTGCTGTGACCGAAGGAAGTGTTTTCAATATTGAACTTTACTTAAATGACCTTTTGGTCAGAAAAGATGACACGGCACCGTTCCAATGGGGGTTCGCAAATTCCGACCAGGAAATTGATTCAGTACTATTGGGTCTAGACACTGGAACCTATGTATTAAAAGCTATAGCAACATCAGCAAATGGTACAATTTCGAAAACCAAAACTATCACAGTTGAAGAGTTAATCCTAAGTGAGGAATTACTCCTTAATGATAAAGTGACGATCTATCCCAACCCAGCAGAGGAATTTGTACACCTCTCCTTCAATGACTCTTGGGAAACTGCCAATGTGGAAATTTACAATACAGCGGGATCTAGAGTACTTTACGATATCGTTAATAACGGAGGTACCTTAAACATCAGCGACCTTCGCTCAGGCCTCTATTTGTTATACATCTCATACGATAAAGTATTCATCAAGCGAAAGCTGCAGGTTAGGTAACAAGCTGAACGCTTCTAAAACAGCTCCTCGACTCATAAGTTGAGGAGCTGTTTATTGTTATTTCTCAGTCTTTAACGCTCTAAGGAAGCAAGGACACCCTTTCACTCTTTAATGAATGGTTTAGACTAAAGCAGCACTTTCACTTGCTCTCATGTCTTAGAAGGTTCTAAACCGAAACGCACAAGCACTTTCCTTTGCGTATAATTGTGGTTTAGATTTACCGTTTTTTATGAGTCTTACCCACCTATGATCCCATGTAATGTAGTAATGGGTATCTGGTGGATATTACGGTTCTAACTATGCCACTTTTATCGGTGCATCTGTGCCATTGATTTCGGCCTACGCGGCGCGGTTCAGACTGTGCCACTTTCAC
>NZ_QREG01000009.1:192338-202227 GCF_003386095.1 Marinoscillum furvescens DSM 4134 | reverse complement strand
AACTCCTTATCGAAGTGTCTTCTTTCTCTTTTCATTATCAGTAAATTTAACTCCTACGAGCTTAACTTACTGTCCAGTCAAATGTAGCAGGTTCAGACCAGTTAGGATCAAGTATTGTTTCTACGCGCTTGCTTTATTAAGCTCTATTGTCCACTTCCTTAGTTAACGTTTTTGGTAAGTATCCTGATGGAGGTAAGAGTTGCTGCTATTGAAATGGAACAAATTCCTGGTTTCGTGCGATATCTTAAGAAGTGTCTGACATTTCGACCATGCCTACATAAATTCCGGCAGACAGGCGGGCTCAATGTAACACTTCTAAAAACCCATTTATACTTTCCAATTATGGATTGATGTGTAAGACGAAGTGACCCATCGCATACTCCACCGCTGATATACGTTATCTTCGTGGGGTCATTCGAACAACACTTAATATCTGAATAATGAAGAAGATTTTTATTGCTTTACTGCTGGTGGCAGTCGCTTTACCGGCGTTGCCCTGGGGTCAAACCGGTCACAGAGTGATTGGCCTGATCGCTGAGCAGCATCTTTCCAAAAAAGCCAAAAAGCGCATTACAGCAATTTTGGAAAACGAAACCCTGGCGGAGGTGAGTACCTATATGGACTTTATTCGCTCTGATGACAATTACGATCACATGGCGCCATGGCACTATGCCACCATACCTGATGGCCAAACCTATGAAGAGGCCGGCACGCCAGATCAAGGTGATGTAATCGTAGCGATAGAAAGGCTAATCAGCGAATTGAAATCGAAAAATTTTACGGATGAGGATGAAGCTTTTGCTATCAAGCTATTGGTACACCTGATAGGAGACATCCATCAACCCCTTCATGTGGGTAACGGTGAAGACAAAGGGGGTAATGATGCGAAGTTGGAATATTTTTGGGAAAGCTCTAACCTGCATAGGGTATGGGATAGTGGCATTATAGACAAGCAGGAGTATAGCTATACCGAATATACTGCGTGGATCAACCACCCTACAAAAGATCAGGTAGCCCAATGGCAGGCTGATGGTGTGCGGGTGTGGGCAAATGAGTCTAAAGACTATCGCCAAGAAGCATACGAGTTGCCGGAGAGCAACAAAATCAGCTACCGATACAATTACAAAAACCTGGATTTGGTAAACCAGCGTCTGTTGCAAGCGGGAATCCGCCTTGCTGGTGTGCTCAATGAGATTTATGGATAGTTAAAGGATGGTGAGCCGTAGCTTGTCTGCGGCTCTTTCCAAATCCACCAGCGCTTCTATAGCCACTACTACCTCTGGTGATACTTTTAAAATTCTAGCCGCTTCGTTTACCTGCTCTTTTTCCTCCAGAGCATAGTCTCCATCTGCCGAACTCATCCGGATGGCGTCATAGATCAGCAATTTGTTGAAACTGGCAAGGGCTGAGGAATTGAACGTGGCAAAATGATCTTCCAGATCAGAATTTTCAAAATCGAATTCTTCCCAATCGGCGATGATTTCTTCATCTACGCCTACTTCTTTGGCCATATCCAGCGTAAGCCACTCCAGCTCAGGATCAGATACGATCCCATCGGATCCGGCAATGGTCAGCAATGCATAGCCATAGGCCCTCCAGCTTCCTTTGGGCACCAGGCTGATACCGTAAAACGTTGGTGATATATTCGTAAGGTCAGAATTCATCTACAATTCAATTAATCACTTCAAATTAATCACTATTATTGAAAACATAAAAGCCGGATGTCTTTTATAATACATCTCGGACCTATGTTAAAACCACTATAAAACTAACGATAAACATGTTTAACGATTCCGACCTAAAACAGATAGCTGATCACCAATTATCTGAAGACTTGATCGATGCGCAAATAGAAAAGTTTAAAAATGGTTTTCCACCAACGAAGTTGGTAAATCCTGCGGTGGAAGGCTCCGGATTAATAAAGCTCTCTCCAGCTGAGGCTGATGCCAAAGCAAAGTTTTATGAAGACAACCTTAATAATTTGGAGGTGGTCAAGTTTGTACCAGCATCTGGTGCAGCCACCCGGATGTTCAAGACACTGTTTGCATTTCTACTGGAGTATAAAGGCACTGATGCCGACTATGAAAAAATGAAAAGCGACCAGAGTGCCGGATCCGTCTTTACGTTTTTCAAAGAGCTCCACAAGTTTGCTTTTTACGAAGACTTAAAGGTGGCCTTTGAAAAAGCTACTGGAAAAACACTGGAAGAAGCACACCTCAAAAGAGAATACACACAGATACTAGAAGTTTTACTTACAGAAAAAGGCCTCAACTACGGCAGTTTGCCAAAAGGACTTTTGAAGTTTCATCAGTACGGCGTGACCAGCCGCACGCCGGTAGAAGAGCACGTGGTAGAAGGTGCACAATACGCTAAAGATGCTGATGGCAACGTAAAGATTCATTTTACGGTATCGCCGGATCACCAGCAAAAATTTGAAGCACATGTGTCGGAAATAAAGGCTGCCTACGAAAAAGAGTATGGAGTGATTGTATCTGTGAGCTACAGTATCCAAAAGCCTTCTACTGATACCATTGCCGTGGATTTGCAAAATGAACCTTTTCGTAACGGTGATGGCTCCTTATTATTCCGGCCTGCCGGGCATGGAGCACTGCTGGAAAATCTCAATGATATCGATGCAGATGTAGTCTTTCTGAAAAACATAGACAATGTAGTACCTGACAATTTGAAATCGGAAACGATTCGGTACAAAAAGGTGATTGCCGGTATTTTGCTGGACTACCAGCAGCGTATCAATGCAATGCTTTCGGACCTGTCGGCATCCACAGTGGATCAAGCCAAAGGACTGCTGGCGGAAATGGGATATCAAGTAAGTGCTGCTTTTGCTGAGCTCAGTACCGACGAGCAAGTCGCATTTGTGAAATCGAAACTCGATCGACCATTACGCGTATGCGGTATGGTGAAAAGTGATGGCGATCCGGGTGGAGGGCCATTCTGGGTAAAAGACACAGATGGAGCTGTGTCGTTGCAGGTGGTAGAGACCGCTCAGATTGACCTTACTGTGGCAGACCAAAATGAAGTTTTTGGCAAAGCCACCCATTTTAATCCGGTAGATGTGGTCTGCATGCTCAAAGACAAGGATGGAAATAAGTACGACCTGATGAAGCACCGTGATCCAGCTACAGGTTTCATTACTCAAAAGTCGAAAGACGGCAAAGACCTAAAAGCCCAGGAACTCCCTGGCTTGTGGAATGGCTCGATGGCCGATTGGAATACGGTATTTGTGGAAGTACCAGCGGTTACTTTCAACCCAGTGAAAAGCGTAAATGATCTCCTCAAACCAGAGCATCAGGGTTGAGCACAGAAAAGCCACTATATTTTGTAGCGATTGTCCCACCTGAGCCCATATATGCTCAGGTGGTTTCGTTTAAAGAAGACATGGCCAGGCGCTTTGGCTCCAAAGCAGCACTCAAGTCACCCCCCCACATCACGCTCCACATGCCTTTTCGGTACCGCGAAGATCGTGAGGACCGACTCTGCGAGGTGTTGCAGCAAGCCATGATTGGATTTGAGCCCTTTGAAATCATTCATGATGGATTTTCGGCTTTTGCCCCACGAGTGATATATGTGGATGTGGAAGATTCGGAACCACTTCAAGCTTTTCGCGAAAGCGTGGTAAAAACCATGCGTCACGGACTCAAGCTGCTCAACGCAGACTACAAAGACCGCCCTTTTCACCCCCATATGACCATAGCTTTCCGGGATTTGCGCAAAGCAGCATTTTATGAAGCCTGGGCCCAATATCAAACTAAACCATATGCCGCCTCCTGGCAAGTGGACCAGGTATCACTTCTAAAGCACACTGGCAAAGAATGGTGTACCTACAGACACTTTAGGTGATTTACCTATTTTCACTCCTCTACGAATAATGCCACTTTACCTTAGATCTAATCAACTTCGCCGAATAAAGCTGCGCGGCATTGAGTTCTTTTGCAAGTTTGTAAGGTCGAGCAATTGACATCCCACCCATCCCCTGTGGTTTCCCACCACTAAACGATAAGTTTTTAATAGCTCCCCCTATGAAAAAAACTGCGACATACATATGTATTGCGGTGCTTATTGGTGTCTTATCACCGCTCCATCTGCTGGCCACTAATCTGGACAACTGCGGAGGTGGTGCATCTCCCGCGACCAACATCGAGAGCAATGGCATAGAGCTTACGGGTACTCAGTGTGGGGAGCTGAATGTCAATGTAGGCACGATCACAGCTGATATCAAACTCTACGGTTCATCTCAGCTGACCATCAACGGAGATATCAACCGCATTCAAGGGAGCATCCTGCTCGAAAACAATACTACACTTATTATCAATGGCAATATCAATCGGATTGAATCTGATCTGGTGATCAAACAAGGAACCGTCTATATAAATGGTTCTGTCACTGCTGATGGCAAAATGGAACTTTCTTTAGGTGGAGACGCCATATTCGATGGAGGTACTTTTATCAGCTCAGGCTCTGACATCATCATCAAATCAGGTTCGGTACTCGACATGCGTAATTCCTCTGAAATACGGGTTCCGGGTAGCCAAACGATTACCAATGATGGAACCATCTTGACAGATGGTTCTGGAAACACTATAAATGGAACAGTAGAAGGTACGGGTACGAATCCGGCCTATATTACCTATTGTGTAGGGTCTCCATGTGTGGAAGCACCTGGTTTTGTCCTAATCGAAACTGGAGGTAGCACTGAAGTGGATGAAGGTGGAGCCACCGACGCGTTTGATATCCTGTTGTTTTACAAGCCTACGGGTAATGTAACTTTTACGCTTACTTCTAGCGATCCTACGGAATTTACTACTTCTGCTACTACGGTCACCTTTACGCCTGCCAATTTCGATGTGGCACAGACCATTACGGTAAATCCTGTGGATGATGCCATCAATGACAATGACATAGTGTCAACCATGACTGCAGCAATTAACACTTTGCTGACGTCTACAGAGTACGATGCTGTTGCTGATAAAACCCTTTCTGTGACCACTATCGATGACGAATTTTTGCCTCCGGTTGCTACCTCTTTTACAGAAAGCACCTCAGAGGACGTAGAGGTATTTACTTCACTCACCGATCTGAGCTATTCTGATCCAGATAATGAGCCGCTGGTGTCCTTGCGAATAGTTGCCACTCCGGCCAAGGGTACACTTTTTAGAGATACACCACCCTATGGGTCTTTTGATGGTACGGATGTGGTGCTAAGCAATGGCAATACACTGACCAATGCACAATTATCCAGTTCGAGATTAGGCTATATTCCTGCTGCCAATGAGTTTGGTACTGGATATGCCTCTATGACTTACGACGTATATGATGGTAGAGAATACTCCACATCTACTTACACCATCAATTTTGATGTGGCGTCTGTTAATGATGCTCCTGCTTTCACTACTTCAGGAAATATTACCGTAAATGAAGACTTTGCTAGTCAGCAAGTAGTCTCCATCACCCCAGATCCGGTACCGACGGATGAAACAGGTCAGACGGTGACGTATTCGCTTGCTCCTACATCAGTCACTTTTGCTACCATAGGTTTTAATACGACTACTGGCCAAATTACTTTTGATGCTATCGCAGATGAGTTTGGATCACAAACATTTACCATTACAGCCAATGATGCACAGACTGCTAATAATACCGCCACTCAAAATGTGACCTTTACGGTAAATCCGATAAATGATGCTCCTTCTTTTACGGCAGGAACAAATGTGCAGGTGAACGAGGATGCAGGTGCTACGAATATTGCTGGTTGGGCTTCAGCAATTTCCAAAGGACCAGCAAATGAAAGTGCTGACATACTTACTTTCAATGTTTCCAATGATAACCCTTCATTATTTGCAATAGCTCCTGCAGTAAATACCAGCACGGGAGACTTGACCTTTACACCAGTGGCAGATGCTTTTGGAACTGCCACGGTAGACATTCAGCTTAGAGACAATGGGGGTACCATCAGTGGTGGAGTGGATTCTACTGCTACCGTATCTATTTCTTTGGGGATCGTTTCGATCAATGATGCCCCTACTTTTAGCATTGCCGACTACCTGGTGGTAGCTATCAACGATGGAGCGAAAACCGTCCCTGGATTTGCAAGTGCGCTTTCGGTTGGAAATGCCTATGAAGCAGGCCAAACACTCACCTTCTCCGTATCAAATAACAATAATGTACTTTTTGCGACGCAGCCTTCCATCGACCCGGTTTCTGGTGACCTATCGTTTACTACAGCTGTGGATGAAATCGGCACAGCTCAGGTAAGCGTACAATTGCAGGATGATGGCGGTACAGCTAATGGCGGTACCAACCTCTCTACCATTCAAACATTTGATCTGGTAGTGACTAATCCTCCTACACTTACTTCAGTAGCAGCTGGCAAACCTGAAGGGAACGAGGACTCAGAAATCTTGATATCCTTTAGCAACTTGCTTTCGGATTCTGATGCACAGGATCTGGACGGTACGGTAGATGCTTTTATTGTAAAAGCACTTGCCGGAGGGACACTCAAAATAGGGGCTACCTCTGCTACAGCGGCGCCCTTTTCAGCGGGTATAAATGACACCATATCCGCCACGAATAATGCATATTGGACTCCTGAGACGGATGCATTTGGAGATCCGCTCGATGCTTTTACTGTAGTAGCAATGGACGACAAAGGCATGACCTCTGATATGGGCCAGTCGGCCACTCCGGCACAGATGGTTAGCCCGAAAGTGAATGCAGTGAATGATGCCCCGTCTTTTACGAAAGGAGCCGATCAGGCCGTAGGTGATACGCATGGCGCTCAAACGGTGAATAACTGGGCTACCGCTATTTTGGCCGGACCTATCAACGAAAGTGATCAGACATCATCTTTGACTTTTGAAACGTCAAACAACAACAATTTAATTTTTGATCAGCAGCCAATGCTTGATCAGGCTGGAACCCTCACCTACGCTCCAAAAGCAGGTCAAAGTGGAGTAGCAACTGTTACTGTGAGACTTAACGATGGAGGAGGAACGAGCTTTGGAGGTCAGGAGTACTCAGCTGATCAGACTTTTACGATTACTGTAGAGCAGCCACCAGTTCTAACTGGTTTTACGTCTGTGGTGAGAACGACCAATGAAGACACACAGTCTGCTAATATTCGAGCCGACAACCATTTACTTCCCAACAGTGATGCTTCAGATCCCGGAGACATTACCTGGGTAAATGCTCCTGTTTTTCGGGTAACAGAAGTGGTATCTGGCTCATTGATCATCGATGGTGCTCCATTCGCGGTAGGCACAAATGACATAATAAGAGAAACTCCGCGAAAGCGAGCGAAATGGACGCCTGCAGCGGATGTATTTGGAGACAGTGTAGCGGCATTTAAAGTTGTGGCTGTGGCCCAAAGTGGTGTGACCTCTCAGCCTCCGGTTACGGCTTATGTGCAAGTGACTTCTGTGAATGATGCTCCAGAAATAACCAGCTTTACATCACCGCTCACGAGCACACTTACAGATACAGAAATTGAAATTACGTTTGCCGAGATGCTCGCCGCTAGTGATGCTTCAGATGTTGACGGTACGGTAGATGCTTTTGAAGCGACGCTAATCAATTCAGGAAGCCTGAAAATTGGATCATCTGCTGGTACGGCAACAACAGCTACTACATTTAACAAAACCATCGACAACACCAATAATGCTTACTGGACTCCCGCCACTAGTGCTTCGGGCAACCTACCAGCATTCACCGTAAAAGCTCAGGATGATTTGGGAGTTTTGTCTACCGCATCGGCTGTAGTCAATGTTCTTGTAGGTGGATCTCCAGGGATGACCGTTTCGGCCATCAGCAACAATATCTCTGAAACAGGCCGCACGGCGACATTCGACGTGGTATTGGATGCTCCTCCTGCTTCAGCAGTAGTTTTGGATATTGCCAGCACAAACACTGCTGAAGGTACGATCACCCCAACAACTTTGACGTTTGACAACAGCAATTGGAATGTAAGCCAACAGGTAACTGTCACAGGAGTAGATGATGGAGTGACTGACGCAGATCAGTCCCTGGCTATTAACGTGTCCGTAAATGCAGCCCTCTCTAACGACGCGTTTGACACGGTTTCTGCTGAAGCGGTTTCCGTTACCAATATCAATGCGATCATCAACAGCACTTCAAATGCTGATACCGTTTCCTGGACCAATGGATCGATATGGCAAGATGGCCTGGCGCCAGCGCCAGATCATGCCGTCATCGGGTCAGATATATTAATCGGTGGATACGTAAGAGTATATCAGGATTCACTTACCTCACTCAGCAACGAACTGGTTTTTGCTCAAAATGGAGCTGAATATACGCTTACAGTTGACTCAGGAGCTATTTTGGTAGTAGAAAACTCACTGATCTTTCAGCAGTCCGCTACCAACTTAGTCGTAAAAGAAGGTGGCCGGCTGGTCGTGCTCGGCAATTTTATCAATGATCCATTTCATTCGGTAGTCAATGATGGAGTAATAGCCATTGCTGAAAACTATTATCAGGCAGATGCATCAGTCAATTATTCAGGTACCGGAAACCTGTATGTTGGTGGTTCGGTCACTACAGTCGGGTCAGATGCTGATTTAGTGGATCAACCAATAGGAAATTTGCAGGATGGAGCAGCACATGAAGATGCGCATGTTTACGAATTGTTGATGACTCACCTTCATGAACTTTTGGTAACCGAAACCAATGATTCTACTTATGTATCAGAAATAGGTCTGGTAGATACTTTGCGTGTGCAATTGAGCGCCCAACCTGCGTCGGATGTGGTACTTGACCTGCTGGCTGCAGATACTTCAGAAACTCAAATAACCCCTGCTACGCTCACCTTTACCAACGCAAACTGGAACGTAGATCAGATCGTGCGAGTGGAAGGAAAAAATGATCCAGAAATTGATGGAAATGTAGTTTCCCTGCTGACCGTTTCGGTAAATACTACAGCTAGTGATTCTAGTTACCAGTTTACAGCTCCAAAAAGCATAGCAGTCACCAATGAAGATGATGATACCTTGCCTGTTGCCATTGACAATGCGCAGCTTGTAGATGAGGATTCGCTCTTAATCTTGTCCAAGACTGATTTTACCTTTTCGGATGCCGATGGTGACACTTTGGTGAAAGTGAAAATTGTATCTCTTCCAGTAGAGGGTTTATTGTTTAGAGATGTAGCTCCAAAAAATGGGCAATACGATACTGGAGAAGAAGTGTTAGGCAATGACGAAATTCTCGTTCAGGAAATCATTGCGGGTCAGTTGATTTATCAAACACCGGCTAATACTTTCGGGTCACCTGCCGATAGTCTTGTTTTTCAGGTTCAGGATGAGTTCTATTTTAGTAATTCTGCCAAGTTGGTGATAAACATCAATGGCGTCAATGATGCTCCAAGCTTTACGAAAGGTGCAGATCAGGTAGTAAACGAAGACACCACCGCTATCACGGTTAGCAACTGGGCAACCTCCATCAGTGCTGGTCCTGGTGAGACTGAAGCAGTAACTTTTGATGTATCAAATGACAGCAGCGCACTATTCAGCGTACAGCCAGCGATCGCTTCAAATGGCACATTGACGTACACACCTGCAGCCAATGCTTATGGTTCAGCAACTGTTAGTGTGATTTTGAACGATGGCCAAGCTGCTAACAACCTCTCTACTACTGAGACATTCACCATCACGATCAATGCGATCAATGACGCTCCTAGTTATACCAAAGGTGCTGATCAGGTAGTAAACGAAGACACCACCGCCATCACGATCACCAACTGGGCAACGTCCATCAGTGCCGGACCGGGTGAGTCTGAAGCAGTAACTTTTGATGTGTCGAATGACAGTTCAGCACTGTTCAGCTCACAACCTTCGATTGCTGCAAATGGTACCTTGACCTTTAC
>NZ_QREG01000009.1:0-192242 GCF_003386095.1 Marinoscillum furvescens DSM 4134 | reverse complement strand
GGGTGAGTCTGAAGCAGTAACTTTTGATGTGTCGAATGACAGTTCAGCACTGTTCAGCTCACAACCTTCGATTGCTGCAAATGGTACCTTGACCTTTACGCCAGCAGCCAATGCTTATGGTTCAGCAACTGTTAGTGTGATTTTGAACGATGGCCAAGCTGCTAACAACCTCTCTACTACTGAGACCTTCACCATCACGATCAATGCAGTAAATGATGCTCCAAGCTTTACGAAAGGTGCTGATCAAGTAGTAAACGAAGACACTTCAGCTATCACGATCACCAACTGGGCAACCTCCATCAGCGCAGGTCCTGGTGAGACTGAAGCAGTAACTTTTGATGTATCAAATGACAGTTCAGCAATATTCAGCATTCAGCCAGCCATAGCTGCAAATGGTACGTTGACTTACACACCAGCAGCTAATGCCTACGGTTCAGCTACAGTAAGCGTGACTTTGAATGATGGCCAAGCCAGCAACAACTTGTCTGCAACGAAGACATTCACCATCACCATCAATGCAGTCAATGACGTTCCGAGTTTTACCAAAGGTGCTGATCAGGTAGTTAATGAAGACACCACTGCCATCACAATTAGCAATTGGGCAACCTCCATCAGTGCTGGTCCTGGTGAGTCTGAAGCAGTAACTTTTGATGTGTCGAATGACAGTTCAGCACTGTTCAGCTCACAACCTTCGATTGCTGCAAATGGTACCTTGACCTTTACGCCAGCAGCCAATGCTTATGGTTCAGCAACTGTTAGTGTGATTTTGAACGATGGCCAAGCTGCTAACAACCTCTCTACTACTGAGACATTCACCATCACGATCAATGCAGTAAATGATGCTCCGAGTTTTACCAAAGGTGCTGATCAGGTAATTGATGAGGATGCCGGTGCGCAAACAATTTTAAACTGGGCAACAGCAATTTCTGCAGGTGAGGGAGAGTCGCAGAGTTTGACATTCGAAGTGTCGAATGATAGCGCCGCTTTATTCAGTGGTCAACCAGCGATCGATGCGAATGGCACGTTGACCTACACACCTGCAGCGAATGCTTACGGTTCAGCTACTGTAAGCGTAACCTTAAACGATGGCCAGGCAAGTAATAACTTGTCCGCAACAGAGACATTTACTATAACCATCAATGGCGTCAATGATGCTCCTAGTTATACCAAAGGTGCTGATCAGGTAGTAAACGAAGACACCACCGCAATCACAGTTAGCAACTGGGCAACCTCCATTAGCGCAGGTCCTGGTGAGACTGAAGCAGTGACTTTTGATGTATCAAATGACAGCAGCGCACTATTCAGCGTTCAGCCAAGTATCGCCGCAAATGGCACGTTGACATACACGCCAGCAGCGAATGCCTACGGTTCAGCAACCGTTAGTGTGACATTGAACGATGGCCAAGCTGCTAACAATTTGTCTGCAACGGAGACATTCACCATCGCCATCAATGCAGTCAATGACGCTCCGAGTTTTACCAAAGGTGCTGATCAATCAATCGATGAAGATGCAGGAGCGCAGAGTATTGCCAACTGGGCAACTGCCATCAGCGCTGGTCCTGGTGAGACTGAAACAGTAACCTTTGATGTAACCAACGACAGTTCAGCACTTTTCAGCGTACAGCCAAGTATCGCCGCAAATGGAACTTTGACTTACACACCAGCCGCGAATGCCTACGGTTCAGCTACAGTAAGCGTGACTTTGAACGATGGCCAATCCAGCAACAATCTGTCATCAACAGAGACCTTCACCATCACAATTAATAGCGTCAACGATGCTCCAAGTTTTTCTAAAGGTGCAGATCAGGTGGTTAATGAAGACACTTCAGCGATCACAGTTGGCAACTGGGCAACGTCCATCAGTGCTGGTCCTGGTGAAACAGAGGTCGTAACTTTTGATGTATCAAACGACAGTTCAGCACTATTCAGCGTTCAGCCAAGTATCGCTTCAAATGGTACCTTGACTTACACACCAGCAGCCAACGCTTACGGTTCAGCTACCGTTAGCGTGACTTTGAATGACGGACAGACCAGTAATAACTTATCCGCAACAGAGATTTTCACTATCACAATCAATGCGATCAATGACGCTCCGAGTTTTACCAAAGGAGCCGATCAGGTAGTTAACGAAGACACCACCGCTATCACGGTTAGCAACTGGGCAACCTCTATCAGTGCTGGTCCTGGTGAGACTGAAACAGTAACCTTTGACGTGACCAACGACAGTTCAGCACTATTCAGCGTACAGCCGAGCATTGCTACAAATGGCACCTTGACTTACACGCCAGCAGCCAACGCTTACGGTTCAGCAACTGTTAGTGTGACTTTGAACGATGGCCAAGCTGCTAACAACCTCTCTACCACTGAGACATTTACCATAACGATCAATGCGGTGAACGACGCTCCTAGCTTTACGAAAGGTGCTGATCAGGTAATCGATGAGGATGCCGGTGAACAGAGTATTGCCAATTGGGCATCAGCTATTTCGGCTGGTCCGGGTGAGACTGAATCTGTAACCTTTGATGTCAACAACGACAGCAGCGCACTATTCAGCGTACAGCCAAGTATTTCTGCAAATGGTACTTTGACCTTTACGCCAGCAGCGAATGCTTACGGTTCAGCAACTGTGAGCGTAACCTTGAATGATGGCCAAGCCAGCAACAACCTATCATCAACGGAGACCTTTACGATCACCATCAATGCAGTTAATGACGCTCCGAGTTTTACCAAAGGTGCTGATGAAGTAGTTAACGAAGACACCACAGCCATCACGATCACCAACTGGGCAACTGCCATCAGCGCTGGTCCTGGTGAGACTGAAACAGTAACCTTTGATGTCACCAATGATAGCAGCGCACTATTCAGTGCTCAACCTGAGATAGCTGCAAATGGCACCTTGACCTTTACGCCAGCAGCGAATGCTTACGGTTCAGCTACCGTGAGTGTAACCTTGAATGATGGCCAAGCCAGCAACAACCTATCATCAACGGAAACCTTTACGATCACCATCAATGCAGTTAATGACGCTCCGAGTTTTACCAAGGGAGCCGATCAGGTGATTGATGAGGATCCGGGGGCGCAAACAATTTTGAACTGGGCAACAGCTATTTCGGCTGGTCCGGGTGAGACTGAATCTGTAACCTTTGATGTCAACAACGATAGCAGCGCACTATTCAGCGTACAGCCAAGTATTTCTGCAAATGGTACTTTGACCTTTACGCCAGCAGCGAATGCTTACGGTTCAGCAACTGTGAGCGTAACCTTGAATGATGGCCAAGCCACTAATAACCTTTCCACCACGGAGACCTTCACGATCACGATCAATGCAGTTAATGACGCTCCGAGTTTTACTAAAGGAGCCGATCAGGTAATCGATGAGGATGCCGGAGCACAAAGTATTACCAATTGGGCAACAGCAATTTCTGCTGGTTCGGGTGAAACCGAATCTGTGAGCTTTAACGTGACCAATGACAGTAGCGCATTATTCAGCGTACAGCCAAGTATCGCCGCAAATGGTACGTTGACTTACACGCCTGCAGTGAATGCTTATGGTTTAGCTACCGTTAGTGTGTCCTTGAATGACGGACAAGCGACCAACAATCTGTCATCAACAGAGACCTTTACCATCACGATCAATGCAGTGAACGATGCACCTAGCTTTACTAAAGGTGCTGATCAAGTAATTGATGAGGATGCGGGGGCGCAAACAATTTTAAACTGGGCAACAGCAATTTCTGCTGGTCCAAGTGAAACCGAATCTGTGAGCTTTGACGTGACCAACGACAGTTCAGCACTTTTCAGCGTTCAGCCAAGCATTGCCGCAAATGGCACCTTGACCTTTACGCCAGAAGCGAATACTTACGGTTCAGCTACCGTGAGTGTAACCTTGAATGATGGCCAAGCCAGCAACAACCTATCATCAACGGAGACCTTTACGATCACCATCAATGCAGTTAATGACGCTCCGAGTTTTACCAAGGGAGCCGATCAGGTGATTGATGAGGATGCGGGGGCGCAAACAATTTTGAACTGGGCAACAGCTATTTCGGCTGGTCCGGGTGAGACTGAATCTGTAACCTTTGATGTCAACAACGACAGCAGTGCACTATTCAGCGTACAGCCAAGTATTGCTTCAAATGGTACTTTGACCTTTACGCCAGCAGCGAATGCTTACGGTTCAGCAACTGTGAGCGTAACCTTGAATGATGGCCAAGCCAGCAACAACCTATCATCAACGGAGACCT
The DNA here is from genome assembly GCF_003386095.1 of Marinoscillum furvescens DSM 4134. Lineage (GTDB taxonomy): Bacteria > Bacteroidota > Bacteroidia > Cytophagales > Cyclobacteriaceae > Marinoscillum > Marinoscillum furvescens. The sequence continues at coordinate 187,998 of NZ_QREG01000009.1, read as the reverse complement.
TTACGATCACCATCAATGCAGTCAATGACGCTCCTAGCTTTACGAAAGGTGCTGATCAGGTAATTGATGAGGATGCCGGAGCACAAACAATTCTGAATTGGGCAACAGCAATTTCTGCTGGTTCGGGTGAAACCGAATCTGTGAGCTTTAACGTGACCAATGACAGTAGCGCATTATTCAGCGTACAGCCAGCGATCGCTTCAAATGGCACCTTGACTTACACGCCAGCAGCCAACGCTTACGGTTCAGCAACTGTTAGTGTGACTTTGAACGATGGCCAAGCTGCTAACAACCTCTCTACTACTGAGACATTCACTATCACGATCAATGCGATCAATGACGCTCCGAGTTTTACCAAAGGAGCCGATCAGGTAGTTAACGAAGACACCACCGCTATCACGGTTAGCAACTGGCCAACTGTCATCAGTGCTGGTCCTGGTGAGACAGAAGTTGTAATCTTCGATGTAACCAACGACAGTTCGGCACTATTCAGCGTACAGCCAAGTATCGCCGCAAATGGCACTTTGACTTACACACCAGCCGCGAATGCTTACGGTTCAGCTACGGTGAGCGTAACCTTAAATGACGGTCAGGCCACAAACAACCTTTCATCAACAGAGACTTTTACCATCACCATCAATGGCGTCAATGACGCTCCGAGTTTTACTAAAGGCGGTGATCAATCAATCGATGAGGATGCAGGGGCGCAAATAATTTTGAACTGGGCAACAGCAATTTCTGCTGGTCCAAGTGAAACCGAATCTGTGAGCTTTGACGTGACCAACGACAGTTCAGCACTTTTCAGCGTACAGCCAAGCATTTCTGCAAATGGCACCTTGACTTACACTCCAGCAGCCAACGCTTACGGTTCAGCAACTGTTAGTGTGACCTTGAATGACGGACAAGCGACTAACAACCTATCATCAACGGAGACATTCACCATCACGATAAATGGCGTCAATGACGCTCCTAGCTTTACGAAAGGTGCTGATCAGGTAGTAAACGAAGACACCACCGCCATTACAATCACCAACTGGGCAAAATCCATCAGCGCAGGTCCTGGTGAGACAGAAGTTGTAACCTTCGATGTAACCAACGACAGTTCAGCACTATTCAGCGTACAGCCGAGTATCGATGCGAATGGCACCTTGACTTACACGCCAGCAGCGAATGCTTATGGTTCAGCTACCGTTAGTGTGACTTTGAACGATGGTCAGGCCACAAACAACCTTTCTACTACAGAGACATTCACCATCACGATCAATGCGATCAATGACGCTCCGAGTTTTTCTAAAGGTGCTGATCAAGTGATTGATGAAGATGCCGGAGCACAAACAATTCTGAATTGGGCAACAGCAATTTCTGCAGGTGAGGGAGAGTTGCAGAGTTTGACATTCGAAGTGTCGAATGATAGCGCCACTTTATTCAGTGGTCAACCTGCGATCGATGCGAATGGAGCTTTAATGTTCACACCAGCAGCTAATGCCTACGGTTCGGCTACCGTGAGTGTAACCTTGAATGATGGCCAAGCCAGCAACAACTTGTCTGCAACGGAGACATTCACCATCACCATCAATGCAGTCAATGACGTTCCGAGTTTTACCAAAGGCACTGATCAAGTGATTGATGAGGATGCAGGAGCGCAAACAATTTTGAACTGGGCAACAGCAATTTCTGCAGGTGAGGGAGAGTCGCAGAGTTTGACATTCGAAGTGTCGAATGATAGCGCCGCTTTATTCAGTGGTCAACCTGCGATCGATGCGAATGGAGCTTTAATGTTCACACCAGCAGCTAATGCCTATGGTTCAGCTACGGTGAGCGTAATCTTGAACGATGGCCAAGCTGCTAACAACCTCTCTACCACCGAGACCTTCACCATCACGATCAATGCAGTCAATGACGCTCCTAGCTTTACGAAAGGTGCTGATCAGGTAGTAAACGAAGACACCACCGCAATCTCAGTTAGCAACTGGGCAACTGCAATTTCAGCTGGACCAGGAGAAACCGAATCTGTGAGCTTTGACGTGACCAACGACAGTTCAGCACTGTTCAGCGTACAGCCATCGATCAATTCAAATGGCACTTTGACTTACACGCCTTCAGCGAATGCTTATGGTTCAGCAACTGTTAGTGTGACTTTGAACGATGGCCAAGCTGCTAACAACCTCTCTACAACTGAGACATTCACCATCACCATCAATGCAGTCAATGATGTTCCGAGTTTTACCAAAGGTGCTGATCAGGAAATTGATGAGGATGCCGGAGCACAGAGTATTGCCAATTGGGCAACCTCCATTAGCGCAGGTCCTGGTGAAACTGAAGCAGTGACTTTTGATGTATCAAATGACAGTAGCGCACTATTTAGCATTCAGCCAGCGATTGCTGCAAATGGCACGTTGACCTACACACCAGCAGCGAATGCTTATGGTTCAGCAACCGTTAGTGTGACTTTGAACGATGGCCAAGCTACTAACAACTTGTCATCAACAGAGACTTTTACCATCACGATCAATGGCGTCAATGACGCTCCTAGCTTTTCCAAGGGTACTGATCAGGTAATTGATGAGGATGCCGGAGCACAAACCGTATCGAATTGGGCAACTGCTATCAGTGCTGGTCCAGGAGAAACCGAGGCTGTAACTTTTGATGTATCAAACGACAGTTCAGCACTTTTCAGCGTACAGCCAGCGATCGCTTCAAATGGAACCTTGACATACACGCCAGCAGCGAATGCATATGGTTCAGCTACCGTGAGCGTAACCTTGAACGATGGCCAAGCCACTAACAACCTATCATCAACGGAGACCTTTACGATCACGATCAATGCGATCAATGACGCTCCGAGTTTTACCAAAGGTGCTGATCAGGTAATTGATGAGGATGCAGGAGCGCAAACAATTTTGAACTGGGCAACAGCAATTTCTGCAGGTGAGGGAGAGTCGCAGAGTTTGACATTCGAAGTGTCGAATGATAGCGCCGCTTTATTCAGTGGTCAACCTGCGATCGATGCGAATGGAGCTTTAATGTTCACACCAGCAGCTAATGCCTACGGTTCGGCTACCGTGAGTGTAACCTTAAATGATGGCCAAGCTGCTAACAACCTTTCCACCACGGAGACCTTCACCATCACGATCAATGCAGTGAACGATGCACCGGTAATCACTTCGATAAATGCTGTGGAGACCTTGGAGGACATATCGTTTTTCTTCAAGATCGATGATCTTAAAATTGAAGATGCGGATTCTGAGTTGTCAGAAATGAGTGTCCGTGTGCTTTCAGGGGCTAACTATACGGCACAAGGAGCAACGCTCACGCCAGACTCAAATTTCTTCGGCGAACTAGAAATAGAGCTGGTGGTAAATGATGGAACTTCCGATTCGGAGCCATTTAAAGCTTCACTGCAAGTAATTGCTGTGAACGATGCGCCTACTTTCACGGCAGGTGCTGATATAAACATAGAAGAAAATACTGGTAATCAAAGCGTTAGGGCTTGGGCTACTTCGGTGAGCTGGGGAGCTGTCAACGAGGCTGGACAGGTTCTAACCTTTGAATTATCAGTGGATAAACCTGAGCTATTTGACGAGCTGCCAGCCATCAACTCTGCTGGAGATTTATCTTTTAAAACCAAATCACAAGCATTTGGTGTGGCTGCTGTAGATGTTCAACTTTTTGATGACGGAGGTACGACCAATGGCGGCAAAGACGCGTCAACCATTTCCACATTTAAGATTTCCATAAGCGAAGTAAATGATGCACCGGTTATTACGGATCAGAAAGCCAAAAGCGCACAAGCCGGTGAGACAGTGACCATATCATTAGAAGAACTCATCGTCGAAGATCCTGACAATGCTTACCCTACTGATTTTTCATTGGCTATATATCCTGGCGAGCATTACATAGTTACAGAGCAATCGATTCGTATAGCTGCCGAGTACGCTGGAAACTTGCCAGTAGAGGTTTCGGTAAATGATGGTGAGCTGGAGAGTAATATTTACGAATTTTTGATCGCGGTGAGTGCTCAGGATGACCCAATCATCACAGGTCAACGTGCCATAGCTTTCGACGAAGATACTTCTTACGAAATCACTCTGGACGATCTGACGATCGAAAACGCGAGAGCAGAAATGCAGCTTTCGTTTGCTTCTGGTGAGCTTTATACCCTGGACGAAAACATCCTTACCCCAAAAGCAAACTACAATGGACCTTTAAATGTGGCCATCACGCTTATCTGGAGCGGCGGAGAAACTACCCCTTTTGAATTACAGATGGAAGTACTGCCGGTCAATGATCAGCCAGTAGCCAATGATGACGTATTTGAAGTATTTTTTGGAGAAGAACTTCAAGCTAATGTATTGGCTAACGACACGGATATTGATGGAGATGAGCTCACAGTAGAAGCAGAAACCATTTCAAATGGCAGAACAATTTTAGCATTAAATGCTGACGGTTCGATTGTGTTCTCCTCTTCCGACCAAGCCGGAGCTTTCAACCACTACTACAAAACCTGTGATGCCGGAGGTTTGTGTACCGAGGGATTACTTACGGTCAACGTGATATATGGGGACTTTGACGATGATCAAATCCCTGATGAAGTAGAGATAGGTACTTTTGACACAGATGAAGATGGAATTCCAGATTTCCAGGACACAGATGCTGACAATGATGGGATTCCTGACGCCATAGAAGCAGGAGTTGATCCTGTAAACCCTGTGGATACAGATGCAGACGGCACACCTGATTACCTCGATTTGGACAGTGATGCAGACGGTAAGTCGGATTTGGAAGAAGGGATAGAAGACTGTGATGCCGACGGTATTCCAAACTATCTGGATGCCAATGAAGCTTGTGAGCAAATCGTCGCTGCAGAGGGCTTTAGCCCCAATGGTGATGGTATCAACGACCTATGGGAGCTGGCTGGAATCGAAGATTACCCGAACAACAAGGTACAGATTTACAACCGTTGGGGTACACTGGTAAAAGAGTTTACAAACTATAACAATACGAGTAATGCATGGGCTGGACTTAACCGATTCAGCAAAGAAGTGCCAGACGGCACGTATTTCTACATCGTGACCATCCAGGGTGAAAACAACCCGGCAGGTATACAACTAAACGGATACATAATTGTAAGCCGATGAAAACACTTACCACCATCATACTATTAGTCATTGGCCTTGCTGCCTCTGCGCAGCAAGAGTACATGTTTACGCAATACATGTTCAATGGGCTGGCCATCAATCCTGCCTACGCAGGTAGCCACGAGGCGCTAAGCGTTACGGCCATGCACCGTGATCAGTGGGTAGGTATGGACGGTGCTCCGAGCACCCAGACGCTGGCAGTTCATAGTCCTATTCGTCAAAAACACATCGCAGTGGGTGCCTTGTTTGTACGAGACCAGATCGGTGTGACCACTGATCATACGCTCTTTGGCTCCTATGCTTACAAAATCGATCATCACAACTATCACCTTTCTTTTGGTCTACAAGCCGGCTTTTCGATGTTCAACAATGATCTGTCCAACGTACAACTGACCAATCAGGACGATCAAAGATTTTATGGAAATGGCGAAAGCGCATTTTTACCAAACGCAGGTGTCGGGGTGTATTTCTATCTGCCGCAATTTTATGCGGGGCTCAGCGTACCTCAGCTTTTTACCAATAAATACAGTGAAAACTCAGACCGCATTGCGGGGCAGGTACGTCATTATTTCCTGACAGTAGGGGCTGTTTTCCCCATATCCAGGAATGTAAAATGGAAGCCTAACCTCATGATGCGTGCTGCAGATCGAAGCGGTTTTGGTTTGGATATCAATTCTAGCTTTTTATTCAATGATATCGTCTGGATAGGAGCTTCTTATCGCCATCAGGAGTCTGTAGATATCATCTTTGAGCTACAACTTTCGGCTCATTTTCGTTTTGGATATGCCTATGATATCAGTACCAATGGTCTCAACAACGCCAATGCTGGTAGTCATGAGCTGGTCATCAATTATCGATTTACCAGGGGCGCAAGGCGTCTGATGAACCCAAGAAATTTCTAAGCAGAGTCAATGCGCATTAGTATCTACATATTGACAATGATCTGGCTATCGTCGGTAGCCTCCGCACAGCTGCTTGATCAAGTGACGGACAAAGAAAATCGTGCAAACGAATACTTTCAGGATTATGCCTATGATAAGGCAAAGCCACTTTTTCGTCAGGTGTACCGAAAGGACACCACACGTCAGGATTTGGCTTTGAAAATCGCTGAATGTGCACGGCATACGTTTCACTACAAGGATGCAGAAAAATGGTATTTGCGTGGGTTGAAAGACAATGACTCGGCGGACCCCATTTACTTTTTGCATTACGCCCAGTCGCTCACCAACAATGAAAAATATGATGAAGCCAAAGTCTGGTTTCACAAGTATGCCGAGGAGGCGAGTCATGATTCGCGCTCAGGCAAAAAAATAGCCACGCTGGACAACATCCACTTTCATTTTCAGGATTCACAGGCAGTAGCATTTCAGCCCATTCGTATCAATACTGAGGAGGCGGATTGGTCGCCAGCCTACTTTGGCGATAAACTGGTTTTTATTTCTTCACGCAAAGACACAGAGAAGTTTAAAAACGTACTCAACTGGCAAGTAGAGGACTATAACGACCTGTACCTCACACATGAAAATGAAGACGGCACTATGAGTGATCCGGTACCCTTTCACGCCGATATTAACTCTACTTTTCACGAAGGGCCATTGGTGTTTTTGGGTGAGGACGAGTTCATTTTCACTCAAAACGAGTCCGACGGAGCTGATGGAGGAGGACATTTGGCGATATATCATGCCAAGTTTAATCCCCAGGATTTTTCCTTCACCTTCGTAGAAAAACTGGATTTGGCACCAAAGAAATATTCGGTAGCCCACCCGGCCATCAGTCCAGACCATAAGACACTCTATTTTGCATCCAACATGCCTGGCGGCTATGGGGCGGCGGATATCTATATGGCCACCTGGGATGGAACCACCTGGAGTAATCCAGTGAATATGGGCCCTGAAATCAATTCTGAAGGCAGCGAGTCTTTTCCATTTGTGATGAATGAAGATGAGCTTGTGTTTGCCTCTGACGGTCATGGTGGCCTTGGCGGACGAGACCTTTTTGTAGTTGATCTTTCCCACGAGCATTTAGAGGTTGTCAATCTTGGCTATCCCTACAATTCTTCCAAAGATGACTTTGGCTACATTAGTGATGCTACAGGAAGTGCTGGCTTTTTCACATCGAATCGCAAAAATGGAGGACTGGATGATGATATCTACAGATTCTGTGTGATTTGGGTAGCAGTAGAGTTTTTGGTGGCAGATGCCAACACAGCGGAACCCATAGGAGATGCCCTGATCAGTGTCCTGAAAAATGACACGCTGGTAGAGAGCCGATATACCTCCCGAAATGGTGTACTTACTATGCCTGCAATCCCTGGTGAATCTTACGAATTTACCATAGCCAAACCGGGCTATGAGACACATACTTATCACCTCGAAACTACCGGCGCAGATGCTGGTGCCGTAAAAGAGCTGGACATACTACTCGAGCGCGCGGCACAAGTAGCCGCTGGGCCACCTACTGATACTACGGATTTTGAGGCCTTTAAAAAATACTATAACCGCGAACGGCTCATTCTTACAGTAGACAATCAGGTGTTTGAATACCGTGAATTGGGAGACTACAAATACCTCGTGGCTGGTGATGAAAAAATACTATTAGACAAAACCGTAGGAGACCCATCACTTTCGCTGAAAGACCGGGCAATGGAGATCCTCACCCAGTCGGGCTACGAAGTAGGCGAAAGTTTCGAAATCAAAAACGTGTATTTCGAGCTGGATGAAACCGACTTTATGACAAAGTACAAATCGGAACTCGATGCGGCTGTAGGGGTGCTCAAAGCCTCTCCACGCACGAAAGTAGAGATCAAAACCTTCTCTGACAGCCGTGGCTCGATCGAATTTAATAACGAACTGACCTTCAAAAGGGCACAACAGGTAGCTCGCTATTTCATGGAGCAGGGTATCTCTGGCTCCAGATTTTTTATCAATGGCTATGGTGAGCAGGGCATTCTCAATCGCTGTGTAGACGGAGTGAAATGTGCCGAAGTAGAGCATGCCATCAACCGTCGAGCAGAATTTAACGTGATCATCCAATGACAAAAATTCATTTGACTGTACTGACAGGGTTCCTTGCTGTGAGCATTTTTTCCTATGCTCAGGAAGGATGCGGAGCACAGGACTTTTACGAGCGAGGAGCCGCAGCCTGTACCGATTATATAGAGCCAGTAAAATGCATCAATCTCGACATCACAGAATCTTTTGATTTTGATGGGCTGGAAATGGACTTTTCCTGGGACATGGGCGATGGCACGCAAAAAAAAGGTCTGGAGGTGGAGCACTGCTACGAAAAGGCAGGGAAATACAATGCTGCACTTACCGTAACTGACCTGGTCACCAAGGTGGTCATGGAAAACGAACTGGAAGTAGACGTGTACATTCGGGGCGAATTTGCACTGGCTATGGAGCCGGTGGAGGTGAAAGTACAAGAGCCATTTACTCCTACCTATGAGCTGAAACACCCTAAAAACTATGAGCTGGAGGCTTATTATTGGTCGTTTGGTGACGGTCGTTTTTCGTGTGAGAAGAACCCGGAGATCACCTACAGCACTGCCGCTGAGTATGCATTGGTGCTCAATGTGGTCTTGAGAAACGACACAGACATTATTCATTTGTGTGCTCAGCAGCTATTAAAAGCTGAAATGGCAGACCCCACTGGAGGTCGACTAGAAGACTATTTCGATGGCCTGGAAGTACCATCCCGGTTTTTAGCTACACCTGTAGCATACCGAATTGTACAGCAGCAGGGAGATTCTTACCAGACAGTTGCTCAAGAGGGAATTGCCGGAGGAGAGTCCTACGCACTGTTAGTCTACAGAGGAAGTCAGATGTTTTTATCGGATGAGTTTACCATCCCGGAAGGAGCAGATGCGACCACACAGCGCGAGTTGATGACGGCAGCTGCCGCTGGGGTACTTGAGCAGCAGCCAATCGAATTTCGCTCTTTGTATTTTGAGCTAAACACCAGCGGCCTGACTAAAAAAATGAAGAAAGCACTCAATAAGAATGCTGACCTCATGAAAGCTTATCCATTTCTCAGCTTTGTGGTCGGATCATACACACACACGGGAGGAGACTATGAGCGCAACGTTCGTTTGTCACGATCTAGAAGCCAGCTCGTTCGGGAGTATTTGATCAGCGAAGGAGTGGCTGCTGCCCAACTATCGGTGGCGGATCCGGCGGTACAGCGTGCACTGATCAATACCTGCGTCACTCGTGGTTGCGATTATGAAGATGAGTCGCTCAATCGTAGAACAGATTTTAAAGTAACCGGCCTTCAATAACATGGAAAAATCATTACAAATAGTTTCGGTTATCGCACTGCTGGTCGTACAATCTGTAGCCATTGCTCAGCGCGTACCCAATGAGGTCGAAAATGTAGATTTTCTCGTCACGTTTAGCAAAGACTCTCCGCTATCCTGGGGAGATGACGATTACACGCAGACGTTTTTCTTTGTGGTGCCTTACTCTTTCAAGGAGCCAGTATACATCCGAGTGCTAGACCCGGATGTTGGAGGGCAATATGACGAACCAAAGTCAAAATTTGATTCTTATTCCAAGTTTTCCATTTATGGAGGAGAGGGAGCACATACCGATCCGGATGCTCAGCAAATAGATCCAATCGGAAATTTCAAAAGTGGAACGCTGCTCGCTACCAAGACCTTTAAGAACGACCCAAGATATGATGGCAAGTGGTACACTTTCGGTCCATTTAACCCTTCTCAGGGTGAAAACGACCCATCGGTAAAGGGAAACGTATTCAAAATCATTTGTGAAGGAGTAAAAGGTGACGATGGTAACTTGTATCGATACTTTTTTAGCCTGGACCCAAACCAAAATATCGAAGTAGAAGGGGCCAACGCCTTTACCTATGAGTATTCTTTTCGGCTACCGCAAAAAAATCAGATCATTGCACATATCTATCCATTCATAGATGAAGACGTCATATCCATCACTCAGCACAATTTTGATTTTGACTATGATGGAGAGCTGGTCATTTATTCGGTATCCAAAAACCGGCATAAAATGGCGCGATCACCAAATCTCGGGTGGGCCTACAGCACACATGAAATCACCCCCGAAGAGCAAAATACCACAATAGACATTCAGATTTTAAAACACGGACGGGTAAACAACGACATGGTGTTTTACCTCCGAAACCAGTACGATAGAGCCATACCCTTTTTTACCATACCTATTGGCGGGCCGCCAAAGTATAAGTACAAGGTCAATCTTTCGTATCTCAAAGACTAAAGCTTATGAAACGCATATCCCTACTTCTAGTCTGGCTGCTAGTTAGCCAGTGGGCAAACGCTATTTTCTTCGATCAGCGTGTGTTCAACCCAGAATCCGGACTTACCGGCACGTTTGTGTATACCCTCAGTCAGGACCATGAAGGCTTTTTGTGGATAGGCACGGAAAACGGCCTTTTCCGATACGATGGGGACAAGTTTGAAAGCTATTACGAGAACGACTCGTTGCCTCAGGCATTTACTGCGTCTAAGAGCTATGCTACTTCTACCTATTTCGGAGAAGACAATGGCGCGATACGCCACTGGAATGGAGTTCAGTTTGAAACGATCAAAGAAGGCTCGGGCTCAGCCTCTCGGATCATGGGCATAGAACGTGATAGTAAAAATCAGCTTTGGCTGCTGACTCAAAACAATGGCTTGTTTCGCTTTGATCCAGCCACAGGTAAAACCGACGAGTTTTTGGTTCCGGCTCTTGCAGGTGTAGTGGCCAATGCGATGGGCATTTTTAGTGATGTGCTTTACGTAGGTACATCCGAAGGGCTTTTTCGATTTGATGTGGCGAGTGGTACGCCTCAGCAGATGGAAAACATCGAGGTGTTGGATTTTATCAATGTCCTTTCCATGCAACCCAAAAATGGCTCCAACGGCTTTTGGGTAGGCACTGAAGATGAAGGCTTGTATATGGTCAATGCCCTGGCAGACCGCAGTGGCAGGTATGCCGATGTGGCAATAAAAACCAAAATTCTTCCGCGTGAAAGCATCGTTACCATTCAGGAAGCACCCAATAAAGACTTATGGCTAGGCACGCGCTACCATGGCTTATACAAAATCAATTTTAATCAAGACAAAAAACTACCGGTACAGTATACTCATTTTGACACGAACAAATCCCTTCCGGGAAATCAGATAGGAGCTATCCTCATTGATCGAGCCGAAACCATGTGGTGTGGCATGCTGGGTACAGGGTTGGCTCAGTTAGTGGAAAAATCACTCCATTACTATTCATTTGAAAAGACGCTGCGATCTTCCAACTTTTCGGCCACCATACAAAACCGATACCATGAGTTGTTTTTTGGAACGGAAGACGGCATAGTAAAGGCTCACTATCCAGACAAGAATGATAGCCTGGTATTTGAATATTATCGCTCAGATTTCTTTGATGGCATGACCATTACCACATTTAGTTATGCATTGGATAGTTCCTTTTTGATAGGTACCAAGGCTAACGGCGTATTCAAGGCCGATGAGCGATTCGAAAAGATCGAGCGCTTTCCTTTGCATCTCAATTTTGAAGTCTCTCCGGTTCATGCTCTGGAAGTGGACCAGCAAGGAAACCTTTGGGTATCCATCTCCGGACACGGCGTGTATAAATATGAAGGTGATGAGCAGGTGGCCCATTATGCAACATCTACGGGGTTTTATCACAACGAAATTTATGATTTGCAGATAGATAAAGGTGGCAATGTATGGACCGCAGCACATTCTGCAGGCTTGGCGGTGATACGCGCAGATGGGCAGGTAGATTTACTTACCAAAGACAAAATATTTCCATCACGTGATGTGAATGCCCTTACCATGGATCGGTCGGGAAATATCTGGATAGCAACCTATGGTAACGGAGTATTTGAATACAATGGAGAGGAGTTTATTCGGTTTACAAAAAATGATGGGCTGCTTTCCGACTATTGCAACTCTATTATTGCAGATAGAGATGATCACGTGTGGATAGGCCACCGAAAAGGCCTTAGCAGGCTGGATGAGCATACCAACTCCATCACTACACTCACTCGCAAAAGTGGACTGGGCGAGCTAAATTTTTTACAAAACAGTGCGTTTAGTGATGAAGACCATAACATATGGATGGGCAACAGACATGGTATCACTTACTTGTCTTCACCTCACAAGCGATTTAGCTACCAAACCTTGAAAACCCACATCATGGATGTTCGCTTGTTTTACAAAGAAGTAGATCTGCAAGAGCATAGTGACAGTGAAGAACTTAACGGGATCATTCCCAGGGATTTGAGCTTTGCTTATGACCAAAATGAGTTGACATTTGATTTTGTAGCGGTAAACTTACTAGCTCCTGATAAAAACCTATACCAGTATCGTTTGATAGGGTATGATAACGAGTGGTCTCCGCCAACTTCCCAAAATAGCATGACATTTACCAACCTGGATCCAGGAAATTACCGCTTCGAAGTGAGACAGTCAGACAACCCGGTGTATTGGTCTGATGACAATGTCTATCAGGCGGCATTTGAAGTAAGGCCTCCTTATTGGAGAACATGGTGGTTTTCCTCTGGCGAAGTGATTTTCCTGATCATACTGGTGGTTATCACGGTGTTTTTTACCAAAAAGCTAAAGAACAAAGGCCTGGTAAAATTCCTGATCTATGTGAGCTTATTCATCATTTTCGAATACATCCACACACAGCTGGAGCCGTATTTGGAAGATTTTGCAGGCGGTGCGCCGATCTTCCAGGTCCTAATGCACACGTTGTTGGCGTTGGTGTTATTCCCGGTAGAAAACCTGGTGTCTCACAGAATTTACGTTAAAAGTGCGGCAAAAAAACAGGCTGAAGCGGCTATACACAGTGTTAAGGTAGATACTCCGCCTGCACCTGCCCAGCATCCAGAATAAAACTCTTCTTGTCATTGGGCATTTTGAAGTGAACGAGATTTTTCTGATCGTCAAACACTTCCAGCAAAATCTTATTAGAGATCCTCAGTTTGGGGATCTCTTTTACGTTTTGTACCTCCAGGTAGCACCAGATGACATCATCTTCTATTTCTGCACCTAGAAAATCATAGTTGCTTTTCTCACCATTGCACTCCAAAGCAAAGTGCGAATTAAAGTAGGCCGTAAGTGCAGCTTTGCGTTCGTCAGATGGCGTTAGCAGGCTCACAGTTGGGTGGTTGGGTTTTATGGCTTGCTCCAGGTCATCTAGAAAAATGCGGTGCGTAATCTGTAGCGCTTGGGTGTCCTCATCATAGACCACATCACAGACACTTACATAATAGGGGTGCAGTAGTAAACTAAACAGGAATAAAAGCATAGAAGTCATATCAGAGACCGTTCATCAAAATTTGGGCATGGTTTTTTCATGCAAAGGTGACATTAAATATTTTAGCGCCAATTTATGTCAGAGTTTCAAACATTTTACGAGCTGGGCCTGCAGCATATATTGGATAAAAACGGATACGATCACATAGTGTTCGTCATTGCGCTTTGTGCGCTCTACCAGGCAGACGATTGGAAACGCGTGCTGGTATTGGTGACCTCCTTTACTTTGGGGCACTCTTTCACGCTGGCGCTATCCACCTTGTCCATAGTAAATATCGACACAGATCTGGTAGAGTTTCTGATACCAGTTACCATTTTTATTACAGCCATTTTCAATCTTTTTGCTCGTACAGATAGTGAGCGGGTAAGTGTGAGAAATTACCTGTTTGCAGGGTTTTTCGGGCTTATTCACGGACTGGGCTTTTCCAATTACCTGAAAAGCCTTCTGGGAAAAGATGAAAGTATCATCACACAACTTTTCGCCTTCAATGTTGGTTTGGAGGTAGGACAGGTGATCGTGGTAGCAGCTTTGCTTGCTGCCGGGTTCTTGTGTGTACAAATTTTTGGAGTGAGTCGGCGAGATTGGAAGCTGACGATCTCAGCGGCAGTGGCAGGAGTGGCACTGGTGCTTATATTGGATTCAAATTATTTATAAACCCAAAAACACAGTTATGTTAAAGAGGATTATGCTTTCGGCCACCGTGCTGGCAAGTGCGCTATGCTCCACATGGGCACAAGCAGATACGGAGTGGAAACAAAAATTTGAGCAGCTAGACCATTTGTTGCCCACACCCAATACCTACCGTACAGCCTCTGGAGCTCCAGGTAAAGACTACTGGCAGCAGCAGGCTGACTACAAAATGAAAATCTCACTGGATGATGAAACGCAGCTGCTTACAGGAGAAGAAACCATCACATACTACAACAACTCTCCGGATCCTCTCAATTACTTGTGGGTGCAGCTGGATCAAAACATGCGTGCAGACGATTCTAATACTCCGCTAGTAGAGGCTAAAGAATATAAAGATGAGCTTACCGTAAAGGATTATTACAACCTCGCAGGTACGCCTGATTACGATGGTGGATTTAAAATAAAATGGGTGAAAGATGCCAATGGTGCACCCATGACCTACCGCATCAACAAAACTATGATGCGAGTAGAGCTTGACAAACCTTTGCAGCCAGGAGAAAAAACCTCTTTTGGTATTGCCTGGAGCTTTTACGTAAACGATCGTATGAAACTCGGAGGACGCTCAGGGTTCGAGTACTTCCCGGAGGATGACAACAGACTCTACACGATTGCTCAGTTTTTTCCTCGTATGGCTGTTTACAGCGACAATGAAGGCTGGCAAAACAAACAATTTCTGGGTAGAGGAGAATTTGCACTTTCTTTTGGGTCATACGAAGTGGCTATCACCGTGCCGGAGGATTTTATGGTAGCTTCTACAGGTACTTTGCAAAACCCTAAAGATGTACTCACAAAAACACAACGTGATCGACTGGAGAAGGCAAGAAATACCTTTGACAAGCCAGTAATGATTGTTACCGAAGAGGAGGCGATCAAAAACGAAAAATCAAGAGCCAAAGGCCGTAAAACCTGGGTGTTTCAGGCAGATAGCATTCGTGATTTTGCTTTTGCGGCTTCACGCAAATTTATCTGGGATGCCATGGCAGTAGACATCAATGGCAAAAAGCCAATGGCCATGTCTTACTATGGCAAAGAAGGAAACCCACTGTGGGAAGACTATTCTACCCGTGTGGTTGCCCAAACGCTGGAGACTTACTCCAAATACACCATCGATTACCCGTACTCCAAGGCAATATCTGTGCACTCTGCTTCCATCGGGATGGAGTACCCTATGATCTGCTTCAACTACGGAAGACCAGACAAAAATGGGGAGTATTCTGATAAGACTAAGTACGGTATGATTGGTGTGATCATCCATGAGGTAGGGCACAACTTCTTCCCTATGATCATCAACTCTGATGAGCGCCAGTGGACCTGGATGGACGAAGGGCTCAATACCTTCGTGCAGTACCTTACCGAGCAGGATTTCGAAGTGACTTTTGGTGAAGAATTTCCGCACAGAAGAGGCCCGGCGGATAAGATCGTTCCATACATGAGTGGCGAAAAAGGGCTATTCAGGCCGATTATGACCAACTCCGAACAGATTCTACAGTTTGGTAACAATGCCTATGCTAAGCCTGCCACAGCGCTCAACATTCTGAGAGAGGTAGTGATGGGCCCTGAGCTGTTTGATTATGCTTTCAAAGAGTATTCCAAACGATGGGCGTTTAAAAACCCCAGCCCTGCAGACTTTTTCCGCACCATGGAAGACGCCTCAGCTGTGGATTTAGACTGGTTTTGGAGAGGCTGGTTTTACAGCACAGACAATGTAGACGTAAACGTGGCAGATGTCACGTGGTACCGAATGGATGTGGAAAGTGAAGGCGTAGAGCAAAAGGTAGCTGAGGAAGAGTCTATTTCTAAGAACCGCAACGAAATCAACGATGTACCGAAAAAGCTTGATTTCAGCCCGTTGACCAAGGATTCATACCGTGAGTTTAGAAATCGATTTGATCAGGAAAGTATTAAAGCTGAAATGGCAGACAAGAACTACTACAAGGCTACGTTTAAAAATGAGGGAGGCCTCGTGATGCCACTGATACTGGAATGGACCTACGAAGATGGCTCCAGGGAAATCGAAAAGCTACCGGCAGAAATATGGAAATTGAATGAACAAGAGGTGACCAAGCTTTTCATTAAGGATAAAAAAGTCGTTAGCTTGAAATACGATCCGTTCAACGAAACAGCAGATGTGGAAATATCCAACAATACTTTTCCTCGGGTGGAAACACCTTCAAGATTCGAGAAGTTTAAGAAACAAACAGAATAACTATGAAAAAGCTCCTGCTACCATTCAGTATGTTGCTCGCACTGGCAGCCTGCAAAACCTCTAGCAATGGAGAAACCAATTTCTCCCAGCCAGATTCAGGTGAGCCTACTGAAGTAATCGAATATGATAATCCTCCGGGAGAGGATTTCAACATCGAAGGGTCATCGCCTATCGCAATACTAATAGCCGATCAGGTGATGAATGCCATGGGTGGCAGAGCTAAATGGGATCAAACCAACGTCCTCTACTGGAATTTTTTCGGTGCGAGGACGTTGCTTTGGGACAAAGCCAATAATCGGGTGCGTGTGGACATGCCAGCTAAAGATCTGACCATAGCACTCAACCTCCACGATGAAACAGGCAACGTGTGGCGGGCCGGTAAAGAACTTTCTAACCCGGATAGCGTAGCCAAATACCTGCAAAAAGGAAAGGAAATCTGGATCAACGACAGTTACTGGCTGGTGATGCCTTTTAAGCTGAAAGACTCTGGAGTGACGCTGACCTATGAGCGAGAAGACACCACCATGGCTGGGGATAAAGCTGATGTACTAAGGCTTACCTTCGAAAACGTAGGAGTAACCCCAAACAATGCCTACGAAGTGTGGGTAGACGTAGACCAAAAGCTCGTGACGCAGTGGGCATTTTTCCGAAACGCTGATCAGGAAGAACCCAACTTTGTATTGCCGTGGGGAGATTATCAGGACTACAACGGACTCCTGCTTTCGGGCGACCGTGGAGAGCGGGATCTTACAGACATTCAGGTATTGAAAAAAGCACCAAAAGGAGCCTTCGATAGTCCTGAAAAACTTAAGCTCTAAGATTAACATGCGCTTCTTTTTACTTTTGATTTGTTGCACTATCGCCTCGTTGGGCTATAGCCAGGAGGCCGAAGAAATTCTCCAGGAGCACTTCGAAGCACATGGTCAGAAGCAGTGGGAAGAAATCAGAACAGTGGAAATATCCGGCAAGCTTGTAGACGAAAGGTACTATGGCTTTCCGATGATACTCACTTACAAGCGCCCTGGCAAAATCCGCATCGCCGGAGTTTATGAAAACAAAAGATTTGCGCAGGCATATGATGGTACGGTAGCCTGGAGCATCGCACCCTGGAAAAAGCAATATCAAGTCGAAACCGCTACAGCATCTGAGGAGCTCATTTTAAGAAATAGTTATACGCCTGGGAGTCCGCTCTATCCATACCGTGAGCACTTGCAGTTTGAAGGCCTGCGAGATATGGAAGGTGTACTGTACTACGCGTTTACCATGGCTGAGGAGGCCTATTTGAAAACCTATTTTATCGATACGGAAAACTACCGACTCTACTATGAGCAGATCCAAACACGCTTTGGGAGCCAAAACCTGTCAATGCTGAAAGTAATAGACAAGTACAAGTCATACGGAGGTATGCTCATACCTACTGCAGTACGTTTTGAAGCGGACCAACTCGAATGGGAGCTGGTGTTTGATGAGGTACTCCTGGGAGTGGGAGCCAATGATAAGCTTTTCGCACGTCCAGAAAGTCAATAAGAAGACATCTGCATTTAATCCTAAAACCACACCGGACTTTTTGGGGTACTATACCACAAAAACAAAGCTATTTATGAAAGCCATTTGGAACGATCAGGTTATTGCAGAAAGTGATGAAACGGTAGTGGTAGAGGGCAATCACTATTTCCCACCAGAGAGTATTCACACAGATTATTTTAAGCCTAGCGACACCCATACGGTATGTCCGTGGAAAGGTACTGCGAGCTATTATACGCTAGAGGTGGACGGAAAGCAAAACGAGGATGCAGCGTGGTATTACCCGGAGACCAGCGAGCTGGCCAAAAACATCAAAGGATATGTGGCCTTTTGGAATGGGGTAGAGGTAAAAGAAGCGTAGCGCCGTTGGGGTACAACGACGCTCACAGAGCAGTTATTTACTGCTTTTCATATCTCCTCCACCAAAAATGGAGTGCCCACGGATATATACTTTGGGGCCGCTGGTGTTGATAGGGCTGGGCCGTTTGTCTTCAAAACCCCCAAATATGTTTGTGGTATCTATGGTTACATTCCAGTCTTGAGGGACGAGTAAGTCACATCCACCAAAGATATTCGTCACCTCGATCACCGTGCCGTCATCGGCTTTGGCCTGAAGTAGGTCTACAGTGCCACCGCCAAACACGTTGGTGACTTTGCCACCATTGAGCGTCTGACTGGTTATTTGCACGGTACTACCTCCAAAAACATTGACCTCATCGAAAAACGAGTCATCTGAAGAGCGTTGTGGACTACCTTTTGACTTGAATACAAACGACAGCCCGAGGATGATGAGCAGTACTGGCCAGTAATCGGCCACACTGTATGGGGTATGCTGCTGGGTAAAGAAGAACCCCCAAAGCAGTGCGAAAATAAGTGCCCCGGAGCGATTGCCAGAAGCCAGATTGACAATGGCAAGCAGTAGAAATATCTGAGTCCAGGAAAAGACATATCTGGGGATATCTGGCAAAATGTTGAGGTTTTCGAGCAGAAGTAAAATGCCGATCAACACCAGTATGATGCCGAAAAATGCTTTGCGATTTGATTTCATAGTGTTTGTAAGGTTAAGCTGAATAAGAATTGTTTCAAAAGAACATAAATCACTATGAGCGTACAACTACAAAGTGATGAACTGTTGATTTATCAGGCTGAGTTGTAAGAAAATGACAAAATGACTGTCAATTTTTCGTAACATAGTAATAGTGACAGAGTTATATAGTAAAATAATATTGGTACAATGCTTGCACTAAAGTGGATGTATCAAGGAAAGGAGATCGATATGAACGTAGAAGATAAGTTGTTGATTAAGAACCTGGCACATACAGCCGAAATCGTCAACACGATCAATGGCGGTATGGCTCAGCCAAATATCGACGTGGAGCGTCAGCCAGAGGAATGGATGGTAAAAGTAAAGGTACCGGGAGTAAGTGCCGAAGGCTTAAAAATAGAAATTAGGGACAATCATCTCATGCTCTTTCACATAATGACTGAGCCAAATGTGAGTTATATCAGCATACCCTATTTGGTGACCATGCTTACACTTACCAGCAAAGTAGACCTTGATGGTATCGTAGCAGAGTTTGAAAACAACGAACTATTCATTCACCTACCCCTCAATGGGCAGGCCAATGGATACGAACGCGAAATAGAAATACTGAAACGCTAAGGCGTTAATAAGCGAAGCACGAGTTGCTGTAAATCCTCCTTTTTGAGTTTTCGGATGATGGCTTTGGCCTGATCCGGTTCAGAGAGGAGGATTTTTATTTCACTTGCCGTGAAAAATTCCTCGAGCACCTGCCCCTGCGAAGTAGGAACACCAAACGTTTCCAACTCTTCTATAGCCGTGATCAGCAGTTCCTTTCCTTTGCTTTTGCACGATGCGATGGGCTGATAGCCAGCATTGGAGTCACGCAGTGCCCAGCTGCTATAGTCGATTTTGAGCTGTTGTATTTGTTTGATTCTCGGGTCTTCCGGACCAAATATCCGGGTGAGTACCGTTTCTGTAGAGCTTTTCCATGCCTCCAGATCAAAATCTTCGGCTGATAATTTTTCTACCTGATTGTTTAATAACCGGATGTACTGCTGTTTCATGGCTATAGTGCGTCGTTACCTGAAGATACACAGTTTTCCCTAATACGGACCTCAACGACCGATTACGTCCTTGCCGAATGGCGTAAGGGCTAGTCCTGCTAATTTGAGATGTTGATGACCCCAGGGTATGCCAATGATACTAACGAAAAATAGCACAGCAAACACCAAATGTGTCACTGCGATCCAAAATCCTCCAACAAGGATCCAGACGATGTTGAAAATGAGATAGAGACATCCGCCAGAGCGTTCGTGGGTTACCACCTTCTTGTCAAAAGGCCATAGTGCCAGTCCGGCCATCTTCAGTGTTTGTATCCCAAAAGGGATGCCCACTATGGTGACCATCAGCAATACACTAGAAATGGCATATTCTATAGCGATCAGGATCCCTCCAAATACCAGCCAGATGACGTTTCCGATTGTTTTCATGGATATGCTTACGATGAGATTTGGCTCATGATATCAAATACGGGCAGGTGGCAAAATAGACGGATGAGTGGTACGAAAAAAGGCTGCTTCAAGTCATTTGAAGCAGCCTTTCCGTGGATTTACTAACTAAGTTATTTCAGATCAAACCGGTCCAGGTCCATTACTTTGGCCCAGGCCTTCACAAAATCTTTAACAAACTTTTCTTCAGAATCTGCACAGCCGTACACTTCTGCGAGGGCTCTTAGCTCGGAATTGGATCCGAAGATCAGGTCTACCCGGGTGCCACTCCACTTTACTTCGCCAGTTTTGAAGTCTCTGCCTTCAAAAACTTTGTCTGATTCATCGCTGGCTCGCCATTTAGTGTTGAGGTCTAGCAGGTTTACAAAGAAGTCATTGGATAGCTGACCCGGCTTATTTGTAAACACTCCATGCTGCGAACCGTCGTAGTTGGTGCCCAGTACACGCATACCGCCTACCAAAGCAGTCATTTCTGGTGCCGAAAGCGACAGAAGCTGCGCCCGGTCTACGAGCATTTCCTCAGCGGATACTTTATGCTCCGGTTTAATGTAGTTTCTAAAGCCGTCAGCCGCTGGCTCTAGTGCTTCGAAAGCTTCCACATCGGTTTGCTCAGCGGTGGCATCCGCTCGTCCCGGGTTGAAAGGCACCTGCACCTCATGGCCAGCATCTTTTGCAGCTTTTTCTACACCCGCACAGCCGGCCAGCACAATCAGGTCGGCCAACGATACTGCTTTGTTATCTGATTGCGCCTGGTTAAAGTCCTCCTGGATACCTTCTAGTGTTTTGAGTACCCTGGCAAGTTGCTGAGGGTTGTTTACTTCCCAGTCTTTTTGTGGGGCCAGTCGTATACGTGCACCGTTGGCACCGCCGCGCTTGTCAGAGTTTCTAAAAGTAGATGCAGAAGCCCATGCCGTGCTTACCAGCTCGCTTACCGTCAGTCCCGATTCCAGGATTTTGGCTTTTAGGCCTTCAATATCGTTTTCGTCTACAAGAGGATGGCTTACATCTGGTATAGGGTCTTGCCAGATGAGGTCTTCCTGAGGCACTTCTGGTCCCAGGTAGCGCACCTTTGGTCCCATATCTCTGTGTGTCAGTTTGTACCATGCTTTCGCGAAAGCATCTGCAAACTCATCAGGGTTTTCATAGTACCGTCGAGAAATTTTTTCGTAATCAGGGTCCATGCGCAGCGCCAGGTCCGTAGTGAGCATAAATGGAGCGTGCGACTTGCTGGGATCATGTGCATCCGGTATGGTGCCAGCCCCGGCACCGTCTTTTGGTTTCCACTGATAAGCTCCAGCTGGACTTTTGGTAAGCTCCCACTCGTAACCAAAGAGGTTTTCAAAAAAGTTATTGCTCCATTGAGTAGGGGTCTTGGTCCAGGCGCCTTCTAGTCCACTGGTGATGGTATCCGCACCGTGTCCGGTGCCGTAGGTGTTTTTCCACCCCAGGCTCATTTCTTCAATACCTGCGGCGGCAGGCTCTCGGCCCACATATTTCTCCGCATCGGCAGCACCATGGGTTTTTCCGAAGGTGTGTCCACCCGCTATGAGAGCCACGGTTTCTTCGTCATTCATTGCCATTCGGCCAAAAGTCTCACGAATATCACGCGCAGCAGCGATAGGGTCTGGCTTGCCGTTGGGTCCTTCGGGGTTTACATAGATGAGTCCCATTTGTACGGCTCCCAGGGGATTTTCGAGCTCTCGGTCACCTTCATAGCGCTTGTCTCCCAGCCATTCGGTTTCTGCTCCCCAGTATACATCTTCTTCAGGCTCCCATACATCTGCTCTGCCACCTGCAAAACCAAAAGTTTTAAAGCCCATAGTTTCCAGAGCTACGTTTCCTGTGAGTATCATTAGATCCGCCCAGGAGATTTTTCGACCGTATTTTTGTTTGATGGGCCAAAGAAGCAAGCGTGCTTTATCCAGATTGGCATTGTCTGGCCAGCTATTGAGAGGCGCGAAGCGCTGTGAGCCGGAGCCACCGCCACCACGGCCATCACCGATACGGTAGGTGCCGGCGCTGTGCCACGCCATGCGTATAAAGAAGGGGCCATAATGACCGTAATCTGCTGGCCACCAGTCCTGTGAATCTGTCATTAGCGCTGCCAGGTCCTTTTTAACCGCTGCCAGATCTAGCTTCTTAAACTCTTCGGCATAGTCAAAATCCGGGTCGTTTGGGTCCGATAGCGATGAATGTTGGCGTAAGATGCCGAGGTTGAGCATGTTGGGCCACCAATCCCTGTTTTTGGTGCCGCCACCTGCACTTTGCTTAAGCGAACCTCCGGTAAAAGGGCATTTTCCGCCAGTGTTTGTGTTATACGTAGAAGATCCTGAGTGTTTGTGATTTTCCATTTGCGATAATTTTTAGGTTATTGATGTGACAATATTAGGATAAGGAAAATATATTGATTCTATATGTGTATAAGTATGGGTTATATGCGTTCCTATTAAATTTAATGAAAAGGATCACAACAAACCAGATTCTACCCTGTCTGACCTAGCGATTAGAAATAGGGATCTTTTGGTAAACAATTGTGGCTGCGTTTTGTCTAGGCTTTGTGCCAAAGCCATAAAAAAACCCTGCCGGGTGAGTAAGCCGACAGGGTACAGTTATGGAAGAGTAATACGCTTTAGTCTATCTGAGTTTCCAGATCTTTGCCTGAATTTTAGAGGAGTCAAACCAGAAGTTTTGTGCGCGTCCTGCGTCTATTGCTTCTACGAGCTTTTCGATTCCTTTATCCGTTTCCCCGTTGCTCACATAATAGTCCGCGAGGATTTCAAGGTTCATCGGATCTTTTTCCAGTGAGATAGATTTATTGATCCACTCGAGTGCTTGCTCCGTATTTTGATTTTTTTCAAAGCAGATTTTAGCGCTTTCGGCCAGGGTCTTCCAGTCGTAAGCCGGTGCAGATTCTACAGCTATGCGAGCTTTCTTTACCGACTGACTTTCCGCCGTGCTGTTGCCGTTGGCCAGTGTGCTGGTGCTGATGAGTGTGATGATGGCTACAATTCCTGAGATTTTTTTAATGATATTCATGTCCGTAATATTTTGAGTTTTTGACTTGTGCCAGTTGTATTGAAAGGAATGTGCCAAAACTGTTAAAGCATTGATAAACAAATAGATACAAAAATGAGCTGTGGGGGTTCTGTGCGGTAGTGCGGGAAAGTGTGCACAAAACCGGACACTTTTAGCATTCAAAACGGGGTGTAAAAGGTTGCATGGATTCCATAGAAATTATTTGAAAGCTTACGGACAATGGCTAGCTTTTCCTAAGTCAATGGCATTGCTTATGAAAAACCTATTTCTTTTTGTCGCGCTCTTCGGGCTCACGCTCGTCCATGGTCAAAAAAACCTCAAAACAGAGATCAAAGAAGTCACCGTCTTTCTAAATGGAGCACAAGTCAGCAGAACAGGAGCTATGGATTTGCCCAAAGGAAAGTTTATCCTACTTGTGGATAAGCTTTCACCTTATATAGATGAAAAGAGTATTCAGGTAAAATCGCCACCTGGAGTGACGATACTTTCTGTAAAAGGCCAACAGGATTATTTAACAGAACAATCTCAGCAGGATGATGCTCTAAAGTATTCGAAGCAAATAGAACAACTAGAAGCGGAGCTCGATAAGTTGCATGGCCGAAAAGACGTGCTCAAGCGCAAATCTGATTTACTGCTTGCCAATCAGGTACTAGGCGGTGAGCAGTCTGGCCCGAGTATAGCTGAGTTACGCCAGGCAGTGGCATTTTACGATGAGCAGCTCACACTGATCAATGAGGAAATGCTGCAAATAGTCAATGAAGTAGAGGAAAAGGAATCGCGTATAGAAGTCCTGAACCAGCAGCTGGCTGTCTTTCGCTCTTCCGGTAAGTCCATCGGGCAGATACTCATGGAGGTAGAAACTACCCGAGCAGTCAATGCCACCTTCGAACTTTCTTACATAGTAGCCAATGCCGGTTGGTTTCCATCGTATGATGTGAGAGTACAGGACATTGAGCAACCCTTAAAACTTACTTATAAGGCATCGGTGTATCAAAACACTGGCGTAGACTGGGATCAGGTAAAGCTTAGATTTTCAAACGGTGACCCCAACAAGTCGGGAGTGATCCCCGAGCTATCTACCTGGAACCTCAACTATGCACGCTATACCAGAAGTACCAATTCCAATAAATCCCTTGGGTTGATCGATCGCGTAAGTGGTGTGGTAATGGACGAAGAATCTGGCGAGTCTTTGCCTGGAGCCAATGTGGTGGTTCAAGGCACTACGGTGGGCACGGTTACAGATCTGGAAGGTCGCTTCGACCTTACGCTGCCTGCAGGAGCTACAGCGTTGGAGGTTTCTTATATCGGTTATACCCAACAGACGATTCCTATACAATCGCGAACTGTCAATGTAAGGCTGGCTCCAGACGTGACCGAATTACAAGAAGTGGTAGTTTCAGGGTATGCGTCTTCTGCTTTGGCAGGCAGGGTCAGTGGAGTCCAGATCGGAAAAAATTATGGATCGCAAAAGAAGGTCGAGAAAATCCCCATTACCTACACCGTAGAAAATCAAACTACGGTAGAGTTTGAAGTGAAAAAACCCTACAGCCTGAAGTCCAACAATTCGAAGCTGACCGTAGAGCTCACTGCCTATGATGTGGAGGCTGATTATCAGTACATCGTTGTACCAAAGGTGGACACGGATGTGTTTTTGCAAGCCCGGATATTGGATTGGAATCAGTACAACTTACTACAGGGAGAAGCCAACCTCTATTTCGAAGATGCTTACGTAGGCCGTACGATACTGGAAGGAAATGCCGTAGATGACACACTGGATATATCTCTGGGGCGTGATCAGTCCATTGTCGTTCGCCGAAATAAGGTGAAGGAGTATAGTAAAAAACGTGTGATTGGAAACAACACCGAAGAAACCCGCCGCTTTGAAATATTGGTGAAGAATAACAAATCAAAGGCGGTCAAGATTCTCGTGAAAGATCAGTTGCCCGTCTCGGTCAACAACAATGTGGAGGTGGAAGTGCTCAACCACAAAGGCGCTACACATGAGGAGGCTACCGGAAAATTGGTGTGGAATTTTGAGCTAAAAGCTGGGGATCAAAAGGAATTGGAATTTGGCTATCAGGTGAAATACCCGAAAAGGGAGCAAGTAATTTTAGAGTAGGAAAAATGACATTAACTGATCCTGCTCCAGTTTACATTGCTTTTGCGCTGGGCATTTACCTGGGTACGTACCACCTGATTCTCGGGTGCTTTTAGCTCAGGATCTTTCGCCAAAAGCTCGCTTGCCAGTGATCGGGCTAGCTTGAGAATTTCTGTGTCTTTACTCAGGTCTGAGATCATCAGCTCGGTAAGTCCACTTTGCTGTGTGCCCATGAGGTCTCCGGGTCCGCGCAGTTTCAGGTCTACCTCTGCTATTTTGAATCCATCGATAGATTCCACCATCGTCTGTACACGGGCTTTGCCTTCAGTGGTAAGTTTGTTGCCCGTCATAAGTATACAGTAAGACTGCTCTGCACCACGTCCCACCCGTCCGCGCAGCTGGTGCAGTTGGGAGAGGCCAAAGCGCTCCGCGTTTTCGATCACCATAATAGACGCATTTGGCACATTTACCCCCACCTCGATCACCGTAGTAGCTACCATGATCTTGGTTTCACCTCTCACGAAACGCTGCATTTCCCATTCCTTATCTTCTGCTTTCATCTTACCATGCACGATGGACAGCTGGTAGTCAGGAAATCGCCGGCTCATGCTTTCATAGCCATCCATCAGATCCTTGTAGTCCAGCGTGGCAGATTCTTCTATTAATGGGTACACCACATACACCTGACGGCCTTTTTGGATTTCTTTTTCTATAAAGCCAAACATCTTCAGCCGATGCGAATCTCGCATGTGATAAGTTTTGATGGGCTTTCGGCCCGCTGGCAGCTCATCGATTACGGATACATCCAGGTCGCCATAAAGCGTCATGGCCAGTGTACGAGGGATCGGTGTGGCCGTCATCACTAGCACATGTGGGTAGGCGTTGTTGCCCTTTTTCCAAAGTCGGGCACGCTGCGCTACGCCAAAGCGGTGCTGCTCGTCAATTACCGCCAGTCCCAGTTTTTTAAATTTTACCTTGTCTTCCAGTACGGCATGCGTGCCTACCAGTATGGGCAAGTCGCCTGATTGGAGCATTTGGTCGATGACTTTGCGTTCAGATTTTTTACTGGATCCCGTTAGTCTCGCTATGTGGATACCGAGCAAGTCGGCATATTCTTTCAAGCCTTTGTAGTGCTGCTCAGCGAGTATCTCTGTGGGCGCCATAAACGCACACTGGGTACCATTGCTGATGGCGATGAGCATGCTTAGAAAGGCCACCATCGTTTTGCCACTCCCCACATCGCCCTGTACCAAACGGTTCATTTGCTTACCAGAGCGAAAATCCTGATAAATTTCTTTGACCACACGTTTTTGGGCCCCGGTAAGTTCGAAAGGAAGGTGGTTTTTATAATAAGTGTTAAGCAACTCGCTGTTGTCAAACCGGATACCCGGAAAACTTTCTATCCGTGAGATTTTGAGTTTGAGGAGGCGAAGCTGGATGTAAAAGAGCTCTTCAAGTTTGAGCCGGTACCGTGCGCGTTGTAGTTCCTGTGCATTGCGCGGAAAGTGGATCTGCACCATAGCAGATTTTTTATCCATCAGCCGGTACTGATCGATCAGCGGTGCGGGAAGCGTCTCCGTAATGTGATTGACCGCATCTATCAGCAGCATTTTCATCATTTTGCTGATGGCCTTGCTGTCAATAAATTTTCGCTTGAGCTTTTCGGAAGTGTGATAGACGGGCTGCAGGTAGCTTCCCTGTTTGTTTTTCTCCGTAAGGGGTTCTATCTCTGGATGCGCTATGCTGTATTTGCTACCAAAGCGGGCAGGTTTGCCAAAAGCAATGTAAGGCACACCCACGGCTACTCTGCTTTGTACCCATTTGATGCCCTGAAACCACACCAGCTCTATGGTGCCCGTCTCGTCAGCAAATGTGCCGACGAGTCGTTGCTTACGCCCGGCGCCAGCCAGCTGAAAGCGCACAAACTTTCCAATGACCTGGATGAACGGCTGGTTCTCACGGACCTGGCTGATTTTGTAAAACTTGGTGCGGTCTTCGTAGCGAAAGGGATAATGCTGTAATAAGTCAGCATACGTGAAGATCTGCAGCTCTTTTTGCAGCAACTCGGCACGCTGGGGGCCTACACCTTTTAGAAACTCGATCTTTCGCTCGAAGAAAGTAGCCATGCCGCTAAGTTAAGCCTAAGGATGAATATGACCTGACTCTTTTGGGTGCGGATATTGGCGAGCAGTTATTGAAAAATACTGTCGTACAAATGAAATAATTAGGAGCTTTCGAGTATTACAAAGCAACAGAGACCTTACCAGATTTTTCGGGTAATCAAGCTCGGCTATCACCGCCACTCCAGGGTCTGCAGCATCTGCAGGGCATCTTCTTTCATGTAGCGAATCACAGGAGCAAGCGAGTCGTTTTTAGTGGCTACGTTGAAGTACAAGGCACCACGCAGAAAATGCGTGGTACTGTCGGTCACGTGAAACTGCAGCTGTGTAGGCACTTCTCCTTCCAGCTCCGTAAAAGAGGCATAATCTCCATTCGGTAGCTCCAGGATTTTTTCCTCAATAGCATACGCCTTCACATTGTGCTGAGCCGTCAGCCGATAAGAGTCACTCAGGTATTCTTCCATCAGATGCTCTTTGCTTTTGATAGGCTTGTAGGTAATCTGAAAGTTGGCTTCCAATTCAGGATAGTAGATATCTATCCAGTACCGCTCTGCGATCCAGGAGCTGTCCTTCAGTATTTTGGCATGCGCCGAATATTCAAAGTGATAGGGAAAGCTATCTGCCAGGCTCACATACTCGTGACCGGGAAGGTCGATGCGGTTATAGCCTTTTGGTTTGGGTAAAAAGTCTTGTGAACTGCATGCTGCCAATAGCCACAGCGCCACAAGTATTGCAAAAGCATTCTTCATTAATCTTCAAATTCTTTAGCCTGACCTACTTTTTCAGGATTGATAAATACACGCACCCGTTTGATTCGTCGCTGGTCGACTGCTACTACGGTGAAAAGGATGTGATTAAACTGGATTTTCTCACCTGCATGTGGCAGTTTCGTGTTGAGCTCCAGAAGGAGCCCGCCTAGTGATTCGGACTCTCGCTTCACCTCATCAAAAAGTGCCGGGTCTTCACTGGTAATTTTGCAGAAGTCATTCAGTGACGTTTTTCCCTCAAACACATACGTATTGGGGTCAAGTTTATTGTAAGCGATATCGCTATCTTCATCAAACTCGTCATTGATTTCGCCCACGATTTCCTCGATCACGTCCTCCATGGTAATGAGGCCTGAGGTACCACCGTACTCATCCACCACAATAGCCATGTGCACTTGTTTTTCCTGAAAATCCCGGAACAGATCATCAATTTTCTTACTCTCCGGCACGAAAAATCCAGGACGTAAAAGCGTTTGCCACTTAAACTGCTCAGATTTATCCAGGTGAGGGAGGAGGTCCTTGATGTACAGGATTCCTTCAATTTTGTCTACGGTCTCATTATAAATCGGGATTCGCGAGTAGCCTGTTTTGTTGACTTTGTCCATGAGATCATGAAAGTCCGTTTCCACGTCTATGGCAGTGATATCAATCCGAGACTTCATGATTTGCTTTACAGAGAGCGTACTGAAGTTGACGATGCCTTTTAGCATGTCTTTTTCTTCTTCCGTAGCTTCCTTTTCAGCGGTGATTTCAAGAGCATGGTTGATTTCGTCTACAGAAAGGTTGTATCCTTTCTTTTCTATTCGTCGCTCGATGACATTGCTCAGTGCCATCAAAAACCAGGATATGGGGCGCAGTACTCTGTCTGCAGCTATTAGCAGCGGTGCAGCAAACCGCGCAAAGCTCACACTATTGTGGTTGGCGTATACCTTAGGTACTATTTCTCCGAAGAAGATAATCAGCACTGTGATGGACACCGTTAGGATCACGATCACGGCACCACCTGCATCTTTGCTTCCTACTACTTTCCATGTGGCAAAGGTGGATATAGTCACAATGAAGATATTCACTAGATTGTTGAGTATAAGAATGGTGGCCAGCAGCCGCTTAGGGTCTAGTACCAGCCGTGAGATAAACTCATCGCTTTTGTTGGGGGAGGTTTTGGCGTCTTGTATTTGGTCGTGTGAGAGTGAGAAAAAAGCCACTTCCGATCCGGAGATAAGTCCGGAAAGGAAGAGCAAAATGAGAATCCCTATCCCATTGACCAAATAAAAGGTAATGGGAAGCTGTGATATCGCCAATAAGATTATCGAGGGGTAAGGGTCGTCTAGTGCGGTCTCCAAAAAGGTGTTTTTTAGTTAAACATCAAAAAGGTAGATCGTCGGTCGCTGAATCTTCTTCTACGGACGCTCCACCTGTGGGGTTACTTTGTGCTTGAGGCTGTGCCACGGGCTGGCTCGGCTGAGGCTGGCCACCGCCCATATTGTCTCCACCACTGCTGCGGCTGCCTAGCATAGTCATCTGATCGCCCACTACTTCGGTAGTATAGCGCACTACTCCGTCTTTTTCCCACGAACGTGTGCGTAGTTTACCTTCTATGTATACCTGATCACCTTTCTTTAGGTATTTTTCAGCTACTTCAGCCAAACCTCTCCAAAGCACGATGTTGTGCCACTCGGTTTGTTCTTTTCGCTCTCCTGTATTTCTATCTTTATACGTCTCAGAGGTTGCTATTGGAAAGTTTGTTACCACAGCACCGTTTTCAAGATGCCTTACTTCTGGATCTCTTCCTAAGTTGCCTACGAGAATTACTTTATTTACTCCTGCCATAAATTAAAAATAAATTAAAATCCCACTTGATGCAAGTGGTTAACAATCACTTTTGGTCGTGGCAAAGTTAACACTTCTTCGTGGCTATAAATGCGCAGCTCCAAATCTTTGGCCAACTGATCAAAGGTAGCTCGTCCGGATATATTTACACGAAAAAAACGAACCCATAACTTTCGGTGGCTCAGTAGGTGCTTCACTGGTGCTGCTGGTGGTTCTATGGTCACTCCTCTGTAAGATTTCAAACTGGCCGCTATTTGCTCTTCGCTTATAGGTGCATCGGCAGAAA
Organism: Marinoscillum furvescens DSM 4134; assembly: GCF_003386095.1. GTDB lineage: Bacteria > Bacteroidota > Bacteroidia > Cytophagales > Cyclobacteriaceae > Marinoscillum > Marinoscillum furvescens. The sequence continues at coordinate 157,456 of NZ_QREG01000009.1, read as the reverse complement.
GGTTGTGAAACTCGAAGAGCCCGGTCCATATACTATCCTGTCTTTTGCGCATGAGCGTGTGGCCATCATGGTCAAAGATCAGATAGTCGATATAGACTTCCTTTACCTTAACTTTTTTAGACTTTATGGGCAATTGGCCCTGTAACTTGTGCGTGTAAGCATAGCAAGCCTGCGCAAAGGAGCAATCATTGCAAGCGGGTAAAGGTTTGCATACAGTAGCACCGTATTCCATCATGGCTTGATTAAACGTATCAGGCGCGTCATGTGGAATGACCTTTTCCAACACATTCATAAAGGACTGCCGGTTTTTCTGCTCAGCTATGTCCTTTTGGATACCAAAGTATCTGGACGCAAATCGAAAAACGTTTCCATCCAAAACTGGAACAGCTTCCTGATAAGCAATGGAGGCAATGGCCGCCGCAGTGTAGGGGCCTACACCTTTAAGTTTTAGTAGTCCTTTATAGTCTGTAGGAAACTTTCCGTTGAGGTCATTCGCAATGTGCTTGGCTGTGGAGTGGAGGTTTCTCGCTCGCGAGTAGTAGCCCAGACCCTCCCACAGCTTGAGTACTTCCTGAGTGTCTGCAGCAGCCAGGTCATGCACTGTGGGAAATTGCTCCACAAAACGATTATAGTAGGGAAGTCCCTGATCTACGCGTGTTTGTTGCAGTATTATTTCAGATAACCAAATATTATATGGCTCCCGGGTCTTCCTCCAAGGCAAATCTCTCTTAACTCTTGAATACCAATCAATTAGCTGATTGGCGAATTGGTTTGGTAGGTCTGTCAAGTATTTAGTTTAAATATGAACATTAGTTTTTTATTTACCCCGACCAAAATTAAATTTGACCGCCTGAAAAACGAAAGAAGATCAATTAATTAAAATAAGGACTGTGACAAAAGCGGATGTTATAAATGAGATATCGGATAAAACCGGTATAGATAAGGCAGATGTTCAAGTAACTGTAGAGGCATTTTTTAGCGTGGTGAAAAATTCCATGGCTGAGGGAGAGAACATCTATGTGAGAGGATTTGGCAGTTTTGTCAATAAAAAGAGAGCGAAGAAAATAGCACGAAACATATCCAAGAATACCGCGATTGTTATCGACGAGCACTATGTTCCTAGCTTCAAGCCTTCTAAAATCTTCACGGAGAAAATCAAAAGCAGCAAAAGTCTGAAATAAAATGGCATGAGCCGACAACAAATTCTTGTAGTGGTCGTGAGCCTCGCGGCTGTAGTGCTGATCTATCAGTTGCCACGTGTGGTAGTTGAAAATGAAACCACTGCAGAAGTAAAATCTCATGACTTTTCTATCAGTGATGAAGATCAGCAAGCCTTTGCTTCTCTAAGACAGCAACTTAAGGCTTCTGAAGATATAAAAAAAAGTATTAACTTTGCGGACTCTTTGGCTCAGCTGTATCTCAAGTATCAGATGACCGATAGTGCCGCAAAATATGCAGCTTATCTTCAGTCGGATTCTTCAGTAGCAGCACAGCAGGCGGCAGCCATGGTTTATTATCGAGCATTTGAGATGGCCTCACAGCCGGATAAAGCTCGACAATTGGCAGCTCAGGCCGGAGACGTGTTCAGAAACTTGTTGGAAACAGACCCGACGAATAGTTCGTGGAAAAACAAGCTTGCCATGACGCTGATGACTACAGAGGCGCCAATGGCGGGTGTACAACTGCTCAGAGAAGTGCTGGCGGAAGACCCTGAAAACAGGGAAGCCACCTTGAATCTGGGATTATTGGCCATCAGATCCGGTCAATATGAAAGAGCCACGGAACGATTCGAACGGCTTCTTGCTTTAGATACTAGCGACTATGAAGCGCTCTTCTACCTAGGAGTAGCACATGCAGAAAGCGAAAATAATGAAGCAGCGAAAGAAGTTTTCGAGCAATTGATGAGTAAACAAGATGCTGACCCAGCCCTAAAAGCTACAGCATCTAACTATATGAAAGATTTTTAAAGTATTTAAGTAACTAAAACATTAAGATTATGCCTTGCGGTAAGAAAAGAAAAAGACATAAGATAGCAACTCACAAGCGTAAGAAGAGACTTAGAAAAAACAGACACAAGAAGAAGTAATCATTCGTACATCTAATTTTTGAGTATAGTGAGTAATGAACTAATCATCAACTCAACTCAAAACGGATGTCGAATAGCCCTTCTTAAGAACAAACAACTGGTTGAGTTCCATCAGGAAGAAGATGGAAATAGATTCAACGTTGGAGACATCTATCTAGGTAGTGTAAAGAAAGTTGTCCAGGGCCTCAATGCCGCTTTTATAGACATTGGGTACGAAAAGGACGCATTTTTGCACTATCTGGATCTTGGTCCTCAAGTCCAATCGCTCAATAAATTTACCAAGCTTGCGCTCACCAAAGGAAATATGAGCTACAAGCTTACTGGCTTTAAACATGAGCCAGATATACACAAGCTTGGTAAAATCAACCAGGTTCTCACGAAGAACCAGAAGATTCTGGTGCAAGTCGTGAAAGAACCAATTTCCACTAAAGGGCCGCGATTATCTTGCGAGTTGTCTATAGCCGGAAGGTACCTGGTATTGGTACCCTTTTCAAAGGCGGTAAATGTATCAAAACGAATTAGCGACTCCAATGAAAGGAAGCGACTGAGCAGACTAATCAGCTCAATCAAACCGGAAAACTTTGGAGTAATTATCCGAACAGTAGCTGAGGGTAAAGACGTGAAGGAACTAGACAAAGACCTTCGCAACCTCATTCAGATCTGGGAGGACGGCACCAGTGCCCTCAAAAAGGCCAAACCTCGTGATAAAGTGATCGGGGAAATGAACCGGGCCAACTCTATCTTAAGGGATGTACTTAACGAGTCGTTTGACAGTATAGTCGTAGACGACAAGACTTTGTACGAGGAGATCAGAAGCTATGTCAACAAAATAGCTCCTGATAAAGAAAAGATCCTCAAACTTTATCAAAGTCGAGTTAAAATTTTTGAGTCTTATAAGGTAGAAAAGCAACTCAAAACATCTTTTGGCAAGTCTGTAAGCATAGCCAACGGAGGATACCTCATCATAGAACATACTGAGGCACTCCACGTCATAGATGTAAACAGTGGCAATAAGTCCAATCAGGAAGAAGATCAGGAATCTACGGCCCTAAAAGTAAACCTCCAGGCAGCAGCCGAGGTGGCGCGCCAGCTTCGTCTTCGTGATATGGGAGGAATCATCGTAGTAGATTTTATCGATATGCGCAAGGCGGAAAACCGTCGTAAAGTGTATGATAAGATCAAGGAGGAGATGAAGAATGATCGCTCCAAACACACGGTACTTCCATTGTCCAAGTTTGGGTTACTTCAGATCACACGTCAGCGTGTGAGGCCAGAGCTCAACATCACTACGCGTGAAGTATGTCCGAGCTGCCAGGGAACTGGTAAAATCACCGCAGCGATTTCTATTGCTGATCAGGTAGAAAAAACAATTGACCACATACTTAGTGGCGGTAGCGAAAAGAAATTTACGGTGACACTTCACCCATATCTGTTTGCTTACTTCACTAAAGGTGTTTTCTCGAAGAGAGTAAAATGGTTTATGAAATATCTTAAATGGGTCAATCTCATTGAGGATTCGTCGCTTGGACTTACAGAGTACTCAGTGCTCAACAGTCGCGGTGAGATGATCGAAACATAAAAAAAGGCGTCCAAAACGGACGCCTTTTTTTATGCCTTAATTTCTCGTCTAAAACTTAATGCCTAAATCTAGAGATACCAAGGTACTTCTGATATACAGTTCTTCCTGAAATCCCCACGATTCCTTTTTGATGACATTGCCCAGCCCGCGCTGATAGGTGATACTGGCAAACAGGGTGGTGTTGATCCCAGCCCGATATTCTACTCCTCCGCCAAATAAGATGGTGGCGTCTACAGACTTAAACTCTTCTACCATATCATACTCCTCTTCCATTGGTTCGCTAAACACCTTGATTTCAGGAGCTAAGCCTACTTGAAAGAAAATTCTCGTATCTGGCTGCACTTCATTGGTAAACAGCTTAAGGGAAACGGGCACTTGTAGGTAGTTCAGCCGGTATTCTTGTACAGGTTCATCTGGTGATTGGGCCGAAGGTTGGTCGGACTCTTCCGTGACTTCAAAGGCTACTTGCTTAGGCACAAAAATCAATCCCGTGCTTAAAAAATACGTTTCGGTAAGCTCATGGTCGTAGATCAGTCCAAGTGAAAACTTGAAGCTGCTTCCCGTAGGCTCTACATCGTTGAGACTATCTACCAGAGAGATCCTGTTGGAAGATATTGCTGGTGAGAATTTCAAGCCGAGCTTGGATTGTGCCTGACTGGTAAAACTTACTAAGATCAGAGCGAGTAAAAATAATATCTTGCGCATGCGGTTTGCTTAAATGGCTAAATTTGGACTTAAAATTAAGGTGTATGCGAACAGTTATCATAATGATTGCCGCTCTTTTATTGGGAGCCTGCGGTACTTCCAGTTCATGTAAAACAAATCCTGAAATAGATCAGCAGACGGTATCGATTCCCGTACACCGACTTGAGCGTGAGTTGTTCCAACTATCCTCTGCTGAGGAAATAGAAAAGCTGCTTGCTGAAAACCCATCTTTTGCTTCGTACTTTTTACACGCTAGTGAATATCCACATGATAGTATTCTTGCTCAAAAACTCCATGGTATCATCACCAATGAGGCTATTGACACCCTCTATCGGGAAGCTCAGCTAGCTTTTGAAGATCTAAGCCCTATTACAGAAGACCTGGAGACACTGTTTGGAAAAATGCAATCGCTATTTCCTGGCACAGGCACGCCTCGCTTGGTCACGGCGGTCACTGGCTTGTACAATGACTTGTTTATAAGTGACTCGCTGATTATCGTGGGTATCGATTTTTTTATTGGCGATGGAGCTACTTTCAAGCCTCAGAATACCCCCGAATATATGCTGAGGAGATATGACAAAGAGCACCTGCCGGCTATTATTGCTAAGTTCATGGCTGGGCAAAAAATCCAAAATGGACAAAAAAGTACACTCTTATCAGAAATGATAGATTTTGGCAAAACGTATTACCTGGCCAGTAGGCTGCTTCCATGCACGGCGGACTCCCTGTTGTTGGGCTATACACCACAGGAAATGACGCTCATCCAGGAAAACGAATCCGTCATTTGGGCCAATTTTGTAGAAAACGAAATCCTGTATGAGACGAGTCATGTGACCAAAAGAAGGTTTTTGGGTGAGCGGCCCAATGTTTACGAAATCAGTCAGAAGTGTCCTGGTAGGATTGGTGCCTGGGTAGGATGGCGAATTGTAGAGCAATATATGGAACGAACCAATGCCACAATCAAAGAGCTGATCGCCGAGCGAGATAATGAGAAAATCTTTATGCAGTCAGGATATAAACCTCTGAGTCGCTAACGGACATATGCTTCTGATTGCTCATTATATTGAGCAGTTTTTGCACTTGTAGTTCTTTGGAATAATAGTTTTCAGCAAGTGTTCGGGCATTCTTTTGGTAGGTATGCAACAGGTGAGGGTTGTCTACAAATTCGCGAATCTTCCTGATGAAATCTTCTGACTCTGTGGGGTCATGATAAAAGCCGCACTGGTTTTTTTCGATCAGGTTGCGAATCCAGCCACCAAAATTGGTGATGATCAATTTACCTGCAGCCAGTCCATCGAAAAACTTGTTGGGACTGCCCGTGTTGAGTATTTCCAGGTTTTTGAATGATACGTAGCAGACGTCTAGCTGCTCCATAAGCTTCTCTACCTCAGCAGTATTGCCAAATGGCAAAACAGTTGTGTTAGCCAATGACTGGGATTTCTTGGCAATGCGTGCATATTGCCCTCCCGACCCCATCAGTGTAAATTTTACAGGCACGTGTTGTGCTGCACATGCGCGTGCCACCTTTATCAGGTTATCTAAATCGTTAGCAGCTCCAAATGTTCCTAAATAACCAACATGCAGCGGTTGTTCAGCATTGAAATGCTGCAATTTATGAGTCGGTTCGAACCGCTTGACATCCGCAATATTGGTTACTACATATACATTCGTTTCCGGACAGCTTGCTTCTATATAATTGCGTATAGCAGGCGAAAGTGCAATCACCTTTTGTGCTTCAAAATAGCACTTCTTTTCAAATCGGTAGAGTAGCTGTTTTAAGAAACCACTCTTGATCGCACCCATTTTGATCGGGGCCTCCGGCCAAAGGTCACCTACTTCGAAATAATAAGGAATATTATAAACTTCTTTTAGATGAAGAGCTATCAGTCCAGTGGTGAGAGGTGTAGTCATTACGTAGGCCAAATCGAAGGATTGGTCTAGCTGCCGGACTTTTCGTTTACTTTGTCTTACGAAATCTAAATACGCCCAAATACGCCGAATAAATCCAAACTTATTGGCATATGGAACTTGAAGGTAGTGCACTTTTATGCCCTCAATATCACATGACTGAGAAGGTCCATTATGTGAAGTAATCATGGTTACCTCATGCCCTGCAGCCACCAGCCCACGAGCCAGATGGTAAGACCGTATACAGCCTCCATCTTCTGGTGTATTGAAATACTGATGTACATAAAGGACTCTCATTATACTATAAAGATCTAAAGAGAATATTAGGTTTGATAATTTCGTTACTTAATTTCGACTAACAGGAATTTTCATTGTTTCAATGCGCATTTTTTACACTTTAATCATTGCTTTGATAAGCACCGGTGCTACGGCCCAGCGTACTGCCAGTGAAATCTACGAGCAGGCGGATCATATATTAGTAGATCGATACGCTTTGGATGATCGAAACGATCACCTGGTGCTCAAGTCAGATTTTTCCAAAGAGTCCATCAGGCAAATTCCATTTACAGACCGGAGGATTATACGCATTGATCTGATCTATACCACCTATAGTGAGTTGGAAGATTTTGACCAAAAGCAGCTGGATGTTTCCAGAATTCAGTCGCTCATAGCGCTCAACCCTCGAATCACAGATAACAAATTTTTTGATTGGAATATTATTGGGCAAACAGGCTGCCAATCATCGGCCTCATGTCTGGATTACTTTCATGGTTTTGTGATTTACTATGAGCCCTATTATACCAAAGAGACGGCACTAGGTGAAATAGATAGCATTAGATCAGATTTGAGACTGCTGGATCAGCAAATACATGATTTTAAAGATAAGCTGTCTGTGGTCTATAATAGAATAGGTTGTGAATATCCAGAGTCGATCTACAGCTCGGAGTACCTCAGTGAGCAAATCGAAAAGATCTATGAATGTGGCGAGAAGTATAAAGGCCGCGTGTTTTTTACTGCGAGTATGGACCACAATGGAAGAGTAGAGGACGTTATGGTAAAAGGAAATCTATTTCCTTGTAAGAAGCGACTGGCTTTCGCTCTGAAATATGCCCTGAAATGGGAACGGGGTATTGTGATCGGAAGGAAGCAGTATCCACTAAAAGTAGATGGCTATGTGAGTTTTCCTATAAAAAAAGAAAGTGTGGTCTTTACCAGGTTCGTAATTGAAGATGAGCTGATAGACGAATTTCACATGCTGCAGCAATATGCACAATGTGTAGCATATGAAACTGATACCAGTTTTCAGGAGCTTATTCCCAAAGTAGAGAAGACGGTAGTTTCGGAAGTATTGTATCGACATGATTGGAACCCTGAACTCATCGTAGTAGATGCTACAGGAAGTATGTATCCGTTCACCGCAGATCTGCTAAAGTGGATCAGGCTAAATGCCGATAGCATACCGAAAAACTACGTGTTTTTTAATGATGGTGATGACAAGCCTACTCAAGAAAAGCGAATTGGTAAAACAGGAGGTTTGTACGCCGTAAAAAGTAAAAGTTTCCTGGAAGTAAGAGATAAGCTTTTTGAAACCATGAGTAATGGTGGTGGTGGAGACTTGCCTGAAAACAACTTTGAGGCTTTGAGGTATGGTTATGATGCTGTGCAACCGACAGGTCAGGTGGTCATGATTGCTGACAACTATTCGTTTCCGCGAGACGTTCAGTTGCTAGAAGCATATCGTGGTAAGCTGCGGTTCATTTTGTGCCATACGGACAAAGGGTTAAACACAGACTATATGACGTTGGCAAGGAAATACGGTTTTTCTATTCATACCAAAAACATGGACATAGAGAAATTTGAAGACCAAATGGTAGTAGATGGAATAAAGTACGTTTGGCAGCAAACTAAATATATTCGGCGTTGAGCTACCGGGAGATTATTGAAGTTCATCCTGAGCTGCGGAGGTTTGTGCTATGTTATTGGCACATTCGTGCGGAAGGAGATCAATTTACTTTTCGGCACTTACCCAAAGTGCAAAATTTAATCGTATGGAATCGGGGAGGAGTTGTTTGGGTGGATAGCCATGCGGTTAATGAAAAATTATTTGTGTTAACTCCACAGACGGTTGCTCAAGAGGTGAAAGCACCCAGGGCAAACCTGTATGGAGTCTCTTTTGTCAATGATGGTCTTTTTCGATTAACTAACCTCCCTGGCGCTGGCTTATTGCCGGAAGGCCTTAAGCAAACCCTTGAGACTTTGACGTTTTATTCGCTAGAAAGCTTTTCGATAGCTCTGCGAAAGAAAATGTTATCAACGATGAATTTTGAAGATACGCCATGCTCACGGGCTATGGATCACATTTTGCGCACAAAAGGCTGTGAAACTTTATCACAGGTTTATCATGAATGTGGCGTTTCAGAACGTACTTTTCAGCGTTTTTGCAAACTGCGAATCGGACTAAGCCCTAAGCAATTGGTTACCCTTACCCGCATAAATTATTATCTCGAAGAAGTCCTTGAAAAACCGGAGATAAACTGGATGGAGATAGTGGTGAAACACGCATATTACGACCAGTCTCACCTAATACATGAGTTTAAGCGGTTTGCGCGAATGTCCCCCACTCAGCTAAAACACGAAAGAGATACGCTGTATCATCACATCATGAGTTGATGTCGGGTTTTTACAATGAGTTGTGGTGTGATGCAAAGAATTTTGCAATAAAGCCAAATCATGACTCGATTGATGATCCGATATCTTTTGCCTGGGGCAATACCCATGGCAGTGCTGGTTGCGTGGTATCTAGCCATTGGTGATTTTATTCCATCCATACTGGTCTTCATAATGACAGAGCTGTTTGTGACCATCCCGGTGATATGGTACTGGATGGTAAAAGAACAGCACGAAAACTTTTCTGAGTTTACACTGAAGGAGGTAATGCCACCACAAAACTGTGTGAGGTTTGGCCCTTTCTTTGCCATCTCTTCACTTAGTCTAGTTTGGGCTTTGGGGTGCTTCGTAATCTTCAAGCCTGTTGCTGAGTACCTACAAGAAACGCTTTTTTATTGGCTCCCAGAATGGTTTGATTTTAGTCACTACCTGAAGGACTATCCCGACAGACTCGTCAAATCTATCTGGCTGTTGTTGGTGCCTATATCTGTCGTTTTGCCTATGGCCGAAGAGTTCTATTTTAGAGGTTATCTGCTCCAAAAGAGGCATTGTACAAAAGGAGTGAGTGCCCCAGTGGTCAACGCACTATTGTTTGCATGTTATCATTTATGGTCACTATGGCTGGTGCCGGTGCGCTTATTCGCAATGTTTCCTGTTATTTATTTTACTTACAAATACCGCAACGTATACCTTGGAATTGTTGTGCATGTTTTGCTCAATCTGATTGGCGACGTAGTGCTTACTTATTCGATAATATTCTAAAACCCTCATTAAGCTATGAAAAACCCCTTATTGCTATTGGTGTTTGTGTTGCTGCTAAGCCCACTTAGGGCACAGTTGTCCAATGATAGACAACTGGCAAAAGCCCTTCCAACGTTGATGAATTGGGGGCAATGGGGCCCAGATGATCAATTAGGGACACTAAATTACCTAACAGATTCACTGGTGATACTTGCTGCTCAGGAAATACAAACTGGACACACTATATCACTGGCAAGGACTACCAGTATCACAGACCAGCACGTAATGCAGGGAACCTATGAAGCTTACAAAGAGACTCATGGGCTGCGCGATTTTGTAGGTGCTGTTTGGCATGGCTTTGAATTGACTCATCTAGATGCCTTAAATCATGTCTTCGCTGATTCTGGCAGGTTATACAATGGGTATGATTTAGTTGAAGGACTTTCAAAATTGAGCATAGATAAGGTGGCCGCTCATGGCATAGTGGGTAGAGCTGTGCTGGTAGACGTAGCCCGGTATTTGCCCGAGGGAGTTCATCCTGGTATGCCCATTTATCCTCACCATTTGGATCAAGTGCTGGAGAAGCAAAACACAATGTTGCGGAGTGGTGATGTGCTTATGGTCCGCACTGGGCTGGGACGTAGTAACAGTCGTACACTGAGAGCCGGCTTGCACCCCTCCTGCCTTCTATGGATTAAAGACAATCAAGTGAGTATGCTTGGAAGTGACGGTGATAGCGATGCTTATCCAGTGGAAGGATTTCAAAAGTATAGCAATGCATTTCACACTGTAGGAATTCCTTACCTGGGCTTGCCGCTATTAGACAATGCAGAACTCGAAGCACTCAGTGAGTATTGTTTTTCGCAGCGTAGATATACCTTTTTTATTACCATCGCGCCCTGGCGAATCAATGGCGCGTCTAGCTCACCAATAAACCCAATTGCAATCTTTTAAACCCAAATCAATGAAAAACTGTTGCTATCTACTTTTTTTGTTCACTTTTGTTTCATGTCAGTGCCCGAATACTTCTATAACACCAGTCGATGTTCAGGCACTTATGAACAAATGGGAAAAAGCCTATATTCATAAGGATACTAGTCTGTTGGCCGAAGTGCTGCATGATAAGTACCTGTACGCGGGAAATGCTGATGGTTCGCGTACTACAAAAGAGCAGGTGATTAACGAACTATACTCATCGGACTACCAAATTTTGAAAGTAGTTTTTGAAGAGTTAGATATTCAATGCTTCGGAAGTACTGCGATAGTGCGTGGCAACGAGCTTATCTATCTTTTGCTCGCTTCTGGTGATACGCTTCAGGTACCATTGTCTTTTACTGACGTATATCAAAAGAATAATGGCATGACTCGAGCCCTTGCTACGCATAGTTCTCCTAGGCAGTGATATTTATGCCTCCAACTTCTCCCAGTACCGGCAAAAGTGGGTGATTTTGCATTCAATGCATTTGGGTGAACGAGCCAGGCATACGTATCTGCCATGCAAGATGAGCCAGTGATGCGCTTTGTGTACATATTCTTCAGGAATATGACGTACCAGTTGCTTTTCTACTTCTAGCGGAGATTTTGCGGTTTGCGTGACGAGGCCCAGTCTTTTAGATACCCTAAAGACGTGCGTATCCACCGCCATTGCGGGCTGGTTGTACAAAACCGAAACCACCACATTGGCTGTCTTTCTTCCTACTCCGGGTAGTTTGATGAGGTCTTCATGCTTTTCGGGAACCTCCCCACCAAAGTCATCCATGATCATCTTACTGAGCCCCATCAGGTGCTTGGCCTTATTGTTTGGATAAGACACACTTCTGATGAGTTCGAAAATTTCCTCAAAACTCCCCTGAGCCATGTGCTTTGGAGTAGGAAAAGCTTCGAATAATGCAGGCGTAACTTTATTGATCCGAACGTCTGTACACTGGGCACTCAATACTACGGCCACCACCAGTTCAAAGGGATTGCTGTAGTTGAGCTCCGTTTGAGGCTCGGGAAAGGCTTCCTTGAAGTATGAAACAAATGCTTCGAATCGCTCTTTTTTGTTCATCTGATTTTAGGTTGTCCGGTGCAAGTCAAAACCGAACCCTAAAACTAGACAGACTGTTTGTGATATCCTTTCGAGAATTCAAGGATTTTGTCCACAGAGCGTTGTGAAGGCTTATAAGATACTTTAGAGAGCTCAGTCATTGTTGAGCGGAGCAGGTCCAGTTCGTTTTGCAGCTCATTGTCAGTGAGCAGCGCCTGGGCCAACGCCCTTTTCTCGTCATTTGTTAGTTCGTCATAAAGAAACCGTACAAGGTCATTTTTTGTAAAAGTTTTGGTCATAGGCAATCTGAGTGTGTTGTAGCTTTTTTCGTAAGTTGATCAAAGCGTACCGCATTCTGCCCAAAGCTGTATTGATGCTTACATTGGTAGCATCGGCGATTTCCTGAAAACTCATCTGCATGTAATGGCGCATGACCAGTACTTCTTTCTGAGCTTCAGGAAGCTCCTGTATATATTGCTTCAGCAGGTTGTGCGTATCCCGCTTGATATGTTCATCTTCGATAGGTGCTTCAGAAAACTCCAGCGTATTAAACACACTGCTGCCATCTTCCATGACAATCTCCGGATAGCGCTTGGCCTTGCGGAAATGATCAATGGCGAGATTGTGCGCTATACGCAGTAGCCATGGCAAAAACTTCCCTTCTTCGTTGTATTTCCCTGATTTGATGGTTTTGATTGCTTTGATAAAAGCATCCTGCATCAGGTCTTCGGCCTGATAGCGGTCTTTTACAATCACATAAATCGTGGTGAATACCCTGTCCTTGTGTCGTTCGAGTAGTACTGCAAACGCCTCTTCGTTACCATTTTTGTACTGAGACAGCAATTGGCCGTCGGTCAATTTAGTCTTTCGCATTAAAATCACCTGTTTTGTTAACGTAGAGGTTTATTGCATATTGTCAGGGTTTGTGTGGAACTTCAATTTTTTTTTACTCGTGTAGAACCAAAACTATACCAATAATATTTTACAAGCAAATCCACTGTCTAATTTCTAATTTTGCCCAACTTTCCAAATCAAAGGCTTTCGAGCTTAGTTGTAAAGGCGAAAAGATCTAATAAATATGCCCAAAACCATCGATCAGTACGATCCAAAGGACTATATCGTCATCAAAGGCGCACGTGTCAACAACCTAAAAAATCTCGATGTGGCCATCCCACGGGATAAACTCGTGGTAATAACGGGCTTGTCTGGTTCGGGAAAGTCTTCATTGGCATTTGATACGCTTTTTGCCGAAGGCCAGCGCAAATACGTGGAAAGCCTCAGCTCCTATGCCCGGCAGTTTTTGGGTAGGATGGAAAAACCAGAGGTGGATTACATCAAAGGAGTGGCTCCAGCCATTGCCATTGAGCAAAAAGTGTCTACCAGAAATCCCCGCTCTACTGTAGGTACTACTACAGAGATTTACGATTACATGAAATTGCTTTTTGCCCGAGTAGGGATAACCTATTCGCCTGTGAGCGGTGAGCCCGTGAAAAAAGATAGTGTCACCGACGTGGTAGACTTTATCCTGAGTCATGAGGAAGGTACCAAACTTATGATTTCTGCTCCATTGCAAATCACCAAAGGCCGATCTGTGGAAGAAGAACTTAAGATACTCTTAAGCAAGGGCTACACCCGGGTGATGATCGATGGGGAAACCGGGTTTATAGAAGATCTGCTAGAGCAGAAACTTACCAAAAAACATCAATTTGAGATTCTTATAGATCGAGCAGTGGTCAAAAACGATGAAGATACCCAATTCAGGTTGTCTGATTCTGTGCAGACGGCATTTTTCGAAGGAGAGGGCCACTGCAAAGTGACCATGGTGGGTCATGAAACCCGGGAGTTTTCGGATTTATTTGAGTTGGATGGTATTCGCTTTGAGGAGCCTTCGGTCAACTTTTTTTCGTTTAACAACCCCTATGGGGCTTGCCGACGGTGTGAGGGGTTTGGAAGAATATTGGGAATAGATCCGGAGATGGTGATTCCAGATCCCAACCTATCCGTATATGAAGGGGCCATAGCGCCCTGGCGAAGCGAAACCATGAGCCGATGGCTGGACCCTTTGCTCAAAAATGGCATTCGTTTTGACTTCCCTATTCACCGGCCTGTCAATGAGCTAACACAGGAAGAATATCAGCTTCTGTGGACAGGAAATGAGTACTTTGAAGGCCTGGATGCTTTTTTTCAGCATCTGGAAGCTAAAACACATAAGATTCAATTTCGGGTGATGCTTTCCAGATACCGCGGGCGTACGGCATGTCCAGATTGTCGGGGGACGCGTTTGCGCAAAGACGCCAGCTATGTGAAAATTGCAGACAGATCGATTGCAGACCTGGTGTTGATGCCGGTAGATCAGCTGAGTCGCTTTTTTGAAACTATTGAGCTATCTGCTCATCAGCAAAAAGTAGCCAAAAGGATTTTAAATGAAATTACCAATCGGCTAAACTACCTGGAGCAGGTAGGGCTGGGCTATCTCACCTTGAATAGATTGACCAATACCCTTTCAGGAGGGGAGTTTCAGCGGATCAAGCTGGCCACCTCTCTGGGCAGTGCTTTGGTGGGCTCTATGTACATACTGGATGAGCCCAGTATAGGGCTGCACCCCAGAGATACCGACAGGCTTATTGAAGTGCTCGTGCATTTGCGCAATCTGGGTAACTCGGTGATTGTGGTGGAGCATGAAGAAAAAGTGATGGAGGCCGCCGATGAGATTATAGATATCGGTCCGGCAGCAGGTGTGCATGGAGGAGAGCTCGTCTATCAGGGTCGAGTAGATCAGCTAAACGGAGATAGCAACTCGTTTACGGCCAGGTACATCAAAGGAACCGAAGAGATAGCGCTTCCGAAAAACCGAAGAAAATGGAACCAGTCTTTCAAAATAGAAGGGGCCAGAGAAAATAACCTGAAAAATATCGATGTAGAAATACCGCTAGGCGTGCTGACTGTAATCACGGGTGTAAGTGGTTCGGGTAAGTCTACCCTGGTGAAAAAAATTCTATATCCGGGCATAGGCAAGATGCTGGGAGTCGCGGGAGAGGCCACAGGAAAACATGACAAGATCTCTGGTGACTACAAGAAAATCACTCAGATTGAGTTTGTCGATCAAAATCCTATAGGGAAAAGCTCACGTTCGAACCCAGTGACCTATGTAAAGGCCTACGATGGCATTCGCCAGCTGTTTAGCGAACAGCCCATGTCTAAAAACAACGGCTTCAAACCGGCACACTTTTCGTTTAATGTGGATGGTGGCCGATGTGAGGTCTGCGAAGGTGAAGGCACGGTGACCGTGGAGATGCAGTTCATGGCAGATTTGCACCTGGAGTGCGAAAATTGCCGGGGGAAACGCTTCAAAAAAGAAATCCTCGAAGTAAAGTATCAGGACAAGGACATTTCCGAAATACTTGACCTAACCGTGGAAGAAGCGATAGACTTTTTTGCGGACAAGCCAGGGATTGTCAACAAGATAAAACCACTCTACGACGTGGGCCTTGGCTATGTAAAACTGGGTCAGTCTTCCAATTCGCTTTCGGGTGGGGAAGCCCAGCGTGTGAAGCTGGCGTCCTTTTTAGGAAAAGGTGGCAGCCACAAAAAAGATCATGTGCTCTTCATCTTCGATGAGCCTACTACTGGCTTGCATTTTCATGACATCAAAAAACTACTCGATGCGCTCAATGCGCTGGTCAATCAGGCCAACTCCGTACTGATCATCGAGCACAACATGGAGATTGTGAAAAATGCCGACTGGATCATCGACCTGGGTCCGGAAGGCGGAGATGGTGGCGGAGAGCTTTGTTTTGCAGGCTTGCCAGAGGAGATGGCCAAACTGGAAAACAACCATACGGCGAAGTACTTGAAAGAAAAGATATTATGAGTGAAGATATCCGGTGGAAACAACGATTTTCAAACTTTGAACGCGCTCTGAAACGGCTGACAGAAGCCGTACAATTAAGTCAGCAGCGAGAACTTTCTAATTTAGAGCAACAAGGAATGATACAAGCCTTTGAGTTTACTCATGAATTAGCCTGGAAAGTACTTAAAGATTACTTACAGTATCAGGGAATAATGGGAATTGTGGGGTCCAGAGATGCTGTGCGCGAAGGTTTTGAAAAGGGCCTGATATCGGATGGGACTATTTGGATGGAGATGATCAAAAGTAGAAATGCTTCTTCTCATACATACAATGAATCTACGGCTGAGGAGATTGTTTCCAGAATCGTAACCGATTATCATAACCAGTTTATTGATCTGGTTAAAAAACTCAAATTCCTTTAGCTATGAAGTTTGGCCTGGACAACAAGGTAATAGAGCAAATCCGGGAGACCATATTCACCAATAAATCAGTGAAAGAGCTGGTAATATATGGCTCACGAGCAAAGGGAAATTTTCGATTGGAATCAGATATAGATTTATGCATTCAAGGATCGGATCTTACACAAGGAGATATTTTTCAACTTGAATCCAAACTAGACGACCTTTTGTTGCCTTACAAAATAGATCTTACGGGATATCACCTCATTTCCAATAATGACCTAAAAGCTCACATCACTCGTGTTGGTCAGCCATTCAACGCTGAGCCGGCTTAATCCTGAAAATAATCGGGATTTGATGGCTACATTTTTTAATCTTGTAAGCTGAAAAACCCACACCCCAATCGGACGCTCAACGCACACTTAATAGAATAAAAACCAAAATCAATCATGAGAAAAAACATCGCAGCAGGAAACTGGAAGATGAATCTGACACTAGACGAAGGTCAGAAGCTGGCATCAGAGGTGATCAATATGGCTAAGGGCGAGGTGTCTAACGACGCTGAAATTATCCTTATCCCTCCATTTGTACATATTACAAGTGTAGAAAAGCTTGTGGGCTCAGCGGCCAATGTAAAAGTGGGCGCGCAAAACTGTAGCGACCAGGGAAGTGGAGCTTACACCGGGGAGACATCTGTGAGCATGCTCAAGTCTGCCGGAGTGTCTTATGTGGTAATAGGTCATAGCGAAAGACGCGAACTGTTTGGTGAAGACAATGCCCTACTGGCAGCGAAGACCAAAGCCGTTCTAGATGGTGGCCTGAAGCCAATCTACTGCTGTGGCGAAAAGCTGGAATCACGTGAAGCAGAGCAGCATTTTGCTGTCAATAAAGAGCAGATCGAAGAAGGTCTTTTCGGCCTTAGCAAAGAAGAAATCCTCAATGTGGTAATTGCTTATGAGCCTGTTTGGGCAATAGGCACTGGCGTGACAGCTTCATCTGATCAGGCACAAGAAATGCACGCGTATATTCGTGGGCTGATTGCCGAAAAATACGATCAGGAGACCGCAGACAGCATCTCTATACTTTATGGAGGTAGCGTAAAGCCAGGCAATGCACAGGAGCTATTTGCTCAGCCAGATGTAGACGGTGGTCTCGTGGGTGGAGCTAGCTTAAAGAGCCGTGATTTTGTAGATATTATTAAGTCGTTTTAATGAGTTTTATAACGCTAAAAATAGCGTGTGATGAAGAAAAGAGAGAACTCCTGTTTGCGGAGCTCTCTCTTTTTCCTTTTGATGCGTTCGAAGAAACTGATGATGGACTCCTAGCGTCTTGCGAAAAAGATGCGTGGGAGCCGGCAGAGGTAAAGCCCATTCTGGATCGCTATCAGGTGCCTTATGAGGTGGCCGAAGTAGAAAAGGTCAACTGGAACGAAGAGTGGGAAAAAAATTATGAACCGGTCATCGTAGGAGATCAATGCATCGTACGGGCCACCTTTCATGCGCCCCGACCAGAGTTTCCTTATGAGATCATCATCACGCCTAAGATGTCATTTGGCACCGGACATCACGCCACCACCTATCAGGTGCTAGCTTACCAGCTGGAGCTGGACCATGCCGACAAACGTGTATTAGATGTAGGCTGTGGCACGGGTGCGCTGGCAATTATGGCCCATAAGCGTGGTGCTGCAGAGTTGGCAGCAGTGGACATAGATGAATGGTGCATAGAAAATAGTCAGGAGAATTTTGCGTTGAATAACTGTGGAGCGGTCAACCTGAAGCTCGGAGGCATCGATCAGATAGCTGCAGCTGATGCGTATGATATCATACTTGCCAACATCAACAAAAATGTGCTATTGAGCCAAATGGATGCTTATGCAGAGCGGTTGGCAGATGAGGGAGTTTTGATTTTGAGTGGTTTTTACGAAGAAGATATCCCAGATTTACTGCAATGTGCGGAGGCGCTCGGTTTGAAAGAAATTAAACGTAGTGAACGCAACCGCTGGGCGATGTTGGCCCTAAGAAGCGGGTAATCTGTTCCCGTTTCCGTAAATTTAGTGTTATGAAGCGCTTTTGCCTGTTTTTGATAGTTTTTGCCTCCCTTTTCCAGATCGTAGAGGCACAGCGTAGGTCATTTTCAGATGATCAGAACATTTTTTTTAATCAGGTCATGAGTAGGCTGCGTGGACTTGGCACCGAGCCAGCCAATAAGGTGGCTTTTGACTTCAACAATGCTTGGCAGGGTAAATTTACCACTGCCCACAAAGAACAGATCCACCGCATCGCCCGGTTGATGGATCAGGAAGATTTCTGGTTTCACCCGCACTACTGGTATTATTTCAGCTACCTGGCATTTGCTATGGAGCAAGCAGACCTCAGTAGAGATCAACTCTCTGAAGTGCTGGACATGAATGAGCAAATGGTACAAGCTCTCAGCAGGGAAGAGTACACCAACTACCTGCTCGGGCTCAATATGTTCATGGCAAGGAGGATCATAGCTCGTTCCAAAAATCTCTTTGCTTATACAGATGGTGGGTCTTTTGAGTTTAAACTCCTCGATGAATATGCCGCACCTGCGGAAGAGGCTCAGCAAGATATCTTACAGCCCGAGCCCATCATCGAAGAGCCCGTGGTGGATCAACAAGCAGACCCTGTGGAACAAGACGATCCCTGGGCGCAGGATCAAAACGACCCATGGTCCAATGATCCCTGGGCAAACGATCCCTGGGGAGATCAACAAGACACCTGGTCTACCCAGCAAGACAGCTGGGACGATGACCAGCAGTCCTATGATGACAACTGGGTGGAAACCGAAGATGTCTGGGGCTACGACGATCAGGGCCGGATGTACGAAGAAAAAGCCGAAAGACAGTATGTGGAGACCATCGCGCAAGACTATGTAGGAGGCCTCAAAGCCAAATACATTCACCCTACACTGGAAGGGCCAGCTATACAGCTGGAAAACAACAGTATGATGATCATCACACCGTATGATTCTTTCAAAATCAAAGAAACAGATGGTACAGTGCTGCTCAAAAACAGAATGTATGCAGGAGACAATGCGGTCATCAACTGGCCTGCGGACAACTCTCTAGCAAAAGGAGCTGTAGTCAATCTCGAAAAGTTTTACCTGCGAACAGACCGATCAGATTTTTGGTCGCCTTACGCTAAGATGACTTTTCCCAAATTATTCGATGGCACAGTAGAAGGTGCTTTTGAATATAAAAGTGTACGACGCAAAAATAATACACTGAGTAGCTATCCACGCTTTACTTCCAATTATTCGGACATTGCCGTAAACATACCCGGGCGCAATATCCGCTACCGCGGGGGAATCCAGATACAAGGCAATGCATTTTACGGCACTAGCGTCTCACGGAAGCCAGGGACACTTACGTTATTAGACGGCAGGGGTAACAAAGCCGTTCTGAGAAGTGTAAAGTTTGAGTTTCACCAGGATAGCTCCATCTATGCCAAAGCTGCCAGCGTGTCACTCATTCATGGCGCTGATTCGCTGCACCATCCCTCTGTAGAACTTTACTATTATGGGAAAACCAACAAGCTGGCTCTTATTCGAACGAAAGCCTTTGATGTAACTCCTTTTTACAGTTCATTTTTCGAAATGAACATCAATGCCGAAATAGTAGAGTGGGACATGGACACAGACTCTGTAGAACTGTCCATTCTCAATGGCAAGGACCTGATTCCTGTAGTGCTGGAGTCGAAAGACTTTTTTAGCCAGGTGCGTTTCAGCAAGTTGGGGTCGGGCTTTGCCTTTCATCCCGTCAATACTTCAGTGTATTATGCCAATAAGTTTGGCACACGGGAGTTTGCAGACCAGGAAATCGCTGATTATTTCAAAGTTGGAATTAAGCAGGTAAAAGGAGCCATGAAGGTGCTGGAGAAATATGGCTTTGCTTACTACAACCGCGAAACGGGTCTGGTCCAGCTAAAAGACAAAGCCTTTTTATACTATGATGCCTCCGGCCAAAAGGTGGATTATGACAACTTACTCATTCCCTCACATGCTCCGGATAAGCCCAATGTCATTTGGGATCTGACGGACGAAGAAATGCTCGTAAACGGTGTAGACCGGTATTACTTTACCACGGACTTTCAAGTGTATGCCGAACCAGACAGTGGCCGAGTCACACTCAAGCAAGGCAGAAATATAGAAATGAATGGAATGGTCAATGCTGGAGATTTTCAATACAAGGGCAAAGACTTCCAGTTTGACTATGACGGCTTTTTGATTCACATGGATAGCATTGATTCCATTCGTATTCAGATAGCCACGCCAGATTCGTTGGTGGCTGAAGGGGCTCCCTCCAAATCACCGCTCAAAAACCACCTCAACAGAACTTCGGGTACGCTCTACCTGGATTACCCAGACAACAAATCCGGTATACGACCGTCGGCCAATTACCCTGATTTTCTGTCTCAGTCAGATGCAGTTGTTTACTTCAATGGACAGGAGGTGCTCAACGGTGCTTATGATGAATCCGTAAAGTTTATA
The DNA here is from genome assembly GCF_003386095.1 of Marinoscillum furvescens DSM 4134. GTDB lineage: Bacteria > Bacteroidota > Bacteroidia > Cytophagales > Cyclobacteriaceae > Marinoscillum > Marinoscillum furvescens. The sequence continues at coordinate 136,981 of NZ_QREG01000009.1, read as the reverse complement.
GTGCCACCGTTCGAGAGCGATAGTTTGAGTAGTGAAGACGCTGTGTCCTTTGATGGAATCTTCAATTCTGGCGGCATCTTTCCCACGTTTGAAGAAACCCTCAAACTGCAGCCTGATCAGTCGCTTGGTTTTACTCATCAAATTCCACCTGAGGGGTACAATCTGTATGGAACTGCGGCCAAAACGTATGAAAAAATTCGACTTAGTAACCAGGGTATCCGTGGAGGAGGAAAAATTGATTTTATCACCTCCACCATCTATTCGGACGACTTTGTGTACTATCCAGATAGCGTGGCAGCATATGGAAGAGGAGGAGTCATTGGCCCCGGAGATGTAAACGGTGCCAGCTATCCAGAGGCTGTGCTGGGGCCCTATCGGATGCATTGGGAACCAAGGATTGATAGCATGTATCTGACCAACCTTCGCGATCCATTCAAGTTTTACAATGCTACGGCAGAGCTGGATGGAGCAGTAAACATCACCTCCAAAGGGGTATATGGCTCGGGCACCATGTTTACGCGCGGATCCAGAGCCTTATCAGACAACCTCACCTTCAAGCAGTTTTCTTATAGTGCTCGTCATGCAGAGTTTGAAGTGCTTTCTGACAACCCCGACAAACCAGCGATGGCAGGGGATGACATTAGTCTGAACTTTGACCTGAAAAACGGTACTGCGCTCATTCGTCCCGAGAAAGCCGGTGTAGCAGCTATTTCTTTTCCTTATGCTCAGATGAATACTTCCATTACCAATGCAGTATGGGATTTGGAAGATTCTGTGGTGACCATGACCAAGCCTGCTAATGTGCCTATTTCCAGCTCTTATTTTTATACCACCCGAGAAGATCTGGACTCACTTGCCTTCAATGCCGAAAAAGCAGTTTACGATTTCAATACGCGTGAGCTCAATGTTCAGGGGATTCCATTTATCAAAGTAGCAGATGCCAAAATCATCCCGGAGGGCAACCATACAACGATTCTTGAAAATTCAGAGCTCCAGCCGTTTAACAATGCGGAGATCATCATAGATACGGTAAACGAGTACCACTACCTCTACAATGGTGAGATTAAAATCTTGTCGAGAAATGAGTTTGTAGGTACAGCCATGTATCGATTGATCACAGGCAATGACACCTTTGCTATTAAGTTTGATCGCTTTGTGTTGGAGGAGGTTTTTGATGAAGAAGGAAACTCGGAAACCATGACCATTTCTGGCGGAGAAGTACTGGCCAAAGATAACCTGATCATAGCCCCTGGTTTTTATTATAAAGGTCAGGCCAAAATGTATGCCCAGCGTGAGGCGCTTGAATTGGACGGGGCAGTGAAGCTCATGAAAGAAAACGCGGCATACGATTCGTGGGTACTGTATCAGCGTACAGGAGAGGAACCTACCGTTCAAATCGATTTTGAAAATGCTTATTTCTCTGATGAATCTCCGGTAGTGGCTGGCCTTCATTACGACCTCAGAGGAAGTATCTACACCACCTTTGTGGAGCAGCGTCAAAATGAAACCGATGAAGATTTTTTCTTCCCAAAAGGAGTGTTAGAATTTGATACAGCCTCCAATAGTTATCGAATTGAGAATCCGGCCAAAACACTCGGTGAAAGCTATCAGGGGTACACCATGATTTACAATGATGACACCAAAAACGTCATTTTTGAAGGTCCAGTCAATTTTTTTAGCCAGTATGCCCAGGATGTGACCTTGGAGGCCAGCGTGTTGGGAACTGGAAATATGGAAGAAAATGCCTACAACATCGATGCTTTACTCGCTATGGATTTCAAAGGGTCGGAAGCATTTATGGACCTTATGGCTGCTGATCTTACAGACATAGTGGAGCGTCTGGGCCCTCCACTAGCCAATGATATATCGTCCATCGAACTGCTTTATAAACTGGCAAACTTTATTTCAGACAAAATTGCCCGTGACTATGAAAAAGCAAGTCTGAAAGACTATAAACCCATGTACGCTACCTCAGAAGCCTTGGAGAAATCACTGGTAGTTTCCGGTGTAAAGATGAAATGGTCACAGCCGCACAAGTCCTGGTACAATACTACTAAGCTGGCGATCTCCAATATTTACGAAACGGATGTAAATGCCAAGCTCGATGGATTTATAGAGATCAAAAAAGATGATACTGGTGCAGATGTACTCAATCTGTTTATCCAGGCGGCTCCAGGCACCTGGTACTATATCAGCTATGCTGCTAACAACCTAATGATGTACTCATCCAATAGCGCATTCAATGACCAGGTGGGGGCCAACTCCAACTACGGAAAGGCTCGTCCAGATGAATTGGTGCTTGTTTTGGGTGATGAAAACGAGACACTTTCATTTATCAACGAATTTCGAGAAACGTACTTTGGGATCACCGAGCCATATGACCTGGTGTACCCCGAAGACATCAGCCTGGATGACGAAAATTTTGATACCATAGAAGAAGATCAGGACGATGGTTTTGGCTTTTAAGTCAATCGCTTCCACGCTTTATTCAATCATTTATCTTTGCCAAAAAAACAACGACCCCAATGGACGCAATACAATATGCGGAAGCGAATAAAGAACGCTTTCTGGAAGAGTTATTAGACCTTTTACGTATCCCTTCGGTGAGTGCAGACTCCAAGTTTAAGGGAGACGTGCGCCAAGCTGCAGAATTTGTAAAAGCTAAGTTTGAAGAGGCAGGCGTAGACAGTGCCGAGCTCGTAGAAACCAACGGCCATCCTATTGTCTATGCAGAAAAAATCTTAGACCCTAAGTTGCCTACGGTGCTGGTGTATGGTCACTACGACGTGCAGCCGGCAGATCCTTATGAGCTTTGGGACTCTCCTCCATTCGAGCCGGTGATAAAAGATGAGCGCATCTATGCCAGAGGCGCTTGTGATGACAAAGGGCAGATGTACATGCATATCAAGGCGTTTGAGGCTTTGGTGAAATCCAACGAACTGGCTTGCAATGCCAAGTTTATGATAGAAGGCGAAGAAGAGGTTGGCTCCGATGCGTTAGAGGATTTTGTGAAAAACAACCACGAAAAGCTGAAAGCAGACGTGATTCTGATCTCTGACACGGCAATCATCAGCAACGAACACCCCTCTATCACCGTAGGTCTGCGTGGCCTCAGCTATGTAGAAGTGGAGGTGACCGGACCCAATAAGGACCTGCACTCAGGAGTATACGGTGGAGCAGTGGCCAATCCGATCAATATCCTGTGCGACATGATTTCCAAATTGCAAGATGAAAACGGCCGCATTACCATCCCCGGGTTTTACGACAAAGTAGAAGAGCTCACGCAAGCAGAGCGGGATGAAATGGCCAAAGCACCTTTTGATCTGGACGAATACAAAAAGGAGTTGGATGTCGCTGATGTGAAGGGCGAAGCGGGCTTTTCTACAAGAGAGCGTACGGGTATACGCCCCACACTGGATGTGAACGGTATCTGGGGAGGATACATTGGCGAAGGAGCCAAGACGGTATTGCCATCCAAGGCCTATGCCAAAATCTCTATGCGTCTGGTGCCACATCAGGTGAGTGAAGAAATTACCGAGTTGTTCCAAAAACACTTCGAAGCTTTGGCGCCTAAATCTGTGAAAGTGGAAGTGCGACCACACCATGGAGGTGAGCCTGCCGTGATATCTACAGATTCTCCAGCTTACCAGGCAGCGAGCAAAGCATTTGAAAAAGCTTGGGGAAAAACACCAATACCTACCCGAGAAGGCGGAAGCATCCCTATCGTGGCGCTGTTTCAGCAGGAGCTCAAGCTAGATCCTATTTTGATGGGATTTGGTTTGGACAGTGATGCCATCCACTCACCCAATGAAAGCTACGGTTTGTTCAACTTTTATAAGGGTATAGAAACGATTTCACATTTTTATCGGTTCTTTTCGGAATCAGATTCATAAACAGCCAACTATCACAATCCATGAGGAAAGTCACAAGTCTTTTTGTCTTATTGATCTTATCGCTGGGAGTAAGCGCTCAAATACTGGAGCCTGCAGAATGGAAGGTTAGCTTGTCAAAAGCCGCACCTAAACCAGGCGATGAAGTCAAAATTATTTTTGAAGTAACGATCGATGACAATTGGTACTTGTATTCCTCAGATTTTGATCCGGATCTGGGCCCCATGGTCACGGAGTTTGAGTTTACGGAGCATCCATCATACGAACTCGTAGGTGACGTGCAGCCCATTGGTGCCCAGAAAAAATACGATTCCCTATGGGAAGGTGAGTATACGTATTTCAAAAAGAAGGCCCGGTTTGAACAAACTGTAAAAATCCTCGATAAAAAATACCAAATCGAAGGGCTCTATATCTATCAGGTATGCTCGGATATAGACGGCAAGTGCATTCCTTTTGAGGAGGAGTTTTCGCTTGTCTCAAAAAAAAAAGAGGTAACCGCTAAGCCCTCTACTGATACAGGTTTACTTTCTCAGCGTGATGCATCAGACCCCTATTCGTTGTGGTCGTTTATGCTGGTGGCATTTTTAGCAGGATTAGCGGCGTTGCTCACACCCTGTGTTTTTCCGATGATTCCTATGACGGTGACATATTTCACCGGCAAAGACCATCATAAAAAAGGACGTTTTTTCAACAGCTTTTTCTATGGCATATCCATCATCGTGATTTACAGCCTGATCGGCGTAGTTTTGGCACCTTTTATGGGGCCCGAGACGGCCAATGACCTGGCTACGGGATGGCTGCCAAACGTGATCTTCTTTGTGGTGTTTGTCTTGTTTGCCTTATCGTTCTTTGGGTTGTTTGAAATCACGCTGCCTCACAAATGGGTCAACAGCGTAGATGCTATGGGCGATAAAGGGGGGCTTGTGGGCATCTTTTTTATGGCGCTCACTCTGGTGCTGGTGAGTTTTTCATGTACCGGGCCTATAGTGGGAAGCATTTTGGTAGAATCTGCAGGAGGCTTGGCGCTAAAGCCAGTGCTGGGTATGGCGGCTTTCTCAGCTGCATTTGCTATTCCATTCACCCTGTTTGCGCTCTTTCCAAACTGGCTCAACTCCTTGCCTAAATCCGGGGGCTGGCTCAATTCTGTGAAAGTAGTGCTGGGTTTTGTTGAGTTGGCTTTGGCTTTTAAATTTCTCAGCATTGCAGACCAGGCTTATCACTGGCAGATCCTCGATCGGGAGATTTACCTTGCTATCTGGATCGTGATATTTGGGATGATGGGCTTTTACCTACTCGGAAAAATCAAGCTAGCCAGTGATAGCGAATCCAATAAAGTATCGGTGCCCAGGCTCATTTTGGCTATGATTACTTTCACATTTGTGATATACCTCATACCGGGCATGTTTGGTGCTCCGCTAAAAGCACTTGCGGGCTATTTACCTCCTATGAGCACTCATGATTTTAACTTACTCTCCAGTACCTATGGGCCTCATGTAGCAGAGGATCTGGACGAACGATGCGAGCAACCGCTTTATGATGATTTTCTGGAATGGCCCCATGGTTTGCAAGGCTACTTTGATTATGAGCAGGCATTATCCTGTGCGCAGGCCACTAATAAGCCCATATTTGTAGATTTTACCGGACACGGCTGTGTCAACTGCCGCGAGATGGAGGCCCGCGTATGGTCAGAGCCCGAAGTTTTGTCCAGACTTAGGCAAGATTTTGTGTTGTTGGCGTTGTATGTGGATGATAAGACAGAGCTGCCGAGTGAGCAATGGTACACCTCAGATTATGATGGCAAAGTGAAGAAAACAATAGGCAAGCAAAATGCCGATTTTCAAATCACCAGCTTTCAAAACAACGCACAGCCATTTTATGTGATTTTGAGTCCAGAAGGCGAGCTTTTGGTAGAACCTACCGCCTATGACTTAAATGTTGGTAACTTTGTATCATTTCTTGATAGCGGCAAGCAGGCATTTAAAAACTAAACGAGCAGATGAAGATTAAGGGAATAATAGTGGTGTTGGCAGTGGCAGTTTTAGCTGTTGCTTATTTTTTCAATCCTCTCAGTCCTAAAAAAGAGATTAAACTGGTAACGGCAGAAGATACGCTGAGTCTAACCCTACCGGAACCACAGCTGCTTTACGGCATTGCTATAGATTCATTCGATGTGTTTGAGGGTAAGGTGAAATGGAGTCAGAACCTCTCTGAGATTTTGTCCACATTTGACATATCCAATGAAGCCATCTATGCGGTGGCTAATGCTTCCAAGGGGGTTTTTGATGTGAGAAAACTGAAAGCTGGCTACCCATATACTGTGGTGCATGAGCGCAATGAAAACAAAACCGCCCGCCAGCTGGTCTTTGAGCCTGACGCTACAGAGTATGTAGTGTTTAATTTGGTAGATTCCATCTATGTGAAGCGTGTAAAGCGCGAAATTATCTCTGAAGAAAAGACCATTGCTACTACCATCACCTCCAGTGTATACGAGGCTATTGTGGCAGAAGGCGCTTCTCCTTTGCTCGTGAGCAAACTGGTAGATATTTTCGCCTGGCAGGTAGATTTCTTCCGCATCCAAAAGGGAGATGAGATCAAGGTAATCTTCGAAGAAAAACGTGTAGGCGATGAAGTGGTGGGTATAGGCAAGATCAAAGGCGCCTATTTTAAACACTGGAAAAAAGAATACTATGCAGTAAACTATGATCAGGGCAAAAAAGTCGATTATTTCGATGAGAATGGTAATAGCCTGAGAAAGACCTTTTTGCGGGCCCCACTGGATTTTACACGCATCAGTTCACGATACAGCCCCAAGCGCTTTCATCCGGTACTGAAACGCTACAAAGCCCACCTCGGAACTGACTATGCAGCTCCTACAGGTACTGAGATCCGTACAGTAGGCGATGGAGTAGTGCTCGAAGCCCGCTATGGCAAGTACAACGGAAATTTTGTGAAGATTAAGCATAACAGTAACTATACCACTCAGTATCTGCACATGTCTAAAATAGCCAAAGGCATACGTCCCGGGGTAGAAGTGAAACAGGGGCAGGCTATTGGCTATGTAGGTAGCACCGGACTAGCCAATGGTCCTCATTTATGCTTTAGGTTTTGGAAAAATGGTCGTCAGGTAGATGCCCTGGAGGTAGAGTTGCCACCTTCTGAGCCCATAGATGCTGAGCACATGAAGGATTACCTTCATACCAAAAACGTAATTGTAAATAAGCTGAGGAAAATCCGCAAAAAAGGCGAAAAAAGTGTTTTGGCTCAAATTCCTGTGCATTAAGCTCAGATAGCGAATCAGGCATTTTATTATTTAGATTTATTTCAGTTAATTTGAATTAAATCAAACCTAAAATCATGCCTAAAGCCTTTTTTAGCCTATTCCTGATGGCAATTACTTTTGTTGCATTGGGGCAAGGTGCTGCTGATTTCGTTCAGGTATCCGGTCAGGTCCTTAGCGCCAAAGATAGTTCGGCTGTTTCCGCAAAGATTCTTTATGAAAAGTTGCCCTATTATGACGACATGGGCATTGCTAACAGTGACAATAGTGGAAATTTTCAGTTCTTCTTGTTGCGAGAAACTGGTTACAATTTTCGAATTACTAAGTCTGGGTTTCAGGACTATACTGGAGAAGTGAAAATTGTAGATGAAGATAAAGATGGCACAATGGCACTAAACTTCTATATAGAGCCTGAAGAAGAGCCCGATCTCATTACGCTTGATAATCTCATTTTTAATCGGGGCAGTGATGTCATAACGTCGAGTTCGTATGCCGGACTTGATGAGCTGGTGGCTTATCTAGACGAACGCCCGAACATTGTCATTCAATTGGAAGGGCATACAGATTTTGCAGGAAATGCTGAAGCCAACATGAGACTATCTCAGGCTCGTGTGGACGCTGTGAAAGAATATCTGGTAAAGCAGGGAGTAAAGAAAAACCGTGTGTTTACTAAGGCCTTCGGAGGAACTCAGCCGCTCTTCACGGAGCGCACCGATGAAGCAAAAACCAAGAACCGTAGGGTGGAAGTACGTATCATTCGCCGATAAGCCTAATTCTATGAAAAAAATTACTTTAATTCTTCTAGCCTCGTGTATGTCTCTGATGGCTTTTGCCCAGGAGACTGTAGTATGGGGCTCACAGGTCGTAGATGTTTCTAGCGAGTATTCGCCGTTAGAGTATTCGGCCATACAGGCGCTTCACAAACCCAATGTAATGCCACGCGGGGGAGACAATCCTAACGCCTGGAGGGCCAAGTCTGAAAATAGCCAGGAATTTATCATGGTGGAGTTTGAAACTCCTATCAAAGCTAAACAGGTGGCCATAGCCGAATCCGAGAATCCTGGAGCTGTAACTAGTGTTTATGCATATGATCAGGAGTACAACGAATATTTGTTGTTTGAGCTAGAGCCCAGACCTATACCGCTAGACAGTAGGCTGCTAAACCTGTTTTTTGATGATACTCCTTATGAGATCTATGCCATTAGGGTTGAAATAGACGGTGAAGCTGTACCAGGATATAATGCCATTGATGCTATCGGTATTTCGGCTTCAAACTTGCCTATCACCGTATTGATAAACCTCGTGCCGGGTGTAGCACAAAATGTAGAAGCTGATCGACTTGGTGCCACAGTAAACAGTAATTACATCGAGCATAGCCCTATTATTTCTCCTGATGGGAAGCATCTTTATTTTAGTAGAAGATACCACCCTGACAATGTAGGGGGGGTTGATGATGTAGAGGATATTTGGGTGTCCGACCTGGATCCCGAAACTGGAGAATGGTTGCCTGCACGAAATATTGGTCCTCCTTTAAATACTGAAGGTCCGAATTTTATTAGTTCTATTACTGTAGTTGGAGATGGTGAAGAAGTCCTGATTTTAGGAAATAGATACGGTAAAAAGGGAAGAATGTACTCTGGCGTTTCTATGTCGAAGCGAAAAGGAGATCACTTTGACAAACCTGTTTCTATCGAAGTAGAAAACGAATATAACTACTCCGCTAAGGTGGATTACTTTTTGGCTCCAACTGGCGAGGCTATGGTCATGTCCGCAGAGCGTGATGACTCCTATGGCGGTAGAGATCTCTATGTCACCTTCAAGGATGGAAATACCTGGACAGCTCCAAAAAATTTGGGAATAGATGTCAACACGGCTTCAGATGATTTTTCGCCGTTTTTGGGCCAGGATGGAAAAACACTCTACTACTCTACCAGTGGTAAAAGTGGCTACGGAGGAGCAGATATATTTGTAACCATACGCCTGGATGACTCCTGGGAAAAATGGTCGGTACCGGAAAACCTCGGAGCAAGTGTAAACTCTGAGGCAGATGATCAATACTTCAGTATACCATCTTCAGGAAGACACATCTATTTCTCGCGTGGTACTATAGATGACGATACAGATATCTTCCGATTCAAGGCTGATGACATCTTCATCGATAAGGAAAGCCCGCTGATGGCTTCCATTGGTCACCTCACAAGAGAGTATTTTGCTACCATTCAGGGACGTGTGATTGATAAAGGAACCGGACAGCCTATGGCGGCAGTACCAGTAATCGTAGAGCGCCTGCCTGATGGTGTAGACATGGGAGAAGTTACTTCTGAGGATGACGGTAGCTACTCAGTCACTGTGCGAGAGGGTGCACAGTATGGATTACTTGCCAACTACCCTGGCTACATTTCCACAGATGAGCATTTTGATTTTAATGAAATGGAGGAGGACGATACAGTGAATATTGACCTGTACCTGTCTAAAATCGAAACAGGAGTTTCCATCGTAATGAAAAACATCTTCTTCGATCACGACAAAGCGATTCTTAAAACCTCTTCCTATCCTGAGTTAAATCGAATTCTTAAATACCTGAATACTGGAGAGATCAATCGAATTAAGATAACAGGACATACCGATGCAGTGGGTGACGCCTCTTATAACCAGCGACTTTCCGAACGAAGAGCCAGGGCCGTATACGAGTTTTTCACTCAAAATGGAATTGCAAGAGACCGATTGGAGTCTGAAGGGCTAGGAGAAACCCAGCATGTGGCACCAAACGACACACCTGAAAACCGGCAGAAAAACAGGCGCGTAGAGTTTAAAGTATTGGAATAAGACTTTTGGAAAATGGGGTACTACTTGCTGCTCGCAAGTAGTACCTGGTTTCTGAAGATTTGCTGCATGTTTTTGATACGCTCGCTTGGATACAGCACAGCCGCTTTGGCTATGAGCTCATTGGCGCGCAGCACGTCACCTTCATTAAAAGACCGTGCAGCCAGATTAAAGTATTGCAGGCCGGTGATTTCTTTTAAACCTATCTGATTAGCAACCGGGGTTTCACCAGAAAGGGCTTGTTCTTCCCTATATACCGCTAACCTTTTCTTTATTTCTTTTTCTTGAGTTACAAAGCCATTAAGAGGATCGGTGGCCTCAAGCAATACATCTCCAGAAGTGGTGTGAGCTATCAGGAGTATATGAAAATCAAACTCGTGAATGGTATAATCCACCTCCAGCTTGGCCAATAGCGTAGCAAAAAGTGCGGTGCCTGTAAGGCAATCATACTTTCCATGCTCAAAAAGCTCACGCATACTTACATAGTTGGTATAAGACTTCAGTTTTTTTCTGTGAGTGAGGTAAAAAGCCTTTTCTAGCAATCTGGAAGAAGACTTGTCCTGCTTATACTGGTTTAGTCTTTTGGTCAGCTCCTCAAATTCAGCTGTATACTCGTTATATTTAATAGGAGTAAGTTCTTCGTCTGCAGCAAGAAGCCATTTTAGGGCTTGAGCAGCGTCGAATGTATTCGTGGCTTGATCTTTCTGATCGGAAGTTAAAGGTGTAACTTGATCAGGTTGACCAAAACTTGAATTGAGCGTCAGTAGGAGACACAGCCATATGCAGGATAATTTTCTCATCTAAACTGGGGTGTATGAGTTGCACTTGTAGAGGTTTGTTAGGTGTGTTTTTCCTTAATATTACTCTAAAGTTAACTAAAAAGTTTCAATGTTAACAAATTATTAAATTTAGTAACATGACCCAAAAACCCACCAATCCATATTTAGACCTGCTTAGCAGACATAAAGCAACAGCTCGCAAGCTAAAATCGGAACCAATCGAGGGCCGTAAAAAGAAGCTTAAGGCTATGCGCCGCTGGGTGTATCAGAATCGGAGTTTGCTGCATCAGGCTGTTTTTGAAGATTTGCATAAGCCTGCGGCAGAGCTGGATGTTACGGAAATTTATCCTCTGCTCGCCGAGTTGCGTCATGCAATTCATCGCGTGAAGCGATGGGCAGCACCTAAGCCGGTAGAAAGTGGCTTGACATTTTTGGGTACCTACTCCTATGTTCAAGCTGAGCCGATGGGATCTACGCTGATTATCGCGCCCTGGAACTACCCACTCTTGCTTACGTTGGGCCCATTGGTGTCTGCGGTAGCCGCTGGTGATACGGCGGTGGTAAAACCATCAGAAATGTCTGCCGCTACTTCAGCGATCATCAGCCGTATGGTGTCAGAGTTATTTGATCCTGACGAAATATGCGTCATCGAAGGAGAGGTAACCACTACCACTCAGCTTTTGGAGTTGCCCTTTGATCATATCTTTTTTACTGGAAGCCCTACCGTAGGCAAGATTGTGATGACTGCTGCCGCCAAAAACCTTACGGCGGTTACGCTAGAGCTCGGGGGCAAAAGCCCTACAATCGTAGACGAAACCGCGGACGTGCACGATGCTGCACGCAAAGTATGCTGGGCTAAATGGACCAACGCTGGTCAGACTTGTGTAGCACCCGATTATCTTTTTGTCCATGTAAAAAAGAAGGAGCAGTTTCTGGAGTGCCTTGAAAATGAACTCATCCATCGTTATGATGATGTTTGTGACTACACGCATATTATTAATGATAAGCATGAGCAGCGCCTGAAGGATCTGCTATCGGACGCAGAGCAAAAGGGAGCAAAAACCTTCGAACCCCTGGAGTTAGTTGGTAGGATGAGTCCGAAGCTAGTACTGGAGGTGACTGATGACATGCGATTGATGCAAGAAGAAATTTTTGGTCCCATCTTACCTGTCCTGGTTTATGAGGACCTGGAGGAGGTCATCCAGTACCTCAACCACCGACCCAAACCACTGGCGCTGTATTTATTTACCACCTCCAAGGCTAACCAAAGGCGGGTACTCACTGAAACGAGCTCTGGCACGGCTGTGATCAATGATGCTGTGTTGCACTTTGGGCATCCGCACCTACAGGTGGGTGGTGTAAACAACAGTGGTTTAGGCAAAGCGCATGGAGAGGCGGGGTTTCGGGCATTTAGCCACGAAAAGTCGGTTTTGCGCCAGCGCAGGGGCTATACCATTGCGCGATTGGTGTATCCTCCGTACAATTCTTTCAAAATCAAATTGATTGACATACTCTTAAAATATTTTTAGCGTTATTTTAGCTAATTATGAAAACCAAGAACCTAATCATCATTCTAGCAATTGTATTTTCTGCCTGCTCTGGCGGCTCTGAAAAGGCCGCAGACCAACCCGAAGGATGGGTAGGCGAGTGGCAGGCTACATGGACCACCGACCCAGCTTCGTTCGAAGGTGTGGAAGGACTGACCGATTTCACCATGCCTGGCGTAGTTACTTTCGATGCTGAGCAAGTGAACATCAAAGCGTATGGCTTTGAAGGCTGTGTTTTTTCAAAAGACACGCTGGATCATTCACTGCGGTGGAAAGTAGCCAATGACTCGCTCATCCTCATCAACGACGAGGACACACCAGGTATGATTTACCAAATCAAAGAGCAATCAGACGAACGCATCCACCTTCAGCTCATGGAGGACATCTTTCTCACACTGGAGAAAAAAAGCTAATTACAGTTCGTCGATTTCCTGTAAGTATTTGTCAGCTTGCTGGAGCAGAGCTGTTTTAGTTTTGGCATCCATTCGATCCCACGTACGGTACATCATGCCGATGCGTGGGTTTTTCTCGAGCTTTTTCCGGTGCTGATCATAAAAATTCCAGTAGAGACTGTTGAAAGGGCAGGCCTTATCACCCGTTTTTTGCGTGGCTTTGTAATGGCAACTGCTACAGTAGTTGCTCATTTTATGAATGTAGTTGGCGCTGGAAACATAAGGCTTGGAACCGACGATGCCTCCGTCGGCAAACTGGCTCATGCCTCGGGTATTGGTGATTTCTACCCATTCGATAGCGTCTATATAGATGCCCAGATACCATGCGTCTACCGCTGTGGGGTCCACTTGCGTGAGTAAAGCAAAATTACCAGTGATCATCAATCGCTGGATGTGGTGTGCATAGGCATAGTCCAGTGATTGCTTTATTGCGTGCCGCAGGCAGCTCATCTTCGTATCCCCTGTCCAGTACCACTGGGGTAGTTTTCGGCTGTGGCCAAAATAATTGAGCTTGGCATAGTCGGGCATTTTGGCCCAATAGATTCCACGCATAAACTCGCGCCAGCCGATGATCTGGCGAACAAAGCCCTCCACAGCTGCAAAGGGAACCGCTTCCTTACCCTCCTGCCAGGTATCGATCACACGGTCTATCACTTCTTTTGGACTGATCAACTTGATGTTGAGTGCGAAAGAAATCAGCGAATGATAGCCGAAGACTACTTCTGTATGCATAGCATCCTGATAGTCTCCAAATTGAGTGAGGAACCGCTCACAAAAGATTTGAAGATCTGCAAGTGCCTCACGCCGGGTGATGGGCCAGCGGTAATTTTCCGCATCGATTTTCCCCATTGTTTCTACACCTTCAGCTTCCAGCATTTGCACCAGGCTGCTCAAATCATGCGTTCGACTACTTCGGTCTGGTAGCTTAAACTGCTTCGGAAATGTTTTTCTGTTTTCCTTATCATAGTTCCACTGACCAGTCACCGGCTCCTTTCCATCCATCAGCACGTCATGCTTTTTACGCATGTGCCGGTAAAACGACTCCATCAAATAGGTCTTCTTCCCTTTAAAAAAATCGGTAAGTTCGTCTCTGGTGGTATAAAAATGCTCCGTGTCATAAGCTTTCCATGGGATGTCCAGTGTTTGACAGTACTCATTCAACTGCTCATCCAGACGGTACTCGTCCGGTAGGAGGTATTCGAATCTTTCGATGTTATGTTCTTTTATAAGCTGAGAAAGATTTTTGGTAAGGTCCTGCAGGTTGTTTTTAGCATTCAGCTTCAAGTAGATCACCCGGTGGCCCTGCTTTTCGAGTTCTTTGGCAAATGCTCGCATAGCCGCGAAAAAGCCAACCACTTTTTGTACATGATGCCTTACATAATCCGTCTCTTGACGCATTTCCATCATGACGTAGTATGTGTCGTCGTTTGTCTGATCAAACCAGGAATGTTGCGCATTGAGCTGGTCACCGAGGAGGAGGCGGAGTGTGTGCATAAATGAAGCTTGAGTTAAATATCATAACAGATGTCGCAGCTATTGGTTTAATTGGTAATTTGGTAACTAAAACCCCGAATCGGGAGGGTATCAGTATAAAAGGCATCAGGCTGGGCTGATACACACTATCCGCTTAAAAACTACAAACTGGTATGAAAAAGGTACTTTTAATCATCCTTGGATTTTTTGCTATTCTCATAGTAGCCGCAGCTGTGCTGCCAATCATTTTCAAAGACGACATCCGTGCAGCCATAGACAAAGAGCTGGACAAAAATCTAAATGCTCAGGTTTACTACAGCCCTGATGATTTTAGCTTGTCGCTATTCAGAAGTTTTCCGAACCTGTCGGTCAATGTCAGCAATTTCGGTGTGGTGGGCAATGCCCCTTTTGAGCAAGACACGCTGGCTTCTATCGGTGAGTTTGGTCTTACGCTGGACATCATGTCTGTGATACGAGGCGATCAGATCAAGATCGTAAATGTAGGCCTGGAAGAGCCCAGGATTCATGTCATTGTGCTAGCCGATGGCACTGCCAACTATGACATAGCCAAATCCACCGGCGAAGCAGAAGATCAAGCTGAAGAATCAGGAGGCTCTGCCGTAAACATACAGATTCAAGGCTGGGAGATCAACAATGGCCGGGTGGTATACGACGATCGATCACTGCCCATGTTGGCTACTATAGATGGCCTGACACATTCCGGATCAGGAGATTTTGCTCAGGATGTGTTTGATATGTCTACAAATACCACCGTAGATCAGCTAACCATCGGCTATGATGGCATAGAGTACATTACCAACAAAAGGCTTTCGGCTGATCTCATCATGGCGATGGATTTTGCCAACATGAAATTCACCTTCAAAGAAAACCATCTGGCTTTAAATGACTTTGGCTTTTTGTTTGAAGGCTTTCTAAGTATGCCTTCTGAGGATATCAATATGGATATCCAGTTTAAAGGAGAGGATATCAACCTGAAGAGTGTGCTGTCTCTGGTGCCCGGCGTATATCAGGAATACATGGATGGTGTTACTGCGGCTGGTGCCGTGTCGTTTGCCGGATCAGTATCGGGGACTTACAACGAGGAGTCCATGCCTCAAATCTTTGCCGAGTTTGGGATAGCAGATGGAAAAGTGAATTATGCAGAGTACCCGATCCCTATGGAAGATATTCAGATTCATGCAAAATTAGATTACCCGTCGGCAGATCTGGCTGAGACATCTCTGGAGATGGATAAGTTTCACTTGACACTGGATGGCGAAGAGGTGACATCTTACCTTTATTTCGAAAACCTGGAAGATTACTATTGGGATTTTCGTCTGAATGGAAACCTGGACCTGGAAAAGCTGACCAAAGTGGTAAAACTGGAAGATACCGAACTCAGGGGCCTGGTCAATGGGTCTTTGACGACCAAAGGACGCATGTCTGATCTGGAAGCGGAGCAATATGAAAAGCTGCCTACAGAGGGTAGCGTATCCATATCAGATTTTTACTACCAAAGCCCTGACCTGCCTCAGGGATTTGGCATAGCCGATACCAGGCTCTCTTTCGATCCAGAAGCCATTACGCTCGACAAGTTTAAAGGCAATGCTGGTAAGACTGACCTACAGATGGATGGCCAAATCACCAATTACCTGCAATATGCGCTGGGAGATAGCACCACGCTCTACGGAAGACTCAATTTTAGCTCTGACCTGGTAGACCTCAACGAGTGGATGACCGATACCGAAGAGCCAGTGGAAGAAGAAGTGGATACTTCTGGACTGGAAGTGGTGCGCATCCCTACGGATGTGGACTTTGTGCTTACTTCCAATATAGCTGTCATCAAATATGACAACCTCGACCTCAAAAACTTCGATGGGGAAGTGGTGATCCGTGATGGGGCTTTGAAGCTCAATGAGGTGGGCTTCAACCTACTCGATGGAGCCTTCGTGATGAACGGCGCCTATGAGTCTGCGCCTACTTTGGCCAAGCCACTCTATAATTTTGATTTTGAAATCAAAGAGCTATCCATTCCTTCGGCATTTCAGTCGTTTGTATCGGTGCAAAAACTGGTGCCCGTTGCTAAAAAAATGAATGGTAAGTTTTCGACAGACTTGCAGATAGGCGGCTCACTTGGAGCAGATATGATGCCAGTATATGAAGACATGCAGGGTGCAGGATTGCTGGAGATAGCCAATGCATCGCTGGAAAATGTGAAATTGCTCTCTGCCATTTCTAATGTGAGTAAGCTCAACCAAAGTGACGGGGAGGTTTCACTGCGCGATGTGCTGATGAGCATTGAGGTCAAAGATGGTCGCATTCATGTAGCACCATTTGATTTTACTATCGGTGGACGTACAGCCACGGTGAGCGGTAGCAGTGGAGTAGACGGCAGCCTGGACTATGCCATGAGTATGGATGTACCTTCTGGAGATGTAGGGCAAGCACTAAATAGTGCGATATCGTCATTTGCGGGCATAGATAATGCGATTGGCAAAGACATCACGCTAAACCTCGGCATAGGAGGTACCTACGATGATCCTTCGGTGAAACTGCTGAGTGCAAAACCCGGAGCTGATGGTGGACAAACTACCGTAAAAGCAGCGGTGAAGGAAGAGGTGAAGCAGCAGGTAGATCAAAAGAAAGAAGAACTGAAAGAGGAGCTGGATGCTAAAAAAGAAGAAGTGAAAGAAGAGGTGCAACAAAAAGTAGATGAAAAGAAAGAAGAGGCCAAGCAAGAGTTGGAAGAAAAGAAAGAGGAAGTGAAAGACAAGGCCAAAGATGCCGTAAAAGACCTCTTCAACCGAAAGAAAAAGGATGACGGCTGATGGCCGTCAGTATTCCCAAATATCTGTGAGTTTATACGGTGACCCGTGCACCGTATATTCTTCACCTTTAAAATAGCGATGTTTGGATAAAATAATAAGGCTGCGGAGGTCCTCCCGGTCTAGTTTAAAATCTGCTGCAGCCAGGTTCTCTTTTTGCCTTTCTGGATTTGCAGAGCGAGGAATCACAGCATTTTTTCGGGTAAGTGAGTAAGCGATGAGTGCCTGAGCCGGCGTACATCCGTGTTTCTTCGCGATCTCGTCTATGGCTGGTTCTGCTAGTAAGTCCGGCTCATTAGGAGTTCGGTGTTCTGGAGCACGACCAGGAGATCCCAGCGGGGCATAGGCGGTCATGTGTATTTTATTGGATCGGCAAAAGTCATAAAGCGTTTGCTGCGGTAGGTAGGGATGAAGTTCACACTGATTCATTTCCGGTGGTTCCATACCATCTTCCAGGATGATTTTGAGCATTTCTATATTGAAATTGCTCACCCCGATGTGCTTAGTCAAGCCTGCATCCAGGCAGTCTTCCATGCCAGTCCATGTATCTTCGATAGGTGCCTCAAAGGGCGAAAGGTAATCTTCTTCTTTTTCTGGCCAGTCCACTCCTCTCTCTGTAGCTATTGGCCAGTGGATCAGGTACAAGTCAAAGTAATCAAGGTCCATGGCCTCCAGGCTGGCTTCACATGCAGGCTCCACGTCATTGTATCTATGGCACGAGTTCCATAGCTTGGAGGTAATCCACAGTTCTTCACGGGTTACTTCACCGTCAGCTATAGCATCATTAATTGCCTGGCCTACCTCTGCTTCGTTTTTGTAGATGGGCGCACAGTCAATGTGGCGATAGCCGGCCTTGATGGCATGACGTACCGCATCATAGCTTTCTTCTGCCGAAATTCCGGCCGTGCCTAGCCCTATCATGGGCATTTGATCTCCATTGCTAAACTTGAGCTGCTTCACATCTATGGCTTTTGTGATAAAATTAGAAAAATCACGCTGGCTAAGGTAGCGATACCGTCAAAATGTACGATGCTTATTGCCTTTTCAAAATAAAAACCTCTGTGCGCACTGTGTCACCGTGTTTTAGGTCCAGACTTATTTTGAGTTGGTCTTCTCCGATCAATTCATAGATCAGGCCTTTCAGCTCGAGGAGTCCTTGCGTAGATTTTATCATGCTAAAGTCGATAAACTCATCTTTGGTTTCCCATGCGGTAAAATCCGGATTGAAGTGTCTTAGTTTCAGCCCCGTTTCGTCTAGTACCCAAAACTCATAAAACTGTACCGCACCTGCCGAGTCTGCATAGCGAAACATGCCCATCAGGTGGCCATTGACATCAGGCTCTGACCATACTTCCTCGAAAACACCTCCAAAACCAGGACCAACCCACCTGCCCGTAAGCCAGGAAAAATCCTGCGCCATTGACGAGATACTTATCAACAGCAATCCAGCTATCATTAATTTTTTCATGTCCAGAAAGTTTAATTAAAGACGATCGCACAGCCATAAACTGGACAAAGAAGATAGGTTATTCAGTCTTACTATTTAAACCTTCGTTCCTGTATTAGTTCAAGGGTTTTGAGTCGCTCTCCGATACACAACTTTTTCCAGTTAATTTGATATCTACAAGCTGATTAACTATCCTACTTTTCCATTGATGAAAAGTAGCCGAGTCCACGGTGGACAAAAATCTAGGCTACGCGCCCCGGGACCGTATTCATTTCATAACGTGATTATGTGTCTCAGGGCGGGAAATAAAAAAACTCTTCAATGAAGCAAGCGGAATGAAACTTAAGTTGCATTCGACACTAATCGTATTCCTCTCTGATAAAGAATTGTGAGCGGATGCTTCATCGACTCAAACCTGCCTATGCCGGCCAGGCAGGCAGTTTTTATTTCTTATCCGCCATGAACCACATAATCCCTAAAATGAATAATGCCCGTCCAAACTCTCAATTCTCTTTAATTTGGATGACCTTAGTTTAGTATATCAGACAAAGAAGATAGGTTATTTTCGTTGATTTTGTGCTAGCTGAAGTGAAACGATCTGTAATCCTTCTTCAAAAGGAGTCGGCTGAAACCCCAATTGCTGCTTTGCTTTATCGATAAGAAAGCCGGTCTTGGGTGGGCGCTTTCCGGGCTGAGTGAAAGTACTGGCATCCACTGCCGAAATCAATGAAGCATCCAAATCAAACGCATCGGCAACTTTGAGTGCCATTTCATAAGGGGTTTGGAGACCTTCTCCAGAGATATGAAAAAGACCTTCTGCCTTTTTTTCAGCTACCAGCCAACAACCTAAAGCCAGGTCTTCGGCAAGAGTGGGGGTGCGCCACTGATCGTTTACCACACGGATGGCTTTACCGGCTTCCAGACTGTTTTTGACCCACAGCACCAGATTGGATCTGCTGAGGTCATGAGCCAGGCCATAAACCAGAACTGTGCGCACAATGGCTGTTTTCAAAGAAGAGGCTTGCACGAGCTGCTCAGCCTTCAGCTTACTAGCTCCATAGACACTAACAGGGTTTGGCTGGTCAGATTCTTTATAGGGTCCATTTTCACCATCAAAAACAAAATCAGTGGATACGAACGTGAAGTGACTACTAAAGGCTTCGGTAGCTTTTAGAAGGTGCTCTGTGGCAGTCACATTGGCGCTTTCGCAAGCTTCTGGGCTTTGCTCACAGTCGTCCACCTGAGTCATGGCCGCACAGTGAATGATGCGGTCTGGCTTTGTTTCTCGGAGGAGGCTTTGCACAGACTCAGGGTCTGTAAGGTCTGCAGAAACATAAAAAAAGCCACTGGCAGGGATCCGCTGAGGACCTCTGCCAGTGGCTATTACTTTTATGTCAGGATCATCACTGAGTAGGTGGATCAATTTTTGACCCAGCAGACCATTGGCTCCGGTGATGAGCACTCTCATTATTTCTCAGCTTTTGGGTACTCGTATCCGTATTTTTTTGTGATTTCTTTTTTGGGGACCATTTCCACCTCCATAGTGAGGTAAGTAGGCGTCACAGGCTTATCTGCACGTCCTTTTTCTACTGCAGCTATTTTGTCGATCACATCCAGACCTTCTACCACCCGGCCAAATACAGTGTACTCGCCATCCAGGTGTGGAGCTCCTTCTTTGTCTGCATAGACGTCTAATTTTTCCTGATCTACATCTGTGCGGTCCAGGCTAATGCCTAGTTCTTGTTCCACGTATTCCTTGCTTTCCAGAGCCAGCTGGTTCATGCCTTCAAAATCACGCTTTTGCTGCAGCTCCACAAAAAGCTGACGAAGGCTGTCATATTCCTCTTTTTGCAGCATTTGGCTGATCGATTGGTTGAGTTTCATTTGGTCAGTGGTCATTTCAGCTTTGCTAAATGCTTTCCCATCCACGATGTAAAACTGACAGCTCGAAGACAGCTTTTTAGGGTTTACCTGATCTCCCTGCCGGGCTGCAGCCAACGCACCTTTCACATGGTAAAAGCCATCTACGATTTCTGCAGGGATGCGACTGCCCTCGGGTTCCTGACCACCTTCTTTTGCGTATACATCTCCGCCCTGGATCATAAACCCTTCGATCACACGGTGCCAGGTAGTGCTGTCATACCGGCCGGATTTTGCCAGCTCGATGAAGTTTTTCTTGTGAAGAGGCGTTTCATCATACAGTATGGCCTTCATGTCTCCATATTCTGTATGGATGGTGATTAGGTAGTCTTTGTTTTTATCACAGGCGCTTAGCGCAAAAAGGCATATCAGCGCACCAATAATGAGTGTTTTGTTCATAATGAATGTGTTAGTTCGGTTTTCAAATATAGAGTGTCAGAGTTGTTTTCGAATCTCAGCTAATATTTTATCCCCTCCTGCAGCTAAAATCTCATCGGCAAGTTGCTCGCCTGCAGCTGCCGGGTTGGGTGTAGTGATGGTTTTTACCAGGCGCTGGCCACCGTCCAGGCTCACGATACCGCCTTGTAGCCGAATGTCGTTTCCTTGCAGCTGGGCCAGGGCAAAGACAGGAATGCTACATCCACCTTCTAGTTTTGCTAAGTAAGCGCGCTCCGCTAGGAGCCTTTTTTCGGTATTTGGATCATTGAGCGCCTGACGAATGGCAGCTCGTTTCTCTGCGTCCAGATTACTATGTGCTTCTATGGCTACACTACCCTGGCCGACGGCCGGGATAAATTCTTCATCACTGAGTGTATGACCAATCATATCGTCGTAGCCCATGCGGTGTACACCTGCATATGCCAGTACCAGACCATCACAGAGTCCGTCGCGCATTTTTTGAATACGGGTTTGTAGATTACCTCGCACGTCCACGGTTTTGATGTGGGGATAAAAATGCCTGAAAAGTGCTACGCGGCGCGTAGATGAAGTACCTAAAACTAGATTCGGGTTTTGCAGATCTATTTCTTGGTCGCCGACGATGACATCATTGATTTTTTCGCGCTCCGAGAAAGCAATGATTTCAAAGCCCTCTGGCAGTCGGGATTGCATGTCTTTGGCGCTATGCACTGCTATATCCACCACTCCAGTGGCCAGCTGCTCTTCCAGCTCCTCGGTGAAGACCCCTTTGCTACCAATTTTGGCAATGGACACGTCAAGCACCTTGTCGCCTTTGGTTTCCTGGAGAACTAGCTCCGTATTGAGTCCGGCGTTGTTGAGCTGTGTGGCAACATGCTCTGCCTGCCACAGGGCGAGCTTACTTTTTCTTGTACCTATTTTGATGGCTTCCATTATGCGTTTTTCTTTCTTCCTCGTTTATTTAGATAGTTCTGCTCCACGTACTCTATGATCTTTCCGGCTATGTCATTGCCCGTAGCTTGTTCTATTCCTTCCAGCCCCGGAGAGCTGTTTACCTCCAGTATTAGTGGCCCACGATCTGACTGCAGCATGTCCACACCTGCGATTTTTAGACCCATGGCGTCTGCAGCTTTCACTGCTGCCGCTTTTTCTGAGCGTTTTAGTTTGATGAGCTCTGCAGTGCCACCCCGGTGGAGGTTGGATCGAAACTCACCCTCTTTGCCAGTACGCTTCATAGCGCCCACTACTTCACCATTTACTACAAAGGCTCGGATATCAGATGCTTTAGCTTCTTTGATAAACTCCTGCACAATGATCCGGGCCTTAAGCCCATGAAATGCCTCAATCACCGATTTGGCAGCTTTTATCGTTTCCGCCAGGACTACCCCCAGGCCTTGAGTGCCTTCCAGTAGCTTGATGATTAGCGGAGCACCGCCCATGTTTTGGATGATCTGCTTTTCCTCTTTAGAGTAGTTAGTAAAAGCGGTTTTGGGCATGCCCAGACCCGAAGCAGCCAACATCTGCAGGCTGCGCAGCTTGTCACGCGACCGGGTGATAGCTATGGAGCTATTAGCACTGAATACATCCATCATCTCAAACTGACGCAATACGGCAGTGCCGTAAAAGGTCACCGACGCACCGATACGGGGTACCACAGCATCAAACCCTTCCAGTTTTTCTCCCATATGATACATGGCCAGGGCATTTTGCTCGATCATGATGTCACACTTCAGGTGATCGATTACCACAGCTTCATGTCCACGGGCCTCGGCAGCTTCTTTGAGCCGACGCGTGGAGTAGAGGGTTTCTTTGCGAGAAAGGATGGCAAGTTTCATGTGCTTGTGATTTTGGGTGTCAGGTGTGTTTTTCTTGCAGTTTCTTTGTCAATATATCAAGAGAGCTGCTTCTGCTCATAGGAAAGGTTTTTCTGAGAGACGTCTACCAGAAAGCGGTCTTTGAGCAGTTTTCGGCCCAAAAGAATCGGGTTTTTCATTTGGCTCCTGTCCGTGAGCGAAAACTCAGTCAGATAGCTTTTGCCAAACAAGACGATTTTCGTTTTGATGATGTACCGGTCTTGCAAGACTCCATTGGAGCTTCGTATTCCTTTCTTAAAAAACTCTTTGGTGTAAAATTTCTTTAAAATGGTTTTGCCAGCTACATCTACGGGGAGCTGAAAGCAAAGTTCATTTTCGATCACCTGTATCTTTTTGCAGTGGATAGACGAAGTATACGCCCCTGTATCTATTTTGGCATTGGCATTTTCTATTCCCAACGTGGGGAGGTCCACTTTATCTACTCTGCCGATGGTTTTTTTTACTTTCATGACGAGCGCAGGAGTTTGCTGCACTGCAACGAAAGATTCAGGTAGGTAATTTTTGGGCTTGCATTGCGATGCAGATGGTTCAAACTGGTACTGATGTTTTTGTAAATCCCTTCCAAGACTTCCAAGGTGGCGAACCCGCCAAATTTCTTAATGAATTCACCTTCAGCACCATCTCGTCGCATGAGTGCATCGTCGGAGGCTTTGGAAAGTATGGCATCTCGGATCAGCGCTATGGAAAACTCAAGGTGGTTGCGTTGTGCAGGCTTGGGACTGCTTGCAAAAGCTTCCGTCTGCTTCACCATCTCCGTATAGTCACCTTTTAGGCATACCTGCATCCAGTTTCTAAACGACTCATATGCCATGGAGCCGGCATGATCCATTTCATAGATCGCACGGCCCATACTTCCACCAGCCATTCGACTGACTTTATCCGCTAGCTCGTCATTGGCGCCCTGGCCCAGGAGATAGCTTTTGATGGTATCGTCCTGAAATGGAGGCACATTAAAAATCTGTGTTCGTGACTTGATGGTGGCCAGCAGGTTGTCATACGCATAGCTTACCAGCAGGTAGATGGTCTGCGTAGGGGGCTCTTCCAGTACTTTGAGTATGCCATTGGCTGCTGCAGGGTGCATGGTCTCAGGGTACCAGATAATCAGTATTTTAAAATCCCCTTCAAAAGACTTCATGCTCACCGTCTTGATGATGTTGCGGCTGTCTTCTTTGGAGATAAAAAGGTTTTTGTTTTCATACCCATTGTAGCTCACCCAGTCATCCAGGTTGGCGTAGGGCTTTTCGGCTGCAAAAGTCCGCCATTTTTTGAGTGTCTCGTTTTGTAGCTTTTCATAGTCCGATGACTTGCTAGCAGATGGCTTGGGATAGATAAAATGTACGTCCGGATGCACGAGACGCTCCAGCTTTTGGCAGTTTGCGCACTGTCCGCAGGAGTCTTCTTCCTGTTTGTTTTCACAAAGCAAAAAGGTAGCAAAAGCAATCGCTAAAGGCAGGCCTCCACCACCAGGTGCACTGTTAAACAACTGCGCATGAGCGATGTGGTTGTTTTTGTACGACGCTACCAGCGATTTTTTTAATGACTCAAGACCAGGGACGTTGGCAAACTGCATTCTTTATCCTCATGTGTTTTTTTCCCATACCCGATATTGGGCAGACGCCTCAAAGATATGGTTTAGGATGGCTTTATCCGTGTCTGTGAGTTCCATTTTTCTTCGCTTCATTACTATGTCTGCAGTAATGAATGCCTTGCGGGGCTGGTGGGTCACAAAACCGGATGCTCCACCCCAGGAAAATGACGGAATGATAGTGCGTGGAAAACCTTCGCCGAAGATATTGGCAGCCACTCCAACTGTAGTACCTGTATTGAAAAGGGTTCCTATAGCTGTTTTGCTGTGGTCACCCATGATCAGCCCACAAAACTGAAGACCTGTGTGAGCAAACCTGCCACTGCCAAAGTCCCACATACGCACGGGATCGTAGTTGTTTTTCAGGTTGGAGTTGTTGGTGGCAGCACCCAGGTTGCACCACTGGCCAATCACAGAATTTCCTAAAAATCCGTCGTGAGCCTTGTTGCTATATCCCCAGAGTACACTGTTGGATACCTCGCCACCTATTTTGCAATAGGGACCCAAAGTAGTGTCACCACGCACGATGCCTCGCATAGCCACTGCACTGTTTTCACCTAAAGCAAATGCACCGCGAATGGTCGCTCCCTCACTTACTTCCGAGTTTTTCCCGAGATAGATGGGGCCGTTTTCAGCGTTTAGAACCGCTGCTCTTACTTTGGCTCCTTCTTCCAGAAAAATGTCTTTGCCATAAGTGATGGTATGGGGATCAGTGATTGGCTGGCTTTCCCTGCCAGCAGTGATCATGTCATAATCTTTGCGGATTTCTGCGCCATTAAGGCGAAAGATGTCCCACGTATGCTGAATCTGATGGGGCGCTCCATCGAAGGTCAGTTTGTGGTAACTATCGCTTTCAAAAGGATTGTCTGCCCCTCGAGCAGCAAGAAGCTGATCGTCGAGGTAAAGCGTTTCGTTTTCTTGTAAGTTTTTGATAGCCTGAGTGAGCTCAGTGTCTGGAAGGACACCATCTGCTATCCAGATAGTGGCATTGGTTGCTTCCACTGCAGGAAAAGCGGGCTGTAGATAGGGCTGGGTTAAAAATCCGTAGGTGGAAAGATCCAGCGCTTTGCTCCATTTCTCAGCTATTGTAAGGATTCCTACACGCAAGTCGGCAACAGGACGGGTATAGGTAAGCGGCAAAAGCTGCTGATGCGCCTTTGCTTGCTCCACAAATAGAATGTTCATGCGGCAAAAATAATGACTCAGAACAGAGTGGAGGAACCTGTGGTAAAAAAATGAAACGAGGTGGGCTTATTGATTGGGCACAAACAAAAAAAGTCTCTGGCTTGGTAGCCAGAGACTCACTTGTTGTAAAAACAAATCTATAATTACTTGTTCTTTTTGTACTTCTTGTTGAATTTCTCCACTCGACCAGCAGTATCCAAGAAGATTTTCTTGCCAGTATAGAACGGATGAGAAGCCGAGCTAACTTCTATTTTGATCAATGGGTATTCGTTACCGTCTTCCCATTTGATAGTCTCATCACTAGTCATTGTAGACTTAGTCATGAATTTGAAGTCACTTGTTGTATCTAAAAAGACTACTTCTTTGTATTCTGGATGAATGTCCTTTTGCATAATTTCTTCGCTTTTCTTAAAAAGGATTGCAAAGATAGGGCATTTTGCACGATAATCAAAACCCCCTTTTTTAATATTTTTACACTGTGCGAACGATACAATATTTACTCCTCTTCCTGACGGCCAGTTACTTAGCGGCACAGTCTACAGATATACCGCTGGGTTCTGCGGCCTATCCTACCCTCGATGAGTGGGACGCAAAATCTGAAATGGGTTTTTTTACAGGTGTAAAACCTATATCCAGACGGTACATAGCAGATTTTTATGCGCATGCACCGAAGAGTCTTAGCAATGCTGATGCCTTTGACAAATCGGCTATTTATTTGCAAACCCGTCATTATCTCGAGGATTCACTTCAGAAAAATAGCGGTTTGTTCAATCGCTTTTTTAAGCTTCCTACAGATTTTTTAGCTGTTCATACCGAGGACTTCCAACTCCATGTTGATCCCATTTGGGTATTTGGAGGGGGGCGGGAGTCTGCCTCGGATGAGCTCATCTACCAAAACTACCGTGGCCTTCAACTGTGGGGTACCATTGATGATAAGGTGAGCTTCTATGCCTTACTTAATGAAAATCAGGCGCGCTATCCGACATACGTTAGAAACATGACTGACTCCACCATTGCCATTCCCTTCGAAGGGTTTTGGAAACAGTATCAGGAGACAGGCGTGGATTTTCTACGAGCACAAGCCTACATTGACTTTAATGCTACCAAACACATCAGTGCTCAGTTTGGGTATGGCAAGCACTTCATAGGCAATGGCATACGCTCACTCGTGCTCTCAGATGTCGGGAATAACTATCCCTACTTACGACTGAATACACGTGTTTGGAAAATTCAATACACCAATATTTTTGCTCAGCTAGTAGGAGAAACTTATGGTGGCGATTTTGGACTCTTGGGTGTGGGCTCATTTCCTAAAAAATACCTGGCCACCCATAGACTGAGTATCAAGCCTACTCCAAACCTTACGCTGAGTTTGTTTGAGTCCGTGATTTACGGTGATTCTACCAACAGCTTCAAAGTGGAGTATATGAACCCTTTGATTTTTTATCTGGCACTGGAACAACAAGATGGTAGTGCAGACAATGTACTGATCGGATTGGATTTTAAGTGGAACCTGTTCAAACGTATTTCCCTTTATGGGCAGCTGCTCATTGATGAGCTGATAGTGGGAGAAGCGTTTAGCGATAGTGGCTGGTGGGGCAATAAAGTAGGCCTGCAAGCCGGAATCCAATATTTTGATGCATTTGGCATAGACAATTTGGACATGCAGGTGGAGTTCAATAGAGTGAGGCCCTACACTTATAGTCATGAGGACAACTACGGTTCGTATACCCACTACAACATGGCACTAGCCCACCCTCTTGGAGCCAATTTCGAAGAGATGCTGCTTAGCGGGAGTTACCGACCACTAGATCGATTGAAAATTTCAGGGACATTGCTCATGGCTCGTTATGGAGATGATATAGGTACGGCAAGCTTTGGACGTGACCCACTTAAAAGCTACAATGCGCGTTTGGAAGACTATGGTGTAAACATTGGTCAGGGTGTGCTTACCAATCTCCACCTGTTTCGTGCGAATGCCACTTATATGATCTATCACAACCTCGCAGTGGAGGCTGGATTTACCTATCGTAAGGAACATGCAGAAGGAGCAGATCCGGAAATAACCAAAATAGGGACATTAGGCCTACGCTGGAATTTCCCAGCAAGATCATACCTTTTTTAGATGCGTGTATTCCTTCGCATACTGTCATTTGCCAGGCCTCTGGGAGGGACCATTCCTCTGTATTTGGGGTTGATCATTCCAGCTACGATCTTTAGTGTGGTCAATTTATCTGTGCTCATTCCACTCCTTCAGGTGCTTTTTGATCAGGCACAGGAAGTGGAAGTGGGTGTATCCACCTCGGGGTGGTCCATCCAAAACTTAAAAAGCTCATTTTACGGATATCTGCATGAGGTTATTCAGGCACGAGGAAAGCTTTCAGCCTTGTACCTGATCTGTACGATAGCCGTGGTTTCGGTACTTCTGGCCAATTGCTTTCGATACTTCTCTCAGCTTGTGTTGGCCAGCGTTAGGGTTCGTGTAATGAAAAATTTGCGGAATGAGGCGTATAGCCATATCCTGTATCAGGAGCTCGGTTTTTTTACCCATAGAAGAAAAGGAGACCTTGTAGCCAGAGTGACTACAGATATTCAGGAAATAGAGCAGTCTGCGGTAAGCACCCTCAAAGCTGTTATCAAGGAGCCGTTTTTGATCATTGGCTACCTGATAGTGCTTATTGCCATCTCACCAAAACTTACTTTGTATACCCTCCTTCTGCTTCCAGTAGCAGGAGTGGGCGTCTCGCTCGTTGCCCGGAGGATTCGGAAGTGGGCTCGAAGATCGCAAGAGTCTATGGGACAGATCGGCCATCTGCTGGATGAGACCATAATGGGTATTCGCACGATCAAAGCCTTTATGGCAGAGACGTTTCAGCAGGCGAGGTTTGAGCAGCAGGTGAAAGCCTACAGTGATCAGGCTTTTCAAATAGCTGCCCGGTCCAATCTGGCGGCTCCATTGTCTGAAGTTATAGGTGTAAGTGTATTGGTACTGGTGCTGGTAATCGGTGGTAGGGAAGTGCTGGTGGTAGGGCAACTTGCCCCCGCGGAGTTTATTGGGTTTTTGATCATTTTTAGCCAACTCCTCAATCCTGCAAAGGCTATTTCTGTAGCCGTGAGCCAAATTAGCCGTGGACTGAGCGCTGCGGATCGAGTATTCGAATTGATGGACCACAGGTCGATCCTGTTCCGTTCGGAAAAGAAAGAATTGCACTTAGAAAATGAGCTGATTTTTGATCAGGTTTCATTCGATTTTGATGGCGAAGCAGTCCTTTCGGAGGTTTCCTTTGGTATAAAGAAAGGAGAAACCATAGCGCTGGTGGGTCCGTCTGGTGCAGGTAAATCTACCGTGGCTGATCTTCTCTGTGGATTTTATCAACCTAAAATGGGACAGGTGCTTATCGATGGTGAACCCTTGAATTTGTACAACCACCAGTGGCTGGAGCAAATAGCTTATGTAGGCCAGGAACCTGTGGTATTTCATGATACCATCGCTGCCAATATTTTGTTTGCCAACCCATCGGCCACAGATGAAGAACTTGAGCATGCTGCTCGCGGCGCTTATCTGCACGAGTTTATCATGAGTTTGCCAAACTGCTATCAAACTACTGTGGGAGACAGGGGTACGCGGCTATCCGGTGGTGAGCGCCAGCGCCTCACTATAGCGCGTGCAATACTCAAAAACCCGAAAGTTTTGGTTTTGGACGAAGCTACTTCTGCACTCGATGCCCAGTCGGAACAATTGGTGCAGGAGGCAGTTTCTAACTTGATGAAAAACCGAACCTCGCTGGTGATCGCACATAGGCTAAGTACCATACAGCATGCAGATCGAATCCTGGTGATGGACAAGGGCCGAATCGTAGAACAAGGCAATCATGAAGAGCTCTTAGAGCAAAAAGGCTTGTACCATAAGCTTGCCCGACTTCAGGCTTTTTCGTAAGTTCATCAATGAAGGGACGTACGTTGATTAGGGATTTTGGCTAACTTTCACGCAGATTCAACTAGTAATGAGAAAATTCAAACTTTTTTTCTACCCCATTTACCTGATAGCGGCATTTTTGATCCTCTACTTCAGCATTGATATACTCAACAATATGGAGGCTTACAAGGCCAAACTAGACATGACTTTTGCGCTACGTCAGTTGCCTTTGTACTTGATGGGGACCTTTATTTTTTTAGCTGTGCTGATGCTTGTGGAGTTGGTGGCCGAAAACTTTCAGATCATTTCACTCAAGCGAAAAGTTAAAAAAGCCCAGGAGGAAGTGCTGCACTACAAAGCCAAACTGTATGATCAGGCAGAGGCAGGTGCTAGTGATGAGGACGATGAAGAAGATGAAGAAGACGAAGAGGATGAAGCGGATGATGATGATGACGATAAATAACGCTGATCGATTGCCACCATATTTTCACGTGTAAAAATCCTTCTTAACCTATGTGAATGGATCGGCAGTTACGAATGGTGTGGGTACAGTACTGGATTTTCGGTCAAAAGAATTAGAACTACTGGCAGCCAAATAGCCAAAACACTCATCAATCTGAGACAAAAGGGGTTGCCACCGGTGTTCTTTTTATATGTTTGAGCTTCAGATCTCAAGACCATGTCTCAGTTGCTTTTTGAAAACATAAAGTCCAAAACAAACCTGTCAGAGGACGATTTTAAAGTGTTTATGGGTTTTATGACCCCTTTTGAGTTGTCAAAAAACAATTACCTGCTCAGAAGAGGCGAAGTAGCTCGTCACATGGCATTCATTACAGAAGGGGTTCTTTACACGTATAGTGTAGACGAGAAGGGTGAGAAACATGTCATCCAAATTGCTTTGTCGGATTATTGGACCACAGATCTCTTTAGTTTGTTTTCAGGAGCTCCTTCTTCTTACGACATTGTAGCTTTAGAACCCACCAGTGGCTTTTTACTCAGTAAAATAGCATTTGAGGAGGCTTGTCTCCAGCTTCCTGTATTGGAACGTTTTTTTAGGATACTGATACAAAATGGCTATGTACAGTCGCAGCGACGCATAGCAGGCATTTACAGCAGCAGTGCAGAGGAGCGCTACCTTCAATTGCTCAAAGCCAATCAGGAAATCATTCACCGAATTCCACAGCATGTCATCGCTTCATACCTGGGCATCAAGCCACAGTCCTTGAGTCGTATCCGCAAGCAAATGGCACAGTCCAGTTCTTGAAAGTCCGAATAGATTACTTAACATAGGTGAATGTTTTTGGCAATGTGCCTGGCGAATTTTGAGTCAATCAAATGAATCAGGATATGCTAAAACTAAAAGAAGCTCAGCAGCTCTGCGAGGCAGTGCTGCAGTATGGGCAGGATCGTCAGCTCCACCCGCTAACTGTATCCGTTTTAGATACTGGAGGGCATCCACTCTGCATTTTGCGACATGAGCGTTCGGGTATTTTACGGTATGAAATTGCATTTGGAAAAGCCTGGGGAGCATTGGGGCTGGGAATGGGTACTCGTGTATATAGTGAGCTCACAGCCGCAGAAGGCACTTCTCAGTCTTTTGTGCATGCATTGATGAATGCTTCTGCCGGTAGGGTAGTGCCTACTAGAGGAGGCGTTCTCATTCGCAATGTTAGTGGAGACCTGCTGGGTGCTATTGGTGTGAGTGGAGACACGCCACAAAATGACGAGTCCGCAGCACTTTATGCATTGAATCACTTCAATTTTATAGCTCAACCTTAAACCGGAACCATGATGAAACGAAAAGATTTTATTAAAAGCCTGGCAGTGGTGCCGGCAATGGGCACTAGCCTCAAAGCACTCTCCGGGATAGCGCGTCATTTCCCCGAATCACCACTAATGCCTGTACTATTTGTAGGCCACGGAAACCCCATGAACGCGATCACAGAAAATGAGATCACCCGTGGTTGGCGCCAAATGGCCAAAGGACTAGAGCCCACGGCCGTACTTTGTGTGTCGGCTCATTGGGAGACCAAAGGATCGTATGTTACTATGTCATCCGCTCCACGTACCATCCATGATTTTGGAGGTTTTCCCAAAGAGCTATTTGAGGTGCAATATCCCGCCCCTGGAGCTCCGGAATTAGCTCGTGAGGTGATATCATCAGTAAAAAATCGTTCCGTCCAGGAGGACCATGACTGGGGACTGGACCATGGCACCTGGTCGGTTTTGATCAAAATGTTTCCAGAGGCCAACGTCCCGGTTTTTCAATTGAGTCTGGATACACAGCTTTCGCCAAAGGAGCACTACCAATTAGCTCAGGAGCTTCAAGGTTTGCGAAGAAAGGGTGTGTTGATCGTAGGGAGTGGCAACATTGTACATAATCTACGCGCAGCAAAATGGGACTCCAATGAACCTTATGACTGGGCGCTAGATTTTGATGAGCAAGTCAAAAGCTACATTCAACAAGGCACCCATGATTTGCTACAGCGCTCTGAGCAGCTCAGCCCGGAAGCTCGCCTGGCCATTCCTACACCCGAGCATTATTTGCCATTGTTATATGCCCTGGCTTTGCAGCAAAAGGATGAGCCAGTAAGCTTTTTCAACGAAACCATAGAGATGGGTTCTATGGCCATGAGGTCATTTGTGATAGGCGGAAACGCCTAAAAGAGACATCCCAGCAGAGCCAAAGCTAAATTTTATTTTCACAGTTGTTTGAGAATATGGTAATTTAGAAACCATGCTCGCTAAGACCTATGGAAGCGCCGTATATGGCGTAAATGCTTACAAAATCACCATCGAAGTAAATGTGGGGCAAGGTACCCGCTTTTACATGGTGGGACTGCCAGACTCTGCCGTGAAGGAAAGTGAACAGCGCGTGGAGTCTGCGCTCAAATACCACGACTATCGAATGCCCCGGCAAAAGGTGGTGGTCAACCTTGCTCCCGCTGATATCAAAAAAGAAGGTTCGTCTTATGACCTGCCCATAGCACTGGGGATCTTGCATGCATCAGAGCAAGCCAGCTTTCCTGACCTGGAAAACTATATAATCATGGGGGAGCTGTCTCTGGATGGCATCCTGCGGCCTATCAAAGGCGCCTTGCCCATTTCCATCGAGGCGCGCAAGCAGGGTTTTAAGGGATTTATCCTGCCCAAGGAAAATGCATCGGAGGCGGCCATAGTAGATGACCTGGAGATCATTGGCGTAGAAACGATCAAAGAAGCCATAGAGCATCTGGACGGTACTGCGCCCATCAAACCACTGCTTTATGATACGCGTGACGTGTTTTTTGATGACCTGGACCATATAGAGTCCGATTTTGCTGACGTGCAGGGGCAGGAAAACATCAAACGCGCGATGGAGATCGCTGCGGCAGGAGGCCACAATGTCATCATGATCGGCCCACCGGGTGCTGGGAAAACCATGCTCGCAAAGAGGCTTTCATCCATCCTACCCCCACTGTCTCTTCACGAAGCACTGGAAACGACCAAGATTCATTCGGTAGCGGGTAAGCTGGGCGAAAATGGAAAACTGATCGCTCACCGACCTTTTCGATCGCCACACCATACCATTTCAGATGTAGCACTCGTAGGTGGAGGAGGTATCCCTCAGCCGGGAGAGATTTCTTTGGCTAATAATGGCGTGCTGTTTCTTGATGAACTTCCGGAGTTTAAGCGCACAGTACTGGAAGTGATGCGCCAGCCGCTGGAAGAACGACGGGTTACCATTTCTCGTGCTAAGGTAAGCATCGACTATCCCGCCAATTTCATGCTGGTGGCCAGCATGAACCCATGTCCCTGTGGCTACTACAACCACCCCGAAAAAGAATGTGTATGCGGACCGGGCGTGGTGCAGCGCTACCTCAACAAAGTCAGCGGCCCGCTGCTGGATCGGATCGATCTGCATGTGGAAGTCACGCCTGTTTCTTTCGATCAGATGACCGCCGATCGCAAGGCAGAATCTAGCCTGGACATCCGCCAACGCGTGGTAAATGCCCGCGAGATCCAAAAGGAACGCTTTAAAGAAACTCCGGAAATCTTTAACAATGCGATGATGGGCTCCACCATCACCAAAGAAACCTGCAAAATCAATGCTGCAGGTAAGGCGCTACTGAAAACGGCTATGGAAAAGCTGGGACTCTCGGCACGCGCTTACGACCGGATATTGAAAGTGTCGCGTACGATTGCCGATCTGGCGGGCAGCGAAAATATTCAGATTGAACATTTGGCAGAAGCAATTCAGTACCGAAGCCTGGATCGAGAAGGCTGGGCCGGGTGATGGTGTCGTGGGGGATAGTATAAATGACTTCCCATTAATTTCAGGTTAAGCACCTAATCGCGATAGACGTCTTTTCGATGACCGATTTTGATGATATCAATAATCTGAACATGATCATCAATGGAATAAATGATTCTGTAATTCCCAGACCTGATTCGCCAATATTGATTGTTTCCTCTTAGCTTACTCGAACTTGCAGGTCTAGGATCAATAGCTAAACCTTTTATTAAGGGGATTAATTGGTTGTTTACTTTTCTGGGCAGTTTTTTTAATTCCTTGCTTGCCGACCTGGTAATAGTAATCTTATAGAGATTCATCCAATTTACCACTTTTCTTCAAGTCACTAACTACTTCGTCGAATGGTAGTCTATCGTCATTTTTTCTGTTTTCGGCGATCAGGCAATCGTAAAAGTCTTCCCACAGTTTTCCGTGTGTATCTAGATTAATTTGAACGGCGACTCGTTCGTTATTTTCGTTGGTCAGAAAGTTTATTCCCTCCATAATATGAATATTATATACTTAAATATAACTGAAATCTGATTCAAGAAATTTCAAAAAAGCAAAGACTTTTGCATTTCCTACACACAACAATCCACCAACTTCTCACTGATCTCCTCAAAGGTGGACTGCCCTTTGTCTTGGAGGTACCACTTTTGTAGCTCTACAGAAAACTCGCTGTAGGGCCTGGGCGTTTCTTCCTTTTTCCAGTTGTCAAACAGCATCTGTGCGGCTTGTGGTCGTGGGCCCCACGTGTCGATCACTTCAAAGGAATCATCGAGCATGATCAGCTTGGGGATGGAGCGCCCTCCACGGAACAGAAACTGATCCATGAGCTCCAGGTTTTCATCTCTCAGTACATAGCGTGTATTGATCAGCTCATTGGCAGCAGCCAGCTTTTCGATCAGCGGCAGGCTCTGGGCAGCATCTCCGCACCAGCTCTCGGTAATTATCAGCCACGTTTGTGGAGCATTTACCTTCGCTACCTTTTTACGTGCGGCATCATCCAGGGAGATGGTTTTGACTAGCCTGGTCATGCGCTGTTTGTTGAGCTTGGTGTAGTTCACCAGCGCTTCCGTTTGCTTCGGGCCAGAGGCTTTCCCCGTAAGGGTCAGAGATTCCATCAGCTCCATGTATTCGGCATAAGACATGGACTGATTGAGTGCGGCATTGATGATATTTTTAAGTTCCATTGCTTCTATTTCGTAAAAAGTCTACGAAGTAAATCGGAACCTGCAGTTTTTGGTTGCCAATACGGGCGAGACGTTACTCAATTGTCGCCTGGGCGCTCTTAGGGCTCGTGCCATAACCCTTCACTCCCAGGAAAAACAAGTAATACATGCCCAGCATGATCACATGGGCGATATCGTCACGGTTAAACCACGCCGGGTGGATGTCTACCTGCCCTACTTTCACTCCAGCCATTACAAAGAGCCCCGCCATGCCGTACAGGAAGTATTTATAGTTCGTCTGACCTTCTTTAAACCTACTCCATGACAGCAAGCCTGCCAGCAGAAAAAAACCGGCTGTATGCACCATCACCCATTTAAAGGAAAGATCAATGATCAGGAGCATAAAAGTGGCAAAGAGCTTACTGCGCACTACCGTGAGCAGCATCTGTCGCTTCTTGGGGTCCTGAACATCCAGCAACATGGCTGATTCTGCTGCTACTATACCTATTGCCGCTACAGACCAGCCGGGGATTTTTCCCAGCATACCGGTATAGTTGTACAATAAATGTGAAAACCCTCCAAAAATCAGCGAAATGGTGTAAGCCAGAAAAAACCAGGACCAGTATTTTTGGAACTTGTTTTCTGTGCCTCTTAGCCGTAGGAAAAAGATAAAACATTGGGTGGCGAGTACCCAGTTCATCAGGGTACTGAGGGGTTCGAGGAGGGACAGGCCCAAAAATTCAAAAGCTACTTTTTCCAATTTATTGTGAGATGATCTGGGGGCGAAACTATAAAACTTCGTCAAAACATTATTCTTTATCTTGCCACCACATCCCAATTATGCCCAACAAATGCTGCGATCTCTTCTAAAGATTTTAGCCGTTTTTATAATCTTGCTTACCGTGCTGCTCACACTTACGGTAACCCCGGTAGACCGAAGGCCATACGAGGAGCTTCCTTTCTATACCGAAATGAACCAACGCCTTGACTCACTGGCAGCAGCATACAGTCCCCCAACTGTAGGAGGTCAATTAAAGGTTGGATGGGCCTCGGTGAGCATTACGCCCAGTCGTCAGGTGCCTTTGGCGGGATTCGGAGCACGGAGCCCAAAGCTCATGACTGATGTGATGGATTCTACCTTTGCAAAAGCAGTGGTTTTATCGGACGGTCATCGCCGCGTTGCTCTGTTTTTTGCAGACTTGCTGATCGTCCACCCAGAATTGGCCCAGGCAATCTATGAGCGACTACCAGCCCCATGGCAGCCTGAGGACCTATACTTTACTGCCACCCATACCCATAGCGGACCCGGAGGTTGGGCGCCTGGCCTTGTGGGCAAATTATTTGCCGGGGCTTATGATGCAGACCTGGTAGACTTTTTGGCAGAGCGTTTCGTAGAGGTTTTGGCAGCTGCCGAAAAAGACCTGGCGCCCGGGCACTTCGGTGCTGTGGAGCTACGAGTAGAGGAGCTCGTAAAAAATCGATTGGTAAAAGAAAAAGGTATCAAAGACCCCTGGCTCAAAGTCATCGCACTAGCCAGCGGGCAGGAGAAAGGATTGCTTGCCTTTTATTCGGCGCATGCCACTTGCTATGGTCCGGATAACCGGCAGCTCAGCGGGGATTACCCCTCAGCACTAGTCGATGAACTTTTGGCAGATAGTCTGACAAGCTTTGCAGCCTTTGGGGCCGGAGCTATGGCTAGCATGGGGCTCAACACCGGTTTGCCAGATCCACAGGCTAATGTAGACGTCATGGCGGAAACGCTTTCTAATCAAATTGAGCTGGGAAGCATGCTCATGTCAGCACCCAAGGACTCCCTGGTGCTAAATGCTTTTCGTTTGCAGCTTCCTCTGCGCCGGCCTGCATTCAAGCTTTCTAAAAACCTGGCGTTGCGACCCTGGGTGTTCGAAAGTGTTTTTGGCAGCTATAGCCATGATATTTCCGTACTTTTACTGGGTGAAACAATTTTTATCGGGCTCCCCTGTGATTTTTCTGGTGAGCTGGCGGTGCCGCTGTACGAGCAGGCAAGAGCTCTGGGCTATCAGCTGGTGATCACCTCATTCAACGGGGGCTATGCAGGCTATGCCATCCATGAAAAATGGTATGACCTCTCCAAATACGAAGCTCGCACGATGAGCTGGTATGGCCCTGATTTTGGTACTTACCTTTCAGAAACTATCGCTAGAGTGCTCAATGCTCTGGCACAGACCGGATATAGGAATGAACGAACAAAAAGTGGACATTAAGACACCCACGCTGCTGGTAGACGAACGCAAAGTCCGCCACAACCTGCGCACTATGCTGGCCAAAGCACGGCATAATGGATCCTCGCTGCGGCCGCACTTCAAAACGCACCAGTCGGCTACTGTAGCGCAATGGATCCGTGATGAAGGTATTGATAAGGCTACGGTATCTTCTGTGGGCATGGCGAAGTATTTTGCCGATGCAGGCTGGGAAGATCTCCTGATTGCTTTTCCCTACAACCCTCTCGAATATGAGGAAATGACTGAGCTGGCAAACAAATGCAAGCTCAGCGTAACCATCGTATCAAAAGAGGCTCTGGATCATCTCAACGCACATGTAGATGCTGAGCTGGACTACTACATCAAAGTAGATGTAGGCACTCACCGCACGGGCATCTCGTCGACCGATGTGGAGCTGATCAACCACCTCGCAACCTCTGCCAATCCCAAACATCGGTTAAAAGGAATTTTGGCCCATGCCGGACATACCTATAAACCACTGGATGCTCACGCTGCCCGGGTGATGTTTGATCATGCGATCGAACAACTCATGGAAGTAAAGCAGGCAATAGGGCAGGAAGAGCTAATTATCTCTTATGGAGACACTCCTTCGTGTTCGTTGCTGGATGAGTTTCCGGGAATAGATGAGCTGCGCCCGGGCAACTTTGTGTTTTATGATGTCATGCAGCATTATTTTGGATCATGTACTCTGGCAGAGATTGCCGTTTGCATGGTTTGCCCCGTAGTGGCCATACATCCAGAACGATGTGAAGTGGTCGTGTATGGTGGCGGTGTGCATTTCGCAAAAGAATCCATTAGCGAGTTAGGAGAAAATGTGTTTGGCAAAGTAGTTGCGCTAAGTGGACGGTCGTGGGACTCTTTTCCGCTTGCACGCGTAGACCGATTGTCTCAGGAGCATGGTATCATTAAGGCCAGCGAGGAGTTTGTGCAGGCTTTAAAAATAGGCGATCTGGTAGGAATTTTACCTGTGCATAGTTGCCTCACTGCAGATATACAGCCGCACTATCAGGCGCTGGATGGCACGATTATAGAAAAATGGAATAAATCCTGAAAAGGAATAGAATACGACTACTATGAGAAGAACAATAACTTTATTTTTTGCGCTTGCGCTAACGGCAAGCAGCATGGCTCAGCAGGCCAAAGAGCTGGATTCCCTTGATCACATGATTGGGCAAATGATTCTGATAGGCATGGGAGATTTCAATAAACTGGATAAGAAAGCCCCGGTTTTTAAAGACATCCAATCAGGAAAAGTAGGAGGTGTGATTTTGTTTGAGAAAAACCTGGCCAGTAAAAATACGGAGAAGAATCTCCGTGATATGCTCAGTTATGCTCAGTCACTTTCAAACATACCTTTGTTTGTAGGTATCGATGAAGAAGGAGGCCGTGTCAATCGGCTCAAGCCTAAGTATGGTTTTCCGAAAACGGTAACGGCGCAATACCTGGGTGAGCTCAACAACACCGACAGCACTGAATTTTATGCTGAGCAGACGGCTGGAGCATTGTATGGGTTGGGCATCAACATGAACTTTGCCCCTTCGGTAGATGTGAACGTCTACCCCGAGAATCCGGTGATTGGAAAGATTGGGAGGTCTTACTCACCGGATCCTGCGGTGGTAGCTACGCATGCAGCCAAGGTGGTAGAGGCCCATGATTTGTTTGGTGTGGCTACTGTAGTAAAGCACTTTCCAGGGCATGGGAGCTCACGTAATGATTCTCACCTGGGTCTCACCGACGTTTCGAGTACCTGGAGGTTTCGGGAGCTGCTGCCCTATAAGATGCTGATGGACTCGGGCAAAGTACGCGCAGTGATGACTGCCCACATTGTAAATGAAGTGATGGATGAGCGTAAGTTGCCAGGAACGCTCTCAGACCGAATCATAGGAGGAGTGCTCCGTGGTTTTATGGGCTATGATGGCGTGGTAGTGTCTGACGATATGCAGATGAAAGCCATCAGTAAGGAGTATGGGCTGGAAGATGCCATCAAAAAAGCAGTAAACGCTGGAGTAGATATCCTACTTTTTGCCAACAATGTGCCTGATTATGATTTGGTTACAGCCGATCAAATTCATAACATTATAAAGAATTTCATTAAAAATGGAGATATTAGTGCTGATCGGATTGCCAAGTCATACGACCGAATCATGAAATTGAAAGCGGACCTGAAACTGACCGATTAGCCTAAAGCCTTCAACTTACCTAGCCTATAAATGATCCAATACAATCCTAAATCCTGGTTTTCGTTAATCTTTGATGTCTACAGCCGCTATGTGATCAAGCTACTTTTTCCGCTGCTGCTCTTTGTAGGCTTGTTTACCACGCTGTTGTGTTTTCTAGTGATCGACGTGTTCGATTTTCATTATGAAGGTACGATTGCTTTTCACTCTATTCTTGGGGTGATTTTAGGGTTGTTTTTGGTACTCAGAACCAACACGGCGTATGATCGCTGGTGGGAAGGCCGTAAACTTTGGGGGCGACTGGTAAATGATACCCGCCAGCTGGCGATCAAATTTTCCGTTTTTTTACCAGAGGATGCTAAAGAGGATCGGGAGTTTTTTCGCCGCATGGTTCCCAATGTAGCTTTTGCTATGAAAGAGCACCTGAGAGACAGTATACTGGTAGGGGAGATGGACCCCATCACTGAGGAAAACAAACAGCGGATCATTGCCAGCAAGCACCGGCCAAACATGATCAATAAGCTACTCTACGAGCGGGTGATGAAATGCCGAAATGAAGGCAAACTTACCGCAGAGCAACTGTTTATTTTGGATAAGGAGATCAAAGGGTTTACAGACATTATAGGAGCCTGCGAGCGGATCAAGAGCACGCCTATTCCGTATTCCTACAGTATGTTTATCAAAAAATTTCTGTTTATCTACGCCATCACCTTGCCCATCAGTTTTATGTGGCAGCTGCACTACTGGACGGTGCCTTTGGTGATGCTGGCGTTTTATTTTTTGGTAAGTATCGAGCTGATTTCAGAGGAAATCGAAGACCCATTTGGTACCGATATCAATGACCTGCCGCTCAACGATCTGGCCCTCAAGATCAAAAAGAATATCCGGGAGATATTGCAGGATTAGGCGATCAGCTTTTTCTATCTAAACCTTTCTGTACCAGACATAAA
This sequence comes from Marinoscillum furvescens DSM 4134, assembly GCF_003386095.1. Classification (GTDB taxonomy): domain Bacteria; phylum Bacteroidota; class Bacteroidia; order Cytophagales; family Cyclobacteriaceae; genus Marinoscillum; species Marinoscillum furvescens. Next base: position 96,738 of record NZ_QREG01000009.1, on the reverse strand, counting down.
ATAGTAAAACCGGCCTTCCAATGGAGGCCGGTTTTTGCTAATGGTTGGAGAAACTTTTTCTCCAGAATTAGCCGCCTTAGTGCTATTTCTTAATCAACTTTTGCATTTCCTTTTTACCTACTCGTATCAGATAGGCACCAGCCGGTAGATCAGTTATATCGATACGTTCGTTGGTCTTAGCAACCCGCAGCAGCTGACCTGTGAGGTCGTAAACCTGCACAGTTTCCTGACTACTGCTTGTCACCTGAAAGCTACCTGATGATGGGTTTGGATAGATTTGAAAGATATCATGATCCACCCCAAGTAGGGTCGCGATTGTGAGGGTCGCGGTTTGACTACCGAAATAGTTTACCTCGTCGATCGTCACTGCTACTGCATAGGTACCTACCGCGTCTGGGGCTTCGGCCTCATCATTATACGTCACTGTATAGTTAAGCCCTTCCGGATTGGTAGTCACAGTAGGAGACTTAGCCGTACCATCGTGCGTAAACTCCAAGTCAGTAATGGTGATTTGAGCCTCTGCTTGCTCCACGATGAGTGTGCCGCTTTGTAATTGCAAGCTGTAGTTGTCAGCCTCACCGCCAGCAAGTGTGATCGTGTAAGTGCCTGCATCAGGACTTGCTGGTGCAGTGAGTGTAGGCTCTGCTCGTAAGACATCTTTGTTTTCACCATTTACAAACCCTGAATAGGAGATCTGGAATGGTGGTGGTTTGCTTCCGTAGGTGTAGGTGACATCATTTGCAGTAGCTGTAAGTATTGCACGATTGACCACTAGATCTTGAAACACCGTATCTGCAGCCAGGTAGGAGTTGTCTCCTTTTTGGATCGCAGCAATTCGTATGGTGCCTGCTGCCGAATGCACCAAAGTAGTCGCTTTACCAGCGGTAATTGTGCCTGGGCCGCTGATGATGCTAAAGCTGACCGGTAGCGATGAGCTTGCCGTGGCTGAAAGCGTGACACCTCCGTCCCCGTAAGTAATGGGGTCTAGCGCTGCAAAACTTATGGTTTGAGCGAGTTTTTCGATTACTTCAAATGAAACCGTTCCGCTTACTTCATTGTAGTTGTCGTTACCCACCTGAGTGACCGTCACCGTCACCGTGCCGAGGCTCCCATCCAATGTAATGACATTATCGCTGATGCTTGCCGGACCTGATACGCTGTAGCTGAGTGGTAGTTCGGTATCTACAGAAGCTACCACAGTTATAGCTCCACTCTCTTGCGAATGATTAGGTATTGGATCAATTGTCAAGACCTGATCAGCTTTGTTCACATTGAATGAGAGGGATTGCGCAAAAGGCGCATAAGTATCATCACCCTGGTTGGAGGCCAGGATGGTCGCTGGTCCGGCTCCATCTATGCGAATCAACGCTTGCGATCCATTTCGACTCGCGGTGGAAACGATGGTTACTTGTCCTTCTTGCACACTATACTCCAGATCGAGTCCCTGATCGGAAGTACCGGTGATGTTAAAATCTGCGTCTCCAAATGTGCGATCTTGAATACCCGTAAATGTGAACGTCTGCACGTCTTTTTCAACCACATTAAAGCTAAGCGATTGACTCACGGAGTTGTAGTTGTCATTTCCAGCCTGGCTGATGGTAACCTCTACCAGACCCACGGTGCCATCCAGAATGATGATGGAGTCTTTAATGGTAGCCGGACCAGAGATGCCGTACGTCAGCGGTAACCCTGAGCTCACTTCAGCTTCAATAACCAGGCTATCTGACAGTGTAGACTGATCCGCAATTGGTTCTACAGTGAGTACCTGATCTGCTTTGAGTATGGTCACAGTGGTGTCATACTGCAAAGGAGCGTACTGGTCATTGCCAGCATTGCTCGCACGAATGGTGGCTTCACCAGCCCCGATTATGCTCAGTGTGGTAGCTTCTGAGGTGCTAGATGCTACCTCCAAACCTCCACGTACAATGGATATGGTTGCGGCAAGTCCACTGTTGGTTTGCGCCGATACATCAAAATTAACATCACCATAGGTGAGGGTAGGGATTTCACTGAAAGATGCTGATTGTAACTCCTTGTCTGATACCGTGACTTCTGCGGTGGCCGATGCAGAGTTTCCACTTTCGTCCGCTACTGTGAGTGTCACCGTGTTGGCGCCGAGATCATTGATGTCAAAAGAGGCTTTATCCAAAGTGAAAGTCAAAGATGCTGTAGCTGTGCAATTATCTTCGGAGCCATTGTCTACCTCATCAGGGGTAATAGTGGCTGTACCACTTTCTCCAAGTACTACCGTGATGTCTTTGGTGACTACTGTAGGCGCTTCTGTATCACCCACGGTGATAGTAATGGTCTCAGGCATCTGATAGGTACATCCCTGACAGGTAATTGTGGATTCTGCACCCCATACTGTCTCAGGATCCATATTTTGGAGTTCGGCATGTAGGTTGCCTGCTTTATCGGTGACGTCCATGCCACTGGTTTCATTCAGCGGATAGTAGGCTTCCAGCCCCTCTTCCAGACCACTCAGGCAGATGTCCTTATTGGCTACTATCTCAGCTTGTGTTCTACTTGTAGACCATAGCCGTACTTCATCCATAGATCCACTGAAATTCACGTTGGTACCATTAAACGTGGTGATTCTTCCTACAGCAATTGGGAATGGTCCACGGTTGACCATAGCATTGGGTCGATAGGCAAGTGTTTGAGTTTGCTCTACGCCATCATAGTAAACCTTCAAGCTGTTGGAGTTGCCATCATAGCTCACAGCGATGTGCGTCCATTGGTTGACAGGCGGTGTAGGATACTGGTAGTAGGTGACTGTGGATCCGTTTATCCTACCATGTGAAATAGTCAGTTTGCGAGAGCTTTTTTGTACGTAAATCTCAAGATCGCTCGTCGAGCTATTGGCTATGCCCAGAAGTGAATTGGTCGTTGAGCTGCTAAAGGGAGCATTGACCCACATTTCTACGGTATAAGATTTACTGTAGTCAAAGGTCACGTCGTTTTGCGAAAGGAAGTATTCTTCTCCTTTGGCGAAAGCTAACCCTCGGCCTTCAGCAGCTGATGTTTCTCCGACCAGGTGATAGGTGGAGGTTTCCGAGATGGCACCAGTAGAAAAGTTGATCGATTGTCCACTTCCTGTTACAGGTCCGGCAACTACAGATGAGTCCTGGTGATTTCTTAGGGAGTACTGTAGCCCCTGGGAACTTCCGCTGGTAATGATGGTGACGCTATCTCCTACTGCGCAAATGTTGGTAGCAGAAGCCGTGAGCGTAATGTCATATACATCGGAGGTTACCGTCACAGTGGCGGTTGCACTCGTGCTGTTGCCTGCACTGTCTGTAACGTTGATAGCTATCAGATTGTCTCCAATATTGTCACAACTCAAAAATCTTGGAGCGAAACTCACATCCAGGCTGGTAGAGTCCGTACAGTTGTCACTGATGCTGGCGATGACCATTTCTCGAGTGATCGCTACGTTGCCATATTCATCGAAGGCTACCGTAGTGTCTTTTGCCGCTATTGTAGGCGCCTCCGTATCTCCTACCAACACTCGGGTCTGCATGACTCTGTTGCATGTGTAGGTACAGGAAAGTGCGGCATCACTCACCAATCCTCCGTTGGCACTTTTGTTTATGATCTGAGCCGGCGTAGCATTTACCTGGTCGGTCATCACCGTGCCGTTCAGATTTTCCATATCGTAGTGCAATACCAGGGTCGTGTCATCAGGGGTACCACAGGTCAACAGATCATTTTCGAGTTGATCTGCCATCCGTGTAGCTTTATAGATTCTGATGTCGTCAAGTTTCCCATTAAATGTTTGACTTCCCGGGAAGGAGCTATTGTTGAGAAAACCGAAAGTAAGCTCACTACCGGCACTTTTTACTGGTGGGTCAATAGTAGCAGTCCCAAAATAGGTGCCTCCTGAGTAGATGGTAGCATAGGTACCGTCGAAGGTGATGGCCAGGTGTGTCCATTCATCACTTGGCAGTGCCTCTTTTGGAAAAGAAACTGTTGAGGTAGTAGCACCATTTCCACGGTTGTGAAGTACGGTGATTGCACCTGTAGAAGCATTTTGGTAGATTTCTATGTCACTGCCGGTGGTACCTCCAGCGTAAAAGAGCGTATTGTAGTGAGACGAATGTCCACCAATCGTTTCTTTGACCCATGCGGAGAAGGTATAGCCTTCTGAGTAATCAAAATCATTGGGCGTAGCTACTGCCAAATACTCACTTCCAGAAGGAAGCGACAGTGCGTTTCCATCAAATGGAACTTCGGCGTAGATGTCAAAAGAGGTCTGTTCTGACACGCTGCCCGTTGAAAAGCTTAAGGCACTTCCTGTTCCGGCTATAGGGCCATCTACTACGCTGCTATCAGCACTTTTTCTTAAGTAGTAGTTGACTCCCGTTTCGGAGGTATCGGTGGTGATGGTCACCTCTGCCGTGGAAGTTCCATCGAAGCAGACTGGTGTGGCATCAGAGCTGATGGCTAAATCATGAATGAATGACGTAATGTTTACCGTGACATTTTCGAAAGTAGTGTTGTTGGAGCTATCTCTGAGGATATAGCGGACTTGTTGGGGCCCTAGCTCACCACACATAAAGCGTGAAGGCTGCACTTCGCGAGATGTGATCCCGCAGTTGTCATATGATCCATCATCGATCATATCTGGAGTCACTGTCGCAAACCCGGTACTTGGGTCTACGGGTACATTTGCAAGTCTGGTGACGAGCGTTGGTGCCAGCTCATCGATGATGTAGTGCGTTTTGGTCACGGTATGTGTTTCGCCATTGAATGAAGCGGTGATAGCGATCTCTACGCTACCTAGATCAGTACAATCGAACGAGGTTTTTGAAACTGCATACGTCACAGCGTCGCATTGCGTGGTGGACGAACTCAGTAGTGAGGTCTCCGGAATGCTGTATTCGCCATTGGCATCTAAGCTCAGGTAGGTACTAAAGCCGGGCTCGATGGTAGGTAAGACGGTGATGGTGGCGGTGGCAGTAGATGTGTTGCCCTCACTATCAGTGGCCGTAAGCGTTACACTGTTTGCACCCAGATCATCACAGGTAAAAAGCGATTTGTCCAGGCTAAAGTTGACAATGGGCTCTCCACAATCGTCCGTCGATCCATCATCCAGGGAAGCGGGATTGACGATGCTGTTCCCGCTCGCATCCAAATAGGTGGTGATATCCTTAGCGATTAGTGTGGGTGCCGCTTGAGGTGCACAAAAGCTTTTGTACTCCACATCATCGATGGTGAGGTTTACCGCCGATCCATTGCTGGATAGGTGCCTAAAGGCTATGCGGTTTGATTTGGAGCCTGTGAAATTGGCAAAGTCATAGGAGTATGTCTGCTCTGTGCCAGACAAGGTGTATAGCTCTACCCTGGTGAAGGTATTGCCACTGAAAAAGCCCATTTCCAACGATACGTTTCCGGAGTATTCCTTTCTGGCTTTGAAAGAAAGGGTGCCGTCCATATTTTCTACGATAGGAGTAATGGCAATGCCTCCGTAGGTGGAGTTGATGAGCAACTTACTTTGGTAGGCTTGAATACTGCCTCTTTCACGGCCATTGTAGGGTGCTGTGAAGTGGGTGGTCCAGCAATCTGGAAGGATGGTGCGGTCATTAGGATCTGGTGGGTTGTTAAAGTCTTCTACCAGATTTTGGAGGGGAGTGGTGCATTGACTGTATCCTTCCAGGTAAAAAAGCGAAAGGACTAGCAAAGTCAGGTAAATTCGTTTCATAGCATTTTTATTATGTAGGCGCTTTATTGCGGTACATCAAAAATGCTTTGTACTATTAGCAGAAATTTATGTCAATTTCCGAAGGTGGGTTTTCAGTTTCCGAAAGGCCCGCCTGCTCTGGCTGTTCTGCTGGTTTTTTAGTGATTCATCACTTCAAAGAACTCATCTTTTTTGTCTTTGGAGATATTCACAGACTTTTCATTGTCCATGATGATGTAACCACCGTCCTGATTGACATATTGCTTGATGTGTTTCAGGTTGATGAGATAGGAGCGGTGTGGTTTGTAAAACTCGACCATTTGCTCCAGGTGCTGCACAAAAAACTTGAGTGGCTTGCTCACCAAAAGCTCACCGGATGATCGGGTAAAAACTCGGGTATACATCCTGTCGGCTTCCATCATGATGATCTCTTCCAAAGCGACAAATAGCACTCCATTGGATACCGGCAACCCTATTTTTCGAATATTATTGACATGCAAAGTGTTTTTGAGTTCCTCCAATCGCTCACTTACTCTGGACTTATCTATTTGGGTGATGGCCTTATTCACGGCAACTTCCAGCTGCTCATCGCGGAGTGGTTTGAGGAGGTAGTCTATGGCGTTTAGCTCAAAGGCCTTGATGGCATATTCGGAATAGGCCGTAGTGAAAATAATCTGAAAGGTGATCTGATCCGGGGTGAAAAAGTCCAGAATTTGAATGCCGGAATAGCCCGGCATTTCAATATCCAAAAACACAATGTCAGGACTTTCTTTATTGATTTTGGCCACACCCGATGGCAAGTCGCAGGCCTCATGAATTTCGGTGATTTGAGGGCAATTTTCCTCAAGTAGGACACGCAGCAGATTGCGCGCTTTGAGCTCATCATCTATTATGACTACTTTCATAAGGCCTTGCTTTTAGCGTAAGAGATCGGCGAATGATAAATTTAATGATTCAAGCTGAATAGCGCAGCTGATATTCGCCACTCAAGGTTAGGTTACATTTAGGAGGAACTATCGGGTCATTTTCCCAAATCACGCTTTCGATTTCCAAACGGGTTGCTCTACCTTATCCAAAAGCGTCTAATGGGACCGTAATAGTAACCAGCGTGCCATCGGCCAGGCCATCTGAGGTTTTCAAGTCCTGGATGTCTACGGCCAGGGGGTTTTTCAAACCAAAATTGATCAGATCGATGCGCTCCTGAATCGCCCCGGTAGCATAAGACTTATGGTTGCCTGGTTTCCGACTATTGATTTTTTGGGAAGCTTCTCTGCCTATCCCATTATCACGCACCAATACACGAAGGTTTTCCTGATCTCCTTCAAACGTAAGCTCAAGTCTGCGAAGCCCTTTTTTATGTAGCAGTCCGTGTTTGAGGGCATTTTCTACGAAAGGCTGCACGAGCAGTGCGGGGAGTTCTGTAAGATGAGGGTCCAGCGTCGGGCTCACATTCACTTCAGCGATGAGCTCGTCTTCAAACCGCAATTTTTCCAACTCCAAATACAGTTTCAGTGCGTCCACCTCTTCCTGCACGGTCACCGATTTTTGTTGGCTGTGGTTGAGGTATGTACGCATCAGGTCTGCAAACTTGCCCAGGTATTTACCTGCCAGCTTTTTCTCATTGAGCATGATGTACTCCTGAATGGAATTCAGCGCATTGAACACAAAATGTGGGTTCATTTGGGATCGAAGTGCTTTGAGTTCAGATTTTCGGTATTGCTGCTCGATCTCCAGTCGTTTTTTGGTTTCTGATAGCTCCAGGTCCTTCAGGTTGCGTTCCTGTTTGAGTTGGTATTGGCGATACCCGAGTACACTTCCTCCGATGATGATTGCTATCAAGACTGCCAGCGAAACCAGTCCGTAGCGTTGTTTTTCTAGTTTCAGGTTTTGGATTTGGGCTTCTTTGGATAAGGAAGCTATGGCAGCTTCTTTTTTCTCCGTTTCGTATTTGGTTTCCATTTCCGTGAGCTGTTTGGATTTGGTCGCATCTAAAATTTCTTTGCTGCGTTCAGAATGCTCTAATTGGGCAAGATAAGCCTGAGCAAATTCCCCTTTTCCGTTTAGCGCCTCGGCCAGCCGTTTGTAGGCTTGGGCCAAATACTCACTATTTTTCATTCTTTCGGCCTCTTCAATACTTCTACGAGCACTTTTTTCCGCTAAATCATATGCCTCCATGCGCAGGTAGTTGATGGTATTGTCGAGATAGAGTCTGGGAAGATTAGCTCCAGACCCTTGCGAAGCGATCTGAATCGCCTCTTCCAGAAATTTCGCGGATTCCTCGTAATTACCCTGGTTGGTATGTGCATAGCCCAGTCCCTGCAAAATCAGAACTTGTGCATTTTGATCTTTGAGTTCCTTGTTGACCAATATCGCTTGATTAAAGTAGTCAATGGCCTGTTTATGATCCGAACTATCCGAGGCGATGTATCCAAGAAACTCCAAAAAAGATATTTGATGTCTTAAATCTCCAATTTCCGTGGCAAACTTGAGGTTTTCGTGCAAGGCGTTGACATCTACTCGCTCTGGAAAATGGTCGTAATGGATGGTAGCAATGTTTACCATGGCCAATACCTTGAGTTGAGGGAGGTCGTTCGTTTCGGCCAGCTTGTAGGCTTTGAGGTAAGTGGCCAGGGCGGAATCCAGCTGACCTGTCTGCTGCTGGACAATTCCTATTCCGGTATACACAGCGCCCTGTATTAATACATCATCAATTGATATGGCGATGTTGAGCGCTTTATTGAAGTTTGTAATACTCGAGTCATATTCGCCATTCATTTGATAGAGGTAGCCGACGTTGTTATACAATTTGCCGGCCAGGCTTAGCAGGTTCGTATTCGTCAGTGCAGTTTCAGCCCCGCTGCGATAAAACAAGATAGCGCTATCCGATTTGCCCAGACAATACAACATGGTGCCGTAATTTTTCAATGCACTCACATGACCTTCAGTGTAGCTGGTATCGCTCAGTTTGTCCAGAATAGTTCGGAACACTTCTCTGGAGTACAATTCATTGGTGCAGGCACTGTCATTTAGTATCAAGTTCAGGCTATCTATTTGGCTCTTTTGCTGACCAAAGGAGACCTGCATGCAAATGACGAGTAAAAGAAAGGGCAGAAGGCGGTTCATGGTACGTAGAAGTTGACTTTGATTAATGGAAAAGCAGCAGTTGACTACTTGGTTGGCGATTTTGATATCACGTGGATGAAAATAAACATTTTAATTCTTTGAATGAGAAAAAGTCTTTTTATCGGTGGTGCTAAGGTTCGGAAATTTCAATACCATGGGTTTGTAGATCCTGGGCACTGCATAAGGGTCCCTGCCACCTTATAATTACTTACAGGAGTCGGTCGATTATTGATTTCATAGGCTAATTGAAATCAACATTAGTCAGGTTTTTCATATTATTTGGCGGTGAGCTTCCGGGGAGTAGCTATGGCTTTTCGAAATGCGCTACCTACTTTCCAAATAATAAAGTTAAACCAACGGGAGTTTTTCCGGGATGCTTATTTAGAATTTCAGTCGTCTTTCAGGGTATGTGCCGGATTGATGAGCGCCGAGCTGATAGTTTTATGACTGATGGTCACCAAAGCTATCAGCAGGGTAATTAGAAATGCCCACACAAAAAACCAGGGGCCTACCGCAATCCGGAAGGTGAAATTGTCCAGCCATTCATTGAGGGTGAAAAACGAAATGGGAGCGGTGATGATGAATGCGATACTCATGAGTACCAACACTTCGCGTGAAAACATCAAGAGGATGTGTAAAATCGAAGCGCCGAGGGCTTTTCTTACACCGATTTCTTTGGTTTTGTTCATGGCCATAAAGGCTACCAGCCCGTACAAGCCCAGGCACCCGATGAGTATGGAGATGAGCGCAAAAAACTTCAGCAGTTGGGTGATGTTTTGTACCTCTTCATAGTTTTCAGCCAAGGTTTGGTTGTAAAAGTCATAGTCCAATACATACTCTGGATATACGGCATTCCAGGTTTGCTCGAAATGGTCTCGTGCCTCTTGCACTTTGGCCAGGGATGCGGCCTGAAAGGATACGTTGTAAAAAATCCGTGGAATATGAAGCATGATCACATAATCCATGTCGCGCTCCAGGGAGTAGGTATGGAAGTTTTCCATCACGCCTACTACTTTTTTATCTCCACCCCAGCCAGTGCTCAGTGTCTCACCGATGGCTTCCGCATATCGATCCTTAAAACCCATGAGATCGGCCACTTTTTTATTGATCACCACATGGTTGCTATCTCCTTTTTGCACCCCACGTCCGGCTATTACTTCAATATCAAAAAGGTCCAGGTAGTGTTCGTCCACAGCTTTGAAATTACCGTTATAGTCCTGCTCGATCTCCAGAGGGTCGTAGTTGAAATTGCTGTGGGAGTCTGAAACACCCGTAGGTTGGCTGAGGCCAAAGGCAGCCTTACTGATTGCTGGAGATTGTAGCAGCGCTCTGCGGAAACGCTCCATTTTATTTTCGTCACGGTCTGGCAGGTAGCTCGTCAGTATGGCGTCCGTCTCAAAGCCCAAATCTTTGGACATGAAATAGTCCGTTTGGGAAGAGACCACCAGCGTTCCGATGATCAGGAACTGTGAAATCACAAACTGCGCGATGACCAGCGCTTTGCGGAGTGGTAAGCCTCCAGAGTGGGTGTAGCCTGTTATTTTCTTTTTGAGTGCAGCCACGGCATTCATCCGAGCCAGAAGCACCGAAGGATAAAAGCCAGAAAACAGGCTGACCACCAAAAACAACAGGCCCAGGAATAGTATCGTTTCTGGTGATTGTAGCAAATTGAGCGATAGCTCGTGACCAATGATCTGCTGAAGGGATTTGAAAAGTAGCTCGCTAATGGCCAGCGCTAAGAGCAGGGAGCAAAAAGTAATAAGTGCTATCTCCGATAGAAACTGCACGACCAGCTGGTGACTCATGCCACCAATAGCCTTTCGAATACCGATTTCCTTGGCTCGGTTGGCTGCCTGTGCGGTAGCCAGGTTGATGAAATTGATGCAGGCGGTGATGATCAGGAAAAGGCCAATTACCGCAAGGGCATATAAAAACTCAGGAGAGATGGCTTTTTTGTAAGCCCCATATTCCTTGTCGAAATGTACTTCGCTGAGTGGCTGGGCCAGGTAGTTTCTTTCTTTTGAGCGACCTTCTTCGTGGTATTTGTCCACAAAGGGCAGAAGTTTTTCATTGAAAGCCGCCGGATCAAACCCATCATGCACCAGCACCCAGGCATTGGTACTGGAGCTGGTCATGTTCCAGCTGGTGCCACCTCGGTAGTAGGGGTTTACTTCACCCTCCTGGCCTGCATAGTCAAATATATAAGTAAATGGAAGCGAGGTGTTTTGTGGAGGATTTTTGATCACTCCCGTCACCTTAAAGTCCCTTACGTTATTGAAATTGATCAGCTTGCCCAGTACGGAATATTCGTGTCCCTCTGGAATACCGAAAAGTTTCTGCGCTTCGCGCTGGGCGATGACCACACTTTTAGGCGCTGCCAGTGCCGTGGCGGGATCCCCAGCGATCCATTCTACCGTAAAAACATCAAAGAAGTTAGCATCCGCAAAACTGATGCCTTCATCGATCATAAACTTGTGCAGCTCGCCATTAGGACCATAAGTGTTGAGCTGACCATCTCCAAAGTAGACGGTGCGGGTCACCTGCTTCAAATCTGGAAAATCCTCTTGCAGTGCCGGGCCTAGCGGGTGAGGCACGCCCATGCCTTTGTCTACTCGGTCTGCGTGGATGTTTTTGGTGACGATCCGATAGATGTGGTCGTAATGTGTCTGGTGGGTGTCAAAACTACGCTCAAAGGTGATCACCTTGAAGATGACCAAGGCACAACCAATTCCCAGGGCAAGCCCGAAAACATTGAGCAGGGTGTACACCTTGTTGCGCTTCAGGTTGCGCAGCGCGGTGATGAGGTAGTTTTTAAGCATGTGTTGTTTACTTCAGGTCCAAAAATACCCACATGGTGCGAATTACATGCCAGAAGATAAAAGCTGTCAATTTCCCGTATGGATGCGGTTTATCCGTTTCTGAGTGAATGAAACTGTACAATAAAATGTCCGAAGGTGGACAGTGAGATCTCGAAGGATTGACTGTTCATGCTGCAATATAAATTCTGGGATGGTTGTCCTTAAATTCAGTAATTGTTAATTTTGGGATAATCGTCCTTAAATTGAATATGGTTTTTGATAAAAATATACTGCTAGGTCGGATAGTAGATGACAATACCTGGTGGCAGGATCGTAAGATTCCTTTTTACGATGAGTTCAGCAAGCGAAGGTATTATGACGGGTTCTATGAGCTTGTGTCTCAGAAGTTCCCCCACCGGGCGGTTGTGCTTATGGGGCCGAGGAGGATTGGCAAGACCGTCATCATGTATCAGGCCATCCAGGATTTAATTGATTCGGGTGTTGACCCCAAACGGATATTTTATTTCAGTTTAGATACACCTATCTACACAAACCTCGCCCTGGAAGATCTGGTCAATGATGGAAGATCAATTAATGAGGTTTCTTTAGAAGGAGCCTATATTTTTTTTGATGAAATCCAGTACCTGAAGGATTGGGAAATTCATTTGAAGTCTTTAGTCGATAGGAACCGAAAAACGAAGTTTATCGCAAGTGGAAGTGCAGCGGCGGCACTTCGGATGAAAAGTATTGAGAGCGGCGCAGGCAGGTTTACCGATTACTTTTTACCGCCGCTAACATTTGCCGAATACGTCGATTTAAACGGATACGACAACTTGCTCACGGAGACGGAGGTTGATTTTGCAGGACCGAGACGATTCTTTCAGTGTTCAAATATCGAAGTGTTCAATAACCACTTTGTTGATTACATAAATTTTGGCGGTTTTCCGGAAATAGCTCTTAATTCTGATAAGGTAAAGAACCCGGAGCGGGTCATACAAAAGGATATCACTGATAAGGTAATCATGAAGGACCTACCGGGACTTTTTGGCATTGAAAACACACTGGAGCTTCAGCAGTTTTTCAATGTCTTGTCTTACCGAACGGGAGAAATACTAGATTATAAAAAGGTATCTCAAGAGACCAAAACGGACAATAAAACCATCAAAAAGTACATCAAGTACTTAGAGGCAGCTTTTCTGGTCAAGGTATTGCATAGAGTCGATTTGTCAGCGAAACGATTTAAGAACATAACCCAATTCAAGGTTTACCTTACCAATCCCAGTCTATTCACGGGACTTTTTGGGAGGGTTGCTGATTCGGATGAAAGGTTTCCTCATTTAGTTGAAACTGCGGTATATGCGCAATACCTTCATAGAGAACACGAATTCTTGAGGTATGCCAATTGGAAGGTTGGAAAAGATGAGGGTGAAGTAGATTTAATTCAGGTCAGCAATAATTTTCAGGAGGTTCGCTGGGCAGTAGAAGTGAAGTGGTCAGATAATCCAAAAGCAGGAAAGCTGAAAAAGTTTATGTTGAAAAACAACCTGCCGAAAGGTGTGATCACAAGCAAAACAAAATTCGAGGATTATGATGATTTGTTGATCGTTCCAAACAGTATTTATGCATATGTGGTCAGCAAGAATGCACTTGATAAACTTGATAAGGAAATCATTTAAGTTGCAGCGTTTGCGGACTTGGTAAGTTCTAATAATCGCTGGCTGTCCGGAAAAAGTATTCCAACCCGGGAGACCTTTTACAAAACAATACTTGTCCTTCCGAGAAGTCCTAATGAGGCTGTTGGACTAGCGTTTTATTCCTTCCTGCGCCGCAGGGAACAGTAATGTAGCGCAGGACAGCATAAAATTCCGCAGGAGAATTATAAATCCTCGCAGGGCAGAAGATTATTTCGCAGGAAGGGACCAAGATCTCGCAGGAAAGCCTGAAAGTGGCGCAGGAACAATAAAGTTCACGCAGGACAAATCATACTGCCCGAGGTTCGGGTCATCCTGAGTAGGTCGGGTCACCCTGTTTACCTGCCGTCGGCATGGAGCTGGGGGTCATCCTGAGCTTGTCGAAGGATAGGTCCCCCGGCTCACTGTTTCAAGTTTTGTCTTAGTTTTCGAGGCTAGCCGCCCGCCAAGTCTGCTTCGCCGAAGGCGGGCTCGAACTGACAAAACCTGCGTGATTGAAGGGACATCAAACATTGCCGTGTTTTAACGTCACATAGCATCAGCCAGAAACCCAGGAGGTTTCCAAAACCTCCAGGGTTTATCCTGCCACTCAAGAAGCGCAGAAACAAAAAAAGGTGACTGAACTCGCTGTTCAGTCACCTTTTTCAAATTTCATTAATAGTAGTGCTTTTAAATTGGCACGTTAACGTGGCGCTCTGCATGGTAAGATGAGCGTACTAACGGACCAGATTCCACGTATTTTAGTCCACGCTTGAGGCCCTCTTCTCGGTATGCATCAAACTGGTCCGGATGGATAAACTCGGCCACTTCGATGTGCATTTTGGTAGGCTGCAAGTATTGTCCTAGTGTAAGGATGTCTAGCCCATGCGCTACGGCATCATCCATGGCTTTGTGTACTTCATCAGGAGTTTCGCCCAGGCCGAGCATGATTCCAGACTTGGTGCGTTTGCCAGCTTCTTTGGTCAGCTTGATTTGCTCCAGGCTGCGCGGGTATTTGGCCTGAGGGCGCACGCGTCTGTAGAGACGCTCTACGGTTTCTATATTGTGCGAGACTACCTCTTGACCCGGCTCTATCATTCGGTAGAGTGCGTCCCAGTTGCCTTTTACGTCAGGTATGAGCGTTTCTATGGTCGTCTCAGGGCTCAGTTCTTTTACTTTTTTCACGGTTTGGTACCATACTTCAGCACCACGGTCTTTCAGTTCGTCCCGGTTTACTGAGGTAATTACAGCGTGTTTTACTCCCATGGTAGCGATTGCTTCGGCCACTCGCTGGGGCTCTGCTTCATCGTATTCTGGCGGACGACCAGTAGCCACTGCGCAGAAGGTGCAGCTTCGTGTACACACATTGCCCAGGATCATAAAAGTGGCCGTACCAGCTCCCCAGCACTCACCCATATTGGGGCAGTTGCCACTTTCACAGATCGTGTGGAGCTTATTTTCGTCCACGATTTTGCGCACCTGCGCATATTCCTTCCCTACGGGGAGTTTCACACGTAGCCAATCCGGTTTTTTTACTTTTTTGGCTTTATCCTGAGAAATAGTGGGTAGTTCTATCATGTTATTATAATGTAACGCAAAGTAACCTTTGCTATGTCAAAGTTCCAAACAAGGCTTTCTATCTCCTTGTTCCCCAGTAGATGCTGAAATAGAGAGCAGTAAATACAGCTCTGTTTTCCTGAGTAGGTACGATGATGATTTTTTTGGGGTAGGCTTCCAGCGAAGCGCCGACTTCTACACCTGCCACGTTATTTTTAAAAGCACCGAATTCGAAGGCAAGTCCGGCTTTGGCATTGGCTCCCGGCACGATACTGCTTTCTCCCAGTCCCTGAAAAAGCTTGCCAGACCCTTGAATGGAATTGAAACTCTGGTGACGCTCTGGGTCAAACTGAACGTAATTGCCATTGTAAAGGATGTAGTATGGCGCTACTACACCTATGGTAGGCCCTGCTGCTGCTACAGCACTTATTTGAACACCTTGCTGAGGAGCTTTTTTAAACAAAACCCGCTCACGTCCATATTGTCCACGGATGGCATACAGATAGTTTGCCTTTCCCCAGACAAAGCGAGTGCCTGTAGTGGCTGATGGATAATGCCATTCTTTGGGGTGTTTCACATTCATTAGCTCCACTCCATAGGTCACAAAGGTGTTTTCCTTTTTGCGCCGAGCCAACTTAAATATTACTCCACCCACCAATCCACTATTGGTGTTTTTATTGACCCCCCAGGTGATCTCTGTATCATAGTCATCCTCCTCCGTTTGCCCTATGGCTAGCAGGCTGCTAAAGATCAAACCAATGAAGATGACTTTTTTCATGTAAACTGTTTGTGTTTTGTTAAAACGGAGGAACTGAGTGGCTGCTTCCCTACTTAGCTACTCTAAGATAATCAACAAGTGTGAACTGCTGTGGGTTCTACGCCGAAACGGGCTTAATCTTCGCTAGCAGTTCGTCATACGATATCCCAAAGTGAGAGTTGTCATAGATACAGGAGCCGTTTTGAATCACCAGCACCTGCGGTGACTGGTGGTCCACTCCATAGCGAGAGGCAATCTCATTGGACACGTCACGGTGAGCTATCAAATCCAGCAGGTACGTTTTGGTACCATGGGTCTCTGCTTCGTCCCATTTTCGCTCCAGCCTGTTGAGCGCGGCTCCACTAATAGAGCAGCGGGTGCTATGCTTAAAAATCACTACGGGTTGTGTCTCAGAGGAGGCATCGATCTCTTCCAACTGCTCAATGCGATCCAGGTTATTCCACTTAAGATTACTCATTCCAGATGTCTGCTTCTTTTTTATCAAACTTTGGTTTCGAAATTTTATCTGTAACAGCGTCGGGTTGTTCTTTGTTCCTGTTGAGGCGCGTCCAGAAGATGTTCCATTTGCGCAGGCCGTCCCGCATGAGTTCACTGTCTTGCTTGGCTTTTTTGTGAGCTACGCTTGGATGCATAGCGTTTTTGCGTATCCACTTCTGCTTAAAGTCACCTCTATAATCCATTCGGTCCAGGTTGGGCAGCGGGTCGTAGCGTGGCAGTTTGGTAGCCTGAAAGTTTCCTTGTCCGCGGGTCATGGCCAGGTTAAATGCCTCTTTATACCACTCTCGGTAGGTTTTGGTTTCCCCTTTGTACTTGGAGACAAAGAAATTATACGTGCGGGTTTGCTTCTTTAACCGCTCGTTTACCTCAAAACGATTTTCGTTCGTAGAGTAGCGAGGTTTTATCCAGCTCCAGTTTTGGTCTGCGTATGGCGAGCTTGGAGAGAGGCGTGGAGCCACTCGCTTGTCTTTTTTGGAGAACGGCATGCCCGCAGAGTAGCGGGGCGCTACATTTTTGTCTTTCTTCGTAAAAGGACTTCCGGCCGACAATCTGGGGCTTACTGTTTTATCCTTTTTGGTAAACGGGCTTCCTGCTGAGAGCCTTGGACTCACTGTCTTGTCTTTCTTGGTAAAAGGACTTCCCGACGAAAGCCTTGGTGTGACTTTAATGTCTTTGTTGGTAAATGGGGAGCCCGCCGAAAGCCTTGGGCTTACCATTTTGTCTTTTTTGCCGAATGGCATCCCTGCCGAATAGCGAGGACTTGGGCCACGGTCAAACAGCTTGTCCCAAAAAGTAGGCTGGAATGGTGATCCCGCCG
This sequence comes from Marinoscillum furvescens DSM 4134, assembly GCF_003386095.1. Classification (GTDB taxonomy): domain Bacteria; phylum Bacteroidota; class Bacteroidia; order Cytophagales; family Cyclobacteriaceae; genus Marinoscillum; species Marinoscillum furvescens. Next base: position 79,814 of record NZ_QREG01000009.1, on the reverse strand, counting down.
AAAGCCGAGGAGACACCATTTTATCTTTTTTGGTGAAAGGCTTGCCACCACTCAGGCGTGGAGCCACACGCATGTCCTTGCTAGAGAAAGGTGATCCTGGAGAAAATCGAGGTGCTGGCTGGCCAGTACCAAATAGTCGCGCAAGAAAAGACTGGCGAAAGGGGTCTCCTGCCGAGTAGCGCGGAGAAACAAACTTGTCTTTTTTGGTGAAGGGCGAACCAGACGAATACCGCGGAGCAACGGACCTGCGATCTTTGAATAGCGCCGCTATGCTGCCACTGCTGCTCATGGCTCCACGTGATCGGTAGTCTTTAAAGAGGTTTTGTCGGTTGCTAGTACGGGGCTGTACGCTTTTGCGTTTGTTGAAAGAAGCAAACGGTGATCCTGATGCGGAGCGTGGAGATGAAGCCTGATACTGTGGCTGCCGACCACTTGCAGAGCGGTTTTTACCTTTAAAAAGGTTGAAGAAAAAGCCACCTTTCTGGTCTTTTTGCTTGCTGGTTTTCAGTTTGCTGTCCGAATCGGTGATAAGCTGCGCAGACGTTTGTAGGTACGCACCACTCCCCAGCAGCAAACAAAAAATGAATATGACCCGAAGACTTTTCAACACCCGTTTTGAGAGATTACCACCAAAGATTTACATTTTCGGCCGCAATCCCAATCAAAAGCAGCCGAATCCTCCCTCAATAACGCATCAATTGGTCGATTTTGTGTTTTAGTCGTTGCTTTGGTAGGAAATTGTCTTCCAGGGCTTTGGCAAAGGGCACCGGTGTGTCCAGGCTGGCTTCCCGTAGCACAGGTGCATCCAGGTGCTCAAAACAATGCTCACTGATCCACGCGCTGATCTCTGCACCAATGCCTCCCGTGAGGGTATCTTCGTGGAGCACCAGCACCCGGTTGGTTTTCGCTACGGTAGCTTGTACCGCATCCTTGTCCCACGGGAGGAGGGTGCGCAGGTCCAGAATATCCGCCGAAATACCCATATCCGCACAAGTTTCTACGGCCCAATGTACGCCCATTCCATAAGTGATGATGCTCAGCTGGTCGCCTTCAGCTGCCAAAGCCGCTTTGCCCACTTCGGTGGTATAGTAATCGGCCGGTACTTCTGTACTCAGTGATCGGTAGAGGTATTTATGCTCAAAGTATAAGTAGGGATTTGGATCCTCTATGGCTGCATTGAGCAGGCCTTTGGCATCTATCGGATTTGATGGATAAACGATCTTGAGCCCTGGGGTATGAAAAAACCAGGCTTCATTGGACTGAGAGTGAAAAGGTCCTGCACCTACACCAGCACCGGTAGGCATGCGCACCACCACATCTGCCTGTTGGCCCCAGCGATAGTGGATTTTGGCCAGGTTGTTGACGATCTGGTTAAATCCACACGTCACAAAGTCTGCAAACTGCATTTCCATGACGCTTTTCATCCCTTTGATAGAAAGCCCCAGGGCGGTGCCTACAATGGCGGACTCACACAGGGGCGTATTGCGCACCCGGTCTTTGCCAAACTGCTCCACGAATCCTTCGGTGACTTTAAAAACGCCTCCATAATCGGCTACATCTTGTCCCATGATGACCAGCTCGGGATATTTTTCCATGCTTTGGCGCAAGCCTTCGGAGATGGCATCTACAAAGCGCAGCTCCTGCGTCCTTTCAGATTTAGGCGGTTGGGCTTGTAGCTCATAGGGTGCAAACAGGTCGGCGATTTCTTCTTCCATGCTGGCTTCCACGGCTGGTTGGTCAAAGGCTTCTTTTACGGCCGTGTTGATGTCTGCCTTGAGTCCTTTTTTGATGTCTTCCAGCTCGGATTTTTTGGCTTTTCGAGCTTTTAGCAGGTATTGCTCATAGTTTTCGATCGGGTCTTTGGCAGCCCAGTGTTCCATCAGTTCTTTGGGCACATATTTGGTGCCGGAGGCTTCCTCGTGCCCGCGCATGCGAAAGGTTTTTGCCTCGAAAATGATCGGTCTTGGGTTTTTGCGAATGCTCGCTATCAGAGGTTCCAGTTCATTGAGTACTTCCAGGATGTTGTTGCCCTCCACACTGTAGGCTTCCATGCCATAGGCGGGGCCTTTTACTACAAAAGACTCAAAGTTAAACTGCTCAGCACTCGGGGTAGAGAGGCCATAGCCATTGTTTTCGATCACAAAAATTACGGGCAGACTCCACACCGAAGCGACATTGAGCGCCTCATGAAAGTCCCCCTCACTGGCACCTCCGTCTCCTGTAAAAACCAGCGTGGCCTGAGAAGATTTTTGTAGCGTGTTGGCCAATCCAATGCCATCAGCAATGCCTAGCTGTGGTCCGAGGTGTGAAATCATCCCTACGATGTTGTGGGCTTTGGAGCCAAAGTGAAAGGAGCGGTCTCGCCCTTTGGTGAAACCACCAGCCTTGCCTTGAAACTGCTCAAAAAGCTGGGTAAGCTCTACACCACGGCTGGTAAACACGCCCAGGTTGCGGTGCATGGGCAGGATGTACTCTTCAGGGCGCAGAGCCAGTGCGGCCCCTACGGATATGGCTTCCTGACCGATGCCCGAAAACCACTTACTGATCTTTCCCTGCCGGAGTAGAATGAGCATTTTTTCCTCTATGAGGCGAGGCGTTACCAGCTCACGGTAGATGTGTAGGAGTTCTTTTTTTGACCTTCCTTTTGGATCAAAGTTCATAGCGACAAATTTTTCTTTGAGCGAAACAGCATCAGCGCTTTCCGCCTGATTTTTGGGATGTTGCGCTCAAAAGGGGTGAAAAAATTTGACCAAAGGTAAAAGTTCTCTCAGCAACAATTCGACAGGGATATTATTTAATTTTGGCCGCTCATGGTAGACTACAAAGAACACATCCTCCCCAATGGCCTTCACCTCATCGTTCATGAAGACCACAACACCCCGCTGGTATGCCTCAATATCCTCTACAAGGTGGGCTCCCGAAACGAGCGACCGGATAAGACCGGTTTTGCGCACCTGTTTGAGCACCTGATGTTTGGTGGATCCAAGCATGTCAAAAACTTTGATGAGCCGCTGCAGGCGGTAGGCGGAGAAAACAATGCCTTTACCAACACGGACATTACCAACTACTATGTGACCGTGCCGGCCCCAAATGCCGAAACGGCATTTTGGCTGGAGTCCGACCGCATGCTGAGCTTGTCTTTTGACCCTGAAGTGCTGGAAGTGCAGCGCAAGGTAGTGATCGAAGAGTTTAAGCAGCGCTATCTCAACCAACCCTATGGAGATGTGTGGCTCAAGCTCCGTCCCGTGGCTTATGAAAAGCATCCGTACCAATGGCCGACCATTGGCAAGGAGATCAGCCACATCGAAGAGGCTACCATGGACGATGTAAAAAGCTTTTTTAAAACCCACTACCATCCCGGCAATGCCGTACTCGTAGTGGCCGGTGACATCACTGAGCAGCGGGCGTTGGAGCTCACCGAAAAATGGTTTGGTGAGATACCTGCACAAGAAATGCCTAATGGTCAGATTGCAGCGGAGCCAGATCAGCTGGCACCGCGCAAGCTAAAGGTGACCGCCAATGTACCTGCCGATGCGCTCTACAAAGCTTATCACATGGGCGGGCGAATGGGCAAAGCCTATCATGCTGCGGACCTGTTGAGTGATTTGCTGGGCAGGGGCAAGTCTTCGGTGCTGTTTCAGGAGCTGGTGAAAAACAAGCCGATGTTTTCGAGCCTATCTGCCTATGTGATGGGCAGCTATGATCCGGGACTGCTGGTGATTTCCGGTAAACTGCTGCCCGGTGTTGATATAGAGGAGGCCGACCGGGCGATTCAAGCGCTGCTGGAGCCGCTGAAAGACCAGGTGGATGCAGATGCGTTGGAAAAAGTAAAAAACCAGGCCGAAGCTACTACGGTGTTTGCGGAGGTAGACCTGCTCAACAGGGCTATGGGGCTGGCTTATGCGGCATTTCTCGGCGACACCAACCTGATCAACGATGAGCTTGAGCTCATTAAGTCCATTCAGACAGAAGACATTTGCGCTGCAGCGAAAACCATACTGAGAGAAGACAACTGCACCACGCTATACTATCAAAAAAACGAACAATGAAACCAAACATACGAGTAGGATACGGATATGATGTGCATGCCCTTGCTGAGGGGGTGGATTTTTGGCTCGGGGGCATTCAGATTCCTCATACGCACGGAGCCTATGGCCATTCGGATGCAGATGTGCTCATCCATGTGATTTGCGATGCCCTTCTAGGGGCCGCCAACATGCGCGATATCGGCTATCACTTTTCGGATACCGACCCAAAATTTAAAGGCATCGATAGCAAGATTTTGCTTAAAGATGTGATCAAAATCATAGGTGAAAAGGGCTACAAAGTGGGCAATGTAGACGCAACCGTGTGCTTGCAGCGGCCTAAAATCGGGCCACACATCGAGCAGATGAAAACGACCCTTGCTCAGGTGATGGACGTGGATGTGGAAGACGTGTCCGTAAAAGCAACTACCACCGAGAAGTTGGGCTTTGTAGGCAAAGAGGAAGGCGTGGCGGCACATGCCGTGGTGTTGATCTACAAAGAATAGGGCGGTGAACTATCAGGTAGACCGAGAGGCACGGATGGAGCGGTTTTCTGGAAAAGGAGGCTGGACCTATGTGCACATTCCTGAGATAGCCCCTGATCCACATGCGGCTTTTGGCTGGGTGACGGTAAGTGGCACCATCGATCAACTACCTATCACTAAGCGAAAGCTAATGCCTAAAGGGGATGGCACGCTTTTCCTGGCGGTAAAGGCTGCGGATCGTAAAAAACTCAAAAAGGAAGTTGGGGATCATGTTGTGCTAAAACTCTACATCGATGAGCACCCCGAGGAGCTTACGCAAGAATTGCTGGAGTGTTTTGCTCAGGAGCCCCCCGAACTACTGGAGCGCTTCCATCACCTCAATCGGTTTATGAAGAAAACCTACCTGGATCAGATCTACTCCGCCAAAACCGAAGAAGCCAAAGCAGAGCGCATTCTTAAGATGCTGAGAGACTTGGAGGGGAAGGGGTGAACTGTAAAGGTGATTGAGATTGTTCTTACTTCACAGTGTTTTTATCTTTAAGTTATGGACCTAAAAGCAGAAAAATTGAGTTTGATGGAGTGGCTTGCTGGGCTTGATGATGTACAAACCATTCATCCGTTGAAAGCACTGCGTGCAACCGATGAGGAGAAATCTAATCAGGTAATAAGCCATGCAGAGCAAAAAGCTTTAGAGCAGGGGTTGGATGCTATTGCAAATGGGCGTGTGCATTCACATGAATCTGTGAAAGAAGGCGTTCGTAAAAAATTCCCCAACCTCTTCAAATAAGTCATGGAAATAATTTGGTCGGAAGAAGCCAAATCAGACTTTGAATCCAATATCCAGTACTTGTTAGAAAAGTGGTCCGAGACTTCTGCTTCAAACTTTATTGATGAAGATGAGTCAATCATAAACTTGAATAAAAAAGGAACCCTGATCTATTTTCAAAAAGTGGATTTCGCTCATTGCGTAGTGCAGAATGCATGACCAGCGTTTTTTATTGCAGGTGATCAATGATTTCTCTCATTGTTCTTTCGTCAAGTTCAAAATACTCTCCATTTCGTTCCTGGACTATCTGAAACTGCATAAACCAATATTTAGGGTTTAGGGGACGTTGAATTAATTCAATCGAAAAGTCCTGTTTAACCCGTGCTGGTATTCTGTTGAATTGTCCAAGAACAGCCCGTGCTTTTGTATAACCTTCTATAATGGCAACTGCAAAAATGAACATCGCAAAACTGTACCCAAAGAGTTCACATGCGATGAAGATCATTAGAGGGTCCTCATCCACGCCATTTACATGTTTAACAACAAGGGAAATTGTGGTTGCGATTCCAGCGAACAGCAATGAGCTAATTTTTAAGCAGGAAAGTGTTGTTCGCTTATTCAGTTTAAAGTATTGCCAGAAAGTTAAGGCGGTCATATTGTTGGAAATAACTCATTAACAGTGGGCACAGTATTCAATGATCCTAATATTTAGCCGATAATCCCCCTCTACTTCACCACGACGAGTTCATAGCCGTTGCAGGGATTGTACAGGTCAAAGGCGGTCAGTCCTCTGATGGGCAACAGAAATGCATACAATTGGCCACCTTCAAAAATTTCATTGGTGATGGATTCCATGGCTTGCTCTTGCTCGGGAGTGGGGTCGGTTTCGTAGTAGTACTCATCAGTCAGGTTAAACTCCAGCTTGTTGGCTACCTGATTCGTCACTTCAAACGAACGCAAGAAGAAAAAGCCGTTTTCTTCTTCATCCTCTACCAAAAAGCCCATGGCATTTGCAGGGATGCTGTCATGCTCCAGCCCATAGGTCATGATGAATGCCACCGCCTCGGGCAGTTGCTCCTTGATGCTTCCTTCCTCTGCCAGAGAGTTAAGTTCCTTATCGAAAATAAACGGGATGTTCACACTGTAAAGGCCTTGTGCCTGAGGGGTGAAATCGAGTCCGCTATTGCTAAAAAGTGTGAGATCCAGTACCCCCGCACCGAGCCCGGCGGCTTCTACCTGATACCTTGGCGGACGATCTTCGGCCAGGCTGCAGAGCAGCTCTCCACCATCGGCTTCAAAGCCTTTAAGCGCAATACTGCTGAGCGTACCACCTTTGATACTTACTGGTGAAGAGAGAACCAGCTGGCCATTCAAGAATGTGTATCCCCGGGTTTGATTGATTTCCTGATAGTCGCTACTTGCCAACACAGACTCGGCATCACTGCCCGTACCTCCAAAGTCTACGGTGAGTGTGCGGGCGGTGAGGTCTATCGACCAAAACAACGAGTAGTCTATGCTCCCGAAATAGAGCTGCTGCACTGGCTGTACTCCAAACAGGCGAGGCGACATGCCGGCAAACTGATCAAAATTTTCTACTTCTTCCTGACTCAGGAGTGCTGCATCGTTGGGAGTTGCTGGCTGTAAGGTGAGGATGGTTTCATCAAACACGTCGGACTTGCTAGCAAAAATGAGCTCGCCATCGTTTTCTTCAATAAACCGAAATTCAAACTCCGCACCAAAAGAGGCTGAGTTGAGTTCAAAGAGGTAATGAAACACACCGTAGTTTTCCAAAATCAGCTCGAGGCCCTGATCAGCATCTATTCGGTAGCCGATGGTTTGTTCATAAAACTCTCCCTCATTGGCCGAAAGGTCAGACTGCAGGGTTACATTACCGTCTTCATCAAAGTCCATCAGGATGAAAAATGTGCCGGCAGTAGGCGCAGGCTGATAGCTGATCTTCCATCCGTTGGCAGGGTCGGTGAGTTCATCCTTTAGATCTTCTATTGCTTCTGCTTTTCGCTCGGCTACAGGTTTGAGCTTTTCCATGTCCTCATCACAGGACCAGAGCAGCATTAGCAAAAGCGATATCCAGTATATTCTAGCCATCTTAGAGTTTTTCTTGAATGATTTCGCGGAGTTGCTCCAGTTTTATTCCAGTCACTTTCTCGTAATGGTCAGCAATTGCCGCCACTTTCACAGCTATGAGCTTGCGGCTTCACACGCGGCAGTAGAGCAGTCTTTTTCCTGCTCGATAAATTTTTTCTGAAAATCCGGATCAAAAAGGTAATAAGCTACCGTTTCTGCAAAGTCCTCATTGGGTGAGCTGGTGGCATATGGCGATACGAACCCACGCTGAAGTGCCTCTTCCGGCGGTAAATTAAACCACGAACCCGCACTGGTAAAGCCATTTGGCGTGATGCTCTCAAACGATGCAGGGAGCTTATACCGCTGGTGCACCGTATGGGCAAACTCGTGATAGACCGTCTGCAGCTGCAAATCTCTCCATGCGGTATCTGTTGGGTCTATGGCATTTACGTTGGTAAATGTGATGCGAGCACCTGCATCTGCCGTGCCTAGAGTCACGGTGCCGTTTTCATTGTAGATGAGGCCGCCCAGCAAGATGATTTCGGCAGGGACGTGCTCTCTGAAAAACTCCTCACCTTCGGTGACTTTCAGGTAGGGATCTATCCAGTAGTTGGATATGAAATCGAGCATGGGTTTTACCACGTCCAGTTTGGGAGGAGTTACTCGCTCATTCGGGCTCACGTAATTGTCCACATAGCGATAGCGGATGGCCATGCCATACTCTTTGGTGAAGTTTTCCTCTATGTATTGATCGAGTTCATTGAGGTCTACGTCATCGTCTTTTTGTGCTACACTCAGAGATTCATCCGGGTAGCAAGACATTACAGTCAGGAGGGCTATGACTAGTCCTGATATGGCAAAAACTATTTTTTTCATCGTTCATTAGGTTCCAGACCGCCCACATCCTGTGCGGATTGGGGGATTTGTAAAATTTTCCGAGGGTCATCAGCTTCGAGACTGATGGTGCCTCCATCCAGGTAGTTATGTGTTACTGGCATTTCGTAGCGTTTGATATCAAACCAACGCATTCCCTGAATGATAAATTCTTTTCTGCGCTCCAGCAGCAGGTAGTTGAGCAGGATAAGCTGATCTGTAAATTCCGGCTCGTTCTGTGCTCCAAAAAAGCTTCTAAGCCGGTCCATGGTAAGCTCCGTATCTTCTCCGCTATACCGTCTGTCGGTGAGCGTCTGCAGGTCTGCCAATGCTTTGTCTACCTGATTCATGTACATGTAAGCTTCTGCGCGGTTGAGGAGGACTTCTTCTCCTGTAAACATGATGCCAATGTGGTAAGGCGTGCCTACGTTGCTGTTGAGGCTGCTGCGTTCAAAAAGGCTTTGGTAGCGTACAGGCAGCAGGGCATTATCTCCTTTGATAAAAGCCGGGTTTTGGCGCTCGTCGGTAGCACCGGGAAAAGGGTGCGAGCTGTACAGGCTCCCATAAAAATCTTCTAAGGGTCCATGACCAAAGTCTGTGCGCTGAATGAGGGAGATTTTGCGCATCATGAGGATGTTGGCCGGTAGGTCCGGGGAATTGTAAAGCTGTGGATATCCTGTAATGGAAGACTTGGCATTTTGAAACTCTGTAGATGTGAGGTCACGCACATAGGTAGCAGGCTCTGAGCCCAGCAGCTCACTACTGTAGCGTATCACCTGGTCCATTTCACCCTTAAAGAGGTAATACCTGGTAGCGAAGGCCAGTGCTGCTGCTCGAGTAAAGTGGTATTTTCCGGAGTTGTTATAAAAGTTGTCAGATATATCCTCGAGCCCGTCTAGCAGATCATCTTCTACTTCCCCGTAAACCTTTCGTACAGTCTCTCGCTCATACTCCGCTAAAAAGGTGGTTTCGGGATCTTTGATATAGGGCACCCCGTCTTCAGAGGCATCTATGGTATAGTGCTGCCCAAAATAATTGACCAGCATAAAATGACCGTATGCTCGTGCCAGTTTAGCTTCAGCCTTGATAGCATCTTTTCGTCGTTTTTCTTCATCATCGGCAGGTTCTATGGTGTTGATTGCAGCCAGCACCTCGTTGGCATGTGCTATGGCGTTATAGGTTTCAAACCAGTAGAAGTCGGGTGTGTCTTGTTCAGTAGGACCTGTAGTCACATCTTCCCAGGCATAAGCTTGCTGGTGGCTTTGTCTGATGTTTACCCCACGGGTATAACCCACATTGTCAGTCATGATTTCTGTAAAAGCCGGGCTGGCTATGCTATAGGCATTAGTGAGCAGCTGGGCCATTTTATCCATGTCCGTTAGGTTTACCCGATTGTCGGGGTTTACGTCCAGGTATTCGTCACAGCCACTAAAGAGCAGGAGTGTGCCAAAAATCAGTGATCGATATGTCCAGTTTGTACTTTTCATTAAAACCCAATTCCTAGTGAGAATGTAACCATTTTTGGCTGTGGCAGTGCTACTCCACCACTGCTAAAAAATTCGGGATCCTGACCATTGAGAGCATCATCGGCATAGAGCAGGGCCAGGTTTTGTCCTTCCACGCTTACGTTGGCCGTATTGATGCCGATTTTGCTGATCCATTGCTGAGGCAGCTGGTAGCTGAGACGGACGGTGCGCAGGCGCACATAGGTGCCATCAGCTACACGCTCGGTGCTCTTGTTATACAGCTGATACGCCAGACTGATGTCTCCGCGGGTTTGCGCTACGCCACGATCCAGAATGGTGGGGATGTTGGTGAGGTCTTCATCTCCAGGTACTGCCCAGCGGTTTACCAGCTCGGCAGGCAGTGCGTCAAAGTCTGTGTATTGAGCAAAGAATCCGTCGTTGAGGCGAATTTTGTAGTCAAACTTATAAGACAAGAGGACCATCAGACTAAAGCCTTTGTACTTAAAATTGTTGGTAAAGCCTCCTCCACCTCGGGGCTCTACAGGGCCTTCGTATTTTAGTGTGGAGGTGAGGTCATCACGTTCTTGCAGGTCTATTTCGAAAACCACTTCGTCATCGTTGTTGTAAAAGGTAGGTATGCCCACCGAATTGAGTCCTGCAAACCGGGCGGAAAACAGGCCGCGACGTGGACCACCCAATACGGCGGCACCATTTTGGCCGATGGCATCTGTAAGTCGGGGGCCAAAATCCAGACGAGTAATTTGATCATACGTGTAGCCTATATTGAAGCTGGATCTCCAGGTAAACTCATTTCTTTTGATGTTGGTAGTGGCTATAGATACTTCAAAGCCATCTGCCGACATGTCGGCGAAGTTGCCCACTTTGAGACCTTGCCCGCCTACTCCACTGGTTTGTACGGTGCCTATCAGGTCAAACCCACTTCGTTGAAAATAATTGAAAGACGCATCGAGGCGGTTGTCAAACAGAGAGATATCGGCGCCCACGTTGAGTTCTTTTAGTTTTTCCCAGGTAAGCTCGGTGTTGGTGAGATCAGCAATGTAGAGGTATGGTTCCACGTCTGTAGGGCGTACCGTCACATCAGCCTGCAGGTTGAGCAGCGCACTGGCATTGGGAGGGAGGTTTCCAGAAATGCCGTAAGTACCTCGAATTTTGAGATTATCGATGAAGCTTACTTTGAAGAAAGGTTCGTTGGTCACATTCCACGCGCCGCTTACATTCCAGGTGGGCAGGTAGCGAGCTTCTCGGCTTTTGCCCAGCTGATTCGACCCATCGTAGCGTACGGTAAAATTGCCGACATAGCGGCCTTTGTATGCATAGCCACCGTTGAGAAACAAGCCGATAAATCGATCATTGGTTTCGTCCAGCTTGTAGTAGTCGATGTTTTGCTGGTTGAAAAACTCAATGATATTGGGGTCGGTGACCACAATACCTCCACTTTCGTAAATCACGCCCATACCGGTGGTGTTGGACTCGGTGCGGTTGGCAAATCGAATTTCCTGGCCCGCCAGCACGTTGATTTCGTGGATGTCTCCGATGCTTTTGTTCCAGTCCGCACTGATGCGGCTGTAAAAACTGATCAGCTCGCTTTGGTCGAGGTAGTTAAAACCACCCTGAGGTAGCACTACTGTAGGATTGAGGCCAGGATTGTTAGGATCCCTAAAGAGCAGGTTGTTGGCATCCTGGATAAACTGTGTGCCGTTGGCACGGTAGGCTTCAGCCTGATTGGAGTTTTCGTGTACGGTGTGGTCACGTACGGTGTTGGCATAGCGCGCATTGATCACACCCTTAATACTCAGGGCATCGGTAGGGTCTATATCAAAGTTGGTTTGTGCCGAAAAGTCAGATACCTGTATGTCGATGTAGTTGAGGGACAGCTCCTCCAGGATGTTAAAAGGCGCGTAGTTTCTTCGGAAGTATTCCAGCTTGCCTTCATCGTCATAGGGGCGAATGGATCGGGCGGTATTGAGGGCATAGCTAAATGGGTTGATGTCAAAATCACGGCTAAAGCGACCAGTAATGGGATCAAACTCCCGGTTTCGGGTGCCGGGTACGCGCTGATCCCGGTAGCTGGCTGTGAGTTTTAGGCCGAATGTAAACTTATCGGAAAGGAAGTAAGTGTTTCGGGCGGAGCCTGTTACTCGTTGTACATTGTCAGCTATCGTCTGCCCTTCGTCATTGAGGAAACTGATCGAATAGTAGCTGTTGGAGTTTTCGCTACCAGCCGTGAAGCTTAGGGAGTGTTGCTGCTGCAGAGCAGCATCGTTGAAAAGCAGGTCAAACCAGTCAGTATTAGCGTTTTCGTACTTATTTAAAAATTTTTCATTGAGTCCACCACCTGGTCCCCACTCCAGGTCATGGTTAGCAATGAGTGTAAACATCTTGCCCATGGCGCCGTAGTTTTGTCCACGTACTGAAGTGCTGATGTTGATCAACCCTTTGTCATGCATTTCTCTGTAGACCTCCATTTCTTCGGCAGAGTTCATGAGGCTAAACTGGTTGTAGGTAGGTCGGAGTTTGAAGGAGTAGTTACCGGAGTAGCTGACTCTGAGTTTTCCACTTTTTCCTTTTTTGGTGGTAATGACAATTACGCCGTTTGCCGCCCTGGCCCCATAGATAGCTGTGGCCGAGGCATCTTTCAGGATTTGAAAGGTGGCAATATCATCTGGGTTCAGATTGGCGATGGAGGAGGAGATAAGCGTGCTGGCGTCTCCAGAGATGAAGTCATCCGTGTTTACCTCAGCCAGGTCTTCCAGGATCACACCATCTACTACAAAGAGTGGTTGATTGTTGCCGTTGATGGAGGCATTTCCACGGATCCGGATTTTTGGGGTGGTCCCAAAGGTGCCTGATACATTGTCTACACTCACACCGGCCACTTGCCCTTCGAGTGCTCGGCTTACGTCTGGAGAACCCGCCAGTTCTATGTCTTCCATAGACAGACGCTCAGAAGCACCGGTAAAGAGCTTTCGATTTACTTCCTGAAAGCCCGTCACCACTACTTCACCCAGTACAGAAGTGGCTTCTTTCAGAGATATGTTGATGGGCTGGGAGCCTTTTACCTTTACCTCGCGTGACTCCATCCCAATCATACTGATCACAATGGTTTGCCCATCTGCCACTGCAAGACGAAAGTTACCGTCCAGATCAGTGACGGTGCCCGTAGCTTCGCCTTTGATCTGTACGGTAGCTCCTATGAGTGGTTCGTTGTTTTGATCGGTAATGGTACCCGAAATGGTGTTTTGGGCTATAGCCCAATGTATCCAAAATACTCCGATCCAAAGGAGTGTGCTTTTGATGTAGGTCACACGAAAATTAGTTTACAGGTTATTCCTTGTCGAACTCCAGGGTGTATTCACCTTGTGCCTGGACCGTGAAATTGTTGTAAAGTGAGTCAAATTCCTCATCGGTAACTGTAAATTGACCACTGGAGTTGATAGTGCCATCATCAAACCACTCATCGATTTTGGCATCAGGGAAAAGGTTTACAGGATCGCCTGTGTATTCTACGACCAGCTTGGTTTCTGTGATTTCCACAATATCGAAGCTGTAGGCGATACCTCCGATCTCGTCATCGTCAGAGTCAAGATCGATTTCTTCTCCGTCACTTTCCCATTCTCCTTCGTCATTGATGTCTCCGAGCTGAGGGATGTCATCGATTTCACGTTCGTAGGTAAAATCTGCATTGAACTCTATGGTGTATGAAGATTCGCCATACAAATCGTTTTCATTTTCGAAACCGTAATAAGAAAAGCCTGAAAAGACGACTGTAGCATCATCCAGCTCCCACAGTCCTACCAAAGGATCTACTTTCTCTTCGTCTTCTTTACATGAGGTCATTAACAATGGAAGCGCAAGCGCACTGAGGAATAAAAATTTTTTCATGTGTTACAGTGTTTGAGTCATTAATCATTGGAATGGCTGTAGCTCCATGTGATAAATTTGCCATGAAGGTGCACGCGCTTTCCAAACCCTAAATTTAATTTGTTCACCTTAGGCGAGGCAATGGTTGGTAAACCGAATTTGCGTAGCCTATACTGTTATAATCGTAAAAGGTAGTAAATGATTTCTTTTAATTCCGCTATCTGGATGGAAAGCAATACAAAATTTAGTTTCCCTTACCATTTTTGAAAAAATAATTGGCATGAAGACACCAAATTTGAAACTAATTACCACAGAAGACGGATCGCATAGTTTGTACCGCGAAGACTTGAATGAAACTTATCATTCTTTTAGAGGAGCTGAAGGAGAGTCATTGCAGGTTTTTATTAAGGAAGGGCTGGACGCGCAGCTTTCTAAAACCAATCAACGATCGATCACGGTATTTGAGGTGGGGTTTGGCACTGGTCTCAATGCGTTTTTGGCTGCCAAATATGCCTCCCAACATCAGGTGCAGGTGCACTACCATAGTGTGGAGCCCTATCCCGTACCAAAAGAAATCTACGAGCAATTCAATTTTGGTAAGTCTGAAGAGGAAAATTCGCTGGTACAGGCCCTGCATGCGGGTGCCTGGGAGGAGCCTGTAACTATAAGTGCTTATCTGGAGCTAGTGAAATATCAGTGCACCTTGGAAGAATTCGATGGTGAGGTTCGGGCAGATGTAGTGTTTTATGATGCATTTGCCCCATCAAAGCAAGCTGAAGTGTGGGCACTTGATAATCTGAAAAAATGCTTTGAAATGCTCGTAAGTGGGGGTGTGCTGGTGACGTACTGCGCACAGGGGCAGTTTAAGCGTAACCTGGCTGCAGCTGGTTTTGAGGTGGAGACACTGCCAGGAGCTATGGGCAAAAAGGAAATGGTTCGAGGTTTGAAACTGTGAAAAGGTCTGGCGCTTAAAAACTAAATGGAGCTCCTAATAAGACCGACTCAATTTTCCCGATTTGGTCTGAAAACAGTTCATACTTGCCTGCTTTGAGTGTAAAACCAAGTGCCAGCTTAGTCTCTGGATCCACCGCCCAGTATTCCTTCACCCCAAATTGCTCATACAGGTCTTTTTTGGTGATTAGGTCATGATCCCTATTGCCAGGTGAGAGCACTTCTACCAGTAGGTCAGGAACACCATGGATGTGGCCGTTTTCATCAAGTATCTGACGACTTTCCTCCAATACCACGGTGATGTCAGGTTGTACAGCATTGCTGGTTTCATCTAAATAGACATCAAATGGAGCGATAATAACTTCTCCGTTCGCCCGGGTGGAGAAATGACTGAGTAGTTGTTGGTTTAGTAACTGGACAGTTTTTTGATGTTTGAAGACTGGTGACGGTGACATATATATTTGGTTATCAATGAGCTCAGCAAGCGTGCCTTCAGGCAGGCCCTGATAGACTTCCATGATGGTTTTTGGTATATGTGTGTATACTTTTCCCATTTTTATAACCTTTACCTAAAGATAACGAATTCGACTTAGTTCAGTTTATCGTCGGACCTGAAGAACAACTTTCGCCAAGTGAGTTGCTTGACGAAAGTTAGAGTCATTTTTATTCTGGAATCCGATCTACGATATTGTCATCGTTCATTTCTACTTCTAATGCACTTACCGCAGCCACACTAAAGAAACCAGTCACCCGGTTATCACCTGAGGCTACTAAGTTGGTAGGAGAGTTGGCCAGCGGGTTGGCAAACAGCTGTGCAAAGCCAGGGTTTCTGACCGTCTCATCCCTTACGCGCGATAGGAAAAACCATGCCTCTTCTGTAATGCTGTGGAGCTCTACTTTTAGCGTGTCTCCTTGCTGATAAGGTGAGGGTGCCGGAGTATCGTCATCTTCAAACCTATTGATAGCCGTACGAATTGGCTGAATGAATACCAGACCATCTACTTCACCTCCTGGGGAAAAACTGGCATCGTAAGCCACGTTGATTTCCTCTGGCTTGTTTAAATAAACACCATTTTTAAAAGCTTTGATCCAGTAAGTATTGCCGGGCCCTTCGATATCGCGAGCCCAAAAGTCTGCATAGTACCAGTCGTCTTCAAAAAAGGCATCCTTCTTATTGTACTCAAAAGTGATGCTGTCGATAGGCGGAACAGGATTCATCGTAGAGAAACTCTCGTAAGTAACTCCCTGATGCTCGATCACGAGCGCATAGCTGCTACCTATGGTACCAAAAGTGTCCGTTTCGGCAGGTATCCAGGTATAAAAACCGTCACTATCTGCATCTGTAAAGCTGTAGAGTGTCTGTGTTTCGATTTCTACTACGGAGACTGTGGCATTGAGGGCAGGCTGAGGCTTGCCATTGTCAAAATAGGGCCTGGTGTATGTCAGACGAATCTGCTGAGTGTCGTTGGTATGTGTGAGCCACGCATCTACATTCATAAAAGGCTCTTGCTCCTCAAGATCGATCTCTACGGTGTCTTCACAAGCGTAAGTGACAGCTGCTATCAGGATGATGTATAGTACTTTTTTCACGGCGGATTAAAATTTAAAGTTGTAAGAAACAGCGGGTACAAATGAACCCAAAATGGCTACTTGTGTAGCTTCTGTGAGGGCCTGGTCTCCAGCAGCCCCATCTTTCTGGGCAAAGTAGATGGAGAATGGATTTCTGCGTTGGTAGACGTTGTAGATAGTAAAGACCCAGTAGTCCTGAAGCTTTTTCGGTGACCCATCGTTTTTAAATTTGCGCATTTGCCAGGTGGCAGCCAGGTCAAGTCGGTGATAGTCTGGTATGCGCCCATTGTTACGTCCTTCTACGCCAGGAATCGTATAGCCCTGCACTTCGTAGCGATACGAAGGCAAGGTGTAAGGCGTACCTGTGATGTAGGTAAAGTTTGCAGCAAATGACCAACGATCACTGTAGTCATAGTTGCCAGATATTTTCAGGTTGTGGGTCTGGTCATAACGCGTGGGGTACCAGTCTCCGTCATTAATTCCGGCCACTTGTCGCTCGGTTTTGGCCAGCGTGTAACTTACCCAGCCATTGATTTTACCACTGTTTTTCTTCAGATAAAACTCTGCGCCATACGCACGTCCATCACCCGCGAGCAGGTCCCCTTCCAAAAATCGGTTGATGAGGATCTCAGCCCCATCTATGTAGTCGATCTGGTTTTGCATGGTTTTGTAGTAGACCTCTACGGAAGTTTCCAGCTTGTTATTCCAGAAGTTTTTGAATACTCCTAGCGCCACCTGATCCGCTAGCTGTGGTTTGATGTTGTTGGAACTGGGTGTCCATACATCAGTGGGTAGCGATGCGGCCGTGTTGGACACCAGGTGGATGTACTGCGACATGCGATTGTAGCTACCCTTGATGGAGGTAGTTGGGTTTAGGCTGTAGCGAAAAGAAAACCGGGGTTCCAGATTGGTATAGTGCTGGATGGTTTCCCAGTTGTCTGCCTGGGTCACATTGGCAATGGGCTTGCGTTCCCCTGGCTGTTCGGGCTCTCCATATTCGTATACTTCGCCATCACCCAGGTACTGGAAACTGGAAAAACGCAGCCCATACTGAAGGGAAAGCTTGTTGTTGACTTTTTGGTCATTGCCAATGTATACGGCGGTTTCCAGGCTTTTGCGCTCAGCCAGGCTGATGTCACTTTCTTCTCCTACACTTACGCCGAGCACTTCGGCGGGTTTAAAGCGATAAAGGATGGCTTCTGCACCAAAGCTGAGTTCGTTGTTGGTATTGATAAAGTAAGAAAACTGCTCTTTGAAATTGTAGGTAAAGATTCTGGATTTCCAGCTGAATAAGTCGTCCCTGGTTTCGCCTACCTGAAAGGAATAGTCATAGTCACTTACAAAAAGTGTGGTATTGCTAAAGATCCGGTCATTGAAAAGGTGGTTCCAACGCAGAGTGGCTGTTTTATTCCCCCAGTCAAATCCCTGGTTTGCATCAAACGCAAACACATCCCGTCCTAAATATCCTGATAGATAGACCCGGTCCCGGTCGCTGATGTTGTAGTTGGTTTTGAAAGTGAGGTCATAAAAGCGCAAGCCAATATCTTCCAGGCCGTCTTGATTTTTGAGAAATGGTTTAGCCAGCACATCGATATAGGACCTTCGTCCGGCAAGAATGAAAGAGGACTTGTCTTTGGCTAGCGGCCCTTCCACTGCAAACCGACTGAAAATGGTGCCTATTCCACCATTGACTTCATATTTTTTCATGTTTCCTTCTTTCATCCGCACATCGAGGATGGAGGAAAGCCTTCCGCCATATTCGGCGGGGATGCCACCTTTGTAGAGTTTTACATCCTTTACTGCATCAGGATTAAAAACAGAGAAAAAGCCAAACATGTGAGAAGAATTGTAGACCGGAGCTTCATCCAGGAGGATAAGGTTTTGGCCTACGCTTCCCCCGCGCACGTTGAAGCCAGAGGCTCCTTCGCCTACCGAAGATACCCCAGGCAGTAGCTGAAGGCTTTTTACAACGTCCACTTCACCGAGGAAAGCAGGAATTTTTTCGATAGTTTCTATATCTAGTTCGGCTGTGCTCATCTCCACAGAAGAGACATTTTCATCCAAAGCTTCGGCAGATACTACTACCTCTTGCAGCTGCTGTTCGCCAGAGGGAAGTTCTACATCTACACGCCGGTTGCTGGTGAGTGTGATGGTTTTGGTGATGGTCTGGTATCCCACATAGCGATAATCCACGGTGTACGTACCTGTGGGCACAGTGATGGAGTAAAATCCATACACATTGGTGATGTTTCCGCTGGATAGTTCTTTGATCAATACCGTAGCACCGATCAGTGTCTCTCCATTGTTGGCGTCTTTTACATAACCACTTAGCGTAGCGTTTTCCTGTGCAAAAGAGCGACTGGTACTTAGTACTAAAAGTACGAGTAGAAAAAATTTATTCAAGGCGATTTTGAGTTTTTTTGACGGAATTAAAAACGATGTGTTCATTAACTTGTTCCAAAAAAGTGATGAAATAAACTTGAATGTTGGGAACGGTTTGAGAATTTGGCGAGATGAGGGATGTTCCTTCAGAGATCTACTTAAGCGCATAACTTATGAAAATAGCTCTATTGGTACTTGTAGTACTGTTTTCCATTACCATGCTCTTGCCGCTGATCCGTCATGATTATTGGGTGTTTCGGGTGTTTGAGTTTCCTCGCTTTCAAAAGTGGTGTCTCAATCTGCTCTTGTTGCTTTGGACCGCCATGCATCACCTGGCAGAGCCAGACCCACTGCTGCCCTGGATTGGTTTTTGGCTGATGTTTACCATGGCTTATCTATCCTATCAAATATTTCCCTTCATTCCGCTAGCGCCACGTATGATCAGGAGCAATCGTGACCCCAATGCACCAAACTTTAGGGTGGTGGTGAGCAATGTATATCAGTATAATCGAAAAAGTAAACGCCTGATTCGGGAATGCGGGCGGTTTGAAGTGGACGTACTGGTGTTTGTAGAAACGGATCAGTGGTGGTGCGACGAGCTCAAAGCCGCTTTTGACGAACAATATCCCCATCAGATACTACACCCATTGGAAAATACTTATGGAATGTTGATGTTTTCGAGGTGGCCATTGGCGGATGGAGAGGTGCGCTTTTTGGTGAAGGAGGAAATACCTTCTATTCGTGTGACCGTGGAGCACGAAGTGCATCCAGTACGGTTTTTTGCCATTCATCCGGAGCCTCCGGTGCCTAGCGAAAACCCCAAGTCTACAGCGCGCGATCAGGAAATAATGAAAGTAGCTGAGGAGGCCTCCAGAGAGGAAATGCCTACCGTAGTAGCGGGAGATCTCAACGACGTGGCCTGGAGCTATACCACACAGGAATTTTTGGAAACTTCCGGATTAAAGGACCCACGCAGAGGCCGCGGGATGTACAGCACTTTTCATGCAAAATACCCGCTTGTGGCTCGGTGGCCGCTAGATCATCTGTTTTGCTCCGAGCATTTCTCACTAAACAGAATCAGATGTCTGAGACGCGTAGGCTCAGATCACCTACCCATCTATGTAGACCTGGCCATGAAAAATTAACCGGGGAGGGAAACATACGTGCGATCTCCTGGCACTTGTGGGAAGTCTTTGTTCTTCCACCGTTCTTTGGCCTCTTCCAGTCTTGATTTGTCGGTGGCTACCCAGTTCCAATAGATGTATCGCTCTTCAGGAAAAGGCTTGCCTCCAAACAGGAAGACATGGGTGTCAGGGTGCATCGTGAGGCTACAAGCGTCTTCGGTTTTCGATACCAGCATGTTGCCTGCCGATATCTGGTGCTCGCAGGCCTGCACACTACCAGCCACCACACAGATTCCGATTTCCCCATCCAGCTGTCCATTGATTTTGAGCTCGTAGGTATCTGATGACTTTACCTCCACCATAAAAAGCTCCGAATGAACCGGAAGCGGTGATTTTCTTCCATATCCTTCGCCAGCCACCAGGACAAATTTGGCGTTTTGTTCCTTCCAGCTAGGAAGCTCACTGCGGTCCAGATGATGAAACTCAGGGGCCATTTGCTCCAGCTCTTTGGGCAGCGCTACCCATATCTGGTAGCCGTGAATGGTATGCGAGCTGCCATTGCGCAGATCTTCCGGTGTGCGCTCTGTATGGGTTACCCCTTTGCCAGCTACCATCCAGTTGACAGAGCCCGGAACGATACGCTGCTCTGTACCCATGCTGTCTCTGTGCATGATTTCGCCTTCCAGCAAAAAAGTGAGTGTAGACAGGCCCATGTGCGGATGCTGGTCCACGTCGAGGTATTGAGTAGGGCCTACGGTACTTGGGCCCATGTGATCGATAAAGATGAAGGGCCCCACCATTCGCTTTTTTCGGAAAGGGAGGAGGCGGCCTACCAAAAAGTCACCGATATCGCGGCTTCTTTCTTCGATGATCAGGTCTGAGTTGGACATGGTCTTGATGTTTTATATCCTAAACTGTTGAAGATCAAAATGGATTCTCTTGGAAGGAAATTATTCCGCTACTACTGACTTCTTTTTGAGGTCATCTATGATCATCTCCGCATGTACCCGTGAGTTTTCGATAAACCAGGCGTTGGTTTTCAGGCCACCACAGATTACTCCGGCCAGGTATACATTGTCCACGTTGGTTTCCATGGTGGACTCATTGTAGGTAGGCGTTTTAAACTCGTCCTGGCCGATCGCTATACCTATGCTTTCCAAAAAACTAAAATCTGGCTGGTATCCGGTCATGGCCAAAACGAAATCATTTTCCAGTACCAACTCTTGGTCGGGGGTTTTTACCTCGATAGTTCGTGGAGTGATTTTGGTGATTGACGACTCAAAATAAGCCTTGATGGAGCCTTCTTTGATGCGGTTTTCGATATCGGGGCGTACCCAGTATTTGACCCGCGGGTTGATTTCACTTTCGCGAATGACCATGGTGACTTCTTTGGCACCCTTGCGAAAAGTCTCTAAGGCTACATCTACAGAAGAATTAGCGGCGCCTACTACTGCCACGCGCATGTCATAATACGGGTGTGGATCGTCATAGTAGTGCTTGACTTTTGGTAAATCTTCACCCGGAACATTTAGAAGGTAGGGCAGGTCATAGAATCCCGTGGCTATGATGATAGCCCTGGCCTGAAATACCCCCCGGGAAGTAGTCACCTGGTAGAGGTCTCCCATTTTTTCCACAGCATCTACGGACTCATAGAGCCGGGTGTTGAGTTCCCAGGAGGATGCCACTCTGCGGTAGTATTCCAGTGCCTCAGGACGCGTAGGCTTGGGGTTGTGCGAAATGAACGGTACCCCACCAATTTCTAATCGATCAGAGGTGGAGAAAAACGTCATATTTGCCGGGTAGTTGTAGATGGAGTTGACCAGGCAGCCCTTGTCTATGATCACATGACTGAGGCCTGCCCTTTTGGCTTCTATACCACATGCCAGACCTATGGGCCCAGCTCCTATGATGAGTACGTCAGTTTTTTGGTCGCTCATTGTTTTCTTGTTTCGATGGTTTCATAAGGCGTCACCAGCACATCCATGGCCACATCGTGACTTTCCACAAACGGAAATTCATCAAATGGAGGCGATAGAGATACCCCTATTTTCAGCACTTCTGGTGACATTTCAGCTAACAGTCGGTCGTAGTAACCTTTTCCATAACCGATTCGGTTCCCTTTTTTATCGGCGGCCAGTAGCGGGATCAGTACAGTGTCTATCTCCATCACATTGGCCGTGCGCCCGGATTTAGGCGTGGGAATCGCAAACCGATCTTCTTCAAATACCAAATCATCTGTGTAGATAAAATGGTTCATGGTTTCTCGCTCAAAGTCCGTAGCAGAAACCACTACTTTTATTCCTTCGGACACTAGATGTTTCAGCAGCGGCCAGGTGTCGAATTCATTGTTTCTTGCTATGGGCAAAAACAGGTGAACACATTTTGCCTGATGTGCCAAGAGATAAGAAATTGCTCTTTGAGTGACGGCTGCCGTACGCGCGTCATAAACATTACGGTCCAGCATGCGCCGGTTGTAGAGCGATCCTTTTCTTATTTTGGTTTTGGCATCCGTCATTTACTCATCATGGAGGATATGAAAGCGAAAATCAAACGCATCGAATTTGTCGAGCAGCTCCGCTATAAACTCCGGGTGGTTGAGTTGGAAAGTTAAAAAATTGTCATGGCGTTCCTGAAGGCCATCGTTGGGAAAGAGCTTTTCCTTGATGGTGTCTATCTGCGACATGGCCGTGTCATTGTTTTGCTCTTCGGCTTTCTTCAGCCTCTTGGCAATGTTTTCCAATGACTTGAAGCTCTTGGCTCCTTCAGCACCGATAAAGCCGGTGAGTGAGCCATCTATTTCTTCAGCTTTGTTTTTTATTTTTTCAAAAACTTTGGCGAGTTCAGCACGCTCACTTTCCAGGCCAAAACCATTTTCACCGTGCTGCTTCAAATAAGCTTCTTTGAGCTTGTGTGTGCTTCTAAACAGGTCCCGGTCAGAGAGTTTTAGCTTCTTTACTTTTTTCTCCAGGGATTTATTCACCACCAAACCAAAAACTCGTGGCATGAGTGCTGGAAAGGCGATTTGATAGTGATCGAAAATGCCCTTTAGCTGAAGCCAATAGGCAATTTCAGACGGCCCTCCAGCATAGGCCAGATTGGGGAGGATCACCTCCTGGTACACCGGGCGCATGATGACATTGGGGCTAAAAACCTCCGGAGACGCTTTGATCAGCGCTCTCATCTCATCAGCAGAAAACGTCTTTTCGGTATTCAATACTTTGAATGTGTCTCCCTCTTTTACAATACGTTCTCTGAGGCCATCTTCCATATAAAAGAAATTGATCTCTCGGGAGAAAGCCTGGTTTTTGTACCCAGCTGTCTCCAGTTCTGCAGAGGCTTTTGCTACCAGCTCATTGGACTTGCTTTCGAAAAGTTCCTGCTCAATGATCGGAGCAAATAGGCTTTTGAGTTTTTTATGATCAGCATCTACTACTACCAGTCCCTGGTCACCGAAGAGCTCATTTACATAATATCTTACGGCATCAGCCAGGGTGCTATGATCGAGGTAGGCTTGCTCGAAAAGCGGTACGGGCTCAGGTAGCTGGTCTATCAGACGGTTGAGCGAGTAGGGCTTCATGCGGCCTACGGGGCCGGTTTGGTCGTTTTCCCACTGGTATTTTTTGCCAAACAGGTTGAAATGACTAATCTCCGCAAAATCATGGTCTTCGCTAGCCATCCAGTATACCGGCACAAAGTGTGCATCCGGGTACTTTGCCTTCAGGCTTTTGCAGGCATTGATGACCGTGACAATTTTATAGATAAAGTACAGGGGTCCCGTAAAGATGTTGAGCTGATGGCCGGTAGTTACCGTGTAGGTATTGGCACTAGAGAGGCTGTGGATGTTGTACTCCACAGCTTCGGTATGCTCCAGAGGACCGTATTGCTCAGTAAGTACATCTACCAACGTAGCTCGATGGGCACCAGAAAGCTGCCTGTTTTTTATGAGGTCATCAAAGTTTTCCAACTTGGGAAAAGTCTGATAGAAGGGCTTTAGTGCCTCTTTTTGGTTGATGTAGTCTATAAATATAGGAGCGAAACACTCCGTGTCTTCCAGGGATACCTGATTTAGCTTCATTATTTTACCGGTTGTCCGTACAGGTCAAAGGCCGTTGCTTTTTCTATTTTAATGTTGGCAAAATCTCCTACACGCAAGTAGTTTTCACTGGCGTCTATCAGTACTTCATTGTCCACCTCAGGGGAGTCGTGCTCGGTACGCCCGATAAACTGTCCCCCTTCTTTTCGGTCGATAAGTACTTTAAAGGTTTTGCCTACTTTTTGGCTATTGATCTCTTCCGAAATTGATTCTTGTAATTCCATAACGCGTTCGGCACGTTCGAGTTTTACATTTTCGGGCACATTGTCTTCCATGCTGAATGCATGGGTCTTTTCTTCGTGCGAATAAGGGAAAATGCCTAGTCGCTCAAAGCGCGATTTCTCCACAAAATCGAGCATATCTTCAAATTCAGCCTCGGTTTCACCAGGGTGACCTGCTATTAATGTCGTGCGGATGGCAATTCCCGGTACTTTTTCCCGAATGGTGTTAAGCAGGCGTTCGGTTTTGGCACGGGTAGTACCACGGCGCATGATTTTGAGCATCTCGGTGCTACCGTGCTGTAGTGGTATATCCAGGTAGTTGCAGATGTTGCTACGCTGCGCCATTACGTCCAGTATGTCTTCAGGAAAGCCTGTGGGAAACGCATAGTGCAGGCGGATCCACTCCAGACCCTCTACATCTGCCAGGCGGTCTAGCAGCTCCGCCAGATTTCTTTTTTTATACAGGTCCAATCCATAATAAGTGGAGTCCTGAGCAATGAGGAGTAATTCTTTGGTGCCATTTTTCACTAAAGACTGAGCCTCGGTGATGATCTGCTCCATGGGTTTGGACACGTGCTTGCCGCGCATCAGCGGGATGGCACAGAAGCTGCACGGCCGGTCGCATCCTTCTGCGATTTTGAGATACGAATAGTGGCGATCAGTAGTGGTGATGCGCTCACCGAGCAGCTCATGCTTATAGTCAGCATTGAATTTTTTGAGAAGCAGAGGGAGCTCCATGGTGCCAAACCAGGCGTCTACCTGAGGAATCTCGGTTTGCAAATCTTCGCGGTACCGCTGAGACAAGCATCCAGTAACATATACTTTTTCTACGATGCCTTCCTCCTTGGCATCTACATAGCGTAGTATAGTGTCTATGGATTCTTGCTTGGCATTGTCGATAAACCCGCAGGTGTTGATGATCACAATGTTGGAATCATCCTCCATTGATTCGTGGGAGGCTTCTATCTCGTTGCCTTTGAGCTGGGTGAGCATCACCTCAGAGTCTACCAGGTTTTTGGAGCACCCCAGGGTTACGATATTTACCTTGTCTTTCTTTAGTCCTTTTGTCTTCACGGTCCTTGCTTCTAAATAAACTGCAAAGCTAATACAATTCGTACCCTATAATAAGTTCAATAGTTGTGGGTTATTATAACTTTGCCTCCATTCTCTGAAAAATATGAAATCAGGAAGCTTCATTGTACTGGGTATTTGGTTGCTGCTGGCGTGTCAGGAGATCAAAGATTGTGGGCTGGAGTCCAGCACAGACTATGCGATAGCTGGCTACTATGTGGCAGACTCTGCAGAAAAGACACCCCGTGTAGCCAAGTTCAACAAAGTATACGAGGTTGGTGTGAGTAATTACTATATCTCCAATGTAGAAGATACCATTGCGGACGATTCTGTGCAGCTGGTGGGCTTGCCAGTATATGATCAGGCAGAGCAAGTGACTTATATTTTTGAGACGGACAGTGTGGATTATGAGCTGGATATTCTCTACAAACCACATTTGAGGATATACTATGACAATTGCGATCCTGTCTTTTCATTTAAGCTGGATACGGTGCTCAGCACTACTTTTGACTCAGTGGTGGTGGTCAATCCGGCGCTGGATCGTGTGGTGCCCGAAAACATTGAAATTTATTTTTAAGCAACAAATAAGAGATCGAAGCGAAAGAAATGAAGATTGAGTTTAATCCCGAATTGACGGAAGTAGCAAGAGAAATGCGCGAAAACAGTTCATTGGCAGAAATTCTGCTTTGGAACGAACTGAAGGCCCGTAAGCTGAAAGGATTTCAGTTTTTTCGTCATAAACCGGTAGGAGACTGCATCGTTGATTTTTACTGCAATCGTCTCAGACTGGCTATCGAAATAGACGGTATCGATCGGGATATGGCGTATAAGGTAGATGCCGATCAGCAAAAGACATTGGAAAGCAAAGGCGTTAATTTTTTGCGGTTTGATGCGCTACTCATCAAAAGAAATACAGAGGCAGCTGTGGAGAAGATCGCAGCTTATATAGAGGAGTTTGAGGGCAATTGATCGCTAAGACTACATATCGCAGGTATTTCTTCGGGGCAGTGCTCTTGCTGACCGTATTGGCTGAGGCCACAGCTCAGGGTGGATTGGGTCAGCGCATGCAGAGTCAGATGTCTGGAGGTGGTGGCAAACCACTACCCCGTGAGCCGCTGTTTGAAAAGCGTGAGCGCGACTGGAAGCCATCGATGCTTAAGTTGAGTGCCGATTTTATTCCGCTGGGGCAGACAGCCTTTGCCGATGTGATGAGTGGCTGGGGCGTGCAGGCGGCCATGGATTTCGACATTTATTTTCTTTCGGTGGCCTATGGTCATCAGGCGTCCACTCGAGGAGAAGATCAGAACTATACTTACCAAAACTCGGGAAATTATTTCATGATTGGCCCGGAGACCAACCTGCTCAAAAACGACCGAAACGGCAACTCTCTCACATTTGGGCTGAAGTACGGCCGATCATGGTTTAGCGATGAAATTTCCTTTCGCAGAGACAGTACCTTTTTTGGGTCCTACGAGGTAAATGAGACCAATCCAGGCCTCACCGCTTCGTGGATGGAAATGAACATGGCCCTAAACGTAAACGTTTGGAAAGGGCTTTATATGGGCTATACGGTACGCTACAAGTTTTTTAGAAACGTGAAAGGCTGGGAGACCTTTGCTCCTTATGATGTACCGGGCTTTGGTTTGTATGAAGACAATACTGGCGTACAGTTCAATTATTACATTGGGTGGGCATTTCGGTGGAGAGAAAAATTTCCACCGCTACCAGAAGTCAACTAGAGAAACCTTACTTCGTCTATTAGGTCGCCAAAGTCCTTGTCGAGCATCGCTTTCACCTTGTCTTTGTTGTTAGCCAGCTCTTGCTTGAGAGGCGCAGAGGTGAGCTTGACAAATAGTACCCTGTTTTTGATAAATAAGTCAGAAGTTCGCGAACCAATGGGCTTGCCCATGATAGTGCTCCAGGACTGGAGCAGAAGCTTTTCGCGGTATTTGGTGTCTATTTTTTCCTTTTGCAAAAACTGCCTGAAGGCGCTGGTAAACGTATGGGAGTTGTCTCTATCTTTTTTCATTTCAGTTGTCCGTCGTGGATTTCATAAAACTGCACATTTGCTTTCCCCTCAAAAAACGCTTCTGAGCGTTCTTTCCGTGCGTCGGTAATGAAGATCTGCGAAAACCGCTCCTCATCTGTGAGCAAAGATACCAATCGATGGATGCGCTCATCGTCCAACTTGTCGAAAATATCATCCAATAGCAAAAGCGGGCTCAAGCCTTTCAGCGTTTTGAGGTAGTCATACTCGGCCAGCTTCAGCGCGATCACAAAAGATTTTTGCTGACCCTGAGAGCCAAATTTTTTCACTGCCCGGTCATTGAGCGCAAACACATAGTCATCCCGATGAGCCCCTTTAGTGGTGCGTTGGAGGAGGATGTCTTTCTGAAACACCTCTTTGAATTGCAGCTCGAAATCCTCAGAGACCACATCCGAACGGTAGCGTATGCTGGGGGTTTCCTTGCCCTCAAAGATCTGCGCGTAGTTTTTGATAAAATAGGGTGTAAACTCCTCAATAAATGCCTGTCTTCGCTTTGCTATTTGCTGAAAAAGCGGGAGCAATCCTTCGTCGTATACGTCCAGTAGTTGGCGGTTGATGTTGAGCTTGCCGTCGTTTTGTTTTAAGAAACTATTTCGCTGCTTGAGGAGGCGTTGCATTTGGATGAGGGCTTCCAGGTAGCTGCGGTCATGTTGTGCGATCACACTGTCAAAAAACTTTCTGCGAACTTCACTGCCTTCTTTGATAATCTCCGTATCGTCCGGCGTGATGAGCACAGAGGGCAGGCGGCCGATGTGGTCACTGAGTTTGTCCACCTCTTTGCCGTTTACTTTCAGCACCTTCTTTTTGCCCTGCTCAAAGTAGCAATTGATTCTTAGTTCCTGATCCGCTACCTCAAAGACGCTGTTGATAGCAAAAAAAGATTCTCCGTGTTGGATGTTTTGTCCGTCTACCGTGTTGAGTGCACTCCGCGTCATGGACAGATAATGAAGCGCGTCCAGTAGATTGGTCTTACCCATCCCATTTTTTCCTACCAGGCAGTTGATCCCCGAAGAAAAATTGGCCTCTAAAGCGTCGTAGTTTTTAAAATAGGTAAGTTTCAGGCTATTGAGCTTCATAGATTTTGCCGCAAGGCCTTTTTCGGTTAATTTCGCAAGGCTTGAAGGATACTGAAGGCGCAAAACTAAACATAAGACAGTAAGCTTAATTGGATATGGCAGCCAAATCAAAGTCAAAAAAAGAAGAATTTAGCAAAGAGCAATACATGGAATGGTACGAGTCCATGTTGTTCATGAGACGATTCGAAGAAAAGGCAGGACAGCTTTACGGACAGCAAAAAATCCGTGGGTTTTGCCACTTATATATAGGACAGGAAGCGTGTGTAGCCGGAGCAGTTTCGGCATTGAAGAAAGGTGATAAATACATCACTGCATACCGTGATCACGCACATCCCATTGCTTTGGGTAGTGACCCAAAGGCTATCATGGCGGAGCTTTTTGGTAAACGCACCGGAATCTCTAAAGGTAAAGGCGGATCCATGCACATGTTTGACAAAGAGAATGGATTCTTTGGTGGACATGGTATTGTAGGTGGCCAGATTCCATTAGGTGCTGGTATTGGTTTTGCTGAAAAGTACAATGGTACTGACAACCTGTGTGTATGCTACATGGGAGATGGTGCTGTGCGTCAGGGAGCTTTTCACGAGGCACTCAACCTCGCTATGACTCTGAAGCTGCCAGTGATTTTTGCCATCGAAAACAATGGCTATGCCATGGGTACATCTGTAAAGCGTACCAGTAACGTGACTGAGCTGTTTCAACTGGGGGAGGCATATGACATGCCATCTGCCCCTGTGGATGCAATGTCTGTAGAGGCTGTGCACCATGCCATGGCAGAGGCTGGCGAGCGTGCAAGAAAAGGTGAAGGACCTACACTTCTTGAGCTAAGAACTTACCGCTACAAAGGGCACTCTATGTCGGATCCGGCAAAATATCGTACCAAAGAGGAGGTAGAGGAGTACAAGCAAAAAGACCCTATCGAGCAAGTAAAGGCTGTAATTCTTAAAAAGAAATGGGCCTCTGAAGAGGAGCTCAAGGAATTGGATAAGAAACTCAAAGATCAGGTGAAGGAATGCGTGGATTTTGCTGAAGAGTCTGAGTTTCCTCCAGCTTCTGATGCCTACACTGACGTGTACGCCGAAGAAAATTATCCATTCATAATGGATTAATGCAAAAAGTATATCTTTGCGACCTTAAATTTTATTTTGAATAATGGCTAAGACAACAACCAAGAAGGAAGAGGGGATAGAAATCCTGGAAGATCCGGATGTACTTGCGAATAAGGCTGAGGAGTTTTTCAACAATAAGCGCAATAAGAACCTCGTCTTTGGTATCGGTGGCGTAATTGCCGCAGTGATAGCTGGATTTTTGATTTACAAGGTGTATATCTCTAATCAAAACCAGGAAGCACAGCAAGAGATGTTTCAGGCGGTGTATTACTTTGAAGCAGATAGCCTGGGTAAAGCACTCAATGGCGATGGCATCAACTACGGTTTCTTAGACATTAAAGATACCTACAGCGGTACAGAAGCAGCCAACCTTGCGAGCTTCTACGCTGGAGCATCTTACATGAAGCTCGGAGATTACAGCAGCGCCATTCGCAACCTGGAAGACTTCAGTAGTTCGGATTATCTGGTGCAGGCTAGAGCCTATGCTTTGGTAGGAGATGCAAACATGGAGTTGGAAAACTATGGTGCGGCAGTGGATGCGTACGAGCAGGCGGCAGGTTACAAACCTAACGACCAGTTTACTCCTATATACTTGCAAAAGTTGGCTGTAGCTCATGAAGCAAACGGAAATTTCGATGCTGCGGCAGCTGCTTATGGCAAGATCGTGGATGAATTTCCAAATGCGACGTTACTACAGGAAGCAAAGAAACAGAAGGCCAGACTCGAGGGACTGGCTGCCGAATAATATTTAGATTCAATCGAAAACAAAATCTAAGGGATAGGGCAGCAAAAGCTTTATCCCTTTTTTTATTTTATGGCAACATCATTAAAAAACCTTAGTGATACCAATGTAAAAGGAATCAAGGACGTTTCCGGATTTAAATTTGGTATCGTAGTAGCAGAGTGGAACGAAGAAGTAACCGAAGCCTTGTATTCGGGCGCATTCGAGACGCTTCTTCAGCTGGGAGCCACACGCGAAAACATCGAGCGAATGAATGTGCCGGGCAGCTTTGAGCTTACGCTCGGAGCTCAGTGGATGGCAAAGCGAGAAGACATAGATGCAGTCATTACCCTGGGCTGTGTCATCCAGGGAGAGACGCGTCATTTTGATTTTATCTGCCAGGCTTGTGCTCAGGGCATCACTGATGTGGGCCTAAAATATGACAAGCCTGTGGTCTTTGGGGTACTCACCCCCGATACACAAAAGCAAGCCATGGATCGAGCAGGCGGCAAGCATGGCAACAAGGGTGACGAAGCAGCAGCTACAGCAGTGAAAATGCTCAGCGTAAAACCTGTTTGACTGAAATAAACACCCATTAGCCCATCAGTGTAATAACGTTTCAAGTCAAAACTTTTTATCAGGAATGAAAATTTTAAAATTCGGAGGGACATCTGTAGGCTCACCTGAGCGTATGAAGCAAGTGGCAGAGATCATTGCTGGTGTGCCAGGAGAGAAGATCGTGGTATTATCAGCAGTATCAGGTACCACCAATACACTGGTGAGCATCTGTGAACAATGCGAAAAGGGGAACAAGGAAGAGGCATCGAGAATAGCCAATGACTTGGAGGTCAAATACCACGAGTTTGTAGATGAGCTACTCGGGCAGGCTCCAGCTGCTGATACCAATCACGAATTTGTAAAACAAACTTTTGCAGATATCAGGGCATTGGTCGATGAGAAATACTCAGAGCAGGTGGCTAAGATGCTGGTCGTAAAGGGAGAACTGATTTCCACGCGTTTTTTCACCGATTACCTCAATAGTCACACCAACACGGCTGCCGATATGGTGATGGCCCAGGATTTTATGTCCCTGGACGAGTATGCAGAACCAGACTTGAAACTGTCAGGTAAGAAGCTCAAGCATCTGCTGACCGAGGTAAAGAACGATGTAGTTATTACTCAGGGTTACATAGCTCGAAATGCCGCTGGAGGTATGGACAACCTCCGCCGAGGGGGAAGTGATTATTCTGCCACCATCATTGGCGCGGTACTGGGAGCCGAAGAAGTGCAGATCTGGACAGATATCGACGGGATGCACAATAACGATCCAAGAATTGTACAGCCGACACACCCTCTGGCTAATCTCAGCTTTGAAGAAGCGAGTGAGCTGGCATACTTTGGTGCCAAAGTGCTCCATCCTCACTGCATAGTGCCAGCGCAGCTGCATGAAGTTCCTGTGCGCATCAAAAACACCATGGATCCGGATGCACATGGTACGCTGATATCTTCGCATCGTGAGCCGGAGGCAGTAAAAGCCATAGCGGCAAAGGATCACATCACTGCTATCAAAATAAAGTCTAGCCGCATGGTGATGGCTTATGGTTTCTTGAAGCGTGTATTTGAGGTGTTTGAAAAGTACCGTACCCCTATCGACATGATCACGACCTCAGAGATTGCTGTGTCGCTTACGATTGACAATCCAGAGCATATCGATGCGATATCCAAGGAGATATCTCAGTACGGCACTGTAGAAGTAGATGCCAAGCAAACCATCATTTGCATCGTAGGTGATCTGATCGCTGAGCGTAAAGGTATGGGCAAAGCCATCTTTGAAGCGCTAGATGAGATACCACTACGAATGATCTCTTACGGTGGTAGCCGAAACAATATCTCACTACTCGTAAGTGAAGAGCATAAAAAGGAAGCACTTATAAAACTGCATAAGGCACTTTTCTAAGGAAAATGCACACCAAATAAAAAAAGCCGGCTGAATTTCAATTCAGCCGGCTTTTTTTAATGTCTTTTAGTTTTCTAGATCAAGTTCCAATAGAAGAAAATCAACCATACAACTACCAGTAGCGGAATCAAGAAAGGAATGGAAAATCGGACTATGTAGCCAAAGAAAGAGGGCATTTTGATACCTACCTGCTCGGCGATGGATTTTACCATGAAGTTAGGGCCATTGCCAATGTAGGTCATGGCACCAAAGAATACAGCAGCCACGGAGATGGCCTTGAGTTCTAGCATGGAGTTGTTATACCCGCCTTGTGAGTATTGTACGACCTCAGCCACCTTGTTGATGCTAGCTCCATCTGCAGCCATTCCTGCCGTGAGGAAGTTTACATAAGTAGGCGCATTGTCCAAAAAGCCAGAAAGCAAACCTGTACCCCAGTAGAGCGTATTGTGCGTGATAAACTGGATGCCTTCTTCGGACTGGGCAAAATTGCTGACCAACTCCAGAGCAGGCATCATGGTGCCAAATATGCCAATGAATATAAAAGCAACTTCCCGTATTGGTTCGAAGCTAAAATCATTGCCATTGAGCGCTTGCTTGTCAGCGAATTTGTAAGAACAAAAAGCTGCGGCCAGCATGATGATTTCTCGAATGTAAGAGAATTTTTGTCCATCATACATTATCCCTGGCACCCACTCAAATACATTAGGGTCTAGAAAGACAGCTCCAACCACTACAGCCAGCCACGCGAAGTTTCGTGTACCACGAAAAGCCACTTTGCCAGTAGGTGTAGCCTGCTCTTCACCAAAGCTATAGTCGGCTTTGTTGTTTTTGTCCAGCAGGAAAAACACCAACAGAAGGATTATAATGGCGAAAATCCACGGGAAGAAGTTATTTGTGAGTGTCCAGAAAAAAGGGATGCCTTTGAGGAACCCAAGAAAAAGCGGAGGGTCACCAATAGGTGTCAGTGACCCTCCCACATTACTTACAATGAAAATAAAGAAGATAATGTGATAAGCTTTGATTCTGTTTTTGTTGAGCCGAATAAACGGTCGAATGAGTAGCATTGAAGCTCCTGTGGTGCCGATGATATTGGCGATCACCGCACCAAAAGCCAGTAGGGCCACATTGGTGCCAGGCTTGGCTTCTTTATCTACAATGATCATGATTCCGCCAGAGGCCACAAAAAGCCCCGTTAGCAGGGCTATAAACTGGACATACTCAAAAAGCGCATGTACAGGGCCATGATGATTATGCAAAACAAATAGATAATAGCTAACTACGATTACAGCCAGGATTACAGCTACAATTGGATAGTTTTTATGCCAGAAGTGCTCATAAAAAAGCGGGCCTGTGGCAATCATCAGTAAGAGCACTACAAAGGGGATCACGCTCCATCCGGCGGGAGCATGATGTGCTTCGGCTGATTCGCCATGTCCATCCTGTGCAGGGCCATGCTGGCCATCCGATACAGTCTGCTCAGTGTGGTCCTGAGGGATGTCGGCCGCTTTCACCTCAACGCCAAAATTCGATACCACTAATAAAACAGTAAATAGAAATACTAGTATATGTCTTCTCATTGAGGTTATTCGGGTCATTTAGATAAAGCTAAAATTATCATTTGCCGGCTGAAAAACAAGCCAGATTTTAAATTAGTTGGGAAAGAGCAATCTTAAATGCTGCTTCTCCCAGTCCGGTTTTTTCCGGATTTTCCTGATGAACTTTCACTAACGCTTTTTCAATCGTTTGCGAAATGTCGGTGAAGATTTCATCGTCAGTTATTTTGCGATCATTCTTCGGGTCCATCAGATATGCAAAAGTCCTTGCCATGCCGCAGTTTGAAATAAAATCTGTGATTAGCGCAGCGTGACCATCTACATATTCGGCAATAGGACCGTAAAAGATCGCTTCGTCTTTGAAAGGAACATTGGCACCACAGGCAACTACCTCCAGTCCATTTGCGATGAGTTGCTCTGCCTGCTGGCGCGATACCAGGCGCGAAGCGGCTGCTGGAATAAAGATTTCTGCACCCGTACTCCAGATTTGGTCATTGCATTGGTCAAAAGGAATCAGCTCGTCAGCTACAAGTTCGTTTCCACGACGGTCATAAAAAAGTTTCTTGATCGCGTCCAGATCAAGGCCGGTGGTATCGATGATGCCTCCGTTTCGATCAATGATCCCAGCAATTTTCACGCCATATTTTGCCAGGTATAGTGCTGCTGTAGCTCCCACGTTGCCCCAGCCTTGAATTATCGCGCGCTTGGTGGTGATATCTCCACCCCAAAGCTGATAAAAATGCCTTACGGATTCTGCTACTCCAAAGCCCGTTATCATATCAGACACCGTGTACTTTTTATCTGAAGTGGGTACGTAGTTTTGGTCCTCAAGGATTTTAGAAACCCCCTGACGCAAGCGCCCGATCATGTGAATCTTTTGAGGTTTTGGTGGATCGTAGTGCCCATTTACCACTCCTTCTTGAGGGTGCCAGAGCCCAAAGCCTTCTGTAATGGGGATGACCTCATGGATTTCGTCTACATTGAGATCGCCTCCCGTGCCGTAGTAGTTTTTTAGCAGTGGGTATACCGCCTTGTACCAGCGCTTGAGCACCTCTTCTTTTCTGGGGTCATTGGGGTCAAAGTTGATGCCAGACTTGGCACCACCTATCTGAGGGCCAGATACTGTAAACTTTATTTCCATGGTTTTGGCCAGGGATTCGACTTCTCGCTTGTCCAGGCCTACACGCATGCGGGTACCACCTCCGGCAGCACCGTTTCGTAGTGAGTTGATCACTGCCCAGCCTTCAGCTTCTGTTTCAGGGTCCGACCATTCAAAGACGATTTCAGGCTTCTTGTCCTCAAACTTCTTTAGTAAATCTTTCATTTTTGGGGTATGTTGTTTGTCAAATTGGCCCCAAATTTAATGAAATGCCCTACATGCACCACCACTATCTGGTGAAACCGGCTTCATGGGTGTTGAGCGGCCTGGCTGATGGTTTAGCCGGGCAGGTGTAAGGTGCCCGAAACAGTGTCTTTTTTTGCGCCAGTCACAGAGGCATAGACATTAGGGAGACCAATTTTTTTAAGGGTTCCGAGCAAAGCAAATACGAGTGCTTCTTTGTATTCCACGAGCTCTTGCTCAGGGGTCTCAACTATGATGGAGTCAGCGCAGGCTTTTTGGATTTCTGATACCAGAAAACTGTTTAACGCTCCTCCGCCAGTGACGAGCAGTTTGCCTGTATGCCCGCTCACGGTTTTGGCTATTTCCTGAGCCAAAAAATCCACGTATGTCCGTAGGGCATCTTCAGCCTGAGGTGCGTCTAGTTCCAGTATATTGGCTGTCCATTGGTTGGCGAGTGATTTTGGAGGAGCTTGCTGAAAGTACGCCAGGGCCTCTATTTGAGATTTCCAGGCATGGGCTATTTTGCCTGTTCGGGCTAGCTCTCCTCCCGCATCGTACGGTTTTCCCAGCGCATGCGCAAAATGGTTGAGTACCTGATTGCATGGTGCCACGTCCCACGCTGTTATACCATTGTGATGGATCGAAATATTGGCGATACCTCCAAGATTGAGATATGCCACATAGCCTGGAAGTAATAGTGCTTCCCCTACAGGAACTAGTGGTGCTCCCTGGCCACCATGGTAGCAGTCGGTAGCCCTAAAGTTGTCTACCACAGGCAGGCCTAGCTGC
The DNA here is from genome assembly GCF_003386095.1 of Marinoscillum furvescens DSM 4134. Classification (GTDB taxonomy): domain Bacteria; phylum Bacteroidota; class Bacteroidia; order Cytophagales; family Cyclobacteriaceae; genus Marinoscillum; species Marinoscillum furvescens. Next base: position 44,227 of record NZ_QREG01000009.1, on the reverse strand, counting down.
TGACAGACGAGGTTGCCGTTTCCTATTTGAAGGCTGATTTTATGGTCTGGTTCGTGGAACACCGTGTGACCATGAATGCCTATCACATCTATGTCAGACCTTCCCGAAAGCCAAGAGCCAAGTGCTTGTGCAATCCATGCGCCATATGTAACATCTAATTGAAGTAAATCAAGGGTGCTCAACGCTGGAGCATTTCTTAGTTGCCCCTCTATGTGCTTAGGAATATTCAGTGTTTCAGCGGCTTCTATTTCATATTCCCAATGGTCCGATTTGTTAAATTTTACTAAACAAACGTCTAATCCATCCAGAGATGAGCCAGACATCACGCCTACTGCCGTATATTGGTCCAATGCTTTGTAGTTTTGTAAATAGCCAGAAAACTGGAAATCTAGTGAATAAAAGCAGGAATGTTGCCGTAGATGTGGGGAATTCCTCCGCTAAGGTGGGGGTGTTTGAGAATGACGCACTTATTAGAAAGGAACAGGTGCAATTTCTGAAGGATTTGCCAAAGGACTTATTTGGGAAAGGACACCACTGGATGTTTAGCTCAGTGGCTGGCGCAAAAGACCTCTCATCATTAATGGAAGGGGAAAGCTACCAGGTGTTGGATGCAGCTACTCCACTACCCATTAAGGTCTCCTATCAAACACCCAATACACTGGGTGTAGATCGGCTGGCAGCGGCTGTTGGAGGGTGTGCGCATTATCCAGATAGAAACTTGCTGGTGGTAGATGCAGGCTCATGCATCACCTATGATCTGGTGACGAGAGAGGGCACGTTTGAAGGAGGGGTCATTGCCCCAGGGCTACTGATGCGAATGCGAGCGATGAGTGAGTTTACGCATGCCTTACCTGATATTCGATCGGAATGGGCTCAGCATTTTGGAGCTGGAGCGGGTAAGACCACACGAGCTTGTCTGGCCAGAGGAGCGGTAGATGGGATACGTCATGAGATCGATGGATTTATTGAGCAGTTTTCGAAAGATTACAATGATTTGATCGTTATCATGACTGGCGGAGATACGGTGCACTTTGAATCCATCCTAAAAGCACCCATCTTTGCAGACTTTGATTTAGTGCTGAAGGGCTTAAATAGAATTTTGAATCATAATCAATGAACCTCCAAAAACTTTGGGTTTCGGCAATTGCCATATGCCTGACATGTCTTAGTTACGGTCAGGCCATCAACTCTCCTTACTCTAATAATGGTCTTGGTGAACTGCAGTATCAGGGGCTTCCTCATAATGTAGCCATGGGCGAAGTTGGTATAGCTATGCCTACTGCCTGGCACATCAACTTACAAAATCCTGCACTGCTGACAGCAAATACGTTTAGTACGTTTCAGGTGGGAATCACAGGAGATACGCGTCGTTATGAAACGGACCTCACTACCGATCAAAGTAGCGGTGTAAGCTTACGCTTTCTTGCCTTGAGTTTTCCTGTAGTTCGAAACAGGTGGACGGCAGCATTGGCACTGTTGCCGCTCAGTACGGTAAAGTACAATACGTTTTCTCAAGATAGCATTGATGATGTTACTAACGGTGTCACGCAGTTTGAAGGAGAAGGTGGCCTAAGCCAACTTGTATGGGCCAACGGCTTTCGGATATACAAAAGCCTAACAGTTGGGGTGAAAGCCTCTTACGTATTTGGATTGATAGATCGAAAATACCGAGCACTGCTGAACAGTGATGAGTTTGCTACGAACTATGCAGTGTCTTATTTGGAAAGTACGAGCTATTCAGATTTCAATGTCTCGTTTGGGGTTTCCTACCGGGCTACAATAGGTGAGCGAAAATACATCAATCTGGGAGGAACCTACGAACTGTCTCAAGCTTTGGATGGCACTCAGGATCAGTACTTGCAGCGCCTTGCTTTGAGTGGAGCTACCTTACAATCTCAAACAATAGCAGAGGAGGTACCTACAGAATTTAGCTTGCCAAGAGCTTATGGTCTGGGAATTTCCTACGAAAATTTAAATTCTTTTAAAATAGGAGTAGACGTGGTAAGTCAGGACTGGGAAAGTGTAAACGAAGGTCGAAATGATTTGAGAAATACCCTCAAAATCGCTGCAGGCCTTGAATGGATCCCAGATTACCAAAGTGTTAATTCTTACTTCAAACGTACCACTTTGAGGCTAGGGATTAGTTCAAAACAACTACCTTATCTGGTCAATAACACTGAAATTAATGATTTTGGTATTAATTTTGGTGCCTCTTTTCCAGTAAGTGGTTATTCAAGTATGGATACTGCTTTTAAATTCGGTCTTAGAGGAACCACAGATAATAACCTAATACGTGAAGAATACTTCCAGGTTGTTATAGGTGCTACCATTAATGATCGATGGTTTATAAAAAGAAGATACGATTAAAAAAAACGAGCTTATGACTTCTATTACTAAGCATCTTTTGAGCATTGCGTTTTTCGTAGCGGTAGCATCTGCAGCGGTAGCACAGCCTGGATGGAACTGGGGAGACTCAGTGGATAAGGCAAAAGAAAAAAATGCACTTTACTCAGACTTTGTTAGGGCCAAAAACTGGCAGGCTGCAGTAGAGCCTCATTCATGGTTACTGGAGAACACTCCCGACCTTAATGCTTCTATCTACATCAATGGAGCCAAGATTTATGAGGGACTTGCAGATGCCACGGATGACAAGCAAAAGACTCTCGAGTATCAGGGTAAAGCACTTGAAATGTATGATTTGAGGATCAAATATTTCAATAATGAGGCAGATGTACTGAACAGAAAAGCCTACGTGGCCTATAAGTACTATCGCGATGATAAGCCTAAGTACCCTGAATTGTACGAGCTGTTCAATAAAGCATTTGAGCTCAATGGAAATGATGTTCTAACCAACAACCTGACTGCTTACATGGACGTGATCAGACGTTATAAGTTGACAGGTGGTGAAATCACTGATGCGGAAGTATTTGAAAAATACACCCAAATCACAGATATCATCGCTTATAAGATGGACAACACGAGCAAAAAGGATCGATTGAAGAAAGTAGCAGACTATGTGGACAAAATCCTTACTGCTACTGTAGATGTAGATTGTGCCTTTATTACCGAAAAGCTCGGGCCTAAGTTTAAGGAAACGCAAGACATAAACCTGGCTAAGAAAATCTTTAGTCTTATGGTACAGCAAAAATGTCTGGATGATCCTCTAGCAATGGAAGTAGCCATCGCAGTAAATGAAACTTCTCCTGATTACGGGATTGCCAAATTCATCGCACAGCGAGCAGCTGGCGAAGGTGATATGACCAAAGCAGTAGAGTACTTTGAGAAAGCGGTGGAGCTTACGGATGATGTAGAGAAAAAATCGGATGTATACCTGAGCCTGGCACGTATGCAGGCTAGCAGTAGCAAAGTGTCGGCAAGATCAAGTGCACGCAAGGCTATTTCGGCCAACCCTTCCAATGCAGAAGCGTATGTGTTCATTGGCGACCTTTACATGAATAGCTTCGAAGACTGCAAAGCCGGTGAAAGCCGTGTAAAAGATAGAGCAGTATTTATCGCAGCTTATGACCAGTATAAAAAAGGTGGAGACCGTGAGAAAATGGCAGCAGCCAAAGCTCAATTTCCATCTATCGAAGAAATTTTCAACGAAGAATTGGAAGAAGGTCAAACAGTAAAAGTAGATTGCTGGATCAATGAAACAGTTCAAATTGAAAGAAGACCTGCTAACTAATTTCAATAAGATATACATGAGAACGGTCATGGCGTTTGCCCATGACCGTTTTTTTGTTTGTGGAGTAGTGATTTGTTGCTTGCTCGCGCTGAGTTGCCAAAAACGAAAAGAACTGCTGGATCAACCAGTGTATGAAGGCCCCCTGGTATCTATGGATAGCATCTATACCAAAATGAGTGACTCAGCCAAAGTGACGGTCATCCTAAAAGCGGCGCAGCAGTACAACTATGAAGGGGGAGACCGTGAATGGCCCAAAGGCCTCTACCTGGAGTATTTGGATGACGATGGAGAAGTGGTATCTACTTTCCGAGCTGATTATGTCTACTATACTTTCAAGGACAACCTCTACCGCTCAGAAGGTAATGTAGTGGTAAAAAGCCTCGATAACGAGGATGAACTAAATACCGAAGAGCTTTTCTGGAACCCTTCAGATGAAGAATTTTATACCGATCGATTCGTTACCATCCAGTCGGATGATGAGGTGCACACTGGTGAAGGCCTCAGGGCAGATCAGGATTTTTCTTCCTATAAAATATTAAAGCCACAGGGCACCTTGTTGATAGAAGAATGACATGAAACTACTCGATTACATACTTTTTAGTACTGCGGTGGCTTTGTTTATTATTGGTATCTATGAAACCATGGTAATGGGAGTGGGGCATGCTTACGGTATTTTTATGGTAAGTTTGGGTTTGTTATTTGTTTTTGGCTACCGAAAAAGCAAACGAGAGCAGAAGAAATAAGTATTTTTATACCCAATGGAAGACCCCTCCCTATATATAGGCATCGTTACGTGTTTATTGTTTTCAGCGTTTTTCTCAGGTATCGAGATCGCGTTTATATCCGCAGATAAGCTGCACATAGAAGTCATGAGCAAAAAAGGCACCTTCACAGGCAGAGTGCTTTCCGAGTTTGTGACGCGTCGCTCTCATTTTTTGGCTACCACTCTAGTGGGCAACAACCTGAGCATCGTGCTCTATGGTATTTTGATGGCCAAATTGCTAGAGCCATTGCTATACATGTATTTGCCAGAGGCGCTGCAGGGAGATGTAGTGGTTTTGGTGCTTCAGTCTTTGCTGTCTACCATAGTGGTGCTGATTACCGCAGAGTTTTTGCCCAAGAGCCTTTTTATGCTAAACCCTGACACCATGCTCACGGTGTTTTCGGTTCCTATGGCTACTATTTATGCCTTGCTCTATCCGGTAGTATTCCTCATTGTGCACATATCCAGATTTATCATCAGCAATGTGCTACGCTTTGATTATTCCGAGGACAAACCCGTCTTCGGGCTGACTGACCTCAACAACTACATCAAAAAAAACATCCTCAATGTAGAAAAGGAAGAGGATGCAGAAATAGACGCTAAGATTTTCAACAACGCCATCGAATTTAAAACCATTAGAGTGCGTGAGTGTATGATCCCGCGTACCGAAATCGTGGCAGTAGATGTAGAAGATGACCTACAGGAGCTAAAAGACGAGTTTATCCAAAGTGGACATTCCAAAATTTTGGTATACAAAGAGTCGATAGATGATGTGATTGGCTACTGCCATTCACTGGAGCTTTTCAAAAAGCCAGAGAGTATAAAAGATATGCTCACACCTATACTCATCGTGCCAGAAACCATGCTGGCCAATGAGCTACTGATTCAATTTATCACCGATCACAAGAGTATTGCCCTGGTAGTAGATGAGTATGGAGGTACATCGGGTATTGTGACCATGGAAGATGTGATCGAAGAAATTTTTGGTGAAATCCGGGATGAACATGATGATGAATACCTGGTAGAAGAGCAGATCGACGAGCACAACTTTATCCTCAGTGCCCGTCATGAAGTGGACTACCTCAACGATAAATATGACTGGAACTTGCCGCAGGGAGAGTATGATACACTAGGAGGGCTAATTCTGGCCTTTCATGAAGACATACCTACGGTAAATGAGGTGATTTTGATCTCTCCATTTCATTTCACCATTTTTACAATGGAAGAAAACCGCATTGACAAGGTTAAATTGACCATTTTGGATAGCGAAGAGCCCTTGTAGGTCAAAGGCTTAGATTGATTTTTTAATTCGTATACATGTGGTTATTTTTGCCGTCTTCAAAAAAACTACGCATATAAAATTATGGCGCTGATTAGTACACTTAGAAAGAGAATGGGCAAGATCGTTGTTGGTTTTGTGGCGTTCTCTATGTTCGCATTTATCCTCACAGATCTTTTCCAATCCAACTCTGCACTGCTGGGAGGAAATGACCGTACCGTAGCAGAAATAGCCGGCACGGATATTTCCTATGAGCAATTTCAGCAGAAGGTGGATGAGCTTTCGTATGTTTTCGCGGTAAACAACAACCGTGACCCGAGAGCTGAAGAGCAGGAAACCATCCGTGAGCAGGCTTGGAATGCACTAATCATCGACTATGCATATAAGCCACAGTTCGAGAAACTCGGCATCCAGGTGACGGACGCAGAGGTGATTGACATGGTTCAGGGTAACAACATCGACCCACAGATCAAGCAATTCTTTACAGATCCTAATACAGGAGAGTTTAAGCGCGAAAACGTGATCAACTTCCTCCAGCAAATGAACAACGCTCAGCCACAGCAGCGAGCTAGCTGGATGACATTTGAGCAGGGGCTGAAACCTAATCGCCGGATCAAAAAATACGAGAGCCTGCTGGAGCAAACTGCTTACGTGACGAAAGCAGAGGCAAAAAGTAAATACGTGGCACAGGAGAGCAACATGACAGTTGATTATGTTTATGTGCCGTTTTTTAGCGTAGCAGATAGCATGTTTAGCGTTTCAGATTCAGAAATGGAAAGCTATCTCTCTGAAAACGAAGAGCAGTATCAGCGCGATGAGTCTAGAAACCTCAGCTATGTGGTTTTCCCGATACAGCCATCTGCAGAGGATTCTGCGTATGCTCAGGAAGAAATCCAAAAACTGGCACAAGGCCTTGCAAATGCTGAAGATGATTCCACATTCGCAGTGATCAACTCAGATGCAGAAAATGCTTTCAGAACAATAGCAGACCCTTCTCTAGTGCCAGAAGGACTGGTAGGAGCTGAAGAAGGAACCGTAACAGCGCCACAGCTCGTTGGTGATAACTACGTAGTGAGCAAGCTGTCTGCAATTACCGAGGGCGATGAGGCATTCGTAAAAGCAAGACACATCCTAATCGAAATGGACGGCAATTCTGATGCGGCAATAGCAGAGGCTAAATCCAAAGCACAGGACATTATTCGTCAGTTGCGTCGCGGAGCTGATTTTGCAGAGCTAGCAGCTATTAACAGCGCAGACCAGAGCAATGCCGCTAATGGCGGAGACCTTGGATGGTTTGGTGAAAACGGCAGTTTTGTGCAGCCATTCAAAGATGCTGTTTTTGCTCATAAGGGCACTGGCGTATTGCCACAGCCGGTAGAGACATCTTTTGGTTACCACGTGATCAAAATAGATGAGCCTAAAACTACTACGGCGTACAAAGTAGCAACCATCCAAAAAGCGCTTTTCGAAAGTGATAACACGCTCAATGAGATTTACCGTCAGGCAGATCTTTTAGCTGCAAACAGCGATGACTATGAGTCACTAAAGCAAAATGCAGCTGACAATGGCGTGACCGTACGAAACGCTAGCAACATTGGGCCAAATGACAGCCGCGTGGGCATTATCTCTGATGCCAGAAGTGTAGTGCTTTGGCTGTACAATGATGCTTCAGTAAACGAAGTGTCGGATGTATTCGAAATGGATGATAACTATGTGGTGGCTGTGATGACTGGCCGCCAGATGGAAGGAACTGCCAAGCTGAGCCAGGTAAGAAGCGAGATCAGAACGAAAGTACTGAATCAGAAAAAAGCAGATTACATCAAAGAAAAACTTTCGGCGATTTCTGCAGAAGACTTTGAAGCTATAGCGAGTGAATATGGTGAAGGTGCCAGAAGTGGTAGCTCAGACTTGACGCTTAGCAGCAATTCATTCCCGAATGTAGGTTTTGCACCAGAGGCAGTAGGTGTGGCGTTTTCGCTAGAAGAAGGCGAAGGTACTGCTCCTTTTGAGGCACCAAATGGCGTGCTGATGGTGAAGGCTGTGGCCAAAAGCATGGCAGCAGACCAGGAAGACTACAGCGCTTATGTAGCGCAAGTAGAAAACGAACGACGAGTGAGAAAAGCTGTAATTGCGAACTTCCCGCTTTCGTTCTCACCGATGTTTGTGTCACAGGCCATCGACCAGGCAGTCAAGGAATTTGCCGAGATCGAAGATACCAGATACAAATTCTTCTAAGACATTTCAAAGCCAGTGAATTTCACTGGCTTTTTTTTACTTTGTACATATGAGTTGGGACGTAGAGGCATTTAGACAAAAACTGGAAGATCAGCATCAATTTCCAGGTGAGTATATGTTTAAATTCATTGTACCACATGGCAAAAAGGACGAATTGTTGGGTTTGCTTCCTAAAGATGGAAAAACTACTTTTCGCGAAAGCTCTAGCAAAACATACATTAGTATTACATGCAAGGCTAAAGTTCAAACAAGTCAGGTGGTGTTGGATGTTTACATAGCAGCCAACCAGGTGGAAGGCTGTATAGCACTTTAAAAACAGACCAAATACTATGTGGAAAGAAGCAGACAATAAACTGACACGTACAATAGAGTTTAAAGACTTTGTAGAGGCTTTTGGCTTTATGGCACAGGTAGCGATCATTGCTGAAAAGATGAACCACCATCCCAACTGGAGCAATGTCTACAATAAAGTAGAAATCGAGCTCACCACACACGATGCTGGCAATACCATTACCGATAAGGATCGGGAGCTGGCCAAAGCCATAGATAAGCTGCTGAACTAATCGAATGGAAAACGAAACCAGGCTCTATCTGATACCGACACCCATTGGTAACCTGGGCGATATGACCTACCGCGCTGTAGAGACCCTGCAGCGGGTAGATAAAATACTCGCTGAAGATACACGCACGTCAGGGGTACTGCTAAAGCACTACAGCATCACAACACCCACGGAGAGCTTCCATGCATTCAATGAGCACAAGCGAACCGAACAGATCATCCAGCGGATGAAGAATGGAGAAACCCTCGCGCTGATAACTGATGCTGGAACACCGGGGATTTCAGACCCTGGGTTTTTGCTGGCTAGGGCGTGTGCTGATGCAGGAGTAAAAGTAGAATGCTTACCAGGCGCCACGGCTTTTGTCCCTGCGCTGGTAAAGTCTGGCATGCCTTCAGATCGATTTTCCTTTGAAGGGTTTTTGCCGCACAAGAAAGGAAGAAAAACCAAGCTGGAAGAGCTCAGCACAGAGACTAGAACCATGGTGTTTTATGAGTCACCGCACCGGCTGCTCAAGACTTTGGGGCAATTTGCCGAACATATGGGTGCCGACCGTAAAGTATCGGTGTCCAGAGAGCTGACCAAGAAGTTTGAAGAAACAGTCACCGGGTCTGTTGAAGAGGTGCTCAAACATTTCGAAACGGGCACGGTAAAAGGAGAGTTTGTTGTTATCTTAGAAGGGAAGAGCAAATGATAGACCTTAAAAATACCACATTAGCTGTATCCAAACTTGCCAGAATTACCGGTGCCTTTATCCGGGAAGAAGCGCGCACCTTTTCATCCAGTGACGTGGAGCTCAAAGGCAAAAGTGATTTGGTATCTTATGTAGATAAGGAAACGGAGAAAAAGCTGGTAGAAGGACTCCAGCATATTTTGCCCGAAGCTGGTTTTATCACGGAAGAAAACACCATAGATCAAACAGAAAAGGAGCTAACGTGGATTATAGATCCATTAGACGGTACCACGAATTTTGTGCACGGCCTGCCTACCTATGCCATCAGTGTAGGGCTGATGCAAAATGGTGAAATGGTAGCCGGAGTGATCTATGAAATCAATCATGATGAATGCTTCTATGCCTGGAAGGGTGGTGGGGCTTATCTCAACGAGCAGCCTATCGCTGTGACAAAAGCAGCCAAAATTGACGATAGCCTGTTTGCCACAGGGTTTCCTATTTACAATTTCGAAAAGCTGGATCAGTACCTGGCTATATTGAATGAGCTGATGAAAAATGCACATGGCCTACGCAGAGTAGGAAGTGCAGCCACGGATATGGCTTATGTTGCTTGTGGTAGGTACGAAGCTTTTTTCGAATATAACCTCAACCCATGGGATGTAGCCGCTGGAATTATCATCGTACAGGAAGCTGGAGGAGTAGTCACTGATTTTTCAGGTGGACCTGACGCACTGTTCGGGAGAGAAATGGTAGCTGCAGGACCTGTACACGCAGAGCTGTTGTCTGTGATCCGAAAACACTGGGAAGCTTAAGCCCACACCTTGGTCCCTTCGGTACAGTTTTTACACATTTCTATTTGATCCCGACCCTGTAGCAGCTGCTGCCTAAAGTCTTGATAGGCGCTCGATTGCCAGACTGCTTCGAAAGTTTCAGTCTGCAAATTTCCAAGCGGATGCGCTGCGTCTTTGTCAAAGCAGCACGGCACAATTTGCCCATCCCAGGTCATGACACAAGAGTGCCACATTTTCCAACACTCATTAAGAATTTTGCTTTTGATCCGATAGGTGCCGTCAGACTGTTTTTTATAGCGGGCGTATTTGTCGAGTGTAGGAATTAGCGGGTTTCCTTTTTCATAATCATAAATTTGGGCCGTTTTAAAGGCCACTTTGTCCACCCCATATCGCTGAGCAAGTGCCTCTACCTCTTGTATTTGGTGCTCATTGGGCCGCACCACCAAAAACTGCCAAACTACATGTGGTGTCCGTGATTTGAGTTTTTTGCGCCAATGCAAGATGCGTTCGGTTCCATCCAGTACTTTTTCGAGTTTGCCACCTTTACGGTAGGCTTCATAAGTTTCTTGCGTGGTGCCATCTATGCTGATGATCAGCCGGTCGAGACCAGACGCTACTGTAGCTTTAGCTTTAGCATCTGAAAGGTAGTGGGCATTGGTAGAGGTAGCCGTGTAGATATTCTTTTTGGCTGCATAGCTTACCAGATCCAGAAAATCAGGATGGAGGTAGGGTTCGCCCTGAAAATAAAACAACAAGTAAAAGAGGGTATCTCCTATTTCATCGATGACCTTACGAAAAAGCTCTGGGGACAGCATGCCTGTAGGTCGGGTAAAAGATCGGAGCCCACTAGGGCATTCTGGGCAGCGCAAGTTGCAGGAGGTGGTAGGCTCTATAGAAAGGCTGATGGGCATTCCAGAAATGGAAGCTTTTCGGCTGGTTCGCGAGCTGTTGTATGATCGGTAAATGCGCCATGCGTTCTTTAGCCTTTTAAGCGTTAGCTTTGAGGCCAGTTGCAGAGTGTCGTTGACGCTGATATACATAAGATAAACTTATAAAGCATTACCCGGATATGTATTGGAGTCGGTTGATTTTTTCCATTTTACTTTGTCTCAGTATCGGAGCGCAGGCCCAAAAGGTGAAACTTTCGCCAGAAGCGGAGATCTATGTGATGACTCTGGGACCCTATCAGGAGGAATTGTATTCGGCATTTGGCCATAGCGCTATTCACCTCAAAGACCCCTACAATAAGGTAGACTGGGTGTACAACTATGGGGTTTTTGACTTTCAGCAGGAAAATTTCTTTTGGAATTTTGCCAGAGGCAAAATGCTCTATCGCCTGGGCATGTCGCGCTACAACGCTTTCAAAAACCACTACGAAAAGGAAAATCGCTACATCATCGAGCAGCGACTCAACCTGACCCTGGAAGAAAAGCAAGCACTTGTTGACTACCTGGCAGAAAACTACAAGCCAGAAAATAGGGAGTATTACTACAACTACGTTTATGACAACTGCGCCACCAAGATTCGGGAAGTTCTCAATGACCGTTTTCCAGGTAGAATCACTTTCGAAACTAGCTATATGGAAGAGGGAAAGACCATTCGCGACCTGATGGACGACTACCTCACTTATCAGCCCTGGGGCGACTGGATCATTGATATTGGGTTGGGCATGCAGATCGATAAGGAGGCAGATGAGATGGAGTATATGTTTCTGCCGGATTACATCCAAAAGGCATTTGAAGGAGCCACGTTTAAGCGTGATTCGGTTACAGTGTCTTTAGTGGCGGAGACGGTGGAAGTTTATAAGCCAACCCCCGAAACCCCCGAAAATGGGGTGTTTACACCTTTTAATGTGTTCGTGATCTTCTTTTTTGTGGTTGGGTTTATTACCAATCGAGATTTTAAAAAGGAAAAACGCACCAAATGGATCGATCCAGTGGTGTTTACCCTTGCAGGATTGCTAGGATGGTGGCTGGTATTTTTGTGGGCGGGTACTGAGCATCTGTCCAAAGACAACCTCAATTTACTCTGGGCGATTCCACTGCATATTCCGTTGGCATATCTCACAGGTGTGAAAAAACTTCAGCCGTTTTTGAGTAAGTATTTCCTTGTGATTGCGCTACTCTATGGCCTGCTTATCCTGCTATGGTCCGTATTGCCACAGCCCTTGCACCAGGCATTGATACCGTATATTCTTACCATGATTCTGCGTGGATTTTATATACACTTTGATTTGCGAAAGCAGCTTAAATTAAGGGCTAACTAACGATTACTGCCCCAGTAGCCAGGTGGTAGCTGTATAGAACCCAAGCAGCAAAAAGAATATGCCCGGGATACGGTAGACCAAAAAGGCATTGTCAGCGATGTGGGCAAAGCGAGCGCCCAATTTATTGACTGTAAGCAGTAGGCAAAAGGTGCCCGTGGAGATTCCACAGAGGTAGAGCCAAAAGTGAGATCCTTGCAAGCTGATCCAGCCATTTGCTTGCAAATAGGCCGTCACGGTTAGCCAAAAAGGAATGGTGAGGGGGTTTAGAAGACCGAGGATCACTCCGCGTTTGAAGCCATTCCGGCCTTTTAGGCTTAGCTTTCTTGTCAGAATGCTGTTTTCAGATTTTTTGGTCAATAGATTGATGAAGCCAAGCAAGATCATGGCAGCTGCGGTGATCAGCTGAAAATACTGTGTAAAAAGTGGCTTTTCACTGAGAAATAGCTGAAAGCGAACGGTAACACCTGCATAGGCAAACTCCGTAAGTGCTGCGGCTAGCGCAAAGAAAAATGCGGCTCGCTTTTGTTGCTGAATGGACAGCTGCATGCTGGTGATGTTGATGGTGCCCGGAGGAATGGAGCCCAGGTAGCTTACTACAAACCCGATGGTTAGTACCTGCAGCATCAGCCTTTTTTGTTGAGTAGTTGATTGTAAGTTCTTATGGCTTTCAGCTTAGCCAAACCAGCTGAGAAGGTCCAGTAAGGAATTCCTTGTCGATGGTTTTCCAGGCTTATTTCGGCCAGAGCCTTTAAGTGCCACAGAATAGTCCGATAGGCTTCACGTAGTGAAAAACCGGGCTGATAGATGTGCCCGGGTTCTGCCCCAGCTCCATTCAGTTCCAGGATTTGAAAGTCTTCTAGACGTGTGAGGCTTTCGATGGATTGGCACCTCAGGTCAAACCTGCCAAAGTGGAAACCCTCGATTTTGCTGGTGAGGCGGCTGAACGCAGCATGCAACTCAGGGCTGGCGAGCTTGGTGTTGTCCAAAAACTGTGTGCCCCGACAGTGGTTTCCAATGGGCTCTACTATGATTCGTTCGTCTTTATTGGGAATGTGCTGGAGCAAAGTCTGATTTTCGGGCTTGCTAAAACCATAGAGCAATTTTGCACGCTGATCCGCTTGTAATAACTGGTATACCGTGTCTGTACCATTGCCGGTTACAGTGAGAAACTCTTTTTTCACGATCGAAGTAACCATTCCTTTCTCGCTGCCAGGGGGTTTAATAAAAAAAACGCCCAGCTCCACGGGATAGTTTACATAAGCCTGAAGTAGAAAGGGCACAGGACATTTTTTGGCATAAGCTATTAGCTGTAGTTCGTTTTCGATTTTTTTCACCAGTTTGCCGCGCTCACCTTTGTCTGGCTTGGCGATCATCGGATAACCGATTTGTTCGGCTGCAGCCAAAGCATGCTGCACGTCCCTTGCTGCAATGAGTACAGTTTCGGGATAGCTATCAGCTGGCAGCAGTTTAAAAATATCCGACTTCCGTTCGCCTAGCATACCGCCAAACTCTATAGAAGGGTTGGCTGCAGTAAAGAAGAAAAAAGAGCGGCACTTGAAAGCCAGCCAGAGGTAATAGAAATACACAGGAAAATAGAGTACACCAAAAGGCCAGAATTCCCAATGAGTGATTTTTACCCACCATGTTTTTAGTGTAGATCGCACGGCTTAGGCTTGCTGCTGTTGGAAGCGTACAGTAGAGCTAGCCACGCCAAAATGGACAGGAAGCTCCACATGAGGAAATGCAATTTTTACTCCTACTTTGATGAGAGCCATGTGATGAATGGCGTGCTCTATGTTGTAGGCCAGTTCACGGTGGTAGCTACTCGGAATTTGTATTAGCTCATCCTCGTCTATCGCATAGTTGGCTTCCAGCAGTAGGGGGAAGTCTTCACGTTGGTTTTTCAGAAATGCCCGAATGTCATGAATGGTACGAAGAGCCAGCTGTAGGTCATTTTCCATGGTTTTGTCATGAAGACGGTTATCATAGTTTACTTCACTCGTCTTTGAAGACGCTATCAAACACAGGAAAAACTCCAACGTATGGCGTACATGCTGACCGATGGTGGCATTGCTGAGGGTGGGGATAGCCTGAGAAAAATTATTTGGGCCAAGCTGAGCAATGGTTTCTTCCAGCTGGTCAAGCAAACGTAGGGCTGATTGGTGGATCGACATATGGCTTACACTACTTGAGCGGACAGGTTTATATCTTCTAAATGGATGAAGATAAAAAATATCTGCGAAACAATGCGTCAGGAATTGGTGTGCGGTAGTTGATCAGTGATGGACGACACCAGACTCATTTCAAAGCCTTTGCGCATCAGATACGCCATCGTTTTTTGCTTGCGCACCCAGTCGTTCTCTTCTCTGTGCAAGCTTTCCCACTTTCGGGAAGCCAGGTCTTGAAGTACTTGCTCGTAGCGCTCATCACTGATTGCCGTGAGTCCTTCGGACATGGCCGACTCACTGACCTGATGTCTGCTAAGCTCTTGCCGTATGCGGATTTTTCCCCACTGATTAAATTCGAACTTGTCGTGACAAAAAGCTCTGGCAAATCGGTGTTCGTCGACAAAACGCTCGTGGACGAGCTGTTGTAAGAGCTCAAGGGCTTCTTCCTCCGTAAGCTCCCAAGCCTGGCATTTATCAAGTACCTGTTTGGGTGAGCGCTCTCGTCCGGCACAGTACTTGGCAGCTTTGGCCTTGGCGTGCTTTAGCAGGTCTGAGCGCTCCATGGCTTATTTGATGTAGCCTTTGTTTCGCAGTACCGTCTCCAGGAAACGGATTTCGTTTTTGTTGTTAAAAATTTTGTGCGGGAAGTAGAGCAGCTGTGCTTTGCTAGCAAACAGCACAAAGTGGTCTTTCCCTGCTTTTGCTCTTTTGATCTGATCCCACTTCATAGGCATCCCCTGTTTAGGGTTTAGCTTCAGTAAGATTTGCTGGCTTGTGATTTCGTAAGACAGTTTTTGGAACATAAACTTGCCCTGCTCCAGCTGAGTGACTCCTGCAAACTGGATCAACCAAAACAAAAGGTAAAGCACCAGGCCTATGGTAGCACCGATGATCCACCACCAGTTAGGGATCCAGAGGTACCCTGCGCAGATAGCCAGGTAGATCAGGCCTACCCACCATTGCTGCTGTAGGACTGCCACTAGGGCCGTTTTGATATAAGTTTTGGTCGGGAGTTGGTATTTTTTCGTTCTTACGATCATCTTATTTTATTGCTTTCAAACTAATGTCTAAACTTTTGTAGGAGTGCGTCAGTGCGCCTACGGATATGTAGTCTACTCCGGTCTCAGCTATATCGCCAATATTTTTTTCAGTGATGCCGCCACTGGCTTCTGTTTCCATGCGTCCGCGTACCATGTGTACTGCTTCTCGGATATCGGAGGGAAGCATGTTGTCCAGCATCACCCGGTGTACATGCCCTGTTTCGATCACTTCTTCCAGTTCGGCCAGGTTGCGTACTTCTACTTCTATTTTCAGATCCAGGTTATTGGCTTTCAGGTATTCCACGGTAGAGATAATTGCCGGATTGATACCTCCAGCATAATCCACATGGTTGTCTTTGAGCATCACCATGTCATAGAGACCAAAGCGGTGGTTGACTCCTCCGCCAATGGCCACTGCCCACTTTTCTGGTAGTCGGAAGTTTGGCGTGGTTTTTCGGGTATCGAGCAAGCGTGCCTTGTGGCCTTTGATGAGCTCACAGATTTTGTGTGTATAGGTGGCTATTCCGCTCATACGCTGCATGCAGTTGAGCACCAGGCGCTCGGCACTGAGAATGGCCTGGGCATTACCTTTCACTACCAGCCCTACTTCTCCATTATAGGCAAAGTCACCGTCTTTCTTTTTAAAGTCTATCTCGATGCTTTTGTCTACATAGTGAAAGATGCGCTCGGCTAAAGTAAGGCCAGCCAAAACGCCATTGTCTTTGATTAGTAGTTGGGCATGACTCACCTGATCTTTGGGGATGCTCCCCAATGAGCTGTGGTCTCCATCACCGATATCCTCGGAGAGGGCCGTCTTGATAAAGTATCTGATGTTCTGCTCTGTCAGGTATGGTTTTGCCATAAGACCGCAAAATTAGGAAAGCCCGTGCGATCAGAGGCTATATCCGGCCAATTATTCGCGGCTGAAGTTGATCGTATCAATCTTAAACTGGCCTTTTATCTTCTTGATGACCATCACCACGCGGTAACTTCCTTCTTCCAGGCTGTAGGTACCTATGGTGTATTTGAGGCCTTCGGGAGAAGCGCCCTGGTGGATGTAGGTAAAACCCTTGGGAGGATTGTTGAGAAAAAAATCTTTGAGCACTTCTTCGGCCTGCGCAATGCTGTAGTTGGAGGCCTTGCCATCCATCTTTATCTCCAGGTTGGCATTGCAAAATTTGATCAGCTCTTTGGAGCTCCCTGCTTTCATGGCAGTGCTGATGTCATTGAGGATCTGGTCCTGACCCTGAGCAGACCATACCAGTAAAAGTGACGTAAAAATGAAAGATAACTTGATCATGGTTATAAAGGTATCGAAAATTGTGCCACAATTGAATTTAAAAGCAGAATAACAT
Organism: Marinoscillum furvescens DSM 4134; assembly: GCF_003386095.1. Taxonomy (GTDB): domain Bacteria; phylum Bacteroidota; class Bacteroidia; order Cytophagales; family Cyclobacteriaceae; genus Marinoscillum; species Marinoscillum furvescens. The sequence continues at coordinate 27,412 of NZ_QREG01000009.1, read as the reverse complement.
AAATAGGTTGACGGGCTTTCTGCATCGATACTATATTTGCCCTATGAATAAAAAAGTAATTCTCCTCATTTTGGATGGCTGGGGCATAGCCCAGGAAAAAAGCGTCTCAGCCATAGACAAAGCGAACACCCCATTTGTAGACAGCCTTTATGGCAAGTATCCAAATAGCACATTAGAAGCTTCAGGCCTCGCAGTAGGGCTACCCGAAGGTCAAATGGGTAACTCCGAGGTGGGTCACATGAACATAGGTGCCGGACGAGTAGTGTATCAGGATTTGGTGAAAATCAACAATGCTGCGGAAGACGGATCCCTGGCTAAAGAAAAGGAACTAGTGGCTGCATTTGACTATGCTAAAGCCAATGGCAAAAAAGTACATTTCATCGGGCTGGTATCGGATGGCGGAGTGCACTCGCATATCAAGCACCTGAAAGGACTGCTATCTGCTGCACATGCCAATGACGTGAAGGACGTACTGGTCCATGCATTTACTGATGGTAGAGATTGTGACCCCAAAAGTGGGAAAGGCTTCGTGGAAGAGCTGGAAAAGCACATGGCGGAGACTACCGGCAAACTAGCGAGTATCACCGGACGCTATTATGCTATGGACCGAGATAAGCGCTGGGAGCGTGTAAAGCTTGCTTACGATGCCTTGGTAAATGCCAAAGGTGAAGTAGAGGCTGAAGATATGGCGGCTGCTGTACAACAGTCTTATGATAGTGATGTGACGGATGAATTCATCAAACCAATTATTCACGTAGAGAATGGCTCACCTGTGGGCAAAGTAGAAGAAGGCGACGTGGTGATGTGCTTCAATTTCCGTACGGATAGAGGAAGAGAAATCACCCAGGTACTTTCTCAGGAGGATTTCCCAGAGCATGACATGAAAAAGCTCGACCTCTACTACCTCACCATGACCAACTACGACGATACGTTTAACAATGTAAAAGTCGTTTTTGATAAAGACAACCTCCAGCAAACGCTGGGAGAAGTGCTAGCTGCTAATGGCAAGAAGCAAATCCGAATTGCTGAAACAGAGAAATATCCACACGTTACTTTCTTTTTCTCTGGTGGAAGAGAAACAGAGTTTGAAGGCGAGAAGCGCTTGCTATGCCCTTCACCAAAAGTGGCTACTTACGACTTGCAGCCAGAGATGAGTGCTCATGACATAAAAGACGCAATCATTCCTGAATTGAAAAAGGGTGAAGTGGACTTTGTTTGCCTCAACTTTGCCAACCCAGACATGGTTGGTCATACTGGAGTATTCGAAGCGGCTGTGAAAGCATGTGAGACTGTTGATAGTTGTGCAAAAGACGTAGTGGATGCAGCCTTGGAAAATGGCTACACGAGCATCATCATTGCCGATCATGGAAACTCTGACATCATGGTAAACCCTGATGGGTCTCCTAATACGGCGCACACTACGAACCTTGTGCCGTGTATTCTGGTTGACAAGGAGTTTGACGGTACCATCAAGTCGGGCAAGCTGGGAGATTTGGCTCCTACCATCCTAAAGCTGATGGGCGTGCCTAAGCCAGCCGAGATGACTGGAGATGAATTGATATAAGGCTAATTACAAATTAAATAACTCAGGCAACTCCGGCATTGGTCGGAGTTGTTTGTATACCAGGCAGTCGCCGAAATGTGGATGAAAAAATTACTGATTTGTGGGTTGGTCCTGATAGGGCTGGGGTGTGCTGAAAATGAGCAGTCGGTAAGAGCACTGGATGCCTATTTTAAGCTGGATTCGCTGTTGGATGCAGAGGTGGCTTACCTCACGTCAAAGCAGGCGAAACTCAACAAGCAAGTGATCATGGATGGTCAGGAAGAAAGTCAGCGTTTTCGGCCCGACAGCTCTCAGTGGAGTGATGAATTTGTGATCATTCGAGACTTTAGCCTCAACAAACCGCACTATGTGGGTGCCTACAAAAAGACGGAGCGCAATGGAAACACGCTTTTGGAGCTCAACGAATCAATTGACGCGCCCGTTAAGTCGTTTGAGCTAATGTATGAAAATGGGTCACTGCAGCAGATTCAAGCTACTTATTTTGAAGACAAGACTATCTACCAGCACAAGCGGGACCTCACGCTGACATTTGAGGACAACCGCCTCAAAGCATATACCATCAAAGGATTTCAGAAAATGGTGCTCAAAGACACCATCACCTATTCCATTTCGGGAAAAGTAAGCATCAATGAGTAAAGGAGAGAAGAGAAGACTGAACCGGGAAGGCCTCAAAAGACTCGCCGGAATATTTAGCTACATGTGGCCGTACAAAGTGCCGTTTATCATCGGGTTGGTGATGCTGGTGGTTTCCAGTAGCATTTTTATGGTATTTCCCTACGTGTCGGGGAAGCTGATAGATATTGCCTCTGGGAAGCAGGACTGGTTTATCAATCATATTGGAAAAGCAGCTCTTTTGCTACTGGCCGTTTTGTTTGCACAGAGCATCATGTCGTTTTTTCGAGTGGTACTTTTTGCGCGTGTTACTGAAAACGCAATGGCTAACATCCGCACTGACCTCTACCAGCGCATGGTTTCGTTGCCCCTGGCCTTTTTTGATAAAAATAGAGCAGGAGAATTGATCAGTAGGATCTCCAATGATGTATCCATTCTCCAAACCACCTTTTCCACCACGCTAGCAGAAATGATTCGTCAGGTGATCATTCTTATATCGGGGATCGCACTAATTTTTTACACCACTCCGGCTTTGAGTGTGTTCATGCTGGCCACGTTTCCAGTGATTGTTGTTTCGGCAGCAGTATTCGGAAAGTTTATCCGCAGGCAGTCCAAAAAGACACAGGAGGAGCTGGCTACAGCCAATGTGATTGTAGAAGAAACCATTCAAAGCATCCATTCGGTAAAAGCTTTTACTTCTGAGTTGGTAGAAATAGCGCGCTATAGAAGTTCCATGAAATCTGTAGTGAAAACGGCTTTGAGTGTGGCCAACTACCGAGCGGCATTTATTTCGTTTATCATCTTTATGCTGTTTGGTGGCATTGTGGCGGTGATCTGGTACGGAGCTACGCTTGTTCAGGCAGGTGATATGACGGTGGGTGACTTGCTTTCATTTGTGCTTTACACCACGTTTATCGGAGCCTCTATAGCAGGTATAGGAGATTTGTTTGGCCAGGTACAAAAGGCCATCGGAGCCTCTGAGCGTATCCTCGAAATCCAAAAGGAAACACCTGAATGGGACCTGGATCAGCAAACAGCTATTTCGCCACTTACAGGCGACATTCAATTCAGCGATGTTCATTTTAGCTATCCTACACGGGATGAAGTAGAAGTTCTGAAGGGAATTGACCTTCACATCGGGCAAGGACAAAAAGTAGCGCTAGTAGGTCATAGTGGTGCAGGTAAGTCTACCATTGTGCAGTTGATGATGCGCTTTTATGAAGTCACCGGTGGAAGTGTTAAGATCGGGGAGCAGCATCTCGCAGACATAGACTTACCACAGCTTCGAGCCAATGTAGGTATTGTACCGCAGGAGGTGATTCTTTTTGGCGGTACCATTGCTGAAAATATCCGCTACGGAAAGCCTGGGGCTTCTCAGGCAGAGGTGGAGGAAGCGGCTGCTAAAGCCAATGCCCTCGACTTTATTAACAGTTTTCCCGAAGGCTTTGATACGCTCGTGGGCGAAAGAGGCGTGAAGCTCTCCGGTGGTCAGCGCCAGCGGATTGCCATTGCCAGAGCTGTCCTTAAGGACCCGTCCATTCTCATCCTGGATGAAGCTACGAGCTCCCTGGATGCAGAGTCAGAGCACCTGGTTCAGCAGGCGCTCAATGAGCTGATGAAGGGCCGCACCACAATTATCGTAGCCCATCGTCTGGCTACCATCCGATCGGTAGACCGTATATACGTGTTGGAGAATGGGCACATTGTAGAATCCGGATCGCATGAAGAACTAGTAGGTGCCGAAAATGGAGCCTACAAAAGCTTTATTGAGTTGCAGTTGGAGGGGTGAAAATGGTCCATCAAGGATTGTCCATCATTTCATTCACTTTCCATGAATGAAAAGCGGTGTGAAATTGTTATTTTGTAGAAAAGACAGCATTCATGAATGTATCAGAATTACAGCTTCATCAAGCCATTGATGCCATTAGGGATAGCGAAAAGCTAGAGGCAATCTACACGCTTTTGAAAGGAACAAAAGGCCCTTTCAAGCCCATGTCCGGGGAAGAATACGTTGGAGCTATTGATGAAGCCAGACAGCAAATAAAAGAAGGAAAATGTCTTAGTGTTGATGATCTGGAAAAGGAATCTGATAACTGGTGAGAAAGAAAAAAGTCATTTGGTCAGATAGAGCCATAGAATCTTTAAAGGAGCATTACGATCATATCAAACAAGATTCAGTTCCTGCAGCAAAATGAGTAAAATCAGAAATGCCTCGAGAGGCTTGAATACTTATCCAGAGAAATATCAATTAGACGAATACTATCCCAATAACCCGGAAAATATCAGGAGATTTTTTCGGTGGAGTTATAGGATAGTTTATCAGGTTAACGAAAAATCTATCGACATCTTGAATGTCTTACATACTAGCCAAGAACCAAATCAGGAATAACCCATCAGGTAATTTCCAACTGGCCACTGCTGTTCAATAAAAGTAGGTGGAGCAGGTTTATGTGTGTGTCCCCCCGCAAGCGCGAACGTTTCGCTCGTGTCCAAAACTCCCGCTGGCAAACGCGTTTCGCGTGTGCCTGTAGTGTATTGAAGAGATAAAGGTAATTCCGAAAAGAACCTGGGTATAAGGCTTCATTCGACAAAAAACCCGCACTGGCTTTAGGGCGGCATGGAAGGGCTAAATGAAGACGTTAATCAGTTTCATCCGATGGGATAAATTTTTTGGGAATGAAAATCGTTAACTTTACATTATGGATTTGCAAACAAGAAAACTTCATTTTATTGAGGAAATTCTGGCCATCAGTAATGAGAAGGTCATTGAAAAGCTGGAATCAGTACTTAAAAAAGAGCAACAAGAAATAAACCCTGTGCTGAAAGAAAAACTGACTTCCAGAGCCTTAAAAGCCGAACGGGACATTAAAGAAGGAAGAGTGATGAACAGGGAAGAGATGGAGAAAAAATTGAATGCTCGCTTAGGTATATGAAATTAGTCTATACCGATCAATCCTACGAGAGTCTGGATGAATCGTTACGTTTTTTGTTGGAAGAACAAGGCTGGTCTTTAGAAAAAATACTTGAGTTTAGAAATGCCATGCTGGATAAAGCTGACAATCTGGTAACCACTTATAATCATTATCAGCAAGAGGAATATCTGGAGCATTTAGGAAAAGGACACAGAAGAATCATACACGGTTATTTTAAGATCATTTACAGGCTCGAAGGTGGATTAATCTGCGTAACAGATTTTTTTGACACTCGGCAAGACCCTTCGAAAATGAAAGGCTAATCCAGCCGCACAAGTCCGCCCCCAAGCTGGTGCGAGCGAATGTTAGCATCATTCAAAAGATTAAGGAGGTTTTGCAGAGTTCTGATGAGGGAAATGCTGTTGGATAGAACCCTGATGGTAGTATTATCACCAAGGCGGATCTAATATCCAGGGCAGAAGCTTCTGAACAAGTCATTAAAGAAGGCCAGGTCAAGAATTTAAGTGTTTTGAAAGAAGAAATAAAGAATTGGTAAATGGAGGTGGTGATTACCGCGAAAGCAGAGTTACGTCTCAAAGAAATCCACGAATACTACTCGGAATAGGCCTCACCGATGAAAGCCACAAAAATCGTCAGTCAAATAGTAGATCGAGCATTGAGCCTTAAAAATCTAGCCAATAGAGGACGTATTGATGAAGACCTCAGGCTATTAAGAAAGGAACTTCGCTATGTTTGGAACTTCATTACAGGATCATTTATCGTGTGGAGGGAGAAACTGTTTTCATAACAGATATTTTTAGTAACTGGCAACATCCGGATAAGAAGTTCAGCAGAAATCAGTAAGTCTTTCGAAAATCTCAAAACACCTTTGTTGCAAGGGTAGATTATTGTCCAACAGGCGAGCGACTGTCTTTCTTCTGTTGGCGCGAGCGTTTCGCCTCACAATAGAAACTTCATGAGTCAAGCACACACCGGTATGTAGTGTGGCCTTTAGCGACAGCAACTTCACTGTACGTACAACCACTTCCTGCTTTTCATGTAGATGAACATGACGAGCGTCACCATACCTATGATGGCGAAAAAGCCTTTCTGGTAGTCCCACTCCCTGGCGAGCTCAGGCCGACTCGCATTTCATTGGAGCTTGCTAAATGCAACTAAATATAGTTGCTTTGAGTTGTTTCTAAGAAAGAAAAACTTATTGCTAAGTTTTTAAGTATGCCATCAGGTTTTCATTATGATGAGGTGGTTAAACTACTTGGATACTTTGGTTTGAAGAAGTGAAAAAGGGGAAGACCTCTGCATCAAGAGTGAAGTTTGAGAATGCAGATGGCATACCAATCATGTTACATAAACCACATCCAAGTGGGATTATGAAGAAATACCAAATGCGACAGATAAAACAAATTTTAGGGTTATGAAATATCTGGAATACAAAGGTTACACAGGCAGCATAGAGTACAGTCCAGAGGATAATTTGCTCTATGGAAAAGTATTAGGGATTAGAGGATTGATCTCTTATGAAGGTGAGACTGGAAAGCTGCTGGAAGATGATTTTAGAGAGGCTGTTAATAATTATCTGGCTGATTGTAAAGAAGCTGGGAAGACCCCTGAAAAGCCGTTTAAGGGGAGCTTTAATGTGAGAATACCGGCATCATTACATCAAAAGGCGGCACTTTTAGCAATGGAGTCTAAAACCTCCTTGAATAATTTTGTAGCAGAGGCCATTAGATCCAGAGTTACAAAAGAACCTGCCTGAGCTCACCATACAAACCCAGCTTTAATAGTAAAGAAGAGTTTTAGTTCAGTAGCCATATCGAGCCTCAATTAACCAAGGGGAGTGAAGTCCAGACGGGGCAGCATAAGTCACGCGAAGTGATGGACACCAATGAGGAATCTACTAATCCTGAAAATTTGACGGCTCATGCTGAAATTCTTAATAGGTATAAATGAGAATATACAGACTATCACCACAAAGAGCTGCTTAATGCACGTCTATCCCATCAAAGAAGATTTCGGTGATGGCAGTGTCTTTCCATTTTAGGCCGGGGTAAATCTCCACGATCTCAAACTTGAGGACTGAGGCAGGCTTAGACTTAAGCGCATCCATGTCCTTTCGATCTGCGTATCCGATTGCCTTCACTGCAAAGTGCTGCTCTGCTTTACTGTCTTCCAAAGCCAAGTACGCAAGTGGACGGTCGTTTAGGTACACTTTGAGTTTTTTTACACGGCTATTATTTTTCCATGCAGCGTCGCTTTTCACATAGCCATTCACTACAATGATTTCGGTGATTCTGGGGTTTTCCGGGCGGAGGTGGTATTCAATATACTCACCTATGCCATAGTCATCAGCGCCCTCTACCCAAGCCGTTTCATAGCTGAGGTCGTGGGCATTTTCAGGGCTGTAGGTATTGGATCCCTGAGGGCTGAGCGAAGAAGAGGCTGTTTGTGTGTCCAGACCACCTCCACAGTACCAACTGCAGGCTCTTCCTACTATGTCCCACATGCTTTCGTACACTTCTCCATACTTCGTGAAAAGCTCCTCTTCTTCGGGAGTCAACTCTTCCCATGTTCGCTTGCCGTCCGTCAGGTCTTGCATGGCTTTATCCCGGATGACCCATTCGGCTTTGATCTCAGGAGTAAAGTCCACCATTTTGCCAATAGTGGGTGTAAGTGTAGGGATGGATTGAGCTGAGATATTCTTGCCAATTAGTAAAATAAGAATAAAGAGAGTTCTTTTATTGAATAATTTCATGGGTAATGTGTTGGTTTAGGGATTGCGTTATTTGAAAAAAATAATATATTCACTGAATAAACTTATTCCTACTCTAATTAAGATTAGCTATGATTACTTGCAAAAATTGTAAATCAGAAAATCAAACTTCCAGCCACTGCACCGTCTGTAGCTATCCTATTCAGGGCTCAGAACAAGAACAAGCTACTTTCATAGCACGGCAGGTGACCCAAAAGAGTGATGTGGAAGAGTCATGGAAGCGACTCAAAACTGCTCGAAAAATCCTTTTTGGTATTGGTGTATTCTACTTGGTAATTTCTTTTTCACCTTTAATGCCAGACGAAGCGGTGTTCGCATTGGTTTTAAATCTGCTTTTGGCAGTCATGTTTATTGGTTTTGCGCTGCTTACTTACAAAAACCCACTAGTAGCCATGGGAGTGCCTTTGGTGCTGATTATGGTATATTATCTGGGAATGCTGTTTATTGACCCGGCGTATTTGTGGACGGGTATATTTTGGAAGGTTTTAGTGGTCACAGGCCTCACCTATGGTTTTGTGAGTGTGCGAAAGTCCAATAGAATTTTGCGTGAAAACACTTACCTAGCCTCAATTCTCGAAAAATAACACAAGCTACAACCACTTCCTGCTTTTCATGTAAATAATCATGATGACTGTGACTACCCCGATCATGGCATAGAAGCCCTGCGGGTAAGCCCAGTCCCAGCCGAGCTCAGGCATAGACTCAAAGTTCATTCCATAGATGCCTGCTATGAAGGTAAGTGGTATAAAAATGGTAGCGATGATCGTCAGTACCTTCATCACCTCATTCATTTTCATGCTGAGCTGTGACAGGTAGAGGTCCATCACACTGGTAAGTATCTCTCGGTAAGTGTCCAGGTTTTCTACCACCTGCACGGCATGATCGTAAGAGTCGCGCACAAACATCAGCGTGCTCTCGGAGAAAAACTGTGCATTACGAGTGGAGATGTTGTGGACTACATCGCGTACCGGATACATGTAGCGTCTAAGCTGGATAAGGTCCTTTCGTACCACCTGAATATCCCGTAGTTCGATTCGCTCCGGCTTGCGCACCACCAGATCTTCCAGTCGCTCGATCTTGGCCCAGACCTGGTCCAGCGTCTCGTAGTAGAAGTCTATCACAATATCCATGAGCATGTAGGCCAGGTAGTCAGCACCTCTCTTGCGAGCACGCCCACGACCGTTTTTGAGTCGGGTGCGAATGTCATCAAACACGTCTCCCGGTTTTTCCTGAAAGCAAATCACAAAATTTTCGTGGATTACCATGCTCATCTGCTCTATGTCCACTTTGTTGTGCGCCTCTACATGGTTGATCATTTTCATGCAGATAAACAGATGATCTTCAAACTCCTCTACTTTCGGGCGCTGGTTGGTGTCTAGAATATCTTCCAGCGTGAGCGGGTGAAGGCCAAGTAGTTCTCCGATTTTTGATATTACTGACACGTCATGCAGACCTTGCACATTGATCCAGGTGACTGAGTCGGGGTGATTGTATTGCCGCAGGTCTTCAGGATTTTCTATGTCTATTTCGTCTATCCGGTCATTGGTATAGTCCATCACATGGATGTTTACTTTGTCTGTGTAGACTTTGCCCGTATAAATGAGGCTTCCAGGCGCCAGTCCCGTTTTAGGGCGTTTGCGGCTAAGCGTGATGGGGCTGTACTTTTTGAGATCGGTGATCGGATCTGTGATCTGCTTTAGTTTGGATAGTTGCTTTTTTACCATGTCAGGCAAAGAAATATGAAAGCATTAATAATTAAGCAAAAACTTCTTCAGGGTCTTTTTTTACCACCCTGGGATCATCTGGCAAACATACTCCGGGAGGGAGATCTATATCTGGAGGAAGTGATACGGGAAGTCCACCCTCGTCATCGCCCTCGTCATTGTTTTTCCTATTGTCTTGATTTTTGAAAAAAATGAATAACAACAGCACGCCGTATACTACTCCACACAAGATAATATCAAAAACAACTCCCGGCATATCAATAAGCGTAAGTTTTACTTTTAAGATACTCAAAAAACCACTTCATAGACAGATTGTTAGGTAGAAAATTAGAGTTTTAATATTGCCGTTTATTTGCTTTCTTTGTTTATCCAAAAAGCCAGCTTTGGGTACGCCCTAATTTTATTCGTTACTTTATGTTATTGACCTTATTCTCTGGTGAAAACGAAGGCCTTCTCTTTGGAGTTTTCGGGGCTGTTATCATCCTGTTTCTTCTCGTGGATTTAGGAGTCTTTCACAAGGCTCACCAAAAAGTTTCTCAAAAAGAGGCCCTCTACCAAAGTTTGTTTTGGGTGGCTGTCTCTGTTGGCTATGGTATGCTGATCTACTTTTATGGAGAAGGTCCAGCTGCTACTTTTGAGTTTTTCTCTGCTTACGTTACTGAAAAAGCACTTTCTGTAGACAATATCTTTGTTATACTGCTGATCCTGCGCTATTTCAATGTAAAAGAAGAGTATTTTCACAATATCCTTTTCTGGGGAATATTGGGAGCCATTGTGTTCCGGGCCATTTTCATCTTTGTAGGGGCGCTGCTCATCGCACAGTTCCACTGGATTTTGTATGTGTTTGGGGCGTTTCTTATCTACTCAGGTATCAAAATCTACAACGAAGACGAGGATATGGACATAGAGCCGGAGAAAAACCCGGTGATGAAGTGGACCAAAAAAGTACTTCCTTTTACCACTCAAGATGCGGATGGTAAGTTTTGGGTTGTGGAAAATGGAAAGCGATTGTTTACTCCACTTTTTCTGGTCATCATCCTAATCGAGACCACTGACTTGATTTTTGCCGTAGATTCTATCCCGGCCGCATTCGCAATCACTCAAAATGAATTTGTGATTTACACATCTAATATTTTTGCGGTCATGGGCCTGAGAGCGATGTTCTTTTTGTTAGCCAATGTACTGGATAAGTTTTATCTGCTCCAAAAAGGGCTGTCTCTTGTTCTGATCTTCATTGGTGCGAAGATGATGCTAGAGATGGAAATCCTTCAGCAGGGCATCGGCTACCTCTTTGGCACTGATCATGTACACATTCCCACCTTTTTGTCGTTTGGGGTGATCATGTTTGTGCTCTTTGCCTCTATTGTATTATCTCTCATCTTCCCTAAAAAACCTGAGCTGGTAGAGGCCGAAAAGGTATCTTAAGCGGCCTATTAAGACTTTAATTCTAATAAGGCCACTTCGAAAGAGTGGCCTTTTTGATTGTAGGGAAGTGATGTCTATGATGGTGTTGGTCCGGCCAATAGCTGGTCCCATTTACAATCAGGATTTCAGGGATAAAATAAAAAAGGCACCTCAAGGGTGCCTTCTATAGAATGTTTTTGCTGCAAGCGTTTAGAAGCCAATCTTTTTGGCTTTCCAACCGCCTTCTTCCAGTGATTTGGCAGAGTCCAGTACTTTTTCTTTTAGTGACTCTTTATAGTCAGCTACGTTTTTGGCGATTTTATCATCAAAAGCGCCAATCATCTGCGCTGCAAGGATGCCGGCATTTTTAGCTCCGTCGAGTGCTACAGTGGCTACAGGGATGCCTCCGGGCATTTGCAAAATGGAAAGCACCGAATCCCATCCATCTATGGAGTTGCGAGACTTTACGGGTACACCTATGACGGGGAGTGTGGTGAGGGAAGCTACCATGCCCGGAAGGTGAGCAGCGCCACCTGCACCTGCTATGATCACTTTGAGGCTACGGCCTGCAGCTTTTTCAGCATACTCCACCATACGGTGCGGAGTGCGGTGGGCAGATACTACGGTCACTTCTACAGTCACGCCGAGCTCTTCCAGGATTTCTGCAGCTTCTGACATTACTGGCAGATCCGATTGGCTGCCCATGATGATTCCTACTTGTGGTGTGCTCATGCTTTTACTTTTAGTATTTCTTTTACTTTTAGTGCTTTTTGTTTGAGAGAGGTCACGTCTGAGTCAGTGAGTGTGATGTGCCCCATTTTTCTGAAGGGCTTCGTAATCTTTTTGCCGTAGAGATGCAAGTGTACTCCAGAGAGCTCCATGAGTTCTGTTAGTCCTTCGTACTGCGCATTTCCAGTATAACCATCTTCTCCGAGTACGTTTACCATGGCTGCAGGTCTGATGAGGTCTGTGGCACCCAGGGGCAAATTGAGAATGGCGCGTAGGTGCTGCTCAAACTGCGAAGTAATGTTGGCTTCTATGGTCTGGTGGCCGCTGTTGTGCGTGCGTGGAGCGATTTCATTGACCAGCACTTCATCGTCTTGTGTCAGAAACATCTCCACCGCTAGCAGCCCAACCATATCCAGCTGGTTGATCACATCGGTAGCTAGTTGATAGGCCTTTTCTTCGATTGTTTTACTCACCTCAGCTGGGGCAAAAAGGAACTCTACCAGATTTGCGGTAGGGTGGAAGGCCATCTCTACGAGCGGGAAGCATTTCACCTCTCCAGACTCATTTCGAGCTACTATTACACTAAGTTCTTTTTTGAAATCGATCAGTTTTTCGAGTAGTGAAGGTGCTTCGAAAGCCTTTTCCAGGTCGGCTTCATTTTTTAGAATTTGTACCCCCTGACCATCATACCCGCCTTTGCCCAGCTTGTTGACAGCTGGCAGGAAATCCTTGTTGGCGAGTACTTCAGCCTTGTTTTCAGTCAGGATAAAATCTGCCGTAGGGATGCGGTTGGCCTTGTAGAAAGTTTTTTGCTTTCGCTTGTCCTGAATCATTTCGATGATCTCAGGTTGAGGAAAGACTTTTTTGCCATCAGCTTGCAGTGCTTTGAGCGCATCGGTATTTACAGCTTCTATCTCGATGGTGATGAGGTCTTTGTCCTTCCCAAAGGCCATCACCGTGTCATAGTCTTTGAGGTCACCCTGGGTAAAGCTTGCAGCGATGTTGGCGCAAGGGGCCTTCGGGTCTGGGTCCAGCATGTGGATGTCCAGATTAAAATCGATGGCAGACTGTAGCATCATGCGGCCCAGCTGACCACCGCCGAGCACACCTATTTTCAGATCAGTTATGTCGCGATTCATGGCGCAAAGATGCGAAATTTTGCCTTTTATTTCGTCGATAAGCAACCAGAGCTGCATCTACTCGGTTATCATACTATGGACGACCAAAAGAAAGAAAAACTCGAAAAGCGATTGAAGGAAATGAAAGAGAAAGCGCTGCAAGAGGAGGAAGGGAAAAACAAAAACGAAAAATTATCAGAAGTTCCTCGTGATGCTTTTCGCAAAAATCTTGGGTGTGGAGGTTAGGCTTGGTTGAAACTGTGGACATTGCACCACATGCCAAACCTGATTTAGTGCTCCAATCAGGCTTTTACCAGACCCAGTTTGATGGCTTTACGAACAAGTGCAGTTACTTTAGAGACATTTAGCTTTTCCATGATGGACTTTCTGTGAGTCTCCACTGTTCGAACTGCTATGCACAGTGAGTCGCCAATTTCTGGAGTAGAAAGACCTTCCACGATAAGCTCCAGAACTTCCCGCTCCCGTGGAGTGAGTGCATTAGATTCTGTGAATGCAGTGGATTCTAATTATGTTTGAATAGGACAGATGCCTACTCACTCACAAACACCCGCTTTACCCGTTGACTTACGTTGGTCAAGATTTCATAAGGTATCGTCTGTGACCACCTGGCCAGATCAGCGATGCTCGGATCCTCTCCAAAAACAATGACTTCATCACCAGCCTTGACATTGAGCCCAGTGACATCTACCATGGTCATATCCATGCATACATTGCCTATGGTATAGGCCTTTTGGCCATTGATCAGCACATAGGCATTGCCATTGCCAAACAGCCGCGAGTAGCCATCGGCATAGCCGATGGCTATGGTCGCTATTTCAGAAGGCTGAGTGATTTTTCCTTTGCGTGAGTAGCCGACGGTAGCTCCCGCAGGTAGTTTTTTGATTTGTGAGATGCGTGTTTTGAGTGTGCTGATGGGGCGAAGTGCCTGTGTGCTGCCAGAGCTATCAAACCCGTACAGTCCGATGCCCAGTCGCACCATATCGAAATGATATTGGGGCCATCTGATGATGCCTGCAGAATTTACTGCATAGCGAAGTGGAGCATAGTTCAGCGCATTACTCAAAAGTTGACACGCCTTCTCGAAGCGCTCTCCTTGCTGCTGGGTATAGCCATCCTCTTCTTGGCTATCTGCACTGGAAAAGTGTGTAAATACTCCAGCAACTTTGATGCTCGGATTGGCTTTCAGCAGAGTGATTACTTCGCTGAGTTCTTCATACTCAAAGCCTAGCCGGTTCATCCCTGTTTCTATCTTCAGGTGAATGGGCATCGGGTCTGGGCACACCTCCAGGTAGTGCTTCAGCATAGATAGGCTATAGATTTCTGGCTCTAGCCTAAAGGTGCTCAGCAGCTCAAAGTGCTCCCAGCTCACGTTCATAATCATGATGGGTAGCTGTATGCCGCTTTCGCGCAAAGCAATGGCTTCATCCAGATAGGCCACTCCGAGGTAATCTACCTGGTGGTACTGCAGGAGATTGGCGATCTCCTCTGTGCCCACACCATAGGCAAAGGCTTTCACCATGACCATCAATTTGGTTCCCGGTTGTAGGTATTGTCGGTAGACGCTGAGGTTGTGCTGGATCGACTCAAAGTTGACTTCCAGTACTGTGCCGTGACTTTTTTCTTCCAGATAGCGAACCACTTTTTCCAAACCAAAATCACGAGCCCCTTTGACCAGGATGGTCTCCTGTCCGAAGTGAGGTGTAGCTCTAAGGAGATCGTCCACCGTACTATAGGTGGTAGATGGGATCTCAAAGAGGTGTTGGTGCTTTTGAAGTGCGCTGCCTACCCCTATTAGCCGACTAATTTCATGGTTTTTGAGTAGCGTATTGACCTCTTGGTAGAGCGCTGTTGGCTCTTTGCCCGATTGTAATATGTCGGAAAGAATTACCGTCCGCTGCTTTTGGGCAGGCTGCTGTTTCAGGTAGTCGAGTGCAGTGGATAAGCCTTGCAGGTCATTGTTGTAAGTATCGTCCAGAATGTGCGTGTGGTTGCGTCCACGTTTTAGCTCCAGGCGCATAGGTACAGGCTTTAGTGAGTCTATACCTCGTTGTATTTCTTCCGGGCTTTCGCCTAAAAGCCACGCAGCTACCACGGCATGCAGTAGGTTTTCTATATCCCAGGCATTGGTCCAGCGGATATTGAGCTTCAGGGATTTTCCCTGATATGTGCACCTGTAGGTGCTTCCTTGCACTTCAAAATTGATTGCCGCTTCTGGGCAGTGGATGTCCCACGAGGTAGCTGGATGCTGATGATATGTGAGCGCATCTCCCACGATGTGGTGTGAATAACGGTAGATGACATTTTCTGCAGTTGAAAAAAGCAGTGCTTTTTCGCGTGATTTTTGCGCCTGATTGGCAAATCCTGCAGCATGAGCCTCACCGATATTGGTGAAGATCCCCATGGTGGGCCGAATGACTTGCTGGAGATTTTGCATCTCTCCGGAGGCAGATATGCCGGCTTCAAACACAGCGATCTCATGCTGATCGTTCATTTCCCATACCGAAAGCGGTACGCCCAGCTGCGAATTATAACTTTTGGGGCTTTTTACTACTTGCCATTTTTGGCTGAGCAAGGTGGAGAGCCATTCTTTGACGATGGTTTTGGCATTGCTGCCGGTGATACCTACTACGGGATATGTGTGCTGTAAGCGGTGCTTAGAGGCCAGAGATTGCAGCGCAGTGAGCGTGTTCGGTACGATGATTTGGTTGCTCTCCGGCAGGTCTGCTTTACTGCTTAGGAGAAAGTTTCGAATGCCCGTGGCATGGGCTTGAGCCAAAAACTGGTGGCCATCGTGATGGAGGCCTTTTAGGGCTATGAACAGCTCATCATCAGACCCGGTAGCTTTGCGTGAATCAAAGACCAGCTTTTTGATATTGGCATTGTGCCCACCAGCGATGTGCTGGGCCTCGAGTACTGCTACGAGCTCCTGAATGTGCATGAGGCTAAATTATCAATTCCAGCTCAAACTGATTGACTTCATTCACAAAGCCGATGGCTTCCAGTGCTTCTATGGTGTCGTATGCATCTTCTGTGACATTCATAAGCGTGAGGGGCTTGCCTTTACTGACCTTTTGTGCTCTGGCACACAGCTGACGCCCTATGCCTCGCGCCCGCCAGGCTTCGTCTACCACTAGTTGGCTTATTCGCCCCAGATGGGGTTGGAAAATGACGGCACCCACCACCTGGTCATTATGGGTGGCTTCTATGATGTGCTCGTTAGCTTTGTTATGCGTGAGATGGTCACTAGTGTCCAAAAAGGCCGGCTGTATCGAAAATAGCTCATCGTAACTGGCCCAATTCGATGGTGTGTGAAAGTTGATGCCTTCTAATAGACGTTCTTCTACAGGCGTAGTAAGTTTAAAACACTTGAACGACTGAGTGTATTTGAAGTCCAGCTGCTCATAAAACTTGAGGCCAGCCTGGTTTTGGTCCACTACTTCGAGCACGATTTGTTGGATAGCCGGAGCTGCGCTCAGGTGGTGTAGTAAGTTTTCGTATAGCCTGGTGGCAATATTTTGTCTTTGAAAGGCAGGAACTACGCCGGTGCCACCATTGTATAGAGTGGACTTTCCCCGATAGGGGCCATGAGTATGCAGTAGGAAACCAGCCACCTGCCCGTCTTCCCAGGCCAGCCGGCTTAGCGGGCCATCTATGTAGAGTTTATGAAAAATTCTTTTCTCGAAATCTTCCTTGCTAGGTGCAAATCGCACGAAATAATTGGAGAAAGCAGAAAGAAATGCCTCATACAGCGACATCCAATCTTCCTCTTCGAAAGCTGCTATTTGTAAGGCCATGTGCTACTCATGAAAGCTCAAGAGAGGAATTTTGATGTCTATGGCTATGTTTTTTGTAATCGATCGCTTAAACAGCCGTTCGAAGAAATTGCGCTGACGCGGAAGCATGGCTAGCATATCCAGCTGGTGCTTTTCTGAGAACTGGACGATACCTTCTGTGATAGAATCAGCCTGAACCGTTCTTGCCGAGCAATTGGTGCCCTCAAATCTTTTTACGATTTCTTTGAGATGTTTTTGGTCTGAAGCAGTTAGCTTTTCCGGGTCATCCACTATGGAGAATACCATTACCTCGGCATCATATAGCTTCGCAAAGAGGTCGATTAGTTTTAGCCGCTGGAAGTTGACTATCTCTGAGAGGTCCGAAGCGAAACCTATTTTTTTAGGAGCAAACTCTCGATATTCTTCAGGTATCACCATTACAGGGACTTCAGAGGATTCTACTATGTCCGTAGATCTTGTGCCGATCAGGTGTTCGATTTTGTCGTGCTCTGCGCGCGTACCCATCACGATCAAGTCGATATCCTTTTGCTGAGATTCCGTGTAGATAGCATCGGTGAGGTAGGAGATAAATCGGTCTGCTTCATGAGGGACGTCTTTTAGCTCAATAATTTCTGATTCCAATTCTTCGAAGCTGTCTTTTACCTGGTTTTCATAATCCAGCATGATAGAGTCTATCAAACTGCCACCTACAAAATCTGGATGAGGATGGTGGACGTGCACAGCGTTTACCATATGAATTTTAGCGTTGAACTGCTTAGCAAAACCTATGGCAATCTTCAATGCATTTTTGGAACATTCTGAAAAATCTACAGGGACGAGTATATTGTTGATTTGCATGAGAGTCCGGTGATTTGGTTTGTAATTAAAAGTAATTTGATTCTGTTTAATATCCCAACAATTGAAATGAGTCAATGTTGAAAAACTCACTGGAAAAAAAGTGTGCTGTTGTGGATATTTCTAACGATGATTTGTGGGTATTCAGTGGGGTTTTTGTAACATTGTTGCTGTTTTCAGTATTTCCCACCGGAATGCTAAGATCTACACCTTTTCAAACTAAACGGAGTTTTTAGCTATGCCATTAGAGATTGGAAGTTTTGAGGAGTTTGCCACATATATTGGTAAAGACCTTGGACATTCTGAGCCCCTGGTTATCACACAGGAGCAGATTAATAAGTTTGCGGATGCTACAATGGACCATCAGTGGATTCATGTAGACGAAGAAAAAGCTGCCGAAGGACCATTTGGCAGCACCATCGCACATGGGTATCTTACCCTGTCTATTGTCCCTACCATGTGGGCACAGATATTGAAGCCCAATAACCTGAAGATGATGGTGAATTATGGGATCAAAGAATTGAAGTTTAATCAACCGGTGCCAGTGGGGAGCGAGCTAGTACTACATGCTCACCTGGAAAATGTGACCAACCTCCGCGGCATTTGTAAAGCGGAAATAGGTGCACGCATGGAAATCACCGGACAAAAAAAACCGGCATTTACAGCTACACTTATGCTGCTGTATCACTTTGAGTCCTAAGTATTAGTGACTTTTGAGGCATTAGCTCAGTTGGTTTAGAGCGCTACCTTGACAGGGTAGAGGTCACTGGTTCGAATCCAGTATGCCTCACACTTGACCAGACAATCATCGCCTGATTGATTAAAAAGTAAGATTTTTTGATTTAACAGCAACTTATTCATAGATAGCGATGATCAACACTTTTTTGGCCCCGAGGACCACTTCCTCTTCAGTAAATTTTGCCTCACTTTTTCTACGACTGGGTTTTGGTCTGATGATGATGACACATGGGTATAGCAAGCTCACCAACTTTGAAGGAATAGCGCCCAAGTTCATGGATTTTTTAGGCCTGGGAGGCACGGTATCATTAGGACTTACCGTGTTTGCAGAGCTTGTATGTGCTCTTCTTGTAGCGCTTGGTTTTGCTACCAGACTTACAGTGATTCCGCTCATCATTGCTATGTGTGTAGCGGTATTTGTCGTGCATGGTAGCGATCCACTTAGTAGCAAGGAATTGGCCATAAGTTATCTGGTGGCTTTCTCTGCTATTCTTTTTATGGGTGCGGGCAAGTTTTCTCTGGATGCCGTACTGTTTGGCAAAAAGTCTGATCGATATTAATCAGTGATAGCCAGGGACAAGGTCCCCGGCAAAAAGTCTTCAGTGTACTACCTCGCCCGTAAAATACAGGTAAGTATATGCTTCTGACTGGTCCGTACGAATCCGGATGTTCTTTTTAAATGTACCCACTTTGCCAGACCGAAAAGAGGCGGTTATTGTGGCGCTTTTTCCCGGTGCTATGGCATCCTGGGGAAACTTCACACTGGTACAACCACAGGAGCCTTTGGCTTCCAATACAGTCACAGGCTTGTCGGATACATTGGTAAACTCAAACGTTAGCGGTATAGCCACATTGGCTTTTACCTGACCCAACTTTAGCTGGGTGCTTTTCCAACTGATAGGAGCAGTAGCAGCCATAGCAGCTACTGCTATGCCGAGCATGAGGATGAAAGAGATTTTTTTCATAATTCGTTAAGTTTTGTGTTGACCCAAAGCTGTCTTTTTAGTTTTGAAATGGCTGTTAATGATCTCCTAATGATTGTTAATGAGATGTTAAAGTGCCCCGTCATTTTTATAGGTCCTGATTGAAAGGTGTTATTTTCACTAGATGAAAAACACGCCCATTAGGTTTTTGGTGGTACTAGGCTCCCTGTCTATGGTGGCAATTGTGGTGGTACAGGTCTTTTGGGTTTCACAGGCCATGGACAAGCAGGAAGAGCAGTTTAACCGCAATGTGCAAATGGCCCTGCACAACGTGGTAGAAGGACTGTGTGAGGCCAACGGTAATGACATTCCTTCTATTGATCCAATCGACCAATTAAGCAGCAACTACTTCATTGCCCGTACCAACTATCAGATAGACCTACAATCGCTGGACTATCTGTTGCGTGCAGAACTCCGCAAATACCATATAGATCAGGATTATGAGTATGGCGTGTATGACTGTCAGTCAGATCGGATGGTTTATGGTGATTTTGTGAGACTAAAGGGCGCTGATGGCGCAAAGCCTACTGGCAAGCTTCCCAAGCTGGCAAAAGACGAGTACTACTTTGGCCTCTATTTTCCGGGCAAGGCTTCTGGTCTCGCCAACCAACTTGGTATCTGGAAAGTGACCTCCGGTCTTACGCTCGTGATTTTGATTTTTTTTAGCTACGCTCTGGTGGTAATCCTTCGTCAAAAACGTCTCAGTGAAGTCCAGCGAGATTTTATCAACAACATGACCCATGAGTTTAAAACTCCACTCACCACACTACAAGTGGCGGCTGGATATGTGGACCGGCAAGCGCAAGAAGGGAGTAAAATGGAAAAATATGCCGCAGTGATGCGTTCAGAGCTTGCACGCCTGGAGCAGCATGTGCACCGGCTGCTGCAGACCGCACAGCTTGAGGGTGAAAGAAAGGAGCATGTGGAGCTGATAGCTATTCGCGAGTTGATAGAGCGCAAACTCAGAGACCTGCCCGAAACACCGAAAAATGTAGAGTCTGATATCAATTCGCTCAAAGACCTACAGGTGAGCGCTCCCAGTATTTTGTTGGAAACCGTACTGGACAACCTATTAGACAATGCCCTCAAATATGGTGACACTTACGTGAGAATAGTAGGAGAACAGGAGGGAAAACATGTGCGCATAAGGGTAATCAATGATGGAGTGGGTATTCCGAAGAAAGATCAAAAAAAGGTTTTTGAAAAGTTTTATCGGATAGGCAACAAGGACCGCCATGACGTGAAAGGCTTTGGTCTGGGATTATATTTTGTGAAAACAGCCATTCGGAAGATAGGAGGTCGCGTATCGCTCGTGAGCAACACAGAAGAGACCGAATTTTGCATTAAACTGCCCATAGCATGAAGCAACCTGTAATTTTATTAGCCGAGGATGATGAAAACCTCTCTTTTGTGGTGGCTGACCAGCTAGAGCAGGAAGGTTTTAAGGTGGTACAGGCCAGTGACGGAGCGTCTGCACTGGAGGCCTACAAGGCTCATGCACCAGACCTATGCCTGGTAGATGTCATGATGCCTCGTATGGACGGCTTCACACTGGCCAAGAACATTCGAGCGCATGATGAGCTGGTGCCCATTTTGTTTTTGACCGCTCGATCCATGGAGGAGGATCGATTGCGCGGATTTGAGATAGGTGGAGACGACTACATTACCAAACCATTTTCAGTGCCAGAACTTACCCACCGCATACGGGTTTTTTTACGCCGAACTATTCTTATGCCTCGGGATGCTGAAAAATTTACTATCGGGACGTTGACTTTTGACCCACAAAACTATCAGCTGGAAGGAGGAGGCCACACC
The DNA here is from genome assembly GCF_003386095.1 of Marinoscillum furvescens DSM 4134. Taxonomy (GTDB): domain Bacteria; phylum Bacteroidota; class Bacteroidia; order Cytophagales; family Cyclobacteriaceae; genus Marinoscillum; species Marinoscillum furvescens. The sequence goes on along the minus strand of NZ_QREG01000009.1, from coordinate 6,373 downwards.
AGCCAGCTTACAGAAATGGAAGCTCAGCTGTTGCAGTTACTTGCTGAAAACAGCAATCGGCTGGTAAAGCGCGAAGATATTCTCATCGCTATTTGGGGTGAAAACGACTACTTCAAAGGCCGAAGCCTGGATGTTTTTATATCCAGGCTTCGAAAGTATCTCAAAGCTGACTCAAACCTTGAAATCAAAAACCACCATGGGGTGGGGTTTACTTTACTTGATCGTAATGCTTCTTAGCAGCTTTTTGTCGCCATGCTGCAGTGTGAGCAAATAGTCTCCCGCATCATATTTTCGGAGGTCTATGTGCTGTGAGTAGCGTCCTGCAAAAGCAGGAATGAGCTGATGAAAAAGCAGCCGGTCGTTTGTGTCTCGTACACTTATGGTGAGATCTGCCTCCGAATCAGGGGTCTCCATCCGTAGGTAGATGGATGCCAGCGGAGATACTTTCACACCCAGGTCATTGAGTTCTAGACGTTCATGGTCTTTGAGTCGGGCACGTTTACCAAAAGCACTTACATCAGGGCTGATGGAGATGTCTCTTGTTGGGGTTGGAGTCGGCGGCTTATGATCTACATCTGCGATTTTTTTCACCATTACTTCGATGTTTTCCTGGAGGCTGTCCATATCGGGCATAGCGATGTGAAAGTCCATGTCCTGCACATTTTGTAGTTGCCTGTCGATGATGACTTTCATGTCTTTCATGTGCTCCTCCATGTCATCAAGATGATAACTGAAAGCATAGTGCCCAGAGTCAGTCAGGACTTTTATTCTTTTGGAGAGGCTGTCGCCATCAAAGTGAAAAGTCATGTTGGCACCTGGATGCCAAATCTGGGGGTGTGGTGGAGCTGGAGGCGGGTCGAACGGAAACGAGTTTTCTTTGCCGATAAACTCCTGTAGCTCTTCATCTGAGCGCATGGCTTCTTCAGAAGGATATGATTTTTCAAAATGTATCATCTCACCGTCTACTTCTCGGGAGATTTTTACCTGTACTTCGTTTTCGTCGGAAGACTTTTGGGCGGCAGACTCCTGACTCATGATCATGAGTGCTGCCAGTAGGGGGAGGATAATCTTTTTCATGTTTTAGCCATTTAGGTCTGTAGCGAACTTACGGAAATGGCTGAGGCAGAGACGTTAAAAGGTGGTTAATGGTTGTTAAAAAAGGTTAATGGCGAACGTGAGGGGCACTTTTGCCGTAGATTTGCTACATGAAGCGATCGACACTTCGATGGATGGTAGCGCTAATGAGTCTGGCACTTCTGGGGCTAATTGGCTTTCAGTGGTTTTGGATAGACTCTGTGATTCGGGCCAATGAGGAGCGTTTTAAGCGTGATGCTATGGAGGCCATACATGCTGTTTCAGAAAAGCTCGAAAAGCAAGAAGCGCTATATGCCTTTCATCAGGCATATCCTTTCACTGGAGTAAAGCCCCCACAACCTCCACAGCCTGCTGCTCCGGGAAGTCCCGGAGTGAAAATCTACTCAGATACCTTACAAAGTGGTCAGGGTTTAAACATCGTTTTTGATTTTCAGGCACAAACTGCCGGGGGTAGTATTCAGTTTTCAGCAGAGCACTATGAAGGTCCCCGGCCTAAACTCTCCCCAGGCACACAAAACTACCTGGACGAACACATAGCCCGAGCTACCCGCAAAAGTGAGATGGTCTTTCAGGTACTTGAAAACATGCTGATCTCCGAGCGGTCGGTAATGTCCCGCTTCAACCCTCACCAGTTGGACTCCCTGCTGGCTGGGGAATTTAGAGACAGAGGCATAGACATACCCTTCAACTATGCTGTGGTATCTCCCATCAACAACCGACTACTCCTGATCAATAACCGTGACCATAAAGAAGCACTAGAAAAAAGTGAACTGCGAGCTAGCCTGTTTCCCAACGACCTGATCGGCGAGCAAAACTGGCTGGTGGTCAACTTTCCTGATAAGCAACAATACCTGCTAAGCAAAATCTGGTTGACCATGGCTAGTTCGGGACTGCTGGTACTGGTGATTGTTGGTTCGTTTGGGTACTCTATTCACACCATATTGCGTCAGAAAAAGCTTTCTGAGATGAAGAACGACTTCATCAATAACATGACGCATGAGCTGAAAACGCCAATTGCTACCATTTCGCTGGCATGCGAGGCCCTGAGTGACCGGGAGATCAAACAGATGGAAGGCATGCGCGAGCGGTATCTAAAAATGATAGGAGATGAAAACAAAAGACTGGGTGAGCAAGTGGAGCGGGTCTTGCATATGGCCGCCCTCGACCGTAACGACATAGAGCTCAAATGCGAAGTAATGCAGCTAAAAGAGCTGGTGGAGCATGCACGTGAAAAAACAATGATACAAGTAGAATCTCGCCAGGGTACTATTCGACTAATAGACAATGCTCCCAATATACAAGTGTATGGCGATCCTACGCACCTTACCAATATTTTGGTAAACCTGCTGGAAAATGCCAATAAGTACTCCAACGACGCACCTGATATTACCATTCGCATGTATGCCAAAGGAAAAAATGTGCATATTTCTGTACAGGACCGAGGCATAGGGATGACTAAAGAAGCCCAAAATCATATATTTCAAAAGTTTTATCGCGTGCCCACTGGCGACATTCACAATGTGAAAGGCTTTGGACTGGGGCTCGCCTACGTAAAAACAATGGTGGAAATGCATAGCGGCACAGTGAGTGTAGAAAGCGAATGGGGAAAGGGTAGTAAGTTTACCATCACATTACCAGTACATCATGGAGAAGCCTAGACTATTGATCGCCGAAGATGACGAAAACCTCGGCCAAATACTCAATGAATACCTAAACCTCAAAGGGTATACCACCACGCTTTGCAGAGACGGGGAAGAAGGGGCCGCGGCGTTTAAACCCGGTAAATTTGATCTGTGTATCCTGGACCTGATGATGCCTAAAAAAGACGGTTTTCAGCTGGCTACAGAAATCAAAGAAATCGATGCGGACATTCCCATCATCTTTCTCACAGCTAAGTCGATGAAAGAAGACGTCATCAAAGGGTTTAAAATCGGCGCAGATGACTATATCACCAAACCTTTTAGCATGGAGGTGCTGCTGATGAGAATACAGGCGGTCTTGCACCGTACCATGAAGGGAGCCTCTCGGCAGGAGCTTCCTGAAGAATTGGTGATAGGCAAACTGAAATACCAACATGCCAATAATTCGCTAGAGTTGCCTTCTGGGCCCGTCAGGCTTACCACCAAAGAAAACGAGCTTCTAAAGCTATTTTTTGAAAACCTCAATCAAACCGTGACACGTACCATCGCACTGAAAAAAATCTGGAAAGATGATTCGTATTTCAATGCGCGCAGTATGGATGTATACATTGCCAAGCTCCGCAAATACCTTCGTGAAGAAGAATCCCTTAAGCTGTTGACGGTTCATGGAGAAGGCTTCAAATTGGTACAGATGAATTAGTACTCATCTTATATCTTTGTTGAGTCTGGGTGATCAGCCCGGCACGTACCCTAACTTCATAAAACCCAAAAAAGAACCTATGCGACTAGTACCTTCCATTTCGGTAATCGGTGGCAGAACCGCACGCCTCACCCAGGGCGATTATACCCGAGAAAAAGTCTACGACGTGAGTCCGCTGGATGTTGCCGAGCGATTTGCCGATCATGGAATCAAGCGTATTCACCTCATCGATTTGGACGGAGCCAAAAAAGGCACCCCTGTCAATTACCCTACTCTGGAGCTAATCGCCGGACATACCGATTTGAAAATTAATTTTGCTGGAGGTCTTCATACCGATGGAGATATACTCAAAGCGCTGGAGTTTGGTGCGGAAAGCATTACAGCTGCTACTATTGCAGTGTATAATAAAGAGCTCTTTGCCAACTGGATTATGTCATATGGCAGAGAAAAAATTGCGCTTGGTGCTGATGCCCTCAACGGACTCATCAAGGTGGGCGGCTGGCAAAAAGACACCAAATTGCCACTGGATGAGCACATCAGCTTTTTCTATGATCGTGGACTCAAATACCTAAAAACTACGGACATTTCTAAAGATGGGATCATGGAAGGCCCCTCTTTTGACTTGTATGAGCGCCTGCTCAAAGATTACCCAGAGTTGTGCCTTTTTGCCAGTGGGGGAGTACGCAACATCGACGATATCAAAAGATTACATGATATGGGAGTGTACGGCGTTATTTTTGGTAAGGCCTTCTATGAAGGGCGCATTTCGCTCAAAGAGCTGGAAGCATTTATCGCCTCTACTTAAAATTCGAAGTTGAGCTGACTAGCTCCGGCTGGCGCATCGTCATATTTCATCTTGTAGATAAAATAAAAGATGAAGTTAAACTTGCAGACAGAGTTGAGATTGGTGCTATCGGGAGCCTGAGTGTGGTACACACCACCGCTGGAAGCGGTTGTAGAATTTTCGGCTGAAGGTTCACTTAGAGCTTCTTCTTCCACGGGCTCTTCAGATTTCTTTTCTTCCGTGTTGTTGGATATAGAAGACCCTTTCAAAGACGACTTGTCTTCGGTAATTCCTGCAATTGCCAGGTTCGAGCTAATGGCAGAAATCAGGGTGATCAATATAATTAAGAAGCTTTTCAGGGTAATGATTTTGAGTAAAATTACGAAAATCTTGTGGGAACGTTAGCATATCGTAATTTTTTTCGTCTATTCGGTATGAGATTCATCATGAAAAGTCCGCTGAATGTCCATACGCTGTATGGGAAGGCTTTCGGGGTGATGCTTTTGCAAGTAGCTGATTAGCTGCTCGCGAACACTGCAGCGCAGGTCCCATGCCATCGGAGAGTTTTTGGCAGACATTAGCGCCCGTACCATTATATAATGTTCTCGGGTGTCTACCACCTGTAGTGAATTAACCTTCCCATCCCATAGAGGTTCATTGTTTAGGATTGTGGTAAGTTGCTCACGCAAAACAGGGACAGGTGTGCGGTAGTCCAGGTGCAACATCACCGAGCCAATAATTTCACCCTTGTTACGGGTCCAGTTTTGAAAGGGTTTTTCTATGAAATAAGTAATGGGAAGTACCAGGCGCCTCCAGTCCCACAACCTCACTACCACATAGGTCAGGTTTATTTCTTCTATCCATCCCCACTCACCCTCTACCAGCACCGCGTCATCTATCTTGATGGGTTGTGTAAAAGCAATCTGAATACCAGCAAGAAAATTGGCTATAGACTTTTGTGCTGCAAAGCCTATAATGACACTGGCCACTCCTGCAGAGGTAAGGATAGTTTGTCCATATTTACGGCCTGCCTCAAAGCTTAAGAGGATTACAGCCAGACCGATCATTACCAAAACGATAATGAACGTCTTTTTCACGAAGTTTAATTGAGTAATAATTTTTCGTTCCCTTCGGTTGTCTTCTTTATCGATTTGATAACGCTCCAAAAAGATGGCTTCCAGGCTATAGACAAAGCGGATGAGCAAATGAGTAGTAGCTACTACCAGCAAGATGCGAAGCAAGACCATGAGCAAATCTTTGAAGCTGTTGTCATCGGCATAATGTAGCGCGATGAAGATGAATAAAACAGGTACAAAAAAGTTGAAGGCGCCTTTGCAATGCTTACGTAAGATCAACAGGTCGTTGGATCGAGCCTTTTTAGAGGTAATAGCCAGAGAGATATACACTACCCAGTTGATCAGAAGACCGATGAGTAGTCCAGCTATCAAATTAGCAACTGGAAATTCCAATGATGTCAGATAATGAAGCCAGGATTTGAGTTCGGACATAAGTTGAAAATTGGAAATTTAAGAAGTAAAAACAAGTCCTAAAAGGCGTGGATTGTTTGAGTAGATCAGGGTAAAAGTTGCGTTTGTGTTGGCTTTTGGTGTAAATGAATATTTCGTTGAAATTATTTTTTTATTAATCCAATAATGGATTTAACTTTGCATTCCCAAAAATCACGGACTTGCCGTGTAGTTGGACAAACGGTGGTTGTAGCTCAGCTGGTTAGAGCGCCTGATTGTGGTTCAGGAGGTCGTCGGTTCGAACCCGATCTTCCACCCTTGATAAAAGCAGTTGCATGAAGATGTAGCTGCTTTTTTTTTGTTTTAAGGAGTTTTGAGTTTTTGAAATCCCTCAAGCTATCCAGACTTTTCTTAAGAATCGATATGAAAGGATTTTATGGGATTGTGGTTGAGGAAGTCATCGGCCGAAGGGTCGGTCCCATCGCCCCCGATCTTCCACCCTTGATAAAAGCAGTTGCATGAAGATGTAGCTGCTTTTTTTTTGTGTGCGCCCGGCAGGGCGCAAATACTTGGAGGTGAGTTTTTTTTTAAAAAAAAAAAGGGACAAGTCCTCTGTACGCCCGATGAGGGGAAGTACTAGCTGAGCGGCAAGTGTATTGTCTGTGAAGACCTGCATGAAGGAAGCCGA
>NZ_QREG01000008.1:159691-205782 GCF_003386095.1 Marinoscillum furvescens DSM 4134 | reverse complement strand
TTTGACGTATAAACACGCCTACAAATTACGCTGGGTCAGTCACTTTTCAAGTAAAAACCTTACTCAAAAGCCAGAAACACACTTTTTAGTATGAAACCGTTATTGTGTGCGGAAGACAGGAGTGGCTTTTTTGTTGACTAGAGTTTGATAATCCTCTGTGTTTCGGTGTATCCCGGATATTCCGCTTGTATCAAATAAACCCCATCCGCTAAATTGTGGACGTTAATCCGGGTCAGATTAGGGGCGATGGAAACGGATTGAACAGATAGGACAGTGCCGGACAGGCTTCGGATTATAATTCGCTGAGGTGTTTGATCATGCTTCAAAAATAGCTCCCCTGTGGTTTTAGTTGGAAAAAGCTTGCTGTAGCTGTTTGCATGTAACAGTGCACCTACCTCAAGAGTTGTAGCCTCAATCGTTGCGTAATCTGACTCCCAGTCTTTGTAAGATGCCTTCACTCGATAGGTATAATTGGTGCCTGGTAGTAGCCCTTCGTCTGTATAGCTGGTGGTGTTGGCCGCTAGCTTTGCTACTTCTTCAAACGCACTATTTCCTCCACTCGATCGCTCTATGATATAATATTCTTCAACAAATGCATTATCCTTCCATATCAGGCTTATTTCGGTGTCTGTCACTGTAGTAGATTCTAAAAGTGTTGGGATAGCTAGTTTGTTTGCGGCAGTGAAATCACTCTCAGATGCCATTGCTTCCAGCCCACCCGCCAGAAAAACGAATGGTGCATTCCAGTTGATGGTGACTTCCGTCATGCTATATGCACAGTCGATATCCAGAAAGGCTTTGGCAGGTAAGTTGCCAAAATCAGTGCCCGTACAGTAGCCGCTATAGTTAGACCACTGACCATCGGGCCCACCAGCAATAAACCCGGGAACAGGATCTGAAATGTTGTCGGCCATGGATTGTCGGTGGTGAATGTTCATCACACGCTTGGAGCCAACTCCAGTGAGAAAACTGTAACCTGTGGCATTTCTACCCAATAAATAATCTACTATGCTAATGGCTGCATTGAGGTATTTAGATTCTTTTGTGTGCAAATACGCATAGAGCAGCACCATGCCATCATTTCCAGCATTGGAGTTAGATCCCCAGTAGAATGAATCATGTGAAATTTTGTAAGGTGCATTAGCTCTTCGTTTTTCTAAATCATTGGCTAGAGCTAATACCTTGTCTTTGATAGAGGAAAAAGATACTGCATCGGTAAGCCGGTCTGGGTTGTTGAGAATAGAGGCCAGCCCTAAAAAATGCGTTCCAGGCCAGGATGGTGCTCCTAGCCAATGATTAAAATCTACCGATTCGAGGTAAGTGTCGTTTTGCGTGGTAAGGTAGAGCTCTATTCCAGCCCAGTTAAATTCATCGGCTACATTGCCATCACCATATGCACCAGTATAGACATCCGGATCATATTGCTGATTCACTTTGTTTTGGTCGTAAATTCGATCTGGATGGTTTAGTGCCCATGTCCAGGCCTTTTTGGCTGCAGCCAAAAGCTGTGTGGCGTACGTGCTGTCAAACGGCTCGTATATACGTGCTCCTTGTGCCAGGGCTGCCGCAAAGTTGAGTGCGGCAGCTGTGGATTTGTAGTAAACGTATCGTTGGGCATTGCTGGTAGCAGGCATTACTTCTCCTACAAAGTTGAGGGTGGTGAGTTTGTGATACACACCACCGTCTTCGTCCTGCATGGTTAGCATCCAGTCCAGTTCATAGCGTACTTCATCTAGCAGGTCGGGGAGGTTATTAGAGCTTTCGGGTATCCGCAATTGAAGCTGGTCGTAATATTGAGGAAAAGCTTCATAGGCCGCCAAAAGCGTGTGTACACTGATCCCTCCGTTTACAATGTACTTGCCAAAATCCCCCGCATCATACCAGCCTCCTGGTGAGCTAATGCTGGTGCCTTCTGGACGGGCGGAACTTGCTGCTGAGCTATGTACCAGTACATGATCGTCTGGATGCCCTGCTGCACGATGCCAGTGATCGCCAAAACCAGGATCAATGGCCATAGATGCTCTATTGAAGTAGTACGCACGGAAAGCTGCCTTGGTGGCTCCGTTCAGTACGTGATCATTGATCACAAAGGGGTATGACTTGCCAATATCAGGGATGTCCAGAAAATATTCTCCTGGTGTAGTCAGGCTAGAAAAATCGGCAATGGTGACACTTTCACCAGAAGATTCCCAGTAACCATAATCAGTCAATTCTCCGGAAAAGGCGCTTTCTTGATCAGATACATTCCTTACGTTGAACCCAGTACCCAATTTGCCTTCTACGACTACTGCGAGCTTTTCGGTATTGGGGTAATAGCCTATTTGATTGAGGCGTATAGCTTCGGTGCCATTTTGCCCATGAGCAGCTGCTAACAGAGTAACTGAAATGAAAAAGTAAAGCCTGAATTTGTGCATGTGTTGATGGATTGCGTCAACACGAATATAAATATCAGGCTAGTAGGTTTGTCACCAATTGACAATTGGTAGGGCCATTATAAACAAATGCCCCCTAATCATCTGGATTTATGGAAGCTCTGCAATTATGGTTTTTCCTCCGTAGCTGATCTCGTTGAGGTCTACTTTGATGTCCGCATCAAGGGGTAGGTACAGGTCTATTCTGCTTCCAAATCGTATGAAGCCAAACTTGTCTCCCTGCTCTACAGTATCACCGGTTTTGGAATAAAAGCAAATGCGACGAGCCACTGCTCCTGCCACCTGGCGCATCATGATTTCTACACCGGATGGTAGCTTGAGACCAATGGAGGTCCGCTCATTGTCAGTACTGGATTTTGGGTGCCATGCCACGAGAAACTTACCCGGGTGGTATTTGAAATAGGAGATTTCCCCTGCTACCGGGCTCCGGTTTACGTGCACGTTCAATGGAGACATGAAAATTGATACCTGTATTCTACGATCTTTGAGGTATTCAGATTCCTCCGTCTCTTCGATCACCACCACTTTACCATCTGCAGGTGCTATGATTTGTTTGGGGTTTTTAGCTACAGGAAACTCTGGATCGCGAAAAAATCTCACAACGAGGATAAAAAAGATGACAGCAGCTACTCCTAGCACGATCTGTACGATCTGAAAGGGTATAAGCCAATAGAGCAGTGCATAGAGCAGCCCTAAGATTAGGGCTGCTACTGGTATGATTTTTTTTCCTTCCTTGTGAATGTTCATTTTTAGAATCCTCCTCGGTATTTATAGGTTTTGGCGACTTTATCTATAGCTACAATATAAGCAGCTATTCTCAGCGATACATTATACTCTTGAGCTGTTTCGTATACTTTATCGAAAGCAGTCTTCATGATCCTGTCTGATCGGCGGTTTACACGCTCGGCCGTCCATTTGTAGCCAAGACGGTTTTGCACCCACTCAAAATAAGATACAGTTACTCCACCAGCATTGGCCAGAATGTCGGGCACAGCCATCACACCATTATCATTGAGAATAGCGTCAGCTTTAGCAGAAGTAGGGCCATTGGCACCTTCTACTATCAGCTTGGCTTTGATCTGGTGGGCGTTGTTTTCAGTGATGACATCTTCTACAGCTGCTGGCACGAGTACGTCTACTTCTAGCAGTAGCAGCTCTTCCGGATCGATCTTTTCTGCTCCGGTAAAGCCCTCCAGTGAGCCGTTGTTCATGTTTCGGTAGTTGATGGCCTCCTGTATTTTGATGCCATCTTTGTTGTAATAAGCACCCGAAAGGTCCGATACGCTGACGATACTCACGCCACGTTCTTCCAGTAGGCTTGCAGCCCATGAGCCGACGTTTCCAAAACCCTGCACCGCGCATGTAGCTTTAAATGGATTGATTTTCATCTTTTCCATGCCGGCAAGGGCCGATATCATTACTCCACGGCCAGTAGCCTCCGTGCGTCCTAGTGAGCCACCAAGTACTAGCGGTTTGCCGGTTACTACGGAGTTTACTGTCATGCCTTGAGACCGGGAATAGTGGTCCATCAGCCAGGCCATCTCGCGAGGACCTGTGCCCATGTCCGGAGCAGGGATGTCTCTGTCTGGCCCGAAGATCTCATGCATGGCCTGAGTAAAGGCACGTGTGAGTCGTTCTATTTCTCCGGGAGACATTTCTCTGGGGTTGCACTTGATGCCTCCTTTAGCTCCACCATAGGGGATGTCTACCACGGCACACTTCCACGTCATCCATGCGGCCAGTGCTTTTACTTCATCCAGATTTACATCCATGTCATAACGGATGCCACCTTTAGACGGTCCCAGGATGTTGGAGTGAATCACACGGTACCCTTCAAATACTTTGATTGAGCCATTGTCCATAGTAACGGGGAGTGAAACAATGACTTGTTTGGATGGGGATTTCAAAACGTTGTAAACTTCATCATCCAGACCCAAGTGTTGGGCTGCAATGTGAAATCTCGACATCATGGACTCAAAAGGATTGCCTTTGTCCTTGATAGGAGCAGGTTCAATGTACGCCATGCTTATATAAGAATTAAATTGGGGTTATTGTTTATTTGGCCACAAAGCTAAGTTTTTCCCCAGATTTAACTAGAAAAGTTTGAGGAAAACGACAATGAACGGAACCGATAGAATTAAGCTGTCAAATCGGTCCAAAAAGCCTCCATGACCCGGTATAGAAGTGCCCGAATCTTTAATCTGCATGGTGCGCTTAAACATGGACTCTACCAGGTCTCCATAGGTGCCGGTAATCACTACAATGAATGCCACGGAGACCCACTGCCACATCTCTAGCCCGGTGCTGTACCGGCTGATGATGATGGAAAATATCACTGCTGTAACGGCTCCACCAATAGACCCTTCCCATGATTTTTTTGGCGAATGCCTCTCAAAGAGCTTACGCTTTCCAAATCGAATTCCTGCAAAATAAGCTCCAGTATCACTGCCCCAGATGATAAACATAAGGCCCAGGAGGATTTCATAGCTGTACCACCCATGGTAGTGCACTACCACGTTCATGAGGGCAAATGGTAGTGCCACGTAGGTGAGGCCTAAATAAAACAACGCAATATTGAGAAAAGGTGTGTTGTCGTTTTTCTTATACAGCTTCACTAAAAAAATGAGTGATGCCACCGGGAAAATGGCAAAGTAATATTTGGGGTCTAGTGTGCCCCGAGATACAAAAAAGGAGAGTACAAATAACGCTGAGCCGATCGTGACACCCAGCAGTCGAATGGGCAGGTAGCTTTGCAGCTTGATGAGTCTGTAAAACTCCCACTGAGCCAGTAGGGAAATGGTGAAAAAGACAATAAAGTAGCTCCATTCGCCGATAATCAGCGATGATATGATAATGGCCGCTCCGGCAGCTGCCGAAATGATACGCTGGTAGAGGTCAGTAAATTTACTCAAAGTTGATGTCGTCGTTTATAAGTTTTAGAGCCTGAATCACATGCTCAGGAGCTACTTTGATTTCGAAAAAACCCAACTGGTAGGCAGAGTCCTTTTTGTTGAGCAGTACGGGTTGCATGTTATGATCTTCCAAGACGGCTTTCACAATTTCTGCCCGGTACTGAAGGGTGTCTCTAAATACGGTCTGCCAATCACGCATTTTTTGTCAGCGCAAAGTAATTTTTGAATAAATATAACAATACCCCACCCACCACAAAAAATAAGGCAGTAACATAGAGTGGAGGAGAGGCCTGATCGTCCATTGGGTCGAATGACGTATAGCCCAGCTGGGCAGCGTATAGCATACAGAGTGTCAGGCCATTATTGACAAAATGTCCTACCATAGCCAGCGAAAGGTGACCAGACCAATAATAAATGTATCCGAAAAGAGCTCCTAAAAAGATTCTTGGCACCACACCATAAAACTGTAAGTGAAACATGCCAAATAGAATGGCAGCTGTCCAGATGGCTACATGGTGATTGGCAAATGCTTTACCAAAAAGATTTTGGACGAGGCCTCTAAACAGGAGTTCTTCACCCACTGCGGGCAGTACGGCAATTACCACCATGGCCAGCCAAAACTCTGAGAGCGAATCGAAAGAGGTAAGGTATCTGGTGATCTGCTCTAGTTGAGCTTCTTTGCTCTGTGCCCATTGCTCAAATCCCGAAATAAAATCGGGTAAGTCTATGTTTTGGTTCCACTCGACAACCACGCTGTTGGCCACCATAAAGCAGAAAACAATTGCGGCAGTCATGAGCATCGGTCTGCTGGCGGGTGTGGGTGTTTGGAAAAAGGAGCTTGCCGAGCTGCTGAGTGTCCATCTCATGTAGGCGAATGGTACAATTACGAAGGCACCTAGTGATGTTACACCCTGAATGATCAGCAAAGGAACTTTAGAGTCCCCATTGGTGTATGGGTTGGTGAAAAGAGCCAAAGCCTGCGCGTGATCAATGCCATAAATACCCATGACAATGAGCAGGCCCAGGTAGTTAAATAAAAAAAGGGCAGTTAGCACATAACCACCCAATATCAATAGGTACAGCCACGGAGATCCCGGTTCAGTGCCGGTAGTGGTGTTTTTGAGGATATTGTTCATAATTGCCCTAAATTTACGGCAAAATTAGCGTTAAGTCTGTGGTCAAAATTGGAAACTTAGAGGTAGGGGAGTTCCCGCTGTTGCTGGCTCCCATGGAGGATGTGAGTGATCCGCCGTTTAGGGCAGTATGCAAAGAAAACGGTGCGGACATGATGTATACGGAGTTTATCTCCTCAGAAGGGCTCATACGAGATGCAGCCAAGAGTGTGGAAAAACTCGATATCTATGATTATGAGCGCCCCATAGGCATTCAAATCTTTGGAGATAAGATAGACTCTATGCGGCAGGCTGCGGCTATTGCTGAGGAGGCTAATCCGGAAATTATCGACATCAACTACGGCTGTCCTGTGAAGAAAGTAGCCTGCAAAGGAGCTGGAGCAGGAATCTTGCTGGATATCCCCAAGATGCAGGAGATGACTGCAGAGATCGTAAAAGCAGTGGATAAGCCCGTGACGGTAAAGACACGACTGGGGTGGGATGATAGTACTATACGGATAGTGGAAGTAGCCAAGCGCCTACAGGATGTGGGCATACAGGCACTGACAATCCATGGACGTACGCGCAAGCAGATGTATAAGGGTGTGGCTGACTGGACCAAAATTGCGGAGGTGAAGAACCACCCTGATATTCATATTCCAATTTTTGGAAATGGCGATATCGACAGCCCTGAGAAAGCTGTGGAGTACAAGGAAAAATATGGCGTAGACGGTATCATGATCGGGCGGGCAGCTATAGGCTATCCCTGGATATTCAATGAAATCAAACACTTCATGGAAACCGGCGAGCATCTGGCACCACCCACGCTAGAAGAGCGCGTTTCAGTAGCCAAAAGGCATCTGGAGTTTTCAGTGGAGTGGAAAGGCGAGCGCAAAGGAATTTTTGAAATGCGCCGACATTATACCAATTACTTCCGTGGTATTCCAAACTTCAAGCCTTATCGCACCCGATTGGTAGAGTCAGACTCATTTGAGGAGCTCTCTGGCATTTTGGCTGAGGTAAGTGAAGTTTTCTCTGATGTGGTGCCTGTAGTTTAAGCTACTATTTCCCAACGACAACTATGACCCAAAAACCCACCCTGAAGGCCTGGGGCCTTCTCATCGGACTCTCTCTGATTTGGGGGAGCTCCTTTATCCTGATCAAAAAAGGTCTGCTAGGTCTCACCTCTATGGAGGTGGGCAGCTTGCGTATCTTGTCTGCGGCATTGGTTTTACTGCCTTTTGCTATCAAAAACCTCAAGAAAGTGAAGCGAGCCCATCTGCTCCCGCTGATTTCAGTAGGTTTTGTGGGTAGCTTTCTGCCTGCGTTTTTGTTTGCCATTGCGCAAACCCGGCTGGAGAGTTCGGTCACTGGAGTACTCAATGCGCTCACGCCTTTGTTTACGATGCTGGTCGGATTTCTCATTTACAAACAATCACAGCGCCCTCAGGTGTTTCTCGGTATTGGAGTAGGCTTTGTGGGGACAGCCTTGCTGGTGATGGCAGGGTCGGGAGGCGATTTGTCGTCGTTTAATTACTACGCCTTATTTGTGATAGCAGCCACGCTCATGTATGCACTCAACCTGAATGTGATCAAGCATCACCTACATGGGCTCAAGTCCATGACGATTACTAGTGTCTCTTTGTTGTTTGTAGGGCCTTTAGCCGCTATTCAGCTGTTATTTTTTAGTGAATTTACTACTAAGCTCATGACAGTAGACGGCACACTACTTGCGACGGGGTATATCCTCACCCTTGGTATCGTGGGTACTGCATTTGCGCTGCTGATTTTTAATAAACTAGTAAGCCTTACAGACCCTGTTTTCACCTCTTCTGTGACCTATATTATCCCCATAGTGGCTGTATGCTGGGGAGTACTGGATGGAGAGGTTTTGCTTACCGCCCACGTCATAGGAATTGCGCTGGTGTTAGTTGGGGTTTTTCTGGCCAATCGTGCTGGTAGAAAAGCGCGTGCATAAAAAAATCCGCTCCTCAAAAGAAGAGCGGATTGATATTGGTGATACGTAATGTGTCGTTACATTTCCTGATCGCCCAGCTTTTTCAAGTCAAACTCTTCGAGGAAGTGTTTCGCCTGGTCTACGTTCTGGAATTCGAAAATCTTGTTTTCACCTTTAGTGCTATGGATTTCAATTTTCACCGTATCCACACGGTTGTCATGTCCCAGAGGGTCCGAAATTAGCTTGCCATCAGAAGCGTCTTTGTCTACTTTGGTAGCCAGATTTTGTGTTTTTCGCTTGATACGCCCACAGTAGGAGCATTTGTATTCTTTTTCGATCTGGCCATCTTCAAATTCCGTTGGTTGCTTGATGATGGTTTCTTTGTTGATCTTCAAGGTCTGGAACCCGCATCGGTCACACTCAAAGGCGCTGAGGTGTCCTTTGTATTTTTCTATGTGTGTTTCTCCTGTTTCTTCATCTATCCACACATCATAGTCTACAGAGAAAGCATCTTCCTCAGCCTGCATGCCTTCGTCCAAATACGCATCTTCCTCTTCCTCGCTAAGGAGCTTCATTTGGTTGCCAGTATTGGGGTTTACACGTGGTGTGTAGCGTAGTTTTTTGAGCTTTTTCTCTAGAGGACCTGGATAGTAGTACTTAAAAATGAGAAATGCGATATATGCATGTAGCGTACCGATACACATTCCAATGAATATGCGCACAAAAAGCCAGATAGGACTCAGAATAATGGTTTCGGCGTAGGTCGTATTTACAAGAAAAAAGATACCTACTGCGAGGATATAGTTGACGTTGAGATATGTTTTGATCTCAGATTCACCAGCTATGTCATGTTTAGTTTTAAGGTTGGTGGCTGTAGCATACCGTAACCAGTAGGCCACCAGTACAATGCCGCCTACAGCCATCGCAGCAATAAAGAGGTACCACATGGCCATGTGCCATACGTCTAAAAAGGCTGAGTACGATTCGTTGATTTCCATAATGAATGTTGAATGTCTTTTTAAAGTTACTACTCTCCCCTGAGGGATTGATAAAACCTGTATGCTATTCCACGCTGGGTTAGGACGGTCATAGACAGTCTTAGCGGAAAAATACAATAATTCAATGAATTTAAACTAACAGAAATGCGATAGGATTATTCACATCTGGAATCAACATGAGATTGGCTATTTGCTAAAAGCAAATTTTGAGGCTCAGAAACCTGTTCTGAAATATGGTGGAAGTAATGTGTAATGGTCTGTACGACTTGTAGCTGGCTGGCTCTACGCTCCGTCTCTCGGATAAATGCGAATAAGCAAAGCAGTAGGATGAATAATATGAGTTTGCAGCCTTTCATAGGAGGTTAGCCCAGTTTTTTAGTAAAATGCTCATGTAGATGATGCAAAAGACATGGGCAAAGTTGCATGTCTATCGAAAAAAATACTGAGATCAATTGTTAAGGTTACATTTTGCCATTGATAATTTGCTTTTTACTCAAAAAAAGAAACAAAATTGCTTTTCTTTAATCTTATAGATTAAACCTAAACTAAATGCCCAAACAAGGAAAAACCTCACCACGAAGACTGACAAAATCACAAACGGGAAATGCTCTACTTTTGGAAATAGCCTGGGAAGTGCTCAACCAGGTGGGAGGAATTTATACAGTAATCAGATCTAAAGTGCCTACAGTGGTACCCAAGTGGGGTGAAAACTATTGCTTGCTGGGACCATATATGCCGTCAAACGTAGCAGCTGAGTTTGAGCCGATAGAGGGTGAGCCCACGGATGCTATAGGTAGGGCTGTTCAGCGCATGCGTGACAATGGGTATACTGTACACTATGGGGTGTGGTTGGTATCGGGTAGGCCCAAAGTTGTCCTTTTTGATCTGGGGAGTGTGATGCATCGCCTGGGCGAAATCAAATATTTGCTTTGGGAGCACCACAGTATTTCTACGCCGGGAGATGATCACCTGCTCAATGATGTGCTTGCTTTTGGGGAAATGGTCAAAATTTTCCTGTCCGAACTGGCTGCTGAGGTGAAAGGAAGCAAAGAGATACTGGCGCATTTTCATGAGTGGATGGCAGCTTCGGGGCTGCCAGACCTAAGGCGTGAGCAAGTGCCTGTAAAGACGATTTTCACTACGCATGCCACCTTGCTGGGGCGGTATCTGGCCATGAACGATCCACAGTTTTATGACCACCTACCGTTTGTAGACTGGCAAAAAGAAGCGCGTCATTTTAATATCGAGTCGAATGTCATGCTGGAGCGAGCCGCAGCACATGGGGCGCACGTGTTTAGCACGGTGAGCGAGGTGACTGCTGCCGAGTGTCGCCAGCTGCTGGGCCGAAACCCGGATGTGATTTTGCCTAATGGGATCAACAATCAGCGGTTTGAAGCTTTGCATGAGTTTCAAAACCTGCACCTTGAGAATAAGAATAAGATCCACTCCTTTACCATGTCTCATTTCTTTTCCAGCTATACTTTTGATCTGGATAAGACATTATACTTTTTCACCTCTGGCAGGTATGAGTTTTTAAATAAAGGATATGACCTTACGCTGGAGGCTCTTGCCCGTCTCAACCACCGGTTGAAGACCGAAAAATCCGATATTACCGTAGTGATGTTTTTTATTACCAAAAGACCTTACTACAGCATCAACCCGGAGATTTTGCACAGCCGTGCTTTGTTGGAGGAATTTCGACATACAATAGATGCCATTAAAAAACAGGTGGGTGAGCGACTGCTATTCGATGCGGTGAACCATAAGGATACCAAGTTGCCAGAGCTCAATAAGTTTGTGGATGACTACTGGAAGCTGCGTTTTAGGCGTACGCTACAGAGCTGGAAGTCAGACAACCTGCCGCCGGTCATTACACACAATCTGCACGATGACGCCACGGATGATATTCTCAATTTTTTGAGGAGGTCAAATCTGGTGAACAATGAGGAGGACCCGGTAAAAGTGGTGTACCATCCGGATTTTATCAACTACACCAACCCTCTGTTTTCTATGGAGTATGGCCAGTTTGTTAGGGGCTGTCACCTGGGGGTGTTTCCGAGCTACTATGAGCCGTGGGGTTATACACCTCTAGAGTGTATAGCTTCTGGAGTGCCTACAGTCACTAGTGACCTTGCCGGCTTTGGTGATTATGTGCAGGAGCAGGTGCCAGACCATGACCGCAGGGGTATTTACCTGGTAAAAAGAAATCAAAAGTCCTTTGATGAAGCTGCCGGCAACCTGGCCAACAAAATGTACAACTACGTGCGGCTGAGTAGACGAGATCGTATAGACCTGAGAAATAGAACGGAAGCATCATCCACACTCTTCGACTGGTCTAACCTGGTAAAGTATTATGATCAGGCCTACCTAAAAGCATTGAAAATGGATCAATAATCAAAGCACCTGAAGGCAGGTAAACTTTTGCCTTCAGGTGGTTATTGGTTGTTCGTGAAATTTATTCCGTCCAGCTCATGGGGTAGTTGATGTCCACATACTCCAGGGCTTCTTCTGTAACATACAGAGGTCGGAAGGTGTCTAGCATCACAGCTAGCTCCTCAGTTTCTTTTGCTCCAATGCTTTTTTCTACGGTGCCAGGATGAGGGCCATGGGGCAGACCGCCCGGATGCAGGGTAAAAGATCCTCTATCTATTCCTTTTCTACTCATAAAATTCCCCTCCACGTAGTAGAGCACCTCATCACTGTCAATGTTGGAGTGGTTGTAGGGCGCAGGTATAGCCTTGGGGTGGTAGTCAAACAGCCGGGGTACAAAAGAGCAGATGACATAGCCAGCACTCTGAAACGTTTGATGTACTGGTGGTGGCTGATGGATACGCCCCGTAATAGGCTCAAAATCGTGAATAGATAATGCATAAGGAAACAGGTAGCCATCCCATCCCACCAGATCAAATGGAGACTGATCGTACTCGTACTGATGCAGCATGTCTCCTTTTTTGATTTGCATGTGGTACGAACCGCGTTCTTTTTCAGTGATAAGTTCACTCGGAGGTCTAATGTCACGCTCACAGTAGGGCGAGTGTTCGAGCAGTTGGCCGAGTTCGTTGCGGTACCTCCTCACGGTCTCTACTGGAGATGCCGATTCGATGATGAGTAGCCTCAAAGGTCCTTCTTCCCATTCGAATTTGTAAATGGTAGTGCGAGGGATGACCACATAATCACCCGCCTCTACATACAGCTTGCCAAACTGAGAAAGTAAGCAGCCCTTGCCATCATGGATAAAGACTACTTCATCAGCTTCCGCATTTTTATAGTAGTAGTCCATAGTACGGCTTTTAGGGTTGCACAGCGCCATTTTCACATCGCTGTTCATCAGCAGTACTTTGCGAGCACTCAGATAGTCATTACCGGTTTCGCCCACATTGCTGGTACTGAGATGCGTTTGCTTCAGGCCATAGTCTTTGGCAATGGTGGATCCAAAAGGTACAGGGGTGCCTATAGCCATTACCCGTGTGGGTGGAGTGATATGGTACAGGTTAGAGTATATGCCTGAAAACCCTTTTGAGGATACCAACTCCTCAGCATAAAGGCTGCCGTCTGGTTGTCTAAACTGTGTATGTCGCTTGGGAGGTATTTCTCCCAGTCTGTGGTAATAGGTCATGTTGTTTATTTGGGGTTATGATCATTTTTCTAGTTACTATCTGCTAGTCGATTGGCTTCATCTATGAGCGTAAGCGCTTTTTGGAAAATTTCGTTTTGCTCATTGAAGATGGGGTAAAAGCCGTCATTTTTCCAGATGTTTCTGGCTATAAATGCCTTTAGGTATGTTTTTAATAAAGGCATCGAACGATTCAGTTGATCTTGTTTTAGGGCAACGCCATTTTCCTCACCTAGAGCTGTGAGTGCAGTGATAATTTCATCAGTCACTTCAAAATCATTTCGAAACGAATCAAAAGACATTTTTTCCAGTCTGGACCGGTTTTCATCTACGTAGCTTAAGCTAAACTCAGCGATCGTGTTGGTGTTGAAAAGGCGAGTGAGGTACGAAGTATTGGCACTGGTATCCAGGGGTACAAAATAATCTGGCATGATACCCCCACCGCCGTACACGGTTCTTCCCTTGTCGGTTTCAAAGATCAGGCTGTCATTCACTTTAATGCTGTCTTTAGAGTACATTTCGCCGCTAGCATAGCGCTCATAAAATTCTTTGTGGTAATCCTCTAGCGAGCCTTCATAGGGTTTTTGGATGCATCGTCCACTAGGAGTATAGTACCTGCTGATGGTCAGTCGCATCGCAGATCCATCGTTTAGTGCCACAGGCATTTGTACCAGACCCTTGCCGAAAGACCTACGGCCTACGATTAATCCTCGGTCGTGATCCTGAATGGCTCCCGATACGATTTCTGAAGCGGAAGCAGAGCCTTCATCAAGCAAGACAATTACAGAACCTTTTTCAAAACTACCTTCACGCTGAGCGAAATATTCCGTATTGTGACGGGCATCTTTTCCTTTGGTATAGACGATCATTTGGTTGCCAGCGAGTAATTCATCCACCATTTTTACTGCCGGGTCCATGTAGCCACCAGGGTTGCTGGTGAGGTCCAGAATCATTTTCTTCATCCCGGCTTTTTTCAGCTTGTGAAGCGCTTCTTTAAATTCCATATAAGTAGTAGCGGCAAACCTGCTTACTTTGATATAGCCGATCTCGTCATCTACCATGTAGGATACGTCTACCGAATATTGTGGGATTACATCACGCTCTATTTTAAACTCCAGAAGTTCGGGTTCCCCTTTTCTAAGGATATCTACGGTCACGATGGAGCCTTTTTCACCACGAAGGGTTTTTATCACATCCTGATTAGTAAACCCGGTGCCGGCTACTGTTTTGCCATCTACTTTGATGATCTTGTCACCGGGGCGAATGCCCAGCGCTTCGGAAGGACCACCACTAAGGGGCGATACGACATGTATTGTGTCTTTAAAAATGTTGAATTCTATGCCAATGCCCTCAAAGTTGCCTTCGAGTTGGGCCTGTGAGATTTGTAAATCCTCGGCAGGAATATAGACCGAATGTGGATCTAGCTTCGCCAGCATTTCTTCTATGGCCGTTTCTACCAGTTCGTCGGTGTTTACTTCGTCCACATAGTCGTTTTGGATGTGTGAAACCACCTGTCTAAACTTGAAAATACTCTTGTAGAGGTTATCTGCAGCAGAATTGCTACCGGCCATATTGGCACCAATGAATATTCCCAATGCGATAGCCGCAGCTATAAACAGTGGTAGACGGATGGCGTTCTTATTGTTTTCTTTACTCAAGGCTACGAGGTTTTTTTAAGATTCTAAAATTAAGCGTCTTTCGGGTCATTTCTAAACGTGTAAGCTACCAAAAACGTTTCTGTTCAAAAACAGTGGCTCTTTTTCAATCATATTGGTATCTTTGAAAAGATGCGTGTTTTTCAACAGACCATCCGATCTTTAGTGGACGAAAACTACGTCTACGCACGCGCCCTCAGTTATTTAGGGGTGGAGTTTTACTTATGTCCAGATCGAAAGCTCAAGGATGTCTGTCAGGAAATGGGACTTAAAAAGAGTCAGGTGCTAAAGGCATTTTACCTTTTCGATCGCTCACATAGATTTTCATTTAGTGAGCTAAAAAACTACCCGATTGAAATTGTGATAGAGTACCTCAAGCACTCTCACCACATGTTTATCAAAGAAAAGCTCCCCTACATTGCCGGGCTGGTGAACAATTACCACAGCGAAGACCTCAAATTGATATTTCCGGAATTTGTGGAAGAATTTATCAATCACATCTACGAAGAGGAAGATACCGTTTTTACCTACATCGACCAGTTACTGGAAATAGACAAAGGAAAGTTTCAGAGTATTTTTACTTTGGATTCCGCTATGTCCCTACGCCAAATTCATCGGGAACACCGAGAAGAAGATGAGCTGGAGGGCATTCGAAACCTCGTGGAGGAACTCACCCTTTCAGATCTGCACGGGCAGGTGATCGAGCGAGAGATCAAGGCCTTTGATCGGGAAATGTGGTATCATGCCGAGATCGAAAATAAAATACTATTTCCCAAGGCTATAGCTCTGGAGGCTATGGTCAAATCAAAAATCGACGAACTTACGAAACTTAATTAATGGCGCGAATACTGGCGATAGACTATGGAGCCAAGCGCACAGGAATAGCGGTGACTGATCCCCTCGGGATGATTGCATCTCCTCTTGATACTGTGCCTTCCCATACGTTGATGGATTTTTTAAAGTCCTACTTTGAAAAAGAGGAGGTGGAAGCAGTAGTGATTGGTATGCCCAAAAAAGTAGACGGTACGCCCACTAACGCTACCCCACTGGTAGAGGCAGCTGTGAACAGGTTTCGCAAATTATTTCCCAACAAGAAACTATTTTTGCACGACGAAAGGTTTACCTCCAAAATGGCCATGGATGCCATGATCGCCGGAGGGACTAAGAAGAAAGACCGGCGAAAGAAGGAAAACATCGATAAAATTAGTGCAACAATCATTTTACAATCGCATTTAGAATCTCAGATATGATATACCCGATCGTGCTGTATGGAGATCCCGTTTTGAAGAAGGGGGCGGAGGATATTCCTCATGGTGAAGATATCAAAGAATTGGTGGCGGACATGTTTGACACCATGTATGCCGCCTCTGGCGTGGGACTGGCAGCTCCACAAATTGGCAAGTCTATTCGCCTGTTTGTAGTAGACGACCGTCCTATGATGGAAGAAGATGAAGAAGGGATCAAAAAAGCATTTATCAACCCGGAAATCCTCGAAGAAGATGGAGAGCCGTGGGCTTTTGAGGAGGGTTGCCTTAGTATTCCCGGTATTCGAGAGGACGTCAAGCGAAACGCTATTGTCAAAATCAAATACTACGACGAGGACTGGAACGAGCACATCGAAGAGTTTGATGACATCCATGCCCGGGTGATTCAGCATGAATACGATCACATAGAAGGAATTCTTTTTACGGATTACATTACCTCATTTAAAAAACGCCTGATCAAAGGCAAGTTGGCAAACATTAGCAAAGGCAAAGTAGACGCTGACTATCGGGTGAAAGTGCCTGTAAAGCGATGAAGCTTGAGCTATCTATAGCACTACTCCAGGCCGATCTTTTCTGGGAAAACCCTGATGCCAATCGAGCTTCGTTTGAGGAGATGATCTGGCAGGTGCCCAAAGGAACAGACCTCATCATTCTGCCGGAGATGTTTACCACGGGCTTTAGTATGCAAGTGGAGCAGCACGCCGAAGTAGCCAATACGAATACCCTAAAGTGGATGCAGCAGCAGGCTGCACAGACAGGAGCCGTGCTGATGGGCAGCGTGATGACCAAAGCACAGGGTAACTTTTATAACAGAATGTATGTGGTCTATCCAGATGGAAGTTTTAAAACTTACGATAAACGCCATCTGTTTGGGTTGGCTGGAGAAGATAAAGACTATACAGCTGGTACCGAAAGAGTTGTAGTAGAGGTGCAGGGTTGGAAAGTTTTCCCACTCATTTGTTACGATCTGCGCTTTCCTGTGTGGGCCAGGTCTCAGCACACTGATGCACAGTTGTACGAGTACGACCTGCTGGTATATGTGGCCAACTGGCCAGCGCCTCGTGTGAATGCCTGGGATACGTTGCTCGCTGCTCGAGCTATAGAAAACATATCGTATTGTGTGGGCGTAAATCGTGTAGGCGAAGATGGAGTGGGGGCGAGCTATGTGGGGCACTCTGCTGTTTATGATTATAAGGGCGCTCAGCTTACCTTTTCCGACAAGGCGGAAATAATGACTGCTAAGCTCTACGCTGAGGAACTGAAAACATTCCGCGAGCGCTTTCCTTTTCAGGCAGATGCCGATCAATTCAGATTATTGGATTAGCTGAATCAGCTCTTCATGCCCTTCAAAGCGTGTTGCCTTCCATTTGGTGAGGAATGGCTTTAAAAACCTGCTTTCCGTATGGTAAAAGCACGTCACAGGGTGTTTGTGCAGGTAGTTTAGCAATGGGGTGATGGCTCCACCTGGCTGGTCAGTGTCCTGTATATCCAAAATCACAGAAATTTCTGTGCTTTCATTCAGGAGCTTTTTAGCATAAGCCACAGTCACTGCATCCGAGAAATTATCCAACGTAAGCAGCGTGTCGTTCGGAGTGAGCGCTGCTCTAAGTGCTTGCTCCAGCTCACTACCGAAGGCATAGTCCGTAGTGGAGGGGATTACCTGAAAAAGTAAGAATGTACGTGCTGGCTTGTCCATGGGGATCATTTTCTGGATGCCAAAGAAAAGTATATTTGTGGTGATGGAAAATTTTATTGAATACCTCTACTCCAAGTTTTTGCAAAGCGATGGAGTGTCTATAGATACGCGTACGATTGAGCAGGACAATCTCTTTTTTGCGCTCAAAGGGCCAAATTTTGATGCCAACAAATATGCCAGCCAGGCACTGGAGAAAGGTGCGGCTTTTGCCGTAGTGGACGATGAGCAGTACGCTACGGATCCGAGGATTATTTTGGCAGAAGATTGTGAGAAGGCTTTGCAGGATTTGGCGATATTTCATCGCAGTAGGTACAAGCGAAAACTTTTGGCAATCACGGGTTCTAATGGGAAGACTACCACGAAAGAACTGGTCAACAGGGTGCTGAGTAAAAAATACATCACCCATGCTACCAAAGGAAATCTCAATAATCATCTAGGCGTGCCACTGACTTTGCTGCATATTCACCCTCAGGTAGAAGTGGCCATCATCGAGATGGGAGCAAATCATGTGGGCGAAATCGCTGAGCTGTGCCGCATGGCCAACCCCAATTACGGATTGATTACCAATATTGGTGAAGCTCATACGGAATATTTCGGCGGAATAGAAGGTGTCTTGCGCGGGAAAAGTGAGCTTTTTGATCATTTGCGAAAAACAGATGGAAAGCCTTTTATCAACCAACAAGACCATCGCCTGTCCAATATGGCTAAGCGTTTTGATCAGCCCACCCTGTTTCCATCTGCTGACCTGCAGCTTATCAGTGCAGATCCCTACATTCGGATAGAGTTGGCAGGAGAGGATATCCAAACCCAACTGATAGGGGCTTACAACTTTGGTAACATCGCTGCGGCTGTGGCTGTGGGAAGGGAGTTTGGAGTGAGTGATGAACAGATAGCTGAGGCTATCGCGGGATATGTGCCTGCCAACCAGCGCTCTCAGGTAGTAGAAAAGAATGGGCTTCAACTCATTGTAGACTGCTACAATGCCAACCCTACGTCTATGCAGGCTGCCATCGAAAACCTGGCTGGGATGACAGGGAAAAAATCAGTGATCCTTGGAGACATGAAGGAAGTAGAAAATAGTGCGACCAAACATCAGGAGTTGGGGCAGCTAGTGGATTCCAAAGGCTTCGATCGTGTAGTATTCGTGGGGGCAGAGATGGAAGCGGCTCATCAGGAAGTCCCACATTCTGTATGGTATCCAGATGTGGTGGCACTTGAGCGTGTTTGGGGTACCCTGGCTTTTGAAGGCACGGTTTTACTCAAGGCTTCCCGCAGTGTGGGTCTCGACCGATTGGTAGAGCGGTTTTAAGCCGTGTTACTTAAACATTAAAAAGCCCTCGGCGATTAGATCGCCGAGGGCTTTTTTAACCATTCTGGAAAAGCTTACTGGTTTTGGAAGGAGCTGTAATATTTGTTAAACATCTCCTCATATTTGGCTGCTTCTTCTTTGTGGCCTGTTGCACGGTAGGCCCGTGTCACCGCATTGAGCGAAAGCAGCATTTGTTGCAGTTCGTTCGGGTCGTAGCTACCTGTACTGAAGTAGTAGTCTAGCATCTCCACCGAGTTGGTGGAGGTGATCTCAGCGATGTTATCAGCCAGTGCTTTCAGCTTAGAAGTTTTGATTTCGCCCACAAGCGTATCTGTACTCACTGTCAGCTGATCCAACTCCAATAGAATACCTACCTGCTGCACGTTGAAATAGTCGTACGGGATGGATTCATTTGGCATCACTTCCAGGCATTTGATGAGCACATTTTGTGCTCTATCATAGTCCCCTGCATCGATCAGTGAAAGGGCCAACGTATTGAACGCAGATCGGTGGTTGAGGCAGAAGTTTCGGTAATCCTGTGAGTAGTACACATCAGGGTTGTCCAGCTCTCTCCACTGATATTTGTTCATCACATTGTCATACATCCGATCTATGTTTACCTGATACTGCTGCGGGTTCGGGTTGAGCACCGGTAGCAGTCTATAGGCAATACCTTCCTGCACGGCGTACTTGCGGATGTCCATATTTACTGAGGAAAGCGATGTGGTATTGAAGTAAATCGGACGCTCCCAGTTGGAGTTTACAATCAGGTCGATCACGGCCAGGTCACTTTTTTCCAGTCCACGGCCCTGGATGCTCCACTGCATGCGGTCCACCACACGGTCTTTCAGGTTGTCAGGCACGATGCCCATGCTCAGCACTCGCTCTTTGTCCACATTGAGGAACATCTGCTTGGCGGGCACGGAGTTGTAATAAGATCCTGTACTCAGGGGAATCTGCAATCCTTTATGCTCCTTTTTGATCAGGTCCAGGAAGCGATTGACATTGATGGCACCTTTGATACTCTTGTTTTCTACCACAGGGAGGTAATCATTGAGACCGCCTTGCTGATAGTGTTTGAGCGTAAGGCCAAATGGCAATGCTTTTGATTCGTAAGCATCTCGCATCATTTGCTGGATGTACCAGTCAGTATTGAAGTATGAGAGTACGATTACACGCACGTCGGTTCTTACACCTTCAACCTCTTGTGCGTACCATAGGGGGAAGGTGTCGTTATCTCCTCCTGTGAATATGATTGCATTCGGCGCGCAGGTTTCCAGGTAGTTTTTGGCAGAGTCTACAGAGAAGTAGCGGTCCGATCTGTCGTGATCGTCCCAGTTTTCTTTAGCCATTATGCCTGGGATGAATAACCCAAGGAGTAAGGCCACGCTGGCCAGTACCTTTTTGTTTTTCACTACAGCTCCGAGCAGGTCATAAATAGCGAGCACACCAAACCCTATCCAAATGGCGAACACATAGTAGGACCCGGAGTAGATATAGTCACGCTCTCTAGGCTCTACTGGAGGGGAGTTGAGGTAAAGCACCAGTGCCACACCCGTAAGGAAAAAGAGCAGTAGCGTTACAGAAAAATACTTTTTGTCTTTCTTATATTGAATGAAAATACCCAGTAAACCCAATAACAGCGGGAGTGAGTAATAAATATTTCTGCCTTTGTTTTCCTGCAAAAGGGAAGGGAGGTCATCTGTAAACGCTCCTCTGAGTCCTACCCAGCTGGCATCCTGGATGTCCGATGCTCTCCCGGAGAAGTTCCACAAGAAGTAGCGCATGTACATGGTGCCCACCTGATGGCTGAGCATGAAGTAGATGTTGTCAGCAAAGCTTGGCTTTTCACCGGGCTGTAATCCGGTGATTTCGCGGTAGCGCCGCTTGTGCATTTCTGTAGAGCTATACATCCGTGGCAAGATGGTAGTGTGTGCCGGATCATAAACATACTCTAGCTTGTAATCCTTGATTTCGTATTTGTCTTCACCACGCATGTAGACCTTATCGCCTTGCTTCTGGTCGGTGATTTTAGCTGTGTAGTATTGTCCATGGAAAAGTGGACGGCTACCATACTGCTCACGTTTCAGGTAAGACACGAAAGAAAGAACGTCTTCAGGGTTGTTTTCGTCAATCGGTGGGTTGTAGTTACTGCGGATGAGTACTAGTGTGTAAGATGAATACCCGATGATGATAAATGTGAAGCCAAGAAGTACGGTATTTAGCGTAAGCTTTTGCTTTTTGATCGAGTAGAAAATACCATAAATCAAGGCTCCAAGAAAGGCAGCACCAAAGAAGATGACCCCTGAACCAAATGGAAGCCCCAGTGCATTCACGAAGAAAATCTCCAGTGTACCCGCAATAGAAGGCAGTCCAGGGATTACCCCGATCAAAATCAGGATGATGATGGCTCCGGAGATTACCAAAGTGGAGATCACTCCTTTTTTGGTGATTTTGTCGTAGTATTTAAAATATACGATCAGTCCCAGAGCGGGGATCGTTACGAGGTTGAGCAGGTGAACTCCGATCGAAAGCCCCATCATATAGGCAATGAGGATGATCCACTTGTTACGGTCCGATTCGTTTTCGATGTTTTCCCACTTGAGAATAGCCCAAAAGACAAACGCTGTGAAGAAGGCAGACATACCATATACCTCGGCCTCTACGGCGCTAAACCAGAACGAGTCAGAAAATGTGCAAGAAAGTGCTCCAACTATACCAGCGCCCATGATGAGGATAGTTTGCTCGAGCGACTCTTCGCCTTTTTTGATTTTCAATACACGCTTTACCAGGTGGGTAATGGACCAGAAAAGAAACAGGATGGAAAACGCACTACTCAGTACACTGACCATGGTCACCCAGTAGGCTACGCTTTCTACGTCTCCAGCAGCAAACATGGAGAAAATTCGTCCGATTAAAAGGAAAAAGGGTGCTCCCGGAGGGTGGGGCACTTCAAGTTTGTAGGAGCAGGCAATGAATTCGCCACAATCCCAGAAGCTGGCGGTTGGTTCGATCGTCATTACATATACGACTAGTGAGATCAAAAAAGTGATCCAACCGACAATTACATTCGTTTTTTGGTATCCCATGGTGATAGTTTTGAGTCAACAAAGGCGAAAATAGCAATTATGGCTAATAATCATGTGCAATGCGCTTTATATCTAGCCAACGATGCAATTGCCTGGTACATTATTCGCAAAAAGAGCACCTGGGTTATGTGAAAAAATGTTAACGTCGGGAATGACGCTTGCTGATGCTGTTGGTGCTGATAGCTTTTTGTCTGGAGCTCCTAAAGATGCCTTCGGTGAAAGTTCGCAACTTTCGGTGTTTGGTAGCTCTGCCTTGCACACGCTCGCGCCATTTCTTCCAGCTTTTTTTCGTTAGCTCTTGTCGCATCAGGGTGATTACATCTACTTCAGAGAGCTCGTATTGAAACCAGATTGCTTCGAAGGGCGTGCGGTCTTCCCAGGCCATTTCGATGATCCGGTCTATTTCTTCGGGTTCTAGATTGTACTTTTCGGAGATCTTCATACAACGCCCAACATTTCGTTGCTAGTGGATGTTTGCTAAATGTGCCGAAAAATAAGCTAGTGGCGTTTTTACAATTATTACATGCAAGTATGGAAATTTGGGGCTTTGCTTGTTTGAAGTATTTTAAGAGATGAATGGAGTTCGAAAAGAACATCTTCCCGAGAAAATTTGTCCGGTGTGTCAGCGACCTTTTACCTGGAGGAAAAAGTGGGCTAAAGATTGGGAAAACGTGAAATACTGTAGCGAACGGTGCAATCGTCAGCGGTAAACAACCACATAATAGCCCAGCCAGAGCAGGAAAAACAGCACATAGGATGTCGCTACGATAGTTACCGAGATTTTTAGCTTTTTTCCACTCACCCAAAAGATTCCTAACGCCAAAAGCGCCCAGTATACCAGCTCGAAAAGATTTAGCGCTTTAAGTGGATAATGCCATGAAGAAGGTATTTGACTGTAGTCAAAAAAGTGCATCAGGCTTAAGGGGTAAAAAGCCATCACCTCAAAATAATCAGGGTCATTAGCCAACACGACCAGCCAGAGCGTTTTTAATAATTCTGGAACGATGAATACGAGCTCCATAACGAGGACTAGTTTCCAAATCTGCGCATACGTGATGCGATAGCCAAACATGAAGCAGCCTACCCAAAGTACGAAAGCTGTAAGTGAAAATTTCCATGCCAAAAAGAGCGGAACAGACAGGTACTGAAGACCAAAAAACAAGTCCATCAACCACATTTCGCCACGCTGCTCCAGTATTTCAAAAGCGGCGATGGAATCGATCACAAAAAGCCTTTTTAGGAAAAATGACGCAAAATAGAGCAAACAAATGATCAGGAAATATGCTTTTCCGTTGGTGTGGTACCAGTCTTCTAAAAAACGGTCTCGATACTTACTAAAGCCACTCATTGGCGCTAATTTCGTTGGAAATTTGAAAAAGATCAGGAGTTTGGAACAATTGTTGTCAAAATTAGTCTTCGCATATACTAAATAGATGAAAAGGTATTTAATAGTATTAGGGTTTGCTATTGCATCGGTTACGGGTTCGGCTCAGGTAGCACCGGCGCAAATTGACAGCACATTTAGCTTGCTGAACAACCCTTTTGTGCAGATGGAGGCTACGCAGGCAATCAACGACATGTACAACTTCCGTTTTGAGCGCTCCATGTCACATTTTAAATACCTGAAAAATCAGTATGGATGGCATCCACTGCCTTATTTCCTGATGGGACTCAACTACTGGTGGCGCATACTCCCCAACTTTGACAACAAACAATACGACGAGACCTTTTATGCCTATATGGATACTGCGCTCGTGCTGTCTGAGCGCATGTACAATGAACTCAACGAAGTGGAAGGAGCTTTCTTCCTCGCCGCTACACACGCTTTTAAGGGGAGATTGTATTCTGAGCGGAGAGATTGGGGCAAGGCTGCCTTTTCAGGGAAAAATGCACTGAAGTACATGGAGGAGTGTCGAGGAAATGGAGACCTGAGCCCTGAGCTGCTTTTTGGTGATGCTCTCTTTAATTACTATGCCGAGTGGGTGCCCGAGAACTATCCGTTGCTGAAGCCCATTATGGCAGTTTTTCCAGATGGAGACAAGGAGCTAGGTATCCAGCAGTTGAAAACCGTGGCCAGAAATGCGTTTTATACCCGTACAGAAGCACAATATTATTTGATGCGGATTTCCTATTATGAGGAAAAAGATTTGCCTGCTGCGCTACAGTTGTCAGGGTATCTACATAAAACCTTTCCTCGAAACGCTTATTTTCATCGATTTCATACCAGGTTGCTTTATCAGTCTGGCCAGTATGATGCTGCGGTAAAAGAAAGCAAGTCCATTCTCAATAGAATAGACAGTACCTTCGCGGGGTATGAGTACAACTCGGGAAGATATGCCTCTTTTTTCCTGGGCCACATCAATGAGCTGCGACGCAACTTTGAAGACGCTAAGAAGTATTTCAAACTGGCGATGGAGTATGGAGAGGCTGCCGACGCTACAGACAAAGGTTACTATATCTACTCGGTATTGCATTTGGGAAGAGTAGCTTTGAAAGAGGATGATCGAGAGGCTGCGAAGGAGTATTTCAAACAAGTGAAAAAGCTGACCAGCAGAAAGCACGGGGCGAATAAAGAAGCCAGGCAGCGACTCAAAGAGCTCTAGCCATCAAACAGGCTAAGAAATTTGGCTTTTTGACTAGCGACACTGTAGTGCTCGACGATGTGTTGTCTTCCTTGTGCTCCCATAACTTCTCTAAGTTTAGGTTCAAAAAGTAATTTTCTCAGGTATTCTTCCCACTGAATTTCCGATGAGGCCAGAAAGCCGTTTTTGCCATGCAAAACGACCTGGTCGTTTACCCCAACAGGACTGGCAACTGCTGGAATGCCTACGGCCAGGTATTGGATCAGCTTAAAACCACATTTGCCTTTGGCCCATTCAGTGTCTTCCAGCGGCATAACGCCAATGTCCATTTGTTGTAGGGTTGTCACTTCATTTTCCGGGCTCCATTTCACAAATTCGTAATTCGGGAGGTCCAGTTTTGGGTCTTTGTTGGCTATTACCAGAAAGCGAAAGGTGTGTGTTTTCGCAAGACTTTTGAGGGCTGGTAGGATGCTTTCGAGGTAAAACAACGTAGAATGTGAGCCTGTCCACCCGATGGTGGGGAGCGAGTTCTTATTGGATGAGGGTAGGTGTGTCGTAGTATCTACCACTGTTGGGAAGATGACGGAATTGGCTCCATGAGACTGGGCGTAGCGGGCCAGGTAGGCGTTTCCTGCTGTCACTTTCCAGCTCCAGGAGCAGGTTTTGTCTACTTTGTGTCGGTGCTTTAGCCATTTCCAAATGGGGTTTTCATGGTTTTGGTCACCCATCCAGATGGCATCATCATAGTCGTAGATGATTTTTTTGCGAAAGACCTTAGCGATCAGCCATTCGAAGACAGGAGGGCCGAAGGGGGCCAGCTCACGATGGATAAAAACATGGCTGTAGCGAGACAAGCGGAACAGCATGAGAAATCTTCTGACGAAACCTGAGCATACCGCACTTATTTTAGCCAATTGATGGCCGGGTTGGTAGAGTACGTGCCAGCCTTTTTCCGATAGAAAAGATTGAAAATCGTAAGGCATCTCGTTTTCTTCCATAAATTTGAGAAAGAGCTCAAATCGGAAGCGCTGAGACGGTGCATGTCCGTGCGGATAGGGAGCCAGGAAGAGTATCTTCATGAAAAACAAAGCTAGCCAAAGTGGAACTTAAGGACCTGTTTATCACACCGATTTATGCGGCCCTGCTTTTGTTTGCGGCCTATCAGGTGCGGCCCTATGTCACCAATAGGGATACACAGAGGTATTTTATGCCTGCTTTGCTAGTTAAGTTTTTTGGGGCTATTGCTCTTGGACTAATCTATCAATTCTATTACAATGGAGGAGACACTTTCAACTACTTTACCCATGGCAGCCGCTGGATATGGGAGGCCTTTATGGATAATCCAGTTACTGGGTTTTCTATATTGTTTGAAGAAGGGGGGGCAAGGCAGCCGGAGACCTTTCAGTACACGCAGCACATATGGTATTACAGGGATCCTCAGTCTTTTACGGTGGTGCGGATTGCCGGGTTGATTGATTTTTTTACTTTTCACACCTACTCAGCTACAGCATTATTTTTTGCAATATTTAGTTTCAGTGGAGCCTGGTTCTTTTACAAAGCTGTGGTTCAAAAATATCCGGGCAATGAGCGGAAGTTAGCAGTGGCTATTTTGTTTATTCCGTCAGTGGTTTTTTGGGGTTCAGGAATTTTAAAAGATACGATTACATTTGGAGCATTGGGGTGGTTGACCTATTGTGTCATCAATATTATCGATTTTCAGCGACTTAATATTAAGTATTGGGTGATCGGAGCATGTATGGCGGTATTAATTTTTAAAATCAAGTCCTACATTGTGATATGCTTTATACCAATGCTTTTTGTGTGGCTCTACTGGAAGTATCAGGTGCAAATTAAAAGTGCAATTTTAAGAGTACTAATTGCTCCCGTATTGCTCATGATCTTTGTTAGTTCCGCCTACTTTTCACTGGATCAGGTGAGTTCTTACAGTGAAAAGTACAGTTTGGACGCTATAGCTGAGCGAGCGGCTATTACAGCGTATGACATCCGGTATGGCTGGGGAGCACGAACGGGAGGTGATGGAGGCTATGATATCGGTATACCAGATGGATCTTGGCAAAGTATGATTTCTCTTGCACCCAAAGCAATAGTTGTAAGTCTTTTTAGACCATTTCTCTGGGAAGTCAAAAATCCTCTCATGCTCCTTTCCGCATTGGAAAGTATAATCATAACGATTCTTGTTTCTCTGATGCTGGTTAAAGGAAAATGGAAGAGAATTGTTGAAGACCCATTTCTTTTATTTTGCTTGTTTTTTGCTCTCTTATTCGGTTTTGCTGTAGGTATTAGTACGGGGAATTTCGGGACACTAATGAGATATAAGATCCCTATGATGCCATTTTTCTTTACATTTTTGATGTTGGCATTGGATAAAAGAGAAAAGAAATATGGCGAGTAATAACTATTTCATTAAAATCGGCTATGTTGAAAACCTTATCGAACAGGGAAAGTCAATTAACTCCTGCCAGCTTGTTCTATGCATAATGTCCAAATAGCTCCTTTAGTTTCTGTCCTAATTCCGGTATACAATGCTGCTAGTTATCTAAACGAAGCGGTGCAAGGTATTCTAGATCAATCGTTTTCGAATCTTGAAGTTCTGATTCTGGACGATGCGTCCACAGATGATTCTTGGGAACTCATCCAGGCATTTAAAGACCCGCGGGTTAAAAAGTACAGAAATGAGGTGAATAAAGGGTATTTAAAGTCTTGCAATATTCTTTTCAATAAGGCGATAGGAGATTACATCACCTTCCAAGATGCCGATGATATCTCAGATACAGATAGAATTAAGCTACAGCTCCAGGCATTTGAACAAGATCCGGAATTAGGAATTTGTGGTACAGCTATTTTTAGAATTGACTCTGAAGGAAGAAAGCTTTATGCTGAGAAAAAAGCATTAGCAAGTGATGTGATCAAGGCAAATATTGCTACTACTCCGCAGTTTTGCGGAGCAACAATTATGATACCTAGATTGGTCTTAGAAACAATAGGTGGTTATAAAGAATATTATGATCGGATAGGGTCTGAAGATTATGACTGGGCTTGCCGCATAGTAGAGAAATTTAAAGCTAAAAATTTAGAACGGCCACTCTATTATTATCGACAACTTTCGAATGCTATTTCGAAAGAGATCAATCCTCGAAAAATGGTTAGTGGTAAGATGGTAAAGTATTTTGCTCAACAGCGCAGGGAGTATGGCACAGATGATCTATTGGATAACAAGATGGATCAAGCAAATAGAAAAGAGAAGGAGTTTATTCAACCCTATGAGCGTGATAGATCCCTGATCTATATTGAGTATGCATCCTGGTTTATGTATAATAAGTTGTATAAAGATGCCGTCAGGTCAGCTTTTATGGCGCTTACGATACGACCATTTAGCTTAAGAAACTTACGTACGTTATTGTATTGTATTCGTAAATCACGATAAGATATGTGTGGAGTAGCTGGTAAAATAGACTTTAAAGGCCAAGCTGTCGATGGTGATTTGTTGTGTCAAATGACTTCTTATTTACAAGAAAGGGGTCCAGACATTACAGGATATTATACTGAGAAAAATATCGGCTTAGGTCATACAAGACTTAGTATCATTGATTTAAGTGAATTAGGCCATCAGCCCATGTCCTACCTTGACGTTGTGCTGGTTTTCAACGGAGAAATCTATAATTACCAATTACTTAGAAAAGAACTTATTGAAGATGGTGCTTCGTTTAAATCTAGTTCAGATACCGAAGTACTTATACTGGGGTATCGCCATTGGGGTATTGACAAGTTATTAGCCAAACTGGACGGAATGTTTGCATTTGCTTTGTATGACAAATTACGAGAGCAATGCTTTATAGCAAGGGATCCATTTGGGAAAAAGCCCCTGTATTACTATCATGATCAATCAGAGTTTCTTTTTGCGTCGGACATCCGTTCAATCTGGGGAGTAGCAAAGAATAAATTGAACTTCAACCATCATGCGTTAGACTACTATCTGGCAGAGATTACTTGTCCGCAACCCTACACGATTTGGGAAAAGGTCTTTCAGGTCAAGCCAGGTCATTATTATGTTTTAAATACGACTCATTCAGGACTAAAAGAATTTCAATATTACAATCCGAAGTTTTCTAATGCCTATAGTAATGTTGATGAGACTGAGGTAGTTGAGTTAACAGAGGACCTATTAACTAAGGCTATCATGAAACGATCCATAGCAGATGTGGATATTGGTTGTTTCTTGAGTGGAGGTATTGATTCAGGTCTTATATCAGCTATTTATGCTTCACAATCTTCAAAGCCAATTAATACTTATACGGTTGGTTTTGAGGTAGAAGCCTACAACGAGATCCCAAATGCGCAGGTAGTGGCTGACAGGTATCATACGAACCATGAAAATATTATACTGAATCCAATTGCAGTTGAAGACGTAGTAGATCTAATTGAGTATTTCGGTGAGCCTTTTGCGGATTCATCGGCGATCCCAACCTATATGATCAGCAAAGCAATTGGTAAGCACGTAAAGGTAGCTTTATCGGGTGATGGCGGTGATGAGGGTTTTGGAGGGTATGATCAATACGTTTTAGCAAGTAAGGCCAATAAGTTTGCTCTGGATTATAAAAGTCCTTTGGCGAAAGCCATCATCACACCCATAGATAAGATATTATCTCGAATTAATCCTAAAAAAGATAATTATGGTTCATTGAACGCTTATCTTCAGTGGCCGGGTGAAAAACGTTTGCTTAGAGATATCGGATTTTGTGATCAAAATAGGGCGGACCTACTTTGTGAAAGCACTGACTTTACAGCTAAGTATTTACGTGAAATATGGGAAAGTGAAGTAGATTTTCATGATCCAGTCAATCGGCTCATGAGAGCCTCACTCAAAACACGGCTTTTGAATGATTACCTCGTTAAGGTAGATAGAGCATCCATGAAAAATTCGTTGGAAGTGCGATCTCCGTTTTTAGATAAGCATTTGATGGATTTTGCACTTAACCTTCCTACTAAGATCTTATTTAAAAATGGCCAGAGCAAATACTTACTTAAGCGATTGGCAGAAAAGTACATTGCCCCAGACGTTGCCTCTCGTCCGAAGATGGGTTTTGGAATTCCTTTGGGACAATGGTTGAGGAATGAATATCAGTCCTTAATTGATGAGTACTTAAAAACTTCTAGATTTATTGAAAGAGGCTTTTTCAATTACAATTTTGTTACTCAGTTACTTGAGGAACATATATCTCAGAAAGCCAATCATGGAACTAACATTTGGTCCCTTATATGTTTCGAAATTTGGTGTAGAAAATTTCTTGATTAAAATAGTTTATTGTGAATATTCTATTCTTTGCTAATCCGAAATCAGTGCATGATAGAAACTGGATGCAGTTTATTGCTAATGATCCTCGGTATCGCTGTTTTTGTATAAGCCGTAAGATTCATGCTGATTTTAATGTGGATAGCTTGGGGAATATCATCTACTTGGGGGCGCTACCGGATTTTTCGATCATTAGGTTTTGGCAACCTATTGGTGGCCTTATTCGAATATATCAATTGCTCAGGAAGAATAAGATTGATATTTTTCACATCATTTATGCTGAACCTAATGCACTTTGGGCGATGGGTCGTACCTTTTACAAGGTTCCTATGATCCTGACCACCAGAGGGACAGATGTCCTCAAGGCTATTCCTAAACATTTTGAAAAAACAGACTTGCTGCAAAAGATTATTCAGTTTCTGTATAAAAAATCACTTCGTAGCTTTTCTACCATTACAAGTACTTCGCAGAGACAGATAGACTCAATTAAAAGCTTGGGAATTTTTTCTGATTTTCGGGTAGTTAGAACGGGGGTGCATGTAGAGGCCATTAGTAAATCAGTGGAGAGACTTTCAATAGATAAACCCTTTATATTATTCCCGAGGCTCATGAAGCCTATCTATAATCACGAGTTTTCAATTGCGGCAATAGGATTATTAAGTGATTCCACCAAGTCTTCTTACACGATGGTCTTCCTTGATAAGGATTCGAAACAATCAGATTATGTAGAAAGGATTTCTGGACTTATAGAGAAATCCCTTGATGTAGATTTTCTTTTTTTGGATAGGGTTCAGGAAAAGGAATTGTTCGACCTTTATAGGCAGGCAAGTTTGTGTGTGATGAACCCGATTTCAGATGGTAGTCCTGTATCGGCCATGGAGGCGATGTATTTTAATACTCCTTTAATTTTAGGGCCTCTAGAATATGACGCTGATATATTTGGTGAGATAACAAAACTTGAATCATGGGATCCTTCCGAGTTGAGCGGGCTTATGGAAGAAAAATTACGCTTAACTGAAAAACCAAACACGAAATCTATCATACTTGAAAAAGGGAACCGGCAAAAAGAAATGAATAAACTGTGTCAAATTTATGAGCGCTTACTAAATCAGTAATTATGCGAATAGTTTTCATAGGAGGGACAGGTAGGTCAGGTACAACAGTGCTTGCAAAGGTGTTGTCCGGCCATTCCAGGATGATGGCATTTGATTTTGAGACCAGGTTATTAATAGATCCGGATGGGCTTCTGACATTAATTCGAACATGGGAAAATAATTGGAGTCCTTACACTGCATCAAAGGCTTTATCTAGATTTCGGCAAATGACGTTAGAACTAAGCAGGCCAATTGGACTTAGGTATAGGATTATCAATAAAGTTTTATCCAAGCTAGGTTGCTCTTATCAGAGATACCGACAAGTTCCTTTTCATTCTGCAATACAACCAAATGAGTTTGTACAGCAAACTGATAAGTTCATAAACCGTCTATCAAAAGGAAGTTATCAAGGAGTGTGGTATGGAACGGAAAGTTTTGTTAGTAATCCAAAGGTCTACGTAACTGAACCCATACCTAAGGAAGAAGTTGTATCCTCAGTGCGTTCGTATATTGATTCACTTATCTCCCCAGTGCTTCAAAGCAACAACAAAGAAATTTGGGTAGAGCACACTCCTTTTAATGTGCTTCATACAGAAGAATTATTGTCGGTTTTTCCTGAGGCAAAATTTATACATATGAAAAGGGATATTCGAGATGTCATATCTTCATACAAAGGAAAGGATTGGGGTGCAAAAAACTTGGATTACTTAATCAGCTGGATGAAGGGATACTTTGATAAGTGGGAAAGGTCAAGAAACAAAATATCAAAATCGTCTGTCAAAGAAATCTGGCTCGAAGACATGGTTAACAGCCCCAATGATACTCTAAAAGAGATATTTGATTTTATAGGAGTAGAGGATGAAAGTGACAAATTGCGCCTTGATTTATCATTATCAAATCAAGGAAGGTGGAAAGATGAAATGACGCCTGATGAGGTCGATCAAGTAGAGGGTCGACTTAATAAGTATCTTTATAAATAGTAGCATGCAGGGATCTGCAAGAACATTTCTTATTATTTCGCCTGAGCCCTGGAGTCATTTGTTTGTATCCAAGCATCACTATGCTATTAATCTGGCCAAAAAGGGATACAAGGTGCTATTTTTAAATCCCCCATCTTCAAGTGGATACGCAATAAGCAAAACGGATTATGAAAACTTGGATGTATTGGATTATCCCGGTTTTATCAAAGGGCTTCACTTATTTCCATCTTTGATCAGAAAGCATCAACAATTACGGGTCTTCAATAAATTGAGAAAACTTGCGGGTGTGCCGATCGATGTAGTATGGTCTTTTGATAATTCGGTTTTCTTTGATTTTGATGCGTTACCGGTTTCAGTTCGTATTTCACATATTGTCGATTTAAATCAAAACTTTCAGACCTCACGAGCTGCTAAATCTGCTGATTTCTGCTTTGGCGTAACGAATGAAATTGTCAATGTCCTATCAGAATTCAATCCAAATACCTACAAGGTAACCCATGGGCTAAATGTGGCTCATGTTGAAGTGGAAGTATCCTTGCCTGGTAATGGTGAGATTAAGGCAATGTATACAGGCAACTTAGCCATGAAACATTTAGACTGGGAAATACTCCATCATGCGGCAGAGGAGCACCCATCTATCGACTTTATTTTTGTTGGTTCGGGGAAAGAAATTTTTGATGGTTATAACGCTACTCATACTTGGAAAAAGAAGATTTTAGATAAAGAAAATGTCTATTTTTTGCCACCGGTAAAAAGCGAAGAAATTCACAGTTATCTAAAAAAAGCAGATCTTTTATTGGTTGCCTACCAGCAAAAGCATCATATCGATCAAACAAATTCACATAAAATCCTGGAGTACCTATATTCGGGTAATCCTGTAGTAGCCACATTTACGGCAGAGTATGCAGGAAAAGGCGTGTTGAATATGGTCAAAATGAATGCTGAATGGGTTAATCTTCTTTCCAGTGTCTCTGAAAATTTGAAAATACATCAGCAGGTTGAAAGACGTCAAGAAAGAAAGGCTTTTGCGCTGAAGCATACTTATGAAGAAAAGCTTAACCAGATTGAACAAATCATATTTCAGCATTGAAACCACTAGTGACCATCATCACGCCAATCTACAATGGCGAAAAGTATTTAGCTGAAACCATTAGTTCGGTGATAAATCAAACCTATGAGCATTGGGAACTATTACTAATTGATGATGGAAGTACTGATTTATCCTTAGATATTGCTCAATCGTTCACGGATCAACGAATACGTGTTTTTAATCAAAAAAACAATGGTGTTGGATCAGCAAGAAATGTGGGGTTGAATCAAATGAATGGGGATTATTTCTGTTTTTTAGATGCAGATGATATTTTGCCTCCTACAGCTATTAGCCGTCGGCTAGAAAAATTTCAGAAAGATGAATCGCTAAGTTTTGTTGATGGAGTTGTTTCTTATGTTGATGATCAACTTATAGCTACAGGAAAGAAATATGTGCCCTCCTTTAGTGGGCAACCACTGGATAGATTACTAGCGCTTGATCGTCAATGTCTCTTTGGTAATACATGGATGATAAAAAAGAGGAGTGGTATTCAATATCAGTTTGATGAAGAAATGACCCATGCAGAAGACCTTTATTTTTATATAACCATTTGCAATCAGCACAATGGGAAATATGGTTTCGTCACAGATGAGGTATTGTGGTATAGGCAGACAGGTTCAAATTCCATGAAGAATTTGAAAGGCCTGGAGGATGGGTATAATAAGTTGCTCAAGAGAATTAGAAAATTTCGCATTGGCTCTAAGTTCCAACGCATTTATTTAGCCTATCGGATAACACGGATTATGACCCTATCTCATTTATTTGATGGTCGAGATGCCAAAAGTGCAGTTAGGTGTTTATTTAAATACTGGATGTAATGGCAAAAAACACCCTGGTATTTATTTACAATAGCTTTAACGACCCTCTATTTCAAAATTTGATGCTGAGCTATCTTAAAACCTTGACAGCAAGGCACAATGTTGGGCGGTTCTATTTGATCACATTTGAACAAAAAAAATATCAGCTTTCCCCAAAAGAAAGAGCACGTATAAAGTCAGAGCTTGAATCTCATCACATCTATTGGAGGCCGTTAACTTTTCACTCTGGAAAGCTATTACTGCTAAAAAAAGCCTGGGATTTTTCCATTAGCTTCTTGAAAGTACTTTGGATTCGAGTCCGTCATCAGACTCAGATTATTTTTTGCTTTGCAAATGTCTCAGCAAGCTTTGGTTATGTTTTTAGCAAACTGATGCGTATGAAGCTCATGATTTATTCCTATGAACCTCATAGTGAATTTATGGTGGATTTGGGATATTGGTCAACTTCTGATTTGAAGTATAGGTTGCTGAATAGTTTAGAGTGGAAAGCCGGCATGCATGCAGATGTTGTAATGACCGGAACACAATGGATGGTAGATGAGCTAAAGCGAAGAGGATCGAAAGCAGAACTTTACAGGGCACCTACAGCAGTAGATCCTGAAATTTTTAAGCCAGATCTGTTAAGTAGAACAGATGCAAGGAAGGCATTAGGATATAGCGACGATGATCACGTCTTTATCTACGTGGGCAAGTTTGGAGGACTCTATTACGTGGAGGGTATTCCAAGGTTGTGCCAAAATATGCATGCTCATGTGAAGAATGCCAGGTTTTTGATTGTGACCTCCAACGATCATTTAGAGATGAACGAGCTATTTTCTAAGTACCTGCCAGAAGTCGTATTTAAAATTACCGGAAATTTGAGCCAAAAGGATCTAATTGCATGTATGAATGCTTCAGATTTTGGAATCAGTGGAGTGCCTCCAAGTCCAAATCAGAAATATCGATCACCTACCAAAGTTGCAGAATACCTGATGGTGGGGCTTCCATATATCACCACGGAAGGTGTAGCAGAAGATGATGTGTATGCGATGGAAAAAAATATTGGCGTTGTGACGTCTGATTTCAACGTTGACCTTAATTCGAATTTCTATGAGAAAATTAATTCATTACTGGAAGAGGATAAGGAAAAGCAAGTAAGTAGAATTCGGTCGATAGGACTTGAATACCGGTCGAAAGAAAAAATTGATAAGTTGTTAGTTGAGTTATACTCCGTTTCTAATTAGGTGTCGGGCGAATCTTCCCGTGTAGTGCAGATGGTATAAGCCGTTATGAAGAAAATAAATAAAAAATCAGCAGCCTTGCTTGTGCATAGGCAAGGTTATTGGGCCTACGATACAGCGCTTGTTTGCGAACAGCTGTCCTTTAAATATTTAAAGTTTTTTGACACGCTAAAAGCACCAGGCCAGGATTTAAACCCCTATCATCTAGAGCCTGCGGACCAGGTAGATATCGTTTACATCGCGTCTCACTCATTTAGATATATATTAAAAACCTCAACTAAAAATGAGCAGGCCGTGGTTGATATGATTAGAAAATATTGTAATCAGGTTATATTGATTGATGGATGGGATTCATTTGATTTAAGTGT
Organism: Marinoscillum furvescens DSM 4134; assembly: GCF_003386095.1. Lineage (GTDB taxonomy): Bacteria > Bacteroidota > Bacteroidia > Cytophagales > Cyclobacteriaceae > Marinoscillum > Marinoscillum furvescens. The sequence goes on along the minus strand of NZ_QREG01000008.1, from coordinate 170,281 downwards.
AGAGCCACAAACGGTTGAGTTGGTTGATAAAGTACTTAAGACAAATGGTGTTTATCGTGACATGGATTTATACAATTGGAAGGTTGGATGCGACTACCCAGGAGTTAATTGGACACAGAAAATCACACCTAAGTCGTATACTTATTCACCAACGCAATTAAATAAAGTCCATCTCGCATACCCTTGTTTCTTGGGAATCTTACCTGGTGTGAGGAATAAATTGCGATGGATAAAAACCAATAATGCCATCCTGAAGAATTCCTTTCGTTTTACAGTGGAGTCCTTATTCGATCTGTTGAGAAAAAAAATGCTTGTCAATCTTAAACCTAATGAGTTACTTCACTTTTTGGGAGATTTAGGGCATTATCAGCGATATGAGTTATTGAGGCTTCTTACAGAGAATAATATCGCGGGTAAGTATGGCGTATTCCGGGTCCTGCGAAGGATTGCAGGAACCCCTAATTGGAGGGACATGGAACTGGATGAATCTAAATACAATGAGATTGTCACATTCCTGCAATCGAACGACTTGATCATGGAAAAGAAAAATCGAATTTTGTATTTATTGGAGCAATTGAACTATTGGGTTTCCCTGTCTCCTACCGGTTTTGGCGAACTTTGTTTCAGGCATGGTGAAGCTCTTAGTTTAAAACGGTTGCTGATTTGTCAGGATTTGTCACACGTAAAAATCAGATTTCCATTTGAAAATGGCAAGAATGTGATTTACACAGATCCTGGGTTTGAAAACCTTCTCGAAATAGTAAGTGCGATTCAAAAAGACCCTGAAAAATACGACCCCATCAGACAATCTGGATTTGATGCATGGAATGACTGGGTTAAAGATTATCAGAATGTTTTAACCAAAAGCTTGGTAAAGTTTGATTAAGATTAAAAATAACCAAGGAAGTTAAACGTTTACTGAAATAAATGAAAAAAATACTCATAATATCATGCTTTACATTACCTGCAGATGTGATTGCCTCCTATCGCACAATGGCATATTTAAAGCATTTTAAAACTTTTGGATACGAACCTACTGTACTTACCCACTATGGAGGAATGAAAGCCCAAAAGGAAGTGACTTTTGAAGATTATGAGTATGGACGCATCATTAGAATACCAAATGAACCCTCATTATTTGGGAATATAGTCCGATTATTTGAGCGAATCCCAATAATTAATAAAATCTCTATTTTGGCCCGTTGGGCCATGGGTTATTTAGACGCAAGTTCTGACTCAATTGATAGTTATTATAACATGAAAGCGTATTGTGTCAATCTATTGGATATTCGGCAATATGATCTAATGATAGGAATTTTTTCGCCACATCACCATTTAAAGCTTTGTTATCAGCTTCATATGCGTTTTCAAATACCTTATGTATTGGATTTTAGAGACCTATGGAGTAATAGAATAATGGCTCGTAACTACCATCCTAATATTACAGAAAGGTTTCAAGACCTGCTCGATGGATATTATTGGAAGAAATGGCTGTCGAAGGCTTTGTTTTTCACCATTACCAGTGAGCCATGGAAAGCACGCTTGGAACGATTGACGCCCGTGAAGGGGTATCTAATTACCAATGGTTTTGAAGAAGAGTCATTCACGCTGCAGCCTTCGGAACTACATGATGAATTTGTTGTTTTACATGCCGGCTCTTTATACGAACATCAAAAGATAAACATCTTTCTAGCAGGCGTGAAACAATTTATCGAGACATGCAAGCCGATAAACTTCAAAGTTAAGTTCATCGGCGGGGATCGTTCCAGTGGTATTGAAGGAGATCGTTTTGGATTTATGCATGCACCTGTAAAGCGGATAAGGCGCTATCTTAATGCGGATTATTGTGACGTTACTCACCGAGTAGATAAGAAGATTATTTTGCGTATGATGTCATCCTCTCAATTGTTGTTGTTTTTAGGACATTCAGAAATAGAGGGATGGTATTCGGGTAAAATATTTGATTATTTAGCTTCACGGCGGCCAATATTACTGGTGCCGGATGATTCAAGTGTTGTTTCTAAATTGATAAAAGAGACAAAAAGTGGTTTCATAGCGAACACACCGGAACGAGTATACATGTGCCTGCAATTGGCATATTCACAATGGAAAGCAAACGGCAACTTTCGTTATTCAGGTGATGAAGAAGAAATCCTTAAGTATTCGAGAAAGAGCCAAGTGAAGAATATGAGCGCACTTTTGGATAAACATTTAATTTCATAGTTCTTGGTATTGTAATCTATGATGAAAAGGAAAAAATTAAGACTGGCAATAGTAGCTCCCGCTAAACCAGCCATATCCGAAACATTTATTAACGCTCACTTGAGGTTACTTCAACCGCAATGCTTTTTCTATGGAGGTAAAATCCCATTAGTTTGTAACGGAAAGAGTATCCAGCCCTTCTGGTTACGTGGGTTTCGGAGAATGATTAGAGATAGGTGATGAGTTAGCCTTAAATTATATGTCAGATTGATGGAATAATTTGATGAAGAGAAATTATAGAATAGCACTTGTGTTGCCTAATAACATAGCGTATTCAGGGACATTTTTAGAAAGCCATATTAATCACCTAGCAACGATCTCAACTTTCTCATCTGAATACCCTCTGTACGGAGTAAGTAATCCACTCAAAAAGGGTTATAGGTATTTTAAGGAGAAGTTAATGCTCTACAAATTGAGGAGAAATAGAATTGATATTTTATTGGCCGAATTTGGAACAATTGGAGCAGAAATCTTGCCTTTTGCCAAAAAATATGGAATACCATTAGCAGTCGAGTTTAGAGGGTTTGACTTATCGATTGATCGGTATGTCAGCTTGTATTTGAAGAGGTACATTGAATTGAGTAAGTATGCTAAATTAATTGTTGTTAAGTCAAATTCTATGTTAGCTAAACTTGAGAAAATTGGTTGCCATTTAGATAATGTAGTTATTATTCCAAGCGGATATGATGTCAATATTTTCAATGATAATGTCTTTAGTGTCAAATCGAATGCAGTCTTGTTTGTCGGGAGGTTTGTTGAAAAAAAAGGACCAACCTTAGTAATTAGAGCATTTAATGAATCCTTAAAGAACAGCAGTAACATAAAACTTTTGATGGTGGGTGATGGGGTAATGCTTCAAGAATGTAAAGAGTTGGTTTTCAATCTTGGAATCGAGAGCTGTGTAAATTTTTATGGGGTCGCTACCCCGACCGAAGTAAGGGCTTTAATGCAAGAAAGCTTTTGCCTGATAAATCATTCGGTCACAGCTAGCAATGGTGATCAAGAAGGTTTGCCGAATGTTATTTTGGAGGCAATGGGGTCTGGTCTCCCTGTCATTGCAACAAGGCATGGTGGCAATTCAGATATTATCGTACATGGAGAAAATGGATTTTTGGTAGACGAGCATGATACTCAGAAGGCTGGGCGGTATTTGAATAACCTATTTGAGAATAAAACAAAAGCCCGGTTAATGGGCAAGAATGGCTATAAATTGGTGAAAGATAAATATACCAAGTATTCTTGTATAGATTCATTGAAACGGGAGCTTGATAAACGAATGAAATCATGAGTGATGTAATTGTTATAGAGCCTGATAAAGGTTGGAAACTAATTAGTATACGTGAAAGCGTTCGGTATCGGGATTTGCTTTACTTTCTAACCATTCGTAGCATAAAAGCAAAATATGCACAGTCAGTTCTAGGAGTGGGGTGGGCTATTTTGCAACCCCTTACTCAAACGCTGATTTTCACAGTTGTTTTTGGGAATTTAGCTGCATTATCAAGTGATGGGGTTCCTTACATCCTATTTAGTTTTGTGGCAATGGTTCCCTGGAATTATTTTTCGAATATTTTAACGGAAAGCTCGACCAGCCTAATTCAAAATAAAAATCTTATTAGCAAGGTTTATTTCCCACGCTTAATACTTCCGTTATCATCAGTCTTTTCTAAACTGCTGGATTTTGCAATTGGGTTTGTTGTAATGTTGGGTTTTTTTATCTACTATCAATTTGCACCGGGAATTGAAGTCTTAGTTTTTCCATTGCTCTTAATAATTCTGGTTATGACATCTCTAGGGACTGGGATGATTCTGTCCTCACTTGCTGTGCAGTATAGAGATGTACAATATGCAATGTCCTTTTTAGTCAGGGTTCTTATGTATGGGGCTCCAGTGGTTTATTCTATAGAAATTATACCGAAAGAGTATTTGTATGTTTATGCACTTAATCCCATGGTTGGAGTTATTGAAGGTATGCGATCAGCATTCCTAGGCACTAAGGAGATGCCATGGCCACTAATAAGTATATCCGCTATTGTAGCTTTAATTTTATTTTTATTTGGTGCTTTCTACTTTCAAAAAATGGAAAGAAAGTTTGCAGACCTTACATAACTTATGAGCGATCCAATTATAAGAGTTGAGGGGATTTCAAAGAAATACCGATTAGGTGAGGGAAAGAAAAAGGTTGATACTTTTTCTGAAAGGATTAAGGATGCACTTATGTACCCTATCAATAATTTCAAGAAAATTAAAAGCCTAACAAAATTTAGTAAGGAAGATGATGCTTCGGTATTTTGGGCACTTAAAGACATAAATTTTGAAGTAAATCAAGGTGAAGTTTTAGGTATCATAGGTCATAATGGTGCAGGAAAGAGTACACTTCTTAAAATATTAAGTCGCATAACCGAGCCAACCGAAGGAAGAATCACTATCCGGGGGAAGGTGTCATCACTATTAGAAGTAGGCACTGGCTTTCATCCTGAGCTAACGGGTAGAGATAATATCTACATGAATGGTACTATTCTGGGAATGAGAAAGTGGGAGATTGATAAAAAATTTGATGAGATCGTTGCATTTTCAGGGGTAGAAAAACATATAGATACACCGGTTAAATTTTACTCTTCGGGTATGCAGGTAAGATTAGCTTTTAGCGTTGCAGCTCATCTGGAACCGGAAATTCTTGTGATAGATGAAGTTTTGGCTGTGGGGGATGCTGAGTTCCAACGAAAATGCCTAGGTAAGATGGAAGATGTTGCTGGTGCTGGAAGAACCGTGCTCTTTGTCAGCCATAATATGGGGGCGGTCGAGGGATTGTGTAAGAATGGGCTGCTGCTCAGTGGTGGGCAAGTTAAATTTCAATCCAATGTCAAGGATACCATCGCTTATTATCGAAACCTTGCAACTATTGATAATATTGATTTAGTTAATAGAAGTGATAGAAAAGGAGGAGTTGATTTCAAATTTGAGAAAGTTGAATTTAACGAAGGAAACCCAGTCCTTACTGGCAAACCTCTAACAGTCACTATTTTTTTTAATGCAAGATTGGACATAAGAAACTTACATGTGGCGATGACAATTTGTGCCTCCTTTGAAGATCGCTTGATGGTAGTCGATAATTCTAGTCAAGGAGCGCCATTAAGTGTAACTGCTGGAAAAGGAAAGATTACAATAGAATTGGAAGATTTAAGACTTTTACCACATAAGTATGAGATTAACCTGTGGGCGGCTCAATCAAAACAGGTGCTCGATTATGTATTGGGGGCGGCCAGCTTAAATGTTCAAGAAACGGATATATATGGCACAGGTATTACTTTAAACACAAAACAGCATGGTTACTTTGCAAGTAACCGGTGTAAATGGGAAATAGTTGGTTAATGAATTTTCAATCAAATGTGCGGGATTTTAGGTGAGCTTAATCTTGGTGAGCAAATTGATGTGACCGCTTTTGATGAATGCAGAGATGCCATGACACATCGCGGGCCAGATGGATTTGGTACAGAAGTGTTAAATGACGGAAGAGTTGCTTTGGGGCATAGGAGGCTTGCAATTATAGATCTTACGGATGATGGTAAGCAGCCAATGTGCAATGAAGATTCAACTGTGTGGATTACATTTAACGGTGAAATATATAATTTTCGGAAACTGCGTGAGGAGTTAATTAATTGTGGCCACACTTTTCGCTCTCATTCAGATACGGAAGTACTAGTACATGGTTATGAGCAGTGGGGCATAAAAGAACTTTTAAATCGGATTAATGGAATGTTTGCGTTCGCAATCTGGGATGATCAAAGTAAAACACTCTATTGCGCTAGAGATCGATTTGGAATAAAGCCACTCTATTACACACATCAAGCAAGCCATTTTGGCTTTTCATCAGAAATAAAAGGACTCGAAAATCAGGGATTTACACTAAATAAAGGTGTCATAAGCGATTACTTCACATATGGTTATATTCCTGGTCCTGCTACAATTTGGAATGAAGTTCACAAGCTTGATCCGGGTTATTATATAGAAGTCGACTCAAATCTTAAACTTTCGAAAAAGCGTTATTATCGGCTTAGAACTGGAAATGCCATAATTGATGAAAGGGAGGCAGTATCACTTTTTGAGACACAGTTCAATAAATCCGTTTTAAGTCACTTGGAAAGCGATGTACCGGTCGGCATTTTCTTGAGCGGTGGCTATGATTCGACAGCTATTTCAACAGCTGTACTTGAATCAAACCGACCTTTAGCTTCTTACAGCATTGGCTTTGAGGGTTGGAATAGGTCTGAGCATATGGATGCACGTGCTATCAGTAAAGAACTTGGCACTACTCATTATGAAAGAGTGTTGACCGATGCTAATTTAGGGCACATATCTCAGCTAGCGTACTATTACGATGAACCTTACTGTACCACAGGAGAACTTCCCTATTATCAAGTTTCTAATCTTGCTTCAAAGCATTGTAAGGTTGTTTTGGCAGGAGACGGTGGGGATGAGGTTCTGGGTGGATATAAATGGCATGCAAAGCTGTTATCAGAACATCAAAACTCTTCTCCCATTAAAAGAATCATTCATAGCCTCTTTTCCAAATTGTATTTCAGTTATCTGGTAAAGAGTTATGATCAAAAGGTGAGTTACATGCCTCCTAGCTCAAATTTCACTTTAAATCAATTCCTTTCAAAGGAATACCAAGATGCTAATTACAGAACTACCTGGGTTTACGAAAAAGCAAATCTTAATAAAGATAGTCTTGTTAAAAATTTCCAGCTAATTGATTTTGATACATTCCTTCTAGAAGCTTGCCTCACAAGGGCTGACCGCTCCAGTATGGCAAATTCATTGGAAGTAAGGGTGCCTTTTTTAGATCACAATTTGGTTGAATTGGTTTTGTCATTTAATGAAAAAGTTTACTTTAAACCGGAGGTAAAAAAGTTTTTACTAAATGAATATTTAAAATCTAGAATAAACAATCAATTTCTTGAATTGCCAAAACGCGGATTTAGTAATCCATTATTGAGGATCTTTGAAAACAAAAGATTTAAAAATGACGTGCTTAGTGGGGTAGTTCGAGGCTTAGGTATTTTGAATCCGAATTATTTTAGTAATATGGAGAAGTTTGGAGCTAAGGCTTATTGGTCGGTGGTTGTATTAGAATATTGGCTTAGAAGATGGTATAATTAACATATGTTTAAGATTTTTAGAAACTCTTCCAGAATACGTGTTTCAGGTGATTTTGCTGTAAGTGTATTTAGGAAATATCAGAACAAGTACCTCAAGGAAATTACGAATGATTTTAATGGGAAATGTCTGAATGTAGGATCACATCCTCTTGAGAAAGATAAGGAAGGAAAAAGATATGAAGACTATTTTTCTGATGGGCAATATCACACATTAGACATTAACTATTCCTCAGACGAGCCATATCATTTTCAATTGGATTTAAGTGATGTGAAGTTGCAATTCAAATTTGATTTGGTGCTTTGTATGAGCGTGCTTGAGCACGTTAAAAACCCGTTTTTGGTCGCCGATAATTTGAGCGCCATGTTAAAGACTGGTGGTAGACTTTATCTAACACTGCCTTTTTTTTATCCGATACATAAAGATCCTGAAGGAAGATATAGTGATTATTGGCGCTTTACAGATGATTCAATTGCCGTACTATTTCCAGACCTGGAAATAGAATGGATTCACCATATTCCGTCTGTTATCCGAAGTGTAAGAGATAGGAATAAGTACTGGTCTGAAGATAGGACTATAAGTGGTTATTGTATTCTTCTAAGTAAGCCTGAGAGAAATGGAATATAAAAAGGGGATTGATCGTAAGTTCCGACTTCCTAGGGTTTGGTCAAATCAAGAACTCAAGAAGTTTGCGCATCTTTTCAGAGGAAATGTCATCAATGTGAGTGGGTGGAAAGATGAAGATAAGGAGGGGGAACATTACAAGAATTATTTCAAAAATGCTTCATCATATGCTATTTCCAACTATAAATCTGAGGCTAGAGGATTTCAGGGTGAAAAAGGAGAGATATTCTTAGATCTCACAAAAAAATTGGATCAGGGTCTGATTGAAAAATATGATGTCGTGTTTAATCATACAGTTTTAGAACACATTTATGAAGTTCATATAGCGTTTGCTAACTTATGCAAGTTGAGTAACGACATAGTAATTATAGTAGTTCCATTTCTACAGCAAATGCATGCGGATTATGGTGATTACTGGCGATTCACGCCTTTAACAATCAAGAAAATGTTTGAAGAACAAGGCATGAATTTGCTCTATCTGAGTTTTAATTCAGAACCTAATGCTTCAGTTTATTTATTCGCAATAGGAACGAAAAATATAAAAGAGTGGAGTAAAAAAATACCGCCTCATTTTTCATATGAAGACCCGACCAGTACGGGGGATGGATTTGAAAATTTCGTAGGTTGCCATGCAATTAAGAATGAAAGAACTAACCCAAGTGTTAAAGATCGTTTTAAACAAATCATGGATGCTTTCAGATGAATCCGTAGAGAAAACGCTTAGAGAAGATGTTTTGGTCGTTCACAGAGCATTAAATGAACGAACCAAGAAAGCTTCAAGGATACTTTTAGAGGATATCTTTTCCTCAAGTAATATTATTGAAATAGGGTTAGTGCCATTTGCTGAGACAGTTAAAGAGGGTTTAAAGAAAGGAATAGAAAGTAAGAAAAAATGGCTTTTATGTATTGATGCTGATGTGTTAGTTAGCAAGGAGGGCATTAAAAAGTTATTTGAAAATGCTTGCTTAATGCATGAAAATGTGTTCGAAATCCAAGGATTAATTCTGGACAAATTTTTCGGGATATTAAGACCAGCTGGAAATCATTTGTATCGGGTTGAATTGTGTCATCTAGCGTTGAATAAGATTCCGGATAGCTTGCGTCCTGAAACAGATATGATGAATCAAATGGCGCTTGATGGATATCCTCGCATGCAGTGTGATGCGCTGGTTGGTATTCATGATTTCGAGCAGCATTATCTAGATATTTACAAAAAATGTTTTCTTCAGGCTAAGAAGCACAGAACTCATCGCAAGGAACTAAGAAGGTTTTGGGCTGATAATACAGCTAAAGATTTCGACTTTGTGGTTGCCCTTTTAGGCGAAATGGCTGGCTCAATTTATGAAAATGAAATAACAGTTGACGCAGGTGAAATCTATCGAATTTCAAAATCAGTAATAAACATTGATTGGCTCCCTGAAAAATCTAAAAATTATTCAAATTCAGATTTAGTTAAGTACGTCAAGGAAAAAATAGACTCCCATGATTACAAATCTGTCAAAAATTTTCAGGAGAAAATGTTTCCTCAGAGTAGATGGAATAGAATAGTAGATTTCAAGATTCTTAGGAGTCAAAATCGCCCTTCGTTTCTAAAGAAGGTTGTTTACAAAATTGGACTTTTACTCGAAAAGGTAGGAGCTCAACTTAAGTTAGCCGATCTTTAATTAGATAAATGTATGGTTTGTCTAAATAAGCAATAATGGAAAGTGAATTTTTGTTTATTCATGTATGTTTTACCATGAGGGGATGAATTATGTAGCAAGTTTTTTGGTGGTAACAGGGCTGATTTACCCTGCTATAGGTCAGCCTCAGGCTGATTTTTCTGTCCAGCCTTCATTGTGCTTAGAAGAAAGTCTTTCACTATCGAATGAGTCGGTAAATGCGGTTAGTTATGAATGGGATTTTTGTTTCGGGGACTTAGCCTCTACTCCAACAGTATCAACATTAATGAGTCTCAATGGTGTTAACAATCCTCAGCGAATAAAGATAGTTGAAGATGCGGGGGAGTGGTACGGATTTGTTACCTCCAGGAATCAAAACTCATTAGTACGTATTTCATTCGGCGTATCACTTGATAATCCATCACCGACTGTTTCCAGTATCCCTATCAGTGGCCTCAATAAAGCTGACGGTTTTGTCTTGCTGCGGGAGTCGGATGAATGGGTAGGCTTTTTATTGAGCTCGGGTAACAATAAATTATTCCGGTTAACCTTCGGTTTGGACCTTTCCAGTGCGCCGGCTATTGAAGATTTAGGAGGGATAGGCTCAATTAGTGCACCACGTGGCTTGGGTTATGTAGAAGCAGAGGGAGTACATTATCTGATTGCCTCCAACATTGCCACGGACACTTACACTGTTTTAAACCTGGGTACAAGTGTGAAGACAGATCGCGCAAGTATATCGGCTTTTACCTCGGATGCAATAGCGGGAGCAGATTTATTAGCAGATTTAGAAGTGGTATATGAGGGGGGATCGTTTTATGGTTATGGCATATCATTTGGCAACAACACCGTTCATCGATTAAGCTTTGGATCATCGCTAATGCAG
>NZ_QREG01000008.1:0-159593 GCF_003386095.1 Marinoscillum furvescens DSM 4134 | reverse complement strand
AGAAGTGGTATATGAGGGGGGATCGTTTTATGGTTATGGCATATCATTTGGCAACAACACCGTTCATCGATTAAGCTTTGGATCATCGCTAATGCAGAATCCTATTTCTATGGATAGTTATGCATTTACTGAGTTAGATGGTCCGTTGGATATTGCCTTGGCTAATGAGGGGTCATTTTACTACGGGTTAGTGACAAGCAGCAATGGTGGTGATTTGGTCAGATTATCGTTAGGGGAGGTATCAGCAGAAGAAGATGTGTCTGTGACAGCTATTCCATCCAGTCCGGCATCTCAATCTATAACGATAGTCGAAAACGGCACCTCATACATGGGTTTTTCGGTTGATGGTTCAGCTACATTGTCATCATTGTCCTTTGATGCAGGTTGCACATCTAACGTATATACTTCATCAGAATTTGAACCAACAGATGTTTATTATTCAGGATCAGGAGGGTTTGTTATTGCTTTAACAGCCACAGATGATGTAGGGGTTAGACGAACATCACTGGATACCGTAACGGTCATATCAGATACAGCGCCAGATGCGAGCTTTACTATTGATGAAAACAGATGTATATCCAATGCCAACACCTTCACTCCAGCCATTACAGGTCTTACTTCTTACTCGTGGGATTTTAATAATGACGGGATCGAAGACAGCAATTCGGAGAGCCCTCAGGTTTTATTTGACACATTGGGAGGAACAGGAACATACACAGTCAGATTAGATGTGATTGATGGAAGCTGTGATAATTTTCATGAAGAGGAGATTACCATTTACCCGGAGCCACCTGTTCCAAGTTTTACTGTTACCACTTCCGGAGCCTTTTGCACGAACAACGAATTTACACTAACAAACACTACTGATGAGACGGGATATGATGATGTTCTTACCTATCAGTGGGTGATTGATGGAGATGTAGTGAATCAAAAAGATACGGTTTATACGTTTTCAACATCGGGGATCAAGACGATCACATTACAAAGCTTTTTACCAGGATGCAGTTCTACGGTTACTAGTGAAGACATAACTATCGATGAAGGTCCTGAAGTAAGTTTTAATTTTACTAATAATTGTTTTGGAGAAGCCATATCGTTCACAAGTGAGGTTGTAGGGGAGAATATCACTAGATATGTCTGGGATTTTGGTGATGGAGAAGGGACAAGTACTGCACAAGATACGGCGTATCAATATTCAACCGCAGGTGTCTATACGGTTAGTTTATCAGTAACGAATGCGAGCGGATGTACAACCACATTTACCCGCGAACTTGAGGTAAATAATCAGCCATTGGCGGACTTCACATTTGGAGAAGCAATAGAAAACCTGCCGGTGGATTTTAATGGTACGGATTTGACCTTAACATATGACTCAATTGTATCCTGGGAATGGGATTTTGACGGATTGGGGTCAGCTACAGAACGATCTACTTCCTTTACATTTAATACTGGTATTTATGATATAACTCTTTCGGCTGAGACGGTTCAGGGTTGCTTAGAAGTAATAACGAAATCTTTGGAGGTTGTAAATGCGTCTTACCCTACACCACAGTTTTCTGTACAATCGTCATTGTGTTCAGAGGAACGTCTTTTATTGTCAAATGAATCGGTCAATGCGGTTAGTTATGAATGGGATTTTTGTTTCGGGGACTTAGCCTCTACTCCAACAGTATCAACATTAATGAGTCTTAGTGGTGTTAACAATCCTCAGCGGATAAAAATCGTAGAAGATTCGGGGAAGTGGTATGGGTTTGTAACTTCCAGGAATCAAAATTCATTGGTGCGTATTTCATTCGGTGAAGCACTTGATAATCCATCTTTAGTAGTTACCAGCATCCCGATCAGCGGTCTTAGTAATGGAGATGGATTTGTTCTTGAGGAAGAATCAGGCGAGTGGGTAGGTTTCTTGTTGAGTTCAGGTAATAATAAGCTTTTTCGGTTGACCTTTGGTTCAGACCTTGCTAATTCGCCCTCCATAGAAGATTTAGGAGGGATAGGTTCAATCAGTTCACCACGAGGGTTAGATTATGTAGCGGCAGAAGGAGTTCATTATCTGATAGCTTCTAATATCGCCACTGATACTTACACTATTTTAAATTTCGGGTCAAGCGTAACCACGGATAGTGCTAATATAACATCCTTTACATCAGATGCTCTTGCAGGCGCAGATTTATTAGCAGACCTGGAAGTGGTATATGAGGGGGGATCGTTTTATGGTTATGGCATATCATTTGGCAACAACACCGTTCATCGATTAAGCTTTGGATCATCGCTAATGCAGAATCCTATTTCTATGGATAGTTATGCATTTACTGAGTTAGATGGTCCGTTGGATATTGCCTTGGCTAATGAGGGGTCATTTTACTACGGGTTAGTGACAAGCAGCAATGGTGGTGATTTGGTCAGATTATCGTTAGGGGAGGTGTCAGCAGAAGAAGATGTGTCTGTGATAGCTATTCCATCCAGTCCGGCATCTCAATCTATAACGATAGTCGAAAACGGCACCTCATACATGGGTTTTTCGGTTGATGGTTCAGCTACATTGTCATCATTGTCCTTTGATGCAGGTTGCACATCTAACGTATATACTTCATCAGAATTTGAACCAACAGATGTTTATTATTCAGGATCAGGAGGGTTTGTTATTGCTTTAACAGCCACAGATGATGTAGGGGTTAGACGAACATCACTGGATACCATAACGGTCATATCAGATACAGCGCCAGATGCAAGCTTTACTATTGATGAAAACAGATGTATATCCAATGCCAACACCTTCACTCCAGCCATTACAGGTCTTACTTCTTACTCGTGGGATTTTAATAATGACGGGATCGAAGACAGCAATTCGGAGAGCCCTCAGGTTTTATTTGACACATTGGGAGGAACAGGAACATACACAGTCAGGTTAGATGTGATTGATGGAAGCTGTGATAATTTTCATGAAGAGGAGATTACCATTTACCCGGAGCCACCAGTGCCATCATTTACGGTCACTGCGTCTACTTTCTGCGAAGGCAGCACGATCAATATTTCCAATACTACTGACGATTCGGCTTACGGAGAGGCTATTAGCTACCATTGGACGGTCACGGGTATTGGTGACACCACTACATCTGCAGATCTCAATCTGGTATTTGATCAGTCTGGAGAAAAGGTGATCACCGTCTACTCGTCAATTCCAGGGTGCAGCTCAGATACCTTCTCCGATACTATCACCATACAGGATCAGCCACTCGTTGCATTTGATGCATCGGCTACTTGTGATGGCGAACTTACCACCTTCACGAATACTTCTGAAGGCGTGACCTTCTCGTGGAATTTTGGAGATGGTTTTACCTCCACCGCCAAGAGCCCCGATCATTTATATGATGCTGCCGGGAGGTATGATGTCGTTCTGAATATTGTAGACGCGAATGGGTGTACCAATCAGCTTGTCAAAGAGGTGGTAGTGGATGCCTTGCCACAGGCGGAGTTTGAATACAGCATAGTGTGTGAGGAAAATACTACCACGCTTCGTGACGTCTCTTTAGTAAATGGTGCTGATATCGTGGCCTGGGAGTGGTATGTGGAGGATGAACTCGTGACCACTGGTGAGAGTAGTCCGGAAATCACTTTTGCGGAAAGCGGAAAGCAAATTGTACGTATGGAAGTCTATGCCTCCAATGGCTGTGATGCTTCTTATTCAGAAGTGGTAGAAGTTCTGGCTAAACCAGTGATAAACTTCGGTATTACGCCAGACTGCATAGGTCAGCCTACCACATTTGAAGATTTCACGGCACCCGAAGAAATTTTAAACAGAGTTTGGGCGGTAAATGGAGAGGAGCTAGGCGATACAGGAGATGAAGTATCGATGGTGTTTGATCAGCCGGGCACCTATGAGGTTTCTCTGATGGTAGAAAACGAAAATTTCTGTTCGGATCAGCTTACAAAGACATTCGAAATACTACAGGCACCATCGCTTGGCTTTTCGGTGGAGGGGAACTGTGCCAATGAAAACATTGTGGTTTCGGATACATCTCTTGTTTACAATGACTCCATTGTTTCTCGCAGCTGGTATTTGGATGGAGCGCTTGCGGGTAATGGCCGGGAGGCATTGTTGCCAATAAGCGGCAACGGCACCGCCAACGTAGAGTTGCGAGTAGCCACCGAAAGTGGGTGTGCTTATTCGTCGGAGCAGCTCTATGACATTTACGAAGTGCCAGTCCCAGCATTTACTCCGTCCAATGATTTTGGTGTACCGCCTTTTAGCCTTGATTTTACCAACCAATCAGAAGGAGCTTCAGCTTTTCGCTGGCTGGTAGATGGAGAGGAAGTCTCTACAGAGCACTCACCTACCTTATTTTTTAATGAGCCAGGCACACGAGAGGTTGTGCTTGAGGCCATTACCGACAGAGGGTGTGTCGCAACCACCTCCACTACAGTCTTGTCCGCCCTGCCAGACGTAGACCTGTCTATTGAGAAAATGCAGCTGGTAGAAGATAAGTTCGGCCAGCAAATACTACTCGAAATTCAAAATGAGAGTAACCTGCCCATAGAACAAATCAGAGCCGAGGTTGAATTGCAAAATGAATACGTGATCGGTGAAATCATTTCAACACGTATCAACCCAGGGAGCTCTGCTGTGGTTACGATGCAGGTTACACTGCCGCTGGTTACCGAGGTGCAGTATGTGTGCGTACGCATAGCATCTGTGTACAACTCTACAGATCGAAGCCCGGACAACAATGAAAACTGTATCGCTGTGCAGCCGGAGGCCACCTTAGAGCCCGCCTTTCCAAACCCTACAAGCAATCGGAGCACAGTGCGTGCCATTTTGTCAAAGCCTGGCAATGTCACTATGACAATTCTGGATTTAGCCGGACAAATTTTGGAAACTAAAAAAATTACAGAACTTCCTGCGGGTCTCAATTCATTTACCATAGACTTGTCCACACTAGATGCAGGAACCTATTTCGTTCAGATGGAGCATCCAGATGGCATTTTTCAGTTTCGCGTAACAAAACAATAACCATCTATAATTAAGGGTTTTAAGCAAAGAGATTGTTTGGGATAATAGAATTCTTGGAATGAATCCAAATATTTATAATTGTTATTACCTTTGCAGCAAATAAAATTTGGAATGAAGTTAAATTCACTACACTTAAAGTTAGACGAGATCGATCGCAAGATTTTGGAGATCCTCCAGTCAAATGTAAAGATCACTAACGCACAGTTGTCAAAAGATATAGGGCTCTCCCCGGCTCCCACTTTAGAGCGAGTGAAGAAGCTGGAAAACTCCGGCATCATCAAGAGCTATCATGCCAAGCTGGACACCGAGCGTATCGGACTTGGAGTACATACATTCGTACAGGTAACCCTTAAAGGACACAACAAGAAAAACATTGACCTATTTTTAGCTGAGATCAACCAAATCCCAGAAGTGATCGAGTGTCATCACATCACAGGGTCGGGAGACTTTATCCTAAAGGTGATCTCTAAAGACATTACGTCCTATCAGCGTCTCATGCTCGAAAAAGTAAGTGAGATCGAAGTGGTAGATGGTCTACAATCTATGGTGATTCTTTCTACCTTTAAGGACAGCAAAGTAATGCCCATACCCAATACATGAACGAGCAAAAACTCATCCTTGAAGCAAGTCAGGTAACACAAATCATTCGAAGAATAGCCTTTGAGATCTATGAAAACAATTTTGAAGAAAGCGAAATTGTCGTAGTAGGTATATATGACAAAGGCTATTTCCTCGCTGAAAAGTTGCAAGCAGAGCTTACTAAGATTGTAGATGGAGTGACCATTTCACTTGTTCGTCTGGAGATCGACAAATCCGACCCGGCAGCCTCTGATGTAAAACTTGGACAACCCGTGGATTTTCTGGCTGGTAAGACAGTGGTATTAGTCGATGATGTGCTCAATACAGGCAAAACGCTGGTGCACAGCATGAAAGCGCTGTTGGATGTAGACCTGAAAAAGTTGCAAACAGCAGTACTGGTCAACAGGAGTCATAAACAGTATCCTGTGCTGGCCAACTACATGGGCTATGAGCTGTCTACCACACTAGATGAGCATGTAGAAGTAAAAATGGAAGACTCTCCAGAGGTCTACCTGTATTAGGGTTTGTGTTCTTTATAGAGGTCAGGTTTGCGAGTGAGCATGTCCAGGCTCAGGGATACTAGCTCACCCATACTTTGGCAGGCCAAAAACTCACGCTCCTCATAAAACTCCGCCAATTCTACGCCCAGTTGTTTTACGTTGGTGTCGGTGGATAATTCATCGTGTACCATGGCACTCAGCAGGTCATCTATACGTATGCGCTCCACTTTCACCCGGTTGGCGATCAGTGACCTTTCTTCTCGCTGGTATTGCCGGACGGTTTCAGAGGTCATGGATTTGAGCCCTATTTGGATGATGGGGTTGTTTTGTTTGAAGTACTGAGGCAAGTAGATATTTCTTCTGCCTTCGTATGATTGCTGGTCAAAATCTATGGCTCTAAGTCGATAGTCTACTTCTTCGAAATCTGGAGTGACATCTATCACAAAGTTGCTCGAGTGCATATCCCCCAGAAGTCTGACGAAACATCGTTCGTTAAATTTTACAAACTCTTTGGCCAGGCGCGTAGGATTTAGATTAGGGTCATCCAGGTGGTTTTTTATAAACTGCTCTGCAGGTATGCCTACTATGTGCTCCTCTATCAGGGTGTGATCATCCACCAGGTAGCTTAAGCGATTAGGTGAAAGGAGGTGTTCGAGTTCCAGGCCGTAGATTCTGGAAGCATCTGCATTCTTTATATAGAAATAGTCAAAGTTGTCATTGATTCGGTTTACTACTCGTACTCGAAACGGCTGTGTGTTGCCATAGACACACAGGTCCACACGATCTATAAACAGATGGTCCATGACACCTACATCTCCATCTGCTTTCATGATAGAGTATATTTTTTTCAGGGCGTGATAGATATCATCCATATCATCCTGTGGGTAAAAGACCGTCTCCCATAGGGTGTCTTTTCCGTTTCGGTCATACAGCGGAATGGAATTGTTGTACCTAAGCAAATCACTGTAAGCTATGGGGAGTGAAATGCTCCGGTCATAGTTGATGAGGTATTCGCGTAGGCGCGAACTGATTTTATACGGTATTTTTTTCTTGCTGATAATTGCCATAACCCCGGGTTATGTTAGGTGCTGTAAAAAATACGTTTTGGCCTGGTCTGCCCACTGCTGAAAACGATCCGAAATGTCTACATGTTCAGGTAGATATTCATAGAGCTTTTCTATGGTGAAATTTTCGCTGGTGATTCCTGCACCAGCTTTCACTGCGTCTACGGCATTGCAGGCTTGCTCATAATGACCTGCTACTGGCACCATGAGCACAGGTTTACCCAGGTACATGGCTTCACATACACTCTCGAATCCCGCAGTAGTCACATAACCTTTTGCGGTAGCCATTTTTTTAATGAATTTTTGATCATCGAGCTGATGAAAGGTCAGGTGGTCATCTATGCGATGTACGGCAGGCATGTCTTTTTTGTCCCAAAAGCAATGGAGCGGTTGATGGGGGTGTTTTTGGTGAAATTGCTCTACGTCCTCTGCATAGCCGGGGTTTACCATGTACACCAGAAAGTGATCTTCCTTCGCAGTAGGCATATTCTTCACTTCTTCTCGCAGTAGTGGGGGTACTACATAAAGTTTTTTGCGAGGCTGATCGTCAAAATGCTGAAACGACAAACACAAAAGCTTGTCTGCTCCAAGGCTAGCTATTTTATTCCCAATCTTCAATGAGAGTTTGTCCAGGTGCCGCTTTGGCGGAAAATCAAAATCAGGGTGACCAATGAGAAATTGGTGGGCTACACAAACGAACCTTGCCTTAGGTCTTTTGGAAAAATTGTATAGCCCGCCTAAAAAGTCGTAAAAATTAATAATGACATCAGGGCGATCTTCAGACACGATGCGGTCTATCCTGTCTATCGATTTTTTGTACCGCGGCGCCTTCAAGAAGGAGTAGATAATTGTGCGGAGGGGTTTTACAGACTTTTGGTTTTTATCCGTTTCGAAATTCGGACTGTCCAGATGTTCTATAGGAGCACCAATTTTATTGGTAAAAAACGCAGGGATACTACGTCTTTTGCTTTTGCCCACGATCACTCTACTAATCTCATGGCCGCTATCTCGGAGCATGCCGGCCAACGATAGCGCTTGAGTCATGTGTCCGCGACCCTCGCCCTGAATGATGAAAATGTACCTCACACTTTAGCTTTTGATCCGATGACAATTTAAAGGATTGGGCTCTTTTCCATAGTAGGAAAGCAGCATTTTAGTGCCAAAGGCTATGATGAAAATCGCAGGGTAAACTCTGTACCCTCGTTGATGACAGATTTTACAGAAATGTTGCCCCGGTGATTGCGCATGATTTGTTTGGAAAGACTCAAGCCTATGCCTGATCCACTTTTTTTAGTAGTAAAAAACGGGATGAAGATCTTTTTGAGCGCTTCCTCTTCTATGCCAGGTCCATTGTCTTTTACCGAAATGGTGGCTCCTCCATTTTCTCTTGGTATAGACCTGATCCATAGTTTTTTAGGGCGCTCCATGTCATCATTTTCTGTTAAAGCTTCAGAGGCATTTTTTACCAGATTGATGAGCACCTGCTCTATTTGCTGCTCGTCTATGTCTATACAGATTTCTTCTGCTATATCCACGTTTACAGTGATTTCAGCTTCTTGTAAATTGTTTCGGAGCAGGTTGAGCACGTGTTCTACAAGCTCTTTTACACACACTTTGGAGAGGTTGGGGAGTGTGATACGAGTCATGTTCCTAAAGTCGTTGACGAACTTGATCAGGCTTTCGCTGCGCCGGTGGATGGTATGGAGAGCCATGTGAAAATCCTCTACCTGGTCATTGGTGATTTGATTGATGTCCTGACCGTTTTCCAACCACTCTTCCATTTCGGCTTCTACAGTTCGCGCGAGTGATGAAATGGGTGTTACTGAGTTCATGATTTCATGTGTAAGTACACGAATCAGGTTCTGCCAGGCTTCCATTTCTTTTTCTTCCAGCTCACTCTGGATGTTTTGAATACTGATGAGTTTAAACTCTTTGCCCTGAAGGGAAAGCTCTATGGCATAAACTGCCAATTGGATTTCATCTTCGTCACTTTTAGTGATTTTTACCAGGTCTCTACCACCTGTGCGTAGTTCCTTGAGCACCTGCACCAATGGCTCGCTGATGACTCTGAGCTGCTTGATGTTTTTGAGGTGTTTTACCCCGAGCAGTGATCTGGCTGCGGAGTTGATGATTTGCACTTCACCAGATTTTTCAAAAGTGATGATGCCTATGCCCACATGCTGAACAATAGTTTTCAGGTACTGGTAGTGAGCTTCTTTTTCGGCTCTGATCTCACGAAATTTCCTGATTACGCTGTTAAATTCAGCATAAAGTTCATCCAGAGAACTGCCTTCTCTCCGTTCGGGGTAGGTGTGCGAAAAATCATCCCACTCGATGCTTTGTAGAAAGCCGATTATTTCACGGTTTGACTTTTCTAAAAAATGGTAAAGGTAGTACCCCTGTACTACCACCAGTCCCAATATGAGCAGCTTAGTGAAGGTATAGCTGTCCGTGTAGTAAAGCGTAGCTAGCAAAAAGATACTTGCTGCCAGAAGCGCAATACGACCGATAAGCTGGTATCTGAATTTCTTAGAGCCCATATTTTTCTAACCTGCGATATAGCGACGCACGGGTGAGTCCGAGCTCCTTGGCAGCTTTGGAAATGTTGCCGTTGTGTTTATTTACTGCACGTTGAATTACGGTTTTCTCTACTTCGTCCAGGTTATAGCTGTCTGTTTCCATGGTGCTACCACTGTCGGGCTTTTGCGACAAAAAGAAAAAATCATCGGGCTCCAATGTTTCATTGTCCGTCATGATGATGGCTCGCTCCAGGGCATGTTGTAGCTCGCGGATGTTGCCAGGCCAGCTATATTGTTGGAGTTTTTTGATAGTGGCCGCAGAAATTTTGGAAACGTTTTTACGGTATTTCTGATTGTAGAGTTTTAAGAAGTGATTGGCCAATAGCGGGATGTCACTTAGTCGGTCCCGCAGTGGAGGGAGGTGGATTTCTACGGTGTTTACGCGGTAGACCAAATCCTGGCGAAAAGTGTTTTCGGCTACCATATCATAAATCGGCATGTTGGTGGCACAAATTAGCCGAATGTCTATCGGCATGGCTTTGTTGGAGCCAATGCGTGTCACTTCCCTTTTTTGTAGAGCCGTCAGTAGTTTGGACTGAAGCGGAAGGCTTAGATTGCCTATTTCATCAAGGAAGAGGGTTCCATTATTGGCTATTTCAAACCTTCCTGCACGGTCCTCCTTGGCATCAGTAAATGCTCCTTTTTTATGGCCAAATAGCTCGCTTTCGAAGAGGGTTTCGGTAATTGCGCCCATATCTACACCAATAAAAACCTTTTCTTTTCGCAGGGACTTTTGGTGAATGGCGCGGGCAATGAGCTCCTTTCCCGTACCGTTTTCCCCTAATATCAAGACATTGGCATCTGTGGCGGCTACTTTGTCTATGATTTTAAACACATCTTTGATAGCGTTGCTTTCACCTATGATGTTCTTAAAAGCAAGGTTGCTATCCTCCTGTAGCTGTTTGCTGGTTTGCTTCAGTTGAGTGACTTCCTTGTAGGATTCCTTGAGCTTTGCAGCACTGTTGAGGGTAGCGATAAGTTTTTCGTTTTGCCACGGCTTCAAGACAAAGTCTGTGGCTCCTGCTTTGAGCGCTTTCACGGCCATCTCTACATCACCAAAAGCAGTGATCAATATCACCACGGCCTGGGGGTCTTTATCCAGGATTTGTTCTAGCCAGTAAAACCCTTCTTTTCCTGATGTTATGTCTTTGCTGAAGTTCATGTCCAGCAGGATCAGATCATATGTGTCGTTGTTGAGGAGAAAAGGGATTTTTTTTGGGTTCTTTTCTATCAGTACTTCTTTTGCGTGTTTTTTTAGGAGCATTTTCGCTGCTAATAAAACATCCTCATCATCATCTATGATTAGTATTTTGCCGAGTTGTTTTTCCACTTGATTTATCATTTGAGGTGCAGGGGTTCAGAAATGATGCCAACCCGCTCATTTGGCATTCCAAGTGAGTTTTCACTTGGAAGTGTTCGTAAATGTACACCTTATTCCGTAGATATTGTTCTTATTCGTACACCTGCAAATAGGATAAATCAGGCAGTCCGGCCGTGTAGGGTAGTTGTACTTTTTGCTTTTCAAACTTGACATAGGCCTCCAGGTATTTGATGTTGGCCTCCAGTAATTTGTTCTGCTGAATGTTAAGCTTGAATAGGTCGCTTTCGCCATTTTCCAGGTTGATGATTTCAGCCTGGTAAAGACGCTGGTAGTTTTGTGACATCAGCTGGTACTGGGTACGGAGGGTTTGTAAGGTGAGCAGTTCGTTGTATTCAGCCAATATTTGATTTTCGACAGCTTTTCTCGTTAGCTGCAGGTCCAATTCTACTTGCTCTTTATATACACGGGTTTTTTGGAGTTTTCCTCGCTCTTTGCGTAAGAGCAGTGGAAAGGAAAAGTCCATGCCTAATTTGTAGTTTTCGTCCCATTTAGGCGTGCTGATGCCATCCTGACTAAACGGCGCATCAATTAAAGAGTAGCTCAGGTTTATTTCAGGCTTAAGGCTTTCCTTGTTCCATGACTGTTCTACATCCAGTTGGCGGGATTTCCCGGCTAGTTTGATTACTTCAGGGTGGTTTTCAGTAGCCCAGGATACGAGCCGTTGTACTGAGGTGTCTGAAGGAACCACACCAAATGTCTGGTTAGGAACTGGAAAAGCCAATTCTGATAACTCGAGGGGGATGCCTTCGGCTCCCCACAGGTGAATGGAAAGTGCCAGTCTGGTTTGGTTCCAGTCGAGCTGGGCTTTGGTGTAGTCGGCCTGACGGGTCTGAAAAGTTATCAGAGCCTGAACAGTGTCCACCACTGCCGCCTCACCATATTCGTAATCTGTAAGTACTCGATCATAGATGTCAGCGGCCAGTTCCTGAGCAGAGATGGCTAGCTTGAGCTTTTCGCTGGCCAGGTACCAGTCCCAGTAGCTTTTGATGATGGTAAATAAGGCCTTGTTGGCGAGTTTGATCTGCTCTGCTTCTGCCAGGCTTCCGTAGATTTTGGCTTGCTTGATAAGCATTCGTCGTTCGTCTATAAACAAACCCTTGCCTACAGGCAAGCTGACGCCTGCAGTGACTTGCCAGTGGTCTGTAGCGGAGCTTACGTATGATTCTGGGTTCAGGTAGGAGCCTTCATTTCTGTATACTTCCACTTTTGGGTCAATTGGAAACCATACAGGGATTTTGAGTGCATTGTAAAATTTGTCGTAGTAGGTTTTGTCTTTGAAGTTTTTGAGCTGATAACTAGACTCTATTTTAGGGTCGAGCGTGCCTCGGGCCGTACGCAGTTGAGCATCAGCTAAATCTGACTGGAGTCTGGCCTGCGCCAAAAGTGGATGGTTCGAACGGGCCATTTCCAGTACTTCCTCCAGAGCAAGGTAGACGGTGTCTGTTTGGGCGGTAGCCACATTCACTATGAGCAAGAATAAGATTCCTACCAGTTTTTTCATATGCTATTTATTGAGCTCTGAATTGTCATTTTGTAGCAGACGTAATTGCACTATTTTTTCTTTTTGGCGTCTTTTGGAGGAGTATCCTCAGCAAAGTTGTAGATGTTCGGAGGGAATCCATTGAGTTGTCTCCAGAGTTCGTACCAGATAGGAACATCGTCTAGCATCACCCATCCTTTTACTCCCGAGCCCATGCGTAGTTTTTGAGGCCATGGCTCTTCTCCTTCTTCTGGAGTAACCAATATCCTAAACGTACCAGGCTTGGACTCTACTCGGTCTATGACTTTTACCTCACCTCCAAATGTACCTACCGAGACAGTAGGCCAGCCAGAAAACTGTAATGCTGGCCATCCATCAAACTCGATGCGGACTTTTCTGCCTTCTGAGATAAAGGGCAGGTCCATAGCCTTGATGTAGATTTCGGCAGCTTTGTCATTGGTCTCCGGCATGATGGTTACTACGGCTTCAGTTTCTTTGATGGTCTCCCCAATACCTGCGCGTAGGGCTTTTACCACATACCCAGACTGTGGAGCTATGATTACATATTGCTCCTGTCGTATTTCCATGTTGGCAAACTCATTTTGGAGTTTGGCTATCTGAGCTTCACTATCGGCCAGGTCTGAGAGTGTAGTAGATATCGAGCCTTCTGTTTTGGCAATTTTATCCTGATACTCTGCATCTACAGCAGAGAGCTCTACTCGCATATTAGCTACTTCCATTTTGCTTTGATTGTACTTATTGGAAGCGCTCAGTAGTTTGGCTTTGCTTTGTTCGTATTTGCTTTCTAACTCCTGAAACTTCGTTAGCGGAATGTTCCCAGCCTCGAATCTCCTTTTGTTTCGCTCGAAAGTATTCTCTGTATTGGCAAAATTTATTTTTTGAGCTACATATGCCATGCTATCGCTCTCTCGCTTTAGGAGTGTTTGCTCTAGTTTGGTCTGTGTTTGTTGTAGCTTGAGTCTACGCCCTTCTTGCAGTGCTGATAGCTGGTTTTTGGTTGCCGCTAGTTTGGCTTCTTTTGCCACAAGGCTTCTCTTTTTGGCTTCTAGCTGCTCACCCAGGCGCATCATTAGCTGCGGGTCGAAGTATTTTTCTTTGATCTCAGTGAGTACCAGCAGCGAATCTCCGGCCTCTACGTATTCACCCTCTCTTACCTTCCAGTCGGCGATGCGTCCTGCTATCGTCGTGTTGACGGTTTGCGGGCGGTTCTCAGGATTGAGTGCGGTGAGTTTTCCGGTGCCACGGATGTTTTGCTGCCAGGGCAAAAACAATGAGGTCACCAATATGAAAAACACGACCATCAGCACCCGGGCGAGTAGGCGACCCATTCCGGGAGTTTTGAGTGTATGCAGGGAGTAGAGCTGATGCTTCTCCAGCAAGTCTTCGGTCTTATTGTCGGAGATGTTTAGCATGTCAATAGATGTTTTTTACTACCTGTTCTAGTTTTATTACTTCTTCAAAGCTGCCATCAGCCAGTACCTTGCCGCTTTCCAGATATATCACTCGATCTACCGCAGCCATTACCATGGGGTCATTGGAGACTACTATGAGCGTCCAGTTGTTTTCTGGATGAGTTAGCATTTCGATCAGTTTCAGCCTTTCATGTTTTTGAAAGTTGCTAAAGAAGTCATTGAGTATGAGCAGACTCGGTTTTTTTGCCAAACATCTCGCCAGGATCATTTTATTGATAAACGAGCTGCTAAATCCCTTGCCAGCACTTAGAATCTGTGTTTCCAGTCCTTTTTCCAGCTGGTATACTTCCTCAGAGAGTCCTACTTTTTCGATTGCCTGTATGGCCGCATTCATGTCTGAAAAGGGCTTGCCTACCAGGATGTTGTCCAGGATAGACCCTTCAAAAATATCCTCCTGCGATACGTTCTTGCCTATCTTATCCCGAAGATGTGTCATGTCGAGATCTTTCAGGTTGTATCTGTTGTAGGTAACGATACCGTCGTATTGGGTGTGAATCCCTGAGATCATCGAGGTTAATGTGCTTTTACCCGAGTTGTTCCCTCCAGAGATACATATGAGTTCCCCCGCGTTGATTTTGATGTTGATATCTTCCAGTGCTGGTTTTTTAGCATCCGGGAAGGTATACGTGAGGTTCTTTAGTTCTACAGTTAGTCCTTTTTCCTGCAGCTGACTTTCAGGAATGTCGATCCCACCAGAGTCTTCCAGCGGGAGGTCTGTGACATGTGCTATTTTGTCCACGGCTGTGAGCATGTCGTACACCACATCCATGTACATGATGATTTTTTCTACTGAGTTGAGAATCAGGATGATGATTACCTCTGATGCTACAAACTGCCCCAGGGTGATTTCTCTATTGACCACCAAAATGGTACCGATGATGAGTAGACCGCCGGTCACTACGGCTTTGAAAAGTAACACATAGGCGTACTGACCGATTAGTACTTTGAAGTGTGTGCTACGGTTTTTAAGGTAATTGTTGACATTGTAGTCTGTTTTCTTAATTGGCAGGCTGGTATTGCCTGACAATTTGAACGAATACAAGGTGCGCGCCATCTCCTCTAGCCAGTAAACGACTTTGTACTTGTATTTAGACTCTGTGATAGAGGAGCGCAGGCCTTTGGGGCCGGTGAGGTAAAAAATGGTAAATAGAATGGCGAGCAAAAAGATGCCAAAGAATACGAAGAACGGGTGGTAAAAGGACAGGAGCAGTAGCCCGAAAATTATCTGAATTACGCCTGTAGAAAGGTCTATCAGTAGTTTTGGTAATCCTTTTTGAAGTGTGAGAACATCAAAAAAGCGGTTCATGAGCTCCGGCATGTGTAGGTTGAGGACCGATTCCATACGGATACGCGGCACCCGATATGCAAACTCAAAGGCGGCTTTGGTAAAAACCCTTCGTTGTAGGTACTCTACTATGGTAACCTGAAAAACCTGTAGTGCTCCTGTGCCCATTACGGCCAGAATGATGAATGCTATCAGCACATATACCGAACTGAAAACTACTCCACCACTGATGAGCTCTACTGCGGCTTGAATACCCAGCGGCAAAGTCAAACTCAAGAGTCCGATCAGCAGTGCGTATACATATACATAAAAAATGTCCTTCTTTTCGGCTGCAAGCAGTTTATAAAGTCGCAGTACTGGTGATATTTTTTTGTGCTCACCATTTATTTTTTCATCACTTACCAGACTCTGGTATTCAAATACTGATAAGAAAATCACTTCCAAATGCTCAGTGCATGCCAGGTCGAGCTTATTGAGGTCCGGGTGGTTCCAACGCTCTATTTCATTTTCCCGAATTTTAATAAACTCATAGTGTTTGCCCTTTTTTGTGATCAAAACAGGACAAAGCTCATCATCCTTGTCAAAGACTACTACCGGAGATTCGTGGTTGGCAACAAACTGATGAAAAGCTTCCTCTTTTAGGTGCTTTTCAAATAGAATCATACCACATTCACTGCTCGCCTCTACCAGATCTCTTACAAACTCTACCAGTTCTTCATTGGCATAATGTCTGTCAAACCGGTCCAGGCTAGCAATAGCATCACTATCGATCTCCACCTTGATCAGGCGGGCACATTCATAGAGCGTATCAATGATTTGTTGGTTTTTCATGCGGACGTATCGATGGTTTGGAAGATTAGCTCTTGCAGAAAATTATAATTTGAAACATACGGGTCTTTGGACTGGCTGACTTCAGATAGCGAAGGTAAATGCTCCGCGAAAAATAATTGCTGTGTTGACGCCTCTAAAACTGTGCTGGCGAGTGCATGAGGGTATTTATAACTGGGGTTTATCTCTGAAATGAGTCTGGCCAGATAGCTGCACAGTGACTTGTAACCCCGAAAGAGCCCATCTTCATTGTACTGATCTACTTGTTTGATCCGATAGGTCTTGTCCGATTCGGCTATTACGATTCGGTTGAGTGCATTTTCATCAATATCCGGAAAGCTGTCATCTTGCTGGTGCCTGTTGGTGATTTCTTTTAAAACAGCCTTTAGCCGGTCAGTAGGCTCGGGTAGGTTTTGAGTGACTAGCTGTATCCTGTATTCTAGCCAGCTCCAATACCAGGTGATCAGATAGATCAATAAGCGATGTTTGTTTTCGAAGTAACGATAGATCGAAGCCTCTGTAGAGTGAATAGCCAGCGATAGCTTTCGAAAAGTAAATGCCTCAAAACCCAGCAGGTCTATTTGCTTAATAGCCTCTGCGACTATTTTTTTACCAAGAGTTGAGCTTTGAGGGTCCTTTATGTAGAGGTTTTCATGTATACGGAGCTGTAGAACCGTCATTTAGCTAGGATTGCTATGATTTATGATAGTATTACTATCAACGTACGAGCGCACTCAATGTTATGTTTCCTTTGATTTCTCATAAAAAATCTTAATTTTGATTATCTATTAGTCCTTTTATTTTGAGTTTTTGACCTTTAGGTTCGGCCCGGGAGCGGGTTGAACCTTTTTTATTTTCTGCCGGTCTTATTTTTCTTCCTTGTACTGTCCGTTTATGTACACTTCTTGTACCTTTCTGTACAAGAACCAACTGGTTTAGCATAGAGAGTAATGTGTATCACGCTGGTATTCAGTGTGATAACATCATTGGCACCTTAATTGGCATAAGGAGTGCAGATTCGAAATAAACTATGGACCGAAAGATTAAAAAGAAGAAATGGACGCTCAAGCGTATACTGACCTGGGGAGGCGCAGGTTTATTCCTACTGTTTATCCTTTACAGTTTTGTTTTTGCGGACGGAGGATCGCGGCTCAATGTGGAGCGTGAAAAAGTAAATATTGCTACTGTTCGCGAAGGAGAGTTTCGAGAGTTTATCCCCGTGGATGGATCTGTTTTGCCTATCAAGACTATCCGGCTAGATGCCATAGAAGGAGGAGTGGTAGAACGCAAATACTATGAAGGAGGGATTTTGGTGGACAAAGGAGATACAATCCTTAAGCTTTCCAACAACGACTTGCTGCAAAATTTTGTACGCGAAGAAACTCAGGCCTTTATACTCGTCAATAACCTCGAAAACACGAAGCTGAGCCTAAAAAGAAATCAATTTGATCTAAAAAGGTCGTTGATAGAGCTAGACTACCAAATAGATCAGGCCAAAGATGCCTACGAACGTGGAAAGGAGCTTTACAAAGAAAAAATCATCTCAGAGCAAGAGTACCTAAACCTAAAGCGGGAGTTTGACCGATTGACGGACAGCAGGGAAATACAGATAGAGTCTACGAGGTTTGATTCGCTCAATGCCCGCCTTCAAATAGCTCAGGCAGAGGCCACCCTTCAGCGAACACGAGACAATCTGGAGATGATTAAAAAGAACCTGGACAACCTCTACATAAAAGCCCCAATTTCTGGACGATTGAGTACAGTGAATGCAGAAGTAGGAGAGTCCATTTCTACCGGTCAGAATATCGGACAGATCGATGACCTCAATGGCTTCAAAGTAAGAGCGTCCATAGATGAACACTACATAGCTCGTATATACGAAGGCCTGAAGGGTACTTTTGATTTCGCTGGAGGTACTTACGAGCTGGAAATTGCTAAAATATATCCGGAAGTGGCAAATGGTCTTTTTGCGGTAGATATGGCATTTACGGACACCATCCCAGACGGCATACGCCGTGGACAGACACTCCAAATCCGTTTGCAGCTGAGTGAAAATATTCGTGCGGTACAGATACCACGCGGTAGCTTTTACCAAACTACAGGTGGCAATTGGATTTTTGTAGTCACAGAAGGTGATGGGATGGCTGTGCGCCGGAACATCCGCCTGGGGAGACAAAACCCTCGCTACTATGAGGTGCTGGAGGGACTAGAGCCAGGAGAAAAAGTGGTGGTGTCTTCTTATGAAGGCTACGCTGATAAAGACAAACTGATTTTCAAATAAATACTGCTGACCTTAAAATCTAACAAAATATGGAAAATGCCAAAGCATTAATCAAGACGGTAGGACTTAAGAAGTTTTACTACACAGACGAAATTGAAACTACTGCACTGGCAGGAGTAAACCTGGAAGTGAAAACCGGTGAATTTGTAGCCATCATGGGACCTTCAGGATGTGGCAAGTCTACTTTGCTCAACATCGTAGGCCTTCTGGATAATCCATCTGAAGGAGAGTTTCACTTTACCGATTTGGAAATTTCATCCTACTCAGAGCGCAAGCGTGCAGAGCTTCGAAAGGCCAACATTGGTTTTGTGTTTCAAAGCTTCAACCTCATCGATGAGTTGACGGTATATGAAAACATCGAGCTTCCGCTGATCTACCTTAAATACTCATCAGCTGAGCGTAAAAAACGTGTGGAAGAGGTGATGGAGCAGATGAAAATCATGCATAGAAGAAACCATTTTCCTCAGCAGCTTTCTGGCGGGCAGCAGCAGCGTGTGGCCATTTCCAGAGCCGTGGTGGCCAAGCCAAAACTGATCCTTGCCGATGAGCCTACAGGAAACCTGGACTCAGCAAATGGGCAAGAGGTAATGAACCTCCTTACCGAACTCAATGAAAATGGAACTACCGTGGTAATGGTGACGCACTCACCGATAGATGCTGAGTATGCGCACCGGGTGATTCATCTTTTTGATGGCCAGATTGTATCTGAAAATAAAAACGCTAGAGATAACGCTCTGGTGTAATGACGAACCCTGACTCGGGAGAAACTTCTCCCGGGGCTTTAGACAATCATACAATACAACTCAAAATGAGGAATTTGATTTTTGTAATGCTGGCATTAGTGTGTCTTGGGCTTCAGGCTCAGAGCCCTGAAGTGCTCACGCTGGACGCTTGTATTTCTACTGCTTTAGAGCGAAATATTGAAGTGCAAATGGCCAAAAACAATGCACAAATTGCCAGATCCAATAAGGTGCGAGCCATGATGAGCTTTATGCCAAATTTGCAGGCTCAGTGGAACTATAATTTGTTGTTTGGCACGTTTTGGGATAATGTGGCGGCCCGTCAGGTTACACAGCAGCGCAGCTCTAACCCCAATGTAAGTTCTTCTGTTGGTTTGTTTCAGGGGATGAGCCGCATCAATGATATAAAGCGAAGTACTTATGCAGAGCAGGCAGCGACTCAAGGCATAGAAAGCACAAAGCTCAATGCCAAAACCAATGTGCTGTCTGCATTTTTGGCAACAGCTCTTGACAAAGAAAACATCAAGATATCAGAGGAAAGAATTGCTCTACTTGAGCAGCAGTTGGAGCGTGAAGTAAAACGTGAGTCTGTAGGAGTAGGCAATATGGAAACGGTTTATAACTTTCGCTCGCAAGTTGCCAATGAACGTCTCACACTTACGAATCTGCGCAATCAGTATCGGAGTGACTTACTGCGCCTGGTGCAGTTGCTCAGAGGGGACGTGGGTAAGGAGTATGTGATTGAGGATGTTGCCGTTTCTGAAGAGCAGCTCTCTGTAGGGATGGCGTCTTTTCAGGAAGTGCTGAGTGAGAGTTTTGCTTATGCACCAGCAGTAAAAAGTGCTGAAGCAGCTCGGATGGCGAGCATTCATGAGTATAAGTCTTCCAGGGCCAATGTATTGCCATCTGTAAACTTATATGGGGAGTTGGGTTCTAGGTATTCTTCCCAGGGGGCAGCCAACCCCAATAATGACCTGATCCCGGAGAAAGCGCCCTATTTTGATCAGATGAACTGGAATCAATATGAATTTATCAGTTTGTCAGTGAATGTCCCCATCTTTTCCAGATACCAAAACAGTAACGTAATCCAAAACGCCAAGCTGAACATGCTCAATGCTGAGTTGGCAGAAGAACAGGCGCGTCAGCAGTTTACCAATGCGGTGCAGCAGGTTTATCTGGATTTAGTAGCGTCTCAGGAAAACTACCGGACAGCTGTAGAGAACCTGGAAGCTCTTGAGCAATCGTTCGATTTTGTGAAAAAACGATACGAAACGGGGAATACAGATTTCTATACCTATATGGAAAGCCTCAACAACAAAAACAGAGCTGAACTTCAGCTGGCAAATGCCAGACTGAGTATTGTTTTCAGAAAAAAAATCCTGGATCTCTACAAAGGCGAATAAAGCGCTATTTGATCAGGGCTTATAAAAGCATAGTTACCAACCAAATCTAAAACTGCACTAAAAGCTCCTTCTGGAGCTTTTAGTCTTTCATGGCTATAGGGCTGAAATAAGTCTACCCTGTGTACTTGCCCCTTTGCATAAAAAAGTAGTTGTCCGTCTATGATTTGAAAATGGTGTACGCCCTTTTGGTTGATTTTGTGTTGGAGGTTGGCATATTGGTCAAAAATGAAAATGCCAGTTTCTTTATCCGAGACAAGTAGTAAGTTTTGATATGCCCTAATATGAGTGACTTCTTTAAGGCTTTGCTGCAGCGGTAGCGCTGTGATCAGTTCACGTGTTTGGAGATTGTATTTTCTTAGTTCGTGGTAAGCAGTGCTCAGTGCCCAGAGACTATTGTCTATGCCCGGGCTACACTGCCAGATCAGGTCATGAGTATAGCTTTCTAGCTGATTGATTTTGGGCTGAGCCGTAAATCGATCTAGAAAAGCGAACTGCTGGTCGTCTTGAAAAAAGACAAAAACCCTCAACCTGTTCCAAGCAGCTATTGAGGTTACCGGGAAATTGGCCAAATCGCTGTAGAGCTCTCGGGACAGCAGCGACGGGGCGTATTTTATCACATTGCCAGCAGCAGTACCTACATACAGATTTCCTTGAGGGTCTGCGTCAAATGCGGTAATTGGCACGTCCGTTTTTATAGAAATCACCTGCCTCCACTCCTGTGCCTCTGTGAAATGGACGATAAGTGCCAGTATTATGGTCCAACTAGCTTTCAAATGATCTAAGTTTTATTGCCTCATTACTAATCTCCAAATAGGGAGCATCAGTCATCCACTCCCCCAGATTGTAGTAAGTAGCACCCTCGTCTATGGGCATCTCCAGTTTGAGATGTCGGTGGCCAAATACATACGCATCATGTGAGGTGTGGCTGTGCACGTCCCGCGCATACTGCAAGATGCGCTCATTTTCACCAGCAAAAGGTTCGTCCTCGCGTTCTTTACTGCTACCACTCCAGGTTTGAGCTATGGCCACACCTATGTCTGGGTGTAGCCACCTAAATGCCCATTTAGCCGCAGGGTTAACAAATATTTTTTTGAAGAATTTAAACTTTCGGTCTCCCGGACCTAAGCCATCGCCATGGCCCACATGCACGCGATGTGGACCTATTACAAACGAAGTAGGACGATACAGTACTGGGATGTCTAGCTCTTCTGGGAAGTAATCAGCTAGCCACAAGTCGTGGTTTCCAGCGAACAACAGGATAGGTATGCCACTGTCACGTAGTTCGGCTAATTTGCCCAAAAAACGGACATATCCTTTTGGGATTACTTTTCTATACTCAAACCAAAAGTCAAATACATCTCCCACCAGCATGATGCCAGCTGCATCTGGCGCAATGGTGTCCAGCCAGCGGATGATTTTGCGTTCCCGCTTCAGACTGCTTTCCTGATTAGGGACACCGAGGTGAAAGTCACTTGCCAGGTAGACTTTCTGGTCGTCAGCTAGCTGAGCAAATTGTGAATCCATAGAATCGAAGTAGCCTTGTGGTTTAAAATGGCCTTCAATTTATAGAGATACTACGACTTGTTCCGATTTTAATCAAACCTTAGCGTCCGAGTGGGTTTGCCAGCCTGATAAAAAGTAACTTTAGCTACATGTGATGTCGCGGCAATTGTGCGTGAGGATTGAGAAAAATACCCCGAACCATAGGGCAGTTCTCGCCGTTCGGTTTTGCCATTTTTATAATTGATTATGGCTACAGACTCTAAGGGTTTGGCGTGGATTATCTTTTCAAATTTCGAGGAGGTAAGGTGACTTTTGAGGGAATCATTGTTTTGAGATGCCAGTACCAAAAGCCTTTGATCGGGCATGGTGAGCTTTACCAGGGCTTTAGCATCTCCACGCAGGTAGAGTCCAGATTTGTTGGCGGTTGAGGTTTCGTAGCTTTTTGAGTCTGTTCTGCGAATTACGGTGCCCGTAAAGGCATCTTGCCACCCAGAAAAGATTTCTTGAGCAAACGAATTGCCGATCAGGGCCACTTCATTGTGTGGGTTTCCAGAGAGATTTTCGGCCAGACTACCATAGACAGGTCCGACTTGCGCGTGGTTGGGCAGCGCCTCTAATGTAAACCCAGATTGTCCATCATTGATTAGCAGTGCGTTTTGCAGATAGGTACATGTGAGCACCAAAGCATCATTGAGTGATTCCTCTGGAAATAGGTCTTGAATGGTTGCATGGGCATATGCTTCGTATGTTTTTACCCGCTTTTTTAGTTTTACCAACTGGCGGATCAAATCGTCTCGCAGGTGGGTAGGTACTTCACGTCCATCCCGTATTTGAGTCATGATGGGGTCTATTTCGCCATTCTCATCAAAGTCCTTCGCATAGAGGCGTAGCGGCTCAGAGGCTGAGGCCTTATAGCGGCTATTAAGCCCCATGTTTCCCAATACATAATCCATGTCACCATCTTGGTCTATGTCGGTGCTTGTTATGCTATTCCACATTCCCGTTTGGTCGGGTAGGTGGATGTCTTTATTGCGGAGAAGTGCTCCTGCTTCGTTTTTGAAAACGATTATGGGCGTGTATTCTCCCACTACAAATAGGTCTTCCCACCCATCATTGTTGTAGTCTGACCACAGAGCGCTCTTGATGATACCCAGTGTACCCAGAGGCTCAATGATAAAGTTTACCGCCTCTGCAGTACTTTCATTGATTAGCAAATAGCTTTCGTGGCTTAGTGGATACTCATTGGGTTTGGATGCGCCACCTACAAAAAGATCGAGATCTCCATCCTGGTCAAAATCAGCGGCCACTACGGCAGAAGTATTTACAGAAGGGAGCTGCCCATTGTAGCGCACAAAATCGGACCCCTCGTTTAGATAGAGTCGATCTTCATAATATCGGCTTTTTTTACCGTAGGCCACTCCGCCGCTTGCCACGTAGAGGTCCAGGTCATTGTCTCCATCTACATCAAGCCAGAGGCTGGCACCATCCTCATAGGGCTCGCTATCTGGTAGTGGCATAGGCCGAAAGGATGATCCTTCATTGAGAAGGAGCTGGCCTGGGAATCCTTTAGAGCCACCCATATAGACATCCTCCAGTCCATCACCATTTGCATCGCCAACAGCCAGGCACGGGCCTGCCTGAGAAAGCTTGTGAGGGAGGAGGCGTTGGTGATCAAAATCGTTGAAATAATTCTCATCGTGTTTCGCCAATATGAGTTGGTCAGGGGCTTTGTCCAATATTGGCTGGGTAGTTGTCTTGGGTGTTGGAGGAGGTGATGCCTCTTTGTAGATGTGATGTTTTTTATTGACTGAAAGCTCCGGGTAGGTTTGAAATGAGACATCTGGCCAACGTATGGTTACGTCCCTTATGAGCGTATCTGTACCAACCCCGAAATGCATCACTGGGCTGATGGCTGACATGAAGCCACGAGTCAGGTAGTTTTCGTGAGACTGGATGCCTGCTGAGCATGCAAAAGAGACCTTGGCACCGATGGCTCTCAGATTGGGTTTTTCGCCGTGGAGTTCTATTTCTACCCAGTTGGCTGATGTGTTGTTTTGATAGACAAAGGCAGGGGCATTGATATTGCTTATGACAAGATCCAGATCACCGTCATTGTCCAGGTCGGCATAGGAGGCACCATTCGAATAGCTCGCATCTTCAAAGCCCCATGAGGCGCTTTGATTGGAATAGGTCAGGTCTTGCTCATTTCTAAATATGTAATTGGGCAGGTGGATGCCTTGCTGATCCTCCAGGGACTCCACATAGGATGCTCCATCAAAGCCCTGGCGCTCAAAAGGAGAGGAGGAGGTTTGGTAATTGATAAAGTCCAGATCATTGACATCTTTAGTAAAGCCATTGGTAATGAATACATCACGCCACCCATCCATGTCAATGTCAGGCATCAAGGCTGACCAGCTCCAGTTGGTGCGAAAGACGCCAGCCATTTGCCCTATTTCACTAAATCCTCTGTTTGTTCCATTGTTGAGCTGTAAAGTGTTTCTGAAGTACTGGTCCACATAGTTGGATTTTTGCATAAACTCATGGCTGATATTGTGCGAAGCAGCGTACATGAGTTTCATTTTATCGTCTTTTTCTGGTAGCATATCCACTACCAGGATGTCTTGTAGTCCGTCATTGTTTGCATCCGCTATGTCAATGCCCATGCTTGAGTAGCTCGTGTGATTTACGAGGCTACGGATGTTGTCGGTAAAAGTGCCATCGCCATTGTTGATGTAGAAAATATCATTGGTTACGTAATCGTTAGCTACGTAGATGTCAGGGTATTGATCGTCATTGATGTCGGTGATGGCAAGTCCCAGGCTGTAGCCTTCGAGGGTAATTCCTGCTTCTGTAGATACTTCGGTAAATGTTGGGTGTCCGGCTGTAGAAATGCCGTCATTTCTATAGAGTCTATCGGTACGGTTTCTGTCACCAATTTTTTTAAGTGCTACGATCCTGTTTGCCTCGGCATCCAAATATCCCACGGGATAATTTACAATCATAAAAAGGTCCAGGTCGCCATCCAGGTCATAGTCAAAGAAGGCGGACTGTATGGTATGTGTGGTATCGGCTATACCGTATGGTTTTGCGCTTTCGCGAAAAGTAGGAATACCAGACTCATTCACACCTTCATTGATAAACAATAGGTTTCCCCTGTCGGAGCCTTTACCATTGGCTACACTGCAGTAGATGTCTACCAGCCCATCCTGGTTGATATCCACGGTAGTCACACCGTTTACCCATTTATTGGTAGCAAATCCACTACGCTCGTCAATGGCTTTAAACGCAGGTTTATTGCTATTACCAGTATTTAGGTAAAGCTGACTGCTCACCATATTCCCTCCAAAGACAATATCCTGAAATCCGTCGTTGTTGAAGTCAGCTACGGCTACTCCCGAGCCGTTGTACATATTTACATAATCCAGGATGTTTACAGACTTTTCATCTATAGCATTGGTAAAGTCTACACCGCTGGACTGAGGAGATAGCAGCGTTAGTTGCTTTGGAGACTTACTGCAAGCAAAAGAAAGGAGTGCGAAAAGGGTAAGGTAGCGTAGTGCAGTCATGACAGTTTGCGTTTAGCGTTAAGCAAAAAAAGCTGCCTCGAAGTGAATGATTTATCGAGGCAGCTCCCGGTTGGTTAGATAGGGCTAGTATCCTGGTTTTTGATCATCAGCACTTAGTGCAGGGTTGTTATCGATTTCGTCAATAGGGATCGGCATAAACTCATGTTTGGATTCATAGTTTTCATGAGGTTTCGTGGTGATTTTTCCCTCTCGATACCATCTTTTTACATCTCGAGCGCGGCACTGCTCAGAGCATAGCTCTACCTGGCGCTCGTGCACGATGGCGGCAAAAAGCTCCTCTTTGGTGGATGTAGGGTATTCTGCCGTAGGCAAAGGAGGCATATCTACACGATCTCTTACCATGTTCACATAGTTGATCGCAGTGGCAGAAGGACCGTTGAGTTCATTTTCGATCTCGGCCATCATCAGCAGTACGTCCGCATAGCGAATGACACGGTGATTGATACCCGACCACAGCGACTCGGTAAGCTGCTTGTAGGCATTGCCATATTTCCGCCAGTGCGTATTCTCCTCACTGTTACCTTGTGCTACCTTTTCTGCCGTGAAGACTGAGTCTACTCCCGGCCCACCATAGGTGTCTCCGTACTCTATAAAGCACAGTTTGTAGCGTGGGTCACCCGACTCAAAAGCAGCCTTGAGTGTTTCCGAAGGAAGGGTGTTGTGCCAGTCGAATGGCGAATACTCCTGGCCACGCATGGCTTGAAGTTTGAATCCATCTCCATTTCCAATCCATCCTTGCCAATCTCCGCCATCTCTCAATAGCATAAACTGGATTTCCCAGATAGACTCCACGTTGTTCTCATTCTCTTCTCTGTGGTTGACTTCATAGTTATCGGCCAGGGCATACTCTCCCGAGTCTATCAGGCGCTGCAATACGTCTCTGGCCGCGGTATAGTTGCCACGAAATAGCTCCACACGGCCTAGCAAGCCCTGAGCTGATCCTTTGGTAGCTCTGCCTAAATTGGAAGTACCTCTATAGGCAGATGCCAGCGGCAGGTTTGCTTCCGCTTCTGTGAGGTCTGCTACGATCAGGTTGTAGATGTCTTCTACAGATTCAGCAAGCGGCACACCTTCAGTGTTGGTGACGGGCTCGGTGCTAAATGGCACATTGCCAAAGTAGGTCACCAGCTCAAAATAACAGTAAGCTCTCAAAAATTTAGCCTCGGCTACTATCAGGTCAATAGACTCCTGTGAGAGTTCTGGATTGGCCCGTCCTGGCAATGTATTGATCACCAGATTGGCTCGGTGAATCACACGATACACTCCTTTGAAAACAGCTGAAAAGAGTGGGTTGGTCGCATCAATATTGTAATTGAGCAATGCGGCTCTGTGTGCTTCCAGGTTAGCTCCGGCTGTTTTGGTTTCGTCTGAAAGCATATCCGGCAGCCACCAAAACTCTCTGGCCCAAAAGTCATTGGACTGAAAGCCAGAATAAGCAGCATACAGCCCTTGCAGAGCTTCTACTTCAGTATTGAAGGAATTCTCCACGCTCGCGGCAGTAGGATTACCTTCTGTCAGGAATTCATTGTCGCAGCTAAAGGTCATGAACATCCCCATGACCAGCAGAACGAGAATTTTATGGTCCATAAAACGTACGTTTTGTTTATTGATTTTCATAATGAGTTTTGATTAGAAGGTTACTTCAAGACCGAGAATAAACGTGCGAGGATTTGGGACCATACCATCATCCACACCATTGTAGAAAATAGGGTTGTCTCCATTCTCACCGGCATTGGAATTGTAGCTTGGCTTACCCTGCACTTCTGGGTCATACCCGGTGTACTTGGTAAAAGTCAGCAGGTTTTGTGCCTGGCCGTAGATACGGATGGTAGAAGTACCCGGGATCTCTGGTAGTGTATAGCCTACCGTCAAAAACCTTAAGCGGACATAGTCACCTTTCTCTACCCAGCGATCAGAAAGTCGGGCATTGTTGGTGCCCGCCTCAGCATTGGCTCTTGGGATGTTGGTGTTTTTGTTATCCTCAGACCAGGCATCGAGTACTTCTGTACCCATATTGAAAAGCCTCGTCATGCCTTCCGTATAGTAGCGATTGGCGTGTAGTAGCTCAAAGCCGAACGCGCCGGTGATGTTCATGCTCACGTCAAAGTTTTTGTAGCTAGCTGATCCATTGATGCCCAAAGTCCAATCTGGCAAATAGTGTCCGATGTTGGTTCGGTCATCACCATCGATGATGCCGTCTCCGTTGAGGTCTTTGAATCTGATATCACCAGGAGCAATGTCCGGCCCCTGTCGCGTAGCACTAGCATCTCCTGTTGCATCAGCAGCAGCCTGATTGTCTGCGTTGATTTCTGACTGATCCTGATAGATTTTATCCACTTTCCATCCGTAGTAAAAGCCGAGCGGCTCTCCAGCCTCAGCACGCGTGGCGGGTGAGGAGGTGTTCCAAAATACAGGTCCAGAAACGTTGGCCTCTTCATCCACACCGATTTTCTTCACCTCATTACTGATATAGGATGCGTTTACATCAAGATTCCATTTTACGATGCTTTTTTGATCGGTTATCCCAAACGCTACTTCAAATCCCTGGTTGTCCACATCACCGATATTGGATAATGGGCTTACCTCTATCCCTGTGGAGTAGGAAACTGGAACACGAACGATGAGCCCGTCAGTTGATTTTCTGAACCACTCCAGTGATCCATAGATGCGACCCTGAAGCAATTCAAAATCAAGACCGATGTTGGTCATTTTGGTTTCCTCCCACCGCAGACGCTCATTGAAAATTGCATTGGTAGTGAGTCCTTGTACTATTTGATCATCAGCCAGGTTGTAACGGATGTCAGTAAATGTAACCGGATCCCAGGTATAAGCCGGAAGGGCGGTGTTTCCTGTGATACCCCAACTAGCTCTAAACTTTAGGTCAGAGAACAGGCCGCTGGCTGGCGTGAAAAAGGACTCTTCGCTTACTCTCCAGCCAAAGGAGGCCGAAGGAAAGTAGCCTACATTATAATCCGGAGCAAATACCGATGATTGATCCCTTCTGATGGAAGCACTCAGTAAGTATTTGTCTTCAAAGTCGTAGTTTACTCGTGAAAACCAGGAGATGATTCCTTTGCGTTGTACATATCTGCTAGAGGTCTGGCTCTCTATCGGAGCAATCGCCGGGTTCAAGATGCTCTCGTTGGGAAGGAGGTTGGTGCCTGAAGAAATGGACTCCAGGTCCTGAATTTGACGTTCGTATCCAGCCACAGCATTAATGGTATGGCTACCAAAACTCTGGTTGTAATTGAAAGTACCAGTGAGTATAGGCGACAAATAGATCTGGTCGGTTCGTCCAAATCTGGCGGACTCATTTACATTAAAAAGCACCTGACCTGCATCAAATGTTGGCACAAAATTGCGCTTTTGGGTCAGTGAGTTTTCGAGTCCCGCCTGAAACCTAAAACTTAAAGGCTCGAGAATTTTGAAATCCGCAAAAGCCGTAGTGAGTAGCTTGGTAGCTGTCTCTTCATCATCTACGATTGATGAGTGTAGCACTGGCTGGAAGGGGTCTGCATTCTCCGCAAAATCAGGACCTCTAAAACCTCCTTTTCGGCTAGCATCATATACGGGTATGTAAGGCATCATTTGTATGGCCTCAATCACCGGTGTGCGAAAATCCTGATTGCTGACGCTTCTTGACAAAATCATGGATTGACCGATTTTTAATCTGTCGTTCACTTTAGCCTGGATATTGGTGTTTAGTGAAGCTCTGCGGAAGTAGGTGTTTACGAGCATCCCATCCTGATCGAAATATCCACCACCTACCGAGTAAGAGATCTTTTCAGTGCCTCCTTGATAATTGAGGTAATAGTCCTGAATCGGCCCGCCAGGGAGTACTGCATCCTGCCAGTCTGTTTCCACACCGATAAATTCTTCGCTAGGTGTGCCAGGTTTGAATGACTTGCTACTAAAATCATAATCGTCAAAACGAGGAGCAGAAATACCATAAGTATTTTGTGCAAAATTGATGTATTGATCTGTATTCAGGAGGTCGTATTTCTTTGACTCTGGGAGGCTTTGCCATCCGTAGTATGCGCTAATAGATAGCTTGCTCATGCCTGGAGTTCCCTTTTTGGTAGTGATCAGAATCACACCATTTGCTCCTCTAGATCCATAGATTGCTGTACTCGCGGCATCTTTGAGTACCGAGATGTCTTCGATGTTATCCGGGTGGATCTCATTCAAAGCATTTTGCCCAACAATGATTCCATCTACGACAAAGAGAGGATCACTCCCCAAGGCAGAACCAATACCTCTAATTCGTACGGTTGGGTTTCGGCCTGGTGCACCTGAGCCAGAGATAAACACACCACTTACTCTCCCCTGCAGGGCCTGGTCTGCACTCGTGACGGGCAGCTTTGCCACGTCTTCACCGGCCATCCGCGACACAGCAGTGGTGACCTTGCTGCTTTTTTGGGTACCATACCCTACCACTACTACCTCGTCGAGAGACTGCACATCGGTTTCCAGCTTTACATCTATCACCGAACGCTGGTCAATGGATACTTCCAGTGTATTAAACCCAATGAAGCTAAACGTGAGGAGATTGGCACCCTCAGCTACACGTATGGAGTATTGACCATCAAGATCAGTGACTGTACCCGTAGCTGTGCCGGGTACCGCTACCGTGGCTCCAGGAAGGGGTGAGCCTGTGTCATCGAGGACTGTACCTGTGATCTCCCGCTCCTGAGCAGTAGCTGCAAAGGAACTTATCGCTAATACCATCGATAGCAGAAAATTCTTGCTTCGATGTTCGTTTAAATCAAAGATTAAACGTTTAACCAAATGGAAAAGTTTGATCATAATGTGACTAATTAGTTAGTGAAAATTCAAATGAAAAATACTGTTGTTACATCGTGTGTTGTCGTCTACTGTTACCAGAAGCTTGCTACTGGTCTATGTGCCCCATTTCTCACTATGTTTCCACCTGACTGGTGTGGGCGGAATTTTTCATAATGTGATCTTAAATGTATGATTAATCGTTTAAATAAAAAAATTAAATTGCGAATTGAGCTCGAAAATGGGATAGTTGGGCATAAAAAAAGGTGCCTGGTAGGGCACCTTTTATATGATTTATGGTGGAGTAAGCTTATTTCTTGTCTTCTACTTCCTCTTCCTTAGGAGAGTCTTCTGTTTTATCTTCTTGCTCCACTTCTGATTTTACGCTGCTTTTGAGCTTGTCTAGCTCACCGTCTGCAGCAGCTTCTTTGTCCTTTGCTTCTTGCTCGTCTTTTTCGTCATTCGCGTTGGTGTTGTTGGTAAACCGCTGATAAGTAGTTTCATTTTCAAACGGGCGTTTACCAATCAAACGCTCCAGGTCATTTTGGAAAATAATTTCTTTTTCCAGCAGTTCCTTGGCCACGGTTTCGAGCTCATCACGACGAGCAATCAGTAGCTCTTTTGTGCGCTCATATGCCAGCTCCACAAGTGCCTTTACTTCCTTATCTATCAGCTCCGCTGTAGCGTCAGAGTACGGTTTGGTAAAGTTGTACTCAGACTGCTTGCTGTCATAGAAGGAGACATTACCTATTTTGTCATTCATACCGTAAACAGTCACTATGCTGTAGGCCAGTTTGGTAATACGCTCCAGGTCGCTGAGTGCTCCAGTAGAAATTTTACCGAATATCAGATCCTCTGCAGCACGTCCACCCAGCGCCATGCACATCTCGTCCATGAGCTGCTCCGTCTGGTAGAGAAACTGCTCTTTAGGTAGGTATTGGGCATAGCCTAGCGCCGCAACTCCTCGAGGTACGATACTTACTTTCACCAATGGATCTGCATGCTCTAAAAACCAACCTGCCACAGCGTGACCAGCCTCATGATAAGCCACAATTTTCTTCTCCTCAGGAGAAATGATCTTGTTTTTCTTTTCTAGTCCGCCAATCACCCGATCTATCGCATCCTGAAAGTCCTGCATATCCACACTTTTCTTGTTGCGACGTGCGGCGATGAGGGCAGCTTCATTACATACATTGGCTATTTCAGCACCGGCAAATCCCGGCGTTTGTGCGGCCAGTTTTTTAGGGTCTACATCCTCATGTAG
The DNA here is from genome assembly GCF_003386095.1 of Marinoscillum furvescens DSM 4134. Taxonomy (GTDB): domain Bacteria; phylum Bacteroidota; class Bacteroidia; order Cytophagales; family Cyclobacteriaceae; genus Marinoscillum; species Marinoscillum furvescens. The sequence goes on along the minus strand of NZ_QREG01000008.1, from coordinate 127,833 downwards.
TTTGATAGGCTTCAAGTGTACCTTGAAAATAGCTTCACGCCCTACAATGTCCGGCTTGTCTATACTAATCTGTCGGTCAAATCGCCCGGGTCTTAGTAGTGCCGAGTCCAATACATCTGGACGGTTGGTAGCTGCCAGTATGATCACACCAGAGTCGGTGCTGAATCCATCCATTTCCACCAATAGCGAGTTGAGCGTGTTTTCACGTTCATCGTTAGAACCAGGCATTTGTCCTTTTCCTCTTGATCTACCGATCGCATCGATCTCATCGATAAAGACTATACAAGGAGCTTTTTCTTTCGCTTGCTTGAAAAGGTCTCGTACCCGAGCGGCACCTACACCTACAAACATTTCTACGAAATCAGAGCCCGACAAAGTGAAAAACGGAACGCCCGCTTCTCCTGCCACGGCTTTCGCTAATAGGGTTTTACCTGTACCAGGAGGGCCCACAAGTAAGGCGCCTTTTGGAATTTTACCACCCAGGTTGGTAAACTTGCCAGGGTTTTTCAGGAATTCAACTATTTCTTTGATCTCCTCTTTTGCTTCTTCCAGCCCGGCAGCATCATTAAAGGTTATTTTTACTTTATTTTCCGCATCAAAAAGGGCAGCACGGGATTTTCCGATATTGAAAATCTGCCCGCCAGGGCCTCCGCCGCCAGTCATTCTTCGCATCAAAAACCAAAAACCAAAAATGATCAGGAATAAGAATCCCCAGTTGAAAATGATGGAGGTGAAATCCTGCCGTTCATCTACCTCATATCCCACACGCTGGTCTTCTGGGAGTTCAGACATCAGCTGGTTAAACTCCTCATTGAAAATGGTAATATCTACAATGTTAAACTTGTAGTGTGGTCCTGTGTTGGTGGAGAATGGAGATTGCTCTTCCAGCTCTATCTTATATTTTGTGTTTTGCAAAGCCTCTGGCTTTAGCGTAACCTCTACCTGGTCTTGATTTTTGATCAACACAACGCGTTTTACGTCGTTGGCCAAAATCATCTGCTCAAATCGCTTTTTAGAGATAGTGATTGCAGAGTTGGTTCTGCTAAAGTATGTGAAACCAAACACCACAGTGATCAATGCTACGATCACCATTAGCTGGTAATTCGGCTTGTTTGGCTTGCCGCCACCCATGATGGGTTTTTTCTGTCTCGGTTTATCCGCCATTATTTATTTTCCTCAAGTTTAAATCTTACAACGCTGTAGGAGTGAATTAGTTCTCGCTATCGAATCTAGTGATTTTAGCATCACCCCAAAGCTCTTCGAGTGCATAAAATGCACGCTTGTCTTTGTTGAAAACATGTGCCACCACATCCACATAGTCTATGATGATCCATTCGTTGTTTTCTTTCCCTTCTCGTCTCCAGGGGTTTTGTTGGGAGTGCTTGTGGACTTGTTCTTCTATAGAATCGGAGATAGCATCAATTTGTGTGTCCGAATTTCCTGAGCATAGTACAAAAAAATCTGCGATGGCATTTTTTACCTCTCGCAAGTCCATTACCACGACATCAGAAGCCTTCTTTTCTAACATTCCCTGCACCACTAACTCACTCAGCTTTTTAGAATTAATTGCTTCTTTTGCTACTTGCTGCATTCATTCACGTTTTATCCTAGTTTTAACTTCAAAAATACGAATATACTTTGCATAAATACTTTGCCAAAACACTATTTCTGGCCAAAAAGATTGAATTCCTGCCAGAATGTCAGAGTACCAATGATGAATTGATGCGCAGAGCACGCCAAGGCACTGTGTCTGAAGGCTTTTTGCTGTGGGCAGATCATCAGACGGGAGGCAAGGGCCAAAGAGGCAATACGTGGGTGAGCCCAAAAGGGCAAAACCTGCTCTTTTCTCTTTTGCTAAAACCCCGGAAACTTCTGCCAAAAGAAGCGTACCTGATCAATGTCCTGGCGGGTTTGGCTGTACACGAAGCATTAGAGAAATTTTTGGACCTCAAAAATGTGTCCCTAAAATGGCCAAACGACATTTACCTTGGCGGGAAAAAAGCAGGAGGAATACTACTGGAGGCTGGTGTGACCAATTCTACTATCGACAAGCTGGTGATAGGCATAGGTCTCAATGTCAACCAAACCGATTTCGAATTAGACACAGCAACTTCTCTGAAAGGAGTGATGGGATACGATGTGAATAGGGAAGAACTGCTTGAGCAAATCATTTGCGCGCTCGAACGATACTACCTACTGCTCAATGCAGGAAGTAAGGACACCATCCTGCGTAAATACCATGATGTGATGATGTGGAGGGGAGAAGTGCACTGGTTTAGATCAGGTGACGAAGACTTTGCAGGAGAAATCATCGGGATCGATCAGCAAGGTCGGCTGGTTGTCAAAACAAACGAACAAACACGGCGTTTTGAGGTGAAAGAAATCTCATTTGTGCGCTAGCAACTAGAAAAAGGATTATTTGACTAATTTTGCGCTTAATAAATCTAACGACATGATCGAGGAAAAATTGAATTACAAAGTCAAAGACATTAACCAGGCCGAATATGGCCGAAACGAAATTAAATTAGCTGAGGCTGAGATGCCTGGGCTGATGGCTCTTCGCGAAGAGTATGGCGAAAGCAAGCCGCTAAAAGGAGCACGTATAGCTGGATGTTTGCACATGACGATCCAGACCGCAGTTTTGATAGAAACGCTCGTAGAACTAGGAGCAGAAGTAACCTGGTCTTCATGTAATATTTTTTCCACCCAAGATCATGCAGCTGCAGCCATAGCAAAGGCAGGGATACCTGTATATGCATGGAAAGGCCTTACAGATGAGGAGTTTGATTGGTGTATAGAGCAGACTTTGTTTGCTTTTGAAGGTGGTAAGCCACTCAACATGATTTTGGATGATGGGGGAGACCTTACCAATATGGTGTTAGACAAATACCCTGAGCTAGTCAAAGACATCAAAGGGCTTTCTGAAGAGACTACAACGGGTGTGCACAGATTGTACGAGCGCATGAGAAACGGGACACTGCCAATCCCAGCCATCAATGTAAATGACTCAGTTACCAAGTCTAAATTTGATAACAAATACGGATGTAAGGAGTCTTTGGTAGACGCTATCCGCAGAGCTACAGACATTATGCTCGCTGGTAAAGTGGCGGTGGTTGCCGGGTACGGCGATGTAGGAAAAGGATCAGCAGCATCACTTCGCGGAGCTGGTGTGCGTGTCATTGTGACAGAGATAGACCCTATTTGCGCCCTTCAAGCTGCTATGGATGGCTATGAAGTAAAGAAAATGGTAGATGCAGTGCCGAGAGCAGACATCATCGTAACAGCGACTGGTAACAAAGACATCATCCGAGGCGAGCACTTCAAGTTGATGAATGACAAAACGATCGTTTGTAACATTGGCCATTTTGATAACGAAATAGATGTAGCATGGCTCAATGACAACTTCGGTGCCTCTAAAGTAGAGATCAAGCCTCAGGTAGACCTTTACAATGTGGATGGCAATGAAATCATCCTATTGGCAGAAGGTAGACTAGTAAATCTGGGATGTGCTACCGGACACCCTTCGTTTGTTATGTCCAATTCCTTTACGAACCAAACATTGGCTCAGATAGAGCTTTGGAACAACTCGGACCAGTACGAAAATGCAGTGTACACGCTGCCTAAGCATCTGGACGAGAAAGTTGCAGCACTGCACCTCGCCAAAATTGGTGTGGAGTTGGATGTGCTTTCAGAGGATCAGGCTTCTTACATAGGAGTGACTCCTCAGGGACCTTTCAAGCCTGAGCATTACAGATACTAATTATTTTAAGAATAGTATTCACAGACAAAAGCTGCCATATTGGTGGCTTTTGTTGTTTCTAACCCCATGAAGATACTCTTTACCACCCATCAGGGGAATCTGGCAGGAGCCACTTTTTCTCTTTTTTACCTGGCTACTGGCCTGGCCAAAAGGGGACATGAGGTGAGCTGTGCGTGTGGTGAAGACACATTGCTGAGGCAGATGCTTGCCAAGCAAGGTATTGTAAAAACCCATGATATCTCATTTAAGAGTTATCTGGACTTCCGTTCCTTTCAGATGTTGGGATCTTTAGCAACAGCGGAAAAATATGATGTAATATGTGCGCAAGGCGGAAGAGACCGTAACCTCACCATCATGGCCAAGTGGATCTACCGGCTGCAGAGTTTTATCATCTTTACGCGCAGGCAGCGCCCCAGAAATGAGCCCTGGATCAAGCGATGGTATCATATAAAGGGTACAGCGGCCATCGTGATGGTCAGCCATGGACTGAAAAAGCTATTTGTGAGCAAAGGCTATCCACCTAAGCACTTGCCAGTAATTCACAATGGTGTGGCTGATGAGCAGGTAGACCCTGATCTCGTGGAGCTGCTACGCAAAAAATATCAGTTGAATGGAAGGTTAATAGGCTGTGTAGCTCGAAAAAAGCGTCAAATTGATCTGATACGTGCACTCGAGTATTTACCCGAAGCATGTAAGTTACTGCTGGTAGGTGTAGATGAAAAAGACTTCTCAGATGTGGATGCTTTTGTGAACAATAGAGGCAGAATCGTTTGTACTGGGTTGGTGTCCAACACTGAAGCCAGAGCTCTACTTTCACTTATGGATGTTCATGTGCTCCCTTCGCACATGGACGGTTTTGGGCTGTCTACGGTAGAGGCTATGCTGCTAAAGGTACCGGTCATTGGTTCTGATTTTGGGGGTATCCCTGATGTAATTAATGACGGAAAAACGGGATTGCTTTACCAGAATGGCGATGTAGAAGGCCTTGCGTCTAAAATAAACTCCCTTCTAGGTGATATAGAGCTGAAAAAGAGGTTGGTGGAGGAGGCTTATGTAGCAGCCAAATCTTCATTTAATCTGACCAAAACCGTGACGGCTTATGAAAGCCTGTTTCAATCGCTATTGAGTACTTCACGGTAAAGGTGCATGTATTTTTCTGCCATTTTATCAGCTGCAAAATTCTCCACTTGATTTCTGGCGTTTTTAACCAGACTTTGTCTCAACTCCTGATGATCTGTCAACTGGAGGGAGTAGGAAATCATGCTTTTAAGATCTTCCGCCGGACATAATAGTCCGGTTTTTTCATGTGAAATAAGCTCCGGAATCCCACCAGTATCAAAGGCAATAACCGGCACTTCATGATAAAATGCATCCAAAATAGTGGTGTTGAGTCCTTCTGACCTGGACGGTACAAGGAGACAGTAAAGTGAATACCAAAGTGCTGAGAGATCATTTCGAAAACCGAGGAAACTCACATTTTCGCCCCACTTGGTGGAGCTGCACTTTTGCTTTAGGCTGTGACCGAGAGGCCCTTCACCGATCACCACAAAATGTATGGCTGATCGTTTTTGACTAAGAGTTTGAGCTACTTTAAGGAAAAGGTCAGGTCCTTTTTCAGCAGAAAGAGCACCCACAAAAGCAAATAGTTTAGTTTCATATGGGATTCTCAGTTCGCTGTGCAGGTCAATGGTGTGAGCTGCAGGTGCCAACTTCACACCGCTATAGATCGTCTCGATGTGCTGCGCAGGGGCAATGGTTTTTAACTTTTCCTGAATCGCTTGAGATATCCCCACTAATCTTTTTATCTGAGGGTGTTGGTATTTCCAGCGTTGGAGTAAACCACCAATACGAGGCATGGATCTTCTCGTGACCACCATGGGGATAGACATTCCCAGGAGTGAAGCAAGCAGGCAAACCAAGTGCGCTCTGGAGTCGTGAGCATGGATGATGTCAAAGTCTGTTTTTTTGATGACTTTCAGTAAGTGTAAAACGTGCGCTGATTTTCTTTTGGATTTGAAAGGACGCATTTTATTGTGCGTCGTTTTTTGAAACAGCGAACTATCGCCAGGGCAAAGCAAATGCGAATTCCATTGGTTGGATAGGAGACTTTCGTGTAGCAGGTGTACTTGTCGCTCACCGCCCCGCCAGTCCATTTCTGTACTCACATGCAGTATGCTATTGCCTCTTGTTGAGCTCATACAGCTTTTTGTATTTCAGGTACTTACCTTTCATGGAATACCACGCGATCAGCCATCCCGACTTTCCATCCCGAAAACCACCTCTGAAAATATAGTCTCGGATACCTTTTATCAATGCGCTCAGCACACCTCGTAGTATTGAGCTAGATTTTCCTTCAGCATACAAAGCCTCAGCACCAATTTCGGCATAATTAGTTATCCGTTGTTTATGCTCCGCTATCGTTTCAAACCCATAGTGCAACAAGTGCCCTTGCAACCGTTTCACTTCCTTTATTTCTTTTGGGAAAACCTGGTCATGGGGATTTCTACCACCCCATTTAGCTTTGGATTTATTCCACAGCCGTAACTTCCAGTCCGGATACCACCCCCCATGCTTGATCCACGTGCCAGCGTAGTAAGTGATTCGGTTCATTTCATATACGCCTGCAGGAAACCCCTGCTTTTTTTCTCTAGCTATAGATTGAATTAACTCCTCTGTGAGTTGCTCATCAGCATCTAGTGCCAGCACATGCTGATGGCTGGTTTTGGTCAGAGCAAACTGTTTTTGCTCTACTTGCCCCTTGTACGCATGTTCAAAAACGATTGCGCCATGACGTAATGCAATGTTTTTGGTGTCGTCAGTCGAGAAAGAATCCACAACGATGAGCTCATCAGAAAGACCAGCAACGCTCTGCAAACATGCTTCGAGTCGGAGTTCTTCGTTATGCGTAATCACTACTACAGAAAGTGGAGTATCCATGCTAATAAGCGCAAGCTAATAGAATTTTATCCATTTGGGAGAAGTTAAGCCCAGTAGGCGAAAAACTCTAGTCTTAAGTCCAACTAAAGAATGATAATAACGTAAAACTATGTGCATACATGTAGTTGAAAAACAATCTGGATGTATTATTCCTTTTAATAAGAGAGCATGCGAGAGGTGATAAATAAGACAATGGAGGAGGATAAGCCAATAAGACGTAAGTATACAGACCTGGAGCGAAAAGATATTTTTGACAATGAATTTTTGCCCCACCTGGATGCCATGTACAATTTTGCGTACAGGCTCACATTCGATCAGGATGATGCTAAGGACCTGGTACAGGATACCTATATGAAGGCTTATCGCTTTATCAACTCCTTCCAGCAGGGGACTAACGCTAAAGCCTGGCTCTATAGAATTCTGAAAAATAGCTTCATAAATGACTTCAGAAAGAAAAGTAAGGAGCCCGGAAAGGTAGATTATCAGGAAGTAGAGAACTTCTACAATTCAGATAATGTTGATGAAAGCAAGACTGTAGATTTGCGGATAGATACGGTGAAAGACATGATTGGTGATGAGGTCACCAATGCATTAAACTCACTGGCAGTAGACTTCCGCACAGTGATTATTTTGTGTGACCTGGAAGGTTTTACTTATGAGGAAATGGCCAAAATTCTAGACATACCCATAGGTACAGTTCGGTCGCGTTTACACAGGGCAAGAAATCTTCTAAAAGAAAAACTCAAGTCCTATGCGGAAACTATGGGCTACAAGTAAATTTTATTTATTTAGTTTGTGAATTAATACCAACAAACCATGTCGGAAACCCCTGCTAAGAAAGGAAAAAGTGATTGCGTAGAATTTGACAAATGCTTGAAAATACTTCACCTGATGCTGGACAATGAAGCTAGCTTGGAGCAGGAAAATTACCTCAAGCAGCACATCGAAAAATGTATGGTCTGCTTTGAACAATATGAAGTAGAGCGGCAAATTAGGCAATTGCTAAGAAACAAACTGACTAATCAGCAGGTGCCCTCCGACCTGGCACAATCTATTAGAAATAAAGTATTCGAATCAGCCTAATATGACTGGCAAGGCCATTATTTTTTGTGCACCCTCAGGTGCCGGCAAGACGACCATTGTAAAACACCTTATTAAAACCATTCCTTCACTTAAGTTTTCCATCTCAGCTACCACCAGAGCACCACGTGGAGGAGTAGAAGAGCATGGGAAGGATTATTACTTCCTTAGCGAACAGGAATTTCAATCTAAACTTGCTCAAAATGAATTGCTGGAATGGCAAGAAGTCTATGAGGGTACCTATTATGGCACGCTCAGGTCTGAAGTAGAGCGTATTTGGCTGGCGGGAAATCATGTGATTTTTGATGTGGATGTAATCGGCGGTATCAACCTTAAAAAGGCGATTGGTGATCGGGCACTTTCTGTGTTTGTAAATGCTGAAAGCGTGGAGGTTTTGCGTGAGCGGTTAGAAAATCGAAACACCGAATCGGCTGAATCTCTGGAAAAGCGAGTGGGAAAGGCGGCCGAGGAAATGAAATACGCGGACCAGTTTGACTATGTCCTTATCAATAGAGAGCTCACTGACGCATTTGCAGAAGCCGAACAGGTTGTCAATCAGTTTATCTCCTCTTGATGCGATAAAATAGCTTAAAACGATGAAAGTAGGACTCTTTTTCGGATCGTTTAATCCCATACACATGGGGCATCTGATCATAGCCAATATCGCCCACCAAAGCACGGACATGGATGAGGTCTGGTTTGTAGTTTCTCCTCAAAACCCCTTCAAGAAAAATAACAACCTACTGCATGAGTTTGACAGATACAACCTGGTGCAGGCTGCTATAGCTGATGATTTTCATTTTCGCGTGTCAGATGTTGAGTTTAACATGCCACGCCCGAGCTATACAGTGGATACCTTGGCGGTTTTGTCAGACAAGTATGATCATGAGTTTTCATTGATCATAGGCGGAGATAACCTGGAGTCTTTCAAAAAATGGAAGAATTACCAGGTGATACTTGAAGAGTTTGGGCTGGTGGTATATCCTCGTCCCAGTTCTTCGTTAAACGAGCTGGCAGATCACCCCAATGTTCAGGTAATAGAAGCTCCGGAAATGGATATTTCCGCTACACTGATCAGAAAAATGATTCGAGCAGATCAGTCTGTGAAGTACCTGGTTCCGGAGCCTGTAGAAGCTCAAATTCGAGCTCAAAATTTGTTTAAATAGGAGTCAACACTGACGATTAAATCGTCATAATGTCTTTTTCTTTTGTCTCCAGCAGTGCGTCGAGTTTCTTGGTATGCTCATCAGTGATTTTTTGCACCTCTTCCTCGGCACCTTTGATCGCATCTTCAGGAGCTCCATCTTTCAAGAGTTTTTTGAGAGCATCCATCACTTCTTTTCGTGCATTACGAACACTTATTTTCCCATTTTCGGTTTCCGCTTTGGCTTGCTTTACCAGACCCAGTCTACGCTCCTCAGTCAATGGTGGGATATTGATGCGTATGAGCTCTCCATCATTCTGAGGGTTGAGTCCCAGGTTTGCATTGATAATGGCACGCTCCACATCAGGAATGATCTTCTTTTCAAAAGGCTTAACACTGATAGTACGAGCGTCAGGTGTAGATACAGAAGCTACCTGGTTTAGAGGTGTCATGGCTCCATAGTACTCCACTTCCACACCGTCAAGCATACTAGGCATTGCTTTTCCAGCACGAATCTTCGCCAATTCAGCATTTGTATGAGAGATGGCCTTGTCCATCAGCTCCTGGGCATGTTCGAGATAAAAGTCTATATCTTCCATTCTATTTATTTACTTAATTAAAGTACCTACTTCTTTTCCTTCTACAATGCTTTCCAGATTGCCAGGCTTGTTCATGTCAAACACTATGATAGGCAGGTCATTTTCCATACATAGGGTAAAAGCCGTCATATCCATAATGCTGAGCCCTTTTTCATAAGCTTCCTGGAAAGTTACATTGGAATATTTCTTCGCATCTGGGTCTTTTTCAGGGTCGGCAGTGTAAACACCATCTACCCGGGTACCTTTTAGTACTACATCGGCCTCTATTTCAATAGCACGCAGGCTTGCTGTAGAATCAGTCGTGAAATACGGATTGCCAATCCCGGCACCAAAAATCACTACTCTACCTTTTTCCAAATGCCGAATGGCCCGTCTACGAATGAAAGGTTCGCATACCTGCTCCATTTTAAGACCAGACATGAGCCTTGTGTACATCCCGTGTTTTTCCAGTGCACTTTGCAAAGCCATGGCGTTGATTACAGTCGCCAGCATGCCCATGTAGTCACCTTGCACCCGGTCTATGCCAGACTTTTCTCCATCCACTCCTCTGAAAATATTGCCACCACCTATGACAATCGCGAGCTCCAGGCCCATATCTCTTACCTTTTTGATTTCTTGGGCATATTGTTCGAGCCTGTTTGAATCAATGCCATGTTGTTTATCACCCATTAGGGCTTCACCACTTAGCTTGAGGAGTATCCTTTTGTATTTCATGCAGAGGTTGCTATTGTTTTATCAGTTAAAATCTCACAAAAATATAAAGTTTCATCTACGATGCTTTGTCACTTATCAAAAAGATATGAGGAGTTGGTTTTTTTCTACATTATCACCCTTGCCAACATGTACTTCAGCGATTGTTCCTGCTACCGGAGATTTAATAATGTTTTCCATTTTCATAGCCTCCAGGATCAGTAGTGCATCACCTTCGTGTACTGTATCTCCGGCCTTCACATTAATATCGATGATACCTCCGGGCATGGGAGCAGTTATTTCATTCACCTGAGCACCTTCGCTCACATCCATCCCCAATTCTTCTAATATTTGGGTAATGTGATCTTTGATTTCCAAATGCACTGGCGCACCATTGATAGACAACTCTAACTCGGCACCTGCATCGTTAAGGACATTTATTTGATAAGCCTTTTGGTTATAGTGTAATACAAATTCGTCCTTTGCTACTTGTTTTAACGAATAGTCAATAGAGGATTCATTTACCAGAAGAGTACCATTACGGTCCTTCACTTCAAATAAATGATCGTTGTTTACAGAAATTTTCAGATTCATTTTAGGGTTATTTTTGGAGCCACTATTATAAATAAAATAAGCCATGTGTATGGCTTTCAATGACTTGAATCGGGTGACTTTTTGGTGATAAAAAATCATTGTGAAAATCATTTCCAGATTTAGTGGTAAAAATTTGATTAAAATAAAAAAGCGTATAATTTTGCATTCCCTTTTTCAGGGACAACCTGACGAAAGGAATACTTTGAGAGAGTGAAAAATCTAGTTGGGGGGATACCAAAGCGGCCAACTGGGACGGACTGTAAATCCGTTGACTTATGTCTTCGCAGGTTCGAATCCTGCTCCCCCCACTTCTACTCGTAACAGTGCGAGACATCAGAAAATGATCTGGTGGTTTTGAATATAATGAAATAAGATTCATACTGGAGGCTTCCAGTATAGAAGCGGGTGTAGCTCAGTTGGTAGAGCGACAGCCTTCCAAGCTGTAGGTCGCGGGTTCGAGCCTCGTCACCCGCTCTGAAATTCAGAGCGGACAGTTTCGTTGCTGAAAAATCGGGTTTAATCCTGAGTTGTCAGGAGCGATACTCGTTCGAGAGATTTAAAGCTCTTTGATTTCCCAGAAGCCGATGTAGCTCAGGGGTAGAGTGCTTCCTTGGTAAGGAAGAGGTCACGGGTTCAAATCCCGTCATTGGCTCTTGTTTTGTCAAAGGGGACTTGGGGTGGCTTGGACATCCCGGAAAGAGTATTAATTTTGATTAAACTATAATTATTTATTTAGGAATTAAACCGAGGATTATCAGACATGGCTAAAGAAACCTTTGATCGTTCAAAACCGCACGTTAATATCGGTACTATTGGTCACGTTGACCATGGTAAGACTACATTGACTGCTGCAATCTCTGCTGTTCTTTCTTCTAAAGGACTTGCTGAGATAAAAGACTTTTCTTCAATTGACAATGCTCCTGAAGAAAAAGAAAGAGGTATTACTATCAACACCTCTCACATCGAATACCAAACAGAAAACAGACACTACGCACACGTTGACTGTCCAGGTCACGCCGATTACGTGAAAAACATGGTAACTGGTGCTGCGCAGATGGATGGTGCTATCATCGTAGTTGCTGCTACTGATGGTCCTATGCCACAAACGCGTGAGCACATCCTTCTTTCACGTCAGGTAGGTGTACCTGCTCTTGTTGTTTTCATGAACAAAGTAGATTTGGTAGACGATCCTGAGCTTCTAGAGCTTGTAGAGATGGAAATCAGAGAGCTTCTTTCTGATTATGACTTCCCAGGTGACGATATCCCTGTAATTCAAGGTTCTGCCCTTGGTGCACTTAATGGTGAGCCTAAGTGGGTAGAAAAAGTAGACGAGCTTATGGCTGCTGTGGATGAGTACATTCCTCTTCCTGAGCGTGCTGTAGACAAAGACTTCTTGATGCCTGTAGAGGATGTATTCTCTATCACAGGTCGTGGGACTGTTGCTACTGGTAGAATCGAGCGTGGTGTGATCAACTCTGGTGACCCTGTAGATATCATCGGTATGGGTGCTGAAGATCTTAAGTCTACTATCACTGGTGTGGAAATGTTCCGTAAGATCCTCGATAGAGGTGAGGCTGGTGATAACGTAGGTCTACTTCTTAGAGGTATTGAGAAGAGCGAGATCAGAAGAGGTATGATCATCTGTAAGCCTGGTTCTGTAACTCCTCACGCTCACTTCAAAGCTGAAGTTTACGTATTGTCAAAAGAAGAAGGTGGACGTCACACTCCATTCTTCAACAAATACCGTCCTCAGTTCTACCTAAGAACGACTGACGTAACTGGTGAAATCAAACTTCCTGAAAACGTGGAAATGGTAATGCCAGGTGATAACGTAACCATCGAAGTAAACCTGATCAACCCTGTTGCCCTTGAAAAAGGTCTTCGATTTGCGATCAGAGAAGGTGGACGTACAGTAGGATCAGGTCAGGTAACTGAAATCCTTGACTAAGACTAACAAACAATGCGATCTAAATTAAATTTAGGTCGCATTTGTTTATAAATATTGATTCATCTAACTTTGCAGTCCTTTTGGGGACTGCATGGTTTTTATACGGGTGTAGCTCAATTGGTAGAGTAGTGGTCTCCAAAACCATTGGTTGGGGGTTCGAGTCCCTCCTCCCGTGCAATCTTATAACTAACGATGGATAAAGTAGTATCTTTTTTCAAAGAGGCGTATGACGAGTTGCTTCACAAAGTGACCTGGCCTAAGTACTCAGAGTTACAAAACAGCAGTATTTTGGTGTTAGTAGCTTCTTTGATCTTCGCTCTGATGATTGGTCTTTTCGATCTTGGTTTCGAAAACGCCATGAAATGGTTTTATAACGAATTTTAGAGAATGTCTGAGTTCAAGTGGTATGTAGTGCGGGCAATTAGTGGTCGTGAAAAAAAGGTAAAGAACTATCTGGAGCAGGAGGTAGCCAGAAATGGTATAGAACAGCTCGTACCACAGGTGCTAATCCCATCGGAAAAAGTTTACGAAATGAGAAACGGGAAGAAGCGAGTTCGTGAGCGCAACTTCTTTCCTGGATATATACTCATCCATGCTGACCTTAGTAACGGTGAGACTCAGCATATTATAACCAATACACCTGATGTAATTGGTTTCCTTGGTGAAGGCTCTACCAGTGCTTCCAAAGATCCTGTGCCACTTCGTCAAAACGAAGTGAATCGAATCTTAGGTAGAGTAGACGAAGCTGAGGAGTACGAAGAGAAACTTGATACACCTTTTATTGTCGGAGAATCTGTTAAAGTAATGGATGGTCCGTTCAGTGGTTTTACAGGTACTGTAGAAGAGGTGTTCGAGGATCGTAAGAAGCTAAACGTTACAGTTAAAATTTTCGGAAGAAATACTCCTGTAGAGTTGAATTACATACAGGTAGAAAAACAAGAATAATCTAATGGCTAAAGAGATAACAGGTTATTTAAAGCTCCAGGTTAAGGGTGGAGCGGCTAACCCTTCTCCACCAGTAGGACCGGCACTTGGTGCCAAAGGTCTGAACATTATGGAGTTTTGTAAGCAGTTCAACGCGAGAACTCAGGAAAAGCAGGGTCAATTGCTTCCAGTAGTAGTTACAATCTACTCTGACAAGTCATTTGATTTTGTAATTAAAACTCCTCCAGCGCCAGTGCTGATCATGGAGAAAGCGAAGATCAAGAAGGGATCATCTGAGCCAAATCGTGCTAAGGTAGGATCTATTTCTTGGGACCAGGTAAAAGAAATAGCAGAGATTAAAATGCCTGATTTGAATGCTTTCAAATTGGAGTCTGCTATGAGACAAGTAGCTGGTACAGCACGTAGCATGGGAGTAAAAGTTTCTGGTAAAGCGCCTTGGGCTAACTAAGATAGTACAATGGGAAAGATTACAAAAAATCAAAAGAAGGCTGCAGAACTCGTAGATAGCGAAAAGCAATACTCATTGGAGGAAGCTGCTGAGCTAGTGAAGAAAATCACGTTTACGAAGTTCGATGCATCTGTAGATATTGATGTACGATTAGGAGTAGATCCACGAAAAGCTGACCAAATGGTTAGAGGTGTGGTGGCCCTTCCTAATGGTATTGGTAAAGATGTACGTGTATTGGTACTTTGTACTCCAGACAAAGAGGAGGAAGCCAAGGCTGCAGGAGCAGATCACGTAGGACTTGATGACTACATAGCTAAAATTGAAGATGGATGGACTGATATCGATGTGATCATCACCATGCCTACAGTTATGGCTAAGGTAGGACGCTTAGGTAGAGTGTTAGGGCCAAGAGGTCTTATGCCAAACCCTAAGTCTGGTACGGTAACTATGGATATCGCTCAGGCGGTAAAAGAAGTTAAAGCCGGTAAAATCGACTTTAAAGTAGATAAAACTGGTATCATCCACACGAGTATTGGTAAAGTGTCTTTTGATGCGCAAAAGATTCAAGAGAATGCTGCTGAGATGATTCAGACTATTGCAAAGCTAAAACCAGCTTCTGCAAAAGGAACGTACTTTAAATCAATCTCTATCTCTAGTACAATGAGTAAAGGGATTGCAATTGATAAAAATAGCATAGCTGGACTATAAGACGTTATGACTAGAGAAGAAAAAGCACAATTGATAGCTGGTTTAACTGAGAAGTTCCAGCAGACAGATCACTTCTACATCACTGACACTTCAGGACTTACTGTTGCAGAAATCAACAAGTTCCGTGAGATGTGTTTCAACAAGGGTGTTGAATACAAAGTGGTAAAAAATACTTTGATCAAAAAAGCATTGGATGGCATAGAAGGAGATTACTCCGAGCTGGACAATGTACTTAAGGGATTTTCAGGCGTTATGTTCGTCAATGAAAATGCTAACGTTCCTGCAAAAGTCATCAAAGACTTTAAAAAGGAAGACAAGGATCAAAGACCTAAGTTTAAGGCTGCTTCCATAGATTCAGATATATTCATCGGTGAGGATCAATTAGACGCATTGAGCAAGCTCAAGTCTAAGCAAGAACTTATTGGTGAGGTTATCACTTTACTACAGTCACCTGCTAAGAACGTAGTTTCTGCCCTTCAGAGTGGTGGAGATACCTTGGCTGGCTTGGTAAAAACACTTTCAGAGAGAGAATAAGATTATTAACAAAATTAATTGACGATTAAAATGGCAGATTTAAAAGAATTCGCTGAACAACTAGTAAACCTTTCAGTAAAAGAGGTAAATGAGCTAGCTACAATTCTTAAAGATGAATATGGTATTGAGCCTGCAGCAGCAGCAGCTCCAGTAATGGTAGCTGGTGGTGGCGCAGAAGGTGGCGACGGAGCTGAAGAGAAATCTTCTTTCGACGTTGTATTGAAGTCTGCTGGTTCTGCTAAGCTTGCTGTAGTTAAGCTTGTAAAAGAACTAACAGGTCTTGGACTGAAAGAAGCTAAAGAAATGGTTGATGGTGCTCCTAGCAACGTAAAAGAAGGAGTAGCAAAAGACGAAGCTGAGGCATTGAAAAAGCAGCTTGAAGAAGCTGGTGCCGAAGTTGAGTTAAAGTAATTGCAATATTTATCAACTAAGGTATAGGCCTGGCCTCCGATACGTATCGGAGTCAGGTCTTTTCCTGTTTGTATCTACTTCACATTGTTCTGACCCATATTTCGAACTAAAACAGATAAAGCTTTGGCTAATAATACATCTGAGAGAATTAATTTCTCTTCCATAAAGTCAGTAATCGACTATCCGGATTTTCTGGACGTTCAGCTTAAGTCTTTCGAAGATTTCTTCCAATTGGACACTCCTTCAGAGAAGAGAAATTCAGAGGGCCTCTATAAGGTGTTTATGGAAAACTTTCCAATCACCGATTCTAGAGAAAATTTCGTACTGGAATTTGTTGATTACACTGTTGATCCACCTAAATACTCTGTAGATGAAAGTATCGAGCGTGGCTTGACTTATTCTGTTCCTCTAAAAGCCAAGCTTCGTTTGCTTTGTAACGACGAAGAAAACGAAGATTTTGAAACCATTGAGCAAGAAGTGTTCTTGGGTAATATCCCATACATGACCGCCAAAGGTTCTTTCGTAATTAATGGTGCAGAGCGTGTGATTGTTTCACAGCTTCACCGTTCACCAGGAGTGTTCTTCGCACAAAGCAAGCACACGAATGGTACCTTGCTTTATTCTGCAAGAATTATCCCTTTCAAGGGATCATGGATTGAATTTGCTACTGACGTAAATAACGTTATGTACGCATATATCGATCGAAAAAAGAAATTCCCAATTACTACCCTATTGCGTTCAATAGGTTATGGTTCGGATAAGCAGATCCTTGATTTATTCGGATTATCTGAAGAAATAGAGGCTACTGATTCAGAACTCAAGAAAGTAGTTGGTAGAAGATTGGCTGCGCGTGTTTTGCGTACCTGGACGGAAGATTTCGTTGATGAAGATACTGGTGAGGTAGTATCAATTGATCGAAATGAAGTAATTCTAGAGCGTGACAGCATAATCAGTGAGGATGACATTGAAACTATCCTCGACTCTGGAACAAAGTCCATTATCCTTCATAGAAAGGATGTGAACATCACAGATTACTCTATCATTTATAATACGCTTCAAAAAGATAACTCTAACTCAGAGAAGGAAGCAGTAGAGCAGATCTATCGTCAACTTAGAAACACCGACGCTCCTGATGAGCAGACGGCAAGAGATATCATCCAAAACTTGTTTTTTAGTGACAAGCGATATGATCTTGGTGAAGTTGGACGTTACAGAATCAACAAAAAATTAGGCCTTGAGCTTGGATACGACAAGCGTACTTTAACAACTGAGGACATTATCCTTATTGTTAAGTATTTGATAGGCTTGATCAACTCTAAAGCCGTGGTTGATGATATTGACCACCTTAGTAATAGACGTGTAAGAACAGTTGGAGAACAACTATACGCACAATTTGGAGTAGGACTTGCTCGTATGGCAAGAACCATCCGTGAGCGTATGAACGTTCGTGATAATGAAGACTTTAAGCCCGTTGATTTGATCAACGCGCGTACACTTTCTTCAGTAATCAATTCGTTCTTTGGTACGAATCAGCTTTCTCAGTTCATGGATCAAACCAATCCATTGGCGGAGATTACGCACAAGCGAAGAATGTCCGCGTTGGGTCCTGGTGGTCTGTCACGAGAGCGTGCTGGTTTCGAAGTTCGTGATGTTCACTATACACACTACGGACGACTATGTACTATTGAAACACCTGAAGGTCCAAATATTGGTCTGATTTCATCACTTTGTGTTCACGCCAAAGTGAACCAGATGGGATTCATCGAGACACCTTATAGAGATGTGAATGAAGGTGTGGTAGATATGACTGGAAACGTGAAATATCTGACTGCAGAAGAAGAAGATACTCACAATATTGCTCAGGCGAATGCGCCGTTGGATGATTCAGGTACTTTCCTAAATGATAAGGTAAAGGCTCGTTTCGAAGGAGACTTCCCAGTGGTAGATCCTAAAGAGCTGAAATACATGGATGTTGCTCCAAACCAGATTGTTTCGGTTGCGGCATCAATGATTCCATTCCTTGAGCATGATGATGCAAACCGTGCTTTGATGGGGTCAAACATGCAACGTCAGGCGGTTCCTTTGTTGCGTCCACAAGCACCTATTGTGGGTACAGGATTGGAAAAACGAGTGGCTATTGACTCGAGAGCGCTTGTAGTAGCAGAAGGCGATGGTGAAATTGAATATGTAGATGCCAAAAAGATCGTTGTAAAATATGAGCGGTCGGAGGAAGATCTACTTATTTCTTTCAACAGTCCTAGTGTTACTTATGAATTAACCAAGTTCCGAAGAACTAACCAGGACACATGCGTTAACCTTAAGCCTATTGTGTACAAAGGACAAAAGGTGGTGAAAGGGGAACCTTTATGTGAAGGTTTTGCTACAGAAAAAGGTGAATTGGCCTTAGGTCGAAACCTGTTGGTAGCTTATATGCCTTGGCAAGGATACAACTTTGAGGATGCGATAGTTATTTCTGAAAAAGTTGTTCGTGAAGACATATTCACTTCTATCCATATCGATGAGTATGAGCTAGAAGTTCGTGATACAAAACGAGGTGAAGAAGAGTTGACTTCAGAGATACCTAACGTTAGCGAAGAGGCGGTAAAAAACCTTGACGAAAATGGTATCATCCGAACTGGAGCAGAGATTCGTGAAGGAGATATTCTGATAGGTAAAATCACTCCTAAAGGAGAAACAGATCCAACTCCTGAGGAGAAACTCCTGAGAGCGATATTTGGTGATAAGGCTGGTGATGTGAAAGATGCGTCTCTGAAAGCTTCTCCGTCACTTCGAGGAGTGGTGATTGATACAAAACTATTCTCGCGTCCTAAGAAAGATAAAGATCTACGAGCACGTACTAAGAAAGAAGTTGAACTTCTGAAGAGTCGCTATAGCAAAGATCTTACTGATATTCGTAACCAAATGATCGATAAGCTGGCTACTCTCCTTGAGGGGAAAACTTGTCAGGGTATCAAACACAAGTTTGGTGACGAAGTAATGTCTAAGGGTACGAAGTATTCTAGAAAGAACATCGAAGCGAATCTTTTCCCTGCTAAGAACATTTACAGAGATGAGAGTAACTACAATGTTCCAGAGGAAGCCAACTTGATTTCCGACCTTATTATTGAGGGTTGGGCGACAGACGAGCATACCAATGATCTCATATTCAAGATGGTGAAAAATTACATCAACAAGAGAAATGAGGTTTCAGGGATCTTCAAACGTGAGCGATTTACGCTAGAAGTAGGAGATGAATTACCTGCTGGTATTGTTCAGTTGGCTAAAGTTTATGTAGCTAAAAAGCGTAAACTAAAAGTAGGTGATAAAATGGCAGGTCGTCACGGTAACAAAGGTGTTGTGGCGAAAATCGTTAGAGAAGAGGATATGCCATTTATGGAAGATGGTACTCCGGTAGATATCGTTCTAAACCCACTGGGTGTACCATCTCGTATGAACATCGGACAGATCTACGAAACAGTTCTAGGATGGGCCGGTCTGAAACTTGGAAGAAAATATGCAACGCCAATATTTGACGGTGCTACTGAAGACGAGGTTCAAGCAGAATTGAAAGAAGCAGGATTGCCATCATTCGGACGTTCATATCTCTTTGACGGCTTGACTGGAAAACGCTTCGACCAGCCTGTAACTGTAGGGGTGGCATATATGCTGAAACTTGGTCACCTGGTGGATGACAAGATGCACGCTCGTAGTATTGGACCATACTCACTAATCACACAGCAACCACTAGGAGGTAAAGCTCAGTTTGGTGGTCAGCGATTTGGTGAGATGGAGGTTTGGGCACTTGAGGCATTCGGTGCAGCCAATGTTCTCCAGGAGATCCTGACGATAAAATCTGATGATGTAATCGGACGAGCGAAGGCTTACGAAGCTATCGTAAAAGGTGAAAATATGCAGAAGCCGAACATTCCGGAATCATTCAACGTACTCGTACACGAGTTGCGTGGACTGGCACTTGAAATCACCTTAGACTAATAAATTGGATATCAGCCCCTTTCTAACGGAAGGGGCTTTACATAGATCATTTAATTATGGCATTCAGAAAAAATAAAAAACTGACTAACGACTTTTCCAAAGTTACGATTAGCTTGGCTTCACCTGAGTCTATTCTCGAGAGCTCTCATGGTGAAGTTACTCAGCCTGAAACCATCAACTACAGAACATACAAACCTGAGATGGGTGGATTGTTTTGTGAGCGGATCTTCGGTCCGGTGAAAGACTGGGAATGTCATTGCGGAAAATATAAAAGAATACGCTACAAAGGAATTATATGTGACCGATGTGGTGTGGAAGTAACTGAAAAGAAAGTACGTAGAGAGCGTATGGGCCACATCGAATTGGTGGTTCCTGTAGCGCACATCTGGTATTTCAGATCACTTCCTAACAAAATAGGTTACCTCCTTGGTTTGCCAACCAAAAAGTTGGACCAAATCATTTACTACGAACGCTACGTGGTAATTCAGGCAGGTATCAAAGAAGAAGACGGTATCAATCAAATGGACTTCCTCACAGAAGAGGAATACCTGGATATACTTGACAAGTTGCCTCGTGAAAACCAGATGCTTGACGATGATGACCCGCAGAAATTCATCGCCAAAATGGGTGCTGAGGCATTGGAAATGCTACTTTCAAGAACTAAACTTGATGAGCTTTCTTACGAGTTACGTCATCAGGCGGCTACTGACACATCTCAACAGCGTAAGGCTGAGGCACTCAAGCGATTGAGAGTGGTTGAAGCATTTAGAGATGCCAAAACGCGTATCGAAAACAAACCTGAGTGGATGATCATTAAAATGGTCCCTGTTATTCCACCAGAACTTCGTCCGTTGGTTCCTCTTGATGGTGGTCGATTTGCTACATCTGATTTGAACGACCTCTATCGTCGAGTGATTATCAGAAACAATCGTCTTAAAAGACTAATAGATATTAAAGCACCGGAAGTAATCCTTCGAAATGAAAAAAGGATGCTTCAGGAGGCTGTTGACTCGTTGTTTGACAACTCGCGAAAAGTCAATGCTGTAAGGTCAGATGGTAATAGAGCTTTGAAATCTTTGAGTGATATGCTGAAAGGTAAGCAAGGTCGATTCCGTCAAAACCTTCTTGGTAAACGTGTTGATTATTCAGGTCGTTCGGTAATCGTTGTAGGCCCTGAGCTGAAAATGCACGAATGTGGTTTGCCAAAAGATATGGCTGCTGAGCTTTTCAAGCCATTTATCATTCGTAAACTCATCGAACGAGGAATTGTAAAGACGGTAAAGTCAGCGAAAAAAATCGTTGACCGTAAAGATCCTGTAGTTTGGGATATATTGGAAAATGTACTGAAAGGACATCCAGTACTGCTCAACCGGGCTCCTACGCTTCACAGACTAGGTATTCAGGCATTCCAGCCAAAACTGATTGAAGGCAAAGCCATTCAGCTGCATCCATTAGTATGTACGGCATTCAACGCCGATTTCGATGGTGATCAGATGGCTGTTCACGTACCTTTAGGTCATGAGGCAATTTTGGAGGCGTCACTCTTGATGCTTTCAACTCACAATATCCTTAACCCTGCGAATGGTGCGCCAATTGCTGTACCATCTCAGGATATGGTATTGGGTCTTTACTATATCACAAAAGGACGTAGAAGCACACCGGAAAAGCCTGTTCCAGGTGAAGGTCTGACCTTCTACAATGCCGAGGAAGTAGTAATTGCCCTTAACGAAGAGAAAATCTCTCAACACGCCTATATCAAAGTGAGAACGAAAGTTCGTAATGAGAAAGGTGAGCTCGAGACTAAGATAATTGAGACCGTTGCAGGACGAGTATTGTTCAACCAGCACGTCCCTGAGGCCGTTGGTTTCGTGGATGAGTTGCTTACTAAGAAGAAGCTCCAAAAGATCATCTCTAATGTATTCAAAATCACAGGAATGGCTACCACAGCGCACTTCCTGGATGACATCAAAGAGCTTGGTTTCCAAATGGCCTACAAAGGTGGTCTTTCAATGGGTCTTGACAATATTCAGATTCCTGAGGAAAAAGAAGGCCTAGTAGCTCAGGCGAAAGAAGAGGTAGAGGGCGTATGGAACAACTACCTGATGGGTCTGATCACAGACAATGAGCGTTACAACCAGGTGATTGATATCTGGACACGTACCAATACATTGTTGACCAACACCCTGATGCAACAACTAGAGGAAGATGATCAAGGCTTCAACTCTATCTATATGATGATGCACTCTGGTGCACGAGGTTCTCGTGAGCAGATTCGTCAACTTGGTGGAATGAGAGGTTTGATGGCTAAGCCTCAAAAGAATCTTCAGGGTAGTGTAGGTGAAATTATCGAAAACCCGATTCTTTCCAACTTTAAAGAAGGACTAGATGTCATCGAGTACTTTATCTCTACACACGGTGCACGAAAAGGTCTTGCAGATACAGCACTAAAAACTGCAGATGCAGGATACTTGACCCGTCGATTGGTAGATGTGGCTCAGGATATGGTTGTTAATGAAGAGGATTGTGGCACACTTCGTGGACTGAGAGTGCAAGCACTTAAGGATAATGAAGAAGTTGTTGAGTCACTTTCTGAGCGTATCCTCGGTAGAGTCTCTGTTCATGACATTCATGATCCTATTTCAGAAGAATTGATCGTTGAAGCAGGAACAGAAATCACTGAAGAATTAGCTGAACGTATCGAGGAAACAAGTATCGAAGAAGTAGAAATTCGTTCGGTACTCACTTGTGAAACCAAGCAGGGAGCTTGTGGTAAATGTTACGGACGTAACCTTGCTACTGGACGCATGGCACACATGGGTGAGTCTGTAGGTGTAATCGCTGCTCAGTCAATTGGTGAGCCGGGTACTCAGCTGACTCTCCGTACATTCCACGTAGGGGGTACTGCTTCTAACATCGCAGTTGATGCAAACATCAAAGCGAAGTTTGACGGTGTAATTGAGTACGATGAGCTTCGTACTGTAAATGCCGAAGATGAAGACGGTAATAAAATCAAGAAAGTGATGGGCCGTTCAGGTGAAATCCGAATTCTTGATCCAAAGAAAGAACGCATACTAATTACCAACCATGTACCATATGGTGCGGTACTAAAAGTTGAAGACGGGCAAAAAATTGCCAAAGGTGATGAAATCTGTAGCTGGGATCCGTACAACGCAGTGATCATGGCTGAATTTGACGGAAAAGCTGAGTTTGACTCCATCATTGAGGGGGTTACTTTCAAAGAAGAGTCTGATGAACAGACTGGTCACAGAGAGAAAGTTATCATAGACACCAAGGATAAGACGAAAAACCCTGCAGTAGTTGTTGCGGGTAAAGATGACACCAAAGGATATAACATTCCAGTAGGTGCTCACCTTGCTGTTGATGAAGGAGATCCAATTAAAGCAGGACAAGTTCTTGCTAAGATTCCAAGATCTACAGGTAAGTCTAGAGATATTACAGGGGGTCTGCCAAGGGTAACAGAACTCTTCGAAGCTAGAAACCCTTCTAATCCTGCGGTAGTAAGTGAGATAGATGGTGTAGTAACCTACGGAGGAATCAAACGTGGTAATCGTGAAATTTTCATCGAATCTAAGGATGGAGTGAAAAAACGATACCTGGTGCCTTTGTCTAAACACATCCTGGTTCAGGATAATGACTTTATTAGAGCTGGAGATGCCCTATCTGATGGAGCCATTACACCTGCTGATATATTGTCTATCAAAGGACCTACAGCAGTTCAGGAATATCTGGTAAATGAAATCCAGGAAGTATACCGTCTGCAAGGGGTGAAGATCAATGACAAGCACATTGAAGTGATCGTTAGGCAGATGATGCAGAAAGTGTTAATTCTTGATGCTGGAGACACAAGCTTCCTTACCAATCAAACAGTTGATCGTTTTGCCTTCATGGAAGAAAACGACAACATTCTGGATAAGAAAGTGGTCACTGATCCGGGTGATTCTGAGACTCTAAAAGCTGGTCAGATTATCACTACCAGAAAGCTGAGAGATGAGAATTCTAACCTGAAAAGACGTGACATGAAACTCGTTCAGGTAAGAAATGCTGAAGCAGCAGTATCTAGACCTATCCTTCAGGGGATTACACAAGCATCTTTGGGTACCGAAAGCTTTATTTCGGCTGCTTCCTTCCAGGAAACGACCAAAGTGTTGAGTGAAGCTTCTATCCGAGGAAAAGCTGATTACCTGTCTGGCTTGAAAGAAAATGTGATTGTTGGGCACCTGATTCCAGCTGGAACCGGAAACCGAAATTTCCAGAACCATATCGTAACCTCTAATGAAGATTACGAGAATCTGGTTGCGGCAAAAGAACAGTTTGAACGATCTAAAGAATTAGAATCTTAGGATGGATCAGAAAGACGACAATCAGGAAAATAAGTCAAATCAAATCAACATTGAGTTGTCTGAGGAGACGGCAGAGGGAGTTTATGCAAACCTTGCAATGATTGCACACTCTAGTAGTGAGTTTGTTATTGACTTCATCCGTCTAATGCCAGGAGTACCCAAGGCTAAGGTGAAATCTAGAGTGGTTATCACTCCAGAACATGCCAAAAGGCTTCTTAAAGCACTAGAAGACAACATCAATAAGTTTGAAAATACTTACGGAGAAATCAAAAGTGTTGATGAAGCTCCGAAATTTCCAATGAATTTTGGAGGTACCATGGGAGAGGCATAAAAATCTCCCATGATATTTCCTAATTAGATTGTGATATAAAATCAATATTTCTATCTTTGCGTCCCGATTTGTCGGGACCGATATTTGAATAATAAGTAAAAGCATAATGCCAACTATTCAGCAATTAGTAAGAAAAGGCAGAAAGAAGCTGACTTCTAAGTCAAAATCTCCGGCTCTGGATTCTTGTCCACAGCGCAGAGGAGTATGTACAAGAGTATATACTACCACGCCTAAGAAGCCAAACTCTGCCATGAGAAAAGTAGCCAGAGTGAGACTCACCAATGGTAAAGAAGTGAACGCATACATCCCTGGTGAAGGTCACAACCTTCAGGAGCACTCTATTGTGTTGATCAGAGGTGGTCGTGTGAAAGATCTTCCTGGTGTGCGTTATCACATCATTCGTGGTGCACTGGATACTGCCGGAGTAAATGGCAGACTGCAACGACGATCGAAATACGGAGCTAAAAGGCCAAAGGATAAAAAGTAATCTGAGAAATGAGAAAAGCTAAGCCAAAGAAAAGATACATCCTTCCTGATCCTATTTATCAGGATACATTGGTTACAAAGTTTGTAAACAACCTGATGTTGAGAGGCAAAAAGAGTATTGCTTATACAGTATTCTACGGTGCCATCAAATTGGTAGAGGACAAGACTGGAGAAAATGGTCTTGAAACATGGAAAACTGCATTGAATAATGTTTGTCCTGCAGTAGAGGTGAAAAGTCGTCGTGTTGGCGGTGCTACCTTTCAGGTTCCTGTTGAAGTAAGACCTGAGCGTAAGCTTTCATTAGGGATCAAATGGATGATCAAGTATGCTCGTCTTAGAGGCGAAAAGACTATGATGGAACGTTTGGCAGGCGAAATCATGGCTGCTGCGAAAGGAGAAGGCGCTTCTATCAAGAAGAAGGACGATACACATCGTATGGCTGAAGCCAACAAAGCATTTTCTCATTTCAGATTCTAAAAAACAAAATCACTAATGGCTAGAGATTTAAAGTACACCAGAAATATAGGTATCGCTGCTCATATCGATGCGGGTAAAACCACAACCACTGAGCGTATTCTTTTTTATTCTGGGGTAAACCACAAAATCGGAGAAGTTCACGATGGTGGTGCTACCATGGACTGGATGGAGCAAGAGCAAGAAAGAGGTATTACCATTACTTCTGCTGCTACCACTGTGTTCTGGAAATACAAAGAACAAGAGTATCATATCAATATCATTGATACTCCTGGTCACGTTGACTTTACAGTGGAAGTGAACCGTTCATTGCGTGTGCTTGATGGTTTGGTATTCTTGTTTAGTGCTGTTGATGGTGTAGAACCGCAGTCAGAAACTAACTGGAGACTTGCTGACAACTATAAAGTGGCTCGTATCGGGTTTGTAAATAAGATGGACCGTCAAGGTGCTGATTTCCTTAATGTGTGTAAGCAGGTAAAGGAAATGTTAGGTACCAAAGCAGTGCCTCTACAATTACCAATTGGAGCTGAAGAAAACTTTAAAGGTGTTGTGGATCTCGTTTCTAACATCGCTATGGTGTGGAACGAAGATGATTTCGGAATGACATGGGAAGAGATTCCTATTCCGGAAGACATGCAAGATGAAGTAAATGAATACAGAGAACATTTGCTTGAATCTGTAGCCGAGTACGATGAAACTCTATTAGAAAAATATTTCGAAGACCCTGAGTCAATTACAGAAGCTGAGATCATCGCAGCTCTCAGAGCAGCTACTATAGATTTGGCTTTTGTGCCAATGACATGTGGTACCGCGTTCAAAAACAAGGGTGTTCAGACCATGCTCAACTATGTGATGGAATTGCTTCCTTCACCTCTGGATAGAGATAACATCGTGGGTACTGACCCTGATACCGAAGATAAAATTACTAGAAAGCCATCTCCTGAGGATCCATTCTCAGCACTTGCTTTTAAGATCGCTACAGATCCTTTCGTAGGAAGATTGTGCTTCGTAAGATCATATTCTGGAATGCTTGATTCTGGTTCATATGTTTATAATATGAGAACTCAGAAGAAAGAACGTATTTCACGTATTTTCCAGATGCATGCCAATAAACAAAACCAAATTGATAGCCTTCATTGTGGAGATATTGGTGCGGTTGTTGGATTCAAAGACATTAAGACGGGAGATACACTTTGCGATGAAAATGGCAAAATTGTACTGGAGTCAATGGTGTTCCCTGATCCGGTTATTGGTTATGCAATCGAGCCTAAAACACAGGCAGATGTAGATAAGCTTGGAATGGCTATCTCTAAACTTGTGGAAGAGGATCCTACCTTGCAGGTTGAAACAGATCATGACACTGGACAAACCATTCTTCGAGGTATGGGTGAGCTTCACCTGGACATTATCATTGATCGACTTAAGCGTGAGTTTAAAGTAGAGATCAATCAGGGTGCACCTCAGGTCGCATACAAAGAAGCTGTGAACAGTTCTGTTGAACACAAAGAGGTTTACAAGAAGCAGTCAGGTGGTCGAGGTAAATTCGCAGATATTGTCTTCGAACTCGGGCCAGTTGATGAAGATTTCGAAGGTGAAGGCTTGCAGTTTGTCAATCAAATTGTAGGTGGTGTAATTCCTAAAGAGTTTATCCCTGCGATCGAGAAGGGATTCAAAGATGCCATGAAAAATGGTCCTTTGGCTGGATTCCCTATTGATTCCTTGAAAGTAAGATTGTTCCATGGATCATTCCACGATGTGGATTCCGATGCACTATCTTTCGAATTGGCTGCTAAGATGGGATTCAAGGCTGCTGCTGCTAAAGCTAAGCCTGCATTGCTAGAGCCAATCATGGCGGTAGATGTTGTGACTCCTGATGAATATACCGGATCAATCACTGGTGACCTTAACAGAAGAAGAGGAATCATGAAAGGTATGGATACCAAAGGTACCTCTACTGTAGTGAAAGGTGATGTGCCTTTGAGTGAGCTATTTGGATATGTAACTGATCTTCGTACTATGAGTTCTGGTAGAGCTACTGCTTCACTGACGTTCTCACATTATGATCAGGTTCCTAATAACCTGGCTGAGACGGTTATTGCTAAAACAAAAGGAGAAGCGGTTTAATAATTATAGATCATGAACCAAAAAATTAGAATCAAACTTAAATCTTACGACCATAATCTGGTAGACAAGTCATCAGAGAAGATCGTTAGAGCTGTAAAAACCACTGGAGCAGTAGTAAGTGGACCTATTCCGTTACCTACTGTAAAAGAGAAGTTCACAGTGCTGCGTTCACCACACGTGAACAAAAAGTCAAGAGAGCAATTTCAGCTTTGCACATACAAAAGACTGGTAGATATCTACTCTAATAGTGCAAAAACTGTTGATGCGCTTATGAAGTTAGAACTTCCAAGTGGCGTTGATGTAGAGATCAAGGTATAACTACCTGATACATAAATATAAAAGAACCAATAGCACCTGCTATTTGGTTCTTTTTTTATGTTAAAAAGTAAACTAAATCTTTTGTTCGGATTAAGTAATTGCTATCTTTGCAGTCCTTTTTACGAAAAGTTTATCCGGAAACGGGAAAAGAATAAATATTAAGCAAAATGCCTGGAATAATTGGTAGAAAAATAGGGATGACTAGTGTATACAATGAGGAGGGTAAAAATATGGCCTGTACTCTCATTGAAGCTGGTCCTTGTGTGGTTACACAAGTAAAAGATAAAGAGTCTGATGGCTATCGAGCTGTCCAGTTAGCTTATGGTGAGCGTAAAGAAAAGAACACACCTAAAGCATTGAAAGGACATTTTGCAAAAGCTAAGACTACCCCTAAAAGCAAGATTGTTGAATTCCGTGATTTCAGAGAGGAATTTGAAGATAAGGTGAAGTTGGGTAATTCTATTTCCCTGGATGATGTATTCGTAGAGCAAGACTTTGTTGATGTTATAGGTACTTCAAAAGGTAAGGGCTTCCAGGGTGTGGTTAAACGTCACGGTTTTGGTGGTGTTGGTCAGGCTACACATGGTCAGCACAATAGGCTGAGAGCTCCCGGAGCTATCGGTGCTTGTTCGTTTCCTTCACGAGTTTTCAAGGGCTTGAAAATGGCTGGAAGAACTGGTGGAGAGCGAGTGAAAGTGATCAACCTGAAAGTGGTGAAGATCTACTCTGATAAAAACCTGGTATTGGTAAATGGTCCAGTTCCTGGCGCGAAAAATTCTTACGTAATTCTAGAAAAATAACAATGAAACTTTCAGTTTTCAATATCAAAGGAGAAGAGACCGGTAGAGAGGTTAGCCTTGACGAGAAAGTTTTCGGTATAGAGCCTAATGAGCATGCTGTATATCTGGAAGTGAAGCAATTTCTTGCTAACAAAAGACAGGGTACGCACAAGGTTAAGACCAGAAATGAAGTAACTGGTTCTACGAAGAAAATCAAGAAACAAAAGGGTACAGGTACAGCTAGAGCTGGTAGTATCAAGTCTCCAATCTTCAGAGGTGGAGGAACCATGTTTGGACCGGAACCTAGAGATTACAGTTTCAAGCTGAATAAAAAGATGAAGCAATTGGCAAAGAAGTCAGCGCTTTCATCAAAGCTTAAAGACAAGCAGATTAAGGTTCTTGAAGACTTCAAATTGGATGCACCTAAGACTAAGGATTTTGTGCAAATTCTTGAAAGTCTTAAACTATCTGATAAGAAATCGTTGATCATTTTCGCTGAAGGTAATCAGAACGTTTACTTGTCTTCTAGAAATATACAAAACACAAAAATCTCTACTGCTGATGAGATTAGCACTTACGATTTGGTAAATGCTGATGAATTAGTACTGATAGAAGGTTCTGTAGAGTTGATCCAAAAAAGATTGAACTAAGATGGGAGTATTGATAAAACCATTGGTAACAGAAAAGGCCTCTGCACTAAATGAGCATGGCAAGTATGGCTTTGTTGTAGATAAGAAAGCCAATAAAGTGCAAATCAAAAAAGAGGTAGAGAAGGTATATGGCGTCACTGTGGAAAGTGTACGCACCATGATTCAACCGGGAAAAAGCAAAAGCAGATATACAAAATCCGGTGTGATTGATGGTAATACGCCTTCATATAAGAAAGCTATTGTTCAAGTAGCTGAGGGTGATATTATTGATTTTTATAGCGGAATATAAAAAAGCAGATAGATGGCTGTTAAGAAATTAAGACCGGTTACCCCCGGACAGAGATACAGAATTGCTCCCGTTTTCGATAAGATTACGAAGAGCACACCTGAGAAGTCTCTTTTGACCAGTAAAGGTAAAAAGGGAGGAAGAAATAATCAGGGACGTATGACTATCCGAAATGTAGGTGGTGGTCACAAACAAAAAATTCGTATCATTGATTTTGCTCGTGATAAGCACGGTATTCCTGCTACAGTAAAATCTATCGAGTATGATCCAGGAAGAACTGCTCGCATTGCATTGCTTAATTATGCAGACGGTGAGAAGCGCTACATTTTGGCACCTGCAAACCTTGAAGTAGGTACTGAGATCATCAGCGGACCTGGTGTAGCTCCAGAAGTAGGAAATGCACTTCCTCTATCTGATATTCCTTTGGGTACAATCATTCACAATATTGAGTTGAAACCTGGTAAGGGTGGAGCTATGACTCGTAGTGCTGGAGCTTATGCACAGCTAGTAGCGAGAGAAGGCAAATACTCAACAGTGAAGTTGCCATCTGGAGAAATGCGAATGGTACTTAACACCTGTTATGCAACTATTGGTACTGTATCTAACAACGATCACATGAACGTTCGTTTGGGTAAAGCCGGTAGAAATAGATGGAAAGGTAGAAGACCAAGAGTTCGTGGTGTAGTAATGAACCCTGTAGATCACCCGATGGGTGGTGGTGAAGGTAGATCATCTGGTGGTCACCCACGTTCACGAAACGGTCTATATGCTAAAGGTCAAAAGACCCGTAAGCCAAATAAATATTCTGATAAGCTGATTATAACGAAGAGAAAATAATGGCAAGATCACTAAAAAAGGGACCTTACATAGATTTCAGACTTGAGAAGAAGGTGGATGCCATGACTGAGTCTGGAAAAAAGTCAGTAATTAAAACATGGTCACGTAGATCCATGATTTCCCCAGACTTTGTAGGTCATACATTCGCAGTACACAATGGGAATAAATTTATTCCGGTTTTTGTAACTGAAAACATGGTGGGTCACAAACTTGGTGAATTTGCACCTACAAGGAACTTTAGAGGGCACATTGCCAAAAAAGATAAAGGTAAACGATAATAAAAGATGGAAACTGCAGAAAAGAAACTGAAAAAATCAGTCAGGATTCGTCTTCAGAAAGAAGCGATCAAAAAGCATAAAGAGGAAAACTCAGGTAAACTCGGTGCGGTAAAAGCTTCTTTGAGAAATGTGCCTACTGCTCCTCGTAAAATGAGACTTGTTGCTGATATGATCAGAGGTCAGAGAGTAAATCTTGCTTTGAACATCCTGAAATTTGACAACAAGCATGCTTCTAAAACAATGGAGAAGCTTTTGATGACTGCCATTGCTGATTGGCAAGCTCAGAATGAAGATGTTAGCATTGAAGATGCTGATTTGGTAGTGAAAGAAGTATTCGTGGATGGAGGTAGAATCCTTAAACGTCTACGTCCTGCACCTCAAGGTCGCGCACATAGAATAAGAAAGCGTTCCAATCATATTACGATTACCGTAGCGGACGCTAATGAAAATAAAGTTCAGTCTGAAGAAAAAGAAAGTAAATAAATGGGACAGAAGGTAAATCCAGTAGGTCTTAGACTCGGAATCGTTAAAGGTTGGGATTCAGCCTGGTTCGGCGGAAAGGATTTCTCCGACAAAATTGTCGAAGACCAAAAAATCCGTGAATATATCAGTGCCCGTATACCTAAAGGTGGTATTTCAAGAGTAGTGATAGAGCGTACTCTGAAGCGTATCACTTTGACCATCCATACTGCACGTCCCGGTGTAGTTATTGGTAAGGGAGGTTCTGAAGTTGATAAGATCAAAGAGGAGTTGAAAAAACTCACTGGTAAAGATCTTCAGATTAACATTTTTGAAATTAAAAGACCTGAATTGGATGCCCGCCTTGTAGGTGAATCCATTGCTCAGCAGCTTCAGGCTAGAATTTCTTACCGTCGTGCAATGAAACAAGCTATTGCATCTGCAATGCGAGTTGGTGCGCAGGGTATTAAAATAAAAGTATCAGGGCGTCTCGGTGGAGCTGAAATGGCGAGATCAGAGCAGTATAAAGAAGGTAGAATTCCTTTGCATACTTTAAGAGCTGATATCGATTATGCTATTTCTGAGGCCAATACGGTTTACGGTAAAATAGGTATAAAAGTGTGGATCTTCAAAGGTGAGGTATTTGGCAAAAGAGATCTTTCACCTAATGTAGGACAGTCTGGAGGAAATGGCCCTGGACAAGGTGGCCCACGAAGAAGAAGAGGGGGCGAAGGTCCTAAGAGAAGACGTGATCGCAAATAATCTCATTAACGCTATTTGAAATGTTACAGCCAAAGAGAACAAAATTTAGAAAGAGACAAAAAGGAAGAGTTAAAGGTATAGCTCAAAGAGGTCATAGATTGGCATTCGGAAACTTTGGTATCAAAGCTATGGAGCCAGGATGGATCACTTCCAGACAAATTGAAGCTTCCCGTATCGCTGTAACAAGAGCGATGAAGAGAGAAGGTCAGGTTTGGATTAGAATTTTCCCAGACAAGCCTGTGACTAAGAAACCTGCTGAGGTACGGATGGGTAAGGGTAAAGGTGCTCCTGAATATTGGGTAGCAGTTGTTAAACCTGGTACTATCTTATTTGAGGCATCTGGAGTAACGTCTGATAGAGCTAAAGAAGCTCTGAGATTGGCGAGCCAAAAGCTTCCTATTAAAACCAAATTTGTTGTAAGACGAGATTATACAGGAGAATGAAAAGTTCAGAATTAAAAGGATTGAGCCTGGACGAGTTGAAGTCTAAACTCGAAGCAGAAAAGGACAACTACGGTAAGTTAAAGTTCGCTCATAGCATTACTCCTATCGAGAATCCTATGAAGATCAGAGAATCTCGACGATTGGTTGCGAAGATTCAGACCGAAATCAGAGCCAAAGAATTAAGTAAATAAACGCATCGATGGAAAGAAATTTGCGAAAAGAGCGTATCGGACAAGTAGTCAGCAATAAAATGCAGAAGACTATTACCATCGCGGTGAATCGAAAAATGAAACACCCAATGTATGGTAAGTTTATCCGAAAAACGACAAAGTTTACTGCTCATGACGAAAACAATGAATGCAATATCGGAGATACGGTACGCATCATGGAAACTCGTCCGCTGAGTAAGAACAAAAGGTGGAGATTAGTTGAAATAATCGAACGAGCTAAGTAAGATGATACAGCAGGAATCAAGGCTAAACGTAGCAGATAATAGTGGAGCAAAGGAAGTTCTTTGTATCCGAGTATTGGGTGGTACTAAGAAGCGCTACGCTTCTGTAGGAGATACCATTGTTGTAACAGTGAAGTCAGCACTTTCTTCAAGTAGTCTTAAGAAAGGAACTGTATCTAAAGCTGTGATCGTTCGCACTAAGAAGGAAGTTAGAAGAAAAGATGGTTCTTATATCCGATTTGAAGATAATGCCGCTGTTCTTCTAAATACTAACGACGAGCCAAGAGGTACCCGTATTTTTGGTCCTGTTGCTCGAGAGCTTAGAGAGCGTCAGTTTATGAGAATTGTGTCACTAGCACCTGAAGTACTTTAAAGATGAGCAATCACGAGACAAATAAATTTCACATACGTAAAGGCGATACCGTCCAGGTAATTGCTGGAAACGATAAGGGTAAAACAGGCAAAGTCCTTGAGATTGTTGCCGATAAATACCGTGCCATCGTAGAAGGAGCTAATGTGGTTACAAAACATGTTAAGCCTTCTGCTACAAACCCTGAAGGTGGGAGAGAGCAAACTGAGGCTTCTATCCATATGAGTAATCTTAAGCTTGTGGATCCTGCATCTGGTGAAGCAACAAGAGTTGCACGTAAGCTGAATGATGACGGGAAATTACAGAGGTATTCAAAGAAAACCGGAGAATTTATCACGAATGGCTAGACCAAGACTAAAAGAAAAATATTTGGCAGAAATTGCTCCTGCGCTAAAGGAGAAATTCCAGTACAAGTCTGTAATGGAAGTGCCTAAATTGGTGAAAATTTCTGTTAACAAGGGTATCGGTGCTGCAGTAGCAGACAAGAAACTCGTAGACGTAGGAGTAGAAGAGCTTACTACCATTACTGGTCAAAAAGCTGTGCCTACTAAAGCTAAAAATTCTATCTCCAATTTCAAGTTGAGAGAAGGAATGCCAATTGGCGCTAGAGTTACACTTCGTGGTGATAAAATGTACGAATTTCTGGATCGTCTGATGACGGTAGCACTTCCTCGGGTACGTGACTTTAGAGGGATTAAAGAAAAAGGATTCGATGGTAGAGGTAACTATAGCCTTGGTATCGAAGAACAAATCATCTTCCCTGAAATTTCAATAGAAAAGGTATCTAAGATTTCAGGTATGGATATCACATTTGTTACCACAGCAACAACTGACGAAGAGAGTCTTGCACTTCTGAAAGCATTCGGTATGCCGTTTGTTTCAGGTAAAAAATAATTGATATGGCAAAGGAATCAATCAAAGCTAGAGAGCGTAAAAGAGAAAAATTGGTGGCAAGATATGCTGAAAAAAGAGCAGCATTGAAAGCGGCAGGCGACTATGACGCACTGGACAAGTTACCAAGAAACTCTTCACCAGTACGTTTGCACAATCGTTGTAAGCTTACAGGTAGACCTAAGGGTTACATGAGAAAATTCGGTATATCTAGGGTTACTTTCCGAGAAATGGCGAATGAGGGTAAAATACCTGGAGTAACTAAAGCGAGCTGGTAATCTTTATTTCATCTCAGCTTAGATATTTAAAAATTTTCATTAATTTTGCACCCCGTTTTCGGGGTATTTAATTGTATAAAGATAATGGTAACAGATCCGATAGCAGATTTCCTTACAAGGATCAGAAATGCGATAAAAGCAAATCATCGTATTTTAGAGATTCCTGCTTCTAATTTGAAGAAGGAGATGACTAAGGTATTGCATGACAAAGGCTTCATCCAGAACTATAAGTTTGAGGATGACAGCAAGCAGGGTATAATCAAGATTGCCTTGAAATATAACCCTCAGACAAAACAGTCTGCAATTACTTCTTTGGAAAGAATTAGTAAGCCTGGGTTGAGAAAGTACGCTGATGCTGATAACCTTCCTCGTGTATTGAACGGGTTGGGGATTGCGATCTTGTCTACTTCGAAAGGCGTGATTTCTGATAAGGAAGCTAGAAAAGAGCATGTCGGAGGCGAAGTGCTGTGTTACGTATACTAATAAATTGATTCTGAAATGTCAAGGATAGGCAAAGCACCCATATCATTACCATCAGGAGTTTCACTTTCAGTGGACAAAACCGTGGTGACTGTAAAAGGACCAAAAGGGGAATTGAAACAAGAGATTCACCCTGATATTAAAGTAAGTGTAGAAGGAGATACTGTGACTTGCGAGCGCCCTACAGAACAAAAGCGTCACAAAGCGATGCACGGTCTTTACAGATCACTTATCTCTAACATGGTGTTAGGAGTGAGTGAAGGCTACAAAAAAGAATTGGAGCTAGTAGGGGTAGGTTATAAAGCTACTGCTCAGGGTAAGGTTTTGGAGCTCAACCTTGGCTATTCACATAGTATATATTTTGCAGTACCAGAGGAGATTTCTATTGCAGCTGAAACTGCAAAAGGGCAAAATCCTAAAGTGACTATCGAAGGTATTGACAAGCAATTAGTTGGTCAGGTAGCTGCTAAGTTGAAGTCACTCAGAAAAGTTGAGCCTTACAAAGGAAAAGGTATTAGATTCCTGGGTGAGCAAGTACGTAGAAAAGCTGGTAAAACTGCTGCTAAATAATTGAAAAATGGCTGTAACTAAATTACAACGACGTAAGCGAATCAAACTTGGGATTCGAAGAAAAATATCAGGGACGAGTACACGTCCTAGAGTTTCAGTATTCCGTAGCAATAAAGCAATTTATGCTCAAGTGATTGATGATATCAAAGGAGTGACTCTCGCGGCAGTATCATCTTATGAACTGGGTAAAGAGAAAAATAATGTAGAGGTCTCTAAGGAAGTAGGTCAAAAACTTGCCGAGAAGGCAAAAGCTGCAGGCATTGAGTCTGTTATTTTTGACCGAAACGGATACCCGTACCACGGTAAAGTTAAAGCCCTTGCAGAAGGTGCTAGAGAAGGAGGCCTTAAATTTTAAGATATCATTATGTCACAGAGTAATATAAAAGCCGTAAAAGCCAGCGAAATTGACCTTAAAGAAAAGGTTGTTGCGATAAAGCGTGTGGCTAAAGTTGTAAAAGGTGGTAGAAGATTTAGTTTCTCAGCCATTGTAGTAGTGGGTGATGGTAATGGTGTAGTTGGTTACGGTTTGGGTAAAGCCAACGAAGTAACTGATGCAATTACTAAAGGTGTAGATGATGCTAAAAAGAACCTGGTAAGAGTACCAATGTTCAAATCTACAGTGCCTCACGAAGCTATCGGTAAGTTTGGCGGTGGCCTGGTGTTACTCAAACCTGCGTCTCCTGGTACGGGAGTTATCGCTGGTGGTGCCATGCGTGCAGTATTAGAGAGTGCTGGTATTCACGATGTACTTGCAAAGTCAAAAGGATCTTCTAATCCACATAACGTGGTGAAGGCAACTTTTGACGCTTTGAATCGCATGAGAGATCCTTATGCGGTAGCTAAGCAAAGAGGTGTTGCACTTGATAAAGTATTCAACGGTTAGAGAGATGGCAAAAGTATTAATCACACAGACCAGAAGTACCATTAAAAGAACTCAACGTCAAACGAAGACTATTCAGGCGTTAGGTTTAGGTAAGATCAACAAAAGCGTTGAAAAGGAATTAACTCCTCAAATCGCAGGTATGATCAATAAGGTTCAGCATTTAATCGAAGTAAAAGAACTTTAAGATGAGACTACAATCATTAAAACCTGCACAAGGTTCTACAAAAAATAGAAAACGCATAGCTAGAGGTCAAGGTTCAGGTAAAGGCGGAACAGCTACACGTGGACATAAGGGAGCTCAGTCTCGTTCAGGTTACTCTAAGAAAGTTGGTTTCGAAGGTGGTCAAATGCCTTTGCAGCGTAGAGTTCCTAAGTTTGGATTCAAAAACAACAATAAAGTTGTGATGAAGCCAATCAACCTTGACGACCTACAAGCTTTAAGTGAGGCCAAAAAACTTACCGAGATCACTCCTGAAGTACTACGTGAAAATGGAATGATCGGTAAGGGTGATGTAGTGAAAGTATTGGGTAGAGGTGAATTGAAGGCCAAGTTGACAGTAAAGGCGCATAAATTTTCTAAAACCGCACAAGAGGCTATCGAAAAAGCTGGTGGTTCTGCATCTGTAGAAGAGTAACCTAATGAAAAAGTTTATACAAACGATAAAGAATATTTTCTCCATAGAGGAGCTCAGGGTAAGAATCCTAAACACCATAGGATTCCTTATCATTTTTAGATTGGGTTCTTTTGTGGTACTCCCAGGAGTAGATCCCTCCCAGTTGACACAAGACGCGGGGGGTATTTTTGGTTTACTCAATACGTTTTTGGGAGGAGCTTTTAGTCGAGCATCTGTTTTTGGTTTAGGTATCATGCCCTATATCTCTGCATCCATTGTGTTGCAATTGATGACCGTGGCAGTTCCATATTTCCAAAAGCTTCAAAAAGAGGGTGATAGCGGTCGTAAGAAGATCAATCAAATCACTCGTGTGCTCACTATCTTTATCTGTTTGGCACAATCTATAGGTTATCTCACGGCAACCATTCCGGCCGAAGCTATCATATTAGAGAATCAAGTCTTGTTTCAGGTTTCATCAATGGTGATTCTGACTGCTGGTACGATATTCTGCATGTGGTTAGGAGAGAAAATTACTGATAAGGGTATTGGCAACGGAATTTCAATGCTCATTATGATTGGCATTATTTCTCGATTCCCTGGAAGTATTGTAGCTGAGGCAATGTCTAGAGGCATGAGTCAGGCGCTGATCTTAATTCTGGAGTTGGTAGCATTGTTCCTAGTAGTAATGGCTACAGTGGCATTGGTGCAAGCGGTACGAAGAATACCTGTGCAGTACGCAAAACAAGTGGTAGGCAATAAGGTGTACGGTGGCCAAAGACAATACATTCCATTGAAGGTCAACTCATCAGGAGTGATGCCTATTATCTTTGCACAGAGTTTAATGTTTTTACCTGCATTGTTGGCAGGTATCTGGAGCGAAGAAAGTGATATAGCCCAGTACATTGGTACTACCTTCTCAGATATTCAATCATGGCAGTACAACTTGTTGTTTGCTGTGTTGATTATACTTTTCACTTTTTTCTATACTGCTATTACGATTAACCCTAATCAAATAGCTGACGACATGAAGAGAAACGGCGGTTTTGTGCCTGGTATCAAACCAGGAAAACAAACAGCTGAATTCATAGATACTGTACTAACGCGCATTACACTCCCTGGATCTGTATTCTTGGCAGTGATAGCGATACTACCTGCTTTTGCAATGATGGCGGGGGTTAGTACTGGATTCGCCCAGTTTTACGGTGGCACTTCTTTACTTATTATGGTAGGGGTGATACTAGATACCCTTCAGCAAATCGAGAGCTACTTGCTCATGAGACATTATGAAGGTATGATGAAATCTGGTCGTGTAAAAGGAAGAACTCAAAATACTGCAGTAGCGTAATGGCAAAGCAATCATCCATAGAACAGGACGGAACTATTGTTGAAGCATTATCGAATGCAATGTTCAGAGTAGAATTGGAGAACGGTCATCAGGTAGTGGCCCATATCTCAGGTAAAATGCGTATGAACTACATCAAGATTTTACCAGGAGATAAGGTGAAGCTGGAGATGTCTCCATATGATTTGACAAAAGGAAGAATAGTATATCGCTATAAATAAGAAATCATGAAAGTTAAAGCATCCATAAAGAAGCGAAGCGCTGATTGCAAAGTGATCCGAAGAAAAGGAAAGCTTTACGTGATCAACAAAAAGAACCCTAAGTTTAAACAAAGACAAGGATAAGAAATGGCTAGAATTGCAGGCGTTGATATACCCGATAACAAGAGAGGTGAGATAGCTCTTACCTATATATTCGGAATTGGTAGAAGCTCAGCTCAGAGCATTCTGGCTCAGGCTGGTGTTGATCCTAATAAGAAAGTTCAAGACTGGAACGATGACGAATCGGGTGCGATTCGGACCATCATCAGTGAACAGTTCAAAGTAGAGGGTGTATTGAAATCAGAAGTTCAGCTCAACATCAAACGTTTGTTGGACATTGGATGCTATAGAGGTCTAAGACACCGTAAAGGTCTACCTGTAAGAGGTCAAAAGACTAAAAATAACGCACGTACACGTAAGGGTAAGCGTAAGACTGTAGCGAATAAGAAGAAAGCGACTAAGTAATCATAGAGATGGCGCAAAAGAGAAAAGATAAGGCTAAAAAGAGAGTAGTAGCTGTTGATGCTCAGGGACAGGCCCACATCCAGGCTACATTTAACAACATCATTATTTCCATGACAAATGCTACAGGACAAGTGATTTCTTGGGCATCTGCTGGAAAGATGGGTTTCAAAGGCTCCAAAAAGAATACTCCTTACGCTGCTCAGGTAGCTGCACAGGATTGTGCTTCTAAAGCATACGAGCAGGGCCTTCGTAAAGTGGAAGTGTTTGTAAAAGGACCAGGTGCAGGACGTGAGTCTGCTATCAGAAGCATTCAGAATTCTGGTATCGAGGTTACGGTAATTAAAGACGTGACTCCACTACCACATAATGGATGTCGTCCTCCAAAAAGAAGAAGAGTTTAATAGTTAAATACTGGATAAAAAATGGCAAGATATACAGGGCCTAAGACTAAGATATCTAGGAAATTCGGAGAACCTATCTTCGGATCTAGCAAAGCATTGCAGAAAAAGAACTATCCTCCGGGACAGCACGGAAGAGGTAGAAGAAGAAAGCAATCTGAATATGCCTTGCAGCTTGCAGAAAAGCAAAAAGCAAAATATACCTACGGTGTGTTGGAGCGTCAATTCTCGAATATTTTTGAGAAAGCTTCAAGAAGAAGTGGTATTACAGGAGAGATCCTATTGCAATTGCTAGAAGCAAGACTGGATAACACAGTATACAGACTAGGAATTGCTCCTACAAGAAGAGCTGCGCGACAGCTGGTAGGTCATAAGCATATCACTGTAAATGGTGAAATCGTAAATATCCCTTCTTACACGTTGAAGGAAAATGACCTGATCGGTGTAAGAGAAAAATCAAAATCTCTAGAGGCAATTACAGATAGTTTGGCTTCTAATGCTAAACGTTTTTCTTGGCTAGAGTGGGATTCTACAAACATGGTAGGCAAATTCCTTAACGCTCCAAACAGGGACGAGATTCCTGAGAACATCAAGGAGCAGCTTATAGTCGAATTGTACTCTAAGTAAGATTTTAACAACCCTAAAGAAAACAATATGTCAATTCTAGCATTTCAAATGCCGGAGAAAGTGGTGATGGAGAAGGCGGATGATTTTCACGGCCTGTTTACCTTCAAGCCACTAGAAAAGGGCTACGGTGTTACCGTTGGTAATGCACTAAGAAGAATTCTACTTTCATCGCTTGAAGGTTATGCAATCACTGCGATGAAGATTCCTGGTGTATTGCACGAGTTTTCCACTATTGAAGGGGTAGTAGAAGATGTTAGCGAAATCATCTTGAACCTGAAAATGGTTCGTTTTAAGAAGATTGCAGATGTAGTGGACAATACCATTACTATTCCTGTGAGCAATACACGTCAGTTTACTGCTGGCGATATTGCTAAAGCTACAAATTCATTCGAAATTTTGAATCCGGAATTAGTAATCTGTAACCTTGATGAGAAAGCTCAGTTTGAGCTTGAGATCAACGTAGAGAAGGGTAGAGGTTACGTTACTGCAGAGGAAAACAAACCTGCGGATCAAAACTTCGGTTACATTGCCATTGATTCTATTTTCACGCCAATTAAGAATGTGAAATATAGCGTGGAAAATACCAGGGTAGAGCAAAAAACGGATTATGAGCAATTGATCATCGATATTGAGACTGATGGCTCTATCCACCCTGAAAACGCATTGAAAGGTGCAGCGAATATCCTGATCAAACACTTCATGTTGTTCTCAGATCAGAATATGATCCTCGAATCACAAGAACAAGGTGAGCCAGAGCAAGTAGATGAAGAGCTTCTACACATGCGCAAGCTCTTGAAAACTTCTTTGAACGATCTGGATCTTTCTGTAAGAGCTTACAATTGCTTGAAAGCAGCAGATGTAAGAACACTCGGTGATTTGGTTACACTAGAGATTTCTGACATGATGAAATTCAGAAACTTTGGAAAGAAATCACTTGCTGAACTAGAGCAGTTAGTAGCTGACAAAGGATTGACATTTGGAATGGATCTTTCGAAATATAAATTGGAAGAAGAATAATGAGACACGGTAAGAAATTTAATCATCTTGGAAGAACAGCATCTCATAGAAAGGCGATGTTGTCAAATATGGCTTCTTCCTTGATCCTTCACAAGAGAATCAACACTACAGTAGCCAAAGCGAAAGCACTTAGAAAGTATATAGAGCCTTTGATCACACGATCAAAGACGGATACTACGCACTCTCGAAGAATGGCTTTCTCATACCTGCAAGACAAAGAGACTGTAAAGGAGTTGTTTGGTCCTGTAGCAGAGAAGGTAGCTTCTAGACCTGGAGGATATACAAGAATCATCAAAACA
This sequence comes from Marinoscillum furvescens DSM 4134, assembly GCF_003386095.1. Taxonomy (GTDB): domain Bacteria; phylum Bacteroidota; class Bacteroidia; order Cytophagales; family Cyclobacteriaceae; genus Marinoscillum; species Marinoscillum furvescens. Next base: position 86,509 of record NZ_QREG01000008.1, on the reverse strand, counting down.
GGTATTCGTCTTGGAGATAATGCTGAGATGTGCATGATGGAGCTTGTAGATTTCAATGAACTACTTCTTCAAGATGGTGATGCTGGTAAAGCTAAAACTACAAGAAGATCGCGTAGAGGATCTAAAAAGAAAACTGAGGCTAAGGAAACTACTGCTGTTGAAGAAACAGCGGCAGCTTCTGAAGCGGCTGAGGAGACTAAAGCTCCTGAAGCTGAGGCCAAGTCAGATGACACTGAAACCAAAGAGGATTCGGAAGATTCTAAAAAGAGTGAATAATTATTTTACTATAGATATTAAAAAGGGGTTAGATGTTGGTCTAATCCCTTTTTTTATGTCTTATTTCTGATAGATATTTTCTTATTTTTGCAAGCCATGAAGCAACCGGAAAGAAAAAAAGCCATACTGTTATTAGAAGACGGATCCGTCTTCGAGGGGTATTCCATAGGTAAACAAGGCACCTCTGGAGGAGAGATATGTTTTAATACTGGTATGACTGGATACCAGGAGATTTACACTGATCCATCGTACACAGGACAAATCATCGTCAATACCACTGCACATATAGGAAACTATGGTGTGCATGAGGATGAAGATGAATCTGCGAGCCCTACGATCAAAGGTATTGTCGTAAATGATTTTACCTATCAGTTTAGTAGAAACACTGCAACTGAAGGTTTGAATGAGTATTTGGAGCGTCATAATACTGTAGGGATCTCTGGTTTGGATACGCGTAAAATCGTACGTCATATTCGCACAAAGGGAGCAATGAACGCTATCATTTCGTCTGAAATTTTTGATATTGACGAGTTGAAGGCGGAATTGGAAAAAGTGCCAAGTATGGAGTCGTTGGAGCTGTCTAGCCAGGTGACTACTAAAGAAGCTTATGAGCTGGGTAGTGACAACACCGGCTTGAGGGTAGCAGTGATCGATTATGGTATCAAACGCTCTATTCTGCAAAATTTTGTGAAGAGAAACTGTCAGGTGAAAGTTTTTCCTGCTAAAACTGCTCTGTCCGATATTGAGGCCTGGAAACCTGACGGATACTTTTTGTCTAATGGCCCTGGTGATCCGGCAGCCATGGATTATGCCGTAGATAGTGTGAAAGAGCTACTGAATAATAATAAGCCACTTTTTGGCATTTGCCTCGGAAACCAACTTCTGGCAAGGGCAGTTGGGATCGATACCTTTAAGATGCACCATGGGCACCGAGGACTAAACCACCCTGTTAAGAATTTGAAAACAGGCAAAAGTGAAATCACTTCTCAGAATCATGGATTTTCTGTGGATATGGACTCACTGAAAAACAACAAAGCAGCAGAACTTACCCATCTTGATTTGAATGATAATACTGTGGAAGGATTGCGGCTGGTAGACAAGCCAGCTTTTTCTGTGCAGTATCACCCGGAATCATCCCCAGGACCCCATGATTCCACTTACTTATTTGACGACTTTATACAACTAATCAAAGATCAGAAATCATGAGTATTATCGAAAGTGTACATGCAAGACAAATATTAGACTCGCGTGGAAACCCTACCATCGAAGTAGATGTAATCACTGAAAACGGATTCTTAGGACGGGCTGCTGTCCCTTCTGGAGCGTCTACAGGTGAAAACGAAGCTGTCGAGCTTAGAGATGGTGATAAATCAAAGTACCTGGGTAAGGGTGTTTTGAAAGCAGTAGAAAACGTAAATGAGGTTATTGCTCCTGAAGTGATCGGACATTCTGTATTTGAGCAGAAGAGCATTGATGAAGTAATGATCGAGCTGGATGGTACTGAGAATAAATCTAAGCTAGGTGCTAACGCCATACTGGGAGTATCATTGGCCGTAGCCAAAGCCGCAGCTGAAGAGGCTGGGCAGCCTTTGTTTAGATATTTAGGTGGTGTAAATGCACACGTATTGCCTGTACCGATGATGAACATCATCAATGGTGGATCGCACTCCGATGCGCCTATCGCATTCCAGGAGTTTATGATTCGCCCATTAGGTGCTCCTACCTTTAGCGAAGCACTAAGAATGGGCGCTGAAGTATTTCATAGCCTGAAAAGCATCATTAAAGAGAAAGGGCTTAGCACCGCAGTAGGTGATGAAGGTGGTTTTGCACCTAATTTCTCAGGAGGTACTGAAGAGGCACTTGATAGTGTACTTAAGGCAATTGATAAGGCTGGCTACAAAGCTGGATCTGATATCACGATTGCTATGGACTGTGCTTCTTCTGAGTTTTATGAAGAAGGCAAGTACAACTATGCAAAGTTTGAAGGTGAGGGTGGTCAAGTAAGAAGCCGTGAAGAACAAGTGGCATACCTTGCTGAGCTCGTAGAAAAATACCCTATTGACAGTATCGAAGATGGCTGTGATGAAAACGATTGGGAAGGCTGGAAGCTTCTAACTGAGAAGATTGGTGATAAGTGCCAGCTTGTAGGAGATGACCTACTAGTAACCAATGTGAAGTTTTTAGAGAAAGGTATCAAAGAGAATGCAGCAAACTCTATCCTTATAAAAGTAAATCAGATAGGAACGCTTTCAGAAACCTTTGCAGCTATCGAAATGGCTCACAAGGCTGGCTGGACAGCTGTGGTATCTCACAGGTCTGGTGAAACTGAGGACAACACAATCGCAGATATTTCTGTGGCCTTGAATACTGGTCAGATCAAAACTGGATCACTTTCCAGATCTGATAGAATGGCGAAGTATAATCAATTACTTAGAATAGAAGAAATACTGGCTGAAAGCGCTGTATATCCTTCTTCCAAGTAAGAAAATACATACAAATCTGATGAAAGCCGGAGCAATTTGTTCCGGCTTTTGTTGTTTTTAGCAACCTTTGCAATAGGATAGCCGTCAGGTAAAATGATGTGTATTGGTTATCTTTAGATTCAGATATGAAGAACTTCATCCAAAAAGTCCCCCCAATTTTTAAGAATTTCTATTTCTTATGTGGTTTGTTTTTCCTGATATGGATGCTATTTTTTGACTCCAATGACCTCATTACGCAGATGAAGCTCAGTAGTAAACAAGCGGAGCTGGAAAATGCAAAGGAGTTTTATGAGGATAAGATTGTAGAGGTGAAAAATGACCGGGAAGCGCTTCTCAATAATGAAGAACTACTCGAGAAGCTTGCACGGGAGAAATACCTAATGAAAAAAGAATCTGAAGACATCTATATTATTGTAGAAGAGGAATGAAAGTGAAACTTGTTGCTGCATTCGTGCTGTGTCTGGTGTGTTTTTTAGATGCAAGCGCGCAGTATAGACAATCTAAGAGACGTCCTTCAGCTAGCAATGGAGGCTTAAGCGACCGTATTTATTTTGGTGGAGGCGGAGGCTTTAGTGGAGGCACTCAGTTTTTGAATGTGTCCGTTTCACCATTGGTGGGGTATAAGTTTACAGAGAAGTTTTCTGGTGGAGTGCAACTCGTATATCAATACGTGAAATTCGGAGACGTGTCAGCCAATAACTACGGTGGAGGGCCATTCGTGCGTTATAATTTTGCGCAAAAGCTGTTTGGCTATACCCAGTACGAGTACCTCAACTATGGGATGACCACTGGAGCTATGAGTAATAGTAACGAGCGCTTAGATTTTACGAGCTGGTTTGTAGGGCTGGGGTATACGGAGCCTATCAGTGATCGGGTTGCTTTTAATATCACGGCACTGTACAACTTACTCTATCGTGATGGGTCTAATTCTCCTTACCGGAGTCCTCTGCAGTTTAGAGTGGGGATAGTGGCTGGATTGTTTTAGCTCACAAACAATCTGGCAAGTCGGATTTCCTCGTAATCCAGGGAGCCGTTGGTAGCTTTATAAATAGCGCCCAGTTTCACTCGACCGTCTTTATCGAGGTACTCTTCATTGTGTTGCTTTTTGATGGCTTCTATAGCTTTTTCTACTTTGGAAATGGTCTTCTGATCTGGTCGGTGAGCCGAAAGATCAAGATCCGGGTCGTCTAGAAGCAACTGCTCTAAATGCCCAATGATGGTTCCCATAGACAAGTCTCTATCAAAAGCGACCTCATCCAGTCCTTTTCCAGCCTTGAGCAGTGCAAGGGTCTTCTTGTAAGTACTTACTTTCTTTTCTTTTTTATAATACTTTTTCTCACGCTGCTGATTACTGGCTATGACATCAGGATCGTTGGTGCCTCCACAGCGTGTGATGAAGTCTTTGAACCGGATGTCTAGCTCGCCTTCACTAAATACATTGATCCAGTCTTCACTTTCCTCTGAAAGCTCTTGAAAGCGCTTGTCGGCTTTTACGGCCAGTGTGTCCAAACGCAAAGAGGAAGGATTGATACCTAGGAGTGAGAGTCCGTCCCAGCTTTTTAGCCTGGAAAGTGCTACATACCCTTGCCCGGCCTCAAACGTTTTAGATAAGTCCATTTCGGCATGATCGAGCGTCATTCCCTGGCTTTTGTGTACCGTGATGGCCCAGGCGAGTCTGAGGGGGACTTGCTTTAAAGAAGCCAGTATGGTTTCTTTTTCATCGGTTACAGTCCATTCTTCTGGCCTAGCTACTATGGTTCGATCATTTTCTAGTTTCACCAGTGGGTAGCCTTCTTCAGTGTCATAGCCTACTACAGTGCCTATGGTTCCGTTGAAATAACCTTTTTCAGGGTTGTTTTTGACAAACATCACTCGCGCGTCTTGCTTGAGCTCTACGATAGGAGCTGCCAATACGGAAGACTTTAAGCCCTCTACCAGTTTGGATTGCCCTTTGGTTTCTGCATAAAATGTCTTTAGCCGGTTGGGGTTTTCTTTCAGTTTTTGAGCGTTCATGGCATCTACATCCGCATTGTGCGTGTAGAGCTTCAAGGCTTGCTCATTCGAGTTGTCTTCTTCCAGTTTTTCGCGAATGCGATCCAGAGAGTCATCGGTTACATCCTGAGAGCGAATCTCAGATAAGATAATGGAAAGCGCATCTCTGCCCTGACGATATTGGGTGGTGAGGTAGCAGATTTTTAGTCGGGCTTCTACCCATACTGGTGCCATAAAGGCAAACTTCTCTCTGTTGGAAAGAGGCTCTCGTGAAACCGGAGGTAACTGAAAAAAGTCACCGGTTATGACCACCTGTACACCTCCAAATGCCTCCTGACTTTTACGGAAATGCTTTAGGATGGTGCTGATCCCCATGAGCACTTTGCCCGAGAGCATAGAGATTTCGTCTATGATCAGCACTTTTACGCTAGTGAGGCGCGAAACTGTCTGCTTGTTTAGAGCAATCTTTTCCAGGTCTTTTGGGCCTATCGAGTCACGTATGCCTATCCCTGACCAGGAGTGAATGGTTTGCCCGCCGATATGGGTGGCAGCTATGCCTGTGGAGGCTGTGACTGCCAATGGTACCTCTCGTGTACGCAGGTATTCGATGTATTGGTTTAGAAGATAGGTTTTTCCGGTACCCGCAGACCCGGTGAGGTATACATTTTCTCCTGACTTGAGTATGGCAAGTGCGGTCTGCTGATCCATGATTCTTACGTAGGGAAGTTAACTTCAAATCTACTGCCAAGTTCTTTAAGATCCTCAACAACGGGATCTAAAAGTGGTACGCCTTCTGTTCTGTATTTTTGTTCCAGTTTACGTTCTGGATCTCCGGGGATTAGTACGTCATGTCCCTTAATAACGGGTTCTGCATTTCGAAAGCGGCTGATCCAGTTGTCCATGTGGGACTTAAACTCACCACCAGGTCTGAAGGCATCTATGCGCATGGCTCCGAAGAAATGGCCGATACCTTTACCTACGGGGTCTGCTGCGGGTTCCATAAAAGCCACAAACGGAGGCACCCATGGGCCATAGTTGGCTCCAGAAAGAACTGCCGAAAAGATATCCACCACCGAAGATAGTCCATAGCCCTTGTGGGATCCGTGCTCCCGGTCACCACCGAGGGGTAGGAGTGCTCCACCATTTTTCACACCTAGAGGATCTACCGTAGGGTTGCCATCAGCATCCTGTACCCAGCCTGACGGAGCTTCTGCCTTTTTTCGCTGCAGTACTTCCAGCTTACCATTGGCGGCAGTGGTGGTGGCCATGTCTAATACAAAAGGCGGTTCTTTGTCCGCTGGAATGGCTACTGCTATAGGATTGGTGCCAAGGAGGCGCTCTTTGCTAAATGTAGGTGCCACCAGCGGGCTGGCGTTGGTCATAGAGATACCGATGCAGTCATCCTTTAGTGCAAGCATGGAGTGGTAGCCTGCTATCCCAAAATGGTTGGAGTTGCGCACTGAAACCCAACCGGTGCCCACTTGCTTTGCTTTGTCTATGGCCAGGCGCATGGCTTCAGGTCCTACTACCAGTCCCAGTCCGGCATCTCCATCGAGTACGGCTGTGCTGGGAGTCTCATGAATCACTTTGGTTTCTGGTTTTGTGTTTACTCTTCCTTTGTCCATCAGTCTGATGTATCCTTTGAGCCGAGCCACCCCGTGAGAATCTACCCCCCGGAGGTCTGCGCTGAGTAGTACTTCAGCGGCGAGTCTGGCTTCCTTTTCAGGGCAGCCTGCAGCGATAAGTACTGATTTGGTAAACTGGAAAAGTTGTTCGTGGGCTATTACCATGCTATATCCTTTAATCTCGCGATGCACTGAGTTGTGGGTGGCCAGGCTTTTAGTCCATTGGCCCGTTTTCAATGCGGATGCAATTATAGCAATTAGCGATGGTTAATGGGTAGACTCCTTCTTGAAGTTTTGGAGTGTGTTGAGCAAAACGCCTTCTTTTAGAGCGTATGCTGAAACACGTATGTCTTTGATGGCTAGTTTGTTGATGATAAAATTGACCAGAGTGCATGCCACTACAATCATGTCTACACGTAGCGGGATCATGCCTGGTATTTTTAGCCTTTCATCGCGGCTTTTTACTAGCAATTCTGCATAGATCTCTTTAAAGGCTTCTACGGTGAGTGGATATTCCGTGGCATCAGGTGCTTTTTCTTCCTCTCGCTGCATGCGGAAGATATCGCTGAGGGTATCAAATGTGCCGGAAGATCCAATGAGTACAGCCGGCTGAAATTTTTGGTGGGCCTCAAAAAGTTCTGTGAGTTTTTCTGATAAGTAGCTTTCCAAAGCACTTACTTCCTCAGGTAAGATTGGGTCATGCTTTTGAAACATTTCTACCATGCGCTGGCCGCCAATTTCGAAGCTCTGTTTCCAAAAGATTTTGTCCTGGGTGCCAATAATAAACTCTATGCTGCCACCACCTATGTCCATGATCAGGCTGGTTTTATTGCCTATATCCAATGCTTTTTTTACGCCAAAGTAAATGTACTCTGCTTCCTGAAGGCCAGAGATGACTCTGGTTTCAATGCCTGTTTCTTCTTTGATTCGGCTGACGAGTTCGGAGCCATTTTTTGCATTTCTGATGGCACTGGTGGCTGTGGCAAATGTGTGCGCAACATCTTCGGCTTCTATGACTTCTTTGAAACGATGGAGGGCCTTCAGTGCTCGTATGCTGGCTTCAGGGGTGATCATTCCCTGGTTGATGCCTTTTTCTCCAATTTTCACAGCTGTTTTTTCACGATAGACTACCTGAAAATCACTTTTTTTCACCTCAACAATTAGCAGGTGAAACGTGTTGGTACCCATATCAATAACGGCAATTTTCATAGTCGCTCAAATTTCCCCGCGCAAGATAGCACAATCTCCAAATAGAATATGCTGAATCTTAAGTCTAACAAATTCTTAATGAGAAAGATGCCTTGTCAAAGGCTTACAAACAGAGAGCATCATTTATTAACTTACCCCTCTTTTTAACAACAGACCTAAAAAACCCTACAATGAGTACAGAAAAGCCAAAAACAGCATCTTTTGTAAAAACCACTCATGAGAAAATAGAGGAGCTGGAACGCCTCAATGAAGAGGCGATGTTGGGCGGAGGCCAAAAACGAATCGATAAACAGCACGACAAGGGGAAATTAACTGCTCGTGAGCGTATAGATCTCCTGCTGGATGAAGGTTCATTTCAGGAAATTGGCAAGTTTGTCGTACATCGAGGAAAGGACTTTGGTATTGATAAGCAAAAGATTCTGGGCGATGGAGTTGTGACCGGATATGGCACTGTGGCAGGAAGATTGGTTTACGTTTTTAGTCAGGATTTTACGGTATTTGGCGGTTCCCTGTCGGAGACCTATGCTGAGAAAATTGTGAAAATCATGGATATGGCCATGAAAAACGGGGCACCAGTGATCGGGTTAAACGACTCTGGAGGTGCACGGATCCAAGAGGGAGTCAACTCATTAGGAGGATATGCGGATATATTTTATCGAAATACCAGAGCTTCGGGAGTGATTCCTCAGATATCTGCGATCATGGGACCATGTGCAGGTGGGGCTGTTTATTCGCCTGCTATCACGGATTTTATATTTATGGTAGAGCGTACCAGCTACATGTTTGTCACTGGCCCCAATGTGGTGAAAACGGTAACACAGGAAGACGTTACTTCCGAGGAGCTGGGAGGAGCGAGCGCACATGGAGCGAAAAGTGGTGTTACGCATTTTACATCAACGAATGAGGCCACCTGTATACAAGATATCAAGCGTCTGCTGAGCTATGTGCCCTCCAACTGTGAGGAAGAGCCTCCAGCTCTACCTTATGAGGTAAATGGCGATGAAGTGCGGATGGAGCTGGATGAGATATTGCCAGACAACCCCAACCAGCCCTATGACATCAAGGAAGTCATCAACGGCATTGGAGATAAAGACTCGTTTTTCGAGGTGCATGAAAACTATGCCGACAATCTTGTAGTAGGCTTTTTGCGAATAGCAGGTAAGAGTGTGGGCGTAGTAGCCAACCAGCCTATGAGTCTGGCCGGAGTATTGGACAATGATTGTAGTAAGAAGGGTGCGCGATTTGTGCGTTTTTGTGATGCATTCAATATCCCACTCCTTGTGTTGGTAGATGTGCCAGGATTTTTGCCGGGTACTGACCAGGAGTGGAACGGGATTATTTCCAATGGAGCCAAGCTATTGTATGCGTTCAGTGAAGCCACAGTGCCAAGGATTTCGGTGATTACCCGTAAGGCTTATGGTGGTGCCTATGATGTGATGAACTCTAAGCATATAGGGGCAGATATGAATTTTGCCTGGCCGACAGCAGAAATCGCTGTAATGGGTGCGCAAGGTGCCGCAGAGATTATTTTCCGTAAGGAAATCACAGAGGCAGATGATCCGAATCAAAAGCTTCAAGAAAAAATAGATGAGTACACCGAAAAGTTTGCCAATCCGTATAAAGCTGCTGAGCGTGGGTTTATAGATGAAGTAATCTTGCCACACAATACGCGTGCAAAGCTCATCAGAGCTTTTGCGATGCTCGAAAACAAAGTGGATAACATGCCACGAAAGAAACACGGAAATATTCCTTTGTAAAACAGAAAGATCAGATGCAAAAGAAAGTAGCTGTAGTAACTGCCGCAAGTAAAGGGATGGGACTGGCAATTGTAAGGAAGCTGCATGCTGAAGGGTATCAGTTGGCCATTATGGCACGAGGTGCTGAAGTTTTAGGTCTGGGGAAAGAGCTAGGTGCAGTGGCACTTCAAGGCTCTGTTGCAGAAGCTTCGGACTTGAGGAACCTGGTAGATACGGCAGTGCGGACCTATGGTAAAGTGGATGTGGTAGTCAATAATACCGGTCACTCGGCTAAAGGCGAGCTTTTAGGGCTTTCCGATCAGGATTGGCACGAAGGGGTGGATTTGCTTTTGATGAATGTCATCCGAATGAGCAGAATGGTTACCCCCATATTTGAGCAAAATTCTGGAGGTTCTATTATCAATATTTCCACTTTCGGAGCTAAAGAGCCTTCACTGTCTTTTCCGATCAGCTCAGTGTTGCGAACTTCTCTCACTAGCTTTACCAAACTCTATGTGAAGCAGTTTGCAGCACAGCAGATTCGAATGAACAATGTTTTACCAGGGTTTGTAGATTCTTATCCGGTAACCGAACAGGTTCTATCTGACATACCTGCCGGACGAGCTGCTACCACGCAGGAGGTGGCAGAGTTGGTGGCGTTTTTATCATCTGATAAATCTTCCTACATCAATGGTCAGGATATACTGGTTGATGGTGGGCTGACAAAAGGAATTTAAAATTCGATAAATCAAAGAATAAGTATGGATACGAAAAGCAGGGATTTTTTATTTAAGTATTTGAATAATGCATCTCCTACGGGGTTTGAGGCTAGTGGACAAGAGATCTGGCTGGATTATATCAAGCCTTACGTGGATGATTACTTTACAGATACCTATGGATCTGCAGCAGCGGTGATCAATCCTGACGCTCCTTACAAAGTGGTGATTGAGGCTCATGCTGATGAGATCAGCTGGTTTGTCAACTACATCAATGAAAAAGGCTATATCTACGTAGTGCGAAATGGTGGTTCTGATCACCAGATAGCCCCATCCAAACGCGTAAATATTCACACCAAAAAGGGTGTGGTGAAAGGGATATTTGGCTGGCCGGCCATTCACGTACGTGATAAATCCAAAGAAGAAACACCCTCTCTCAAAAACATTTTTATAGATGTAGGAGCCAGTTCTAAAGAGGAAGTGGAGGAGATGGGAATCCATGTGGGTAGCGTCATCACCTTTGATGATGAGCTGATGGAGCTCAATGATAAATATCTGGTAGGGCGTGCGCTGGATAACCGCATAGGTGGCTACATGATTGCTGAGGTAGCCCGCCGCATCAAAGAAAACAATGTTCAGCTGCCCTTTGGGCTGTATGTGGTGAATGCTGTGCAGGAGGAAATTGGGCTGCGTGGAGCTGAGATGATTGCTCATAGGATTAAGCCTAATCTGGCCATTGTCACAGATGTGACGCATGACACCAATGCACCGATGTATGATAAAATCGCTAGCGGTGATATTGCCTGCGGTGATGGACCGGCAGTATGTTATGGACCGGCCGTGCAAAACAATGTGCTGGACATGATTTTGGATGTAGCAGAGGCCAAAGGGATTCCTTTTCAGCGCAGAGCAGCTTCCCGGTCTACGGGTACAGATACCGATGCCTTTGCTTATAGCAACGAAGGGGTGGCTTCAGCATTGATTTCTATTCCGCTAAAATACATGCATACCACGGTGGAAACATGCGCTAAGGAAGATCTCGAAAACACCATCAAACTGATCTACGAAACAGTAGTGCAGGTAAAAGATGGGCAGGATTTTCGCTATATCAAATAGTGGCACTACAAACACATACCGATCAGATGGGGCGGGAGGTTACCTTTAACTTTCCGCCTCGTCGGGTGGTGTCTTTGGTGCCTTCTCTTACTGAAATGCTTTGCGATCTAGGGGTGGAGCTGGTGGGACGCACACGATTTTGCATACATCCTACAGAGCAGGTAAAGAAGCTTCCATCCGTTGGTGGGACTAAGGATTTTAAAGTGGACCGCATTGTAGACCTTCGGCCTGATCTCGTGATTGGTAATAAAGAGGAAAATTACCGCGAAGGAATTGAGGCACTGGAGCAGCATGTGCCCGTATGGATGACCGACATAAATACCATTTCGGACTCTTTGCAGGTTTGGACGGACTTTGGAGAAATCACCAACACGACTCAGGAAGCGAAAAAAATACGCTCTAGTGTAGAGCAGAAATTAGCATCCCTGAAAAGCACTAAGACGGGAGAGGTACTATACCTCATCTGGTATAAGCCATGGATGGCCGCAGGCAGTCAAACCTATATTGACGAGTTTTTGTCTCATCTGGGGTATAGCAATGTGATAACTGATAGTCGCTATCCAGAACTGACGCTGGAGCAAATGAGGGATCTGTCACCAGAAAAAATCTTGCTAAGCTCTGAGCCTTTTCCGTTTAAAGCGAAACACCAACGGGAGCTGGAGCTACTCTTTCCAGAAAGTAAAGTGGAACTGGTGGATGGTGAAGCTTATAGTTGGTATGGCAGTAGGTTGCTAAAAGTAGGGATATGAAAAAGGGAGCCGAGGCTCCCTAAATTTTTTACAACTTGGCTATCAGCTCCATGTGTTCGCCGCTGGCCACATAGGCCGTAGCCACCAACACCACAATCAAAATAGCCAGATTTCTAATAAACCGCTTAGATTTCGAACTCATAATATAAACTAGGTTGGTTGAGTAGGCTGAATTTACAAAAACTTCTTAGAAAATTAAAAAGCTATTTCAGGTCTCTGCGTGTGAGTAGGAAAATAATGCCACTCAGATAGCTTAAAAGCCATGCGGTAGTGATAATAAGCTGTTTGACGGGGACAAAATCGGTGATTTCGTGAAACAGGTAGCGACCAAAGGGTAGCTGAATGAGGCCATTTAGAGCACTTACGGGAAAATAGTCAGGTAGTACAACCCATGCAGTGTCTCGCAGGTCAGGGTGGTTTCTCAAAATGGCAGCTGCTATAGGTTCGAACCATATAGTATAGAGCGCAAGGGCCATGATGAGAAAGCCGGGTTTTTTGATGAGTAGTGCAAGCAAAAAAGCCAGACAGCAGTAGACCAAGGCATCGAATGCATATGCAACAAGAAATGTCGCCCCCTCAATCATTAGCTGGTGTGACGCAGGATGGGCGTACAGCTTGCCATTGATCAATACAGCAAGGCCAATGAAGGCTGTGCTCAGAACCGATAAGCTCACGATCAATGCTATTTTACTGGTGAGGTATTGCGTTTTGCTGATTCCGTCTATTACATTTTGACGTAAAGTCTGCGTGGTAATATCATTGGTCACCGATATGATCACGATGAAGGCCGGAAAAACTCGAAGTAAACTGGCCAGCGAGGTGACGTTTTGCCAGATGTCTGGGAAGTCATAGATCGGAAGCAGAGTAGGGTCCAGGCCATGAAAGTCTTCGCCTTCATACTTGAGCCATTCCAGGAAAAACGTGCCACCAAAGCACAGAATAGTCAGGGCGAGGAGGTACATCCCAAACAGTATCCAGATGAGGGGATGGTATTTTACTTTTAGCCATTCGAGTTTTAGTGATTTGATCATTGGTTGGCTTTTAGGATAGTGAGAAACTCTTGCTCCAGGGTGCGATTGACAGGTTGCAGTTTGCTGAGCGTGATGCCTTGTTCGAAGCAAAACCGGTTGATGTCAGCAGTGGTGGTGCCCGGCTGTAGGTCAGCTATAAGTTCTGGTCCATCTGTTGCGAGATTGCTAAGACCTGGATGTTGTTGCAAGGTGGTCTTGAGAAGGCTTAGGTCTTGCGAAGTGATTCGGATCTGACGCGTGGTGCCAGTGATGTCATTTACCAGCCCTTCGTGAACTTTGTTTCCATTTTTTAAAATACAAAAATGCGTACAGACCTTTTGGACCTCATCCAGTAAGTGGCTTGCAAGGATAATGGTCTTTCCCTGCTGTGCAATTTCCTGAATGAGGGTTCGGATTTCAGCAATCCCTTCAGGGTCCAGTCCGTTGGTGGGTTCATCCAAAATCAATACCGGTGGATCTGCCAGTAGAGCTGCTCCTATAGATAGACGCTGCTTCATGCCGAGGCTATAGGTTTTGAATTTGTCCTTTCTGCGTTCAAAAAGTCCCACTTGCTTCAGCACCTCGGAAATTTTGGCTGCAGAGCATTCTTTGATGTGAGCGCTTATGCGAAGGTTTTGCTCGGCAGTCATGTAGGGGTAAAAGCAAGGGGTCTCCAGAATTGCACCGATCTGTTGCCTGGCTTTGATTGGCGACATCCCTCCAAACCAGCGATAATCACCGCTCGATGGCGCCACCACGTCCAGTATCATGCCCAGGGTGGTAGTTTTTCCACTACCGTTTGGCCCCAGAATACCGTATACCTGCCCTTGTTGTATTTGTAGGTTTAGCTCGTTTACGGCTAGTAACTTGCCGTACTGTTTGGTGAGGCCATTCAGCTCGAGTATGTTCATAGGTTTCGATTAGTTGGGGCTTAGTATGTTGGCGATTTCTCCGTCTTGAAATGCTTCCATGATGTCCGGGAGTTTCATCCAGTCAATATTACCGTTGATGTAAAAAGCAAAAGTTTCGTCGGTAGCTGACCAGTAGCCTACCAACGTAGATGTCCTGGTTTCACTGAGGCCAAAAAGTGCTGCACGCGCTTTGCCTCCATCGATGGTCAGGTACTCCTCGAAACCCAGCGATTGATATTGATCAGGAATTTTTAAATGCTTTTTTTTAGCTATTGCCGTGCTATCTAGCCGAAAGATCAGAAGCTTGTTGATGTCAGAGGCCATAGAGTCGATCTCATCATTGTTGGCAATATTGACCATTCGCAATGTGCTCGGGTAGAAGGCATAAGTTCGTACCTGATCACTCTGGAGTAGCTCTTTAATCGGTGACTCATAAGCTGCTGAGGGTTTGCACGCCCCCAGCAGTATGACCAATAGTCCTGTGTATAATAACTTACTCACTGATTTTGCTCAGTTTGTCAAGGCCCTCTACTTTCATTGCCTGGCCGATTTTAGAAATGTTTTTCAGGTCTATCTCACCGTATAGGCTTAGCAGGATGAAATGCTTTTTCCCACCTACCAGCATCAGTAGCTCTTCGATTTTGCCGCTTTTCTCTTTGATGGAAAATCGCATGTTTTCTTCTGCATCCAATACGGACATGAGCTCTTCGTACCCTGCTTTGGAAATGTCTGTTATGGCTTTGTTGTACATTTCGGCTGCATTTCCGATGCTGTCGGCCACTATGATTTTTAGGCCTTTCAGTTTGCTTACAGCTTTTAGGAATTCCTCCTCAGCTGCACTGCCTGCTTCCAGTTCGGTGAAGAGGGAGAACATTTTGCTGCTCACCGATACTTTGGTGTAGGTATCATCTCCTGCAAGTTTTTCAAAATATGAGTTGACGAGCTGCCCTTGAGCTGTGGCCGATCCGGCGACTAGTACTATGACTAGTAGTGTGAATAATTTCTTCATGATATTAAAGTTTTTAGTCCTCCTGTTTTAGTTGCAGGTAGGTCTGAGCTTTGTTAATGTTTGACAATTCTGTGGTGTACGATTTTCCTTCATTGAGACCAGAGGAGACCATCAGCAATGCCTTTTGTGTGATCTCAAAGGCTTCTTTAGGGTCATCCACTGTGAAATCATGCTGTTTTCTTGCGTCCTGGACCACTAAGGCGGTTGTCAGTAGGCCGGCTGTTACAGCTGCAGCCACATACCAGCGTGTCTTTTGTGATGTTTTGCCAGGATGCTGAAAAGAAGTCTTTGGAGGTGTTTGCATTTTTTGCAGGCCTCTGAAGTAGGAGCTCTCTGGTGATAATGAGGGGTTCTCTTGAAAATAGGCTTTTAATTCCTGCTCCTCACTCACAGTAGATTCACCTTTCCAGTATTTCTCCTGTAGTTCTTTAATTCGCGACTCCATAAGCTTCGATTTTTTCTAGTTCAGCTTTGATTTTCGTTCTAGCCCGATGAAGGTTTACTTTGACCTCTGACAGAGAAAGGCCCATTACTTCGGCAATGTCTTGATAGGACAGCTCTTCCACTTCGCGTAAATGATAGATTTCATGCTGCTTAGGGGAGAGCAAAGCTAAGATCCGAGTGAGCCAAAGCTGTTGATCAGCCATCAGCGTCTGCAAATCAGAGCTTTCGTTGCCTGGGGTATTGTGTTCTTTGTCAGAGATCAGTTGGAACCGATTGGCCTTAGACCAATCGTAGCATTGGTTTCGGGTGATGCGCATCGCCCATGCCTCTGGGTTTTTGATTTCATGCAGCTTGGCACGAGAAGACCAGATCTTCACCAAACACTCCTGAACAGCATCCTGTGCCTGTGCTCCATCTTTGAGGAGGGAGTAGGCATATCGGTACATTTTATCTGTAACCGGAAGGATGTACGTTTCAAAGCGTTTGGATGGTGACATTTCAGTAGGGAGACGCCCGGGGTGAGCGAAAGTTACAAGCCTACTTGAAATTTAGTCAAATTTTCTTGCGAAGTGCTGAAAGGAAAAAGTAAGGCTATCGCAACAAAAGGCTAATTGGCGGATGCTGCGATAGCCAAAGAATGATGGAGACTATCCTCCTATAAACAATGAGTCGTATTGGAACTGAACATCTTCAAGTCGAAGGTTAAGGCCAGCAGATCCTCCGCTTCCTTCAGAAGGTACTGTCACATAAATCTGCTTGATGAAGTTTCGTTTAAAAAGTATGCTATTGTCATAAATGGGGTTGGTGACTGTATCTCCATTCACCACTTTCTCGTGAAAGATCGTCGTGTACACATATTCTTCATAGTTATCAGGTGCGTTTTGTAGGTTCCATAAATTTCTAAACTGAAGTATTTTTAGATCCGAAAAAGTATTACTAGTGGTGAGTTCGATGGAGGGAGCCGATTGTAGGTTCACTACCAACTTGCCTTCATTTAAGCTATCCGCATAGATTTGTACGCCGAAGTTGGCCCGATAGAGGTCTACATCCAAAGTAGTACTTTCAGCTCCAATGAATTGGTCGTATTGAGAAAGATATCGATCTATTTCTGGTCTTTGATGCCACGCCACACTTGAGCTGTCACTCTTAGTAAAAGTGGAGGTATAGCTGTCGTATATGGAGATACTACTGTTATTCTGGTAGTCAAAGGAATTTGTCAGCTCACGGTAAAACGGTGAACTAAAATAAATGCTGCCGTCATAATTGGAGCTAGAATACAGCCCAAATCCGGTGCCTTTTTGAAAAGCCGTAGCGGATACTTCGTAGGTATTGCCACTGATCACTGATATTTCAAACCCCGTGGTATCATCGAATACGCCGTGAGCATAAGGTTGTGTGCCTGTATTAGTAACTGTATTTACCTGTATACCATAAACGGTATATTCTGTAGCACTGGCTACTCTGCCATCAGAAAAAGGAATGTCTCTGGTCTTCAGCTCGTCAGAAAGGTTAAGTTTCATTGTGACCAACTCTCCTTCCGGAGCATCTGGTACGTCTTGCTGGCAAGACATCATGAGTAATGCAATCACTGCAAGCAGTGAAAGAGGTTTTAATAGTGTTTTCATTACGAGTAACTTTAGGTGATAAAAAATTTCTTGAATCTAAGAAAATATTCGGTACCTGACACCGTCCACTATTAAATTAATAATTTGCTAACCTTGCCGGTTAGTACAAATTTACTAGTTGATCTACCTGATCTATACCATCCTGAGTGATTTGCACCCTTACTTCGTAGCCTTCAAACTGGGAGATGTCTATTTTTTTAGAAGGCATTTTAGGGTTTGGCTCCCAATAAAACATTTTTAGTAATTGCTCATCTGTGGTGTATACGAAGATATTCATGGGCTTCATGTTATATTCAGCCACATTGATGTAAAGCGAGGGGTAGTCATTTTGGAGCGTGATGCTCTCTTCCTTGATTTGTTTTTCGCTTTTTAATTCTATTTTTTCTCGGAAGGTATAGTCTGGAATGGACACTTCAAAGGTGTACTCGCCTAGCTTAAGGTCCGCCAGGCTGAATCGTTTGGAAAACCCGCGTCCAGTCATAGATTGCTCTAAAAGTACGGTGCCTCTGTCGTCTTTTAGTTTGATGTCTACCGTTTGTTCTATGGTGTCGGCAAAAAATACAGAGTAAACTTTCCCTATATCATCTTTATAGAGTCGAATGATCGCACTGCGTTCTTTTTCTGACTGAGCAGATAGCTGTAGGCTAGCGCAGAGCACTGCCAAGCAAAGAATAATTTTCATAACTAGTTTAGGCTGGATGGACCAACAATATAACATGATGCTACTCAAATCCAACACACTACAGGTAGCGAGTCGGTTGAATCATGAGACGAATTGGGATAATGTCGGTGTAAGGATTGTAGCAGAAGGAGAGCTGCTAATCTGCTTAGCTAAAATTCTCAGCTACGATTTCTTCTATCATCTCGATCGTTAGCGGTTTAGACCGAAAATTTGAAACTCCATACTCTTTAGCTTTTTGCTTATCTAGAGGGCTCATAGAGCTGGTAAGCATGACCACTACTACTTCCGCTTGATTAGTAGGGCTGAGCTTATTATATTCATCCAAAAATTCCCAACCATTCATTCCGGGCATATTGATGTCCAGTAAAATCAAGTCAGGACTAGGGTGGTCATCTTTGGATGACTGATTCAAATAGTCGAGCGCCTCAAGTCCATTCGAGGCTGTTATGACGCTTTCAGTAACACCCGCCCGGTCTATGATGATTTTATTAGCGAAATTTGTTGCATGGTCGTCATCGACGAGCATGATGAGATTAAGTTTTTTTGGCATATTATTAATTGCTAATGGTACAAATACTTCTCCTTGACGATAGTCAGGTGGCACTTTTTACACTTCAGGTAATGCTCAACAAGTTACGTCAGGGTTTAAAGATCCATACCTGCCTTACATATGATGCGGCACTAAAAGTAGTGAAAAATTATGAGGTTGATATAGCATTTTTAGATTTACAGATACCTGACAAAAACGGAGCGGATTTTGTACATCTGCTGAACCAATCTCCAGAATATGCCGAAATCAAAAAGGTAATCATCACAGGCACCAGTGAATCTTCCCTACTGAAGGCGAGTCTGGAGCAACACGTAGACGGTTACCTACATAAGGGGTTGAGCATCCAGGAGTTGGAAGAGGTGTTGGAATCGCTCCTGGCCAGCAAGCTGGGAATTGATCTGGAGGCTGTGAAAGTTAACTATGGGGATGCGTTTAGGGAGGTCTTTAAAGCGTATAAGGAAGAAAATGACAGCTCATTTGGTCTCCTACAAAAGGCAGTTGAACAAAAGGCATATGCCGATGCTCATCAGCTTTTTCATAAAATGAAGGGAGGGTTTAAGTTTATAATGCACGAGGCTATGAGCAACCTGGCGAATGAGCTGGAGCTGCAAGCCCAGGAAGGTAAGCTATACACTGAAAAAGTGAAAGAATTTGAGGCGGCTTATAAGGCACTGTCTGATAAAATATTGTTCATCTAATTATGTTGGAAAATCAACTCGATGGAGACCTTGGGAAAGTACTTCAAAACTCTGGGGTTAGCTTATGGACCTTTTCGCCTTCAAGGGGATGGAAAATGGATTCTTATTTTTGGACCCTTTTAGGCGAAAGCCCTCAAAACAACTGGTCTGCTCCTCAAGCATTACAGGCCTGGGCAAATCAGCTGCTCCAGGCGTCATCTGCGGCCCCTTTCCGATGGTCTCACGGAGAGGTACGCCTTCTTTTTCAGGGTATGCGTAAAGAAGATGGCTCGCTGATTGGTACGGCCATGAGGGAGCCTGATCTATCCAAAGCCAAAGAATACGTGACTTATGTAGAACATTCGCCACGTGCGCTGGCAATGTTTGACCGGAAAATGCATTATTTGGCTGTGTCGGATCAGTGGCTGGAGGACTACAAGCTAACTCGAGAGGCTGTGATAGGTCAAAGTCAGTATGATGTATTTCCTCAGCTAGAGCCTCGATGGAGTGATATATACCGTAAGTGCCTGGCTGGATCCGTGATAAAGTCTGATGGTGAGCGGTCCCGGAATGAACAGGGCGAAATACAATGGATGAGCTGGGATATTAGGCCCTGGTATTCGGAAGCCGGAGCTGTGGGCGGGCTGCTCATCATGACCGAAGATATTACAGCTCAGAAAAAGGCCGAAGAACAAATCCGTCTAAGTG
Source organism: Marinoscillum furvescens DSM 4134 (assembly GCF_003386095.1). Lineage (GTDB taxonomy): Bacteria > Bacteroidota > Bacteroidia > Cytophagales > Cyclobacteriaceae > Marinoscillum > Marinoscillum furvescens. Next base: position 66,991 of record NZ_QREG01000008.1, on the reverse strand, counting down.
AAGAAAAATTTAGAGGGGCATTTGATTACGCTAGCATAGGTATGGCTTTGGTGGGGTTGGATGGTGGCTGGATTCGGGTGAACAAGGCGATCTGCGATATGGTGGGGTACACCGAAGAAGAGCTGCTGGACTTGACTTTTCAGGACATTACACATCCAGAAGATCTGGATAAAGATCTTTCATTGCTGCAGGAGTTAGTAGCGGGTGCCAGAGACACTTACCAGATGGAAAAACGCTATTTTCACAAAGATGGAAGTGTAGTGTATATCTATCTGGCAGTGTCTAAGGTGACAGATGCTAATAATGAACCTTTGTTTTTCATCTCTCAAATTACGGATATCAGTGAGATGAAGCGCTCGCAGCATGAGCTTCAAGCTAAAAATAGTCAACTGGAGCAATATGCATATATAGCTTCGCATGATCTCAGGGAGCCGTTAAACACTGTGCGAAGTTTCCTCAATATCATGAGTGATGACTATAAAGGAAAGGTTGATGAGCAGTTTGATACGTATTTGGCCTTTATGCAAGAGTCTTCGCATCGTATGAGTGAGCTGATTCAGTCGTTGTTGGCGCACAGCAGGTTGTCCGAACCTAGTATTAGTTTGGAAGAAATCGACCTCAATCGGCTGGTAAGTGATGTAGTGATGGATCTCAATCATGTAATCGAAAAATCGGGGGCAGAGGTGAAGGTGCTGGATCTGCCTCATGTGAGAGGAGATGCGATGCAGCTGCGTATGCTTTTTCAAAACCTGATCACGAACGGGATCAAGTTTCAAAGTGGAGACACTACGCCTGAAGTGATAGTCGGTGTTAAAGGGGATTCATTCTTTGTAAAAGACAATGGAATAGGTATTAGCAAGCAGCACTACGAGCGAATATTTCAACTATTTCAGCGACTGAATGCTCGGGAGCGATTTGCGGGTAGTGGAGTAGGCTTGTCTAACTGCCGAAGGATAGTGGAGCATCATGAGGGAGAGCTTTGGTTGAAATCTACTCCAGGCATGGGGTCCACTTTCTATTTTACACTGTGGCAACATAGCAAAAAAGGGGCATTTGTGAATGCTGGTTCATAACGAGCGCTCAGCGGTGCGAAGCAGGTCTTTATAGGCTGAAAGTTCCTCAGATAGCATATATTGTGAGGCAGTACCGTCTCGGAAAACACCGTATTCTAAGGTGATTTCATCTAGTTGCCATTTGAGTCGGTAGCGTATCAGTCGTTTACTTACGTGATGCATACTTTTGCCTTGATTAAGTATGGGTGTGGAATTTGCGATGGATTGATAGCTCACATTAGGAGGTGTGAACTTGAAAGGGCTATAGGTGAGAATGAGTTCTGGTCCTATAAAAAAGGGCCCCACAGCAGTGCCATGGAGCCCTGGACCGAAGACTAGTTGTTTTTAATCGCGTTCTACTTTACTCATGCCTTCTTCTCTGATAGACACATTGTTGGTGCCACGGTATTTCACTTTGCTCACCCCTACGGCTTCTATATCTAACTCACCCGAGGCAAAAACCTCTGCTGTGGAAGCTCCTGCTGCTGTTACTTCAGCACGCTCGGCTTCAAGGCTGTGTGCCTGTAGTTTGCTTGCACCTACTACGTTTGCTTCCAGGTACCTACTGCTCCCGCGTACCTCCATCTGAGAGGCTCCCATCAGGTTGATTTCTAGTTCTTCAGGATTTACATTGGCATATAGCTTAGAGGCACCTACAAGGTTAAAACTCATCTCTTTGTTGGTAAACCCTTTTACCTCGCCTTCACAAGCTCCTGTAAGCTCCAGATACTCCAACTCAGGCATGGTTACTAAAAGTGAGATTTTTTCCACTCCCTGGTCATTCCACCATTTCCAGTTGTCTTCCCGAAACTTCACTTCCAGGGCATCTCCGATTTGGTTGAGGTACACATCATCGAGCTCATCATCACCTCCACGCAAGGTCACCTGCCAGTTTTCACCCTGTATGATCTCTACATCCATGAGTGAGGCCACTTTGATTTCATCAAAATTTTCGAATGGATAATCAATACGGTCTTCATATGCCCGTGGGCGCGACGAGCGCTGATCGTCTTCGTCATCATCTAAGTGGCTACGGCCGGTATTGCAAGTCACGCATTTTAGTCCTGTTCGTTCAAATACCCACGTATTGTTTTGGCGCAAGTGCCGTGAAGAGTACCCGTTGGTATGAAGTGTGTTGATGAGGATTTCTTTTAGCTCATAGTCCATTTTAAACTCTTTGCCATATGGGATATAAAACACCGCATAGGCATTTTGAAAACGGTATATCGCACTGTCAGAGAAGGTAACGTTGGAGTCGAATATGAAGTCATCGGCCTTTTGCTGGACATTGTATGAAACCATGCTGGCGTTTTGTTTAGCTTCATCACGACTACTTCCTCGGCTCTCCAATGAGAGCAGCAAAGAATAGGTGCTATCAGCATGTCCGCGGAGTTTTAGCCGCACATTGTCCAGGTGCCTTGCTTCGGACAGTTCGTTCAGGCGTAGTGTTGGGGTGCCATTGGTGAGTGGAAATGTCAGCTCTGAGCGGATTTCCTCTTCTGAGGTAAACTGAGCAACAAAACTCGGGATGGCAAAAGCCGAAAAGATCAACGAAAACACCCAGATGCCAAAGAGTGACCACCCTACATAAGCTTTGGTGACAGCTCTTTTTATGATTACACTTACGCCTGCCAGTGCTATAGCCAGAGCAGGGATAAAGCTGATGAGGAAAATAGATAAGATGGCCCAGCTGTCTATAGATCGTTGGATCAGCTCAATAGGAATACTGCCCATCTGCATGAAGTGGCTCCAGCTAGTCAGCCCAAAGATGGTAAGTATAGCACTTACAAATGCGAGCATCATGCTAAACCCTATAATCACCAGAATCACACCAAAGGCTATGCGAATGAGTTCTACTAGAAACTTCAGTGCGGGACCAAGGATCTTACCAAGGCCATTGATGATCAGCGCTATCAGCCTGAACGGGAAGAGCAAAACTTTTACAAGTGGACTTTCTTCACCCTCTCTCACGTTGAGCCCTTTTTTTACATTGTCTTCAATATTGGAGAGGGTAACGGGCTCCCCCTGCATTTGCATTTTTTCGGTGATGGTGCGCGCTTCAGGCGTGATGAGCCAAAGGATGATGTATAATATAATGCCTGCTCCGCCCAGGAATATGGACAGGACAAATAGCAATCTAATGACACTTTTGTCGGTGCCAAAATAAGAAGCTATACCACTAGATACACCACCAATTACTCGATCTTCAGTATTTCGAAATAGTTTTTTGATCTTTTTGTCATCTTCTAACTCATCGCTTGGAGGCAATACAATCCAAAGGATGATGTATGCAAGAAATGTGGCCCCACTAAAGCCCGGAAAAAGCAAATTGATAAACAAGATCACAAAGAGCAGCCTTACCCAAAGTGGGTCTATGCCGAAATAATGAGCCATGCCTGAGGCTACCCCTCCAAGAATACGTCGCTTGCTATCTCTGTAGAGTTTTTTAGGTTTACTTTCGCCAGCAGAAGCAGCATCAGGCTCATCTTTGGGGCTTTCCTTTTCTTCTTGATCGGCAGGTTCTTCTTGAGGTTCAGATTCTATGGTAGCCTCAAAATCGCTGGTAGTACCCATAGTAGCGATGAGGTCATTAACGTCTTCCAGATTGACAGTTTGTCTGCCGTCTGCAAGTTTTTCCAGAAATATTTCGGCTATACGGGCTTCTATATCTGCGATGATCTCTGCGCTATCATCAAAAGAGGAAAAGTAGGCGTTTACTGAGTCCAGGTAGCTTTTGAGCTTTTCAAAGCCATCTTCCTCTATATGAAAGATTATACCACCAATGTTGATACTTATAGTCTTCTTCATGATTGTGTTGGATTCTTTTTGACGGAAATGATTTTTTGGGTGGAGGAGACCAATTCTTCCCATGTTTGGCTGAGTCCATCCAGAAATTCCCTGCCCTGTTCAGTGAGGGTGTAGTATTTGCGGGGTGGTCCAGAGCTGGACTCTACCCACTTATAGTCTACCAGACCTGCTTTGCGCAGGCGGGTGAGTAGCGGATATAGGGTGCCTTCCACCACCATGATCCTGGCTGAGGTGAGCTCGTCTAGCATATCTGATGCATAAACTTCTCCCCGGGCTATGATATGGAGGATGCAAAACTCAAGGATGCCCTTCCGCATTTGTACTTGTGTATTTTCTATGTTCATGAGTCCATGAGTTTTATTATTTATTGGTAGTGTATACGGAAAGGTACTGTGTATGGCCGAGTACTAGGTGGTAAATATTGCCTGAACAGCTAATAAACTTTATTAAATGCAATTAAATATTTGATAAATAATATTTAAGTTTAATAAACGACAGATTTTTGTGTGTTGTCGAATTACATTTTAAGATGCTGAAATGTTGCTCTAAATTACGTTGACAAATCACGGTTCATGAATTTTCGATTTTGGTTCCTTTGGTTCGGTCTAATGTGCTGTGAGTTATTAGCTCTCGGTCAGGACAACACACCAAAATATAGCAATGAGTTTTTAGCGATTGGTGTGGATGCACGCGCGTTTGGTATGGCCAATAGTATGGTGTCCCATACCTCAGATGTGTCTGCTGGCTATTGGAACCCTGCCGGTCTTGTGGGGATGAGTCCTAATTATCAGCTGGGGCTGATGCACTCCTCGTATTTTGGAGGCATTTCCAATTATGATTACGGAGCATTTGCCATGAAGCTGGAAGATAGTGCCGCCCTCAGTGTTTCTATTTTACGATTTTCTGTAGATGATATTGCTGACACACGATTTTTGTTTGATGCCAATGGGAGCGTCAACTATGATAACATTCGTTTTTTTTCGGCTTCAGATTATGGTTTCCTCACAAGCTACAGTCGCCAGCTGGCGTTTTTGCAAGGATTGCGAATAGGTGGTTCTGCCAAAGTGATCAGGCGCATTGTTGGGGATTTTGCTACTTCCTGGGGGTTTGGCCTGGATGTAGGCGCCCAGCTAACCTGGAAGCAATGGAATTTTGGGCTGGTAGGTCGTGATTTGTTTGGGACATTCAATAGCTGGGCAATAGCCGATGATGAGCTGGCTGATACATATGCGCAAACGGGAAATGCACTTACCTCTCAATCTTTAGAAATTACGCTTCCTCGGTTTATCCTTGGAGCAAGCAGGACTTTTTCATTAATAAATGACTTCACGGTGTTGGCATCCGTAGATATTACTGCTACAACGGATGGTAAACGTAACACCCTATTGAAAAGTGAGGTCCTTTCTCTAGATCCGGCCTTCGGTTTGGAGGTGGGATACAAGTCAATCGCCTACTTGCGCGGAGGTGTTGGCCAGATTCAGGAGGTAAAGGACTTTAACGGGAGCAAGTCTTGGACCTATCAGCCAAATGTAGGTCTGGGCTTTCGGATTCGGGAAGTAGCCATTGATTATGCCTTTACGGATATAGGTGATCATGCTGCGGCATTGTATTCACATGTGTTTTCGCTAAAAGTAGACTTTGATGTGGAAGATTAAGCTATGCATTTTGATATTGTGTCTTTCTGTGGGATCGATGCTGTTTGGTCAGGGCACTGGCAATGAATGGATCAACTATGCTCAGGACTACTACCGATTAAAAGTAGCAGAAGATGGGTTGTATAGAGTGACAGCCACTGAACTAGCCCGGGTGGGTGTGCCGGTGAACAATATTGCAGCAGGCAGGTATCAGGTTTTTAGAAATGGACAAGAGGTAGCTATCAGCTCAAGGGATACGAATGGAGATGGTAGGCTAGATTATCTGGAGTTTTTCGGAGAGAAGAATGATGGTACTTCCAATACCTCACTGTATGATACGCCCAGTGATCAGCCACATACTTACTACAACCTCTATACGGATACGTCTACCTATTTTCTTACCTGGAAATCTACAGGCACTGGTAGCCAAATGGCTTTTTCTTCATTCAAAGATGCGAGCGGACTTACACGCCAGCCGTATCATTTAGGTGAGGACCTCCACCTACAAACAACGCACTATTTACATGGTACCCGGTTTGGTTCGGGGTTTGACATACAGTCTCCCAAATACCTGGAAGGCGAGGGGTGGAGCGGTAGCAGAATTGCCAAGGGAGGAAAGCAGGCGTTTTCGCTGACTTTACCCAACCCGGAGCGTACCGGCCCGATACCCACTCTGGAAGTAGGGCTGGTAGGAGTCAGTAGTTTTAATCATGTATCACAGATTTATGCTGGTCCTGACGCAGGCTCATTACGCCTGGTGGGTAAGGCGCAGTTTGAAGGGCATGGGCATTTCACCTTCGATAATAATTTGCAATGGTCAGATGTGCGTTCGGACGGACAGCTGATTGTAGAGGTCCGTGTAGTAGGGGTATCAGGTCAAACGGATGGGCAAAGTATCTCCTATGTGCGTGCCGAATTTCCACAACAGCTTATCGCCAGTGATCAGAAAATGCTCACCATTCCAGATATCACTGCTTCCAGAGGGTATGTAGTGGCTACAACCAGTTCTGGTGCTTCATATCGGGTGTTTGATGTTACGGATCCGTATGCGCCTGCTCAGGTAGCAGCTACAGCTTTTACTGATAGATTAGAGTTTGTTTTTAATGACTCTCTGGCCGAGAATCGTGCGTTTTTGTTGGTTGCTTCGCCCAAAACCGTGCCCGTGATAGAGCCTGCGGCCATGGAAGAGATTACTACCGAAGGGAAAAATTACCTGATCATTTCTCATCCAGAGCTCAATGAGCTAGTAGATGGCGTAGCCCCTGTAGATGGGTTTGAAGCTTACAGGTCTAGCGCTGCAGGAGGAGGTTTTCAGGTAGAAAAAGTCTATGTAGATCAGATTTTTGATCAGTTTGGATATGGAGACCCGGGGCCTGAGGGCATCAGGAGACTCATCCGAGCGATGGTAGCGGCAGGATCACTAGAGTATGTTTTTATCATAGGAAAAGGAACCACTGTAGATAAAGGCTATTACCGAAACCCGGACAGCTTTACGCATTATGTACCCACATTTGGTTTCCCGGGTTCGGACATGTTGTTGGCGGTGCCATCTTCAGGATTGGTGCCAGAGGTGCCCGTTGGCCGGCTCAGTGCGCTTACCTCTGTCCATGTAAAAAACTACCTGGACAAGGTGAAAATTATGGATGCGCTGCCTTTTGATCAGCTGTGGAGAAAAAACATCCTTCAGCTGAGTGGAGGTCAGACCACAGGAGAGCTACGCACGTTTGAGACTTACGTCAAAAACTTTAAGCAAGTGGCAGAGGGGGATTACCTGGGCGCCAGTGTCGTAAACATAAGCAAGAACAGTACAGAGACCGTGAAATTCATCAACGTGGCCAATGAAGTGAATGGCGGAGTGGGGCTGATTACTTTTTTTGGGCACTCCAGTGGGGTGGTAACTGATATGGAGATAGGCCGGGCTTCAGATCCTGATGCAGGGTATGCGAATCAAGGGAAATACCCTACAATACTGGTGAATGGGTGTAATGCAGGAGGGATTTTCAATAGTGGAAGCTCGTTCACTTTTGGTGAAGATTGGATGGCTACCCCTAACGCGGGAGCCGTGGCCTTTTTGGCCAATTCTGATTTTGCGTTATCACTAAACCTAAAGAGGTATTCGGATTTGTTTTACAAGTTCGCTTTTGCTGAAGAAAGCACTTTTGGTTGGGCATTGGGTGACATCATGTTGGAGGTTAGTCAGCGCTATTTTTCCAATTACGGAACCGACGATGTGGCTCAGTCGCAAGTATTTCAAACACTGCTGCAGGGAGATCCGGCAGTAGCCGTATTTGGTGCCCAAAAACCAGACCTGGCTATAGCTACTGGAGAGATATCTGCTTCCCCTATTCAGGAGGCTAAGATCCTGGCAAGCTCTGATTCTTTTGCATTACATATTCCTGTTAAAAACTTCGGTAAGACTAATGCTGACTCCATACGTATTTCGGTGGTACGATCTTTTGCAGACGGTAGCCAGACTACCAGTAGTCGGTCTTTTGGTAGGATCTGGAGCCTGGACACCTTGCAGTTTACGGTGAGTAACCCGGAAGGTACTGCTGTGGAGGGTGATAATGTATTTACCATAACGATCGATCCTGAGAATGAACTAGAAGAGCTCAATGAGTCCAACAATCAGGCGACCTTTGCGCTGTTTATACCAAAAGGCAATACGATTCCGCTCTACCCACTGACTTACGGGGTGATAAGCGATCCCAACCCTTCGTTGAAATGGCAGTCGGCTAACCTTCAAGAAGAAACCAGGACGTTTAGTCTTCAGGTAGATACATCCTTTCACTTCAGTAGTCCTTTTTCGCAATCGATCAGCCTGGAAGGTGCGGCATATCTGGAGTATCCGTTGGACCTCAGCGGCATGCCTGACAGCACTACGGTCTATTGGCGTACACGATTTGAAGAGCCCAGAGAAAATGAGGATACTACCTGGGTAGAGGCCTCATTTACATATACACACCATGCGATGACAGGTTGGGGGCAGGTAGGTAATGGGCAGTTTCGGGAAAACACGCTTGCAGGGGTAAACTATGACGCCAGTGCGGGGAGTTGGACGTTTCTGGAGTCTGTTACACCGATTCAGATCAACACCCATGGCCCCGAATTTCCCGGGGGATATGATGACTATCAGGTCATAATAGACGGCTTGGACTTATTGCTCACGGACAATGCCGCTGATCCCAGATGTAAGCGTACCAATGCTATCAATGCTGTGGTCTTTGACAAGGCCAGTGGAGTGCCCTATCGTCCATTCGGCGCACAAGGAGCCGATGTGCAAAATGATCTGGTTTGTGGGCGGTTGCCGCAAATGATACACAACTTTCATGAACAGGATGTATTGGGTGAACGGAGATATCTGGATAGCCTGATAGGAACAATGCAAAATGGAGATCATGTGGTGCTGTTTTCGTTTGGTGATATGGCTTATTCCAATTGGGATGCACAGCTAAAAGCATCTTTGGAGCAAGTGGGAATTTCGTCTGGAGTAATAGATGCTTTGGAGGATGGTCAGCCAGTTATCATTCTGGGCCAAAAAGGATGGTCTATCGGACAAGCCGAGGTGGTAACTTCTAATGGTAGTGCAGAGCCTTTGCGTGAGCAAGCTATAGAGCTCATTAGCCAGGTCAATAGTAAATTTACCTCAGGGGCAGTGCTGTCTACAAGGGTGGGGCCAGCCGTAGATTGGGAGCGGCTGTACTACGATGTGCAGGCAGAAGCTAGTGACTCCTGGTATATAGATGTGACGGGCGTGACACCTGATGGTGATAAAAATCGGGTTTATTCCAATGCACGTATAGATGAGGTTACTCTGGACAATGTGGATGCTACGACCTATCCATTTTTAGATTTGGAATTGTCTTTTGGTGATTTTGATAATCAGACGCCTCCCCAGTTAGCCTCGTGGGGAGTGGAGTACGAATTGCCACCAGAAGGAGTGCTAAGTTTGGTGGCGCTGCCTTCAGAGACGCTACAGGAAGGACAAGAATTTCAGAGTCGATTCGCTTTTGCGAATGTAGGCGAATCTTCCTTTAGTGATTCACTCACGGTGCGTGCCGAGCTCTATAATGTGAACGCTGCCAACACGGAGGTAAACACCTTTCATATATCTGCTCCATTAGAAGGCGATACCACCTATTTTGATGTGAGCTTTGGTACTATAGGTAAGCTGGGGGCCAATCACCTGTCTGTACGGGTAGATGCCGCCGGCCCAGAGCAGTACACTGCCAATAACAGTCTGCAGCTTGCCGGAGCGGCTACCGTGGTGGCCGATGATGTTAACCCCGTATTGGATGTCACTTTTGATGGAGGTTACATTTTAGATGGAGATATCGTTTCTCCCAATCCCTCAATACTCATTCGGTTTAAAGATGAGAACATACACCTTTATAAGCAGGATACCTCTGGAATATCTGTGGATCTGAAAGCTCCTTGCGAGGATTGTGACTTTGAGCGTATCCATTTTACAGATCCTAAACTTTCATATGTGCTTGCGTCTGAGGATCAGGATTTTGAAATTAGCTACCAGCCCGGCCCGCTGACTGACGGGAGGTATACGCTCCGGGTGCAGGGCGAGGATGCTAGTGGGAATGCTTCAGGTGTGCAGCCGTATGAAATTTCCTTCGAGGTAATCAACGAGTCTACCATCACCCATTTCTATCCTTACCCTAATCCATTTTCTACATCTACTCGTTTTGTGTTTACGCTCACAGGGAGTGAGTTGCCGGATGAAGTGAAAATCCAAATACTTACGGTGTCTGGTAGGGTGGTTCGGGAGATTACACAAGATGAGCTAGGCCCATTGCGAATAGGCACCAACATTTCTCAGTATGCCTGGGATGGCCGTGATGAGTTTGGGGATCTACTTGCTAACGGGGTATACCTGTATAAGGTAGTGCTGCGTCAGGGGGGCGAGGCTATTCAGCATCGCTTCACTTCTGGAGATCGGTCGTTCAAAAATGGATTTGGCAAAATTTACATTTTACGCTAGCCGGATTTAGAATAATGAGGCTAGTTTCATGGCTACTCCTTTGTCGCCTTCTATTTTCATTTTGCCTGCCATAAAGGCCATCATTGGGTTCAGCTTTCCGTCGAGCATCTTGCCATAGTTGTCCAAAGACATCTTGATGGTGCAGTCTGCTTCCTTGTTTTCATTGCTGATGGATGTCGGACTTACGGTGTCATCCAGATGTATGGTGCCTTCTGGAAACTGAAAATTGATTTTGGCATTTACCTTCCCCTCATTGCCTACGGCCATGCCCTTGATTTTCACTGTTGCGTCTGTTAATGTCATTTTAGGGTTGAATTAATTGGTGGGTATAAATTTAACTTCAAAAAGTTTAGGCCATAATTTTCCAGTAACAAAAAGTTGATCTGAGTTGGCTTTGTAAGCTATGCCGTTGAGTACATCCACGTCGCGAGTATTCAGTTTGCTAGAGATGCCACTCATGTCTATACGTTGCACCACCTTGCCAGTGGCAGGGTCTATTGCCACTATTTCCTCTTCCAGGTAGATGTTGGCATAGAGTAGGCCGTTGATCATTTCCAGTTCGTTGAGGCGGTTTACCTTCCGCTTATGGTCATAGACCTCCAGTTTGCCTATTTCAGAAAAATCACGAGGGTCTAGAAGGTGTAATACCTCAGAGCCATCACTTACTATGAGGGTGTCTCCATAGGTGGTGATTCCCCAGCCTTCATGGCTGTAGTGGAAAGTGCCTGTTTGTTTCAGCGATCTATCAAAGACAAAACCGGTGTTTCCCGTCCAGGTGAGCATGATGATTTTGTCTTCCCATTCGGTACTGCCTTCGCCAAAATATTCGGAGGGGAGGTTTACTGATTTATATTCCTTACCATCGAGTCGTTTTTTGATTAGTCGGGACTGCCCTTCTCTGCCTGTGCTTTCAAACAGCGTGTCACCACTAAAAAACAGACCCTGTGTATAGGCTGTAGGATCGTGATTCAGTTCTTTTACTATTTCATACGTGTATTTAATCGGTGCTACGTCGGAAAGAAAGGTGAGCCGGGCGTAGTGTGTTTCTTTTTGCCCTTCCCCATATACATCTAGTCTGAGTCGCTGCTTGCCAGTTCCCATGTCTTTAGACAACCACTCGAAGGCAAGTTCATCATACCGCGTGGTTTTCACTCCATCGTCCAGTAGTACAGAGTCTATGGTGAGGTCACTTTTCAGCTCGAAGCTGATGGACTCCCCCAATACAAATTTGGTGTTTGACTTAGGGGTTAGAAGTCGTGATTTTTTCTTGATTCTAGGGGTTTTGGCTTGTTCTGAACTCTCGCCTTTGTCCTTGTCACAGCCAAATAAACAGCACAGCGACAGGAGGGCGATGATTCCGTACGGTCTAAAACGATTCATAGGATGGTTTTTTGCAGAGCCAAAAGTAACTACTCTAGGCAATACGGCGATAGGTCATTCTTTGTTGGAAAAGCTGCGCATGAGAATGGGTACAGACAGCCCCTGATATAGTACCGAGCAAACGACTACTATATAGGTCATGGTCACGATGATGTCTTTGCCGTGAAACTCTGTAAGTGATAACGAAAGCGCAATGGGCAAGCCACCTCTGAGTGCTCCCCAGGTAAGTACAGGTATCGTGTTGCTGTCAAAGCTTCTTTTGACCGACATCAGCTTTATAGGGATAAAGACACTCAGCCAGCGGCCAAAGAGTACGATGTTAACAGCAAAAAAGCCAGCGGCAAAGTAGTCAAACCTCCAGGGGATTACGAGCATTTCCAGGCCTATGAGAACAAAAAGCATGGCAGAGAGGGATTCCTCCAGAAGGTTCCAAAATTTGAAGACATAATCTCCTGCAGCACTCGTCACGTGTTCGCCTCGGCCTTCATTGCCAATCACCAGTCCCATCACCACAGCGGCCTGTTTGGAGGATACGTGAACAAAATCTGCCAAAAAGGACCCAACCATGACTACAGCCAGCGTAATAAGTATCTCTACTTCCACGGCATCATTGTCTACATATTTGAGCAATCGGTAGCCCAGATAGCCTAGAAACAGCCCGATGAATATGCCCCCGCCAATATCTGCACCTACAATATATGCGGTCTCAAATACCGATAGCGGGTGGTCTTCACCTGCATGAGCTATGTCTAGTAGCGTGAGAGCGAGCACTACAGCCACTCCATCGTTAAAAAGTGATTCTCCGGCAATTTTGATTTCAAGGTCTCTCGCCAGGTTAAACCGCTTGATAGTTTTAGTGACAGCAATGGGATCTGTAGGAGATATTAGTGCGCCAAACACCAGGCAGTACAGATAGTCTAGCTCTATGCCCACGAAGTGAAGCATGTAGTAGATCAATGTACCAATCACAAAAGTGGAGATCAGTACCCCCGTGGTAGCCAGCACTAGAACAGGAGTGCGTTGTTTGCTGAGTTTTTTGAAATCTATGTTTAATGCTCCTGAGAAGAGCATAAATGACAGCACTACGTGGTAGAGGACTTCAGCATAGTCGTATTCTTCCAGTTCTGCGGCACCTATTTTCAATCCCGGAAAAATCTGTCCAACACCTAATAGCACTACAGAGAGCACAATAGCCATGATCATCAACCCAATAGATGAGGGAAGTTTTAGAAAGTAGGTGTTGACGAAGATAAATAGCCCTGCTAAAAATATGAACAGCGCAATAATGTCAAATACGTGCATAAGTTCTTTTGCCGATTATGGTTTAGGCGAATGCCGCAAAATTATTTTAATATTTCATAAAATTAGTAGAATTAGTCAGCTAAGACTAATCCTGCCTGCATCTGTTCAACGTAGGCAACGGCTATGGGTGGTTTATCGACATTTCGCACGAAAGTCTGCCCGAATATACTTGTTTTTGAAATGTAAAGCAAGGTGGATTACACAGCGTCAGAATCACTTTATTGGCATCCTTTCACTATTTTGCGCAGCATGAGCCCCACACTACAAAAGCCTTTTTTACGTCTGAAGTCGCGGAAAGAAGCGCTGTATAAACAGCTACATGACCTATCTACTGAGCAGCTACAGTGGCAGCCAGCGAGTAATCAGTGGTCCATAGCCCAGGTACTTCATCATCTCAACTTTTCTGAACGCACGTCACTGGCTTATTGCAAGAAGAAGATCCTTGCTGGAGAGGACCTGCCTGACCGAAGTTTTGTGCGTACCATGCGTATACATGCATACTACCTGATCCTGAAGTCTAAATATAAAATCAAGGCTCCGGCTGTAGTGGAAGCGCCAGGCAATGAGTTTGATCTGGCCGCTCTTCATGCTGAGGCACAGCAAAACAGCGCTGACCTGGAGGATTTTATCAATTCGTATCCTGATCGCTTTTTGAAAAAGGCCATTTACAGGCATCCTTTGGCTGGAAGGATAACACTCCCGCAAATGATTCGTTTTTTAGATACACATGTGATTCATCATCGGCATCAAATCAATGACCGTTTGAGTCGATTGCCTTCGAGTTTTTAAGTCGGGTACGGTAGGCATAATACAAAGCACTGACGATGATAATTGGAAAAACAATTAATGACATAATACTGCTGGTATAGTGAGTAACTTTAGTAGCTAAGGTCCGGTTCTTACATGGACGTATTGAAGTAATATACTGAATAAATTCATTTAAATATAATAATACCAAGAATAATTGATACGAATTAAAGAATTAAGCTATCGATTTGACGAGCAGAAGGAGTTGAGTTTTCCGGATTGGTCTCTAACCCCGAAGGAGCACGCACTGATTTTGGGGCCTTCTGGAGGTGGCAAAACTACTCTGTTGCATTTGATGTCTGGCTTGCTAAAACCTACTACAGGTGAAGTGATGATTGGTGATACGTGTATTTCCGATCTGAGCAATTCCAGGCTTGACAGGTTTCGTGGTGATCATATAGGTTTTGTTTTTCAAAAGCCTCATTTGATTCCTTCACTCACGGTAAAAGCAAACATTCGGCTGGCTACCTTTTTGGGTAAAACTTCTGCGGATAAAGTGGCTGACGTAATGGAAGATCTGGGCATAGCCGATTTAGCGCACAGGGCTCCTCATCAGATCAGTCAGGGGCAGGCTCAGCGGGTGGCTATAGCGAGAGCTGTGGTCAATAAGCCTGTGGTTATTTTTGGCGATGAGCCTACTGCTAGTTTGGATGACCAAAGCTGCGAAGCTGTAGTGGACTTGCTCAAAGCACAGGCCAGGGCTTGTGGGGCTTCGCTGGTGTTGGCCACTCATGATTACCGTGTCAAATCTCAGATTAAGAACCATTTGAACCTATGAATATCCCTTATCTCAGCTTGAAAAGTTTGGTGAAAAAGCCACTGACTACTTTTTTGAGTTGGTTGCTGTTGGCTTTTGGTGTGACCATCGTAGTGATTATTTTGTTGGCTTCTAGTCAGTTAAAATCAGAGATCTCCAAAAATGCTCAGGGGATAGACCTGGTGGTAGGAGCTAAGGGAAGCCCACTGCAACTGATACTTGCGAATATCTTTCATGTGGATTTTCCTACTGGGAATATTGGACTGAAAGAGGCTGCTCGTGTAAGTAAGAGTAGATATATTGGTTCTGCGATACCACTTTCGCTAGGAGATAGCTATCGCGGTTTCAGGATAGTAGGTTCTACCCAGGATTACCCCCGGTTGTATAAGGCTGAGCTGGCAAAAGGTGAATGGTTTGAAGATCACATGGAAGTGGTAGTAGGAGCTGAAGTGGCTCAGAAAGAGGGGCTGTCGGTTGGTGATACCTTCGAAAGCCAGCATGGGCTAAGCGAAGATGCAGAAGCCCATGGAGGGCATGCCTTCCAGGTAGTAGGTGTGATGAAGCCTACATATACCGTGATGGATAAGCTGATCGTGACGGGCATTCATAGTGTATGGGAGGTGCATGAGCATGAAGGAGAGCATCACCACCATGAGGAGGATTCATTGATTGAAATCAGCCATTTAGGTATATCGGTCACGTCTGAAGAGTTTGATGAAAAAGAAATTACTTCCCTGCTCATTAGCTATCGCTCTCCCATGGGGGCAGTGATGCTCCCCCGGTCTATCAACAGTGAGAGCAGCTTTCAGGCAGCCTCCCCGGCGTTCGAAACAGCCAGACTTTTTAATATTATCGGCGTAGGAGTGAAGGTGCTAAATGGCCTGGGCCTTTTGATTATTATCATTTCTGCCATTAGCGTATTTGTGGCACTGCTCAATTCACTAAAAGAGCGAAAGTTTGATATAGCCATCATGCGATCTATGGGTGCTACCAGAAGGCAGATATTTGCACATATTCTTATTGAGGGTTTGCTCATTACCTTTGCGGGAGCTATTTCTGGCCTGGTGATTGCTCATGTAGCTATGCAGGTGGTGGCCAATACTATAGGGGGCATAGCCCCCGAGCCATGGGTCATATTGCAGGAGGAGTGGCTGGTACTGGCGGGCTGCCTGGCCATAGGCGTGGTGGCATCCCTGATCCCGGCCGTAATGGCCTACAAGACGGATATTTCTAAGACTTTAGCAAAAGGATAAAATGAAAAAAACAACATTGACAATAGCATTACTCATTTCAGCACTCTTTGGTGCCTTAGCCCAGACTTCTTCAGAAAACTGGAATACGCTGAGTAAGCTGGAGTACTCCAAATCTACAGATGAGTATGGGGAGATCTATGTGCCCAAGTTTGGGCCATCGATACAAGCTCTGGAAGGCACCGAAATAGAGCTGTCTGGATACATCATTCCTTTCGAGGGGATGTTTGAGCCAGACCATTTGATCATTTCTTCTGTGCCGGTAGCTTCGTGCTTTTTTTGTGGGGGTGCCGGGCCAGAGTCTGTTGCCGAGGTGTACCTCAAAGAACCCGTGAAGTATACGGCTAAAAAGGTGACCGTAAAGGGTACGCTTGCGCTGAACGATTCGGATGTAGATCAGCTCATGTACATCCTCAAAGACGCTACATTAAAAACCAATTGATACTATGAAATACCTAACTGTGATGATTGTGGCCTTAATGGCTGCAGCCTGTTCGCCTAAAAAGCAGCAAACGGAAGAAAAACCTCCTGCAGACTTAAAAACTCAGGTGATGGCTGTGCACGATGAAGTGATGCCAAAAATGGGGGAGCTTAGAACTACCCAAAAGGAATTGTTGGCTATGGCTGATTCAAGTGCTACAGATTCTGTGATGGCTGCCAAATACCAGGAGCTAGCGACCCAGATAGAGCTGGCCAATGAGTCTATGATGGATTGGATGCGTAAGTTTAACCCAAACTTTGAGGGTTCTGAGGAGGAGGTGAAAGCTTACCTCCAAGACCAGCTCAAAGGGATAAAAAAGGTGTCTGATGACATGAACAACAGTCTAAAAGCTGGAAGGGAAGCTCTGGAAGATTGAGCAACCTACTCGTACAAAAAAGCCGTCTCAGATCAAGGTATGTGAGACGGCTTTTTTGTGTGGCTTACTGGCATCTGTTGAGCCAAATACTCACATCCCGCGCATTGCTTAGGCCGGATTCATTGCCCCAGGAGTTGGAGATGTAGGTCAGTATTTCGGCTATTTCCAGCGGAGTGAGCGATTGGTTTGCCGGCATCATTTGGTTGTAGGTCACTCCGTTCACTTCTAGTTCACCTTCCATCCCATTTTTGATGATGCATGCCGCCGCGGGGAGGTTGTCGAGCAGATAGTCTGCTCCAGCCAGAGGAGGGTACAGCTTTGCAAACCCTTTCCCATCGGTTTGATGGCAATTGCTACAGTAGGTTTCGTACAGCTTCTTGCCCTGCACCATATACTGCTGGAGTTTTACTTTTTCTGCATGAGAACTTTCTCCCTGTCTGTCTGATGAAGATGTACAGGCTACTAGCCAAACTCCACATATAATTAAAGTAAAGGCCTGTTTAAGTATTCGCATCCGGTTTTTTTGTCAATCTTGCTATGTCATTAATAAGGATGTCTACCTGCTCGGGTACAGTGCCGTCATATACTCCCCGAATGCGGCCTTTTTGATCTACCAGTATAAATGCACCACTGTGAATAAACCCTCCCGGAGCATTAGGGTCTTCATTGGCTACCACCATGTAGCTCTTCTCACCTATGTCGTAGATTTCGTCTTTGTCACCAGTCACAAAATGCCAGGTGTCAGAAGTTACCCCGAGGCGCTGGGCAAAATCATTTAGTAACGCCACGGTATCATGTTCAGGATCTATGCTGTGAGAGAGTATGGCAAAGTTGGGATTGTCATTATATTTTTCATATACCCGGAGCATTTGCTTTTTCATCACGGGGCAGATGGTAGGGCATGAAGTAAAGAAAAAGTCCGCCACATATACCTTGTTGGCAAACGTGGTGTTGTTTACGATACTGCTGTCCTGATTGACAAATTCAAACTCAGCAATGGTGTGGTAAATGGTGTCTTTGACAGTTTTACCATCCACTACTTTGTCTACATACTCTTTGCGACCAAGGATCGGTAGTTCATAATCTGATTTCACCTGATCACAAGCACCCATGGCTATCAGGAGTAGGAGCAGACTGTAGATTTTTACGAGGTTTTTCATGAGTGTTTTTGTTCTCTAATTCTTTTATAGATTTTGATGGCCAGCATCAGGATGACACCAAAGGCAACAATGCCCAGGGTACCCCATATCCAATTGATTTGATTTTTGACAACTATCAGAAATACGATAGCCACTAAAAAAAGTGTAGCCAGTTCGTTCCAAATTCTTAATTGATTGGAGCTGTATTTAGTTTCTCCCTTTTGGAGTTTTTTGTAAAGGTAATGGCAGCTAAAATGGTAGCCGTACAAAAAGGCCACCAGCGTGAGTTTGATGTGCATAAATGGCTGCTGAAGCCAGGCGGGTTGGCTGATCAATAAGCTGCTGCCCATGATGAGAGTGAGTATGGCTGATGGCCATGTGATGCCCAGCCAAAGTCGCTTGGCCATCAATTTCAACTGGTTGGAGAGAATTTCTCGCTCGGGAGAGGCCTTTTGCAGTGCTTCTGTTTGATAAATAAACAGCCTCACGATGTAAAAAAGCCCGGCAAACCAGGTGACGATAAAGATGATGTGAAGGGCTTTTAAGTTTAAATAGTCCATAAATGAGACAATTTACCATCAAATGTTGTTAGACTTACATTAAATCAGCTACGAGGTGCAAAAATGCGCTTTAACTGCTGACTTATCAAGTTATTGAATTGAATAGCCATCCAATTTGTGATTACCAAATGAGTGACAAGTCTAAAATATGGTATTTCGAAGATGTAGACCTTTTTGAAATACTATGCCCTACCAAAACCTCCGATTTAGAAAATAAGCACAATCCCCATTTGTATCAGCGTGATGAATTTATCTATTTCCCTGATGAACCATCTATGAACATTTATATGATAGCAGATGGCCGGGTCAAAATCGGAAGTTATCTGGGAGATGGTACAGAGATGGTAAAAGCCATATTGGCCAAAGGGGAGATTTTTGGGGAGTTGGCCCTTGCCGGAGAAGATCGGAGGTCAGATTTTGCACAAGCCATGGACAACAACACGCGAGTGTGCCCGATGACGATCGATTCGTTGAAAGCACTCATGCAGCAAAACCAGGAGCTGAGCTTGAAGATATTTAAGATCATGGGCTTTCGTTTGCGAAAAATGGAGCGCCGAATAGAGTCTCTTGTTTTTAAAGATGCACGCTCCCGAATCGTAGATTTTCTACGCGAAATGGCCGAGGAAAAAGGACAAAAAGTGGGGTTTGAGATGATGATCAAAAATCACCTGACCCATAAAAATATTGCAAGCCTCACAGGGACCTCACGGCAGACCGTCACCACGGTGCTCAATGAACTGCGCGAAGAAAATATCATCAACTTTGATCGGAGGAGGATCTTGATCCGGGATATGGACAAGCTTGTGTAAGCATTCTGGCACAAGCTTTGAAACTTATAGTGCGAAACCAAAATAATATCGCACTATGAAACGACATGGAATAATACTAATAGGCCTTCTAGTGGCCCTTTCAGCCTTTATTTCGAGCTGTTCGGATGACTCAGAGACTAATCCGGGAGAGGCTCCAACCCTGCCTCCAGAGGCATCACTTTCTGCCAATTTGGGAAATTTTCCCCAAAATGAAGAAGGAAGAGCCGTCTATGCCAAAGACAATTTTGGATTTGCCGCAGTGAATGTTGGGTTCTGGCAGACTATTCTCGGTGTGACACTGGTGATCCCAGCAGCTGCTTTTGATGAAGCATTCAACAATAGCTTTACCTACCTGGAAGATCAGGAAAGATGGAAGTCTGAATACACGGTGTCAGTAAATGGTAAATCGCTTACGGCCGAGCTTTTTGCGGAGCGTGATGATGACGGAGAAGAAGTGGAGTGGGAAATGTACCTTTCGCTTGATGGTCAGTATGAGGATTTTCTATGGTTTTCTGGTGAGTCACGTGTGGACAACACCGGCGGGGAATGGACGCTATACGGCGGGCCTGATGAGTCTAGAGAAATTTTGGAAATCGAATGGACACGAGAAGATGGGGAGCCCGTACAGTCTAAGTATGTGCTGATCGATGAGCAGTCTGATAAGGAAGGAAGCTTCATTGCCTATGGAGAGGCTGATGAGGCTGGATTTTCGCACTACTATGAAGTGTCTGTAGATAGCGAGTCGGATCAGGACTATGACGCCACCATCTACTTCAACGAAACCACAAAAGAAGGACGAGTAAAATCTGAATCACATTTTGGTGATGCTGACTGGAGATGTTGGGACGCCAATTTTGAAAATACTACGTGTTCGTAGTTAAACGTTCGTTATGTGCAGGACGGCTCTGGGCTATTGCTCCAGGGCCGTTTTTTTATTCATGCGCCCAGTAAGCGTCCCTCGACAGATCTTTTAGCGAGAGTGAGCGTCCGTCAGTTGATTCCATTTTTAGTAGATAGTTAGGATAGTCGGTACTGTACCAATAAGACAGGTTTGGTCCATTGCTCCGTTTTACATCTACTTTCCATGCCTCTTTTACTTCCAGTACCTCCTGTTTTGGCCATTCGAAGGGCACACGGTTTACGGAAATGCTGCAGGTTGATGCTATAGGTTCTGTCGCTTTGCTATTCACCTCACTGGGGTACATTTCTATGTCAAACTGTAGGCCGTCAGCAAACTTCAGCGTGCGGAGGGTATAGCTTAGCTGGTCTTCAAACCAAGGGCCTTTGGTGACGTTCATGCTGCCATTGCCCTGCCCGTCCCAATAGCTCATGTACTGATAGTTATATTTAAACTGACCCTCTGTAAAACTCTTGGCAGTATTGCCGCACCACTCCTGGCTGGTGTTGGTTAGTTTGTGGACTGTGGATGGACTTTCTCTGCGAAAAAATACGGATGTTAAGAAATGATACGGGTAAGCCTGAGTAGGGATTCTACAAAACTTGTTGACCTTCATCACCTCATAGAGGTCGTCACGATTGTAGTCGTCTGTTTTTACCTGGTAGGCTTTGTTGAAACTTTCTTTGACCAGCACATACACATAATCGAAGGTACGGGGCTTGCCATAGATCACTCGGGTGGCATCATAAATAGCCACCTCAGCTTTGCCATCATCCCATAGTTCTGTTTTGGCCCAGTCGCCATTGATGTACTCTGGTTGGGAGATGGGCGCATTGGTGCAGGCAATAGAGCTGAGGCCTACACCTAGCAGGCACGTGAGTTGTTTAAGCGTCTTCATCTTCTGGGCTCACAAATTCAAAATCTATGTCAGAGTCTTTGAGGTCCTGAAAGGTGTCAATATCATTGAGCTCTGGTAGTAGGTGAAAATCGGCATTCATCTGGCCGATCTCTGTAAGTACATCTTTGAGTACATTTTCGTGACTGTACTTTTTGTCGTGGAAAAGCTGCGGGTACAGCTTGTTCATACCGATCATGTAGTATCCGCCATCGCTGGCAGGCCCTATCACCACATCATGCTCACTGAGCTGGTCAAAGGCTTCTTCTATATGCTCGGTTTTCAACTCAAAACAGTCCGTACCTACGATTACTACCTTTTCGTAGCCTTTATCAAAGCCATGCTTGAAGGCATTGAGCATACGGTCTCCCAGATCTGGCCCTTTTTGGATCAGTAGTTTATATTCATCCGTGTCCCAGATGTCTTCGATTTCTACGTATTCACTGTAAAAGACTGCTTTGTCAAACTCAAGCTCTTTGGTGATCTCGTAGGTGTGCTCTACTAAAAATTTGTATACATCTAGCGCTCCATCGATCCCGATATCTTTGGCCAGGCGTGTCTTTACATGGCCAGGGATCAGGTTTTTCACAAATACGATCAGAAGGTTTTTGCTATTGTTACTCATAAACTTTTGTGCCTTTGTAGAGCCATTGTGACCACTTCTTATTGTATGTGTGGACACTGTCGGTTGGCTCGTTTTGGTTGTTAATTACTCGGTTATTTTTGTTTTTCCAGTCAAAGATACCCCCGTAGAGGTTGAAGACATTTTGATAGCCGGCTTTTCTTAGTTTTTCGCCGATGCGTTCGCTTCTGTACCCTACTGAGCAGTATACTACCACCGTGTCATCTTTGGAGAGATTAGCCACACGCTGTAGCGAAAAATCCTTGAAGCCTACCCAGAGCGCATTAGGAAGATGACTTACGTCAAACTCTCGCTTTTCACGCGTGTCTAGCAAGTGTAGCTCGGGTTTTTTGAGTAGCGATTGCAGCTCGGAGTGGGTGATGAGTGGCACAGACTGACTGTACAGACTTTGCATTTTTTCATCAAAGGTCTTCTGGTCACAGGCAGGAAGCCATGCGAGCGACAGTAGGAAAATCCAAAGTCTATGCATCCTGTGCATGGTATTTTGAGTAGAGTTCGAATCCAGCGTAAAGAAAAACAACTGTATACTCGACAACAACCCAAATAGCAGATAGTTCGAATCCGCTAGTACTATAGCCGAAGTAGGTAACAAAGACCATGGCCGACCAAACGATAGGATAGTACAGCCCGGATAGTATGCCCAGTGGTATGAGGGGGAGTACATACCACGGGTGCACAGTGGTGGCCAGGAGCAGGTAGATCGTTAGACTTCCCAACAGTACTAAAGGCACAGGGCGCGTGCGGGCTTGCCAGGCCCAGGTGAAAATGCTTATTGCGGTGAGGGCTGCCAGGGCTGGCCCCAGGGTGTTGATGATGTTGTAGCCTTTTATCCAATATCCAATGCTGCGCAAGACAAAATACAGGCTCGCATTGAATTCAAACTTGCGGACGTAGAGTTCGAGGCTTGTAGACATGCTTTGGATAAATGCCCCACTCACCATTGGAGCCATGACGATGATAAATACAAGAATTGCTATGCCGCATGCCAGGATTCCGGATTTTCGACTTGTTCTAAAAAGTAGCGCCGGAAGGTAGATGAGGGGTAATAACTTGGTGCCTGCAGCCAGTCCTAGAGCCAGTCCTGTAAGTACCGGACGATGTACTTGCCAGAAGTAGATAGTAAGAAGTAAAAAGGCAATGACTATTCCTTCAAAGTGGATGTTTCCAGTGAATTCCAATATGATAAGCGGGTTGAGCCAGTACCAGTTGGCCAGGTGCCTGGAGAGCTGGAAGTTAGCGAGCAGCTTTCGCAACAAGAATAAGCTAACCAGCTCTGCGCCCACCAGGCAGCCGCGTATGACATTGGTGGCGGTGAGCCAGTCGTCTGACCAGGTGGCTAGCCAAAAAATGAGCTGGTTGGAAGGTGGGTATATGGTGAAATATCCTGGGGAATTGAGCCTGGAATATAGCTCTGTGGGAATGCTGGCCGGTAAAGCTTCGTGCGAGATCAATAGCTCAGGAGTATACAGGTAGGGGTCCAGGTCTGTGTGGAGGAGGTAGCCATCCCACAAGAAGCGGTAGATGTCGTCTGATAGGGTGGGTAGGTGGAAAAATAATAGCCCACGTGCTATTAGGCCAAGCCACAATGACTGATTTTGGGTAGGGGGGAACTTGCATAGCCAGACATATGCAAAGAAGGCCGAGCAAAATGCCATGCCCAACATCAAAGACTGGTCTCTCTCAATGCTGGTACCAATAGCACTAACGCCTGCCAGGAGAATAAAAGCAGCAGCATTAGTGCTGGATTTATGATCGGCTGTAGAGGTCATGTTAGCCGGTGGTACGGAGAGGTTTTACAGAGAGTATGAAAACCGCACCCAGTCCTATGGCCAGCATCCCATGAAACAACACCAGTCCCCAATCCTGCAGCCAAATGTCAATCGCTACTCCTGCAGCAAAATATGCAGCAAAAAAACCTTCCAAAAGGGTCAGAGGGGTGAGCTGTTGTCTCAGGTAGGTGTTGCCTTTCCAGCTGTCTTTTTTGTTTCGGATGTTAAACTTAGGGGTGCGAATAAACGGTGATTTGATGCCCAGGTACCCTTCCGCTACGGCAATGGCATTGTGCAGTGCCATGCCCATAGTGAAGGTGAGAAAAAGTGGGAAATGTTTGAGGTAATAGCGTAGGTTGAAGTTGGGGGTGGTAGCCCGGGCTGCTACCCAGTAAAATATCGACATGGCAATAAATCCGACCACAAATACGGTGGCAGCCTGAAAAACCAGCTGATATTCCGGACGGTTTTGTTTGATGAGCAGCATGGGTACAGAAAGGGTGGCTGCCAAAAACAGGAACAAAAACACAGAACTATTAAAAAGGTGCAATACGGCATGGAGTTTTACATGTAGGCTTTGGGAGGACTTCAGTATGCTGAGTGCATTTTTTCGGGCTACTTCTGCCGCACCTTTGTTCCAGCGGTATTGTTGAGATTTGATGGCAGGTACTAGTACGGGGAGTTCGGCTGGAGAGGTGATGTTTTCCAGGTAGGTGAATTTCCAGCCTTTGAGCTGTGCTCTATAGCTCAGGTCCAGGTCTTCTGTGAGCGTATCGTAGTGCCATCCCCCGGCTTCTTCTATGCACTGCTTGCGCCAGATACCCGCTGTGCCATTGAAGTTCATAAACTTTCCAGAGCTGTTGCGACCTGTTTGCTCCACGCTGAAGTGAGCATTGAGGCCAAAAGCCTGCATCCGGGTAAGTAGGCTGTAGTTTTCATTGAGGTGTCCCCAGCGTGTCTGCACCATTCCTGTCTCCGGCTTGAAGTGTGGTAAGGTGCTGAGTAGGAAATCTTTTTCGGGTAAAAAGTCAGCATCGAATATAGCTATGAGTTCACCAGAGGCGTGCTCCAGGCCATATTGCAGTGCCCCAGCTTTAAAGCCCACACGCTCGGGTCTCGAAATTTGCTCGATGTTTATACCCTTGGATTGCCAGTATGCTACGCGCTCGGCAATTAGGTGTTTGGTTTCGTCAGTAGAGTCATCCAAAACCTGGATTTCCAGTCGATCCAAAGGGTAATCAAGCGCGCAGATGCAATCTATTAACCGCTTTACCACATACTTTTCATTGTATACGGGCAGTTGAATGGTTACCTGGGGGAAATGGCTGAGTGGGGGAGTACTGGTGGTAGTCTGCTTTTTACGCATGTATAGGATGGCCAGATACAATTGCTCCAGGCTAAAAATTGTAATGACCAACAATGCAAATACATATCCTCCTACTACTATCCAGTCCATGGGTTACAAATATCTAAAAATGGTAAACAATATTTTATATCCCGCCATGATGGTGCCTTTTAGGGTGCCTGAGACTTTTGAAACCCCAATGCGTTTGCGATAGTTTACCGGTACATCGAGGGTTTTAAATTTTTGTTTGGCTGCTTTCAGTTGCATTTCCACCGTCCAGCCATAGTTGGTGTCTTGCATTTGCAAAGCTAATAAGGTGCTATACTTAATGGCTCTAAATGGCCCAAGATCGGTGTAATGATGACCATATAGCCATTTGATGAGTGAGGTTGCCAGCCAGTTTCCAAACACTTGCTGAGGCGTCATGGAGCCCTTTTCCTTTTGGCCCAATGCACGTGAGCCAATAACCATGTCTGCTTGTCCTTCGATGATCGGTTTTACCAGGTCAGGAAGTTGCTCCGGATAGTCGGAGTGGTCTCCATCAAGGAACACTACTATGTCCGGGTGACCAGGACTAGAGGCAATATGGTGCATGCCCTTGAGGCAAGCCTGGCCGTACCCTTTTTGTGGTTCTTTGATCGCTGTAGCTCCCTTGCTTTTGGCTTGCTCGTAGGTGTCGTCCTGAGAGCCATTATCCACCACTATCACCTCAGATACCCAGGACTTTGGGATTTCCTCTACTACCAGACCCACAGCATTTTGCTCATTAAAAGCAGGGATGATCACCCGTATGTCTATTTGCTGGTTTATTCGCTTTTCTTCTTCCAACCCCTTTGTTTTAGCGGTCAAAGTTAAATGAAGTGAGCACCAAAGGCTTGTCCCAGATCTGACATTTTGGTGATAGCTGGATTTGGGTGGATCGGGGGACCGGAGAGAAAGGGTTATATTTAAAATAAAAACCAATGCGGATTCTGGTATTCTTACTTGTCACTTTGGCTTGCAGTTTTGTTTTTGCTCAGAAAAAGGAGCTGAACCTGGAAGCAGAGCTGGTAGTAGATGGTATAGCTGTGGGCTGGGGAATGGACTGGCTGCCATCAGGAGACTTACTTATCACCGAGCGATCAGGCACCTTGTATTTGTGGGATGGGCAAGCTTTAAATGAAATAGAGGGTGTGCCGGCAGTAAAAAGTAAAGGTCAAGGGGGACTGTTGGACGTGAAGGTACATCCGGACTTCAATACCAATAGCTGGATATACCTCTCTTTCTCCAGGCCGATGACAGGCGGCGAGGCTACCACTGCAGTAGTGCGAGGTGAGCTACGAGGCAACAAGCTCGTGGATATTGCTGAGGTGTTTCGGGCCGAACCCGCATTGTCTACCAATCATCATTATGGTTCCAGGCTGGTATTTGATAAAGATGGATACCTCTATGTCTCAGTGGGAGACCGGGGGAAGCGCGATGAGAATCCACAGGCACTGAACAATCACTGTGGTAAAATTCATCGAATAAATGACGATGGTAGTGTGCCGCAGGACAACCCTTTTGTTGGTAATCCTATAGCCATGCAGACCATTTACTCGTACGGGCATCGCAACCCTCAGGGCTTAGCGATACATCCGGAAACAGGTGCGCTTTGGGAACACGAGCATGGCCCCAAAGGGGGCGATGAATTGAATGTCATACAACCCAGGAAAAACTATGGGTGGCCTGTGATTTCCTATGGAGTGAATTACAGCGGCACCAAGTTTACCGAACTCACAGCCAAAGAAGGGATGCTTCAGCCAGAAGTGTACTGGGTGCCCTCCATTGCTCCAAGTGGTATGGATTTCGTGACTTCAGACAAATATGGTGCACTCAAAGGCGACTTGTTGATTGGCTCGCTCAAGTTTGGCTACTTACACCGATGTGATCTGGAAGGAGGGAAGGTTGTAAAAGAAGAAAAGTTTTTAGAAGGTATCGGGAGGGTGCGAAGTGTGCGGCAAGGGCCCGATGGATTTGTTTATTTTACTGTAGAAGGCAAGGGAGTCATGCGATTGATTGTGCAAAATTAGCTTGCTTTGCAATTAGGTTTTTAGCAGATTAATATGAGAAAGAAAGTCTATCATTTATCCACTTGTAGTACCTGTAAGCGAATTATTTCTGAATTGGAAATAGGCGATGAGTTTGAGTACCAGGATATAAAAACATCGGCAATCACTCCGGAGCAGCTAGATGAAATGAAATCCCTTGCCGGGAGCTACGAAAAGCTCTTTTCACGTGTGGCGATGAAATATAAATCCCTTGGCCTCAAGGATAAGAACTTGCAGGAGGAAGACTATCGCAACTACATATTGGAAGAATATACGTTTCTAAAACGCCCGGTTTTCTTGATCGGTGATCAGATTTTTATTGGGAACAGTAAGAAGAACGTGGCTGCTGTCAAGGAGGCTTTAGCTTAAAGGTCTGGAGGGAGTTTGAGGCCTTCCAGGGCATCTAGAGTGGCAGGTGTGTGGGTGTCAATCTGAATGACCACAGTAATTTCCAGTCCTCCGGATTTTTTGTTTTTGAAAAATATATGCCCACCCATGTGGTCAGCCCGGGCTTGCATGTTTCGCATACCCGTACCACCTGTTTGGGTATTGTGATCTATGCCTTTGCCATTGTCACTGATGACGAGCTCCAGAGTTTCCGCATCTGATCTTAAGGTGATGTTTAGCTCAGTAGCATCAGCGTGTTTTAGGGTGTTGGTGGTGGCTTCTTGTGCGATTCTGTAGAGTTGCAATTCCTGGTCGGTCGTGAGCTTTGTGGATTCGGGCAGCAGGTCGTGGTAGGTGATTTGAATGCCTGCAGATTTGGCAGCCATCTTGTGCGCGATCTCTTCCAGAGCGGTCCCGAGTCCATACTTGCGTAGTGTTACAGATAGCAATCCATGCGAGATGGTACGCGCTTCTTCTATGCAGTGGTCCAGGTAGTCTATAGACTGTGTGAGGATCTTAGGTTTTGGAGCATCAGTTTTCAGAGTAGTATAGAAATGCTTTAGGTTGATTTTGGTGCCTACCAGCATCTGTACCAGCCCATCGTGGAGCTCACGGCCAAAGCGAGCGCGTTCTTTTTCCAGAGTCTGCTGCACGGCGTTGGAGAGCGCCTTTTGTTGTTCGCGAAGGAGGGTTACATCTTTTGCCACAGCATACATGAGTTTCTCCTCCATCACCACTTTTACATTCCAGGACAGCCATTTAATCGCCCCGTTTTTGGTCACAAACCTGGATTCGAAAAAAGACTCACGTGAGTGTCCGGATTTGATCCGTTTTAGCTCATCCCATAGTTTGTCAGCGTCTGCCGGGTATACAAAATTGGTGAAGGGTTGTGTGAGTAGTTCTTCATCGCTGTAGGCGGATATTTTCTGAAAGGCCGGATTTACCTTTTTGAGGTAGCCATCTAGCCCTACTACACATAGCATGTCTGGAGAAAGGTTGAAGAACTTATTTAGGTCGTCTTCTTTTTTCTTCTGCATCAGTACTGGAGCTATTTGAGCGATTACATTTTCCAGTATTTGTCGAATAGCCTTGAAGTGATCCAGGTCAAAAGGAGTCATAAACACAAAAGAACCAACGATTTTGTCACGGTAGGGGATGGGTAGCCCTACGGCAGTGACGAGTCCTTTTTGGATGGCAGCCGGGGCTTTGGGACATGTACTCATGCGGATGTCCAAAAATATCGTAGACTGGCTGTGATAGACTGCTCCGGGGATGCCGTCAGTTTGTGTTAGGCAAATAGGTTCGGTTTCTTCCAGGGGCTGATCGTCTAGTATAATCCCTTGCCTTGCTATGAGGTTTAGCTTTTCTTCGTCATAAGACTTGAGCCAGACCTCACCTAGCTGAGCACCACTAAACGTCAGGAGTTTGTTGAGGGCCAGCTCCAGGTTGGTGTGTAGGCTGCTGGGTTTGCTCAGTATGTCTGTCAGTTGTTGAGACAGGTCTTTTTGGGTTTGCTCTCGATGTTCAGTGGTGATATCACGTACGGCGCCTATCAGTCGGGTTGCTTTTCCTTTTTCATTTCGGAT
The DNA here is from genome assembly GCF_003386095.1 of Marinoscillum furvescens DSM 4134. Classification (GTDB taxonomy): domain Bacteria; phylum Bacteroidota; class Bacteroidia; order Cytophagales; family Cyclobacteriaceae; genus Marinoscillum; species Marinoscillum furvescens. The sequence goes on along the minus strand of NZ_QREG01000008.1, from coordinate 38,051 downwards.
GATGTAGCCTCTGTCGTATACTACGGCGTAGCTACCGTCTGCTTTTTTAAACTTATAAGTGTAGTCGCAAAGCTGCTGGGTAGGGTCTTCTAATTTTGCTTTCAGTGTGGCATAGATCTGCTCCCGCTCTTCGGGGTGCACTCTTTCATACCAGAAGTTAGCGTCTTGTTCTGCTTCGATGTTGGTATAGCCAAAGAGAGTTCGCAGTGAGGTTCCTACGCGCTTGTTTGCGTTTTTGATTAGGTCCCAGTCATAAATATGATCGTGGGTGGCTTTTACCACATATCTATAGCGCTCATTGCTGAGTTGGATTTGTTTTTCCTGTTGTACCTGTACGGTTATGTCTCTTCCATTTACCACTATACCGCCAATGTACGGATCGTTTTGTAGATTGATGGCTGTGGCTTCTATCCAGTGCCATCTCCCCAAATGACCAGCAAACCTAAAGCGGGGTAGCTGTATACGTTTGACCTGTGTTACCGAAGTAAATGCCTCCTTGAGTTCTGGTAAATCATCTGGATGGATCATTTTGAATGCATTTTTACATTCAAAATGTCCCGGGGGGTATTTGAGTATTCGGTAGGAGGATTCACTCACAAACAGAAAATTTCCCTGGGTATCTAGAATAGACATAAGGTCGGCCCCTTCCTGCACCATGGCCCGATAGCGATACTCATGAAAATGTGACCTGTTGGTGGCCTCTTTCAGTACAGTTTCGATTTTTTGCTGTAGCTGATCTATGTGCGCGTTTTCCAGGTAGTCAGAAGCACCAGCTTTTATCAGATTTACCAGTTGTTGGCTGGAAAGATCACCGATGAAAATAAGTGGTGTTGGCTTAGCTTTTCGAAACGCTTTGAGTTCGCTAAGTCCTTTTGGGAGTGTGAGAAAATGACCTGAATAGATGACAAGAGCAGCATTAATGTTGAGCAGAGCTGTTGTGAGTTGACTTGCTGTACTGATCAACTTTGACTCAATCGTGTAGGCATGGCCTATCTGCTGAGTAATACATCGCATGACGTCTTCCGATTCTGCTATCAGGAGCAGTCGGGGGTTGAGCTCATCTGTCATATACCAAAACTTTGGCTTTGCTGGTTGGGCGCACATCGGAGGAAATCCTCAAATATGCTAAATAAAAATTCTCAAAGCTTGTAATACTCGGCGAAGTACACAAGGAAAGCTAATGTTCTTATCAAAAGCAAAAAATCAATATCGAATGCAGTTAAACTATCGATGAACAGCACTCAAACAACGACAAACGGGGGTTAATTTTCTACAATCAGCAAGTTTCCTTCCGCATCTTGTTGAAAAGGTTCACGTAAGCCTTTCATTTTCAGGCTATGGTACCCTACGAGCTGCGAACGATCTAGCGATTCTTGTACTTTGTGTTGGTTGAGTTGTACGAGCTCTACAGCCAGGTTTTCTCCTTCCAGTAGGCGAATGAAGATCGACTGCTCTTTCAGGTCCAGATTGTAGACTTCAGTTAGAGGAAGTTTCATTTGATACCATTTTTCTTGCAGACCTATATCCTCCACAGTAAGTGCCAAAAAGTATGGCTTTAATTTATGAGGTCCATGATCTTCAAAAAGTTGAATGCGGTTGCCGTCAGGGTCTTTTATGATAAGTGTCCGGCGTTTGAGGCTATTGTCATGGACTACATTACCTACCATCTCTACTTCACTAGTTTCGAGGGTGGTTACCAGCTCGTCAAATTGATTGGTGATGAAGCCAAATTTGTATAGCCCTGGAAGCCTTGTTATGTTATAGGCACGCTTTAGTGTGTCAGGGTGTTTGGCTTTTTTGCGTTCTTCCAGCGTGATGGTGAGGTTGTCATGATAGAGTAGGTCATAATCATTGGATGCCTGAAAGTTCAGGTGTTGTTCATACCATTTGGCCATTTTCTCAGGCTGTGTAGTGATGAGGTTGAGTTCGCGAATTTCAAATTCGTTTCTTGACTCACAGCTGCAGATGGCTGCCAGCATGCCGATTAGCAATACTCGTGTGTAATTCATTTTAGCCCACATTGGTTAAACGATAGTTGATTACATGTTTACGAATTCAAAACCATCATGTTTGCCCATCATATCAGGGTTTTTATGATGTAGCGTGATCTTGTGTTCAAGGTATGCTTTTAAGTTGGTAAGCCAAAAGGTCCATCCGGTGCCACAGCCATAATAGATGTTCATTTTACTTTTATCATCTGTAGGGATGAGCTCCTGAGTGAGCGTGACAAGGGTGCTTTCTTCCCTGGCTTCCAGGTGTAGTGTAACCTGTGAGCCGGCAAAAGTCCACGTAAGTTCTGTGGGGTGATTGGCCGTAAGTATTTTACCTTTTTCCTCGTCAGGCCAGTTGTGCCATTTCCAGCTAAACTGATCGCTGGCCTGTACCAGTTCATCTGGTTTGCGTGTGGTGCCTGATGCGGAAATATAAGTACACGACCGCAAAAACCACTTTTCTATACCAGCACTTGTAGCCCATTGAGGGTAAATGTGCTCAGGTGTGGCATGGATGATAATCTTCCTTGTAAAGCTGCTCCAAGTTTTGTTTGCCATGGTTTAATTTACAAAAAAAGTACATTGGCCAGGGGCATTGATGCGATTTAATGTCTTTTTGGACTGTTTTTTGTTTAGAAGCTTCATCTTTGATGTCACCTGAATAGAAATAAGAATTATGAGGAGAAATTTGATGTGGTTAGGGTTGTGTTTGCTGGTAACTGTAAGTAGTGCTCAGGTAAATCAAAGTAAAGTGTCGGAGTTTGCCAGGAGCTATGCCGAACGGCATGATATGACAATAGCTGAGCTTACTGTAATACTTAATAATGCGGAGTATCAGCAGTCGACAGTAGATAAAATTAGCAGGCCGGCAGAAGGAACCATGACCTGGGGGCGGTACCGCAATATCTTTCTGCAAGATAATCGCATTCAGGCAGGAGTGGAGTTTTGGAAAACACATGAAGAAGTACTGGTAAATGTGAGTGAAGACAGTGGAGTGCCAGAGGAGATCATTCTGGGGATACTTGGAGTGGAAACATTTTTCGGGCAACGAATAGGGGATTATCGGGTGCTAGATGCACTGTACACATTGGCTTTCGGCTATCCTAAACGGAGTTCATTTTTTACGGCAGAGCTCGAAAAATTCTTAGAGCTTACTGAAAAAGAAGGGCTGGACTTATACAGCATCAAAGGGTCTTACGCCGGGGCGATTGGATACTGTCAGTTTATGCCCAGTAGCTATTTGGCCTATGCCAAAAGCTACGGAGAAGGCGATGGCTGTAACCTGATGGAGCCAGAAGATGCTATAGCCAGCGCTGCCAACTACTTGCGAGAGCACCGATGGGAAACTGGTGGCCCGATAGCGGCACGTGTAGCACAGCGCATCAACCCTAAAGATGTGGTGTCTTCCTCTTCCAGGCCCCGCAATACGCTGCGCTACTATGCAGATAATGGCTATATGCCCTCAGGTAACATCGCTCCCGCTAGAAAAGCTGCGCTCCTAGAGCTTGAAGGAGAAGAGGGTATGGAGTATTGGTTTGGTTTTCACAACTTCTATGTGATCACCAGATACAACCACAGCGCACTGTACGCTATGGCTGTTTTTCAGCTGGCAGAGGCGATCAAAGAAGCTCGCGAAAGAGATCTGTAGCAGCTACTCTGCGGTGCGTCTGTGAATGATGGTGAACTGTTCGGCGCGTGGAGAACCCACGCCGGTCCAGGTCATTTCACTGCCTGAAATTTCCCAGGTCCAATAGCTGTCATCTTCGCTACCGGCATCACTATCCAGATAGAGGGTGTTGTTTTCCTGAAAAGTGAACTTACCTGTGTTTTTCCCGTAAGGGGTGCCGCCACTTTCAAAGGTGCCGTTTGGCTTAAAAATAATGAAGCGATCAGCTTCAGGGTTATGAGTGGAGGTTACATCTTCACCACCTTCGAGTACTTTGTACATGATCCATTTGCCATATAGGGTCGAGTCATTCTGAGGTGTGAAAAGACTGACAATGAACAGTAGCGTAAATGTTGTAAGCTGTGTCATATTCTGATTGGGTTTATTCGTTTCGCAATATTTTGGCAGGATTGATCCAGACGACCTGAAAGCACTTAACACTCAATACGCTCACCACCAGGAGCATGAGCAGGCTGACGGGCACTAGCAGCATCCACCATTGGAGCGTAATGGCATAAGCAAAATTTTGAAGCCACCGAGTGAGCAGCCAGTAGGCTGCAGGGGTTGCTAAAACAGCGGCCAGTAGAGAGAGCCTGAAAAATGGTCCAGTCATTAGTTGGATGATATGCCACTGATTGGCTCCATGTACTTTTCGGATGCTCATTTCTTTGAGGCGTCTTTGTGCGGCGTAGGTACTCAGTCCGAAAAGTCCACTTAGGGATATGAAAATGATCAGCAGCGATGTGCCTGCGAAAAAATCGGCACGTTTTTCATCCTTGTTATACTGTTGCTGAAAGTTTTGGTCCAGAAAAGCAAAATTCACTTCGGGAGTCTGGGCGATTTCTTGCCAGGTGTCTGTCATTTGGTTGATGGTAGCCGAAAGGTCCTGAGTAGCTAACCGAACGAGCATGTATTGGCTGCCAGAAGCATGCCTGATCACGAGCGGTTCTATAGCCGTATGGAGCGAGTTGAAATGAAAGTTGCGGATTACGCCGATGATCTTGTCTTCGAAACGTGTGCCGGACTTCAACGTTTTGCCGATAGCCTCTTGTGGAGACCAGCCCGTGCTTCTAAGAAACTGCTCATTCACGATCAAGCCTATGGACTCTTCACCACGGTAGGGTTTGAAGTTGGAGCCGGCCAGTAGCTCGATTTGCAAGGCATCCAAAAAACCATGATCTACGTAGATGTGTGGGCATACCAGCTTTTGTTCGCCATCTGCGGTGTGAAATTGAAAGTTGTTCACTGGAGGGATGTCACCGGGAAGTTGATAAGTAGCTGCCACGTGAGTGACTGCAGGCAGCTGCTGTAGGGCATTTGATAGTTCGTGAAAATGCTCCCGATCGCTTTGATCCAAATTCACATACATGACCTGCTCCTTGTTGAATCCCAGATCTTGCTGGTTCATAAAGTTGATCTGCAGATAGATGACAGTGGTAGCAGAGATCACCAGCGTGCACAAGGTCAGTTGGATCAGGACCAGGGAGGATCGGAATCCTTTGGTTTTTGGGTTTCGGGAAGCGGCCAGTTTGGCAACATACTTTGCCGGATATAGTCCGGTGGCATACGTCAGCACCAAAAAGCCCCCAATGACCAATCCCCCGGTTGGCCAGTCTATGGAGAGTGGTGACGAGACTTCCGCAAAGTGCTCAAAAGCAGGCTGTAGTAGGCCTACAAGTAGTATGCTGATAAGAAGCGCAAACAGCACGTAGCATGCGGTTTCGAAGAGAAACTGGCCGCGAATATTCCCCTGGAAGGCTCCAAAAGTTTTGCGGACTTGAATTTCCTTCAATCGCTGGGATGCCTGGGCGGTACTTAGGTTGATGAAGTTGACGATGCTCATGAGCAGGATGAGCAAAAACAAGATGCAAAATCCTTTGAGGTAGAGTAGGTTGCCATCATTAGGCTCCAGTTCAAACTTACGCCGCGAGGTGAAATGTATGTCTGTGAGCGGCTGCATTTTTACCCAGATTTTTCCCCGGCCATTGTGCCCGGTTGCCGTAAAAATTTCATTGGCCAGTTGGTCCAGCTCCTGCTGAAAGGCCGCGGCCTGTACGCCTTCTTTGAGTTGGATGTAAGCGGCCCATCGCCAGGCATCCATGCTGAGCTGCTCGGTAGGATCTGTCATGGAGACAAATGCTTCCGGGTGAAAATGGCTCGTGGCAGGTGGGTCTGTGATAATGCCCGTTACGGTGTAAATCGATCCATCGTCGGCAGTGATCGTTTGTCCCAAAGCGTAGGAGTCACCGAATAGGCGCTGGGCAGTCGTGGTGGTCACTACCAGGCTATGCGGGTTTTTGAGAGCTTGTAGCGGATCGCCTGCCACCCATTGATAGTCGAAGATTTCGTGGAGGTTTTGGTCGGTACGGTACATGCGTTTGATGGAGACGAGCTCTTCACCTTTGTGGAAGTGAAAGTGGCTATACCTCCGGAGGATGGTGTGACTGGTAACTTGCGATAGCTCGCTGTGTACCTTGTGAGCCAGACCTGTAGGGGTGATGGCCAGTTCCACCAGTTCATTGCCGTATTCCATGTCTATCACCAGACGATAGGTGCGTTCATGGTTGGTGAAATGCCGTTCGTAGCTCCATTCATGATGGATATACAGTGCAAGAAAGATACATGCAGTGATGCCGAGAATGAGGCCGGATAGGTTTACCGTAGTAGAGGTTTTGTTGCGCAATCCTACTCGCCATGTAGTCGTGAAATAGGATCGAAGCAGCGCGACTTTTTGCCAAAGCATAGAACGGCTTTTGTTGAGAAAAACGATTCGAAAAAAGCCAATTACTCGAAGCAGGTGTCGCCATTTGGCCTTTTGGGTACTACCAGTCTCCAAATCATAGGCGTATAGCTCCAGCAGGTCCCCTTTGATGCCCTCAAAAAGGTGAGGATCGCAAAACCGCTCGAGAAGTCTGTCTAGCCAGGTATTTAGTTTACTTCCCATGCTCAAATGCGATTTTTGGGATGCGGTCCCAAAGGGAGTTGCGGATAGCACGGGAGTTTTCCAGTGCCTGCTGACCAGCTGCTGTTACACGAAACAAGTGTTTGCGCCGACCACCACGTTCGGGAGTGGCTCCATCGTAGCGTGAAGTACAGAATCCTTTTTCTTCAAGGCGTTTGAGTGCGGCGTGCACCGTGCTAATGGTGATTTTTCGATTGGTGCGCTCTGCTATTTCCTTCATGATCGCCACTCCATAAGCATCGTCATACAGGCTGGCCACGGTCAGCAGTATCAATTCTTCGAGTTCTCCAAGTTGGGTTCCCTTCATGTTTGAAGCTGTTTTTTGCCAAATGTATGATATTAGTTTCGTATTTGTAGAATATGAGGCGAATATTTATTTCGTATTTGTAGAAATTGACCAATTAATAGCTAAATAGACTGTTTCTTGAGGAGGGAACTAAGGCCTTCGTGATATTTGATGAGCTCGGGGTGCTTGTCGTCCAGCACATTTTGGCCTATTTCAATTGCGGTTTTGTAGTGTTTTTCGGCGGATGGTAGATTTCCCGTTACGCCGTGGAGTTCAGCGAGCAGGTAGTGTGTGTAGCTGACTTTTTGATGGTTTTTTCCAAACTTGTTTTGGTAGATGCTGAGCGCCTGATGGTAATACTTTTCAGCCTGAGCGTAATTTTTTTCTCCTTCTGTAGCCAGTCCGAGGCTGATATAGTCTCCGGCTACATACGGGTGGTCAGCGCCAAATTGTCGAATGTCTACTTTTAGCACCTGCTCAAAATAACCAATCGCTTCACCGAATTGTCCCTGGCTGTATTTGCTATTTCCCAGGTTGTACAATGAGCTGATGGAATGATGGTGTTCTTTTCCGTATAGGTTTTTGTACTTATGATATGCGATCAGGTTGAGAGAGTCGGATCGGTGATAATTCCCTGTTTTGTAGTAGGCGGCTCCCAGGTTGGCGATGGTGTTGATTAGTTGGGGGTTGTCCTCCGCAAAGTATTCTTTTTCTTCTATTAATTTTTGATGCAAAATCTTGATTTGATGCTCATAGTTGCCCATTCGGTTGTAGATGATGGCCAGATTGCCGAGCGGTATAAACCGCACGGTGTTGTCATGTTCAAAAAAATGCTCTCCAGTGGAAAGGGCTTTTTGGCACGCCTTGAGTGCATCATCGTATAGGGAAAGCTCACGCAGGTTTAAGCTAAGGTTGTTATAAGCAAAAGCCAGAGCTATTTCGATTGGCGGTTCGGATGAGGGCGTAGTGGGTGCGTTTTCTAGCAGTGCTATGGCCCGATGTGCTGAGGAAATGCCGTCTTCATAGGCTGCGCGTTTGTAGCAGAGGTAGCTTTTGTCTTTTAGCGCGTAAGCGAGAGGTAGCGCTGTTTCGGGTAAGTTTTTGGTTAATAGGTCGATGGCGTGTGATAGGGTGGAGTCCGCCTTGTCAAATTGAGAGAGGTTTCGGTAATTGGCAGACAGCTCGGTAAGTGTACGTCCCAGCGAGGTTGCATGTTCACTGGGCGACTGCTGATAAAATGATACTGCGTTGATGAGTAAGGGGCTAGCTTCCGTCCAAAGCCCCAATTTGTGATACAGCCTGGCGAGCTCCGTGGACACATAGGCCCGTACAGAGGGCTCCTTGATTTTTGCTATGTCATCGGCTCTTTTTTTGAGCAGGTCGGCAGGAGTTAGGTCTTTGGATGCTGGCAGGTTCGGATCTCCTCCATCAAAGACTTTTCGAAGAAAGGTAAGGGTGGCTTGCGCTTTTTGATGCTCTTCAAAAATCCTGTCGGCTTGTTTTTTGTAGATCAGAAAAGCAATAAGTATCGTGCTGAATAGCACCAGCGAAAGGCAAAGTACCATCCAGTTTCTACGCACGTAGAGTGCAGTTTTGGTTTGCCAGCTGATGGGGGCCGCCACCGGTTGGTGGTTGATGCATCGTATAAGGTCTTCTTTGAGGGCACTGGCCGTAGGGTACCTGTTTTCTTTCTTGCCTTTCAGGCATTTGCCTACCACAGCACTTAGTGATTTACTTACTTGAGCGTTGATCTCGTGAGCGGGTGTAGGTGAGGGATTTTGTAAGTTCTTCGTGATTTGTTCCCGGGTTTTGCCAAAGGGTTTTTGGGAGGTGCAAAGCTCATACAAGCATATGCCTAGCTGAAAAATATCTGAAGCGGTATCGATGGTTTCACCATGGAGCTGCTCAGGAGAGCTATAGGCAAGTGTACCGGCACCGGTGTTGTTTTTTGCTGTGAGTGCATGACCGATCCCAAAATCGAGTAATTTGATTTCTCCGTTAGACTTTACCAGAATGTTTGTTGGTTTTAAGTCACGGTGAAGAATAAGCTTGGCGTGTGCATGGGCCAGAGCATCAGCTATTTGCATAAATAAGTGTGCAATGTGCCGGAGCGAAGGCTGATGCTGGTGGCAGTGCTGATCTAGTGTAAGTCCATCTACATACTCCATGATGAAGTATGGAGCGCCTTCTTGAGTGACTCCTCCATCCAGTATTCGAGCGATTGCCGGATGATTTAGTCGGGCCAGTATTTGGCGTTCTTTTTGAAAGTACTCGAGGTGTTTGTCGGTATGTAGTATAGGGGAGAGTACTTTGATGGCTACTTTTTGGTCGTACATTCCATCGCTTCTACTGGCCAGGTAAACAGTAGCCATGCCTCCTGTGGCCAGGGTATGATCTATGGTGTAATTGCCAATGGTATAAGCTGGTGGCAGCTCACTATTGAGGCATTGTGAGAGCTCTGCGGAGAGTTTCTTTTCCAGTTGTTGGAAATAGTCGTTTACTTCTGGTGGTGGTGCTGGGAAATCGGCTTCTTCCACCCCCATCTCATTAAGAAACGCTTTCCATTCCTCATGCGAAAACCCCTCTTCCATAAATCAATAGGCCATGTTGGGTGTGAGCTGCATGTGTAGCCAGGTTTTGGCCATGCTCCATTTACGCTTTACAGTACTGGGACTGGTGCCCAGTACCTGAGCAGTTTCGTCTATGGAGAGTCCCGCAAAAAAACGACACTCTACTATTTTTCCGTAGTGTGGCTGCTGCTTTTCTAATACTTGAAGAGCATCATGTATTTGTAAAATGGCATCTCTCGTGTCTTCACTGAAATTTAATTGCTCTTCGAGATCTTCTATGGGAAGGTGCGGCTGATTCTTTTTTCGCTTTTGGGTACGTTGCTTCTGACAGGCATTTACGAGTATTTGGCGTATGGCTTTGCTTGCCAAATTAAAAAAATGCTCTTTGTTCTGCAGTTGGCTGAGGTCAGCTTTGGCGAGCTTAAAATACGCTTCATGTACCAGAGCGGTGGTGTTAAGGGTTTCTTGCTTTTGAAACCTCCTACGTAGTAAGTGAGCACTTTTGCGAAGCTCTTCGTAGACCAAAGGGAAAAGATGGTCCAGGGCTTTGGTGTCTCCCTGATTTATTCTTTGAATGAGCTTGTCCAGTTCTTTTTCAGCAAGCATTCTTAGAGCGGTTTGTTTAGCGGAAAGTTACTAAAAAATATGGATTTAATCCTATTTGAGCGGGAGATTTGCACTTCATGGTGGATGAGTAAAAAACGAATGGCCACCCAACAGGGTGGCCCTCGCGCCTTAACCTACCTTATATGAAGAAGACTACTGACTGTTGCCCAGAGGATTGTTCATAAAGGTATTGTTGGCGCTTGCTCCTGAAAAAGCATTGGTAGTACCGATGGAGTAGACACCATATCCTCCGCTATTGGAGATGGTGGAGTTTGTGATTGTTAGATTTCCAGACCTGTTTACGCCCACGTTGGCAGAAAAATTCTCACCAAAGAACTCATGGTCTGATTTGCCGCCATATGAAATCAATGTATGATTTAGGCTATTGCGGCTATCTGAAGACTGGATAAAGATGCCCTTCCACAGTAGGCCTCCCTGGATGTTGGAGGAGGTAAAGGTGATGATTTCAGCACTGGATCCTTCTGCTATCAAAGCACCATAAACCTCGAGCTGTACATCTTCGTCCATTGTGAGTGTGGTGCCCGGGGCTATGGTAAGCACTCCGTCTATTTCCACATTGCCGCGTATTCTGTAGGCTGCGTTTTGTGAGAGTTTGTTCCAGGTGACCGTTTTGGTGTCTGCCAAATCAGAAGCGAAAACTGCTACAGCAGACTGGCTATTGTTGCTAAATGTAGTAGCACCATCTATGGCATCCACTTCGTTAGCCGGTAAGCCAATGGCATGTTCGTTGTTTTCAAAGTGATTGGTGGTAAAGGTTTCTATTTGACCTCCGTCATTGTCTATATAAAGTCCAAACTCTGTGTGGTCTGTTACCGTGCAATTAGTGAGCGAAATTTTCCCATAGCGATCTACTCCTATTCCCGCTGCGTGATTGGTGCCACTAAAGTCTATTGGGCTATTTCCTGCATGAGCTACCTCAGTGTAGGTGAGGTGGTTGAGGCTGGAGCTGGAGGTGAAATACAGGCCTTTCCATCTAAGTCCGCCACTTAGGTTAGATGAGGTAAAAACTACGTGATTTGCCGCTGTGCCATTGGCAGTGAGCGAGCCGCTTACAGTTATGAGTTTGTCTTCATCTACTTCAAAAAGCGCCCCAGCATCTACAGTAAGTGCTCCTTCTATGTAAAGGTTGCCAGATACCCGGTAGGAGGCATCGTTACCCAATGACGGCCATGTGCTGGTATTGGAGGCGCCATAGGTAGAGCTAAATATTTCTACATCGGCGTTTGCATTATTGGTAAAAGTGCTTTCACTATCCAGGTCTTCAGCTTCATTTGCAGGAAGGCCCACAGCTCTGTCGTTATTGATAAACGTGTTTTTGGCAAACGTGCCAAGCTGTCCTCCGTCATCGTCTAAATAAAGGCCATACCCGAGGTTGTTTTCAAATCGACTGTTTGTTACGGATATTTTGCCGTCTGACTCTACCCCGCAGGCTGCAGCATGGTTGTAGCCTGTAAAGTCAAAGTCGGAGCTGCCAGCATAGGAGATGGTAACATATTCCAGTGCGTTTCTACCATCTGCCGAGCCAATGTATATCCCTTGCCAATGCAGGTTTTCCTCTGGGCTTTTGCTGGTAAACACGATCCCATCGGTAGCATCACCTTTTGCTATGAGTGCTCCATATACGCTGATGTCTACGTTTTCGACTATATGAAATTGCACACCAGGGGATAGGGTGAGGGTTCCGTTGATTTTGAGGTCGCCGGCTAGGGTATAAGCTGCCGATCCATTGAGTTTGCTCCAGGTAGTTTCGTTGCCTTCAGCATGAGTGGACGCAAAAATGGTTACATCGCTTTGTGAGTTGGACTCAAAAGTGGTGCTTTCATCTATAGCATCTACGGTGCCAGCCCATACGCCTACAGCGTGCTCATTGCTTGCAAAGTGGTTTGCTGTAAAGTTTGCGAGCAGGCCTCCATCATCATCAGCGTAAACGGCATAGCCTTCATTATTTGCAAATGTGGAGTTGTCTATGTTTGCTTTTCCGCTAGCGCCTACCCCAACTGCAGCTTTGTAATTAGCTCCAGTAAAGTCTATTTCAGAGTTTCCTGCATAGGCAATGTTTGTATAGGAAAGCTTATTTTGTGAAGTGCCAGATTGGATAAATATGCCTTTCCATAAAGTAGCACCTTCGATGTTTGCGGAGGTGAAAGTGATGCTGTCTTGTGCGGTGCCTTCAGCGCTTATGGTGCCAGACTCCAATATGGTGATGGCCTTGTTTTCCTGTACATGGATTACGACTCCAGGAGCTACGCTCATCTTTGCTCCGATATACAGGTTGTCGACCACCAGATAGTCTGCCTGGTCAGGGTCCTCATGGATGTCTTCGAGGATCAGGTCTTCGGAATATGACCCGCTTAGCTCAGTGGTGCCTTTTGCCACCACCATAATGCTTTTAGTAGCCGTGTCGGAAATTTCATTTTCGTCATTGGTGATGGTAAGGCTTACTTCATAGGTACCTTCCAAATCTGGAGTGAAAGAGCTCTCAAGGCTGGTGTTGGTAGCCATGGAGGCTTTGCTGCCGTCAGGGGTGGTCACCAGTGCCCAGGTAGCCTCATAGCCGATCATGTCTGGGTCTATAGAAGCATATGCGTTTACAGAAACCTCTTCATCTACTTCGGGAGTTTCCGGGGAGTAGTCAATCACAGCAGTCAGTTCGTAATTTTCGTCGGGTGTGGGGGTGTTGTCTTCTATACAGCTTACGAGCATGAGTAAACTCAATAAAGTAAGCATTAATAAAGTGGTTTTGAATAAATCAAGTTTGGTCTTCATAGTCTTAATGATTTAAAAATTCTAGGACAGTCTTTTTATGCATTACAAGAACTAAATGGAAACTGGGTCACGAATAAGAAAAAAATAAACATCAAGGTCTCGTGCAGGGTTGAAAGGCAGTATGAAACGAAAACCTGAGGAGATTGCAGAGCAACTTTATGAGTTTTTGGCAGATGAATCTGGTGAGGAGCGAGCGTGTGATGCTATATCGGAGGACTCGTGTCATGAGGTCCCGGGAAACTTCTTTTTGAACGCCATCAATGGGTTTAGTAGCAAGCTGGCAGAGCAAATAGCCAGTCCGGAGCTGGTGATTCCCTGGGTGTTTGCCCTGGCGGGAGTACCTACGATTTTTAGTGGGTTGCTCGTTCCTGTAAAAAATGCAGGATCCTTATTGCCACAGCTCATAGTCTCTGCCAAAATCAGGGCTTTTGCGCGCAGGAAATATTTCTGGTCTGGAGCGGCTGTGGTGCAGGCTGTGATGCTGCTACTCATGGCCTGGGCCATGAGCTTCGAAGGAGTCACTACCGGAATAATGGTAGTAGCAGCGCTACTGCTTTTTAGCATGGCTAGTGGTGTGGCATCTATTGCTTTTAAAGATGTGATGGGTAAAACCATACCCAAAGGCAAGCGAGGGAAACTCCTGGCTTTGCGCGCTACTGGAGGAGGACTTCTCACTATCGTGGCGGGGCTTATCTTCTATTTCTTCATCGGTAGCAATGAAGATTACTGGGTTTATCAGCTACTCTTTGTCAGTGCGGCGGTTTTGTGGGGTGTGGCAGCATTGCTTTTCGCGCTTATTCAAGAGGCGCCCGGAGCTACATCCGGTGGTCGTAAGCCTATAGAGGAGTTTAAAAATGGGATAAACATCCTCAGGGAGGATGCTAATTTTCGAAGGTTTTTGGTGGCTCGGGGCTTGATGCTCAGCATTCCCCTTGTTCAGCCCTTCCTCATCTTATATGCCCAAAAAGAATTGGAGGTCTCGCTATCAGGGTTGGGATTGTTTGTGATCGTCACGGGCATATCCAATAGCATTAGTAGCCCTTTTTGGGGACGGTTTGCAGACCGAAGTAGCAAAAATGTGATGGCTGTAGGCGCAATATTTGCTGCGATAGTTTGTGGATATGTGCTCATGTACAGCTGGGTATTGCCGGCAGACTATCAGTCTATATACACGTTTAGCCCAGTGTTTTTTCTCATCATTATTGCATACGGTGGAGTACGCATGGGGCGCAAAACTTATTTGGTAGACTATGCGCCTGATGAGGATCGGCCCTTGTACGTCTCTGTAGCCAATACCTCAATAGGTATATTGGTTTTGCTTTCGGGTGTACTGAGTGTCGTTGCCTCTGTTTTTGGCGTGCAGGTGATGATAGGTGTACTCAGTGTTATGATGCTAGTCAGCGCTGCAGTAGCGTACAAACTCAAAAATGCTTAATGGCCTGGTATCAGGTATGGAATCATGAGCTCTCTCATCTGGTCCCGCTCTACCTCTTTGTTTTCGATCAAAAAGGCAATTACCTCCTGACGGAATCCAAGCTTTCCGGCAATCTGTCTGGCGAAATACTCTTCAGAGCTTGTGACCATATTGTCTGCAAGAATGACCAACATACAGTCCATCATAAAATTCATTTTTTCCACCATGGTCATCGGTGCCAGGCTCTCATTGATCGTCGGTGAGTTAATAATCTCCTCCAGTTCCTGGGGTGTAGCTCCGTATCGACTGCTGATTTTTGCTATCGTTGCGCGCTCTTCGTCGGCAAATTCATCATCCACCATGGCAATTTTCACCAGTATACCGAGCTGTTTTTTCTTCTGGAAATCTAACATAGATGTATTTTAAGAAAAAATGTTCTATTCACCATTACGTAATAATCCCTAAATCAGAGGATAGGTTTAAAAAATCTGCAATATGGTTTCGAGTCTGGTGATAGCGTCGGCTTTTTCGGTGCTAAGGTTATAGCATTCGAATCAGTAGATTTGATATATGAACAAGTGCATTTTTTTGGATCGTGATGGCGTCATCAACAAAGATTACGTTGACTATGCCTATACATTGGATCGCTTTCAGATTTTACCGGGAGTGAAAGAAGCGGTCACCCAACTCAAAAAAGCAGGCTACCTCTGCGTGGTAATCACTAATCAGTCTGGGATAGCTAAAGGAATCTATACGCGTGCTCAGATGGAGGAGTGTCATCAATACATGCAGCAGGAATTAAACCATCAGATCGATCGGATCTACTATGCTCCGTGGCATCCGGACCACTCAGAGTCGCTCAGCCGAAAACCGGGGACTTTAATGTTTGAGCGGGCCATCGCACGTTTTGATATCGATGTAAACAAGTCCTGGATGATAGGGGATAAAAAACGCGATTTGATTCCTGCCCTAAAGGTCGGATTGCATACGGCTCAGGTGGGAGGTCTGGATGATGGCCTGGCTGAAATTGTAGAGGCAGATCTGCATGCAGCTGTTCAATTGATTTTACGAAGCTAATTTAATAGGTCCGAGGCTCCTTACAAATTTCACTATTGGTTCCAGACTACTCACACACCATGTATTCAGAGTATCCTATGCCCAAATCTTTGGCTTTATTCCAGTCCTTTTTTGCCAGTCCGGGGATTTCCATCATGCAGTAGGCAGTACCGCGGCTCACATACGCTTCCGCAAAATCAGAGTTGATCTTGATGGCTTTGTTGAATGCCTCTATGGCTAGTTCAGCGTTTTGATCGGTGAGGTAGAGGTAGCCCATTTCATAATAGGCTTCTGCATAGTTGGAATCAAGGTGGGTGGCCTGCTCCAGATCGGTCATGGCGGCACGCTTTTGCCCGTTGTGAGACTTGGCTACACCCCTTAGGTAATACACCTCGGCATTCGTAGAGTCCAGCCTGGCCGCCTGATCATAGAGCTTTACCGCCTGATCATAGTCCTCGTTGAGGTATTTTTCGTAGCCCTGGTCCAGGTAGGATTCGTTGGACTGAGATACACCCGGTAGGGATAGCGCCATCAAACCACAGAGCATCAGTAGATATTTTGCTGTGTTATTTATGGAAATGGTATGGGTGTTGTTTCTCATTGCCTGAAAGTGAGTAGCGTTTTTCATTGCCATGACTTAAAAGTACGCAATCCTACTCACTAGGTTGGTGTTATTGTTCTTGCCCAAATTCTTCTTGAGCTTCTTTTAGTAGCGTCACCAGTTTTTTACTAAATATTCGCACACTTCTAGTTTTGACCTCTTTTGGGTTTCCAAAGCGTATTTCATGTGAAAACTCACCATCCGATACTATCACCCAGTAGTCACAGCCATCGGCACATACATTGCATGTAGCTATGGTTTCTTTGGCGAAATCTTGTTTGTGGTAATGCCTGGTGAGCTCGTGCCAATCTTGATCAGGGGTATCAAAAAACTGCTCGGGAACGTCTAGCTCATCATCACAAGCATGGTCATAAGTATAGGAGTAGGTTTCAGCGCTGAGCGCAAGCTCATGTTCTCCAGCACACCACCCACAGATCTGGCCGATACGTACCTGAAAGCCGTCAGATAGCTGTCGGTTATTGGTTTCCTGGCATGCAGCCAGGAGAGAAAATAAAGCAAAAGACCGAAGAGTAAGCTTTAGCGTATGCATACTCCAAAGACTATCTCAACCTAAAAAGTGTTGGAAGGAGCACTTATTTTTAGCTCCGTTGAGCAGCCTCTATTGCTTTATGTGCCCATTCGGTAAGCTTTTCTTTGTCATCGATCACCACTTTGGGGACTTCCCAGTAGGGCATGCCTTTTTTCTTTTTCTCCGAATGGTATGGCTTCATGCCGTGAGCTTCATAGTCTGCTTGATTGTGTTCGCCTACTTTGAGCCGAAAGGTCTCCCCACCGATCATCCCAAACATCTGGCCTGCATGAAAAAAGCCTATTCCGCCGAACATTCTCTTGGTGGTTACATCTTGTATGCCCGAAAGCTGCTCGCTGATGTAATCTAAGTACGCTTGATCTACTGCCATTTGGTTTTATTTTTGGAGTGTGCTACTGTTGTTGCCTATGAGGATTGGCTTTCCAAAGCGCCCGTCTTCATCGCGGTTTTCTAAATTTAACACACCTCGAGGACAAACGGAAGAGCATACACCACAGCCAACACAGCTGGCTCTTACGATGTTTTGTCCGCGTTGTGCGTACCATCGCACGTCTATTCCCATCTCGCAGTAGGTGCTGCAGTTGCCACAGGAAATGCACTGCCCCCCGTTTGTAGTGATTCGAAAACGTGATTTGAAACGCTGAACTATGCCTAGATAAGCAGCCAATGGGCAGCCAAACCTGCACCACACACGATTACCCATCAGCGGGTAGAACCCTGTACCTACTACTCCCGAGAAAATGGCCCCAATGAAAAACCCGTAGGGTTGGCGGAGCCACGTGTACGTACTAAGGCCGGCGATGGTGTCTGAGCCTGTGAAAAAGCTGTAAAGCACACCGGCGGTCATGATCACCGCGAAGACCAGTACTCCATGCACGAGCCAGCGTTCTATTTTCCAGGCTTTTAGCGATTTGTCGCTTAGCTGTCTGAACGGGTCTCCGGCAGTCTCGGCCAAACCTCCACATCCACAAACCCATGAGCAGTACCAGCGCTTGCCGAAGAAATAAACGAAAACAGGAACTCCTACCGCAAAGAGGGTGATGCCCCATACAAGCATAAAGAGCCCCAGCCCGCCGGAGGAGGTAAGGGTATTGAGGTGCCACGCATCAAAAAAGTCATAATCCAGTGGCCACATGTTTTTGAAATCAAAATAAGGCTGGTTTAGTCGGACTAATATTTCCGGGATCAGAAAGGCAAAGCTGAGCTGGAAAAACATCACAGAGATCGTGCGGAAGACCTGGTATTTACTATGCCGGTATTTGATGAGCATGCGCACGCCCATTACGAGCACGGCAAACGTGTAGAGGAACCCGTATAGAAACCACTGGCTCGACTGCCCTGAAGGGTTGATGAGCTTTTGCACAGGGTCTACCAGAATGATCCAGTTGGTTATGTAGGCATCGAAGAAGTACAAGGCTATATAAAAGAGGATCAATAAAGTGCCTACCAGTATTCCCATCCAGCCCCGGTTATTGAGCGAGTTATGAAAGATGCCATTGTTTTTGATGCCGGGAGGCCCAGCGAGTTGGGCCTGCGGTAGTAAATACATCAGCGCGCCAATGGAACCCACCACAAACACCAGGATAAACAGCAGCGTGGTGTGGGTTTTGATCACTCCAGAAGTAGCAGCACGTGTGATGCTTCCGGCATAGTCGTCATAGATCACCTGATCCCACGCCTGCTCTGCCCGCTTTTTATCGTTAACACGCTCTATGGCACTATTTAGTGAGTTTACAAAAGAGATGCTTAATCCATAGGTCTTCCCAAACATTGATGCTACCTCAGGCCTTAGCAGCTCTTGATGTTCTTTTTTTACCTGGGTGTTGAATAGTTGCTCTGTAAGGGTGTAGCTAGAGGCAAAAAATAGCGCTAGCAATAATCCCAGTGAAAACAAGAAAAGAGCAAGACCTGTGTATCTGATAGCTTTCATGGTGTTGGTGGGTTTAGGCAAAAAGTCTTTTTAAGATTCCTGGTTTACGAATGGAAATTGGGTGGTTTGGAAATTCTTCGTTGTACTTTTTCTGGATTTCCCCTTCCCATTGTTTGAAAAATTCCGGGTCAAAATTGGCTTTGGGGAGGTCTGCGATGATCTCCTGAAGGGTTTTTTCCTGGCTCAGCCAGTTGTCCCACACTTCGTGTCTGCTTCTAATACCAAAAAGGTTTACACCTCGCACCTTGAAGGAATCTTTCTCATAGATGATCTTCAAGCATTTTTTGCCATCTATGCACTGCCAGTAAAAATCGTCGCAATCTTCCGGACATTCGGCAGGTACTTGTCCGTAGTTTTGATATTCGATATCAAAAAACTTGGCGGAATTGAACCAGATACCCGGACGATACGCTGTTGGTTTGCCTGCGAGGGTAGAGGCTACCGTTTCGCCCATCATACGTCCAGCATACCATACGGCCTCTATGGCACGTCGGTGGCTTTGTGGAGTGCGGAGCTGAGCACAGTCTCCAATGGCGAAGATATCTTCTATATTGGTTTGGAGATAATCATCTACCAGTATCCCTTTGTCTGTTTCTACGGGCGAATCTTTTACCAGAGCTATGTTCGGGTGTACACCTACAGTAAGGCCTACAAACTCACAGTCGATTGTTTCTCCATCTTTGGTTTCTATTCCCTTAACCTGCCCATTGCCATCATCGAGAATGGCTTTGAGTTCGGTCTGGCTTCTCAGGTCTATGCCATGTTCTCGGAGGTGGTTGTCTATCAGCGTGGCTTCTTCTTTTGGGAGCATGTTGCCCCAAAAATGCTCTTCTCGGATCAGGTAAGTCACTGGGATATTTCGTGAGTGGAGCATTTCTGCCATTTCCACGCCTATTAAGCCTCCCCCTACGATTACTGCCCGACGTATATTTCGGGTGTTTTGCTCCATCAGTTCCAGGTCCTGGAGGTGATACAGGCTTTGTACACCTTGCAGGTCCTGGCCGGGCCACCCAAACTTGTTGGGTTGGCTTCCTGTGGCCAGGATGAGTGCATCATAGGAAATTCGCTCCTCGCCAGCATGCAGTACCTTCTGGTCAAAATCAATCCGATCGATCCAGGCACGCTTCAGGTTGATTTTGTTTTTCTCCCAAAACCAGTCTTCATAAGGTTTCGTGTGCTCGTATTTCATATGCCCCATGTAAATGTACATAAGCGCTGTACGGCTAAAAAAATGGTCAGACTCACCGCTGATCACCGTGATGTGATGGTCAGCGTTTTTGCGAATATGACGTGCTGCAGTGATGCCTGCTATGCCATTGCCCAGGATGACGATTTTCTTCATAGTGAATTTAGGGTGTCCATTTACTAAAATACTATTCATTGCACGGTTGGGCGGGTAAAAGGGTGTTGGAATGACTCGCTATGTCAAAGCCTCGACATATCCCAACTATGAGTGTAACATTACGTTGGTATATCAAAGGGGTACGTTCGTAGGTGCTTGTTTCAATAGATAAAGTTGTTAACTGGCAGATAATGAGTGCCTTTTGAACCATTCCGACCTTGAGCTGGTTTAATGGATAACGATATCTCAAAGAAAATTAAAAGCGTTGATGGGTTACTGATAATAAGGTTAGGTTAGGTTTGAAAGTCCCATCAATAGGAGCCCCGCCCTGGATCAGCGGGGCTTCGATTTTTAAGAAAACCAGCCAATTTTTAGAGATAGGCCTGTTTTGCCCGAAATGGGAATTGAGTTCTAAGTACTATTTCGGTATAAGTATGTGGTTATTTGTGTTAATTTTCATTATTACTTCCCGTTTATTAAAAATAATGTAAACAAAATGGTGTTGTATTGATTGTAATCTCAAAAACCTCTTCATTTGTTTAAAAATTGACTTAGAAATGACTCGACGCAAATTAAAACTTTATTCCATCTTCGACCTGACCATAGCGGTAGTCGGAGTAGCATTATGTGTACTGGCACTTTCACTTCTCAATTCAGCACTTCCTTTTGAGCTGTTGGTATTGTTGGGGCTAATGGGAGTAATCATGGCGGTACTAGGAACTTCATTGTTTATAGACCTGATCCAGTTTAGGTCCGAACTCCGCAAAATGTTTGGCAGCGGCCAATACTAGATGCTATATAGGTGCTAGTGCGAGCTCGAAGCAACCTCACCAACCCACAGCTTCGGGTCAAGTAAAAACTCCGGTTCCGGATTTCGCATGGCATTCATGATGCTCGATTTTATCATCGGGTTTTCTTTCTGTAAATTATTCAGCAGGGATTTAATATACTGACGTTTCATGCCCTCTTGTGATCCGCATAGATTACAAGGCACTATCGGCCATTGCTGCAAAGAAGCGTATTCGGCCAGGAGGCTTTCTTCTATAGAGTAGAGTGGGCGGATGATGCTTATCCCTTTCTTTTCGGTCTGGTAGTGTGGAGCCATAGAGGCTAGTTGGCCAGAGTAGAAAGCATTCATCAGAAAAGTTTCTATCAGGTCATCCATGTGGTGTCCCAAGGCCACTTTGTTGCACTCCATGCGTGCTGCCAGGTTGTACAGTACGCCCCGCCGCAGACGGCTACATAGTGAGCAGTACGTTTTGCTGCCTTTGATTTTTTCTACCACTATGGAGTAGGTATCCCGGTATTCGATGTGGTGTGGTACCTGCCATTCGGCAAAAAGCTCAGGAAGTATGTGATCAGGAAATCCAGGTTGACCCTGATCCAGATTGACAGCAAGAAGCTCAAATTTTACAGGTGCCTTTTTTTGCAGCTTGGTGAGGAAGTGTAGCAAGCACAGGCTGTCTTTGCCACCGCTGACCGCTACCATGATTTTGTCTCCTTCTTCGATCATACCAAAATCGGCGATGGCCTTGCCCATTTCTGAATTGATCTTCTTTTCTAACTTTCGAGTAGTGCCCTGCTGTACTGCATCCATCGTGCAAATATCGGATGCATTTTTATATAGGACTCTATCTAGTCTGGGTATTCTATGGCGAATGGTCCCTGATAGCTGGTGCATTTTGAACTCCAACCCAACGTTAATTATGATGGTTTTGTGTATATTAGTTGGCTGATTATCAGGGCTATGAGATACTCATTTCTGATTGTTGTATGTTTTCTAATGACTACACCGCTGGTTGGTCAGGATCTGGTGGTGCGTACCAATGGAGACTCTATAAAATGTCAAATCCTCTCTGAAAGTGAACATCGGGTTGCTTTCAAGACATACCATCACGGCAAAAAAATAACAACTGGTCTTGATCAAGCAGAAATAAGCTCGATCGTATACGGTTTCTATGATCATAGACCCAACCATGCGGTTTATGGGTTTCTGGGAGGTGGGTTTATTCTAGGAGGGCGGTATGACTACACGGCGCACGGTTCGGGCTTTGCACAGATGTCCGTATCTGTTGGGGTAGGCGGTACTGAAGACTTAAGTGTTCTTTGCCTTTTTGGAGGTTGTGATGAGCCTGAAAGGTATGCGGTGTTTGTACACCAATTCACTGTAGTCATGGGGAGAGGACAGCACCTGTTAGAACTAGGAGCTGGTGGTACCTATTATCATGGAATGCAGTCCCACAAAGAGTATCATCTTGCTCCTGTAGTAGGCTATCGGTTTTACCCAAAACTCAATTCGGGACTAGCCGTACGCCTCATTCTCATGCCTCCTATTTTCAATACGGATACAGAAATTATTCCTGGTCCACTCGGTTTGGGTGTAGGCTTTGCTTTTTAGAACCGAACACTACTTTTGGTGTCGTTGAGAGACCAGTCATACGGGTAGATTTCTAGAGGATGATTCTTTGGAATGGCTATCTTTCTGAAGGCGTTGATATAGGCCTTTACATCGGTGGAGTCAGTCACAAAGTCTTCACGGTACCAATCAAAAACTTTTGAAATGTAAGTTTTGTCCTTGTGGACACGCACATACCAGTTGGTGTTGAGCACACTTTCTGTTTTTCGTTGGATCTGCTGCTCCAGTGAATCGGGACTATAGGCAAAATCCGATATGGGTGGGCATCCTACTGCTGCACATACCAGTACAAAATGGAGCCTCGGATCCGGAAAGGCTTCAAAAAGGATTTCTTTTTCCAGCTCGTCCAGCGTCATAGACCTATTGGTCACCGTTACTTTTTTTTGATTGAAAAAACCTGGGATACTCATTGGGCCCTCAGTGGGATAATTGTCAATGATTAGCTTGATAACCAGTAGGTTGTAGGCGTTGATGTAAAAAGCTTTCTGTTCTTCAGGCGTAGTGCCAGCTAGCTGAAACGCCGCGATGGACTCAATAAGTTGATTCAGGGCTTGTGGTTTTTTAGAAATGCTGTCATAGTGAATAAGGCCAGAGTGGACATGGGTAGCCAAAAAACGATCGGTTTCCTGGAAGAACGACTGTCCTGAAGCGAGATAGGTAGTGGCGAGGAAGAGGCCGAGTGTTAGGAAAAGTGATTTCATAGATTAGGAAGTTTACCTCTACATACTTCCAAAACATGCACTTTGGTTTTCAATATGTGCCTAAATGCCGCGTGGCAGACGTTTTCATGCTATTTGTTAGACTGCAAATGCTGAAGTAATTGCTCTATGGAGTCAAAGGCAGCTTTATCCTTCGGTGATTCGAGTATCCAATTGGTGTCTGTTACTTTCAGGCTAAGGCTTGCATCCTCAGAAATTTGGAAGCCATTCCTTTTCAATGCTTGTGTGGTCCAAAACGAGCGGGTAGGATCTCCCGAAAGGTTGATTTTAGGGCCTGAAGCTTCCATGGCTACTGCGCCATGGATCATGTCATAGCCAAAGTTGGATAAGTAGAGAGCCTTCTCGAGAGAGCCATCGAGTATCAGGTCCTCAGGAGTGCCCTGCTGTACCGGGGAGTTGAAGTTAAACAGCCAAAGCCTGTCAGAAAGCTGAGTGCTGATCTGCATGTCGTGCGTGGAGATAAGGATTCCTTTGCCTTGTCGGGCAATTTTGCGGAGCAGCATCATCACTTCTATCTTATTATGAAGATCCAGATGGGCTGCTGGTTCGTCCAGCAAGATAATATCTGTCTCCTGTGCCAGAGCTCTGGCGATCATTACTTTTTGAAGCTGGCCATCGCTGAGTTCATAGAGCTTTCGGTTTGCTATATAGTTGATATGCGTCTCGCTGATGGCCCAGTCGATTACTTCACGGTCTTTTTTGCTCAGTGTACCCAGCCAACTGGAGTAGGGGTGCCTGCCTATAGCTATTAGTTCTATTACTGATAGGTCAAAGGCATGAGGGCGCTCTGTGAGCACCAGGCTCAGTTTAGAGGCAAGTTGTACCGCAGAGAGCTTCCGGATATTTTGGGATCCATACTTGATTTCACCACCCAGAGGCGGTAGCAAGCCCGATATGGTTTTGATGAAAGTAGTTTTGCCTACACCATTTTGCCCCATAAGTGACACGATGTTTCCCGCCTCCAGCGACACAGAAATGTCCTGTTGAAGCACCTTGGGTGCTCCTTTGGCTTGAGTATATCCTATTTGGAGTTGGTGAGTGTGGAGCAGGCTCATGATCGGTAGTTGAGGGTTTTCTTTTTCAACAAAATATAGATCACAAAGGGAGCACCAAACAGGGCCGTTACTGCATTGATGGGGAGTGTGATTTCTGTACCCGGCAGTTGGGCTATGCCGTCAAAAATGAGCATTAGGATAGATCCAAAAAGTATAACCAGCGGGGTGAGCATCAGGTGGTTGGTGGTGTTGAACAGCATCCGCGTAAGATGTGGTAGCGCGATCCCAAAGAAAGCAATAGGCCCGCAAAAAGCAGTGACTGTACCTGCAAGCACGGCGGTGTTCAGTATGATGAACAGTCGATTTCTCTTTAGGTTGAGCCCCAGACTCACGGCATAGTTTTCACCTAGAAGCAGGGTGTTGAGTGGTTTGGAAAGGAGAATGGATGCTGAAAGCCCTAAAACCAAAATGGGGATAAAAACAGACAACTCTGTCCAGCTAAGACTACCCAGACTGCCAAACGACCAGATGACGTATGCCTGTATGTTTTCTGCCTGGCTAAAAAACTGGAGAATGCTTACGATAGCTCCGGACGTAGCGCCAAACATCAGACCTATGATCAGCAGCGTTACACTGTCTTTGAGCCGCTGTGCTGCCAATGAAATGATGCCTAATACCGTGAGTGAACCAAATGCTGCTGCGATAACTAGTAGCCAGCTACGGCCGATGCCTGAGAGCTCCAAAAAACCTCCGGCGGAAAAACCTAAAAATATGGCCAGCGCTACCCCCAAACCAGCACCAGAACTGATGCCCAGTACATAAGGGCCAGCCAATGGGTTTCGAAAGAGAGTTTGCATTTGTAAGCCACTTACTCCCAGTGCACTCCCTACCAGTAGGGCAGTTAAAGCTTTGGGAATCCGAAAGTTGGAAAGTATCAGGTTCCAGGAGTTATTGCCGGTGCTACGAAAGGTCAGGTAATTCAGTAGAGCTTCCAGTGTGATGTGGACAGACCCCAGACTCACATTGAGGAGGAAACAAACCACCAAAGCCAGGAGCAGTAACAGGAGCACCCTGCTCCACTTGGCATAGGAAGCATCTAAGTGATCTTGAATCATGGCAGCTTTTCGAAATAGTAGGTTTCGTAATCTGGCAGCAGCTCAGGATGTAGGATGGCGATCAGATCAGCAAGTACTCGATCAGGTCTGGCATACCCTGATTCGAAAAAATCATAGCCTCCCGAAGGACTTCTCCTTTTGCTGTAGTTATATACTCGATCATTTTGAAAGGCCGCAAAGTCCCCATACCGTGCATCCTGACTCAGGAGCTCTTCGCGCGTGTTGAAGGTGCTGGTGCCTATCCAGTAGTCGGCATGTCGGGCTTTGTTAAAGACTGACTCAAAGCTGATTTCTAACCATCCACTGGTGGAGTCGTCTGCCCACAGGTATTCTCCCCCGGCATCCCTGTAAAATTCTGCTGCCCAGTTTTGCCCACCAGGCATAAACCAAACATCTCCATAGAGTACGCCACTGAGTAAAGTCGGGTGGATGGCTGCCTGGCTGGCAAGGTGCTGAAGCGAGTCATACCGATTGGTGATATGGTTGAAAATGCTGTCTGCTGCTTTTTCCTTGTCAAAATAAGCTCCAAAAAACTTGATCCATTCGGCCCGCCCTAGTGCAGAGGATTCCAGATAGTCTGCATTATAGACTACAGGTATGCCAGATTCGGTGATCTTGTCCAGTGTAGTAGATTCGCTTCCCATATCAAAAGCAAATACCACGTCAGGGTTTAAAGAGATGAGCAGTTCAAGGTTGATATTGCCATCAGGGCCTAGCTCGGTGATAGCTCCTGAAGCTACCTGCTGCCGAAACGCAGGAGAGCTGATGTACTGCGTACCCGGGAAGCCTACGAGCCGGTCTGTGAGCCCCAACAACTCCAGATACGGCAGGTGCGTAGTGGAAGTGACTACCACTCGCTGTGGAGATTTGCCCAGCGAATAAGAAATCGGTGACTGAGCTCCAGGCCAGGGTTCTCGTACGGTGAGCTTCTCCCCACTGATGTCAAACCGTGTGGCATACGATGCCTGTAGTGTAGACACACGGTCAGCGTCCTGCTGCTGCGTGGATGGTGATGTGCAGCCAAGCAGTGCGCATAGCAAAAGGGTAAACAGGTTCTTGAGAGTAGTCATTTAAATAGAAAACGTTGGGTGCTTCAAAATTGGCTAAAAAAAATTAGATCAGGAGTGCTGAAGCCTTACTACCTTTGCTACGCACAATGGTTACTGCTCAGTCGCTGCTGAGTGGTATTAAAAGGGAATCCCGTGATTTTGCCAATGGCAGAAAAATCGGGAGCTGTCCCCGCAACTGTGATTCCCACTTAAGGGAGTTTGTTCTGATCTAAGTCACTGTCTAGGATCCGCAAGGTAGATGGGAAGGCTGACAAACTCAGGGAAAAGCCAGGAGACCTGCCAGGTGTGTGTTCGCGTTCCAGGCTTCGGAGGAAAGCATTGGAGAGTATGATAGCCCTGCTTCGGGAGGATTCTCTGCTTTCTGTATGGTTACATCCGTGGCTTTGTTCACTATAAGCTGAATCATGGTCACACATAGATTATTTGTTTGCATACTGTTACTTCCTGCTTTGGCCTATGCCCAGGAGGCAGATACGCTATACCTTCAGGCAGTGGAAGTAGCTGATGTAGAGCGCTATGCTCAGGAGCGTATCGCCGGGCAGTTGGATTCGCTAACATTGGAGCCATTTCGCTCATCTTCCATTGGTGATGCCTTGCAGCAGAGCACAGGGGTCTACATCAAGCAGTATGGGGCTGAAGGTCAGCTGAGCTCAATCACCCTGCGTGGGACCACCTCTAGCCAGACCCGCCTGAGCTGGCATGGTATCGACATCAATAGTCAGACACTAGGGCAGAGCGATTTTTCCAGTACGCCTACTTTCCTGTTTTCAGACATTACCGTACATCAGGGGGCCAGCAGTGCCTTGTTTGGAAGTGGCAGCATTGGGGGAACTGTACAGCTAAAATCCGGTAGCCCAAATCAGGGTGCGTTATTCAATGTTCGTCAGGAGGTGGGTAGCTTCGGTAAAGTGTTTTCAGGGATGAAGGCTAGTTTAGGAAATGCGAAACGAGGGCTATCTCTGGCAGCGGTAAATAGCATAGTGCAAAATGACTTTGAAGTAGCTTTTCGGAATGAAACCTATAAACAAAACAATGCTGCAAGTGACCTGAAGGCCATAAAGTTGAATGGGTTTTACCGTATGGCTGGGGGAGGAAGGCTTACTGCAGATGTTTGGTATAATTACCACTTTCGTGAAATTCAACCCATAATAGGTGACCAGTCTGGAGAGGATCAACTGCGCAATGTTAACTGGAGGACTTACCTAAGCTACGACCAATCTGTAAACTCGGGGTATATAAAATCTGGCCTGGCAGTGGTGATCGATCATCAACAGTACAATGAGAGCTCACCTACCAACCTCAAAAGGTTCATCTGGGATGGCTACTACGAATACCTGGGCTCTGAGCTCATTACCTACAGGCTGGGCGCTGATATAGAGCTCGCGCTTCCGGATGTGGGAGCTTATGAGAACAATACCCGGCAGTGGCGCTATGCACCTCATGCTTTTGCCAAATTCACACCGTTAAATGAGTTTTCGGCTACAGCCAATCTGCGCGTACCCTATCAGAGCAACCAGAAAGCTGTGCCGGTAATTCCATCCTTAGACCTTACATATGCGGTGGTCACGAATCAAAAAATAACCACTAAGGTAGGTGCTCAGGTGGCGCGGGCTTTCCGTTTCCCTACTCTAAATGACCTCTATTGGCAGCCAGGCGGTAATCTAAACCTAAAGCCTGAAGATGGAGTGGCTGCTGAGTTAGGGCTTGATTTTGCCTGGGTTAAGGGCAATTTGGATGTTAGATATCAGATTGATCATTACCGTTCATGGCTCAGTGAGATGATTGTGTGGCTTCCCGCTGATGGATATTGGAGTCCAGACAATGCGCAGGATGTTCATCTCACTGGAGTGGAAAATGCTCTCAAAGTCAACTGGACATTCTCGGAGTGGCAATTTGGGTTAAGTAGCGGCCATACGTTCAATCGATCCGTCAATGAGGCGGGTTTCATGGGGAATGAATCATCCAATGGAAAACAACTTCCCTATGTGCCTAAGCACAAATGGAATGCTCGCGTGCAGCTGGCAAGAGGAGGGTGGAGCGTGGACCTACGAGCAGCACATACGGGTAAAAGGTATACTGAAGCATCAAATACAAGCGAGATCGATGCTTATTCATTGTACGATGCACATTTTTCTAAGCAACTCAGCTGGAATAGCCATGAGCTGGTGGTGGGTGCATCGGTAAAAAACATTTGGGATACTGCCTATCAAAACTATGAGCTAAGGGCTACTCCCGGGCGCAACTATTTATTTAAACTCAATTACATTTTTAACTAAGGACTATGAAAAAAAACCTACACATCTTATGGATGATCGCACTCACACTTTTTGCAGCTGCTTGTGAAGATAGCGCGGAAGAAATTGTGCTGGACGGTATCTCTGTAGACGGTGCTGCCACCCAAATCAAAGTTTCTGAACTCACATTGGTAGAGGCGTCTGCCTCAAAGCTTTCTTTGAAATCCTCTCTCGTAGCTATGGATGATGATTTTTCTGTTACAGAAGTGGGGGTGGCTATATCCTCAGTCCCTGGTGAGCCCACGCTTTCAGATCTGACAGTTTCTGCAGAAAGCTTTGATTTGGATACAGAGTTTACGGTGGAGTTTGAGGGCCTTACTCCAGGTACTGTGTACTACGGCAGAGTATATGTGACTACTGACAAGGGCACTGGTTATGGTGATGTCAGACTGTTTAGTACTGAATATTTTGGTGCGGATGTAGTGGTGATCAATGAAGGCAACTTCCAAAGTGGTGATGGTTCCTTTTCCACTTACAACACCCAAAGTCAGGAGACCAACCTGAGTGTTTTCGCTGCAGCCAATGGATACCCACTTGCTGCTACTATTCAAAATGCGGTGGAATTTGACGGAATGATTTATGCAGTGACCAACGCCTCTGATAAGCTGGAAATCCTGGATGCAGGGTCGTTTGAGTCGGAAGCGTACATCTCTGGTGAGTTTAGCAACCCATACGCATTTGCGGCTATTGGTACCAAAGGGTATGTGACGAACTGGGGACCTTTCAATGCCAACTGGCAATTGGAAGAAAGCACAATTTCTGTGGTGGACTTGAATGAGCACAAGGTGGTAAAAACCATCAATGTGGAAGAGCAAGCCCAACACGTGCTCGCGGTAAATGGAAGCTTTTACGTGTCCCACGTGGGAGGATCGTCAATCTCAGTATACAATGCTACAGATGACAGCAAAACGGCAACGATTGCTACAGGATCTGGGCCTGATAAGATGGTGATGGATGCAGAAGGAGACCTTTGGGTGATCTGCCGCAGTGGAGAGCTTGCTGAAATCAACCTGACGACAAACGAAGTGTCCAAGACAATCACTGGCATCCAGGGGCTGGCCTGGAATGAAAAGATGGTAATTGATGAATCGGGAAGCACCCTGTATTACCTGGGAACGTCAGGTGAGGATAAGGCAGTTTATTCACTTGCTACGTCCGCAGAGGTAGCTCCTGATGCACCGTTGATCACTGGATCTAATTTTTACGGAATCGGTGTGAAGGGAGACGTTATTTATGTGGCTGACAACAATGGCTATCAAGGCAACGGTCAGGTGCTGATGTACTCGCTTGCTGGAGAGGAAAAAGGGTCTTTCCCTGCCGGAAGGGGGCCAAATGGCTTCATTTTTCGCTAAATAATTGAGCTACTGCGTGGCGGACACTGAGTTCGCCCGCAGCTACGCTTTCTGACAATTCTTCGATCTTACCACGGATGTTGTTTTGAAGAAAAAAGGATTCTTCCAGACGCTCACGAATGAGCGCATGCATCCATTTTAAGTTTTGTTCTTTGCGCTGATGGGCAAAATAGCCCGCTTCTATGGCTTTTTCCTGATAGGCAGCGATCGTTTCCCAGCAAGCTGCTATACCTTCATTTTGCAACGCCGAACACAGCTGCACCGGAACCTGCCATCCAGCAGGATGTGGGGGGAATAAGTGGAGCGCGTTGAGATAAGCTTTTCTGGCTTGCTTTGCTGCGGCCAGGTTTTTGCCATCTGCTTTGTTGATCACCAGGCCATCTGCCATTTCCATGATGCCACGTTTGATGCCCTGAAGCTCGTCACCACCCCCGGCCAGCATGAGTAATAAGAAAAAATCGACCATGTCTTTGACAGCAGTCTCCGACTGACCTACACCTACCGTCTCTACCAAAATAACATCAAATCCTGCAGCTTCGCAGATCAGGATGCTTTCTCGCGTTTTTTGAGCTACTCCACCCAGACTTTTGCCCGACGGTGAAGGCCGAATGTAGGCATTAGGGTTTCTGGAAAGCTGAGCCATGCGTGTCTTATCTCCCAGGATGCTCCCTCCCGTGCGAGTACTGCTTGGGTCTATGGAGAGTACCGCTACTTTTTTGCCAATATCAGTGAGAAAGGTGCCCAGAGCCTCAATAAACGTACTTTTACCAACACCCGGCACTCCAGTGATTCCTATCCGAATGCTACGTCCGGTTTTGGGAAGTACCATGTCCAATAGGTTTCCTGCCAATCGCTGGTCTTCGGGGCGTTTACTTTCGATCAGTGTGATGGCTCTCGCGACCAGTGTACGGTCGCATTGATCGATCCCCGACTTTAGTTGGTCTAAATCTGGACGTTTTCGTGAACGTTCTCGCATAAACCTCGTTTCTTTGCTCAAGAATTGTTAAATTTCAATAAAAAATTATATTTTATTAAGTTTGCATTTGATCTGTGGGTGAATGCTTATTAATTGCGAGTAAAGTAAAACTTTTTCGCACACCTGCTAACTAGAAAAACATGTTTAGAAAATTTTGGCTGGACACGATCCTCGCGACCATTTTCATCTTTGGTCTTATGGGGATGTTTCGCAGCGTAACCGCCTTTAATATTTTTGACGTTTTCGATCCTATCGGAGCGGCATTTGACGACATGGAGTTCACAGACATTGTATTCTCTCAGTTGAGAGACGATCCTGTGGGCGACGATCGAATTGTATTGGTGAACCTGAGCAACCTTCAGCGTGCCGAGATAGGCATGATGCTACAGATCATTAGCCAGTACAATCCTGCTTGTATCGGTATTGATTCCTTTTTCTATACACCTAAAGAAGATACACTTGGCGACATGATGCTCATGGAGGGACTTGCGAGTGTGGAGCACCTCGTGTTGGCATCTAAACTAATCCCACATCCAGAAGATCCGGCAAAAGATACGATTGCTTATTCATGGGAAGGCTTTAATGCATTCGCTGAAAAAAATGCATTTGTAAACCTAATTACAGATGCAAATGTGCAGGAAGAGCTCAAAATGTGTAGAACCTTCGTGCCTAAGTTTGATATCGCTGGAGAGCAACGTGTGGCTTTCGCTGTACAGCTGGCGAGCTATTTGGACTCAGCAGCTGCTGCGGAATTTCTGGAGCGTGATTATGAAGAGGAAGTAATCAACTACAAAGGCAACGTACTCGATTATGGCGCTACCAAGTTTGGGACCAAATATTTTGCCCTGGATGTGCCGGATGTTTTTGAGGAAAACTTTGTGCCGGAAATGATTGAGGGAAAGATCGTGATGTTCTGCTACCTGGGTAAATATCTGGGTGACAGAGAGTCGCTAGAAGATAAATTTTATACTCCACTCAACGAGAAATATATAGGGAGAGCATTTCCGGATATGTACGGAGGAGTGGTGCATGCCAACATCATTTCGATGATTTTGGATCGAGAATATATCAATCATATGAGTGAAACCGCAGGCTATATTTTAGCTGTTTTATTATGCTTTCTAAATGTGGCATTGTTTTCGCTTATTTACCGACGTATTCCCAAATGGTATGATGGTATCACCAAGCTTTTCCAGCTATTGGAAATAGGAGTTTTGGTATTTGGTATCATATACGTCTTAGATTTCTTTAACTTCAAAGCAGAGATCGGTGTGGCATTGGCTGCAGTGGCTCTGGTTGGAGATTCCCTTGAAGTATACTACGGAGTTGTTAAAAACGCATTTACTAAAGAAGGACGAAAGTCCCTATTTAAGGTGGATAAATTATAACTTTACAAAACTTATCAATAAACGCTGAATGATTATGAGAAAGTTAGTTTCTTATGCTTTTGTAGCCAGCTTGTTATTTGCTGCTTCAGTAGCAAATGCTCAGGATTACGCTTTTAGAGTTCTGGCCAACAAAGGCAGCAACCAGGTAAAAAAGGCCGGTAGCAGTGCTGCTGAGTCACTTAAGACAGGAGCAAAATTGAGTTCCGGAGATGAAATCATCGCTTCGGAAGGTGCATATATTGGCTTGATGCACAAGTCTGGAAAGACTACAGAAGTGCGTGGAGCAGGTACAAAGAAGGTGTCTGACCTGGAGCAGACCATCAACACAAGCAACTCGAGTATCGCTAGCCGATATGCGAGCTTTGTGATGAACAAGATGAATGAGTCTGAGAATACCAACTACCGTTCGCGACTCAACGCGACAGGGGCGGTATCTCGTGCTACAGGATCTGCAGCTATCAATGTAATGGCACCGAGCCAGGCAGACCTTATGGGTGACAAAGCTATCCTAAGATGGGATGCACCCGAAGGGATGGAAGAAGGTGATAGCTATGTGGTGAAAGTAGAAAACATCTTCAACGAAGAGATTTACGCTGAAGAAACAGAGAAAACATCAATAGAGCTAGATTTTGCTGACGATGCTATCGCTTATGAAATGGGCCTATACCTTGTGAAGGTTTACAAGAAGGGTGACGATGAGATCGCTTCAAGTGAGATAGGCATCAAGAAAGTTAAGGCTGGAGATCGTGTAGAAGTTCAAGAAAATCTGGCGAACCTGAAAAGCGAAGTTTCAGAAGACTCTCCACTAAACAAAATCATCTATGCTTCATTCTATGAAGAGAATGGCTTGATACTGGATGCACTGACCAAGTATGAGGAGGCGATTAAGATGTCTCCTGAGGTGGAAGACTTCCAGGAGCTGTACCAAAACTTCCTGATCAAAAACGGATTGGCTGAGTAAGCATTAGAAGGAAATAGACATAAAAAAGGCGGCATTGACCGCCTTTTTTTATGTCTATACCTTTTTATTCATTGAGTAATTCGTTCAGAATATTGATCGCTGCTCGGGCGATTACCGTGCCGGGCCCGAAGATGAAGGAGACCCCCGCTGCTTTCAGGTACTCATGGTCATTTTCGGGTATGATTCCTCCGGCTATCACCATGATGTCTTCACGTCCCAGTTTTTTGAGCTCCTGTACCAGTTCTGGTACCAGGGTTTTGTGCCCTCCTGCCAGAGACGAAGCTCCTAGTATGTGTACATCGTTTTCTGTAGCCTGCCGGGCTGCTTCTTCAGGAGTTTGAAACAAAGGCCCAACATCCACGTCAAAGCCCAGGTCTGCAAATGCAGTTGCAATTACCTTGGCACCACGATCGTGCCCATCTTGTCCCATTTTGGCAACAAGTATGCGTGGCCTTCGGCCATCTACGGACTCAAACTCATCCGCCAATGCTCTGGCCGTTTGAAAGTCCTCATTGTCTTTGATTTCTGATGAGTACACTCCTGAAATGGTTTGGTTGTTTGCCTGATACCTGCCGAATACTTCTTCCAAAGCATCTGAAATTTCGCCAAGTGTAGCCCTGGCACGTGCCGCTTCCACGGCAAGTTCCAGCAAGTTGCCTTCGTTGGTTTTAGCACACGTTGTGAGTGTGCTTAGTGCGTCGGTTACCCGAGTAGCATCCCGGTTTGCTTTGAGGTGCTGTAGTCGGGCGATTTGCTTTTTGCGAACTTCATTGTTGTCTACTTCCAGTAGCTCGATCTCCGTTTTTTCATCCGTCACATAGCGATTTACACCTACGATTACCTCCTTGCCAGCATCTATTTTCGCTTGCTTTCGTGCGGCAGCCTCTTCTATTTTTTGTTTTGGATAGCCTTGTTCTATTGCTTTTGCCATGCCGCCCATCTCTTCTACTTCCAGGATGATTTCCCATGCTTCATTGATGAGCTCTTCAGTAAGAGCCTCCACCTTTTGTGAGCCTCCCCAGGGGTCTACCACTTCGGTGATATGCAGGTCGTTTTGCAGATAGATCTGTGTGCTCCGAGCAATGGCTGCAGAATAGTCCGTGGGTAGTGCGATGGCTTCATCCAGTGCATTGGTGTGAAGGGATTGGGTATGTCCAAAAGCGGCCGCCAGCGCTTCTATGGCTGTGCGCGCCACATTGTTGTAGGGCTCCTGAGCGGTGAGGCTGTACCCAGAGGTCTGGCTGTGCGTGCGCAGAGCCATTGACTTATCATTTTCTGGAGAGAACGTTTTGATCAGCTTGGCCCACAAAACCCTGCCTGCACGCATTTTGGCTATTTCGCGAAAAAAGTCCATGCCTATGCCCCAGAAAAACGAAAGCCTGGGCGCAAAAGCGTCGATAGGGATGCCCGCTTTGATGCCGGTGCGTACATATTCCAGCCCATCGGCCAGGGTAAAAGCAAGTTCCAATGCTGCGGTAGCTCCTGCTTCATGCATGTGATAGCCACTGATGCTAATGCTATTGAAGCGCGGCATGTTTTGAGAGGTATACCGAAAAATGTCCGCAATAATGCGCATAGATGGTGCAGGTGGGTAGATATAGGTGTTGCGCACCATAAATTCTTTTAAGATGTCATTCTGAATCGTTCCAGTAAGCTGGTCTGGAGAGATACCCTGCTCTTCGGCCGCCACAATGTAAAATGCCATAATAGGAATTACGGCTCCGTTCATAGTCATGGAAACCGACATCTGGTCTAGTGGAATCTGATCGAAAAGGATCTTCATGTCCTCCACTGAATCTATAGCTACTCCTGCCTTTCCTACATCACCTGATACACGAGGGTGATCACTGTCGTATCCGCGGTGAGTAGCCAGGTCAAAAGCCACTGAGAGCCCTTTTTGGCCTGCAGCCAAATTTCTACGGTAGAAAGCATTGGATTCTTCTGCTGTAGAAAAACCCGCATACTGCCGGATGGTCCAGGGACGTACCGCATACATGGTGGCGTATGGGCCTCTAAGAAAAGGAGGGATGCCGGCACTGAAACGGGAATGCTCGTAGGTATTGGGTTTGATGGAATTCTCGGTTTCGAAAAATTCGTCAAACGAAGACTCAAAAATCTTCAGGCCATTATCAGCAAGTAGCTGGTAGATCTTACGGGCCATGGCATCTGTGAGTGTGTCCACAAAATAAGACCCCACGCAGGCATCCTGTAGGTTCCCCATTTTAGATTCATGACGAATGAGGTTGCCTACGTGCCTGCTCACCCGATGGGCGCTGTTGGCGGCCCAGTGCGATTCTCCCGGATGAAAACTCAGACTGCTGGCACCCGCAATTACAGCGGCCAGTCCTGCAGTAGTTTGCCTCAGTAGATGGTCTCCTTCGTCTTTTCCCGGTAAGGGTTCGCAGTGTATATGTGGAATGTAATTAGTGATTTGCTGTTTTTGAGCAATCGCGGATAAAATAAGGCGAACTGCTCGGATCCTGGCGATCTCATGGAAAAAATCACTGCCCGGGCTAAGAACAAAGGTCAGCGTGTCTAGCGGTAAATGGGAACCGTTTGAGTATTGCTCAAAAGCTCGATGCAGTAGTGCGGCACTTCGCTCCGCAAAAGAACCGTGCTGAGTTTCGCGTAGTGCATGAGATCGGAACTGGTCGTTCGAAGACTCAATATTTATTCCAAACCCATTTGCAATATTTGGAGGAAGGTTCACAGGCGCTGCACCTGTATTTTCAAATGCCAGAGCGCAGTGTTCGGAAGCTATTCCATCCAGCAGTTTCTCGATAGACCTTTTGGAGAGGTCTCCAACGAAAAGCGCTCCCGTGCAGCCATTCATGAGGCCAGTTTTCGCGTGCTCATTGGCTTCTTTCTCGTCGTTGACCAGCACTCGCTCATACTGTGTCCACTCCGAATGATGCTGTGATAAATCAAGGAACCTGCCAAGATAAGCTGTGTTTTTTTGATGCGAGGCATCGTAAAAGGCCTGTAGGTTGATGTCTGGTTCCTGAGACCAGGAAAGGGCTTCATCTGGATCCTGGCCTTTGAGCAGTTTGGTTGCAGCTGCCTTCCATGCAGCGTAGTTCGTCTGCTCAAACTCTGTGAATTTTGGGTGTTGTTGTTTCATGGGTGCCTCAAAATTACCTTTATTAGATGGAAAACAAGAGGTCAAAAAAAAGTGAAATTTTGCCTTTGTATTTTTTTAAGATTTTAACTCGTAAAGTGTCCAATTCATTGAGAATAAAAGGATTATAAAAAGTCAAGTTTGAAGACCATTTTTTTCTTAAATAATTTATCCACAATTTTGATGTCCCCCTAAACTTTAGGGGTGCTTTTTTTGGTATTACTTCCGAATAAAAATATAATTCGCTGATGCATGTAGAAACATGGGAAAAATGCCTCTTGTTTATCAAGGAGCGTATTCCTGCCCAAAGTTTTTCCACCTGGTTTGAGCCGATTGTGCCGCTAAAACTGGATAGCAGTGTACTTACGATACAGGTGCCTAGCCAGTTCTTTTACGAATGGCTGGAGGAAAACTATGTGCACTTGTTGAAACAGGCGATAAAGTCTCAGATCGGCGAACAGGGGAGATTGGAATATTCTGTTGTGGTAGACAGAGGGGATGAAAAAGTGCAGCCTACTACTGTAAATGTGTCAGGCTCCAGTCATTCTCAGCACAAGTCTCGCGTCAACGGATTCGATGCTTATAAAAACCCTGATTTTTATCAGGAGCTCAAGAGCAATTCCAACCTCAATCCAAGCTATCGGTTTGAAAACTTCATAGAAGGTGACTGCAACCGTCTGGCAAGATCTGCAGGATTTGCTGTGGCTCAAAAGCCGGGCATTACGTCCTTCAACCCGCTGATGTTTTATGGTGGGGTAGGTCTTGGTAAAACGCACCTCGTACAGGCCATCGGAAACGAAATCATCTCCACAGATAGCTCTAAGAAAATCATCTACGTAGCGTCAGAGAAATTTACCAATCAGTTTATTGACGCTCTTAAAAACAACAACCTTCAAGATTTTATCAACTACTATAAAGAAGTAGATCTGCTGATTCTGGACGATGTGCAGTTCCTGAGGGAAAAAGAAAAAACACAGGAGATATTCTTCCATATCTTCAACCACCTGCATCAGGGAGGTAAGCAGATCATTATGACATCTGACTGTGCGCCCAAGGATCTGAAAGGACTACAAGAGCGGCTGGTTTCTCGCTTTAAATGGGGATTGACTGCTGACTTGCAGGCACCAGATTTTGAAACCCGAATGGCGATCATCCAAACCAAAATGCACGCCGACGGCATCAGTATACCCGATGAAGTAGTGGAGTACATCGCTTACACAGTAGATACCAATATTCGTGAGCTGGAAGGGGTAGTGATTTCACTAATAGCACATGCTTCATTGACGAAGCGCGAAATGGACCTGGAACTAGCCAAGCAGATCTTGAAAAACATCGTTACGGATATCGACTCAGAAGTTGGGATCGATTACATTCAAAAGACGGTTTCGGATTATTTCAAAGTGTCTCAAGACGACCTGAAAGCGAAGACTAGAAAGAAAGAAATCGTGATAGCCCGTCAGGTAGCGATGTATTTCTCTAAAGACTATACCAACCATTCACTCAAATCGATCGGCTACCATTTTGGTGGGCGAGATCACTCCACGGTGATCCATGCGGTTCAGTCAGTAAATGACATGATTGATACCAACTCCAAGTTTCGGTTTGCGATCGATGAACTCAAGAAGAAATTAAAAATTCGAACTGCAGTCGCATGAACTGCAGTTTGATTCCAGGAATTGAAAAAGGGGCCGTCTCAAAAGTAATGAGATGGCCTTTTTACTTTCCAATCATTTATACACCAATTTCTGTAAGTCAGTTAATTTTGAGTTGCCGAGATAATGTATAAACGATGAAGAGTCACCTCAGTTAAGCTAATTGGCCTTTTTGGCCAGGTTGTGTGCTAGAGCTAGTAATCCAGCCTCTATTTCAACCTTGTCTAGTCCCTT